>NZ_NSDZ01000020.1:0-9697 GCF_002300155.1 Rhodococcus sp. ACS1
ATGACCTGTTCGACCAGGTCGATCGCGTCGTTGAGGACACGGGCCGCGTCGTACAGGTCGTCTACGTCGCTGGCCTCGCCGACCCGCTCCGCGAGCTGACGCGCCGACCGCGCCAACGCGACCAGACCGGCCCGCAATATCGCGAGGTCACCGTCCAGGTTCTCGTCATCCGTCATGGCGCCGAGCGTGACACGAGCACCCGACACGGTGGACCCGGCCCCGCCAGCGGTGGGACGGTCGATGTCCCGTCCACCACACGAGGAAGTCACCGGCCATGAACGCACACGAACACCGAGTACACCGCGCCGCCGCACGACACGGACTGCTACTCGTCAAGTCCCACACACGGAACCCCCAAGCACTCGACTACGGCACGTACGGCCTGGTCGACGGCAACACCCGAGGGCTCGTCGCCGGGAGCCACCAGACCGGATACGGGCTCAGCCTCGACGACGTCGAACAGGAGCTGCACGCGCGGCGCTGAGCACTCGGGGCAAAGTGGCGAAATTCACCACTTTCCGATGCCGAAAAAGTGGTCAATTTGACCACTTTCTGACGGCGAAAGAATGGTCGATCGGCGCTTGAAAGAATGGCGTGAAAGTTTATTGCGACCATTCTTTTTCGGTAATTCATAAACACCTCGAGCCATTGTGAACAACCATAGGAACGTAGGGTTTCGCCCGGCTCACCACCGGGACGACTCCGCCGAACCCCCTCCGGAGCGCGTTTCGGGTTGGCCGGGCACTCGCACCGCGGCTGCAAAACCGCAGGTCAAAGCGTTTTCGTTGGGCCTTTTCTGGACTTTTTCCAATAGAGAGAAACGAGACGGACTCAGGGGTCAGCCGGGGGGTGCCGCGAGCCCCTGGCCACCCCTCCCCGGCACCCTAGCGGGTTATTCAATTCCATCGGTCTCCACACAATTCGACGTTGTATAGTTCGGCAGTTCGAATTATGGGGTTTGTGGTTTATTGGATGGCACTAATTCGACGTGAAATTAAATGGCTTGGATAAATGCAAACAATGGCGAATTAATTGCAATTGAATTTGCGTGGTGTCGTTTCGGGGGGTGCTCGGCGTCGGCGTCGGGTCGGTGTGCGCTGGTGGGGCTCGAGGATGGCGCGTCGCTGGCGTCGAGCGAACCGAGTCATGCAACGTGAGTCATGCGTTGCGTTGCAGGTCAGCAATGGCATTGCATCGTTGCGTGCAACGTGTGCAACGTCGTGTGAGGCAACGTGTGCAACGTCGTGAGGCACAGCAGCAGCAGCTCAGCGCAGGCAGGCAGGCAGCAGGGCTCTCAGCAGGGCAGGCAAGGGCACAGCAGCAGGGCAGGCAGGCAGGCAGAGGCACAGCAGCCGTTGCGTGCATCGTTGCGAGCAGCGTTGCAGTGCAACGTGTGGATCGTTGGCGTGTGTGTCGGTGTGTGGTGCTAGGTGTGGTGGCTCACGCGGTCGCGTCGCAGGTTGCCACGATGGTGGCCCTTACCGGGATGACAACAACGCACAGTTCCCGGTCGACGACGGACCGCGTGGGCCACCAGGTGACCGGGGTTGCGGACGCCAATCTTCCCCCCGGCCGTCATGGTGGTGGGAACCCCTCCGCTCGGTGACTGCGCCCCGAAAGGGACAACGGGGCGCGTCGGCGTCGAGCAGGGGGGTCCCCGCCGTTGTGACGCCCTACTTCCTCGGCAGGCGTCACCTTCTCTCACCCTCACCCAAGAGTGAAAGTTCTTCGTCGGTGGAGTCGGGGAGTGCCCGCCACCGTTCGACTTCGATGCCTTCCCGCAGGCCACCGCCGAGCAGGCGACGGGACTCGAGGTCGAGCGCCAGCCGAGCGGCCTCCGCGTTCTCCGCGCGAGCCGACTTCAGGATCTCGAAACCGCCCATGGCCTAGCCCCTTACCCCGGTGTCGAGCGCGAACGCTCCGGCCTGGAGAACCTGCACGTCAGCCCTCAGATTTGCGACGAACGCGACCTGGCCGTTGTCGGCGTAGCGCTCTTGCAGGAACTGGATTCGGAACCCGGTCCGCAAACCGATTCCGAGCATGTTCCATTGCGCCGTATAGATTTCCGAGCAATCCGTCGACGCCCCCAGGGTCAGATTCGTCGGTACCTGCTTGCTGGGGAGGATCGGTAGAAGTCCTTGTGGCGCAGCAAGATACGCTCCTTGCAGGTCTTTGAGCTTCTGCAATGACGTGACGGTGCGCGGGGCCACGATGTGGGCGTTCGCTGTGTAGTTGTTGCTGGCCACGGCCCCGGCGGCGTCGAGGAGCCAGTCGTAGTTTCCGATCGCGGTGCCTGCGGCTCCGTGTGCGGTGCTGGTGATTCCGGCGGTGTTGAGGACACCGCGCGGTTCGGGTGGGGTGCCGGTACCACGGAGCGCGGCCCGGTCCAACTCGAGGGCGAGCTGAGCGGCGAACGCCTGCGAGATCACATCGCCTGCCGATGGGTCGCTGTCTTCGAACAGTTCCCGCGACAGGATGACGAGGCGGTCGAGTGACTTCGCGGTGAAGGTGACCGTGTCGAAGCTGAGATCGCCTGCGGTGATCGGTGCATTTTCCGATCTCCAAGCGGGTGCCCCTTCGCCGACCAGCCTTGGGAGCTTTAGGGTTTGGCTGGTCATCGGCACCGTGGTGGCCCCGGCGGCGAACACTTGCGACGCATTTCTTGCCAAGTCGAGAACCTCGGCCGCGAGCGGAGTCGGCACCACTGCTCCACCAGCGCTCAGGGTGCCCTCCGACATCGCGCGGACCTCCTCGGCGCCGGTCCAGTCGCCTGTAACGAGGCCTCTGAGGAGTTGGTCGAAACCGCCGGTGTGCGTGGTGGTGTGCGTGCTCATGCCGTTGTCGCGGGTCCATTGCTCGAGCGACTGATCTCGGGTGAGGGTTTGCGCGCCCCTGAGTTGCCGTGTGCGGCTCTGCGACCCACCGGGTGGTGTGTCGGGGTGGTGGGAGCCGTGTTCGAAGCCTCCGGTGTTGTACAGGGTGAGGGCGCGTTCCCGCTGTTGGTGGGCGTGCGCCAGGAATTCGATGTCGGCCTCGACCTGGTCGAACCGGTCCTGGTCGTCGGCGGTGAGGTACCCGTCGTCGGAGCGCTCGAGCATGCCCCGCGCTTCGCTGAGCAGCCGGTCCCGTTCGGCGACGACTTCGGTGGGGGTGAGCTTGCGGAGCCGTTCGAACACCGGGCTCCGGACGTCGATTGTCATGGGAATCAACTACTTTCGGAGATATTGATATCGAATTTTTTGGCTGCGGCGACGATCCTCGCCTTGATCTTCGCGAGCTGCTCGGGGGTGTATTTGGCGGCGTTGGCCTTCTGGTTGATGTACGACCAGGCCGCCTTGACGTGCTCTTTTGTGTCGATCGGGTAGCGGGCCTTGCCGTCCGACTGATAGCCGTCGGGGTCGGCGTACTCCACATCTCCATGAGGCAGCTTGTCGCTGGCGCGGGCGGCGATGTCCGGCCACGCGCTTCTGACCAGGATCTCGAGCCTGCGGCTGGCGGTGTCGACGGACATGCGTTGCGCCTGCTCGAGCGCGTGTCTCACGCCTGCGACGGTCGCGGCCGGGTACGCAGCGTGGCTCACCAAACTGACTTCGCGGAGCGAGCACTCCGTGCGGACGGTGACGCCGTCGGCCTGCCGGGATCGGATGGGCACGAAACCCACCGAGAACTGGTCGACGCACCCCGAGCGCACCAGTTCGAGGCAGTCGTTGCCGTCCCTCGTGTTCGCGATCGCGAAGGCGCAGTGCAGACCGTCGCTCTGCTCGAACAGCTCGACGGCGCGGCCGACCGGCAATTTGCCCCGGTCGTGGCTGATGAGCAGCCGAATCTTCCCTGATCTCTCGGTCAGGCTGCGTTGGAATGCCGACGGGGCGAAGGCCTCCCGGTACGTCGAGCCATGTTCGTGGATCTCGGTTTCGACGCCGTAGGGCACGGCGACGCCGTAGATGGTTCTGCCGGTGCCGTCGGCTCGGAGTTCGGTGTTGCGGAACAGGGTTTCGCTCATAGGTTTTCACCACTTTTTCGGCGCGCGGAATGACGCTGCGTCGCATGGTGACCGGCGCGGTCCGGGTTGCCCCCGTGGGGGGTTCGGCGCTGGCTTCGGATACCGAGTCGAGCTGTGGCCCGCCGTCGCGATGGGGGTCGTCGGCGGGCGCTGGTAGTGTACGCGCGCTTACGCGTTGCCGTCATCGTCGTCGAACAGCTCTGATGCGTTGTCGGGGGGTGGGGTGACCCAGCCGCCGTCCGGCATCTCGCGACTGCTGTCGTCGCACAGCCACTCCAGGATGTCCGGACCGCCGACGAACAGGGCGGAACCTGCCCACATGATGGTGAACGTTCGGGTGTCGCGGTCGATCACCCAGGTCGGTTGGATGTGCTCCGGGTGCGTCACGCAGTACGCGATTCGCTCCACGAATTCGCTGGTGGGCATCGCGCCGATGGCCGCCTGGATGATGTACCAGATCTTCGTCGCGAGCAGGCTCGAGGTGGTCATGACGACGGTTGCTCCTGTTCGGTGTGGATGCGTATCGGGTTCGTGTCGGCGAGCATCGTCCACAGCCACCGGTTCGGCCGCCATGCGGCGTTGCTCTCGATGTCGTCGCGGTCGGCGGCGGGGTAGAGGGCGATGTGGGTGTCGCAGTAGTAGGCCAGCGCGGCGGGGCCGTCGACGCAGTGCCCGCACACGCAGGACGGTTCGGTGGCCTCGGCGAGAATCCAGCGGATCGGCTCCGGGCAGTGACCGTCGTCGTGGTCGCAGTGGCCGTCGTGTCCGTACGTACTCTCCAGCAGTGCGCTCAGTTCGACGGTCGGTTGTTCGGTGGATGTCATGGTCGTTGCTCCTCGGGTGTCGCGGTGTGGCCGCCGGTTCGGCCGTTGCGGTTCGATCGGGCCTCACGTGCGCGCCGGTCGGCGAGTGCGCGGGCCAACGCTTGGATGCCGTCGGGGTGGAGGGGTGGTTCGCGCGGTTCTGGGGGTGGGTTGGGGGGTGTCGCGGTCATGTTCAGGCTCCGTCGAGAATGGGGGAGACGGGTAGACGATCGTCCCCCCCGTTGTGTGATTGCGCGGACGGGTGGATTACAAAACAGCAGGTCACACACAAAATGTCTAAGGGTTCTGGGGGGAGACTTCGCACATGGGGTAGACGATCGTCTACCCGTCTCCCCCATTTTCAGTTCGTCGATCGGTACTCCTTTCCGATGGCTCCGTTTGCGCTCTTCGTCAACCGTTCTTCGATGGCTCCGACGGTGAGGAGGTGCTCGATCGCGAGGTTCAAACACGGTCGCTGAGTCGGCGTCAGCGTCAGGCGCAGCGTTTTCCGTTTCACCCATCCGCTGTTCGTGAGGATCGTGCGGAGCCGGGTGCAGGTGCGTCCGACGCGGAGCCGTTCGGTTTCGGTGTCCTTCGCGTCGGATTGGGTGGCGTCGGCGTGTCCGGCGGCTTTACGGGCTTCGGTCGCGTTTTTCGCGATCGTGTGTCGCATCTGTGCGCGGGTTGCGTCGGACCGGCGCATCACGATTCCGGCCAGTTCCCAGTCTTCGTCGGTGATTTCGTAGCCGTGTTTCGCGAGGATGGCCAGCGCGTACGCGACTTTTTCGCGGACTTGGAGGGCGTGGCCGTCGAGTACGTCGACTTTCCCGGCGTGCCGGTGCCGGTTCGCCTGTTGGATCGTCCGTTTCGCGGTCGCCGGGATCGTGATGCACGTCAGTGGCTGTCGTCGTGGCCAGGACGTGTACAGGTCCAGCGGTATCGGGTCCACCGGGTCGGCGTCGTCGAGGTCGGGGATGTTCGGGTCGGTCGCGGGCAGCCACAGAAACCTCTGCGGGGTGCCGCCGTCGGCGTCGTCGAGGAGCCAGTCGGCGCGGGTGGGTTGCGCGCCGACGATCATCGTCAGCCGGTAGCCGTGGTCGCCGAGCGGGAGTCGTCGGGTCGGGTCGACGTAGGAGAGGCCGATGTCTTCGCCGGAGAACGCCATTCGGAGTAGCGGCAGGATGGTGGCTCCGGAGCGGGTGCCGATGGCGCGGAGGGTGTCGAGCTCGGGGATGTCGACGAGTACCGCGTCGTAGTCGCGGACGACGACGCGTGTCGCGCCTTTGCCTTCGCTGTGCGCGAACAGGTGCGCGAGTCCTTCCCCGGACCCGGCGTGGCCGCGTCCGATCTCGGGTCGTAGTGGGACGAGTTCGGCGGCGACGGCGGAGGAGCCGCCCTTGCCGACACCGGAGGGGCCGACGAGGGCGCAGAACAGGTTGACGCTCGCTCGGCCGTAGATGACCGGCGGTAACACCATGTACGGCGGGACGGTGACGATGACGCGGCAGAGGACACCGCCGAACACCGCCCACGGGCTGGCTCCCCGGTTGTAGGCGGTGTCGCGAATGCGGGTGAGTTCGTCGCGGCGTTCCCAGAATTCCTGTTCGTCGTCGACGGTCGCCGGCGAACGGTCGCCGGCGAGTGTCGCGAGTGCGGCGTTCTCGGCGTGGTGGTCGGGGGTGGGGGTGGCGGCGATGAGTCGGGGTGCGCCGTCGAGGAATCGCACGTATTCGCGTCCGGCGTCGGCGGGTGTGCGGGTGCCGTCGGCGGTGACGGTGCGGACGAACCGCTGGCACAGGTCGGCGAGCGCGGTAGCGGTGCCGACACCCTGACCTTGCTCGTGGAGTCGGTAGAGGGCGAGGACGTTGTCGCGGGTGCTGTCGTGTCGGGAGCCGTTGCCCAGGTCGGTGATCGCGGTGGTGAGCCGGGTGAGGGTGGCGCCGGTGGGTGGTCCGTCGTCGGGGAGTCGTCGGAGCGCGGCGAGGATGGTGGGGTCGGTGGCGCCTGCGTGTTGTCGGACGGAGGCGAGTCCGCCGAGCCAGGTGGTGGGCAGGGTGGGGAGCGTCGCCGGGTCGGGGAGGGTGTCGTCGGTGACGACGGCGCCGTCGGGTTCGTGCCAGCGGTACCGGCGTTCGCGCCCGTCGGGGTCGAGGTCGGGGTGGATGGAGGGTGCCACGACGGCGTACCGGTCGAACCACTGCACGGTTTCGATGTCGGCGAGGTCGAGTTCGGGGAAGCGGAGGGTGCCGACGGCTTCGTATCCGGCGGGTACCCGGTAGAAGCGGATGCCGCTGATCGGGTCGTCGTCGCGGCTCGACGATCGCCAGGTGGGGGGTAGTGGTCCCCACCGTTTCTCGGCTTCGGTGAGGGTGTCTGCGCCGTGTTTGCCGTCGTAGGCGTCGACGTCGAGGCCGATGACGGTGTCCGGCATGCGGAGGCAGAGGTTCGCGTCGTCGGGGTGGCCGTCGGCGAGCGCGTAGACGTCGGGGACAGAGTCGGGGCGCCGTCCGTCGCGGCCGGTGTAGCCGGTCGGTGGTGAGTGCTTCCGTTTCGGGGGCAGCGGGAGTGGCGTCCACCCGGCTCTGTAGTAGGCGACGGCGGCCGGGAGGTACGTCACGCTAGGCCTCCGGTGGTCCAGGGGACCGACCGCAGGGCGCGGACGACGAGATCGGGCCAGTCGGTGGCGGGGAACCACAGTTTGCGGCCGAGGTGTTGCGTCCAGTGGGCGAGCTGGACCAGGGTCCGCACGCGTTCCACCGCGATCGCGTAGTCGTACCGGTCGAGGTTCGGGTCACAGCGGCGGTGGTGGATTTCCCAGTGCAGTCGGCGGGTGTCGCCCGGTTTCGGGTAGCGGATGTGGACGTATCCGTCGCCGTCGTCGACTGCGCGGCCGCACTCGTTACAGACATGGGTGATTCTGCTGGTCGACGCGTTAGGCTCGGTGTCGTTGGTGGTTTTCGAGGTATCGCCCCCGCCCGTCCCGGCGGGGGTGGCTTCGTTTCTCACGCGGCATCACCACTGCCGGTTGTCGACCGGAGCAGCGCGGAGAGGTGTTCGCATTGCTCGGTGGTGAGCGAGGGTCCCTTCGCCAGCACTTTTTCGATGTGGGCGGCGAGCATTGCGGTGTTCAGGTTCTGGCGGGCGTCGACGAGGTCGGGGTCGTCGGGGTCGCGGTCGCGGGACAGGGCGGCGACGCGGGCGTGGTGGTGCGAAATGTGGGTAGCCATCGGTGGTCCTCGCGTACGGGGGGTACGGGGAGTGGCGTCGATGGCGTCGATGGCTTGGCTCATAAGAGTAGCAGCCCACAGCCCGAGTTTTCGCCGGTCGCGGGGGTTTCGAACGACAGCGGTGTGGTTCCGACCTGCCGTTTTCGCTAGTCCGGTCGGTGGCGGAACTACGGGTTTTCCGGAATATCGCGTGCTGAGGGGTGGGTGTCGGTGAGGGGTGGAGCCGTCGACTCGAGTCTCCGGGACGCCCGGTGTTCGCCGGGAGCGGTCGACGGGTTCACGCCTTGCCGACACTCACCCCGGTATCTACGCGGTATCTACAACGGGGGCAACGGTTCTCGGCGTGACACACCGAGAAAACCTGAATGCCGGGCGACTGAGCCGCCCGGCATTAGGTTCGAGCGCAAGCGATGGGTCGGCTACCAACCGTCCCGAACCGGTATGGGCCGGTTCATTTTTGCTGCGCTTACGGTGCAGCTTAAACGAACCTCCCCGCTCCCCGGTGACGCGACACGCGAAACCGGAAGGAACGGAAGATGTCGATCCAAGCACTGGCCGCCGTATTCGATCTGAACCCAGACCTGGCGCTCCCCGCGTCGGTCCCGGCCGCGTCGCGGGGCGGGCTGAAGATGTTGCTGCTCACCCTGGCCGACGAGTCCCGCGACAACGACACCTGGGGTGACGCGTTCCCGTCCGTGTCCCGGTTGTCGCGTGCGTCGTGGATGAGCGAGAGCACGGTGCAACGCGGGCTGAAGACCCTCGTCCAGCTCCGTCTGATCGAAGTGCAGGACCCGTCGACGTCCGTCGTCGGCGTCAAGATCAAGAATCCGCTGCGCCGCCCGAAGGTGTACCGGCTCGCCCGTGAGCGTCTGCTGATCATCGCGCAGCACTCGCGGGACCTGAACGATCGGCTCGCCGGACGCAACGGTCGACCGTCGGTGAGCGAACCGGAACTGATCGCCGACGCCCGTGCCCTGCTCGCTCGTGACCTGGCGTTTCTCGACGCCGCCGACCCTGTGGATAACTCCGCCGAAACCGGGTGTCACGGTGAAACCGGGTATCACGGTGACTTAAACCGGGTGTCACCGTGCACTAAACCGGGTGTCACGGTGACACCCGATCCTTTAAGTACTAACCAAGAAGAACTAACCGCGCCGGTTTCCGCTCGACGACGACGACGACCCGGCGGCGCTCCGCGACCGCCTGTCGTCGTGGCCGATTCCGCCGACGTCGACGATCGCCCCGAATGCGAGGGATGCGGGTCGGTGTTCCCGGCGGGTGTCTCCGCACCGCCGGACGGTGTGTGCCGTCGGTGCCGAGAGCGACACGGCGAGCGCTCAGCGCCACGCACAGCGACTTTCACCCCCACCCCGGTGTGACCGGATAGGCGGAACCGGCACAGCGCCTCTCAGAGCGTGAGCGCGCCCGGCCGACGGGTGCTTCCGGGTTTCGCTCAACCAATGGTCTGCACCGGGCGCACCACCCATCGAAAACCGTCGCCAGCGCAGGCGTCAACACCGCGCGGAAGCACCCTCTTACCAGGGTTTTCGGGGTGCGCGCTACTCCGCGTTGAGGTGTCCCGCGATGGGTGATTGACGTTCGATGACCTGTTCGACCAGGTCGATCGCGTCGTTGAGGACACGGGCCGCGTCGTACAGGTCGTC
>NZ_NSDZ01000021.1:0-4707 GCF_002300155.1 Rhodococcus sp. ACS1
CCGCGGCGCTGCTCACGGCGCTCCGCGCCGTGAGGCGGAGCGAGTCGCTTCGCTCCCCGCCAAGGGAGCCGCTGCGCGGCTCGCAGTGGGTCCATTCCCGTTGCCGTCGATCGAGTCGCTTCGCTCCTCTGAGTTTCAGAAATTAGGTTCTCACCTGCGTATTTAATCGCCCCGTTCGATCCGGTCCCCCACACCCTAACGAGGCTGGGGAGGCGGGCGGACGCGCCCGACACGCCGCCCCCTCGCCTTCCCGCGCCACTCAATGTCATACCCACAGCATACCACCCAACCCCCACACAACCCAAAACAATCGAAAATCACAAAACATCCAAACATGTTGATCAACAACACATTCCGAACCTTACAATCTGACGTTCGTGCACAACACACGTAAATCATTATTAACCAATCGATTACCGAAACATGTTGTCGATCAACATCTTTCAAAAACGGCTCGAAAACGGACGAAACAGACACCCGCGCGCCCGCTGACACCCCGGCGCCGGCACTCCCCCGACACGTCGCGCACCCCCACATCACAAACCGGGGACATGTCATCACACCAGGTCACAGCACAATTACGGCCGCGGGTGGCGAGGTCGCGTCGATCCCACCCATAACCCCCTGCACACCGCCCAGAATGGGCAGCAGGGAATTCAGCAGCGGTTCGCGTCGCTCGCGGCGACGCCTGGGGAGGGAGCGCGTCATGGTGTTCGAGAGATTCTCCGATCAAGCCCGTCAAGTGGTCGTCCTCGCCGCCGGAGCCGCCCGCACCCACCACCAGAACTGGAGTCGGCACCGAACACCTGCCCGCCCCAGATCTTCGACGCCGGCGGCCCCGGAGCGGCAGCACTGACCTCATGGGGCGTCCCCGCCCCGGCACTCGAGAGCAGGCTCGGGGAACGAAGAAGGTCCTCGAGGGCAGCCTGCGCCAGACGGCCCTGCTCGGGCATGAGGAGATCGGTACCGACCACCTCCTCCTGGCCCTGCTCGACGACCCCGCCTCCACCGGCGCACAAATCCTCACCGACCTCGCATCCCTGCCCATCAGCGAGATGCGCCAGCACCTCAGACACGAACTCGCCCAGCAGCCCACCCCCGCCCACCGCATCCCCATCCGGCTCAACGCCGACGAATACACCCGCGCCCACGCCGCCGCCCGCACCGCCGGCCAGAACCTCGAAACCTTCAGTCCACGACCTCATCACCGCCGCCCTCGACACCGAACAACCCGAATAACACGTTCAGTCGGGGATGAAGAACAGCTCCATCGACATGAAGAACCACACCACCAACGGCACGAACGCGCCCACCAACGGGCAGGGCGAAGTCCACGCTCGGATCGGCCGCGGCGATGCGGCCCGTGACGGCGACGACCTACGGGGACATCTGGTCCCCGGTGACGAGGAAAATCACCCGGCGCCCGACCACCACGGTGTGGTCACCGAAGCGCTCGTAGAAACGCCCCAACAAGGTGACATCGACCGCGGCCGGGATGCTGCCGGTCCAGGCCGGATCCTCGATCAGGGTGAGCAACCGGCGATGCAGGTCGTCGAGCTCGTCGTCGCGTCTGCCGATCTCGGCGGCCAGCTCAGGATCGTGCGTGCGCAGGACCCGTTCGGCGAGGCCGGCCAACTCGGCCGCCACCCGCCCCATATCGGAGAGCACTTCCTCCGCCTCACCGGAAGCGACGTGCTCGGGATGACGCCGGCGGACGCTTTCGGCCACATGCTGCACCAGCCCGCCCATCCGGCCCAGATCCGCCACCAGGTGCACACCGGTGACCACCTGACGGAGATCACGCGCCACCGGGCCCTGCAACGCCAACAGCGCCATCGCCAGGTCCTCGCACGGACCGCGCAACTCCTCAATCTGATCGTTCAGGTCGAACACCCGCTCCGCCAGGGGCAGATCCGCCAGCACCAGGGCCTCGGTCGCCACCTGCACCGCATCCCCGGCCAGCCGGCACATCGACGCCAGACGGTCAGTCAGCTCGTCGAGCTGCTCGTGAAACTTCATCCGCATAAGCATCATCCTCGTGCACCTGCCGAAAACAGCACACCGGGACGTGTCACCGTCCCTGGTCAGACGGCTCGCCCAGGCGGCGGTTCTTGCCGTCCATCCAGGCGATCACATCGAACACCCGCAGTACGGAGATCTCCTCGGGGAGGCCCGCCTCCCCCGCGGATCGACAGCAACCGGCGATGCAACGCGCCGTCGTCGGCGTGCAGGGCCTCCCGGACCGGGTTCAGATGTGCCCGCTCGATGCCCAGCACCTGGCACACCACCGAAACCGAAGATCGGATACAGCCGGGGACGTTTGCGGGCGATCAGCTTCGCGGCCTTCATCTCGGCCGATCCCCGGCAACACCCACAGGGCCGTTTCCAGGTCCCAGGCGGGCCACCCAGGGGTCAGCGGCTCCGGTTCGTCGAAACCAGGTCCCGATCCGGGCCTACCGCCGCTATTGAACCGATCCGGTCCGCTTTGACGCGTTCCCTTCCTCGACCGTGCGCTTCAACTTCGTTATGGCCCTCTTCTGCGCCACGCGGACGGCTCCCGGGGTGCTGCCCACTGCCGCAGCCGTTTCTTCTGCTGTCATGCCCACGACTAGGCGGAGAATCAGGATCTCGCGATGCTTAGCCGGCAACGTCGCGAGCAAATCATTCATCTGCCTGGCTGACTCAGTGGTTTGATCAGTTGCGCCGCCTGATCGCTCTGCTGTTGCGTGTCTCTGATCCTCTGCGACGCTGTGCGCAGCGATTCCATAGACGAACGCCATGAAGGGGCGTCCAGTGCCCTCATAGGCCGGCAAGGCGGTTGCAATCCGGGTCCAAACCTCCTCGGCCAGCCTTTCAGATTCCGCTCCCGGCTTCCCTGCGCGAGCGCTGATGTACCGGAGTACGAGCGGCATAACATTTTCCCGAATAGCGGCGATCGCCTTCTTGTCGCCTTCGCTTGCTCGTCGAACAGCGGTATCTAGATCCTCCGGTTCAGCCTTGGCCGCCGTCACCTCGGTGAATACAGCTGTCGCGACGGCTCCAGAGGACCTTGGCGTCGGGATATCGAAAACTTCACGGAGCTTTGCGAACGACGACTCCACCTCGTCGTCTGAGAGTTCAAGGCGCGATACCCCGGCAGGCGGCTCAAGCTGCAGGGCTTCTTCCTGCAGAACCGGGTCATCTGCGGCTGGTTCCTTAACCTCGAAACCTGGCTGTTCCGGTCGCCGTAGTTCTCCTAGCGGGGTACCCGCGATCCGAGTTACCTCATCAGGCACCGGAGTGTTGGTATCGGTTGCAAGTTCAACTGCAAGATCTGCGAGCTCGCGTACAGCTCGTTCATACTCCGAATCGCTGAGCTGCTCGAACCGACCTCTCAGTGTGGACATCGTTCAACCTCTCGCTCGCTGCCTTCAGTTTGCAGCAGGTACTTCAATCTGTCATTTGCTCTGTGTTCCGCGTACCGATTGGAGCGAGCCCCGGGTGTAGGAGTTGAGCACTCCTAGCAGGGCTGCATCGTCGAGACGCTTAGCCTGAGCCCTCAAGTGCCGAATCACCCCGATCAACGCGAATGGTTCGAGATTCTCATTCTCGACCGCCCACCTGAACATTTCCCAGCATCGATCCTGTTCAGAGATGTCCTTCTCTTGGTCACGCCTCGCTGCCTCAAGATTCGAAACATTTCTGATGTTCCGATGCGCCGCCCAATATGCCAACCCAGCGGCGCCCAGAGCGCAGAGGCCACCAAATCCTGGCGAGTAGAACCAACTGGCTTGGGCCGATGACTCCGCAGCAACTGATATGAGCACGCCGGTGACCTTATAAGTCCAGACGTTGCACTCCGGCAGCTACGCGTGCGAATGTCGCCTTTCGACGGGTGGCCGCGCACTGATAAGGTCCGGATTCGCCGCCGCTCATGGGGGTAAGTCCGACCTGCTGTGGGGGGTTTGATGGCATACGACCGTGATGCGTGGAAGCACGGAATCCCTGAGGATGCCTTGGTCAGCCGCGTCAACCTCCGTGGCTGCAACTGGGATTACACCGAAGACTGCGAGACCGGCCTTTCAGCTCTCAAAGCCATCGACCAGGGGGCATGGGACATGATGATGGCCCGCATCCGCCGGTCCCACCGATCCGGTCTGAAGCTCAGCGACAACGGTGACACCTACCGTGCACCAGTGGGGAACCTCGTGAACCCCAAGAAGTTCAAGCGCAGAGCAATGCCGTGGCTAGGCGAGCTCAAGGTCGACGAGCGAACCCCCAAGAAGCGATCGAAGCCCGGTCGTGCGGCGGAGTACCGCCTCTACTTCGGTGAACCACTGCATGACAACCTGCTGGTAGTTGGGGTGTCAGTCGGTATCAAGCACGGCAGTGACGGCGATGCCGTCAAGAAGCAGACCGACGCCATGGAAGACGCCATGTGGAAGATCATCTTTTGGTGCGAAGACCCAGGCCGTGCGGTTATTTGGCGGGAACATCACCGAAGCTGCTAGCGTTGACCTTAAAGTCAACACAAGTTTGGACGTGGAGGAGGTGCACGATGAGGATGCCAGGGCTTGAGGGTGCAAGCGACGAGGATCTTCTCGGCATCGATCTGGCCGACTCGGAGCTCGACCTCATAGATCAACTCCGCGAGGCGCGCTTGGCATGCGGGATGACGTCGGCAGACCTGGCCCGGAAAATGGGTGTCGACCGGAGCATTGTCACCAG
>NZ_NSDZ01000022.1:0-4037 GCF_002300155.1 Rhodococcus sp. ACS1
GAGGAGCGTGCAAGTATCGGGATCGCGTCGAATCTGCCGTTCTCGGAGTGGGGCACCGTCTTTCCCGATCCTCGCCTGGTTGCCGCGATCGTCGACCGCATCACCTTCAACGCACACATCCTCGAAACCGGAACCCAATCCTATCGACTGCGCACCAGCAAGACCCACCACCGAAAGCCCGCCTGACCCCCCAGTGGGGCCGCAATTCATGCCGACCGCCGGGGCCAGACCACTTGACGAAACCCAAGCGTCCGCCGCCGCCATCCCGAGCACGTCGCTTCCGGTGAGGCGGAGGAATTGCTCTCCCAGATGGGGCGGGGGCGGCCGAGTTGGCCGGCCTCGCCGAACGGGTCCTGCGCACGCATGATCCCGAACTGGCCGCGGAGATCGGTAGGCGCGACGACGAGCTCGACGATCTGCACCGACGGCTGCTCACACTGATCGAGGATCCGTCCTGGACCGGCAGTATCCCGGCCGCGGTGGATGTCACATTGCTCGGCCGCTTCTACGAGCGCTTCGGCGACCACACCGTCGTGGTCGGGCGCCGGGTGATTTTCCTGGTCACCGGGCAGCAGATGACGTCGTAGGTCGTCGCCGTCACGGGCCGGATCGCCGCGGCGGCTGGCGAGTGGACTTCGTCGTGCCCGTGGGTCCCAGCGCATCCTGACGGTGGCGGATCGATCGGAGAGGGGCAGGTGATGACCATTCGGGTGGGCCCGACGGATGACGGTTATGTGGCCACCCAGACGAGGGATCACGCGACGATGTCGTACACCACCTCCTAGGATCTGATGACCTCACCCATATCCGGACAACAGTAACCAAACCGGTAGGTCTATTTCCGACGTACGGCAGTGTTCCAACTGCGGACAGCAACTCACCCAGGAGTACTACCCCGACGACAACTTCGGCAACACCGGCGGCAAGATCGAAGGACGCACCTACTGCGACAACGCGAACTGTCCCCAGTACAACAAAGACAGATCCTGAGCGGCGTAGGCGATACATGGGGAGCACTTGCACCCAGTGCTGTTTGGTTGCCCGCACGCCCGCAACCTGTCCGCCACTTTGCTACAAAGCTTGATGCAAACGATGCGCACGCCCGCGGGGTGCATGCACCATCGCTATCTCATGGGCATGCATCTCAATGCTGGTTTGCGACGAGAGTGCACGAAGTTGGGGTAGCTCGGTGGCGTCGGTGGGGATCGCGTGGTCGGGGAATCGTTGGAGGCTGTCGAGCATGGTGGCGAGTATCTGTGGGTCGAACCCGGCGTCGATCTCGGCGGCCCGGGTCAGGAGTGTGTTTTTGTCGTAGGTGGCCGAGAGTGTGTAGATGTCGGCGAAGTCGCGGGCTTCGGCGCGGTCGAACAGGGCGATGAGTTTGCGGCCGGCGAGTTCTTCGGGGGCGTAGGTCGGTCCTGCCACGCTCGCGGTTGCCGGTAGTCCCGGGGCGGAGTCCAGCGCCAGGTCGACCAGGAGTTGTTCGGGTCCGTGGATCAGGAGGCGGCAGAACGTGGTGCCGTCGTGGATGCGGTCGATTCGCCAGCCGCGGGTGTCGGCGGCCTGCTCGAACTCGTCACGGGCCTGGGTGACGTTGCCGCGGTCGGGGCCGGTGAAGAAGTCGAGGTCGTGTGTCTGGCGGGTGCTCAGGTGCTGGGCGATCAGTGCGGCGCCGCCGGCGAGGAGGAAGCCCTTGCTGGCCGGCAGGGTGAAGAAGAGCTGGGCGACCTCGAGTTGGAAGTCGGTCAGCACGACGAGCTCTTGTGGTGCCGGGATCGTGCCGCTGTGTTCATGGGGTGGGGAGCATCTGTTCGATCACCGGTGTCCAGGCGGTGCGCAGGTCGCGTGGCAGGACGAGCTCGGACCAGAGGTCAATCAGGAGTGCTCCGTCGATGTAGGTCAGTACGTCGTCGGGGGTGCCTTCGCGCAGCACGATCTCGTATACCCGGGAGCGTTCGGATCGATCGGAGAGCCGAAACGCGCGCCCGGGATCGGACCAGTTCAAGGTCAGGGGCAACTGGACTGTCGCCACCGCTTGCTCGAGGGACAGGCGGGGGAGCCGGTCCGGGACGAGGTGGTCCCGACCGCGTGCTCCGGGGACGAGGTGGAAGGTGATGTGTGGGGTGGCGTCGAGGTCGTAGCCGGCTTCGGTGAGGAGTCGTTGTGTCGTGTCCAGGGACGGGGATTTGCGACCGTTTTCGTAGGCCGAGAGGGTCGGTCGTGAGGTGTGGGCGCGGCGGGCGAGTTCGTCCTGGCTCAGGCCGGCGGCCCGGCGGACGCGTTCGAGGAGTGCGGCTCCGTTCATGGTGCGTTCTCCGTCCCGTTTCCGCCGCTAGCACGCGGGTCATCCGTATCCGATCGGATACTCTACCGTCGTCGGGACTGCACGGCAAGACCGTCGGAACCGGTGCGGGTGGCGTCTGAACGTGCGCCCGAAGTGATCGACCTGTCGGCGGCGGCGAGCACGGGTGCGGTGATCCGGTCGGCGATCGGGTGCCGCTGGTTCGATGTGGTCCGGCTGGGGCCGGTTCTGGATATGGGGATTACCTCCCATACGGAAGTACGTTCGCGACGCTGGCGGATGCGCGGGGTCGACGTGACGGCGGCGGCGATTGCGCGGGCGCATGGGGCGATCTGGCAGCCGTTTTGCGGGGTCGTGGTATTCCGGCTCGCCCACGACGGCATCGGAGCGATGGTGGGCCTGTCTGCCGCCCAGAGGGACGCCCTGCTGTCCGGTGCGGTGTTCGCGTCCACCGTGCACCACTGAACGCGGAAGGAAACCCCACGGTGAC
The DNA here is from genome assembly GCF_002300155.1 of Rhodococcus sp. ACS1. NCBI lineage: Bacteria > Bacillati > Actinomycetota > Actinomycetes > Mycobacteriales > Nocardiaceae > Rhodococcus > Rhodococcus sp. ACS1. Next base: position 2,793 of record NZ_NSDZ01000022.1, read on the forward strand.
GCCCACGACCACAATCACGACTGGCACGAGCACCATCCCCACCCCCGAGGCGTGCAAGTCGTGGGGCGAGCGCGCCCTGGCACGTGGCACCCACTACATCGAGGAGTCGTTCTGGGTGTACCTGATGCGGGACCGGGACGGCATCGATCGGTGGGTGCTCGATCCGGTGACGGTGGACGGCTGTGGACTCGATTCCGGCCTCGGGGGCGGGGCCCGCAAAACGAGTGCATGTGCGAGGACCGGGACGAGTGCGACGCGGTCCGGGACCGGATGGACCGGTTGCCGTCGGCGGATGACCTGCTGCACCTGCTCGCGGAGTCGCTCGGCTACACGGTGACGAGGGCGTGCCGGGTATGACGGTGGAGGCGGTGATCGTCCGGGACCCGGACGGGCCGACCAGTGTGTGGGTGTTCGTGGGCTGTGAGCCGGTCGAGGCGGTCGAGAGCTGCATCGATGCCGGTGCGGGCTGGGAGTGGGAGGACTGGTGCGAGCACCGGACGAGATGCTCGCCGGTGCCTCTGCGGCACGTGAGTTGCTGCTGACACTGCTCGACGGTCCGCCCGGTGGGGTCTATGTCGAGGGCCGCGACGATCGGCCCTGGCTGGACCCCGCAGCCTAGTTCTCCTCTCTCGGTGCACGGCCTGCACACGACTTCCGGGGTGCGGGCCGTGTGCTGCGTGGGGCCGTAATGGTGCTGTGACCTGGTGTGATGACATGTCCCCGGTTTGTGATGGGGGGGTGCCGGCACCGGGGTGTCGGCGGGGGCGCGGGCGTCCGTTTCATCCGGTTGTGGACTTGTTTTGAAAGTTGTTGGTTAGCAATATATTTGAGTAATTAGTTGATAAATAGGCTTTTACACGAGTTATGCACGATTGTCAGATTGTAAGGTTCGTAATATGTTGTAAATTAACAAGATTAGATATTTTTGAAGTTTTTGAACTGTTCGAGTTGAAGGAGGGGTGGGTGGTATGCTGTGGGTAATGACATCAGGTGGCGCGGGAAGTCGAGAGGGCGGCGCGTCGGGCACAACCGCCCGCGCGGCCTCGTTGGGGTGTGGGGGACCGGATCGAACGCTCCGATGGAAAGTACAGGTGAGAACCTAATTTCGGAAACCCAGAGGAGCGAAGCGACTCGATCGGCGGCAACGGGAACCGACCCACTGCGAGCCGCGCGAGCGGCTCCCTGGCGGGGAGCGAAGCGACTCGCCCCGTCTCCCGGTGCGGAGCACCGGGAGCAGCGCCGCGG
>NZ_NSDZ01000023.1:0-1653 GCF_002300155.1 Rhodococcus sp. ACS1
ATGGTGAAGCGCTCCCAGGCCGAAGGCGTCGAGAAGAACATCCGACTCGACGGTGCGCACCGCGCCTGCGGCGACGCAGAAGCCGCCCGCACGGTCCTCCAGGGCATCGCAGACGGCCCTACCGGCACTCCTGCACCCTTCTTGCGGCCGAGACGCCGCTCACCGCCGTGACGTGGTCGCTACGACCCCTTCCGGCGAACTGTTCGCAGACTGAGTCCTGCCCGGCTGTCGCACCTGGGGACCTGCCAAACCAGCAGGTCAGACCAGTGTCAGCCCAGGTGGCTCAGTTTCGCTGGTGTGTAAGCCCAAAATGGCTCCGGCTGCGACCCCTCCGACATTGGAGAACGCCATGGCGAACTACGCCGACCACCAGCCCGAACCGACTGTTTGCGAGCAGCTCGGCTACCACGACCCGAGAGCGGACGGCGCCTGCCGATACGGCTGTGACGTCAGCCTCCCGCTGCCCGGCCCACGCACCCAGACGAACGGCCTCCCGGAGTTCTGACCCCGCAACGAGAACGCCCGAACCACGAGGGAGGTGGCCGGGCGTTCGGGGTGAACAGTTCGATACCTGGGACGAGGCGAATGCCTACGCGCTCGCCGGAGGGTGCTTCGAAAATGTGCTCTTACCTGCATAGATGACACGTCCCCTTCATTGGAAAGAAGATGACATGCCCAAACCTTCCGGCCACGACACTCCGCGCCGCACCGTTCACGTGATCGACCGCAGTGGATGGGGGACCGGCGGCGCCCACCCTGCGATCCGTGCTCTCACGCTGATCTGGACGTGCCCCACTTGCCAAGGCCCGCGGGGAATCCCGCAGAAACACCGCTTCCACGAGGACGGCGAATGGCTGACCTGTGACCGATGGGACAACCCGTGCGGCCACGTCGACATGTATGTGTCGGTCCTGAACGAATCCCGAAACGGGTAGAGGACTAGGACGGGTTTCTTTGTGGGACTTAATTCAAGGGTTGCAACATTACATTGTCGCGCTGTAATGTATTTCTCGTAAGTCCGACACGGAAGGTCACCGTCATGAACGACAGCACCGCCGTCATCACCGCAGACATCGTCACCATAGCTCGCCAGCTCGACTGGGGATCGATCGTGATCCGAGACGGACAGATCACCGCGGTCGCTCTGGACGACGAGGTAGAAGGAGACGAAATTCTTGCCGACCACTTCGACCTGTGCGAACTGGCGGAGTCTGCGAGCGACGCCGCCATTGCGGTAGAGCTGAACGCGACTTCGCGCGACTGACCCGCAGACCCCAGTAATCCCACTGACAAGGAGTTCTCATGTCCCACGCCCTCGCCGAAGCCATTACCCCGGACCACCCCCGCGACCGCATCGTCGGCGTGCACGGATACCACCGCGACGAGGCGGGTTCGCGGTTCGCGACTGTCCGCCTCGCCGACGGCTCCAAGGCCGAGATCGACCTCCTCGACATCTTCATCTCGCACCCGATCCGAGAGGTCGCCGCAGCGGCCTGACACACATCCGAAAGCCTCACCTACCCAGTTGAAAGGACCCCGCAATGCACGTCGAAGCGAACACCGAAGCGGGGAAGGCGGAACGGTGAACGAGTATTTCCCGCCCGACTGGGACAACCGCCCCCGCGTCGAACCCTGGAACGGCCACATCACCCG
>NZ_NSDZ01000024.1:0-1400 GCF_002300155.1 Rhodococcus sp. ACS1
CCGCATCGCCGCGGCCGATCCGAGTGTGGACTTCGCCCTGCTGTTGGTGTGCGCGTTCGTGCCGATGGCGGCAATGGTGGTGTGGTTCTTCATGTCGATGGAGCTGTTCTTTACCCCCGACTGAACCTGTTATTCGGGTTGTTCGAGGGCGTCGGTGATGCGGTCGTGGACCGGAGGTTTCGAGGTGCTGGCCGGCGGCGTGGGCGCAGGTGTATTCGTCGGCGTTGAGCCGGATGGGGATGCGGTGGGTGGGGCCTGGGGTGGGCCTGTGGGCGAGTTCGCGTCTGAGGTGCTCACGCATTTCGCCGACGCTGAGGGTTACAAGGTCGGTGAGGATGTGAGCGCCGGTGGAGGCGGGGTCGTCGAGCAGGGCCAGGAGGAGGTGTTCGGTGCCGATTTCCTCGTGCCCGAGCAGGGCCGTCTGGCGCAGGCTGCCCTCGAGGACCTTCTTCGTCTTCGGGGTGAACGGGATGTGCCCTGCGGCCGGGGCGGAGCCCGCCGGTGCGCTGACCCCCCCGAGCTGGCTCTCGAGTGCCGGGGCGGTGACGCCCCAAAGGTCAGCGCTGCCGCTCCGGGGCCGCGGCGTCAAAGATCCCGACCAGCAGGTGTTCGGTGCCGACGGAGTTCTGGTGGTGGGTGCGGGCGGCGCCGGCAGCGAGGACGACCACTTGACGGGCTTGATCGGAGAACCTCTCGAACACCATGACGCGCTCCCTCCCCATGCGTCGCCGCGAGGGACGCGAACTACTGAATTCTCTGCTGCCCATTCTGGGCGGTGTGCAGGGGGTTATGGGTGGGATCGACGCGACCTCGGCACTCGCGGCCGTAATGGTGCTGTGACCTGGTGTGATGGCATGTCCCCGGTTTGTGATGTGGGGGTGCCGGCGACGTGTCGGGGGAGTGTCGGCGCCGGGGTGTCGGCGGGCACGCGGGTGTCTGTTTAGTCGTTTTTGAGTCGTTTTTGAAAGTTGTTGATTTGCAATATATTTGGGTAATTTATTGGTGAATAAGCGTTTACGGATGTTGTGCACAAACGTCAAGTTGTAAGGTTCTAGAATAGTTGTGGATCAACAGGTTTCGGTGTTTTAGGATTTTTGACTGTTTTGGGTTGCGTGTGGGTGTGGTGGTATGCTGTGGGTATGACATGGAGCGGCGCGGGAAGGCGAGTGGGCGGCGGGTCGGGCGCACCCTCCCCAGCCTCGTTGGGGTGTGGGGGACCGGATCGAACGTGACGAGTAAAAGTGCAGGTAAGGACCTAATCTCGGAAACTCAGAGGAGCGAAGCGACTCGATCGGCGGCAACGGGAATCGGCCCACTGCGAGCCGCGCAGCGGCTCCCTGGCGGGGAGCGAAGCGACTCGCCCCGTCTCCCGGCGCGGAGCGCCGGGAGCAGCGCCGCGG
>NZ_NSDZ01000025.1:0-1326 GCF_002300155.1 Rhodococcus sp. ACS1
GACTACTTCGGCACCCGCATCCCCGCCACCATCGTCGCCGAACCCCTCGTCGACCCCGAAATGAAAAAAATCCGAGCCTAAACCACACCGGCGCCGGGTCCGCCGCCTCGCTCGGCCAGGTGGTGGCCCCGGCCCCTTGACCCGCTTCTCTACTCTGCAATAGCATTCTTGATATATCAGTTCTTCAGAACTGACACCTCAACGGTTCCGCTTCGAGGAGACCCCATGCCCCAGACCTTCACCCTGACGCTCAGCTGCGCACAGCGTCCCGGGATCGTGCACGCCATCAGCTCCTTCCTCTTCGAGCAGAACTGCGACATCGCCGAACATCAGCAGTTCGACGACACCCGCAGCGACGCCTTCTTCCTCCGCACGTCGTTCGTGTCGGCGGGCGACGTCGACATCGAGCACCTGACCGCCCAATTCGCCGACGTGGCCGCGAAGTTCGGCATGACGTTCACATTCAACGGCAGCGATCTGCCCCGCGTCATCGTGATGGTGTCGAAGATGGGCCACTGCCTCAACGACCTCATCTTCCGTTGGCGGGCAGGCAATCTCGGCGCCGAACTCGTCGCCGTCGTCTCCAACCACGAGGTGCTGCGGCCGATGGCCGAGGCCGCCGGCCTGCCGTTCGTTCACGTTCCCGTCACCCCCACGACCAAGCCGGAGGCGGAAGCCGAACTGCTGTCGCTCGTCGACCGGTACGACGCCGACCTCGTGGTGCTGGCCCGCTACATGCAGGTGCTGTCGGACGACGCATGCCGGGCGCTCCGCGGGCGCGCGATCAACATCCACCACTCGTTCCTGCCCGGTTTCAAGGGCGCCAAGCCCTACCACCAGGCGTTCGATCGCGGCGTCAAGCAGGTGGGCGCGACGGCCCACTACGTGACACCCGACCTCGACGAAGGTCCCATCATCGAGCAGGAAGTCATCCGCATCGACCACACCTTCGACCCGGTGCGACTCGCCACCGTCGGGCAGGACGCCGAAGCCCTCGCACTCTCCCGGGCCGTGCGCTGGCACTGCGAGAACCGCGTCCTGCTTCACGGACACCGGACGGTCGTCTTCAGTTGAGGCGGCTTCGCCGCCCGTGCGCCTTTCTGGTAGCGGGAACAACCAGAAAGGCGCACGGGCGCGGAGCGCCTACAGCAGGTTTCGGATGGCCTGCTCGAAACCGGCGACATGCGCGAGGGTGAGCGCGGACGCGGTGTCCTCGTCGCCGTCGACGATGGCTTGCAGCAAGGCAGCATGCTCGCGGACGTGGCTGGCGACGTCGGGGAGTCGGTCGAGGAACAGGCACCAGATGCGGGTGGCGTGGGCGTCGAG
>NZ_NSDZ01000026.1:0-1315 GCF_002300155.1 Rhodococcus sp. ACS1
GCACCCCGGCGATATACAACTCCCCCACCACACCCACCGGAACCGGCCCAAGCCCCGCACCCAACACGAACACCCGCATACCGCCCACTGGGTCGCCGATCGGCACACTTACGCGATCACGACCACCCTGGGATTCAGGTAGCGAGTACATTGCGGCGAAGACCGTCGTCTCCGTCGGACCGTACCCGTTGAGCGTCCTCACCTGTGGGTGGAGCGGATCCTCGCCCAGATTCCAGCCCTGCAGCCTGGCGAGATCCAGCACCTCTCCGCCGAGCACGACCGTCCTCAGCACCGAACCGGCCCCCACCGCTGGGTCCACGTGCTCGACCTCCTCGAAACCGTAGAACGCCGACGGCGTCTGGCCGAGAACAGTGACCTTGTCCCTGATCAGCAACTCCCACAAACGGTTCGGCGATGCCGCCACGTCCCACGGCGCCACCACCACGCGGCCCCCGTGTACCAACGCACCCCACAACTCCCACACCGAGAAGTCGAACGCCTCCGAGTGGCACCACACCGACACATCCGTATCGTCCAACCCCACGCGGTCGGCGGTGGCGGCCAACAACGACACCACACTTCGGTGGCTCACGGTGACACCCTTCGGAATACCTGTCGACCCCGAGGTGTACATCACATACGCCACGTGACCGGGGCTCAACGGGCCGATCCGATCGCTGTCGACGGGATCGAGATCGGCGTGACGCCCGACTTCGGCTGCAGTGCCGAGGTCCAGATCTGCATCGAGTAGCACCTGCCCTATGTCATGGTCGGGCAGCGTGGCCACGGTGACAGTGTCGGACAGGATCAGCCGCGGGGCTGCGTCGGCGAGAATTGTCCCGGCGCGAGCACCGGCATAGTTCGGGTCTATGGGAAGGTAGCCGCCGCCGGCCTTGAGCACCGCCAACAATGCGACGACCAGCTCGACCGAGCGCTCCAGCGCCACGGCCACCAAGGTTTCCGGGCCGACCCCGGCACTGATCAGGAAGTGCGCCAGCCGGTTCGCCCGTGTGTTGATTTCTCGATAAGTCCAGCTCCGGTCGGAGAAGGTCACCGCGGCGGCGCCGGGTGTCGCCGCCACTTGTCGCTCGAACAGTTCCACGACAGTGGTCTCCGCGAAGGGCGCTGCGGTGTCGTTCCAGGTCCGCAGTACCAACTCGCGTTCGTCCGGCTCGAGGATGTCGTACCCCTCGATCCGCGCCTGCGGATCCGCGACGATCAGCTCGAGCAACCGCACATACCGGGCCGCGATACCCTCCACCGTCGCCCGATCGAACAGGTCACTCGCGTACTCGACAACCCCCGCCAGACCCTG
>NZ_NSDZ01000027.1:0-1304 GCF_002300155.1 Rhodococcus sp. ACS1
ACCGCGACAAAAGGTGATTGAAAACGTTTTGCGCTGGCCGCTCCACCGTTCCGCGATCCCAATAGCAGGCATCTAACCTGACTTGCACAGTTTTAGTACCCCGGTCAACGTGTCGGTAGTTCCAGCGAGGTGAGGATGGCTGCGGCTTCGACGGTGAGCGGGTCGGCGGCGGTGTGGGGGTGGCCGGCGATGGTCAGGCTGATTTCTTGTAGCGGGCGCAGGGTTTTCACGATGCGCCCGATCGAGACTCCCGTCTCGGCCTGCAGATAGCGGGCGACCGCGAGCGCGGTGAACACGACCGTGAGGTGGGCTTCGATCGCGTCGCGGGTGTGGTGGAACATCGGCCGCGCCCGTAGGTCGGTTTTCGACATGCGGAACGACTGCTCGACATGCCAAAGGTCGTGATACTTGCCGATCACCTCGCCCGGGTCCATCAGTGTGGCGGGGATGTTGGTGACGTAGCCCTTCAACCCGACCAATGATCGGGCCCGATCGAGAGATGCGGTGTCGAGGGTGCGGCCGCCCGCGGTAGTCTTGACGAACCGCGTCGACTTCGGAGCTGTGCCGCCATCGACGACCTCCCTGGCCCGGGCCTCCTGGGCGTTGAGTGTCTGATTGTCGCGGACCGCCCGTCGTTTCGAGTACTGCCAGACCGCCCGCCAGGACTTCGGATGTCCGGCCGCGTCCCAGACCGGTTCGGTGCGCTTGTTGACGTTGTTGACGGTGCTCTTCGCGTGCCGGGGAGTGACCGTATCGATTATCTGTCCGTCAGCGAAAGTATTTCCGTTCCAATGGAAATGGTTTGCGAGATCGGCGGGGGCTTTGGTGACGCGGGACCCGACGATGAACTTGAGTCCGGCCTCGTCGAGGTCCTTGAGATTGCCGGCGGAGAGCATGCCTGCGTCGGCGGCGACAACCATCTCGACGGCCTCGATGTCGTGGCGGGCCTGGAACTGCCGGACGATCGGGACGATGGTATGGGTTTCTGCCTTGTTCCCTTCGAAGCAGCCGATCTCGAGGGGGAATCCGGTACGGTCGACGAGCAGGCCTACCACGATCTGCGGATCCACCCTGCGTTCCTTCGAATATCCGACCTTGCGCAGGTCGTCTTCCTTCTCTGCCTCGAAGTACAGCGTGGTGACGTCGTAGAGCACCAAGCTCAATCCGCCGGTCGCGGCGGCATGCTCGAAACATTTCTTCGCGACCCGATCTCGGTAATCGTTTGTAGCGCAACGCTTCAATGCGTTGGCGTAGGTGTTGCGGTGGGCCGGGGTCAGGCCGATCTCGGCGACGACCCGGCTGGT
>NZ_NSDZ01000028.1:0-1290 GCF_002300155.1 Rhodococcus sp. ACS1
ATGGTGAAGCGCTCCCAGGCCGAAGGCGTCGAGAAGAACATCCGACTCGACGGTGCGCACCGCGCCTGCGGCGACGCGGAAGCAGCCCGCACAGTCCTCCAGGGCATCGCAGACGGCCCTACCGGCACTCCTGTACCCTCCTGCGGCCGAGACGCCGCTCACCGCCGTGACGCGGTCGCTGCGACCCCTTCCGGCGAACTGCCCGCAGAAGCGTCCTGCCCGGCTGGCGCAGCCTCGTCGACACCGTCGGTGCCGGGCTCTTACCTGCATAGATGACACGTCCCCTTCGTTGGAAAGGAGATGACATTCCCAAACCTTCCACCTACGACACTCGGCGCCGTACCGTTCAAGTGATCGACCGCAGCGGGTGGGGAACCAGCGGCGCCTACCCTGCGATCTGTGCTCTCACGCTGATCTGGACGTGCCCCACTTGCCAAGGCCCCCGGGGAATCCCGCAGAAACACCGCTTCCACGAGGACGGCGAATGGCTTACCTGTGACCGATGGGGCAACCCGTGCGGCCACGTCGACATGTACGTGTCGGTCCTGAATGAAGCCCGACAAGGTTTGAGGACCTAGCCCGGTTTCGTAGGGCGCTTTGCCGAACGGTTGCGACATCACAGCGTGACAATGTAAAGTACATTCTTGTCAGTCCACACGGAAGGTTGCTGGCATGAACGACAACACCGCAGAAATCACCGCAGAAATCGTCACCGCGGCCCGCCGTCTCGACTGGGGATCGATCGTGATCCGAGACGGACAGATCACAGCGGCCGCCCTCGACGACGAGGTCGAAGGGGACGAAATTCTGGCGGACTACTTCGACCTGTGCGAACTCGCGGAGTCCGCGAGCGACCCCGCCGCTATTGCAGCAGAGCTGAACGCGGCTCCGCGCGCCTGACCCACAGCCCTCCAGCAATCCACTGAAAAAGGAGTTCTCATGTCCAACGTCCTCGCCGAAGCCATTACCCCGGACCACCCCCGCGACCGCATCGTCGGCGTGTACGCATACCACCGCGACGAGGCAGGGTCGCGGTTCGCGACCGTCCGCCTCGCCGACGGCTCCAAGGCCGAGATCGACCTCCTCGACATCTTCATCTCGCACACGATCCGAGCGGTCGCCGCAGCGGCCTGACACACATCCGAAAGCCTCACCCGCTCCGTTGAAAGGACCCCGCAATGCACGTCGAAGCGAACACCGAAGCGGGGGAGGTGGAACGGTGAACGAGTATTTCCCGCCCGACTGGGACAACCGCCCCCGCGTCGAACCCTGGAACGGCCACATCACCCG
>NZ_NSDZ01000029.1:0-1187 GCF_002300155.1 Rhodococcus sp. ACS1
GTCTTCTACGATTCGGGCACGAAGACCCCTTCCGGGTCGAGATCGGGTCGTTGCCCCTTGTACGAGGGGTGCCGGAGCCCTCCGGGCCCGTATTCGCGGATATCTATGTCGACCACCACAATCGGGTGGACCCACCGCACTACACCGTGCTGTTCCGCGGCCGCGGACTCGGCGACGATCGGGCTGGTGGGACGTTCGAGGGCGGCCAGTTGCTCACCGAGCTGCCGGCGCCCAGCCTGAGTGAAGCCCGTCCCGACGTGCCCTACATACCGGAGTGCGCCCTGGTCGTCGTAGGCGCCGAGCACGAGGGCGCCAACGATGTTGCGCTGCATCCCGCCGGCAGGAATCCACCCGAGCACCACGCAGCTCACCCGCGTACGGATCAACACCTTCCGCCACGCCCGGGTACGCTGACCGGGTAGGTACAGCGACGAAACACGTTTGAACACAGCACCTTCCATACCCGAACCGCGAACCGCTTCGAGCATGACCGCACCGTCGATGCCTTCCCAATGTGGTGGGATTTGGATGGGGAGGCCGGCGCCCTGGAGTTGGTGGCCGAGGTCGGTGAGGGCGGCGCGGCGATCGAGGTACGGGGCACCCATCAGGTCGTCCCCGTCGAGCCGGAGCACGTCGAACGGCAGGTACGTGACCGGTACCTGCCGGCGCAGGGCGGTGGTCGGGCGCAGGGTGTTCGCCCGCTTCTGCAGGCGTGCGAACGAAGGCCGGCCTTGCGTGAGGGCGACGATTTCACCGTCGAAGACGATGCGCCCGTGACCACCGAATGCCTCGGTCAGCGCCTCGGTCACCTCCGGGTAGGAGGAAGTGACAACGTTGAGGTTGCGGGTCCACAGCACCGGATGCGCGCCGCCACCGACCCCAGCTAATAGGCGGAAGCCGTCGTACTTCATTTCGGCCGCCCAGCCGTCCATTTCCACCGGTGGTTCACCCGGTGTGGCCAGCATCGGCGCGATCAGCCGATTCCCAGCTCCGCTCATCGGACGCTCCCGGTCTGGAGGGACCGCGGTGGATCAGGGCAGGCGTTCGTCCAGACGGGCCATCGCGGTGTCGGTGAGGTGCGCTGTCCACGACCCCAGCTCACGTGTGCCTACTCGCATCACGGTACCGGCGATCACGGCTCCCACCAGGGCCCCGAGGAGAAAACTGGCCGGGCCGAGCGCGGCCGC
>NZ_NSDZ01000003.1:0-401132 GCF_002300155.1 Rhodococcus sp. ACS1
GAGGCGCGCTTGGCATGCGGGATGACGTCGGCAGACCTGGCCCGGAAAATGGGTGTCGACCGGAGCATTGTCACCAGATTCGAATCGGGCGAAACGAATCCGACAATGGCCACGATCAACCGGTACGCCAAGGCAGTCGGTGTCATGATTCGCTACCAAATCGATCGCGTCGTCGTATCGGAGGATGATCGGCTTGTCGAGGAGTTTGCGGCCAGACTGCACCGAGATACCGGGCCGATTGGATTCGGACCTTCCTCCTTCATGGTGATCAGTGAGCACGTGCTGACATCGATTGCTGATCTCGCGAAAGAGGTTCATGTCGTTGCCGGTATTACCGATATTGCCGATGTCAGAATCCCCATCAAGACATCGCGCCACAGCTGGGAACTGGCTCCTCGATGAAGATCGTTTCAGCGATCCTTACAGGTCAAGCAACAATACCGACAGGTTCAGGCATTGCGAATCTGCTCGATGCTGGCATTAGCTGGATCGAGCGCGCTTCCTACCCTGCCGAACTGGGGCTTAAGCTCATCCTATTTGTGGAGCCAGAGTCCGCCGAGCTTGGACGGCAGGCCACTCTCGACATCGCGGTTCGCGCGTATAACGATGAGACGGACCCCATTCTATCTGTCACTGGTACATTCGATGCCGAGCTGAACCCGACACATGTAGGTGAAGACACATTCGGCGTGTTGATCCCAGTAGGCATCGATCTGGCTTCAGTGCCAATCCCCCAAGAAGGTCGTTACATTGTCGAGCTCGGCTTCGACGGCCAGCCCGAATCAGTTGTGAAATTCCGGGCACGGCTATTCGACACCAGCAATTCAACGACCGCGACAAAAGGTGATTGAAAACGTTTTGCGCTGGCCGCTCCACCGTTCCGCGATCCCAATAGCAGGCATCTAACATGCGAGGCGAATGAAGCCTTAAGTCTTCATCTCGCGGCCCGGACCCTCTCGGGCCGATGACTGAAAGGGCATCGGCTGGGAGCGCCTACCGGTTGGTTTGAACGACAGACACCTCGCACATCAACAACGCAAACATGCGGTGACGTCGAGGGAGTTCCAGCTCTGTGGGGGTGTCCAATCGAAGGTTGCGTCCGAGATGCCAGCACGCTCGGTCCGAATTCGTCAGATGGTTTGACTCGCGAGGCGTCCCGACGGGGCAGACTGCGGAAAAACCGTGAGGGAGGACGACCCATGTGTGGAGGGGCTGACCACGGTCAAGGTGAGTGAATGACCCGCCTTGTTCGTAAGCGCGACGAGCAGGCCGGTGACGGTGCGTACCGGCACATCGTCGGCAGCGGTCACAATCTGCCCCTCGCGCAACCCCGCCCGTGCAGCAGGTCCTCCGGCCGAGACGTCGGCGACCTCGAGGCCCGGCGTGCTCCCCGCCGCTGGCTGGACCTGTATCCCGATAAAGCCTTCGATCGGTGCGGACGGTTGTGCAGCGTGCGGGTCGGCCAACGAACCCAAGGTCACCTCGACGGCGCTGTCCTGGCCGCTTCTGCTGATGCGGAGCGTGACGGAGTCCCCAGGGTGGTGAGATCCGACTCCGTCGAACGCGTAGATGGGTTTGCCGACAGGCACGGCGGCGCCCTTCACCCCGAGAATCAAATCGCCCGGCTGTAGCACGGCGGACGCGGGTGATCCGGGGATCGTGCTCACCACGACTCCACTGCCGGTGGGCCCATCTCCCTCAGAAGGTTGGCCCAGCCACACTCCGAGCCATGGTCGATCATCACTGAGATCGATGATGAGACCCGCGTCGCCTCGTACTCCGATGGTTCGGGTGTACTTCCGCAGCGGACAGCACGCCGGAGCCCAGGGCGGAAAGTAGTCGCTGGTAACGGTGAGTGTCTGGGGACCGGCATCCGCGCCGTCCACCTGCACAGTTGCGTTCATGTCTTGGTTGCTGCGGTAGGCCAGTTGCGCTGCGCCGTCGCTGAGAGAGACGATCCCGGTCAGGGTCAGCGGATGATTCGCGGTGGTGTCGACACCGGTGATCAGCAGGTACGCCGGTTTGTCTTGATCGGCACGAAACCCCTTAACGGTCACCGAAGTCACACGATTGGTTTGAGGAAGCAGCGGCACGGCGTCAAGGGATCCGGCCGCAGTCATCGTGTTCGCAGCATCGAACGTGACGTTCCACCGTTCAGCGATCGCATCGTAGGACAGGATCTGAACGTCCTGCGTCCCACCATCGACGGGCCTGCCGGCATCAAGGCCTGGACCAGCAGAGACGATAATCCGATCAGGTGTGGGGCCACCGCCCAAGTCGAGAGCGCTCGTCGTCACGACCCGGTAGTTCGGGTGGAGGACCGACGAATAGTCCGGCTCGGACGCAGGTGACGACAGCACGGACGGTTGTGCCGTCGTGGCCGAGCCGTCGGACGCCGAGACCGAGCAGGCTGTCATGGACAGCGCGAGGCCCACGATGGTTGCGAGTACCCACAATTTCACCACCGCATCATCCACCGTCGGCCCATGTTCGCGCAGCGCAGGGGGCGGAAACGGCGCTTTGCGTCGTTGCTCACCACATACGCGACGGCGCCGGGCCGCGACGGCGCGCAGGTAGGGGTCGTAGTCGTCGGTGGACGCGAGGTCGGATCGATCCGGCATCCCGCGATGCCGCCGCGGGGGGCCACCCGGGTGATGCGGTCGCGGACCCCACCGACCGGGACGTCGGAGTAGTGCGGGTGTTCCTGCGGAGGCGATGGACCGGCTCGGCGGGGATACCCGCGGTCCAGGGCAGGCGGACCGCGGCGGAACCCGGCCGGAACGTGAGCAGGCACAACCAATCCCCCGGTGTCCTCGAATAGAGGACGTCCGGCCGGGGTCTGTGATGGCGCGACTGCGGTGGTCGGAAGGTCATCTGCTCGGCGCCTCGAAGCCGCGACGATCGTCGAAGGCCGCCCGCTGCCGTACCTGCAACTTTTCCCGGTAGTCGATCACGTCGCCGCTCTTCCGCCGGGTGCAGGTGCCGATCTTGTGTGCTCGAAGCTCGCCGGCCGGATCAGTTTCAACAGCGTCGGGCGGGAGATGTCGGGCATGCCCGCCGGCGGCAGGTGGCTCGTTCTGCCCCGACAAACCGTTGCGGCCACCACCTAATGAAGGCTGTGCCTTCACTCCACTTCGTTGGCGTTCGATCTCGCGCGGGTATGCCTCGCATATGCTCCTGCGGGACAAGGAGGTCGAGCCGCCGGCTTGACTGTCGTGTCGATGGTCACGGGAAAGGGGACAGTGCGATGGTCGTGCACGCGAGAAGTTCGGCGTTGGGGTCGGTGAACCTTGCGGGGTACATCGTTGCGTGGCTCGCGAGCGTGGTGGTCATCGTCGGGAGTGTCGCGCCGTGGTTCACCGCAGCAGCCTTCTTCTCTGTGCCAGGGACGCAGTCTGTCGGGAAGTACACGTTGGCTTTGGGTGGAATCGCTGCTGTGGTGTTGCTGATCAAGGCTGCCACCCCGAGTCGCTGGCCGCTGGTCGCGGCCGCCGTGATTGGCATCGTTTGCCTCCTCACCGCCGTGGTTGCCCTGATCAAAGCATCCAGTCTCATTCCCGCCGAAGATCAACAGAACGGAATTGTCTCGATCGGGTGGGGACTGTGGATGACCCTCGTCGGCACCGTTCTCCTCGTTGTTGGGTGCATCGTCGCCGAGATCGTTGCCTCCGGAGCCATACTCGGAACAGACGTCGAGCCTTCACAGTCCGCGGTCGACGATGTGCCGATCGACTGGACTGATCGCGCGACGACGCCATTCTTTATCGTCGCGATCGCGTTCGGCGGCCTGGTCGCGATCGCCGTGTGGCTCGATCTGCTCTTCGGGGTGACGTTGCTGCCCTGAACTGGGGAATCACATCGAAGACGCTGAGTACGGAGATCTCCTCCGGGAGGCCGTCCTCCTCCTCCCGAATCGACAGCAACCGGACCGAACCTCCAGTCTGCTACCGGGCCTCCTGTCAGCTACCCGGACCGGACTTCCACCGGCACGCGACAACGAACTTACGAACACGACACGATCGACGACCTCGAACTCACAGCCGCTCCTCTCGGGTCCTGCTGGACGCACCCCACCTCGGATACAGCCGGGGACGTTTGCGGGCGATCAACTTCGTCGCTTCGTCCAGCCCAACCCCCGCAGGCCACGCAGCGTCGTTTCCAGGTCCCAGGCAGGCCACCCAGCGGCGAGCAGCTCCGGTTCATCGAACCAGTCCCGATCCGGGCCCACCGCCCTCAGAAGGGCATTCAGCGGTGATCGGGATCAGCCCCGGTACGGGTCGCCTGGTCGCCAGCTCGTTCACGAAGACCGCCCGCTGCAGACAGTGGCGGCAAGGTCACCTACGTGCACCCGGATCTGATCAGATAGCGCGCAGTCCTGAGGGCTGGGATCGCCATTCGTCCCAGTGCAGCTGGACCCAGGCCTTCTGCTTCTTGCTGAGCGTGATCCCCACCATGTTTCCGTGAATATCACCGTACGACGGATACTTCCGGATCTCGTCCGTGATGTCGATGGTGCCGGCACTGTCGATCGCGATGAGACCGTGGTCGAAGAGCCGGTGGAGATCGCGGCGGAGCAGGAGTCCGCCTTCGCTGTCATGGACTCCGACGTCCGCATAGCTGTACAAGTGGCAAGCTTCCAACGTCTCCGCTGGTGATGGTCCGGTGAAGGCACAATTCAATCCGTAACGCCGGATGAGTTCCGCGCGAAAGGCGGGTTGCCCGAGCCGAACTCGGACAGGGCGGGTTGAGTGACCTCCGCCCGAGAGCTGTCTGCTGGTGGCTTCGACGATCGTGAGCGGCTGTCCCGGTGCGGCCGCCTCGACCGCTGCCCGGAAGTCATCCCAGCGGAGTTCGCGGATACTGTTCTGCGAGTAGTTCTTCACGCACAGTGCACGCAGTTGTGGGGCGTCGAGTACGCCGGCGAGGTCGACCCATCCCTGGTCGTGCGTCGTCCGAAATGTCTTGACGTTTGACTCGGTGAATGTCGGCTCGTCGAACTCGGTTCCACAGTCATAGCAGCGGTACCGCGGCTGCAGTCTCTTACGTTCCAGGTAGTTCGTGGTTCCGCACTCTCTGCATCGACCGATTGCCTTGGTCTTCTCACCCTCGGCGATCATTTCGATCACCGAGGCGCCGATGAGGTCGTTCTGGTCCCAGACGACGATGGCGTCTCCGGGCGAGACTTGGCGTGAGTTCGCCACATTGCTGTCCCAGCTGTAGTGGCTGGCGGCGTCGTCGTCGTACTTCTCCCCGCCGCCAAGTCGGCGGTACTCGGTTTTGGTCATCACCAGCCAGGCGCGGCGCTGCGCGGGTGCACCCTGCGGTGCCTTCGTGAGGGTGAATCCAAGGGATTCGAGCGCTCTGACCACTGTGTTCTGTCCGCCGGAGAATTCCGCTGCGGTCAACACGCGGCCGACGGCGTAGGCGTGGGCGACGCCTGCGATCGCTTTCGAGTCGTACTCGCGTCCGTCGTATAGGACCCGGTAGAACCGGGCTGGTGCGAAGCCGTACTTGGCAAGAAACTGGTCCTGCCCGAGTTCATCGCACTCCGTGATGGCGTTGAGCACCGATTCACGGGTGATGTCAGCGAGGGTCACCGCGAAACAATAGCGGGGTGGGACGGCATAGAGGTGGCTCGGCCCCGCGGCACCGGTCAAAACACGCACCGAAGATTCCGGATTGCGTGGGCAATACAGATTCTCATCGCAGCCGTGCGCGCCGTCGGCGGGAAGATCCGGCGCCAATGCTCAATGTGACCGCGGCGAGCACCTCAGGGGGCGGCTGCTGCGACCGCCGCAGAACGAAAATGTGTCGCCCAGGCGCATGGTCGTGAGGTGCCGATCCCGTCCTGCCCCATCCGCGGGAGGTATCTCACCGAGGAAGCCACGCCAGCCGCTACATCCCCGCCGTTGTCGTTCGGTAGGCCTTCGCCGCAGCGATACCATCGTCGTAGTCGCTGACGTACTCACCTGCCGCTCGGTCATACAGAAAGCCGACCGCTGCTGGATCGTGGGCCATGAACACGACGTCGGGCCGTCCGTTGTTGTAGCGGCGGTAGGTGTCGTAGTCCCAGCCGTGGGGCGCGTAGTCGTCGTTCCATGCCAGTCGGGCGACGGGAACGAATCCTGCGTCGGCATAGATGTTCGGCAGAACCGTGTCGAAGCAGTCGAGGCGTCGTCCTCCGAGGACGGTGGCCTGACGCAGCATCGAGGAAGCGGCGTTGGGATGCGCGCCGTCGTTGTGGGAGAACACCGAGACGACTTCATCGTCCTTCAGAGCGACGCCAGCTTTTCCATCCTCGGTGACCAGCATCCGCATTTCGGCGTATTCACTCTCGTCATAGACGTAGACCGAGGATGCGTAGCGGTTGTTGCTCGTCAGTTCCAGCATTTGCGTGCGGTACAGATCCGCATCCGACGACGGCAGCTCGTACAGCGTCGGGCTCGATAGCCCACGCGCGGCGAAGTCGGCTCGCTCGGTGTCGGGCCGGCTGTATGCCGCGAGCGGGTCGACGCGGCGGCCACCAATCAGAAGCCGAGGGTTTCGGCTTCCTCGATCTTCTCGTCCGTCCAGACCTGCTCGATCGCCTTGCGCTGCTCCGGCGGCAGATCGGGCGTCCACCGGTACTTCCGCCAGAACGCCTCCCTGCGCTCCTGCGTCATCAGCTCGTGATTCATTGCTGTCAGCTCCTTCGGTTCGAACATTGTCCCCAGTGTTTCGGGCGCGGCTCAGTGCTTCGATTTGGTTCGCACGCAGTCTGTCACCTGCGGTCAAGCGGCGCTCGAGGTCGCTTCGTGCGGGCCCGGCTTCGCTATCGATCGCCGACCGCAGTTCTTGTTGGCCACCGGGTGTGGCGTCGTAGAGGGCTTGGATTTCGGCGTGGGTGGATTCAGCCTTGGTGAGCCGTTGTTGGAGGTGGACGGCGTGGGGTTGGGCGTCGAGGTCGCGGCGGGCTTCGGTCAGCCGCGCAGCGGCGCGGGTGAGGCGGTTGCGCATGTGCGGGGTGCAGCGTGGTCCGGGCTTGGGTTTACACATCGGCGCCGACCTCGGTTGCGGTGTCGATGAGTGCGGCAAAGTATTCGCCGAGTTGTGCGACCGAGTGGTTTCCAACGGAACCGTTCTCGGGCAGGTAGGTGTCGCGGCGCAGCTCGATCATCACGGCGGATACGCGTTCGTCGTGGCCGTAACGGTCGAGTGGCACGTAACACCCTGTGTAGGGGGTGTTTTCAGCGATCTCTCCGAGGGGCCGGAAGGCCCGGAGGGTTGCGCTCGTCAACCAGTCCGGTGTGTGAAGGGGATCCGTGCCGATGCACAGGGCTGGTCGTGCCGTTGCTGGGTTCTCGAATCCGGAGGGTCGTTTGGGGTAGGAGTGCACATCGATGATCACCGCTCGTCCGCATGCGGCGATGCGATCGGTGACGAGTTCGGCGACAGCGCGGGCGTACGGACGGAAGTACTCGTCGAGGAGTGCCTCGGTGTCGGTGAATGGTTCGCTCCTAAGCCGCCTTCCATCGCATGCGCGGGTGTAGACGGCACCGCGGCCAAAGACTGTGGCCGGTTCGGCTGCGTCGGGGAACCGTTCGGGGTCGACGACCAGTCGGGACAAGGTGTTCTTCACGATCCACGGATGGGTGCGGGCGTGGTCGGCGCCGAGTGTGGCGATCAGGTCGGTGTCGGTATCGGTGGCCTCGCCCAGTTCAGCGTCGAGTGCCGCGTCGTCGATCAGCAGCTGTGCGCGGACTTGCGGGGGAATCGTGCGGGAGGCGTGCGGTACGTGCAGGATCACCGGCGATGACGGGTGACCTCGCAAAATCGAGAAGCTGTCCATGCGTTCCTTTCGTGAGATCGGCTGGCGGCCAACCTTGGCGGCAGTTCTGAGAGTCTCTGGTGGGTTGGCGAACCGTGGCCAGTGATCGAGCGCTCCGCCCGGACTACGTCCCCGTTCGGTCGGGTTCGTTGGCGGCAGCAAGCACTCCCGCCGGACTGGGGACTCAGGTGAAGACATCGACGTACCAGCGCCCGTCGACCTTTTGGGTGGTCACTGTCTGGGTGCCGCGTTTTACCGGCTGGGCGGGCTGCATCACGGACAGATCGACGAGGTAAACCCCGTCGGACAGTGCGACGGCGCGCAGGCAATAGTTGGTGCCGACCGGGACCGCGTCGATGACCTTCTGCAGCTCGGGACCTGGCAGCACCGATGAGCTCGGTGTTGCGAGCGCTCGGGCGGATTCACCGTCGCGCAGGCTGTAGTACGCGTGGTTGAACGCTGCGATCACACCCGCGCCGCTCTTCTGGTCACCACGGTCGGCCCGGCACTCCCCGTCCGACGCGGATGTCTGTTCGACCTGTTCGGGGTCGGGCAGGCCCCGGATGGGCAACCCGTTCTCGTCAGCCGCTGCGGTGGCACTGGTTGTGGCCGCGGTAGACGCGGTTTCACTGTCTCCGCTGCGCAGCTGACTGACGGCTACCCCGCCGGCCACGGCGACGGCGGCCACCGCTGCGACGGCGGCCACCGTCTTCGTTCCCGGCCCGCGGCCGCCGCGTGGGGACGGTAGAGGCGACCGGGGTGGGGGCGGTGGTGCGACCGGGCCGCCGCGCGCCGTGGTGCGGGCGCCCGGCGGGTGGTCGGCGGTGGGTGTGGTGCCGAGAAGGTCGATCACGGCGGGATGCCGCGGCGTCGATCGGCCGAGGGTCGGCTTCTTCATGGTGTGCACCCGCCTTCGTGGTGTCAGTTCGCGGCCGGAATGCCGCCGCCGATGGCGCCCGACAACAGGTTTCCGGCCAGGCCGGGCGTGGCGTCGGTGAAGAACGAGTTCAGGGCGCCATCGACCTGCTCGATGATCTGCTCGCCGCCGGGCTGGGCAGCGACGAAATCGCGGGCCTGCTGGTCGATCGCGGGCGCAGCTTCGACCGTGTCCTGTACGGCGTCGGCGGCCGCCTGCCCCACGGGGCCGGAGTTCTCCCAGTCGGTGAGCACGGTCTCGGTCTGGGCGGTCACAGCTTCGGAGTCGATGTCCGGTACCTCGATCTCGCGCGGTTCACCCTTGTCGCCGGCAGCGATCGGGGTCACCGCCGCGACCGCGACCGCGCCGCCGACGACGCCGCCGAGCGCTGCCGCGGGAAGCCCGAATGCCGCGGCCCCGGCCGCAGCACCGGCGCCGGTCGCGATGGCCCCGACCGGTGCCCAGCCGATGCCGGGGACGAACGCGTTGCCCGCGGTAGCGCCCACGAGTCCTGCGACGGTGCCGACAGCGGCCCCGCCGGCGATGGCGGCAGGAACACCGGCGGCAGCAGCACCGGTGACCACTCCCAGCGCGCCGGCGCCGACCTGTGCGGCGGCGATTCGGTCGGCCCGGTTCGTTTCCACGCCGATCGACCGCCAACCGGTCGAGACCCCGGCCTGGACCACGGACAGGGTGTTGTTGGTGCGGTCCCGGTCACCGTCGCTGATCCAGTTCGGCTGCTTGATGTGTAGCTCACCCAGACGAAGGGTGTCTCGGGGCGCGATGAAAGGTTTCGTCGGCTCCACCGGGGTCGGCAGGTGCAGCTGGTCGAGCTGCACCGGCGCGAGGTTGTAGTTCTCCGGCTCGACATAGGCATTGGTGTTGTAGTCGTAGTTCGGGAGCGGCTGGTACTCGATGTTCTGGTATTCGGCGGGCGGATCGACCCAGTACACCGGTTCCGCCGGGGTCTGCGGCACGAATGCGGTCTCGGGCTCGGGTGCCGGTGTCGGGGCGGTGGTTCCGCTCTGGGTGTCTGCGCCGGTGACACCTTCCTGGGTCTCGCCGCCCGTGACACCGCCCTGGATCGGGTCGGCGAATGCGGACGGGGACAGAGCGATTCCGGAGGCCAGGGCAGCGGTGATCACCGCGAGCGCGGTGGCGGCCTGGGTGGCGCTGCGGCGGCGGTGCCGGGCGCGGCGGGCAGCGCGGTTGCCGGTGTTGATGTCGTTGCTCATCGAGCATCGCCTTTCATCTGGGTTCGCCCCTCGTGGGAGGGGCCGGATCTTCATGGAATGGGAAGGATCGGAGGTAGGACGGTCACGCCCGAGCGGGCTGGCCGGGCCAGCGCATCAGCCCACGGCGCCCGCCATCAGGTCGACAACGGTGGCCGCGAGCACGGTCAACGCGTCCTGCGTCTCCCGCCGCAACTGGCTCAGTGCAATGCGCTCGCCGGAGGCGAACAACGGCTCGAACGGCATCCGGCACACCCTCAGCGCGGGGAGCGCGTTGACAACCTCGATCTCGACCATCGGAACGTCCCCGGGGCCGGCGGTGATGACAACGACGGTGCGGGCGAGAACGTCGGGCCGGACTGCTGCGATCGTGGCGAGGGTGCGCTGGGCGGCCGCGGCGGCGTCGCGGCGCAGCGGAACCGGGAGTATCACCGCGTGCGCGGCCGTGATCGCCCAGCGCCAACTCCCGGCATGGCTGGAATTTCCGGTGTCAGCGACCAGGACGTCGCGGTGCCGGCCGAGGATCGCCCCGAGCGCTGCGGCGTCGTCGTAGCTCAGGGGCGAGTCGGCCCCGTCCCGCTCGGCGATGATGTCGGAGCCGGACGGCTGACGCGTCAGGTAGCGGGCAAGCGTGGACGGCCGGACGTCGGTGGCCGCCGGGTCGATGCCGGCCAGCAGGCCGACCATGTCCTTGCCCGCGGCTGGAGGAACGGCCACGCGATCAGCGAAGCTGCCGCCGATTTCGCCGAGGTCCATGCACGTGACGGTGGCGGGGCCTCGGTGCTCGGCCATTGTCTCGGCCAGGCTGATCGACATCGGGGTCTTGCCGACGCCGCCCTTGAGGTTGGCGAAGGTGATCACTGCGTCCTCGGGGAGCGGGCGGGTGATCGTTGTCTGCGAATCGCGCAGTCGCCTCTCGAGGGAGTCCGGTTTCGGTGCGAGCTCGAGTCCGAGCATGGCGTTGAGTCGGCCCCGCACCCCGAGCCGAGCAGGGTCGCTCGCCGCGGGGTTCGCGCGCGGCGCAGACAGCTGCGGCAATTCGTCCAGCAGGCCCTCGATCGGGCCTGTGCCCGGCTCGGCCGACCGCTGCCCCACCGGGGAAGGTGTAGTGGCAGCGGCGGGTTGCGGGCCCACCCCGTAGGCGATCTGTTCGGTCGCCACGACCACCGGCCCGCCCGGCAATGCGGTGGCCTCCGCCACCACCGGTTCGGGTGCGGCCTCGGTGACGGTTGGCAGGGGCATGCTCGGGGCGCGTTCCTCGGTGTTCCCGTCCGGGCCGACGGTCAGGAACCGAGTGTCCTTTGCCGTCCGGTAGACGACCTCGACGTCAGCGCCGTGGGTCTGCGCCATGTTGTGTAGGAACTCGTGCACAACAGTGGAGAGGGTTTTGCTCTCGTTCGCCTCCAGATTCATCGGAGGCACGTCGGCGTCCGCCAGGGTGGCGCGGGCGGTGGTTGTGGAGGTGATCTCGACATCAACGGTCGGCGGCGTCATCGTCAGCTGCCCCCGAAGGCACTGGCGCCGGACAGTGCCGTGTCCATGTCGTCGACGACGGCCTCGGCCGTTTCCAGCTCGGCGAGGGCCTTGTCGCGGGCGCTTCCCTCGGGCAGCGGTTCGATGACGACGCGGCGCTTGGCCGAGGCGTCCCGGATCTCTGCGAGCCGGTCGCGGGTCAGCTCCTGCTCCTCGCTGAGCTTGGCCAGCCATGCGGGGACCGAGTTCTTGAAGTAGTCCCGCAGCGATTTGATGACGGGGTCGTTCGCGCCCTTGGCGACGAACGGTCCGCGCAGCGCGGCCACGTCCTCGGTAGTGGGGGTGATCGACTGGGAGATACGGCGGCTCATGGGTGTTCCCTTCGGTGGTGGTGTTGGTGGAGCTGAGGTCAGTCGCCCCGGGAGGCGTTGTCGAGGAAATTCGGGAGTTCTCGCGAGTACCAGGTCATCGGCGTAAAGGTTGTTTCTGCCGGGGCTTGCTCAGGGGTTCGGATCTGCATGGCGGTGGGCCGACCGTCGTCGCCGAGCGCGATGCCGCGTCCCTTGACTGAGGTGTCGACCTCACGGCCGACGGTCGAGTCGCCCCACATCAGTACCGAAGTTGTCGCGCGCGTTACCCGACGCACCACCGAACAGGCTGGCGTCGGGGCGCTGCACACCGAGAAGCAGCCGGATACCGGCTGAACGGGCGAGAACGGCGAGGTCGGCCCACGCACCGAGCGGGTCGAGTTCTTTGAGCTGCGCCCGGGTCTCGTCGTCACCGGTCTTGGCCAGGCGCTGCCACTTACCGGAAAGGATGAAGAACTCGTCGACCGCGACCATGAGCGGCTGAAGGTCTGTCGGTTGTGCCCGGTTCTCCTGAACCCATGCCAGCCGCGCGTGCATCTCGCGGTGCAGTGCTCGGATCAGCTCGGCGGCGCGCAGTGCATCGCCGATGATCGTGACGCAGTTCGGTTCGGTTTCGAGGCCGTCGAATTCGATCGCCTTCGGGTCGATGCCGACGAAGGGAATGCCGCGGCGGGCGGCCTCGGTCAGCAGGACACGGATCACCGACGTCTTGCCGCCCCCGGTCGGGCCGACGATCAGGCAGTGCGGCCAGGCTGCGTGGGAGGAGATATTCCAGGACAAGGTTTCGCCGTTGGCGGCCGTCGCGTATGGCAGATGCATGTCGGTCCTCTCGGGCGGGTACGCGGCGGTCATGCAGGCGCTCCTACGAGGTCGGGTTCGGGGAGGACGACGACGCCGGTGGCGTCGAAGGTGATGCGGGTCTTCACACGTCCGGTACCGACGGTCAGGACGGTCTCGACGACATCGCCCTTGACGCCGCGGCGGACGTCGACCGAGTCGACCGTGACGGGGACGAGTTCGCCGTTGTCGTCGTCGACGAGGACGGTCTGGCCGGCCTCGACCGCGGAGGCCGGAATGACGTCCGAGAAGTCGTCGTCGCCGGTGGGCGCGGCGTCCACAGTCGGCAACGAGACGGACGGGCCGTCGTCGGTGGCGGCGGTCGCGCCGATGACGATCGGCTCGGGAGCACGGCCGTGCCTGCGTGCCCGCTTGGCCAGGGCGCGCTCGGATTCGATGAACGAGGCCAGCTCCTGCGAGTAGCAGGTGAACTGCGGGGCCTCGGCGGGCATGAGGCCGTCGATGATCGCCTTCTCACTCTCGGCGAGCTGGCTCCACTTGTTGCGGTGGCGGTCGACGTTGGGGGTCCACCACATCTGCGCGTCGACGGGGTTGCCGTCGTCGCCGAGGGCGATGCCGCGTCCCTTGACTGAGGTGTCGACCTCGCGGCCCACGGTCGAGTCGCCCCACATCATCAGCGCGCCGTCCTGCGACAGGTTGCCGAGGCTGATGCGGGTACCGAAGTTGTCGCGCGCGTTGCCGGAGGCGCCACCGAACAGACTGGCGTCGGGGCGCTGCACCCCGAGCAGCAGCCGGATACCGGCCGAACGGGCAAGGACGGCGAGGTCGGCCCACGCCCCGAGCGGGTCGAGTTCTTTGAGCTGTTCGCGGGTCTCGTCGTCGCCGGTCTTGGCCAGGCGCTGCCACTTGCCGGAGAGGATGAAGAACTCGTCGAGGACCGCGATCATCAGCGGCAGCTGCGAGCCCTCGATCTTCATCTGGTGGATGTAGGCGTTGCGGGCCATCATCTCGGTGTGCAGTGCGCGCACGAACATCGCTGCGCGCAGTGCGTCGTAGATGATCGCGCCGCAGCCCGGGTATCCCTCCAGGCCGTCGAGTTCGATCATCTTCGGATCGACGCCGACGAACGGAACTCCGCGGCGGGCGGCCTCGGTCAGCAGGGTACGGATCACCGACGTCTTGCCGCCCCCGGTCGGGCCCACGATCAGGCAATGCGGCTTGTTCGAGCTCGTTGAGACGTCCCAGTACATGATTCGGTCCGCGGCACCGGTCGCATACGGCAGGTGCCGCAGGTTCTCGTCGACCAATTCGAGCGGGTGGTCGACACGCGAGGGCATCGCGGTGACCAGACGCATCACCAGGTAGCCCTTGTCGGGGTACCAGTCGGTGGTCCAGTTGCGGCCGGACTCGTGCTGCCCCGCCAGGGAGGCGAGGGCTTCTTCGACCTTGAGCTGGAAGCCTTTGGCGCCTGCGTTCATCGACTTCTCGAACGCGATCCGGTAGCCGGTCTCGACGCCGGCCTCGTCGACAGTCTCTACAGTGACCTTCGGGTCCTTGAAGATCGAGGCGTCGTCGAGCGCGCCCTGGAGGACCTTCTGGCGGTCGGAGCGGGTGTCCGGGGTGATGGTCTTACGGGCGATGATGATGCGGTCGTGGTGGGCCTCGTGGCGGACCTTGACCTCCCACTTGTCACTGCCGGGGAACGCGGCCGCGATCGCGCGGGAGACCTCCTCGAACTGCTTGGGCCGAATGACGGTGCCGCGGCGCAATGTGATCGTCGCGCGTCGGATCACACGCCACCCGGGCGGGAACGAGACGACGATCTTCTTCGGCAGGTGGCCGGTGCCCTGCCGGACCACCGATTCGAGCATCTGCGACCACTTGTGCGTGCGGTGGCGCAGGACGTCGACGATGACGAGCAGGACAGCGGCGGCGACGAGCAGCACCCGGTAGCCGTGCAGCTTCGTCAGTACCTCGACGACCGTCTCGTTGCCGGCGGCCGCCGACATCAGGCGCGGGGAGTACACAGCAACACCCGCGGCGGCGACGGCGATCGGCGAGAGCGGGGAAAAACGGCGGATGCGGGTCGGCTGGCCGTCCTCCCTGACCTGGTTGCCGCGACCGCCGCCGGAATCGCCGAAGAGGTCGCGCCACGCCGCGACCAACCAGTCCTTGAGTGGGTCGTGATTTCCGCTCACCGCCTGCGCCTTTCGATCGTTTCGATCCTGAACGCCGTCCGGGGAGGCGTCTTTGAGCACAGTGACAGAAACCCGCAATTTTCCTCAACGGGGTGTCCCCCTCAAGCGGCGCACCCCGGCGGTGCGGCGAACACCGCTCTCGCGCACGATCTCCAGGCCGGATTGCCGAACCCTCAACATGTTCGACTCGCGCCCTTGACGGGTGCTCCGATCACTGCTGCGTGAGCGGTGGTTGCATCGGTGTGTCGACCGCTGCGCCGGGGGCACTCTGTCGACCACTGTTCGGCACGCTCGTTCGAGCGCTTCACCGAGTGCTCCACGGGGCAGTGTGAGGCGCGGGATTCAGCGCTCGTGCGAGTGCTCTTTCCAGTGCTTTTTCGAGTGCTTCGCCACGCGCCTCTGCGAGCGGGTGTGCCCGATCGACCGAGTGGTGTTGTGAGCGCCGCGGAAGGCGTGGACATGCATGGCGGTGAGTGCTCGCCGCGGCACTGGTTCGAGCACTGCGCATAGCGTTCCACATGGGCGTTCCGAATAACGTTGGCGCTGAGCGCAATTCTGGATTACACTCCCCCCCAAGGAACGCCGGGGGGGAGTGGCCCCCGGAGGGGGTGGGCCTGGGAGGCACTTTTTTCGAGCGCTCGAATCCACCGCCGAAATCCGGCGCCGTTTTCATCGCGTATCTGAGCGCTGTCTCCACGCACCGGCGCACTGGGTGCTCGAGCCGCTCGCTGCGGACCTGCCGCGACAGCCCGTCTCGGGCGAGGCCTCCGACGCCGTCTGCACCACGTACACGCACCGCCCGACCTCGCGCTTGTCGAGCCCGTGTGTGTACCCATAGCCTCGACGCTCCATCGCACGCCTATACGCGAGCCTCCAACCCCTGCGCCCCGTAGGATCCTGATCACCGCGGGCGACACACGCCGCCCCCATCGTTCGAATCACCGCGGGGAATCCCCTCACGCGCAGCCGGATTGCCGGCTGCCCATCGAGGTCGCGCGGGCCGCCGCGCCGCCGCTGCGCGCCCATCGCTGGAAACGACATTCCCGATGCCGCACCGCCCCCGTTCACCTGCACCAATGACCCGATCCCGGCGCGGACACCCCGTTGAGATGAAAAGCGAAATCGACTTACGGTCGTGCGCATCCACATTCAGATGCACCTACCGAACTCAGCGATGGAGAGTGCTCGTGCTCATGTCCCTCACGTCCGCAGTCATCGAACTGGCGACCACCCCACCCGGAAGCGTCGACGTACTCGCCCAGAACACCGAAGTCACCACTGACAGCCTGCGCGCGTGGATCGGCGACAACATCATCTTCACGATCCTCGCCCTGATCGCGTGCGTCGTCCTCCTCGGCGGCCTGCGCGGCAACCTGTCGAAGGTCTTCACCGTCGGCGGTCTGTCGCTCGTCGGTATCGCGTTCTTTTCCCTCGCGAGCAGTGAGAGCGCCGCGACCGGAATCGGCAACTGGATTCTCGGCCTGTTCGGCATCCGAGTGGTCTGACCTGCCCTGCCCGATCACCAATCGACGATCGAAGGGAGCCGACTGTGATCGACAACGACGACCTGCTGCACCGAGTGGATCAGCACTACCTCGGCCCGACCGGGTTCACCCTGCCGGTCCGGATTCGGTACGCGGCGCTCGGACTCGGGGCCGCATTCATGGTCACCGTCTTCGTCCTCGCCCGCGCCGTCGTGCACGTGCCGCTGGGGTTCAAGTCCCTCGTCGTGATGGTGGTCATCACCGTCGTACTCACCGCGCGGGTGACGAAGTTCGTCAACGCCGACCGCCCGGTCCGGTCGGTGATCCGGGCCGCCTGGAACGACCTGAACGCACCGCGCCCACCGAAGGCCGGCCAGACCGTCGTGCTCCGCATTCCCGCCATTTCCCGCGCCGCCGGCAGCGCGCATGCCATCACGCCGATCGAAGGTGAGTACTCCCGATGACTTTGCAGCCCGACAACGAGATCGCCGCACTGTTCGATCCGAACTTCGACGAGCCCGAGCCGGCCATCGTTCCGCCCGGCGCGTTGCCACCGTCGTGGGCGGCGGCGATGGCGGCGAACCGAGCGGCCGCCACACCGGCCCCGGCCCAGGAATTGGCTTGGTCACAGGCTCCGAACAGCAACATCGCAGCCCCCACACCGGCCGTGGCCTCCTCCCCCGCACCTGACGCGGAGCCAGAACCCACCGCGAAAGGCACGCGGCGCGGAAAGAAGCGCCGCAGCCGCGCCGACCCGGAGGCGGAGTTCACCAGGCAGGCCGCGGCGGCGAAAAAGCGCGCCGACCGCGAACGCAAGGCGGTGCGGCTCGCGCTGGTCGGGGTGGAGGGCAACGTCACCCGCACGCGCCGGCAGTCGACGGCGTGGTTCGTGCAGCCGCCCCGGCCGTGGAACATGCGTCCGGTCGGCAAGCAGCGCCGCTACATCCAGAACGAGGGGTTGGTCGTGGCGAACCTCGCCGAGGCCGGTGTGACGGGGCTGCACCGGCGGCTGGTGCGCACACCGTGGCCGGTGCGGCAGTGGGCGCAGGCGCATGACGGGTGGGCCGATCCGATCCCAGACGTGCCGGGTGCGTTGTCGTGGGCGGATTACTTACGCGGGCAACAGCACGCGATGCTGTGGGGCAACCCGACCCAGAAGGGCCGCTACTGGGGCGTGGAGCTGCCGCCGCGCTCGGTGCTCGCAAAGGGGCTCGACACGGTCGGGCAGTGGCTGGTTCCTGTCGTCGACTGGCCACTGCTGGGCAAGTTCGCTCAGCTGTGCCGCAAGTGGGCGCGCGATGCGTTCCTCGGCGAGCAGAAGGCGATCGCCGACCATCTCGCCACGATCGAGCGGCACCTGTCCGGGCAGGGCGTGAACGCCACACCCGCGACCGCAGCGCAGATGGACTACCTGATGCTGCGCTCGGCGGCACTCGGGCTGCCGCTCGATGCGGACGGTGTGATCTCCGGCGGCGGCGACTGGGAAGAATCCGACGTCGCCGCGCTCGAAGACCTCACCACCCTCGAGCTGACCCCCGGCGACGGCTACACCACGGTGCGCGGGCAGGTCGGCGGCCGGGACTACACCGGCTACGCGATCGTCCTGACGGTCGGGCGCATGGCGCCGCTGCCGATCCCCGAGAAGATGCTGCCGTGGCAGGTGATCGGCGATCCGTCAGGCGAACCCCTCGAATGGTCCGAGCGGATCTCGCTCAAGACCAAGGGGCAGACGCTGCGCAGCCTGCGCCGGTTGACGTCGAAGATCGAGGCCCAGTTCGACCATTACACCGTCGAACACGACCAGGTCCCGCCGCAGGAACTGGCCGAACAGCACGCACTAGCCCAACGGGTGATCTCCGACATCGAGGAGGACCACTCGGGCCTGTCGGTACGCACCGAGGGCTGGTACCGCGTCCTCGTCGTCGGTTCGTCGCCGGAGGAGGCCAAGGAGAAGGTCGCGCTGCTGCAGGAGATGTACGCGCCGCGGATTCGCCTGGAACAGGAGCACGGCCAGTACCAGTTGCTGCGCGAGTTCATCCCGGGTGAGCCGCTGGCGAACATCGCGCACTGCCGGCGGATGAACGTCGAGGCGCTGTCGGCTGGCATGGCCGCGGTCGGTGACCGGATCGGTGACCGCACCGGCGTCGTGGTCGGGCAGACCGCATCGATCGCTCCGCGGCCCGCGGTATGGGATCTGTTCGCCGCGCACGAGAAGAAGCACAAGTCCGGTCTGACGCCGATCGTCGCGGTGCCCGGCTCGGGTAAGACATTCCTCGCGGGTTTGCTTGTCTACCAGGCGGTGCGTGCGGGTGCCTATGGTGTGGTGCTCGACCCGTCGGGGCCGCTGAAGAAGCTTGCGCAGCTGCCCGAGTTCCGGGGTATCGCCGAAGTGCAGGCGCTGACCGGTCGCACCTCTCGTCCGGGTTCACTCAACCCCTACCGTGTGATCGTCGACCCCCGCCGCGACGACCCGGAGTACGACCCGTCCAATCCCGACTACGCCGACGACGCCGATCCGGTCGCCGCGGCGCAGTCGCAGTACGAGGCGGATCTGCGAGCCGCGGAGGCGGAGCGGATCTCGGTGGCGGTGTCGGTGCTGAAGATGATGCTCACGCCGTCGCGTCTCGAACATCAATGGACCGAGACGGTTCTACAGACCGCGGCGAACATGGTCGGCGGCGACCGCCGCCACAACCTGAGCGAAGTCCTCTCCGCCATCGCCACGATCGGCGAAGGCAGGGACGAGACCAACGTCGACCTGATTTCCTGCGCACGGTCCATCCACCAGGACCTGGCGATGATGTCCCAGCTCTCCGAGGCTCGCGTGCTCTTCCCGGAGGAGGGAACCATCGGCGACGGCGAGGACGTCGACCGCAACGTGCGCCTGACGGTCCTGACGATGCCGGGCCTGCAACTGCCCCCGGAGGGCACCGACCCGGCGCAGTGGACCCCGCAGCAGCGGATGGCCGGCCCGCTGATGCATATGGCGGCGTGGATGGCGAACCGGCTCGTCTACGAGCTGCCGCGTTACGAACGCAAGGTGCTCTTTCTCGACGAGAACAGGTACCTCGAGCAGACCGGCGCTGGACGCACCCTGAACCTGCGGATCGCCCGCGACAGCCGCAAGTACAAGGTTCGCGCGCTGGTGTGCTCGCAGCTGCCCGACGACTACCTCGGCGTCGACGGCACCGACGACAAGTCCGCGCTGACGTACGAGGTGATTATCGGTGACCTCGGCGGCAACGCCCACGCGATCGAGGGCGCGCTCAAGCTGCTGAACCTTCCGCTCGGCGAGGGCTACGAGTCACTACTGGCCGGCCTCGGCGGCGGCGGGGAGGACACCCTCGACGAGGACACCGACACCGAGCACCTGGACCAGGCCCGCCGGTTCATCGTGAAGATGGCCGACGACATCGAGCTGATCCGTTCGGACTGGACGCACTACGTGCACCTGGCGCACGTGTTCGACGCCCTGGACTCGCGAGCAACCCGCGCGGCGATCGGGGGTGCGACATGAGCCCGCTGCGGCCCAGAGCCGCACGGATCGGCCATTCCCCTTCCCCGCGCCGTTTCGGGTGGCGTACGGGGCTCGTAGGGCGTGTTCTGGTGGTGCTGATGCTGGCCGCGGTGTCGCTGATCGGACTCGGTGGCGCTGTCGCGGCGGCCGGCGGGTTCGACTGCCAGGACGTCCCGCCGCCGGAGTTCCCGAACGAAGTTATCGAGACCACCTTCGACTCGACCAGCGCCGACCGGCCGACCACCGGCGGCACCGGCTATCAGACCTACGGGTGGGCCGGGCTCAAGTGGCACACCTATGACCTCGGCTGCGGCGCGGACCTGGTCAAGGCACCGGGTGCGGTCGGCGACACTACCCTCGGCAACACGTTCTTGACCATCGGCAAATCGATGGCGGCCGCCGCGTTCTGGCTCGACGACCAGACCAAGACCGGCCAGGACGCCACGGAGGCCGGGGTGACTCCCGCGCTGGAGCGGTTCGACCAGATCGTCTTCTCGATCACCGAGGGCATGCGGGGCCTCTACGGGCAGTGGGTCGGCATCGGCCTGGTCGTCGTGGCCTCGATGATCCTGTGGAAAGCCCTGAAAGCCGACACAGCCGGAGTCACGAAGACCTCGGCGATCGCCGCCGCTGGGCTCGCGCTCGGGGCGTTGATGGTCGGGGCCCCGCAGAAGGCGCTCCAGGTGGCCGACGAGACGTTCGGGGCGCTGATCACCGAGACGCAGGACCAGATTTTCGCGGTGCAGTTCGGCGACGACGGAGGCACGCTCGCCGGCGGCAGCACCGACCCTCGAAACGTGCTGATCGACAAGGTCTTCCTCGACGACTGGCGCAAGGGCTGGTTCGGCCAAAACTACGACCCAGAGGACAAGGACCAACTCGGTCCGAAGCTGCGGGATGCGCTGGCGTTCAGCTATGACCAGCAGAACACGGTGAAGGACGATCCGAAGGCACAGGCGCAGCTCGCCGAGGAGAAGGCCGACCAGTTCCGCGACATCGTCTCCAAGCTGGAGACCGACTACCAGCTCTCCTACTACCAGTTCCAGGGCAAGGACTCCGGCCGCACCTCCACCGGCTTCATGGGCATGACCAAGCTGGCCATGCCATCGCTGCTGTGGATCGGCGCATCCCTGCTGAAGCTGACCGCACTGCTGGCGATCCGGTTCGCGATCCTGTTCGCCCCGATCTGGATTCCGGTCGCGATCGCCTACGGCGGGTGGCTGGCCCGGGTGATGCGTATGCTCGCCTCGGCCTACATGTGGGGCGTCGCCGGCTCGGTAATCGTCGCGCTCTACCTGATGGCGCTGGTCCAGCTCTACGTCAACTCGAACGGGGCCGTCGACGGTTCCTGGCGACTGTGGTTCATGGTGCTGCTGACCGTCGTGTGCTGGGCGATCATGCGGCCGTTCAAACGGATGAGCCAGACCTTCACACAGAACAGCGCGAGCATGGTCAACCGCAAGGCCCGAAGCGCCAAGAAGTCCATCAAACGCAAGGCATTCGACGCTGCGAGCTTCGCGGTCGGCGGGCCCGCGCAGGCGATCACGGAAAAGGCCGCCGAGCGCTTCGCCCGCCGTGGACGCGACGGACAGGAGGACGACGGGGCGACCACGGTCACTCGGCCCGAGGGTCGCGCGCTGGGCAATCGCCGCCAGCAGGCGCTCACGCAGTCACGGGCAGATGCCCGGAAAGCGCAGGGGCTCGGCCGGTCCGCACGCCTGGGCCAGGCGTCCGACGCCGCGATCGAGCGCGATGCACGTATCGCCGGGATCGCTGCCGTGGCCAGCCGCGACATCGGCCGCGGCAAGGGCGGGGTCGACGGCAAGGACGCCGATCGCGCGGTCAGGTCCGGTGCCGCGGCGTGGAAAAGGTTCGACCAGGACGAGGCCGACAACCTCGTCCAGGAACGCCGGGCCCGCAAGGAACTGCTGACCGCCAGCGTCGGGCAGCGGTGGGACGGCGGTGACCGCTCGGCCATCGCGCCGATGAAGGTCTACACCCCCACCAGCGGCCAGCGAGCGGCACATCACGCCACCGCGTCCACGCCGCACCGATCACCGGCGAAGGCGCCGCCGAACGCGAAGGTGTGGAACGCCGCCGCCCCGGCCCGCACGACACCTGAGGACCGGTACATCTGATGTCGTCATCCGGACCTCACCCTGTCCTCGCACCGATTCGCCGATGGGTGCTCTACTCCCGCACCCACCTGGCGATCACGGTGGCCGGCACAGTGGCGTTGCTGTTCGCCGCCGGCGCGGCCTTCGGAGAGAACCCTCCGCCGCGGGCAGTCACCCACCAGGCCGAAACCACCATCGAATCAGTCACGCCCGCGGAGACGATCAGCTACGACCTCGACGAAGTGAGCGAGTCCCTGGTCGCCGCCAAGACCGCAACCTGGGCCGCATCCAGCGCGCCTGCCACCGCAATGGCCTACGCGCATGCCTTCGTCGACACTACGCCGTCGGATGCGATGTGGGCCAGCACCATCGGCCGCCACACCGCCGACAAGCCGGGAGAGCACGTCGTAGCGGCCCGGCCGCGGACCCCGGTGGTCATCACCGGCCCCACGGTCAGCACGCTCACCGACGGGCCCGACGGCGAGCGGACCGCGCGGGTGACCGTTCCGACGCAGGCCGGGGACCTGCGGATCACGCTCACCGTCGACGAGGTCAACGGTGGGAAGCGGTGGGTGGTAGGCACTCCCCTACCGACCCTCGACCTCTCCGAGGTCGAGACGAGGGCCCGGGCGACCACCACTGCGACACCACTCACATCGACGACACCGACCACCACCGCGGCCGAAACGACACCGCCGCAGCCGACATCGACGTCGAGCCTGTCAACGACGCCGCAGCCGATGTTCGATCTCGACGAACCGGCAACCGCCCCGAGCCAAGGCAACGACCCGACACCGATTCCCGGTCCGATCCCGATCCCGGAACTCGACACCCCAATCCCCGGAGGAAGGTGAACATCGGCGGCGCCCAGCGGGCGCTGCTGCTCACCGGTGCCATCGGCATCATCATCGGGACATCGGCGTGTTCACTGGGCGCACCAGTCATCCCGAGAGATCCGTGCCGGACCGTCACCTCCGACAGCGCCAACAGCGCGGGGTCGATCGCCGAGGATCTGACGCTGACCGTGTCCGGACCAATTCGCCTGCCGGTCGAACCTGGGACCACCACGTTCACCTCCGGATTCGGTGAGCGCTGGGGAGCCCAGCACCAAGGAGTGGACCTTGCCGGGCCGGTCGGCACGAAGATCCTCGCCGCGCTCGACGGCAACGTCGTCAAAGCCGGGGACTCCGGCGAAGGGCCCGGGGTCGGGTTCGAGAACTGGGTGGTCATCGACTCGAACGTCGACGGCAAGCCCGTGAGCACGGTCTACGGCCACATGTTCGCCGATGGAATTCACATCAAACCAGGCCAGCAGGTCAAGGCCGGCGACCACATCGCCGACATCGGCAACGCCGGCGGATCGACGGGCCCGCACCTGCACTTCGAGTACTGGCAGGGCGGCCGGCTGCAGGGCGGAACGGCCCTCGACCCCCTCACCGTCCTACCCGACATCGCCGAACAGAACGGCACCAGTGGAGGCGACCCCGACACCGCCAGCAACAGTCCCATCCAACTCGTGGCCGCATCCCGGTCGACGGCTGACTGCTCTGGCTTCGGCATGGCCGGCGGCGGCGAGCTGGCATTCGGGATCGTGCCGGCCGAGTTCGAGCCGTGGCTACGCCGCGCCGGCAGTGTCTGCCCGGAGATCGACCCTCCGTTGCTCGCCGCACAGCTCCAGCAGGAGAACGGATTCCGGCACGGCCCCCATGCCCCGGTATCGGACACCGGAGCGCTGGGACCGGCACAGTTCATGCCCGGCACCTGGGCAACTTGGGGTAAGGACTACGACGGCGACGGGAAGGCCGACCCGAACTCCATCGGTGACGCGGTGATGTCGCAGGCGCATTTCATGTGCGCCCTGTACCAGGACGTTTCCGGCTACATCGCCAGCGGCCAGGCCAAGGGCGACCCCATCGAGCTGACGCTTGCGGCCTACAACGCCGGTGCCGGCGCCGTGCAGAAGTTCGGCGGTATCCCGCCCTTCGCCCAGACCGAGAATTACGTGCCCAAGATCCTGCAGGCCCGTGCAGGGTTCACCAATCCCAATGCCCGCGGCCGATTCATCCCCAACGCATCCGGTGACAGCAGCCAAGTAGTCACGGCCGCTCGCGAATACCTTGGTACCCGGTATGTGTGGGGTGGCGGCGGAACCGGCGGACCCTCCGGCGGTGGGTTCGACTGCTCAGGTCTGACCTCGTACGCGGTGCACGCGGCCAGCGCAGGCAAGGTCTCCCTCCCGCGCACCTCGGAGCAGCAGTGGGGTGTCGGCATCGAGATCCCGATCGACCAGGCGAGGCCCGGCGACCTCGTCTTCGGCAGCTGGGGGCCGAACGGGCCTGGACACGTGGGTGTCTATTCCGGCAACGGCCAGATGGTCCACGCCCCCACGCCGGGCGATGTCGTCAAGGAAGCTCCACTCCAGCCAGGGCTTAAGGCCCGCCGCGTGATGTAGGGGGCGTGCCATCTCCGCAGGTGTGGGTTCTCACACTACTTTTCGCCCTTCTCACGATCTTGTCGCCAATTCGTCGACGGCGAACCGGATTGCCAACGAACCTCCAGGTCAGCGACTCATGCGGATGGGGCGGGAGGTGCCGCCGAGTGCTGGAAGCTGGCCGCCAGCCGAGGAAAGCGACATTTCGATGAGAAGAGCCACCGACAGAGCGGTGAGAAAGCTACGCGAAACTGCAGGTTACGAGACAACTCGGCGAAAAATACGACGAAGACCTCCAGCTTGCGTGGTCGATGTCGTATCACCGCCCCGCGCCGGACCACCCATTCGGAGCACGGGGGACGTGTCATTTATCGTGGTAAATGGCCAAATTGTGCCACGGGGAGGAGGGTGACGTGAGGCCACGGAAGCTCGTCATTGCGGTGTTGGTGGTCGCTGTCGTCGGATTCCTGGCCTACTCGTACCTCTCCCGAACCAACGACGGCGAGGACTCGGCGAGCGTGGCAGCGTCGATGACCACCAGCGCGCCCACGGCCACTGCGGCCGCGGCGTCGCCAGTCGACGTCGAGACCGCCGAGCTGCCGACTTCCTCCCGCGACGCTGAAAAGGCCGCGCGACAGGGGCTGACCGTGGTGTTCACCTGGTACCCGGCTACCGACACCAACCAGAACGACGCATATGGGCGGGACCGAAACTGGCTGACCGGCAAACTCGCTGACCGCATGCTCGTCGACGCCCGCACCGAGCGCGGGCCTGGCATGCAGTGGGACGAGTGGGCGCAGGAGCAGGCCAAGGTCATCGCCGATGTCAGCGTCGAATGCTCCGGCTGCCCCGAGGACACCGACACCGTCGTCTCGCGGGTGGCCACCATCAAGCAGACCACGATCGCCGGCAGCAGCACCGATACGGTCGAACCTGACACCACGGTGTGGGTCTCCGTCGTCCGCGAGGGCGACCGCTGGCTCATCGACGACATACGCTACTGATCCGGAGGGCCCGTGAACCGCAAGGACGTTGCCGCAGTACTGATCCCCACTGTTCTCGCCGTCGGCCTGACCGCATGCAGCAGCGATGAGTCGACCACCCCCACCAGCGCACCGATAGCGACCACGACGACGTCTGCGTTCGGCACCGATGAGTTCATCGCCAACCGGCTGCGCAGCTCATCTACAACAATCGTCGAGACAGTGGAGGAACGCGGCGGCACGCCAGAACAGGCGATCGCTGCTCTCGTGTCCAGTGAAGCCGAGACGGGCTGGCAATCCGGACTTCGGATGGCCCCGCCGGCAACGGACATCCGGGACATCTTCGGCTGGCGGCTCGCATACAACCTTCCGGCCGACTCCGCTGAGGTAGTCGTTGCCGCCACCAACACATTCATGGACAACGCCGCCACCGTCACCGTCAGCGCCGACGACCCGGCTGCCTACGCCCTGGCCGCCCAGTACGCAGACCCCCGCGGCTACAACGAGAAGGAACACTTCTACAGGAAGGGCGAGACCGCAGCCACCGAGTACGCCGTCGCCCTTCCCAAGGCCCAGGCCGCGTACGCCGAGCTGCGCGGTTCGCAGTAATGAGAGCTTGGGCGTCGTTGGTGATGCCGGTATTCGCACGACTTCTTTGACGGGTCTGTCTTCGGTCTCGATGCCGTGTACACCTTCAGGGACGGCGAAGCCACGGTGCGCTGTGCGTTCCCCACCGTTGTACCGTGCAGCTCCTGGCCCATATGGTGTGACACGGTGTACCACCAAATGATCGGACTTGCGTGTCCAAGACTGACGACAAGGCGGTCCAGGCTGGAGCTGCGCCGTATACCGCTCCCTTCCTGCACATTTACGACCTATGGGTGGTTCATCTCTCCAACGATCTGGCCTGGCGCTGCAGCCGAGAGCGATTCGTGGAGAGGTATGCCCGGCACGTCGGACGCGGTCATCTCGAGGTAGGTCCGGGGAGCGGCTGGTACATGGCCAGCGAGGACCGAGCTCCCGTCTGGACTTGAACGCCAACAGCCTCAAGCACTCCTACCGTCGGTTGTCCCGCGCTATGACGTGCGGACAGTGGAAGCCAACGTCTTGGATCCCATGCCTTCGAATCTGGATCATTCGACTCCGTCGGTGTCAACTACGTCGTGCACTGTTTACCGGGTGGCTGGCGTGAGAAGGGTGCGGTCTTTCAGAACCTGGCCGGTGTGCTTGCAGCGGATGGCGTCCTCTCGGTTCCACAGTTCTCGGGCCGGGGGTGAAGCG
This sequence comes from Rhodococcus sp. ACS1, assembly GCF_002300155.1. Taxonomy (NCBI): domain Bacteria; kingdom Bacillati; phylum Actinomycetota; class Actinomycetes; order Mycobacteriales; family Nocardiaceae; genus Rhodococcus; species Rhodococcus sp. ACS1. Next base: position 26,606 of record NZ_NSDZ01000003.1, read on the forward strand.
GAACATCCTTTGGCGCTCAGTGAGGCGTACAACCGTCTCGGGGCTTTCCATAACCGCGACGACGATTACGACGGTCTCGTCGAAGCCCTGCGGGTCTCGTTCGGTCGCGTCGAGGTCTCTCAGGTCGGCATTGTGGCGGTGTTCGTCGCCAGTAAGCCCAAGCGCTAGTTTTGGCGACGGGGGCGAAGCCTCAATCCTTCTGGTTTGAGGGTGATCTGCTCCTGGACCTGGAGTTGGTATGCGGGGTCTGCCTCGAAGTCGAAGCGGTGCAGAAGGAACGCCAGCGCGAGGATCGTCTCATGATAGGCGAACTGGCGGCCAATGCACGCACGGAGACCGGTCCCGAATGGCTTGTAGACCACTGAGCTCTGTATTGGTCGCAGGTTCTCAGGCAAGAACCGATCCGGTTGACGTCCTCTCGGTTGTGACCGACCGAGATTCCTCTCGGGACTCGCGTTCCCGAGGTTCCTGTTTCACCTATTCTCGGAATCCGGTGATTGTCGTTTCACCTGCTAGACCGGGTGTCGCGAAGACCCTGGCCGTCGAGAAAACTTTTGGGATTCATTCGTGACCAGCGGCGCGCGAGGATGATCGCGGTCCCCACCAGCACGATGCCGGCCAGAGCACTGAGGGCGGGCCCATAGCGGGTTCCCCACAGGATCGCGGTACGGGCGTCCTTCGCTTGTTGGGCAAGGCCGTTGATCGTTTCGTCGTCGAAGTGGGTGTGCGCTTCCAGCGTGGTCACCGCATTCGGGTCGTCAACGAACCGCGCCAGCCATCGCCTCGGCTGCTCCTCCACGGCAACGATCGCACCAGAGGCAGGCTCGACCCACACATCGCGCGTGGTGGAGTAGTGCAGATCCATCGTGGTCGGCTCCGTGCCTGGTAGCCCCCACTTTTCCGCGGGCAAGGTCGTCGTCGCGACACTGCCGATCGATTTCCCAAGGTTCACAGGGCCGATCGTCTGCTGAAAGTGATACAGCCGCATGCCGTCGACCACGCGATCGTCGTCTACGTACTCGATCGGATGCGTCTCACGTGCCGTTCCGTCGTAGTACGGGTAGCTGACTTTCTCGACGTCGAACGGAAACTTGTACTGAATGCCCTCGCGAGGCGTCTCCGTCGGGGGCTTGCCCAGTTCGGCTTGGGTCGTCGGGACGGGCACGGCGAGCGGCATGCCTGATCGTCGGTCGATCGTGACGCGATCGACCATTGCCGAGACCAGGCCCAACCCGTCGCCCCAATCGGTCCGGACCGTCTTCTGTGCCGCTTGCAGAGTTGTGGAATCGGCTGAAACTGGATTCTCTGTCGTCACGTACACCTGAATCCGCAGCGGGACACCCCGGTCGGTCTTCAGCGGACCCTTCATAGCCACCGAGGTGGCCTTGAGCACCGCCGCGTCTTCCGCAACCGACACTGTCGCCGATTGCACGTCGAGCGGGATGACCTTCAACCTGGCGGCACCGTAGGTGGGGACCAAGACAGCGACGGCGAGCAGGCACGAGCCGAGCGCGACGAGAGTGCAGACCACTGCGGAGCTCCTCCACCCCCGACGGTCGGCGGCATCCGCCTTGTGCACGTTTTCATCCAGTACGGTGTCGACCTGAGCACTCACGTAGCGCACCCTAGCCGCCGCAGCATGCAGAATCCCGGTCAGCCGGTATCTTCGTCCTGAGGTATTTGCCACATCACAGAAGGGAACCTGGTGCTCGATCCGTTTGCGCCCGGCCTGAGTGTCGCGGAGGCCGATCGCTTGCATGAGCACCTTCGCGCCGCCGGCCCAGTTGTCGAGGCCACCGACGCCGACGGACTGCGCGTCTGGATCATCACCCGGTACGACGACGTCGCTCGACTGCTCGCTGACCCCGGAATCGTCAATGTCCGTCCCGGCGGCCCATCAGGCAGCCCGGGCCTTCCCCTACCACCGGCACTGGCCCGCAACCTGCTCAATATGGTCCCCGACGATCACCGCCGCGTCCGCGCTCTGGCAGCGCCCGCGTTCTCACGGCGACGAGTCGGAGCGGTGAGGCAGATGGTGACCGCCCGTGTCGACGGACTCCTGGACGACCTCGCCCCGAACGAAACCGGTGTTGTCGACCTCTTTCCCGCCTACGCCTCTCCCCTGCCTGCTGACATCATCGCCGAGATCCTCGGCGTGACCGATACGGACGCCGACGAGTTCCGTACCGCCGCGGCGACCGTGATGGCAATGAATCCTGGCGAACCCACCGCGGACGACCCTCGCATCCCGGCCATGACCACGATCGTTCTCGTACTCATGCGTGTGATCGCGGCCAAACGGAAATCGCCCGGTGATGACGTCATCACCGATTGGATCACCGCCCGCGACGCCGAAGACCGCCTGACCGAAGAGGAACTCATCTCCCTCGCGTTCCTGACGTTTCTCGCCGGATTCGAGAACTCCGTCTACCAGATCGCCAATGCCATCGGCATTCTCGCCGGACTCGATCGAGACCAACTACTTGTCGAAATCGCCGACGACCAGCTCTGGCGCGCCCGGGTGACGCAGCTTGTCCTCGACGCCGCGCCCGGGTCCTATGCGATACGGCGATTCCCGATTGAGAACATCACCGTCGGCGGCACCCGCATCCCCGCCGGCAGTCCTCTGTATCTCTCCCTGCGCGCGGCGACCAACGACCCCGCCCGCGGCGAGCGCCCGGACCTGGCCTTCGGCCGCGGACCTCATTACTGTCTCGGCGCCGATCTCGCCGTGATGCAGCTCGACATCGCTACTCGCCGCCTGTTCCAACGCCACCCGGGCCTGTCCCTGGTGAAGCCATGGGAAACACTCGACCGGCGACATACCTGGCGCACTCACGGCCCCACTGAGATGCCTGTCCACCTGACCTGACCCGCAAGCCAGTACGGGAGAAACGGATAAACCGATGACAGCTGATGCCCTCGAGCTCACACACGCCGAACCCACCCACCCGATCCGCGAATGGACGACCGTCTTCGTCGGCACCGGCGACGACCACCATGTCGTCGCCGAAGGCGCCAAGATCCGCGAATGGCGCAATATCAACAACGTCGTTCGCGGACCTGCCCGCACGGCTGTCCTGGGGTTGATCCGTCAGTGCATCGCCGATCGTGACCTCAGGATCGAGCCGTTCGATGGCAAGGTCGCCGACGCCCTGGGACCGGTCGGGGCAGCCCACCCCATCTTGACTCCCGACAAGAGCGTGGTCGTAGCAGTTCAGGTCTGGACCGGTGACCCGAAGAAGAACCCGCCGGATCGCCCCAATGTCGGGGCCTGGGAGTGGGTTCTGAGCTCGGAGGACAACCCGCCCCCGCCGCAACTGCAGTTGGACCCCGGAGCTATCGAGCTCATCGGGATGTCCGCCCGGCATCAGGATCGATCGGTTTTCGGTCCTGCGGATCTCTACACCCGTTCGGCCCGCTTGTCCGACACGTTGCGGCATGTGCGCCAAATCCGAGACTGCCAGGTAAAGGACAGGTTCGACGGCACGTTCACCATCCGGGCTGAGACCGACGTCACCCGGGAGCTGCGCTACGCCGAGCGGTGTGTGGAGGGCCCGGCGGGTAGACGTGTGCGCGGGATCTGCTGGGACGCGGGCACCGACGAAGCCCGTGTCCACGAAGCGATGCTCGACGCGTGGTTGTCGACGATGTTGGCATCGACCTCGGGGATGTACATCGCGGTTGGGGATCTGTCGTACCAGTACCCGTACTGGCTGAAGTGGGTGACCGAGCACGTTCCCGGCCTCGGACACGGCGTGAGCACCGGACAGACCTTCGCGCTCCATGAGGAAGACTGGCCGAAGATCATCGAGTGGGTTCAGCAGGTGCGTAAGGGGCCGGTCTCCGGCACGGTGCGGGCACGACGGGGCGGTGGCGGCTGGCTGAAGGCCGAATTCCGGGGCTTCCTTCTCGATCCCCTCGTCAGCGACTCGATCGGTGTCGCGGTGATCTCCCCCGAGATCGAAACCATCCCTGACGAAACCTCCTGACGGAGAACATCTTTCGGAGGACAAAGCTCGTGTGGAGAGTGTTCTACAACGCCGCGCTGGTTGTTGCGTTCATGGCAACCTACAAGACCGCCGGAATCTTCGCGGCGACGGTCGTGGTCATGGCCGGCGTCGCCGGCGAAATCATCGTGACGCTGGCCCGACGCCAACGGGTCGACAAACTGCAGTGGATCGGCCTATGCCTTGTGCTCGTCCTCGGCGGATCGACGCTGTTGTTCCACAACGAGACCTTCATAAAGTGGCGTCCCACAGGGGTGTACTGGCTAATTGCCGGCGCTTTCCTGACGTCGCTGATGGTCGCGAAGCGTGACCCGGTACGTCTCATCATCGGACGATGGGTGAGCGCACCGGACGCTGTCTGGCGCTTCCTGAGCTGGAGTTGGTTCGTGGCACTGGTCGCGGTCGGCGCCGTCAATATCGTCGTCGCCTACACAATGTCCACGGACACCTGGGTCAACTGGCGTGTCTTCGTCGCACCCGGAAGTCTCTTGGCTCTCGCTGTCGCCCAAGCCACCTGGCATCGCAACTACATCCTCACGGCATGGCGCGACCACCAATCCGAGGAAGCTATGTAATATCTCCTCCGACGTTGGTTCGACATAGAGTTCGCCAAGCGGACTGACTGCGCGATGCCCCCTCCGGCACGTGCCCGGTCGGCCGACGTCAGCGCACCTCACCCGAGGTTGCGGCGCGACCTTTTCGCGTTGCCCGCGCAGCACGCAGAAAGCCCCTCCTCGAAGGGGCTTTTCGTCATGCTCGCGAGAAGGTCGAATGAACACTCACTTTGCTTACTGCACCACCACGGTCGCCAACACCCACGTCCAGTACTACTGGAACCGTTCTCTTCGCATCCGCGACGCCCGAGGGCTACGCGGGAGTACCGGCGGGGCGGGTTCGTACCCGCTCGTAGCTCGCCCGCAGTTCGCTTTCAGGGATTTGAAGCGCTGCAGACAGCTTCCTTGCCACGTTGTCAGACAGCGAAATCTCGCCTCGTTCGACACTTCCAACGATTTGGGTGGTGACGCCGGCAGCGGCGCCAAGCTGTGGCTGGGTAAGCCCTCGGAGAATCCGCCAATCGCCAGGGTAGCGGTCACCCTCCGGAACCTTGACGAGGTCGGAAATGGACACCCCAATCGCGGCGGTGACACGGGCAAGCAAATCAACCTGCGGCGACGAGTCGCCAAGTTCCCATCGCCGAATCGTGTCGGCATTGAGTCGCGCCAGGCGCGCGAGTTCGCGCTGCGATACACCAGCAGATCGGCGGGCTTTCTCCAGTTGATCAGGCTGGAATCCACGCATAACTCGACGGCTCACAGACTGAGCCCTACCAGAAAAGTCGTCATCACTAGACACTGTGCAATCCCCTCGTTACGATGCGCACATAACGGTACCTATGAATCAGTAGGTATAGATTCGGAGCGAAGGGAGTTCTCACCAAACGTGAACGGTCCCCCGGCTGTTAGCGCAGCAAGGGGACCGTCAGAACAGCAAGTCGACTGTTAGCGCAGTCGGACAAGCCATGAGACCAGCGGGTTAGCGGCCCGCGGCCTCGAATGCAGATCGGAGCCTGCAAATGAACACGTTAGATGGCGCTGGTGCTCTACGCCTAGCGACTGCAAGTTCACATGCTGGTCGAGAGAAGGTCGACGGGCACGATCGCGTGACCAACGGCCCTCTCCGCGAGATCCTGGCCAAGCACCGTCCGAACCATGACCACACGTCGTGCACGGCCTGCCGGTTCGTCTACACCCCCGATCTCCCGTTGTGCCCGCCCGTCGCTGGCGCTCTGCGCGAACTGTCCACGGGCGCCCTCCGGCCCCAGGACCTGTCTCTAGGCCACTACACGACCGGTCGACTCCGCGCGATGGCGCGCGAGCACACCGGCGAGGGCCGGTGCCGGCGGTGCGGGTTCGTTTACTCCGGTCAGGTGCGTCTATGCCCGACGTCGCGGCGGATCGCCGCCGAACTCGAGACCCGCGGCAAGGCGCCCGCGACCCAGCCCCACACAGGTCAGGGGCTGTGCGCAGGTAAGGGCTCCGGTTGGACCGTTACCAGCACAAAGGCCGCGGCGTGGAAGCGTGCGATGGCGGCCTGCTCGGTGTGCCCGCTGCTCGCGCAGTGCGAGACGCAACTGGAGGACAGGCTCGCTACCGGTGTGAAGGTCCGCGAGCAGATCATTGCCGGAAGGCTGTTCACCGTCACCGGCCGCGAGGTCGAAGCCGCTGGGGTCGATGCGTTCGCAGTTGCCCGGGGGCGGACGAAGAAGAAGCAGCAGCAGAAGCCCCGGGCCTCAATCGCGGCCCCTGCTGCTACTCCGGCTCCGGCGCGGCAGCTCGCGCTCTTCGAGAACGGGGTGGCATGACGGTCCGCTCGGGTTTCGGCCTGAGTCGCAGCATGACCACTGTCAGCGCTGTCGACTTCCACGGGCGCCAGTGGGACCTCGTCCCGATACAGGATGTCATCTGCGCCATGATCGTTGCGGACAGCGTGGCGATACCTACCGTGCTTTCCGAACAACTTCTCGCCGAATGTCCTCTGGTGATCTCGGCTCAGGCGCCGACCCTGAGTGTGGGCGCCCGAGAGAAGCTCACCGATGTCATCGACTTGGTCGTGGCGAACCCTGAGACGGCTTCCGTTGAACAGATCCGTGAGGTCGCTTCGCTCGCCCGTCTACTTCTCCGCCGACATCCCGCGTAGCAGTACAGATTCAGCGCGCTTCAGAAGAGGGCATCGGTCCCGATCACCCATCTTGTCGCGCCCTCACTGGAAGCGGGGTCGCTGAAACCCGCGGCTAAGTCCGTTCAGTCCTGATACGCCGAATCGACGAAAGGCAGTCACCTTCGATGACCACTTCAGTCACATGCGACACACCGAAGAGCGCCGGTTACCCGTATCGGTTACAGGTTCGATCTAGGGTTTCCTCATGGCACAGCACAACAAGGGGCCCCGCGGTCAGATCGCTACTCGCGCACCCCTCAGACACCACAAGGTTTACGAGAGTCGGGCAGCCGAACTCGGCATCCCTGCTGGCGACTACTCCGTGCTTATCCTCGCCATCACGCACGGACTGGACATCCCGGATTACATCAGCGAGAAACTTCGACCGGAACAGCTCCGGCTACTCGAAGTCGAGGCTTCAGGGTCGTTGCACCAGATCGAGCAGTTGGCGATGGGCGCATGAACGACACCTAAACACGAAACAACCCCCAGGGCTTGGCGGCATCGGGGGTTGTCCGTTTATGAAATTTCGGGACCTTGCCAGCTCCCTGACCACCACTACCTCGAAAGGAAGAGGCGGTGCTTTCTCAATGATAACGCACGTCCGCAAGTCTGCTTTGTCTGCGAACTTCTATTCGGTCACGTGTCTGTCTCAGCAAGACCACACACTGACTGCTGCACTCCCGCACAATCGAGACCCTTTCGACGGCGCTACCTCTGTGTTGCCTTACCAGGGCGCCCATTACGCGACGGAATCTGCGGGTTCTGATCTGCGACTTCCGGTGCTGCTTGGGAGCGCACCGACCCTTCCAACTGAGGAAGGCGGTGGTCCTGGCGAATAGCGGATCGGAACTTCCTCGATAGCTAATTCAAGAGCGGCGGTACAAGCCAAAGGGACCCCCGGCGGGGGTGGGTTTATCCAATGAATCCCGATGGGAGGACTGGCAGGTCCTCCCCGTCTAGGGCGATCGTCTGGCAGGACGGTCATTCCCTGAGGTTAGTAGAAGAAGTTAGCAGCCTCTTCAACTCGGTACTGCATTCCCCGAAGGGACTACCTGTGCTAGGTACGTCTGAGGATAAACCATGCCTTGACGCCTTTTCCACGGTTCAACACTCCGATCTCGGCGTGTCGTGGGATAAATCACACAACTCGCCGATTTCCCAAACCACGCAACCGGACACGCATCCACTTCAGACCCCGTGGATTGACGAGCTGCGACGACTCAACACGGAGACCGATCAGCGCGGAAAATCCTGGACGCTGCCCGTCAAGCCCGGCCAAGAAGCAAGCATCCCGATCTGGACAAGCCGCGACGAATGGACGCGACAGGTCCGGTACGCAATCACCAAGACCGCCGGCGGCCGCGCCGCAGCCGCCCGACACAGGATCGGCGTCGAAAGTATGGTCGCCGTCGCTGCCGCGCACGCGTCGTCAGCCGACTCGAAAACTGGGCGCCGCGTTACTGCCACAGTCCAGAACCTCGCCGCCCGAGCAGGTGTGTCCGAGGCGGTGGTCAAACGAGGTCGCCGCGTGCTGAAAGCACTACACCTGGGCTTCGAGCTGGTACGGGGCCGCACCCTGACTACGCGGGAATTCCAAGCCGCAGAAGTCCACCATGGTGGGCGTCAGCACCGCGCTGCCAGCGTATGGGCTCTGTCCTCCCCACCTGACCTCGTCGCAGCCACCCCCGCTCCCCCACAACCAAAGAAGCGCGGCCGCTCCCACGGCAGGACATACCGCCCGGCGGAGCACGCTCGCCACACCGCCACAAGGGGTTCGAATCCCAATCCCCAAGCCCGCGACCGTGACCCCCTATCTTTGAGTGGTTTTTCCCCGAAGGGGATCTCTTGTAGAGAAGTAATCACCAAACGCGCGTGCGCGCGCGCGAACCAAACCTCATCCTCGAATCAGACAGACCCGCGCCCGATGAATCTCCAACGAGCCGCCTCCGCGCTGGTCGCTGCAGCTCCAGTCATCGCCCCCAGCGGCCACATCGGAGCCGTGTGCGACGTCATCGAGCGTTCAGGAATCGACACCACCCGCTGGACAGGACGGGATATCGCCCAAGCTTTGACCGCTGACACAGTGTCGCGAGGTGAGCTCTGGCCAAACGCGGTGCGCTCGCCAATCGGATATCTGACCTGGCGTTTGTCCAGAATCGACTGGTCGGGCCTCTCCCCCAGTGAGCAACGCGCCACAGAGGCCGCGCGCAGCGCACAGCTGCGGGCTGCGCGTGACGCCGAACGCGAACGAGCTCGTCGCGCAACGGCCTCGCCTGAGCGCCAAAAGGCATTTATGGAACAGATCCGCGCCACCCTGGCGCCCAAAAGCGGGCAGCCTAACGATGCTCATCGAACCTCGGCGCACCATCCACACGGGAACGCTGGTCGGACCGGCCGCGGACAATGACACCGCGCCGAGCGACATCCCACTCGCTACCGTGTATGGGCCATATCCTGCGAGAATCACCGTGCCCGACTTGCACAGAACGGAGTGCGCTCGTGGGTAAGAACACCGTGTCCCGATCGACCCGACGCCACCCGCGGGTCGATGTCAGTCGAGTCCAGGCGCCTCCCCGCATCAGCCGCAACGCAGACTCGATCCGCGAGCGTCTCCGCAACGGCGCCCGCACAGTCGTGGTTGACACTGCAGGTCAGCTAATCGAACTCGACAACCACACCTTCGCGACGGCAGGCGACGAATGGACCTTGCGTTTTACCGCTGGATCACAAGCACGGATTCATCTCGACTCACCACTACCTGCGACCGCGCACATCGTCGCCACTGACGCAGCGACCGTGGAAGTCACAGGGCACGTTCATCTTTGGGCCTATACCCACGCAACGGTTACGGCCTTCGATCAGTGCCGGGTCGTAGCGCACAATCACGCATTCATCAGAGCATGCGACCGCTCCTCTGTGTGGGCCGACGACAATGTCGTTGTCCACGCCTACGACGAGGCCACGGTCCAGGCTAGAGATCACGCGATTCTCGCCCTTTCCGATGAGGCACGCGCAGTCGTGGAAACCGCAGTCGTGGTTCGCGGTCCAGCTCGCAAGAACGTCACCATGAGGGACACCTGATGCCTGATCGTGGGCAGACGCAGCTCTAACACCGCACCACCTGCCCACCAGCAGTTCCGAGATGGCCTCGTATGCCTGGCCATCGAGGTCGACCCCTCTCGCACGGCAGGCGGTTCACCCCGTCTTCCTTGGTGAAGACTTTTCAACGGCGCACAACCCCAGCGTTCGCCCTCACCGGGCACAGCGTCCTTCCAAGCTGTTCGGCAGCCAAGCAACCTGACCTGGCTCTGCTAGCAATGCGAGCTAGCAGCGCTAGGTAACTCTAGCTATTGCGAATAGTTAGGCGAGCATTGATGTCCCGGCTATCTACAGTTTCTGTCACGTGACGGCAGATACGGACGTCGCCGGAATCTCGCCGGACGGCGCGTCGTGATGGCGCCTTGGTCGGTGTCTGTGGTGGACTGCGAATATGCCCAAGAGCCGAGGCCGCCGCAAGGGCGGCAAAAGCCGACCCGTTCGCCGTGCTCCCCGGCAACTCCACCCCGCCGATCTTCTGCTGCGCGACGCCCGGCAACTCCTCGAAATCGACGATGTGCTCACCGCTGAGACCTGGGCCAGCGGCTGGCTCGGCGAGGCGTGGTCGACGGCGGCAGTGACAGAACGCGAGCCCGAGCATCAACTGTGTATGCAGGTCACCGGAAGAGCATGCACCACACCGTCTCCGCACTCACTGGCCGCGATCGACGCGCTCGCGCGGGTCGCACCTGCGGCCGACCTTTCCATGCTGACCGACACCCTCCACATCTTGGCCGAAACCCAACCATTGCCGGCCTGGCACACCGTCGAGCCGTGGACTCCGACCGTGGCGTGGCGCGCGGTCGACGTGTACGACAGCGAACGGGTCCTGTTCATCGAATACGACGGACCCCGCCCACACACATTGATGGCACATATCTACCACGTTGGCGGGCTGATGATTGACAAGCTCGCTGTCCTGAATCCCGGCGCAGCCACCACGTGGGACCAGCTGCGCGAGCCCGACGAGGCACCGATGCCGCTCCAGTCGGCCCTGGTCGCCGAGGTACTCGCTGATCTCGCGCACGCGTTGCGCACCACCGACATGACCTGGCCCCGCACCGACGACGAGGACGTTTTCGATCACCGGGCGCTGGCATGGTCCCGCTGCCGGGACTACCTGCCAGAATGGCCCGAACACGCCGGACTACCCGAGCAAGGGCGCCGCCAACTGGTCGAGGACTTCCTCACCGATATCGGAAGCGACGACGACGTGAGCCGGTCGCTGGCCGAGCTGTTCCTGGACTACGGCGACGGCTACATCGGCGCCGGACCGCTGTGCTGGAGCCCGGGCGAGGTGATGTTGCTGCTTACAGATTGGCTTCCCCGCAAAGCAGTCCTCGACGCCGACCAACGCAACGCACTGCCCTTCGTGTTTCGCCGATGGCTGACCTTCGCGTTGACCCAACAGGGGATCGACCGCCAGTGGATCAGCGTCGTCGTTGATGCTGTCGACACCTTCCTACCTGAGTTCCATGACGCGTTTGACGATGAAACTGCCTGGGGCCCCGCCAAACAGGTGGCCGCGGCGCTTGCCGAGCGAGGCGTCGACCTCACCGACCGCCACGCCGTCGACGACGCCATTAGGCAACTCAACGCCGAACAACTCGCCCACCGATTAATGCCCTGAACCGTCGGCTCTGTGCACACCCGATTCACACGTCCTGCCGATTCCCTGCGACGCGCTGTCCAGCGAATGTGCGCTCGTTGGGAAGCGACGTAACCGCACTGTGCGATGCTAGTAAGGCTACCTAGCGTTGCTGGAGATACTAAATAGCGTAGTAACGCTATTCCGGCTATCTTGACTAGCTATGCGAGCGTTGATTGCGCGCCCGCCTACTGCTGCTAGGAGTGAAGTACTAGCTAGCGGTGAAGTGACCGTTGCACTAAGGCCGCTGGCGGAAATAGCACTTCTCGCGCACCGAGATAAGGACGCTAGCCTAGCTAGCGGAGCGCGGCTAGCCCGAAAATCGTGCTCGGTTGATCCGGGGCGAGATCTGCTCGGGCAGCATGTCGAGCTGTGAAGACTCGAAGCCGGCTTGCTCTGTTTCGCCGGGTTCCGCAGTGCCTAGGCGGATGCGATCTGGTGGAGGGATGCGTTTCGCGTGACGGTGCCTCGTGCATAGTTGTGGCGGCGACCCCCCGACCTGCTGAAATATCAACGCTAGCTCCTATAGCATTGACGGGATCTACTTTGGTAGCAGGAGGGGAAGCGCACCTATCCGAGCTATCTGGGCTATCGTCTCTAGTCTTCATATCGCGGACAGTTCTGCTATGAAGACGATCACAGCTACTCGTTGTAGCGCAGCAATTCTCGCAATCGTCTCTATCAGAGATATGCCACCAACGATATCTACGTGAGCTAGACGCCGTATGAGCGCTACAGTAGCGCCGTTGTCTATGGACGCTCGTATGTCTAGGCTGACTCGCCTTTCTAGTCTTACTAGGCTGGCTACGCAGTCTAGGGGTCGTAAGGTTGCTTGCAGAGCTATGAGTGCGAACAAAACTACGAGCGCGATGCTTGCTAGAGAAGTTTAATTATCGATCGTTGCTGTCATCGCTATAGGCTCGGTCGTATCTAACTTCGCTATGAGAACTAGTGCAGTAAGTGTTGCGAGCAAAGCGATTACAGACACCGTAGATAGGGTCGCAATTGTAGAGGTCATAGCTATGTCTGCGTCCGTAGCGACGATCGCTACGAAAGCCAAACTAGAGACGCTAGTTACGCTATGCACGCTATCTCACCTAGCAAAGAACGCTAGCGTTGCTCGGCGTGTCGAGCTAGCTCAGCAGCCAAGCCTGGCTATGCTCCCTACGCGAGCGTGCGGAGTTGCACTAACGCTCATCGCGCGCATCTGGAAGTCTCCTGGCCTCGACGGAACGGAAACCAAGTCATGACACGCAAATGCGCGATCTGCAATCAGAAAGGGGGAGTGGGCAAGACCGCCACGACCCTCGGTCTCGCGAGCGCAATAAGCAACGCCGGCGGACACGTCCTCATTGTCGACGTCGACCCCCAGGGCAACGCCACCAACGGTGTAGGCGTCACCATCACCGACGAGATGCTGACAACCTACGACCTGATGAGCCGAACCGAGTCGGGCACGGCGATCGACGCCGTCATTGCCACCCCATGGGACGGCGTCGATCTGATACCGGCCGACCAGACGCTCGCGAACATCGAATCGGATGGGGCCAACGACCTCATCTTCCGCCTCGACATCGCCTTCGAGGGCCTCGACCTCTCCGCCTACGACGCAGTCCTCTTCGACTGCCCACCGTCGCTCGGCAAACTCCTCTTCGCCGTTTTCTGTGCAGTGGACGGGGTCATTGCAGTGACAGAGCCCACCATCGACAGCGTTCAAGGCGTCACCAAGCTCTTCGAAACCGTCGAGAACGTCCAGCGACGCCCCAACCCGAACCTGGCTATCGACAAGATCGTCCTCAGCCGACAGCGGGGGACAGGCGAACACCGATTCCGGGAGAGCGAACTGCGCGAGGTCTACGGCGACCTCGTCGCGCGCACCACCATCCCGGAATACGCCACGCGGCAGGACGCACACAGCGCGCGCACCCCGATCCACAAATTCACAGGCGGAAAATCGCTGTCATTGCAGCTCGCCTACACCGACCTTCTCAACGAACTACCCATCAAGACCGCAGGAGCGACCGTATGAGCGTCCAACGTGAACCCGCTATCCGCCGGCCGGCGCACCCTGCCGCAGATCTTCCTGAGCGCCCCCGGGTCGTCAAAGACCCCACCCCGGCCGCCGTCGACGAGCAGCCGACGCAACTTCCGACCGAATCGACCATCAGACCTGTCGCCGACGTGCCCGTCACGCCGGTCTTGTCTCCTGCACCTGAGGCGGCATCGCATGTCGAGAAGCTCAGCGAACAACACAACGTACGGTTGCGGCCCTCGACCAAGGCGCGCCTGACGCGCGGTGTGGACAAGTTGCGCTACGAGACCGGGGATCGGAGCATCACCATTTCGTCGGTCACTGACGCCGCGCTCATCGAGTATCTCACCAAGAATGGCTGCTAGCGCCAATAGTGGCACTAGCTAGCAATGCTAGGTGGGCGCTCGTGGTTCGAGGTACGCCCACCGAAACACACTGGCCGCACCAACATAAGGAGGCCCCCGCCGATTGCGCCGGCGGGGGCCTCGTGGACCGGGACCCCCGTGGAAGGACACCCCGATCATGAACGACCTTAGTATCCGAGCAGCACGAATCCAGCTCCGCGCCCTCATTGCGGCCCTAATCGTTGCGATCGCCATTGCGGTCGGTATCACCACCGGAGCGTTCGTGCTGTCGTTCGCTGTGCAACGCGACCTCGCATTGCAGGCCGGAATCCCGCACTACCTCACCTGGATCTTCCCCGCCATTGTCGACGGCGCAATCCTCGGCGCTACGATCGCCATCGTTGCGCTAAGCAAAATCAACGGCAGCGCAACGGGGAAGCGTTTCTTCCTCTGGCTCGCAGTGGTCGTCGTCTTCATCAGCGTCTTCGGCAACGCCTACCACGCCTACCGCGCCGGGGAAGCCGCCGCACGGAGTGCTGCGGCTGGCATCGACCTGGGATACACCCCACTGACTCCAACCGGCGCATCGCTCATTGCAGTCATCCCGCCACTTTTGGTCTTGGCTTTCACCCACGGTGTCGGAATCCTCATCAAGGCCATCGGCACCGCCCACACCGAGTACACGACGGTCGTCCGAGACACCCGCGACCGCGAACAGCGGGACGGCGAGGACAACACGACCGATTATCAAACGGTGGCGGCTGAGTCGATGCCGGCATCCGAACGGAACGATGGCCATATTGCGGACATCGTTACTCCGAGCATTGCTCAGGGCCCCGACGTTGCGCAGGACCTCGACGTTGCGCCGCGCATTGCTCAGGACCCCGACGTTGCGCCGCGCATTGCTCAAACCGTTGCGCAGTTCGCCGACGTTGCAACGGCAGACGACTCCTCGGCACTCGACGACAGCCGTGAGGCCGCCGTGACCAGACCTGAGAGTTCCACTGGCGTTGCGGATGCCGCGCAACCAACCGAAACGAACCCAGATGACCGCACCGATGTTGCGACCCTCACCGAGGAGCACGTTGCGCGCAGTGCACTGGACGGACGCAATGCCGATGCAGTGAAGGTCGGCAATGCGCTCGAGGACTCGCAGGAGCCATTCGTGTTGCCGGACGAGGCCCAGACCATCGAGAACCTCCTCGACTTCATCGAAACGTGCGCCGACTTCGAGCCTGTAGTGAAGGAGACGGCCCGACTGCGGATCATCGAACAGCACAGCTACGCGGAGATCGCCACCCTCACGCGGGCCAAGGCCGCAAGCACCGCAATGCGCCGGTTCGACAAGGTTGCGCAACGCGCGGTCGACGCCGGGTTCCGGACGCCCCCGTTGCCGGAGCTCGAGGAGATTGCGGACGGACGCAATGCGGCAACGCTCGATCCGCAGTACACATTGGTCGGAACACTCTGAACACCCGCCCACAGCAGGGCGGCGACGGCCGGTCCGCACTCTCCGCGGCTCGACTGGGGAGAGTACGGACTAACGGAACGAAGCACACCCCACACCCAGGGACTCCCGAACCGCCGCAACACCCAGCGCCTCTGACCGCAACACGGCCCGACGTTGCAGACCAACCAGACGGAGTTGCAACGCAACGCCGACAGTGCGAGATTGGCAACGCAACGTCCGATTCGGATGCAACGGACAACCGGACGTGTGGGCCGCTAAGCGGACGCAACAACGTCGGCGATCATTTGCGCATTGCAGGTAGGCGGGCGGCCGCGTTGCAAGTTGGACGCTGGTGATTTACACAGTTCACCTGAGCTTGATCTTTAACCTGGGCAGGCGGCCCCGACGGGTTTTCTAGCTTTGGTTTCGGCGCGTTTGCCCACGTGGTGATGCGGTGCGCGGTGGGTGTTTTTCGATCCGGGTGGGCGTCCGGGTCCGGGTCGACTGGGTTTCGGTGCACTGGCCGGAACAGGCATCGTCGCGCGGGTGCGCGAAAACCCTCGACGAACCTGTGCCGGCGTCAATCGTGTTGGTGGGACGGGTCGTTCCCACGGGCGGCGTAGGTCCTCGGCCAGAGGACGGGCGAGCCGGAGTTGGGCGTAGGCCACCAGCACGATCCAGGTCCAGCGGTCGGCCGCCTCGGGACTGCGGAGCTTCGGGGCGGTCCACCCCAACGTCTGCTTGAAGAAACGGAAGGTGTGTTCGAGGTCGAAGCGCCGCAGAAACATCTGCCACAATCGGTCGATATCGGCGGTTCCCGCACCAGGATGTGAGTACCAGAGCCACACCGGTTTGGGATGCCGGTCCCCGGGCAGGTGATCGACCGTCAGCCGGATCACCGTGCCTTCGACGATCGGTGGCGGTCCCGGGTGGTCCGCCCACGAGCCACGATGGACGAGCCTCGGGTGCAACCGATTCCACGCCGCAGCGGTGGCTGTTCCGTAGCGATCGGTGTCGGTGCTGGTGGTGGTCTCGGGTTCGGGCCAGGTCTGGGGGTCGGCGAATTTGAAGTCGGAACCGTGCCGGGGTGGGCGCCCGGTACGGCCCGGTGGCGGCGCCGGGAAGCACAGCACCCGGTCCGAACGCATCCGACCCAGCACCTGCACCGGGAGATCGGCGAGCACGAACGCCAGCCGGGCCAGCTCGTACCCGGCGTCGAACACCAGCAGAATGTCCGGGTCGCCGTCGCGGTGGTGCCCGGCGTCGCGCAACCGCGTGATCACTTCACGCACCTGGGTGGCCGTCACAGCGGTTTCGTCGTCGTCGGGGCGTAGGCGGACCGCGTCGAGCACCGTCGTCCACGAGGTACGGCCGGTCTCGAGGGCGGCGACGAACGAGTACGGCCACCCCGGGATCAGCTGTGCCTGATTCTTCCCGCGGCCGTAGACGTGGCAGAACCCCCGCTGCGGACTCGTCGGTGCATCCGGGCGCAACCAGGCACTGATGTCGACGGCCAACACGATCCGGCCGCCGCGATCACGCGGGATTGTCAGCCCGCCGAGGGCGCGGCGCAGCCGAGTGTAATCTATTCGGCCGCAGTTGATTGCGTCGTACAAGGCGCCGTGACCGCGCCGATGCTCGGCGGCCAGTGACAACTCGACCAGGGTGCGAACCGCGGTGCCGGAACACAGCAGCGCATCGGTCAACTCGAACAAAGCATCACCTCGGGCCGGCAGGGACCGGTAGAACTCTTCGCGGAACGACACCAGGTCGACACGCGGATCGGGGACCGATTCTTCCCCGACCGCCCGCCGATCGGGCACACTGATACTCACGGCCACCGCCTGTCTTCGTCTCGAAAGTTCTCTGGAAGGAACTTCAAGATGATCAGGCGGTGGTCGCCTCATGCCGCTGCGACACGCCGAACAACACCAGCACCAACTGCCCCACGCCACGGCAGAGGTTAAACGACAAGCTAAGACGTGCTCGACGTCGTCGGAGAGTTGGGTCAGATCCACGTTCTCAGTGGATCAAGTGTTCGAGTTCGCGTCGAGAGTTCCGCTTGCCGTGATCGATACCGTCGCTCGGACTGCTCGGTCCAGCGCGCGTCAGTGGTGGCCGTTCCGGCCGAGGGTCTCGACGGGGGTCGCGCCGGGGCGGGTCCACTGCGGTACGGGACGGCTGGTCGGGCCCCAGGTGGCGTTCCCGTCCGCGTCCGAACGCCAGGACCAGCACGCGTTCCTGCCCTCGGGCCAGCCCTCGGGGTTGTCTTCCCACGCCTCGCCGCGGCCGTAGGGCGTCATGTCGAGCAGGCCGAGGGAGCTGTTGATCCGCTCGTTGCCGCGGCCCGTCGTGGAGTAGGTGAGGAACACGCGGTCGCCGTCCCGCAGGTAGGACGTGAGGGAACCCATGCTGTCGCCGACCGGCGCGTCCAGGTCGCGCACCGAATACCACGGTTCGGTGTAGCCCATGAACTCGACGTAGGGGGCCACCTCGTCCCACCGGCCCGTGGTCAGGACGGCGTACGAGACGCCGCGGGCGTTGAGGTACGCGGCGTCCTTCACGTGCCACGCCGTGGTGGTGCAGCCTTCGCACTGCCCCTGGTGGGGCGCGCCGTCGTGCCACATGTGCTTGTAGACGACGAGTTCGTCGCGGCCCTGGAACAGGTCCAGGAACGGTACCGGGCCGCCCGGTCCGACGACCTCGACGGTCCCGTCGAACTCCACCATCGGCAGCCGGCGCCGGGCCGCGGCGAGGGCGTCGCCCTCACGGGTGTAGGCCTTCTCGCGGACCATGAGTTCGTCGCGGGCGGCCTGCCAGGTGGCTCGGTCGACGACGGGCGGACGTCCGGGCAGCGCGGCGGTCGGGTCGTTCGGCGTGGTCGTCATGGTGTCCTCCGTGGTGTCTCGTGCCGGGCAGAGTCGTGCGGCGTCCCAAGCCGGTCACGAGTACGGACTCGCGATCCGGCCGAAACTCATCGCGACGCTGACGAACATCGTCAAATGTACTGACGGTCCACCTGATTCGACTTCCGAACGCGAGTATGCGCGTCTCGAATATTCGGGCGGGCCTTGCCCGCGTCGAATCGACGGGGGTTTACTGCGCAAAGGGGTTTGACGGTCCGAATCGGACGAGGGGAGGAATGAGTGCAACTCTCTTCCACTTTCAATGTATAGCGCACCCCGGGGCTTGCGGCAAGGCCCGGGTGGTGTCGCAGAATTACCGGCCTGACCCGGAACCTGCCGAAATGGGAGTCGTGAGTGCGCGCCGAAAATCTGAATCCACAACACCCACGACAGATCGGAGTTGTTGACGTGAGACCCCTTACTGCCGGCGCTTTCGACCTTCCCGACCACCTCGCGCCCAAGGCCGACCCGGCGCTGATCGCCGGCGACGAGCGGCACTTCGCGGCGATCGAGGAGAGCCTCGAGCAGTCCATCGCCGATCTGTCCCGCCGTATCGATTCCGAGCGCAAGGCGCCCCGACGCCTCGGTCAGGAGGCGATGGAGCGGGACATGATGGTTCACGACCTGAGCGCTCAGCTGCGCGCCCTGCGCCGATTCGGCCTGGACCTGTGCCTCGGGCACATCGTCGGTGCCGACGACTCCGAGCCCGTGTACATCGGACGCCTCGGCCTCATGGACAGCGCGGGCAATCAGCTGCTGGTCGACTGGCGGTCCCCCGCGGCCGAGCCGTTTTTCGGCGCGACCCACGCCAACCCGATGGGCCTGGCCAGCCGACGCAGATACCGCTGGACCCGCGGCCGGATCAGCGACTACTGGGACGAGGTCTTCACTCCGGACGGGTTCGACGGGAACGCCGCGCTCGACGACCAGTCCGCGTTCATCGCCAGCCTGGGCAGCAACCGGTCGGCCCGGATGCGTGACGTGCTGGGCACTATCGCGGCCGATCAGGACGCGATCATCCGCGCGGGATCCGGCGGCGCCCTCGTCGTCGACGGCGGTCCGGGTACGGGCAAGACCGTCGTTGCGCTGCACCGCGCCGCGTACCTGCTGTACTCCGATCCCCGGCTCCGTCACGGCGTGCTGTTCGTCGGCCCGCACGAGCCCTACCTGGCGTATGTCGCCGACGTGCTGCCCAGTCTCGGAGAGGAGGGCGTGCAGCTCTGCACGCTGCGGGACCTCGTCACCGAGGGTGCCACCGCCCGGGTCGAGCAGGATCCGGAGGTGGCGCGGCTGAAGTCGTCGGCAGATCTGGTGAAGGCGATCGACGCGGCCGTGAAGTTCTACGAGGAGCCGCCTGCCAAGGGCATGACGGTCGCGACCGACTGGTCCGACATCTGGCTGAGCGCCGAAGACTGGGCCGAGGCGTTCGAAGCGCCGGAGCCCGGTACCCCGCACAACGAAGCGCGCGAACAGATCTGGGAGCTGCTGCTCACGATCCTGGTGGACAAGTACGACGGCGACGCTCCCGCGGCCCAGATTCGGAAGTCGTTGCTGCAGAACGACGAACTGCGCGCAACCCTCGACAACGCGTGGACGATGATCGAGGCCGCCGATCTCGTCGGCGACCTGTGGTCGGTGCCCGCTTACCTGCGCAAGTGTGCGCCCTGGCTCAGCCCCGGCGAGGTTCGGGCACTGCAGCGCGCGGACGCCCAGAATTGGACGGTGTCCGATCTGCCGGTCCTCGACGCGGCACGGCAGCGGCTCGGGGACCCGGAGGCGTCGCTCCGGCAGCGCCGGTACAACGCCACCGTCGCCGCCGAACGCGCCCGGATGAGCACCGTCGTCGACGATCTGATCGCGGCCGATGACTCCGAGTTGCTCGTGATGTCGATGCTGCGCGGCCAGGACCTGCAGCAGTCCCTGGTCGACGAGACCGCTCTGCCGAGTGCCGACCCCGATCTGCTGGCGGGACCGTTCGCGCACGTCGTGGTGGACGAGGCCCAGGAACTCACGGACGCGGAGTGGCAGATGTTGCTGCTGCGCTGCCCGTCCCGCAGCTTCACCATCGTCGGCGACCGGGCCCAGGCCCGGCACGGGTTCACCGAGTCGTGGCGGGAACGTCTCGAACGGATCGGGGTGGACCGGATCGACCTGGCCGCGCTGAGCATCAACTACCGGACACCGGAAGAGGTCATGGCGGAAGCCGAACCGGTGATCCGGGCCGCGCTCCCGGACGCCAACGTGCCGACCTCCATCCGCAGCAGCGGCATTCCCGTCGTCCGCGGCCCGGTTTCGGATCTGCGCTCGATCCTGGACACCTGGCTCGCATCGAACTCCGACGGGATCGCCTGCGTCATAGGCGATCCGACGTTCCAGGCAACCTCGCGCATCCGGTCGCTGTCGCCGCAGCTGTCGAAGGGGCTCGAGTTCGACCTCGTCGTGCTCGTCGACCCGGAGTCGTTCGGCGAGGGCATCGAGGGTGCCGTCGACCGCTACGTCGCCATGACCCGGGCCACCCAGCGACTCGTCATCCTCACGAGCTCCTGGCGTCGCCGCGGTGGTTTCGTTTAGAGAAGCGAACCACCAGTGACAATCCCGAGGCCGCCGACAAGGATGAGAACCAACCGGTCGTGTTCGAAGGCGGGCAATTCTGGGAAGTGGGAGTGGAGAAATGGCTGACTACAACAGCGTTGTTTCGTTGTCCCGTGAGGAATTCGAGCAGTCGGGGCCGAGCCAGGCGGAACTCGACGACGAAACCAAGTCGACGAAATCCGATGCAGTCGACATAGCGAAGATGGAGCGGCTCCTGGACTTGCGGCCGGGCATGCTCGCCGGTGACGAGTACTACCTCGAAAGACTGTCCTGTCAAAGTTGCGGACGGCTGCTGACCATGTACGACTTCGTCTTCACCGGCCTGGTGGACGCGAGCCACTCGAAGTCGCTCATCGTGCATACGTTCGTCGGAAACAAATTGGTGGTGAACGAGCCGCGGCGCATCAGGTGTTCGGCGTGTGGTGAAATCGCTCGGCACAGTCCTTGGTACCGGATGCCACAAAGTTACGGGTGTAGACCGGCCCATTTCGAATAGGACCCGCGCGAGTTCGCGTCGACGCGAATTATTCGTGAGGCGAGGTAGCGCGCGCGGTCGGGGAGCCATCGCAGAGAGTCTCCTGCGAGGATTACAGGTGCCCTTCGAGAGGAGACGAACGATGACAGCGTCCGATCCACAGGTCACCACCCGCGAGCAATGGCTCGTCGCGCGGCGCGAGTTACTTGCACAGGAGAAGGAGCTGACCCGCCACCGCGACCGGGTCAACGCCGCCAGGCGTGCGCTACCGATGGTCGAGATCACCGAGAACTACGAGTTCGACGGTCCCGGGGGCAGGGCCCGGCTCGTCGACCTGTTCGACGGCCGCGGCCAACTCCTGATCTACCACTTCATGTTCGAACCCGACGCCGACGAGGGATGCCCGTCCTGCACGTTCACGATGGACAACGTCGGCGACCTCCGCCACCTCTACGCCCGGGACACCTCGTTCGCGGCCGTGTCCCGCGCACCCCTGCACAAGCTCGAGCAGTACCGGCAGCGCATGGGCTGGACCATCCCCTGGTACTCCTCGCTCGGGAGCAACTTCAACTACGACTTCCATGTGACTATCGACGCGTCGGTCGCGCCGGTCGAATACAACTACAAGGACGAGGCGGAACTCGAGCGCATGGACCCGGCGTGGAAGGGCTGGTCGGGCGAGGAGCACGGCGTCAGTGCCTTCCTCCGCCAGGGTGAGCGCGTCTTCCACACCTACTCCGGCTACGCGCGCTCCACCGACATGCTCGTCGGCACCTATCACTGGCTCGACCTCACCGCGCGCGGTCGTCAGGAGGACTGGGAACCGGAACCGCGCCGCGGCGACGACCCGTTCATGAGCTGGCTGCGCCGCCACGACGAATACGAACCGGACGCGATTTCAGGAGAGAAGACCCCCGACTGACCGCGCGATCTACATCAGTTCGTAGCCCGTCGCCTGCAGCTCCAGATAGTCGCGCACCAGCAGGTGAGAACCGGGCGTGGACACTGCCGTCCACGGAATGTGCTTGGGCAGTTGCAGTGCCAGCGATTCGGGTACCGCTTCGCGGCACCTGATGCCCGCCCGGGTTCGCGGCGTCAGCGAGTTCCACCACGAGTCGAGGACGCACCGGCATTGGGCGAGGTACTCCGAGAGCGGCCCCTGGAGCATCGCCATCTGCGGAACCGGATCGGGTCCACCGGCGATGCCCACGACGCACGCGTGCCCGCACACGGCCATCACCTGCCCGATGAACTGCGGCGGCATGATGCCTTCGGGGTCTCGCAGCAGGGCGAGGCGCGCGCCGGCGGAGAGCGCTTCATACGCCGTCACGGGGTCGATGGCCTCGTCACCCATGCCACGAAGGTACCCGGCTGGGGCCGTCTCCTATCGGGAACAGTGATTTGTTCACCTCGCGGCGTAGTCACGCCAGGCGCGTTCCCATTGCCGGGTCAGGGCCGGGTAGACGAGGAGATGCCGGAACGGTGCGATGGCGGCCATGTAGAGCCGCCCGAACCGGCCGTTGGGTTTGACGAGGACGGTCATCTGGAGCCCGTAGTCGCCGTCCGCTGCTTGCACCCAGCCGAGATGCATCACGGTGTGCACGGTGGTGTTCGCCAGTTCGCGGGCGGCCTCCGTGTCGAGTTCGTACACCGCTGTGAGCGGCATGCCTGCGTCGTCGGGGCCGCGGGGAGCGTCGCGGAGGTCGTCGGGCAGGCGGTCGCGGAGCGAGGCGACCCGTTCGCCGACGCCCGCCGACGGATCGTCCCAGCCGAACAGTTCGCCGAGCTTCCACCGGACGGCGAACAGGAATCTCACGACCCGGGGCTGTTTCCCGAGTCCGCCCTGAGCCCGCATCGCGGCGAGCATTGTGGGGAAGTCGTCCGGACCGGCTCCCGGAGTGCGATACGACCACACGTCCTCGACGTCGAAGTCGCTCGTGAATTCGTGGATGCGCCAGGGCTGCTCGGTGTAGGTGGCCTCTGCTATTCGTGGCACTGTCGTCCCCGATCTATACGGTACCGTATATTTCATCTATACGGTACCGTACAAATTGACCGCGATCAATGGAGGTGGACCGATTCCCGCCGTCGCCCGCACCACACGAGCCCGCTGGATAGAGGCCGGGCTCGACGCCCTCGCGCGAGGAGGACCGGACGCCGTCCGCGTCGAGGCACTCGCCGCCGAACTCGGCGTCACGAAGGGCGGGTTCTACGGCTACTTCGACGGCAGGCCCGCGTTGCTCACGGAGATGCTCGACGAGTGGGAACGCCGCTGCACCAAGGCCGTCATCGCCCAGGCCGACGCCGAAGGCGGCGACGCGGCCGAGCGGATCCGGCGCGTGGGTCAACTCACCTACTCGGAGGACCTGCACAGGATCGACCTCGCGATCCGGGCCTGGGCGCACCACGACCGGTCCGTCGCGGCACGCCTGCAGCGCATCGACAACGAGCGGATGCAGTTCCTGCGCACGATGTTCGGCACCTTCGTCACCGACCCCGACGAGATCGAGGCGCGCAGCACCCTGATGTTCGGGCTCGCCATCGGCCGCCACTTCATCGTCGCCGACCACCCCGGGTACACCAAACGCGAAGCCATCCGGCTCGCCGGAGAATTCCTCCTGCGCCCGTAGCCGGGAACACGCGGCTCGATCACCGTCATCGCGCATTCCTTCTCGACGTTCCGTATCGGTGGTTCCGGAGTGCGTCGAAGGTGTTGTGATGGCGCCGTTTCAGCGCGTCGACGCCGGCCGGTGTGCGGCATACTGGGACTCCAGACCAAGGAAGCTCCTATCGAGAAGGTTTCTGCCGATGTCCGAAGGGCCGACTCTGCGTCAGCTGCGGTACTTCCTGCGCTCGGTGGAGGCCGGATCCTTCTCGGCCGCAGCCGCGGCCGAGCACGTGGCCCAGCCGAGCCTGTCCGAGCAGATCCGACGGCTCGAGCGCAACATCGGCGCGCAATTGTTCACGAGGACGAACCGGACGCTACAGCTGACCGACGTCGGCCGAATGATCATTCCGCTGGCCCGGCAGACCGTGCGCAGTGCCGACGACCTCGCGGCCACCGCCCGCGAGGCCCGCACGCTGACTGGCGGCGAGGTCTCGTTCGGCACGTTCAGTAGCGCGCACCGTTACCTCCTCACACCGCTGATCACGGAGTTCCGGTCGCTGCACCCCCAGGTCAAGGTCAAGATCGTCGGGTTGAACTCGTCCGAGGTGGCGAACGCGGTCCGCAACGGCGATCTCGAGGCGGGACTCGTCCAGCTGCCGATCGACGAGACCCGCCTCGCCGTGAGCGACCCCGTTCTGGTGGACGAGGTGGTGTACGTGAGCGCCGACGCGAATCGAACGGGGCAGCCGATCTCCATCGAGGATCTGTCCCGGGCGACGCTCATCCTGTCGGAGGCCCGGTGGCAGGCCGACGACCCGCTTCGCCGCAGTATCGCGGCACGCGCCGAGGCGGCGTCGGTGGACGTGGCGCCGACCATCGAGGTCGAGTTCCAGTCGGCGGCCATGGAGCTTGCCGCCGACGGAATCGGTGACACCCTCGTCTCCTATCTCGTCGCCCGGTCGCACGAGAGCGCGAACAAGGTGACGTGGGTTGCGCTCGACCCGCCCTACGAGGAGCGTTTCGCGTTCGTCACCCACGCGAGCGGGAGCCTGTCCCCGGCGACCCGGCAGTTCATGTCCCTGGCCCACCGTCACATCTCCGCTCTGCAGAGTGTGGCCTCGGGGTGGAGCGGCCGACGGCCCACCCGGACGGCGGCGAACGAGAACGGGCGCTGAGACCGCCGCCCCTCCGCCCGTCGTGGCATCGCTGTGACACATCCCGCTCCCCGCGAAATACGGCAGTAACCTCGCCGATTCCAACGCTCAACATTCGCCGGTATCTATAGGTAAAACCTAGAACTGGCGCTGTGACTATGCCGTTTACGAGCCCCCAGGCGTCGCACAGACTGGGGAAACAGCAAGTCTAGTGTGGGCTGGAACACACCGGCGAAAGTCGATCGAAGGAGTTCACGATGGCAGGCCTGGGCGAAGTGAAGACAGCGGTCGTCACCGGTGCGGCGAGCGGGATGGGACAGAGCACGGCGGCCGCTCTGGTGAAGGAGGGGTGGGACGTCCTCGCCCTCGACCGCGTCGCGACGGAGTTCGAGGCGCCCGGTGCGACGGTGCGGACCGTCGAGGTCGACGTGACGTCGCGGGAGGCCGTCGGCCGCGCGATCGCCGATCACCTCGCGGACGGATCGAGGTCCCTGGAGCTGGTAGCCAACATTGCCGGCATCTACCCGCCCAGCACCCTCGAAAACTTCACCGAGGACCTGTACCGCACGGTGTTCGACGTCAACGTCCTCGGCGTGCTCAACGTCGCGGCCGAGGCGGTGACGCACATGCAGCGCGGCGCGATCGTCAACTTCGCGTCCGTCGACGCCTTCACGGTCTCGCCGGGACAGATGCTCTACGGCGCATCGAAGGCAGCGGTGGTGATGATTACCAAGGAACTCGCACTGGAGCTGGCGCCGAGGGGAATTCGCGTCAACGCCATCGCGCCCGGCTGGGTCAACACACCCGGCAACGCGGCAACCGGCCGGATGGCCGCCGCGGCCGCAGGCATTCCGCTGGGCCGGGTGGCCGAACCCGAGGAAATCGCCCGCTGGGTGTCCATCCTCGCCGGCCCCGACGCCGCGTTCATGACCGGCGAAACCATCGTCCTCTCCGGCGGCGATGTCATCCGCTGACGTCCGATCCCTCTTCGAAAGGAACACCATGACTTCCTACTGTGTCATCGGCGCCGGCGCGGCCGGACTCTCGGCCCTGAACGTGCTGACCGAGCGTGGCTACCAGGTCGACTGTTACGAGAAGAGTGATCGCGTCGGCGGCCACTGGAACACCGACTACGACGCCCTGCACCTGATCACCTCCCGCGACATGACCCACTTCGAGGGCTTTCCGATGCCCGCGGAGTACCCGCACTTCCCGCGGCGCGACCAGATCCGCGACTACATCGCCTCCTACGCCCGTGCCCGGGGGCACGACAAGCGGATCTCGTTCGACACCGAGGTCCTGTCGGTCACTCCCGTGGACACCGACGGCCCCACCGGATCGGCAGGGTGGAACGTCACGACCACCAGCGGCGCCGGCACCTACGACGGCGTGCTGATCGCCAACGGACACCTGTGGGACCCCAAGGTGCCCCACGTTCCGGGCACATTCGCGGGCAAGCAGATTCATTCCGGCAGCTACCGGAACGTCGGGGACATCGAAGGCAACCGTGTGCTCGTCGTGGGGGCCGGCAACTCCGGCTGCGACCTCGCCGTCGACGTCGCCCAGCACCGTCTCGAAGCCGACATCGTGGTGCGGCACGGTTCGTACTTCCAGCCGAAGATGTACTTCGGCCGCCCGCGCCAGGAACTGCCGTTCATGGCCGAGTTCTCACCCTCCGAACAGGACCTGATCGCCAGGTTGCTCGCCCGGGTGTCGATCGGCGAGAACGCCGACTACCCCGGGCTGCCGGTTCCGAAGCACCGCACGCTCGCGGACGGTCCCACCGTCGTCAACGACCTTCTGCTGTACTGGATCCACCACGGCCGGGTCGGCGTCGTCGGCCACGACATCTCCCGATTCGACGGCAACACCGTCCACTTCGCGGACGGATCGGCGAGGGAGTACGACACCATCCTGTGGGCCACCGGGTTCCACCCGAGCGTGCCGTTCGTCGACGACGCCCTCATCGCGCGCCGCAACCAGCGACCGCTGCGCCACGCCGGCGGCATCATCCCGCAGGGCCTCGAAAAGCTTTACTACATCGGAATGGCAGCGCCGCGCGGCCCGCAGATCCCCGTCTACGGCCGGCAGGCCGAGATCGCCGAACGCATGATCACCCTGCACGAGCAGGCCGGGCCGGGTGGCGCCGACGTCGCCGCCTACGTCGCGCGACTGCAGGAGGCCGAAGACCGCATCGATATCCCCCGCGACATCTGGAACGACCAGATCGCCGACACCGAACGGCTTCTCGACGCCTACGCCGCGACAGTCGGCGACGCCGCCCGCATCGTCAAGTGACCGTCGCGACCGCGCATCCCGACGCTGTGCCAACCCCCTGACCTCCCCTCCCCGAGGACACACCATGACCACTCATCTCATCGACGACAGTCCGCTGACGCGATACCACAAGAAGCTGATCGTCGCCTGTTCCGGTGGCCCGTTCCTGGACGGCTACCTACTCAGTATCGTCGGCGTCGCCCTCGCGGGTGCGAGCGCCGACCTCGACCTGGACGCGAGCACGCTCGGATTCGCCGGCGCGGTCTCGCTTGTCGGATTGTTCTTCGGAAGCTTGATCTTCGGCCCCGTCACCGACCGGATCGGCCGACGGGTGATGTACACCGCCGACCTGCTGGTGATGATCCTCGCCTCCGTGGCCTGCCTGTGGATCGAAACCGGGTGGCAGCTCATCGCCCTGCGGTTCGTCATCGGCGCAGCGGTGGGTGCCGACTATCCGATCGCGACATCTCTTCTGACCGAGTGGATTCCGAAGAAGTCCCGCGGCGCGATCATCGGCCTGCTGTCGGTGGTCTGGTTGGTCGGTGCGGTGGTCGCCTACCTCGTCGGCTTCGCGCTGACGAGCGTGTACGGACCGGAGTCGTGGCGGTGGATGCTGGCGAGCGGCGCGGTGTTCGGCGTCATCGTCCTGCTCCTGCGCATGGGTGCCCACGAGTCGCCCCGTTGGCTGGTCGCGAAGGGCCGACTCGAGGAGGCGCGCGAACACGTGTCGGACGTGCTCGGCCGCAATGTCACCCTCGAGGAGATCGCGACCCTGGCCGCCGACGAAGATTCCCCCGGCCCGGGCCGGTTCACCGAACTGCTGCGCGGCGACTACCTGCGACGCGTCGTATTCTGCGGACTGTTCTGGATGTGCTTCGCGATCCCGCAGTTCGCGCTGTTCACCTACGGGCCGATCATTCTCTCGCACATGGGTTTCAGTGGAAACGGTGCCTCGGAAACTCTCGGTCAGATCATCCTGAATCTGGGCTTCGTTCTCGGTGCACTTCCCGGGATGCGATGGGTCGAGACGCGGGGACGGCGGCCCCTGATCCTCGGTAGCTTCTTCTTCGGCGCCCTCGCGCTCGTGCCGTTGGGCGTGTGGCCCGGTGCCCCCTCCTGGTTCGTCATGGTGTTCTTCTTCCTGTTCACCCTGATCAACAGCGCCGGAAACATCCTGGTGTTCATCTACCCGAACGAGTTGTTCCCCACCCAGATCCGTGCCAGCGCGGTCGGGCTGGCGACCGCGATCAGTCGCGTCGGTGCAGCGGCCGGGACCTTCCTGGTGCCGGTGTCGCTGGACACGCTGGGCACCGGCACCACCATGCTCATCGGAGCCGCAATCACCCTCCTCGGCTTCGTCATCAGCTTCTTCTGGGCCGAGGAGACCCGCAACCAGTCGCTGGCCTCGGCGGCGCAGACCACCGCGACCCCTGCGGACCTCCCCACCGGCACCACCCTCACCGGCCCGAACGGCGCCTCGTAGAACCCGACCCCCTATCGACACTTCGTTGCGGAGGAAGCAATGACACTCCTGGACACCGACACTCTCCCTTCCACCGATCACGTTTCAGTGGTTCTCCGTAGCGTTCGTCATCGCAGCCCCGGGGAATCGGTCTTCCATCAGGCGGTGGAGGAAGTCCTCGCCGCCCTCGGACCGGTCCTGGACCGGCATCCCGAGTACGTCGAGGCGCGGATCCTCGAACGGCTCTGCGAACCCGAACGCCAGGTGATGTTCCGCGTTCCGTGGGTCGACGACACCGGACAGGTACAGGTCAACCGCGGATACCGGGTCGAATTCAACAGCGCCCTCGGGCCGTTCAAGGGTGGACTCCGCTTCCACCCGACCGTCGACCTCGGAGTCATCCGGTTCCTCGGCTTCGAGCAGATCTTCAAGAACGCCTTGACCGGGCAGGGCATCGGCGCCGGTAAGGGTGGCAGCGACTTCGACCCGGCCGGGCGCAGCGACGCCGAGATCATGCGGTTCTGCCAGTCGTTCGTCACCGAGCTCTACCGCCACCTGGGCGAGCACACCGACGTGCCGGCCGGCGACATCGGCGTCGGTGTCCGGGAACTCGGCTACATGTTCGGACAGTACAAGCGCATCGTGAACCGTTTCGAAGCCGGCGTGCTCACCGGGAAGGGCGTCGGGTGGGCTGGATCCCACGCGCGGACCGAAGCCACCGGATACGGGGCCGTGTACTTCCTGCGCGAGATGCTGGCCACCCGCGGCGGGACGCTCGAAGGCCGCCGCGCGGTGGTCTCGGGTTCGGGCAACGTGGCGATCTACGCGATCGAGAAGGCCCATGCACTCGGGGCCACCGTGATCGCCTGCTCCGATTCGGGCGGCTTCCTCGTCGACGACGCCGGCATCGATGTGGACCTGCTCAAGGACGTCAAGGAAGTCCGGCGGGCCCGGCTGTCCGCGTATGCCGCCGAACGCCGGTCCGCCACCTACGTCACGACCGGTTCCGTCTTCGACCTGCCCTGCGACGTCGCCCTTCCGTGCGCCACCCAGAACGAACTCGGCGAACAGCACGCAACCGCCTTGATCCGCAACGGAGTTCAGGCCGTCTCCGAGGGTGCGAACATGCCGTGCACCCCGGGGGCGGTCGCACTGTTCCGCGACGCCGGCGTCCTCTTCGGTCCCGGCAAGGCGGCGAACGCCGGGGGTGTGGCCACCTCCGCCCTGGAGATGCAGCAGAACGCCGCCCGGACGTCGTGGACGTGGGCGGAAACCGAGAGCCGCCTCGAAAACATCATGCGGGACATCCACGATCACACCCGGGCCACCGCAGCCACCTACACCGACGACGCAGACAATTACGTCGCCGGCGCCGCCATCGGCGGATTCATCCGTGTCGCCGACGCCATGCTCGCGCAAGGAGTCGTGTGATCCGTCCCCGACCCCACCACCGAAAGGACTTTTCGTGCCTACCTCCGGCAATGGAATTTCCCACCGCCTCACGAACCGCGTCGCACTCGTCACCGGCGCTGCTTCCCGTCCGGTCGCGCTAACCCCAGGTGAGTGGCAAAGCGTGCCCGGGCACACTTTGCCACTCACCTGGGGGTGAGGTGCGGATCCTTCGCCTTGCGGCCCACGGCCACGGACGCCAGCATCAGCAGCGCCGCCCCCGCGAAACATGCGGCGTAGCCGACGTGCGGGGCGAGGAGTGAGATGACGAACGGGACGGCGAAGCCGACGTAGATCAGGCAGTAGAACACCGCCACGGTCTGCGCGAGTTCGTCTTCCGGCGACAGCTTCTCGACGGATGCGAGACCGGACCCGAGCAGGATCCCGTAGCAGGATCCGAGAAGGAAGGCCGCGACGACGATCGCGACCACCGGCAGCGCACCGTGCGTATACGCGACGACGGTCGCGGCCCCGAAGCCCAGCACCCCGAGCACGATGCCGACCCGGATCCCGGTGGCGTCGTCCTGCTGCGACCACCGTTTGGCCCACGGCTGGATCACCGCCCCGGTGATCAGGGTCAGTGCCGCGACGAGACCGGTGAATGCCACCGAGGTGGAGCGCAGCGACTCGGACACGAGCGGCGGAAGCGTCGCGAACGACACGGTCGCCACCCCGAACACCCACGGCGCCCAGGGCGCGATGCCCCACCGGAACTGGGAGGTCGCGAGCGCCGACAGAGGCTTGGCGACGAGGTCCGTCGCGCGGACCCGCGCATCGGGCACCGACCACACCAGTGCCAGGGCGCCGACCATCAACACGATGTGCACCAGATACGGGAGCAGTTCCGGCGCGGGGAGCCACTGCGCGATCACGCCGGCGAACAGCGCGCCGCAGCCGAATCCCGCGGACAACGACATGGCGGCGCGGCGCGCACCCGCCCCGGCCGGCGACGTGGAGCTGAGTTCCTTCATCCAGGCAGTGCCGGCGCCGAACGCCATGCCGGACGCGAGTCCGGCCAGCACTCGTCCCAGATAGAGCAGGTCGGGGACGGCGGCTCCCGCGATCAGGACGAGGGAGGAGACGATGCCGACGGGGATCATCGGACGGATCACCGCTCGCCGGCCGAACCGGTCGGACACGCGCCCGAAGTACAGCAGCGCAGGGATCAGCCCGACGACATACGACGCGAGCATCGCGGTGAACGAACCGCTCCCGAGACCGAGATGATCGCGGTAGACCAGCTGCATCGGGGCGAACTGGTTGGCTCCCCAGCTGACCGCGAACAGCGCGACGGCAAGGCGGACCCAGGGCGAGAGCATTATCCGATCCTCCCAGAGCCGGTAGCGCGGCGAAGTATCAACTCTTCACAGGTCGGGCGCCGTATTCCTGTGAACAGTGGCCGTGTGCGGCGGGTCCGGGGATGTCTAGCGTCGACCCCTGAGCACGAGCCGAGGAGGACATGTGTGGGGTAACGACGGCAGCTGGGTCGGCTCGGACGCGCGGACGATTGCCCGCGCCGTGGCGAACCGGGAGGTGTCCGCGAGCCAGGTGCTCGACGATCACCTGGCGCACATCAAGGCCCGCAACCCGCAGTTGAACGCCGTCGTCACAGTCGCCGAGGACCAGGCGATCCGGGCCGCCGACGACCTCGATACCAGGATCGGCCGAGGTGAGGACGTCGGTCCGCTGGCCGGGGTCCCGTTCACGGTGAAGGACCTCATCGCGACGGCGGGAGTTCGGACGACGGCGGGATCACGCGCGCTCGAGCACAACGTGCCTTCTGTCGACGCCCCCGCGGTGGCCGCGGTGAGGGCGGCCGGCGCGATCCTCGTCGGCAAGACGAACACCCCGGAGTTCGGGGCCAGCGGTCTCACGCACAACGACCTGTTCGGGTACACCGTGAACCCGCTCCGGCCCGACGGCGTACCCCGCTCGCCCGGCGGTTCGAGCGGCGGCGAGGCGGCGGCGATCGCGTCCGGGATGAGTGTGGTCGGTCTCGGCACCGACTTCGGCGGGTCGGTGCGCTGGCCCGCGCACTGCACGGGACTGCGCTCCGTCCGCCCGACCGTCGGCCGGGTCGACCCCGACGGCCAGTACCCCGGCGTCCCGTCGGGCGATCACCTGCTGACCAATGCGGCGACCATGCACGGCACGCTGCAGACGATCGGTCCGATGGCGCGGACGCTGGACGACGCGGCCCTCGTGCTGCGGGTGCTCTCGTCCCGGCACTACCGGTGGACCGACCCGGGCACGGTGGACCTCTCACGTCTCGACGTCACGTGGGCGCCCGGTGAGGGGACCGTCCCGGTGGACGAGGAGATCGTCGCGGCCGTCGCCGGTGTCGCTCGGCAACTCGGTGCCCGCCCGTATCGGGGTGCGGCGCTGGCGGAGGGGAACGACCTGTTCGGGACGTTGCGGTCCGTCGAAACTCACACCGACATCGAAGAACTCGGCACCGGCTTCGGGGCGAACATCACCGCGATGCTCGCCGACGGGCGGGACGTGGACCGCCGGTCGGTCGAGCGGCTGTGGGCGCGGCGATCGGAACTGGTGCACCGGTTGCTCGGCGAGATGGGGGACGTCCTCGTCCTTCCCGTCGCCTCGATTCCGGCGCCCCCGCTCGGCGAAGAACTGTTCGACGTCGGTGGGCAGTCGCTCACGTGGGCTCAGGCCCTGGCGAGTTGCCGCGCGATCAGTGTGACGGGTCTGCCGTCCGTCGTCGTTCCGGTGGGAATCACGAAGTCGGGGTTGCCGATCGGCGTGCAGGTCGTCGCGCGGCCGTGGTGCGAGCACGTCGCGCTGGCCGTGGCCGCCCGGTTGTGAGGCGGCCACGACCCGCGTGACCTCAGATCACCCGGTCCCGCCGGAGGCCCTCGATGTCTTCCTCGCTCAACCCGAATTCGCCCAGCACCTCCGCCGTGTCCTGCCCCAGCACCATCGGCGGCGCATTCCGGATCGGCAGGGTTTCCTCGTCGACCCAGAACGGGCTCCGGACCAGCGGCACCTCACCGCCGTCCGGGGTGGCCACGGGCTGCACCATCTTCAGCGCCTGCACCTGCGGGTCGGCGAACGCCTGATCGATCGTGTGGACGGGACCGCACGGGATGCCCGCCGCGCGAATCAGTGTCACCCATTCGGCGGCCGGCCGCACGGACAGCAGTTCGAGCAGTTCCTTGGTGAGCTGGTCCCGGTGCGCGAGTCGTGACTGGCCGGTGCGGTATTCGGGCCGTTCGGCGAGGGCGGGATCCCCGAGAACCTGGCACAGCGAGTCCCAGTGCTTGTCCGAGCCGGTCGCGATGATGATCGGGAAATCGGCGGTGTCGAACGTGCCGTACGGCGTGATCGTGGGGTGCGTGTTCCCGTTCGGCTCCGCGACGCGTCCGGTGCTCAGGTAGTCCTGGGCCTGGAACGACATGATCGACAGCGCCGATTCGAGCAGGGACGTCTGCACGTGATGGCCGGCGCCGTCCCGCCCCCGGGCCACGAGTGCCGCCGTGATGCCCAGCGCCGCATAGATACCGGACACCGTGTCGATGATCGGGATCCCGACGCGCATCGGCGTGTGGTCACCGGCGCCGGTCACCGACATCAGCCCCGACATGCCCTGCGCGACCTGATCGAGTCCCGGCGAGAACTGCTCGGGACCGGTCGGGCCGAAACCGCTGACGCTCATCACGATCACCCCGGGATTGTCCGCGGCGAGCGACTCCTGGTCGAGTCCCATCTCCGCGAGAACGCCGGGACGGAAGTTCTCCACGATGACGTCCACGCCGACGGCAATGCGGCGCAGCAGTTTCCGGCCCTGCTCACTACGCATGTCGAGAGCGACCGAACGTTTGCCACGGTTGACGGAGGTGAAGTAGAGGCTGTCGCTGCCGTCGAACGGCGGCCACTGCCGGGAACTGTCGCCACCGGAACGGGTCTCGACCTTGATGATGTCGGCGCCGAAATCGGACAGCAGTGCCGTGCACAGCGGTCCGGCGAGGGCTCGTGTGAGGTCGAGGACCCGGATCCCGCTGAGCAACTGGTTCATGGTGGATCCTCGGTTCTCTGAGAAGGAAGGGGACCGTCCGAGAATTGCGGACTCGCCGGTCGATAGCGATGGCGAGAATGCACAAGCGGCCGCTGGGGATTTCGGCGCATTGTGTGCCGCGACGGCAGGTCACGGCCGGTTAGCGTGAGCTACCCGAAGAAGCACCCGAGGAGGACGAGACGATGCGCGACATCCTGACGGGCCTGGAATCGTGGTTCGACCGCGGCGAGACGTTCGCGCTCGCGACGGTGGTGCGCACCTGGAAGTCGTCCCCGCGGGCGCCGGGCGCGGCGATGGCCGTGTCGGAATCCGGTGAGGTGCTCGGAAGTGTGTCCGGTGGGTGCGTCGAGAGCACGCTGTACGAGACGGCGCGGGACGTGCTGGCCGACGGGCGGAGCCGGACGGAAGTGTTCTGTGTGGCGGACGACGACGCGATCGGGGTCGGACTGACGTGCGGCGGCACCATCGAGGTGTTCGTCCAGCGCATCGGGCGGCACGACTTCCCGGGTTTCGCGGACGCGGCGCGGCGCATCCGCGGCGGCGAATCGATCGCCGTCGTGACGGAAACCGGCGACGGATCGCGGACCCGGCGCTGCGTGATCACCGGCGACGGGCCGGTGGGCGACCTCGACCTGCCCGGCGCCGACGTCGACAGCGTCCGCCGGCGGCTCGAGGCCGGTGAGTCGCAGGTGTATCAGCTGCGGTCGGAGACGGTGTGCATGGTCGAGATCTTCGCGCCGCCGCCGCGGATGTACATCTTCGGGGCCATCGACTTCGCCGCCGCCATGTGCACGCTGGGCGCGTTCGCCGGCTACCACGTCACGGTGATCGACGCCCGCGCCGTGTTCGCGACCCGCGCCCGGTTCCCGGACGCCGACGACGTCGTCGTGATGTGGCCGCACCGGTTCCTCGAGACCGCACCGGTCGACCACCGGACCGTCCTGGCCGTGCTGACCCACGACGAGAAGTTCGACATTCCGCTGCTGGAGCTGGCCCTGCGATCGGACGCGGCGTACATCGGCGCGATGGGCAGTCGGGCCACACACGAGCGCCGGGTCGCGCTGCTGTGCGAACAGGGGACGACCGCGGCGGAGCTGGCGCGGCTGCATTCGCCGATCGGCCTCGACCTGGGTGCCCGCACCCCCGAGGAGACGGCGGTGTCGATCCTCGCCGAGATGATGAAGACGACCCGCGGAACCACGGGCCTCGAGCTCCAGCAGCTGAGCGGTCCGATCCACCGTGACGCGCCCGCCGGGACCGGCCGTCCGCTCGAGTGCACCGCGTGAGCGACGTTTGACGGGTATTCGGGTCGAGACTTAAGGTCAGGCTTTCGCGCCATCCGGGGCGAGTGTCGGATCAGGTGAGCAGGGTGTTGCAGTGACGACGAGGGATGCCGGTAGTTCCGCTCCCGGGTTCCGCGCAGCCGCCGACACCGGCAACGGGCCTGGTCCGGGCGTTGCGCCGCAACCGCTCGCCGACGTGTTGGCATCCGATCTGCTCGTCTCCCCGACCCTCGTCGCCGGCGAGAGCGGCACCTCGCGTGAGGTGTCGAACATCGCCGTGATGGCGGTGCCGGGCATCGGACCGTGGCTCCGGACCGGACAGTTGCTGATCACCACGACCGCGGTTCTCGGCCGGCTGGTCGAGCCGATCGACGCGTTCCTGGCCCGGCTCGACCGGCGAGGTGTCGCTGGGCTCGCCGTGCGCCTCGACGACCCCACCGCGCCGCTGCCGGCCGAGATGTCCGATGCGGCCGACGAACTCGGGCTTCCGGTCGTCGTGGTCGCCGACCTGTACTCGCAGGCACATCCGCTGGCGGCGGCTCTCGCGGAGTTGTCGGCCCGGCAGGTCGACGCCGTGTTCGAGGCGGACCGGCTGCGGCGGGTGCTCGTCGACGTCGTGATGGCAGGCGGCGGGTTCGCCGAACTGTCCGTCGCCGTCGCCGCCGAATTGGGCGGGGCGGTGCTGATCACGACACCCGACGGACGTCAGTTGTGCCGGGCGGGCGACGAGTCGGAACTGAGCCGGCTGGCATCGAGTGCAGCGCTCGACTCCACCGGACGGGTCCGCACCGATTCCACGGAGGGCGGGCTCGGCCTGCACCGGCTGGGCGACGAGTCCATCGCGGTATCAGCGATTTCGGCCAACGGCATCGACCACGGGCGGCTGGTGCACTCTTGCACCGGACGCGCGCTGCGCAGCGAGGACCTGTACCTCGTCGAGCAGGCGGCCGCGGTGTGCGCCCTGGTGGTGGCCCGCGAACTGGTCGTCTCCTCGGTGGAGGAGAAGCACCGCGCGAACTTCGTGCGCGACCTGCTGCTCGGCCGCGGCGGCGAACACGAGCACGTGGTCGCGCACGCCAAGACGTTCGGCTGGGACCTGGACCGCCCCGTGGTGGTCGTGGTGATCGAACCCGACCCGGTCGGCGAGGACGAACCGTCGATGCCCACCCGGATGCCGCTCGTCGAGCGGCAGGCGCGGGCATTCACCAGCGCCGTCGCGGGCCGCGACCAGGGCGCCGCCGTCACCGCGCTGGCAACCGAGACGGTGATCCTCATGGGTGTCGGCACCGACACGATGAACCTCGTCCACGAACTCGTCGCCACTGTGCGCGGCGCCGGTGGCGGCGGTCGCCGCCCGTTCGGGGTGGGCGTTTCCCGGCCGACGGACTCGGTGGACGGCATCCCCGCCCTCTACGGTCAGGCTCGGACCGCGCTGAAGGTGGGACGGCAGATCACCGGCGCCTGGGCGGTGACGCATTTCGACGACCTCGGCGTGTACCGGCTGTTGAGTCTCGTCGAGGACGACCGTGAACTCGAGTCGTTCGCGAGCGAGACGCTGCGCGAACTGACCGCGGACACAGCGGAGGCGCAGGACATGCGGCGCACCCTCGAGGTGCTGCTCGCCACCAACATCAACATCGCCGAAACCGCACGTCAACTCCACTTTCACTACAACACCCTGCGGTACCGGGTGGTGAAGCTGGAGAAGATGCTCGGGTCGTTCACCGATCACCCCGAATTGCGCCTCGACCTGTCGCTCGCCCTCAAGATCATGGCGATGCGCGGCATCAATTCCTAAAGTTGCCAATTTCGCCGGGCACGCCCTGGCAGATTCTTCTCACGCCGGGTGGCTGACGCTGTAATAACGTTTCCCTCCTATCGAGGTGTAATTGTGACGTGCGGCACATCGCCAGAAGCGGCCCGCCGGCACCCCTGCACCGCCACCTGTCTGAAAGGTCCCCCTATGCCTATCTGGACACTGCACGGAGATGGCAAGACCATCGCACCCGGGGAGGTCGTCACCCCCAGCGAACGGCTCAGCTGGGGCCGCACGATCGGGCTGGGCGGGCAGCACGTGGTCTCGATGTTCGGGGCCACGTTCGTCTTCCCGATCATCATGGGCCTCAATCCTCAACTGGCCGTGATGATGTCGGGATTCTGCACGCTCTTCTTCCTGCTCGTCGTCAAGGGCCGGATTCCCAGCTACCTCGGGACGTCGGCCGCATTCGTCGGCGGCATCGCCGCGATCCGTGCCCAGGGCGGCACGTCCGCGCAGGTGACGGGCGCGATCCTGGTGTCGGGTCTCGTGCTCGCCGGGATCGGCGTGCTGATCCACTTCCTCGGCGGCGGGGTGGTGTTCAAGATCCTGCCGCCCGTGGTCACCGGCGCCGTCGTCATGCTGATCGGGTTCAACCTGGCCCCGGTGGTCGCCGGAACGTACTGGCCCCAGGACCAGTGGGTCGCGTTGACGGTGATGGTCGTGCTGGTGGTGGCGAGCGTCGCGCTGCGCGGATTCCTCGGGCGGGTCGCGATCTTCCTGACCCTGCTGTTCGGCTACGTGCTGTCGTGGGTGCTCGACCTGACGACCGGCATGATCACCTCGTACGACCCGGTCGCCGGCGCGGTCACCGAGCACTTCCGCGTCAACTGGGACGGCGTCTCCTCGGCGTCGTGGATCGGGCTTCCGCCGTTCTCCGACGAGGCGAACGGCATCGTCGGCATCCACGCGCCGTCGTTCAGTCTCACGTTCATCGTCCTCGTGCTGCCCGGTGTGATCGCCCTGATCGCGGAAAACGCCGGACACGTCAAGGCCGTCGCGGAGATCACCAAGACCGACCTCGACCCGATGATGGGGCGCGCCCTGATCGGCGACGGCCTGGCCACCACCATTGCGACCAGCGTCGGCGGATCCCCCACGACGACGTACGCGGAGAACATCGGCGTCATGGCCGCGACCAAGGTGTACTCGACCGCCGCGTACGCCGCGGCCGGGGTGATCGCGATGCTGCTGGGCTTCTCCCCCAAGTTCGGTGCCGTCATCTCCGCGACCCCCGGCGGCGTGCTCGGCGGAATCACGGTGGTGCTCTACGGGATCATCGGCCTGCTCGGCGCGAAGATCTGGAAGGAGAACGGCGTCGACTTCGGCAATCCGCTCAACCTGATGCCCATCGCGGCGGGCCTGATCATCGCGATCGGTGACGTGGAGCTGACGTTCAGCGACAGCTTCTCCCTCAGCGGCATCGCGCTCGGCACGATCGTGGTGATCGGGATGTACCACCTGTGCCGCGTCATCGCCCCGAAGGACGCCGACAACGCCGACGACGCAGGCACCGGCCGTCACCACCCGAAGCCGACCACCGACGACGGAACGGTCCCGGACCGGGTCGGTCAGCTCACGTGATCTGCCAGCGTCAGCACGTGAGTTTTGTCACTAGTTCACGAAACGTCGAGCGTACGATACGGGCAGGATCTGAGGAATGAAACCGTCGCCACTGACTTATCACCGACCTCGGTCGATCGACGAGGCCTGTCAGATCCTCGCGGACGTGGCTCACGAGGGAAAGGTGCTCGCGGGCGGGCAGTCGCTGATCCCGTTGC
Source organism: Rhodococcus sp. ACS1 (assembly GCF_002300155.1). Classification (NCBI taxonomy): domain Bacteria; kingdom Bacillati; phylum Actinomycetota; class Actinomycetes; order Mycobacteriales; family Nocardiaceae; genus Rhodococcus; species Rhodococcus sp. ACS1. The sequence continues at coordinate 65,743 of NZ_NSDZ01000003.1, forward strand.
TCTCGATGCGGCTGGCCGCGCCGGCGCACCTCGTCGACATCGGGTCGATCCCCCGGCTGGACGCGGTGTCGTCGTCACGTGACCTCGGTGTCACGTTCGACGCCCTGACCACGCATTCGGTGCTCGAAGCCGACCGCGGCGCCGCCCAGGTGCAGCCGCTGATCGGCCGCGGGCTGCGTCTCGTCGCGCACCCGACCATCCGCAACCGCGGCACGACGGTCGGGTCCATCGTGCACGCCGACCCGTCCGCCGAGATGCCGGCCGTGCTCGCGCTGCTCGGGGGCTCGATCACCGTGCGCTCGGTGCGCGGGGTCCGGGAGATCCGGTCGACCGACCTGTTCGCCGGGCCGCTCGAAAGCACCCTCGAGGCGGACGAGATCGCGACCAGTGTCACCGTCCCGGCCGCCGAGCCCGGTGTCGGGACGGCGATCGACGAGATCGCCCGCAGACACGGCGACTACGCACTCGTCGGGGTCGCGGCGCAGGTGCGGGTCGAGGACGGCGTCGTGGCCGAGGCCCGGATGACGTACGTGTCGGCCGGCGAACTCGGTGAGGTCGTCGACTACACGGACATCCTCCAGGGCGCGTCCGCGACGGACGACCGGGACCCGTTGTGGCGGAATCTGTCCGAGTTCGCGCGGGAACGGATCGACACCGAACCCGACATCCACGCCACGGCGCGGTACCGGTCGCAACTGGTGGCGGCGCTGACCGCACGGGTCGGATTCGCGGCCGCGCAGGATGCAGTGCTCGACGGTGCCGCCGTGCACGCGTCGGCGGGAGGAAGATGACCATGGCAAAGGCAACGACCAGCATCGACGAGCAACTCGCCGAGCTACAGGAGGAGACGGGCGAACAGCACGTCGCGGTGACGTTCACGCTCAACGCGGTGACGCAGACGGTGCTGCTGCCGTCGCGGACGCTCGCGTCCGACGCGATCCGGCACCATCTGCGCCAGACGGGAACCCACGTCGGCTGCGAGCACGGCGTGTGCGGCGCCTGCACCGTGCTGCTCGACGGCAAGCCGGTGCGGTCGTGCCTGGTACTCGCGGCAAGCCTCGAAGGCAGGGAGGTCACCACGGTCGAGGGACTCGTCGAACCCGACGGCACGCTGCATCCGGTGCAGCAGGCGTTCATCGACTGCCACGGCCTGCAGTGCGGGTTCTGCACTCCCGGGTTCGTCACGACCATCGCGGCGTTCCTCGAGGAGAACGACTCGCCCACCCGCGAGGAGGCCACCGACGCGATCGCCGGCAACCTCTGCCGGTGCACCGGCTACCAGAACATCCGGGCGGCCGTGCTGCGCGCCGCGGAGATCAAGCGCGAGCGTTCGGGCGAATTCCCGCTCGGCAAGGACGACGAGTCGGCCCGCGCGTCACTCGATCCAAAGGTCCGCGGCACCACCAACCCCGTCGGGGGAAGGGCAGGGAGAGCATGAGCGTCACGAAACCCCGCACCGCGCCGGCAGGCACGAAGCACACCGGCGGGGACACCGCCGAATCCGAGAAGCTGTTCGGCAAACCGATTCCCCGCACCGAGGACGCCCGGCTGCTGTCCGGCAACGGCCGCTACCTCGACGACCTGGGCCACAATGCGCTCATCGCCGCGTTCGTCCGATCACCGCACGCGCACGCCCGGATCACCGGGATCGACATCGACGCCGCCCTGGATCTGCCCGGCGTGCACGCGATCTACACGTACGACGACCTCGCGGACGACTCCCCGGAGATGGCGGAGAACCTGCCCCTCCTGATCCCGCATCCGGCGATCACCGCCCCGCGCAACGGATATCCGCTCGCCAAGGACGAGGTCAACCACGTCGGTGAGGCAATCGCGATGGTCGTCGCCGACAGCCGGTACATCGCCGAGGACGCGTGCGCCAAGATCGACGTCACGTACGAGATGCTCCCGCCGGTCGTGGGCATCGACGTGGCGCGGCAGGCGGACAACGCCGTGCACGCGGACGTCCCCGACAACGTCGCGGCGCACCTGCAGCACGGATTCGGCGACGTGGACGCGGAACTGGCGAACGCACCGCACCGGCTCACGCTGAACCTCGAGATCGAGCGGTCGGCGTCGATGCCGATGGAGGGCAAGGGCGTCTACGCGCGCTGGGACACCGACGAGCAGGCGCTCACGTTCTGGACGTCGACTCAGACGTCGACGTCGGCCCGCGCCGCGATCGCGGCCCGGCTGAAGATGGCGCACAACAAGGTCCATTGCATCGCCCCCGACGTCGGTGGCGGCTTCGGCGTCAAGATCGTCCACCCGTGGCCGGAGGAGGTCATGGTCACCTGGGCCGCGCGGCGGCTCGGGACGGCGGGCATCTCCAGCGAGGTCAAATGGGTCGAGGACCGGCGCGAGCACTTCGTGTCGAGCGCGCACGAACGCGGCCAGATCCAGGAGGTGACGGTCGGATTCGACGACGACGGCACCCTCCTCGCGTTCGACTTCACGTTCTGGCACGACAACGGCGCCTACCTGCCGTACGGCATCATCGTCATGCTGAACACGTCGACGCAGGTGCTCGGGCCGTACAAGCCGAAATCGTTCCGGGTGGACGCGTATTCGCTGTACACGAACACCGTCATCGTGACGCCCTACCGCGGCGCCGGGCGCCCGCAGGCCGTGTTCGCGATGGAACGGGCGATGGACGCGATCGCGAAGTATCTCGGCAAGGACGTCATCGAGGTCCGCGAGCACAACTTCATCCGGCCCGAGGAGATGCCGTACGACTTCCATCTCACGTTCCAGGACGGCCGCCCGCTGATCTACGACACCGGCAACTACCAGGCCGGGATCGACAAGCTGAAGAAGCTCATCGACTGGGACGGGTTCGCCGAGTACAAGAAGCAGGCGAAGGCCGAGGGCCGGGCCGTGGGCATCGGGATCGGCGCCTACGTGGAGGGAACCGGGCCGGGCCCGTACGAGGGCGCCCACGTCCTCGTCGAAACGTCCGGGAAGGTGAAGGCCGCAACGGGTCTGACCACTCAGGGGCAGGGCCACCAGACGGCGTTCGCGCAGATCGTCGCGGACGACCTCGGCGTGCCGGTCACCGACGTGGAGATCGTCACCGGCGACACCCGCCGATTCGGCTATGCCGTCGGCACGTTCGCGTCCCGCGGTGCCGTGATGTCCGGGTCGGCGTTCCACGTGGCCGCGCAGATGGTCGCGGAGAAGGCCCGCAAGATCGCCGGGGACGCGCTGAACCTCGATCCCGCCGAACTGGAACTTCGCGGTGGGCACGTGTGCAAGATCGGCACGCTGCCCGGCGCCGAGGGCACCTCCATCTCGCTGGGCGTGGTCGCCGTGCTGTCGAACCCGCTGCGCTACGCGTTCGACGACGCGTCGCGGCAGGCCACCGGATTCGCGAAAGCCGACACGGACATGACGATTCCGCCGGTCCGGGAAGGTGAACAACCCGGGCTCGAGGCCACCGGCTACTACTCGCCCCCGACGTCGACGTTCGCGTCCGGCGTGCACGCGGCGATCGTCGAAACCGATCCGGTGACGGCCGAAATCCACGTCCGGCGGTACGCCGTCATCCACGACTGCGGCAACGTCATCAACCCGCGGATCGTCGAGGGCCAGGTCATGGGCGCGGTCGCGCAGGGGGTCGGCGGCGCGCTGTACGAGAAGATCGTCTACGACGAGCACGGCCAGATGCTGAACGCGTCGTACATGGACTTCCTGATGCCGTTCGTCACCGAGATGCCCGACTCGCTCGAGATGGACCACACCGTCACCCCATCCGGCCTCAATCCCCTCGGCATGAAGGGTGCGGGCGAGGCGGGCGTGATTCCGACGTCCGCCGTCATCGCCGCCGCGATCGAGGACGCGGAAGGCATCCCGATCACATCCATGCCGATATCCCCATCGGAGTTGTTCGAGCTTCGCCTCGTGCACGCGTCGTCACAGAGCAAGGAGAACGAATGAGAATCGCAGGCACCGCCCTACTGACCGCACCGCCGGAGGCCGTGTACGACAACCTGCAGGACGGAAAGGTCCTCGCGGCCACGATTCCCGGGGTGCAGTCCCTCGAGCAGGTCAGCGACAACCATTACAAGTTGTCCATCACCGCGGGCGTCGCATCCATCAAGGGCACCTATGACGGCGAAGTGATTCTGTCGCAGCAGAATCGGCCCCAGTCGTTCGTGATGACGGCGTCCGGCGCCGGTGCGCCCGGCACCGTCAAGGCCGACGTGACGGTGCGGCTCGAGGAACGCGACGGCGGCACCCTGCTCAGCTACGACGCGGACGCCGTCGTCGGCGGCATGGTCGGCGGCGTCGGGCAGCGGATGATCACCGGCGTCGCGAAGAAGATGGCCGGGGTGTTCTTCAAGGGCATCGACGGCGTCATCGCCAACGGCATCCCACCGGCCGAGGTCGCCGCCGCGGCGGGTGAGGCCCCGGCGGTCGCGGGTGTCGCGCAGGCAGCCCCGGTCCCCACGGCGGCCGCGGCCCGGCTGCGGGCACCCGAGGCGGCGTCCACGGCAACTGTTCTCGCGTCGGCCGCACTGGGCGCCGGCATCGCTCTCGCCGGTGTCCTCGTCGGCGGCATCCTCGTGCGGGGCACCTGCTCGAAATAACCCGCGCACACCCTCGACACAGCACCCCGAACCGCCCGGTTCGGGGTGCTGTCGTCTGTCCAGGGGTGCGGCCGCGCGGGCAGCGCCGAACGAGGACCGCCGAGTTCGGCGATATGTGACAAAGAAACCGGGCGGCGGAAACGGTGCAATTGCCTTACAGAGACGAGCCCAGGAGGAATCGTGGAATCCAGGAAGATTCGGGTCGGTATCGACACCGGCGGAACATTCACCGACGTCGTGGCTGTGGACGAGGAGTCCGGAGCCGTCGTCACCACCAAGACACCCTCGACGCCTGCCGACCCGGCGCAGGGATTCCTCACCGGAATCGAGAAGGTGCTCGCCAAGCTCGGCGAGACCGGAGACGCGATCGGCGCCGTCAGCCACGGCACCACCGTCGCCACCAACAAGCTCCTCGAAGGCAAGGTCGAGAACCTCGGGTTCATCACCACCGAGGGGTACGAGCACGTCCTCGAGATCGCCCGCCAGTCCGTCCCCGACGGCTATGGCAACTCCTACTTCTGGGTCAAGCCCGACCGCATCGTCCCCGCCGACCGCGTCCGCACCATCGGCGGCCGGCTCGCGTTCGACGGCAGCGAGATCCGCCCCCTCGTCGAGGACGACGTCCGCCAGGCGGCCCGCTTCTTCGCCGACCGCGGCATCCGCACCATCGGCGTGTGCCTGATGCACTCCTACGCCAATCCGAGCCACGAGAACCGCGTCCGGGATCTTCTGCTCGAGGAATACCCCGAGGCGACGGTGAGCATCTCCAGCCAGGTGCTGCGCGAGTACCGCGAATACGAGCGGTCCATCACCACGCTCGTCGACGCGGCCGTGAAGCCGAACATCCGCAACTACGTGAACAACATCGCGAACCGGCTGCGCGAATTCTCCTCCGACGAGGGCGAGGCCCGCGACATCCCGTTCTACGTGATGAAGTCGAACGGCGGCGTGCTGTCCGCGAAGGAGGTCGTGCACCAGCCGATCACCACGGTGCTGTCCGGCCCGGCGGCCGGCGCGCTCGGTGCGGCGCTCATCGCGAGTGTCGCGGGTGTCGAGCAGGTCCTCACGTGCGACGGCGGCGGAACGTCGACCGACGTCACCGTCGTGGTCCGCGGCGAGCCCGCGCTCACCACCGAGGGCCGGGTCGGGGCGTACCCGTCGAAGATCCCGATGATCGACGTCGTCACCGTCGGCGCAGGCGGCGGCTCCATCGCCTGGCAGACCCCCGAAGGCACTCTGCGTGTCGGACCGCAGTCGGCGGGCGCCGACCCCGGCCCGCTCTGCTACGGCAAGGGCGGCAGCGAGCCGACCATCACCGACGCCCACGTGCTGCTCGGCCGCATCCCACCCCACCTGCTCGGCGGCGAGATCCCCCTCGACACCGAACTGGCCCGCAAGGGCGTCGAGCAGCTCGCACACCAGCTGAAGCTCGACTTCGAGACCTGCGCCACCGGCATCCTCGAGGTGTCGGCGTGGAACCAGGCCAACGCACTGCGGCAGATCACGGTCAAGCGGGGCCTCGACGTCCGCGACTTCACCCTGGTGACGTTCGGCGGCTCCGGTTCGCTGCTCGCCTGCCGGCTCGTCGACATTCTCGGCCTCAAGGACGTCCTCGTCCCGCTGAACCCGGGCAACGTGTCCGCGTTCGGACTGCTCACCGTCGACGTCCGCAACGACTACGTCCAGACTCACGTCTGCCGGCACGACCGGCTGGAGATCGCCGAACTGCAGTCGGGGCTGGACGCGCTCGCCGCCGAGGCGGAAATCGCACTCGCCGACGAGGGCTTCGGCGAGGCGGAGCGCAAGTATGCGCGTTCGGCCGACCTCCGCTACCTCGGCCAGGCGTTCGAGGTGCGGGTGCCCGTCGGGGACGGTCCCGTCACCCCGGAGCTGATGGACGAGGCCGCGGAGCGGTTCCACCAGGCGCACAAGGAGCTGTACGGGTACGACTTCCGCGGCGACCCGCACCAGCACGTGGAGTGGGTGAACCTCCGCGTCAGCGGCATCGGCCCGATCAAGCGCCCGACGCTGAACGAGATCGCGGCGGGCACCGGAGCCGAGTCCGCGGTGACCGGCACCCGACCGGCGTACTTCGACGAATGGGTCACCACCCAGGTCTACGACCGGGCCAAGCTCGGCGCCGGCGACGTGCTCGAGGGCCCGGCGGTGATCGAGGAATTCAGCTCCACCATTCCCGTGCACCCCGGATTCCGGGCACGGATCGACACCTTCGGAAACATCCGCATCACCAAGATCGCCGACTCGAACGGAGCGAACCGATGACCGTCACCACCGAACCCGTTGCAGTGCAGCCGGTCAAGCCCTACCGGCTGACACCGGTCGACGGTACGACGCCCGACCCGGTGCTGGTGGAGATCGTCGCCGGCTACCTCGCCAGCGTCGAGATGGAGGTCGAGACGTCGATCTCGCGGACCTCCCGCTCCCCGATGATCCGCGACGCGCACGACTTCCGCGCCGGCATCCACGACCGCAACCTCCGGAAGCTCACCGGCCGTTCGTATTCGGCGCTCGTGCATCCGGTGGCGCGGGACTTCCCGCTCGACACCATGAAGCCCGGCGACGTCTACTTCCACAACGACGTCTACCTGTCCGAAGGCGGCATCGGCCACCTCCCCGACCTCTGCGTCACCGTCCCGGTGTTCGCGACCCGGCCGGGCGAGGAGGAACCGTCCGTCGTCGCGTTCGTGCAGGCGTTCGGCCACCACGACGACATCGGCGGCTGCTGCCCGGGATCGATGCCGTCCGGCGCGACCACGGTGTACGAGGAGGGCCTGATGGTCCCGCCGATCAAGCTGTGGGATCAGGGTGTGCCCAACGAGGCCGCACTGCGCATCATGACCCGCAACTCGCGGATGCCCGACGCGCTGGCCGCCGACCTCGACGCCGAATGCTCGGCGTGCCTCATGGGCGCCCGTCGCCTCACCGAACTGTTCGAGCGGTACGGCTGCGACACCGTCGAGGCCTGCTTCGACGCGATGATGGACGCGACCACCGAGACGTACCGGCGGGAGATCCTCAGCAAGATCCCCAAGGGCGAATACACGTGGGAGGACTACGCCGAACACGACGGCGTCGACGAGCCCATGCTGCACCGGCAGCGGATCACGCTCACCAAGACCGGACCGGAGGACGAGGGCGGCGAACGCCTCATCCTCGACTTCAACGGCACCGGCCCGCAGGCCAAGGGTCCGATCAACCACTGCGGTGACTACGCCGACGGCAACTTCCTCATCAAGTGGCTCGCACCGATCCTGCGCAACCTCGCCGACAGTCCCGAGCGGATGGCGGAACTCGACGTCAACGAGGGCGTCGTGCCGTTGATCGAGATGAAGTTCCCGGAGAAGGGCACGCTGATCACGCCGATCTTCCCGGCGCCCACCAACGCCCGGACGTTCGTGATCCTGCGGCTGCTCGGCGTGCTCGCCGGCGTCGTCGCGAAGGCCGTCGACGGGAACATGCCCGCCGACCAGGAGACCATCCGCTACACCGGGGTGTACGGCGAGGACTTCGACGGGCACTCGTACCTGATGCGCGAGGTGCTCGGCGGCGGGTCCGGCGGCAGGCACTACGCGGACGGCGAGGACACCATCCACGTCGTTCCCGACTCACGGAACCTGCCGACCGAGTTCACGGAGAGCCGGTTCCCGTTCATCGTCGAGAAGCTGGGCCTGGCGAAGGACTCCGGCGGCGCCGGACGCTACCGCGGCGGCCTCGGCTACGAGAAGCACATCCGGATGCTCAAGGACGCCAACTTCATGTCCATCGCCGACCGCTCGATCCTCTCCTGCTGGGGAGTCAAGGGCGGCAAGGCCGGACGTCCCTTCTCGGTGGTCCTCGACCCGGGCGGCCCGAACGAGCGCGAGTTCGACGCGCTCACCGACGCCGAACCGATCAAGGCCGGCGAGGTGGTGCGCATCCGCACGACCGGTGGCGGCGGCTGGGGCGACCCCCTCGACCGTCCGATCGAGGAGGTCGTCCGGGATGTGCTGTGGGGCAAGGTGTCCGCGGAGGGTGCCCGGGCCGACTACGGTGTGGTGCTGACGTCGTCGACCGAGGAACCGGTCGCGGACGCCGACGCCACCGAGGCGCTGCGCGAGCAGATGCGCGACAGCCGCGGACTGGACGAGCCGTTCTTCGACCGCGGTCCCGGTTACGAACGCCTCTCCGGCGGTGCGAAGTTCGCCGAGTTCGACTTCATCGACCGGTGATCCGATGACCGAGTCACTCTCCCGCGGCGCCGGCATCGCCGTCGTCGGCGCCGCGGGGAAGACCGGAGCCGCCGTCGTCGCGGCGCTCGAGGGACTCGCCGACGTACGCCGGGTGGTGCACACCGCCCGGCGTTCCGGCGATTTCGCCGTCGACCTCGAAACCGGTGCGGGACTGGCCGACGCGCTGTCGGGGTGCCGGGGCGTGTACTTCATCGCCCCGAATGTGCATCCCGACGAGCCGGCCCTCGTGCGCCGGGTTCTCACGGCCGCCGCCGACGCGGGCGTCGAGCATTTCGTCTACCACTCGGTGGCGTGGCCGTACACCCCGCTCATGCCGCACCACGTCGACAAGGCGCGGTGCGAGGACATGCTCCGGACGTTCGGTGGGCTCCGGTGGACGATTCTGCAGCCGTGCGCGTACGCCGAGAACTTCGCGTCGGTCCTCGACGGCACGGCCACCGAGGTCGACGTGCCGTACAGCCCCGACGCGGCGTTCTCGTTCGTCGCACTCGCGGACGTCGCCGAGGTGGCCGCGCGAGTGCTGATGGAGGGCCCGGACATCCACCACGGCGCCACCTACGAACTGGGTGGCCCGGAGGCCCTGACCGTGCGGGAACTGTGCGACCGGGCGGCCGGTCCGGTGTCGGTGAAGCAGGTGTCCGTCGACGAGTGGATGTCGCGGCACGGGCGCGACCTGACGGACGACGGTCGCGCCCGGTTGTCCGCGATGTTCGAGTTCTACGACCGGCACGGCTTCACCGCGGGCAATGCTGTGTTCGAGTCGCTGCTGGGCCGCCCACCCAGGTGAGCGGCAAAGCGTGCCGGGGCACACTTTGCCACTCACATGGGGTCAGACGCCGATCCGGCCGCCCGACTTCCACACCGCCACGACGGCGGGACGCGGCTGCATATCGCCGCCGTCGGGCCAGTGCGACGCCGGGTTGTCGGCGCTCGCGTCGTCCAGTTCACCCGGGTGCTGCACGCACACCGTGACCCGCTCCTCGCTGACGATCGGACCGCACGTCTCGGCGCCCTTGGGCACGGAGAGGAACTGCTTGGTCTCCCCGCGGTTCGCGCCGTCGAGGACGACGCTGAACAGGCCGTCGTTCGACTTCAGCGCGTTGCCGTCGGTGGAGATCCACAGGTTGCCGTGCGGGTCGAACGCCAGGTTGTCGGGGCAGGAGATCGGGCTGACGCTCTCCTTGTCGAACCCGCCGAAGTAGGTGTCGGCCGCCGTCGGGTCACCGCACACGAGCAGCAGGTTCCACGTGAACGCGGTGCCGGCGTGGTCGTCGGTGAGTTCGAGGACCTGGCCGTTCTTGTTGTTGTTCCGCGGGTTGGCCTCGTCGGCGGCCGCGGCGCCGTCGACGCCGCGCTTGGTGTTGTTGGTCAGCGCCACGTACACCTTGCCGCTTGTCGGGCTGGGCTCGAAGTCCTCGGGGCGGTCCATCTTGGTGGCACCGACCTTGTCGCCGGCCTGACGGGTGAACACCGCCACCTCCTCGGCGCTCATGCCGTCGACGAGGGATTCCCCCTTGCCGTCCTCGCCGGTGCGCAGCAGCGGGATCCACTCCCCGCTGCCGTCGAACGTGCCGCTCGACGGCAGCGCCCCCGACCCGTCGATCTCGTCCGCGGAGTTCCCGGCGAACTTCGCGACGTACAGGGTGCCCGCGTCGAGCAGTGTCATGTTGTTGCGGACGGCGGCCTGGCTGTTGCCGTCCATCATCTTCCGGCTGGAGACGAACTTGTACATGTAGTCGAAGCGTTCGTCGTCGCCGCTGTACGCCACGACGGTGCCGTCGTCGGTGACGTGTATGGTGGCGGCCTCGTGCTTGAACCGGCCCAGCGCCGTGTGCTTGACGGGCGCGGACGTCGCGTCCCACGGGTTGACCTCGACGACCCAGCCGAAGCGGTTGACCTCGTTCGGCTCCTGGGCGAGGTCGAAACGCTTGTCGAATCGCTCCCACTTGCGTTCGGATGCAGCACCTTCCACGCCGTACCGCTTCAGCCGCGCGGCGACGGCGGGGTCGGTGACCAGTTCGGCGTTCGCGAAGTACTGGTTGAAGTTCTCCTCCCCCGACAGCACCGTGCCCCACGGGGTGACGCCGCCGGAACAGTTGTTGAGCGTGCCGAGCACCTTGGTGCCCGTCGGGTCGGCGGACGTCTTCAGGAAGTCGCTGCCCGCGGCGGGACCGGTGACGACGAATTCCGTCGTCGCCGTGATGCGCCGGTTGTACGGCCCGAAGTCGGGAGTGAGCGCGCCCGAGCCGGATTCACCCTTCACCTGCACCACGGACAGTCCGTGGGCGGCGAGCGCCGTCTGGAACTGCTCCGGCGACGGGTTCTCGGCGTCGTATCCCTTGAACATGAACGGCTCGGTGGTGTACTCGTGGTTGACCACCAGCAGGAAGGTGTTCGGCTGCCCCTCGACCGGCAGCAGTCCGGCGAAGTCGTTGTTGAACCCGAACTGCTGCGCCTGTGCCTGGGCGGTCTGGTTGTCGAAGTCGAACGCGGGGGCCCCGGGCAGCACCGGGTCGCCCCAGCGGATCACGACGGCCTGCTCGTACCCCTCGGGGACGACGACGGCGTCCTCGGTGTTGGGGGCGACGGCACCGAAGTTCGTTCCCGCCGGTGTGGCGCCGTCCGAACCCCCCGTGCCGGAGACACTTCCGCTGCCGGAGTCGTCCGAGCAGGCGGCCAGCGCACTGCCCGCGCCGACGGCGAGGACGGCCATCCCCGTCCCGCGCAGCATCCCGCGCCGCGACAGGGCGGTGCGGGCGATGTCACGGAAGTATTCGCCGTGCGAGGTGTTGGGCACGTCGTGGGAGCACGCGTTTCCGCACTTGTACTGGCAGGTGACGGAGGCGCGTGAGGACGCGCCGTCATGGTTGACGAACAGTGCGAGGGGTTTCAAACTCACCGTGGCTCCCGATTCGAATGCGGACAACTCCGGCACCGTAGAAGTCGTAAGCGAGGGAAAGGGAACGTAGGTGTGAACGCGCGGACAACGAGGCGACCCTAAGTCTGGAGTGATTTACGTCTAGCCAGCAGCCCGGACGGCGTGCACGATGGATAGATGGACGCCGTCGATGCGCTGCGGGAAATTGCGTTCTGGCTCGAGCGTTCGCGCGACGAGGGACCCAGGATCGGCGCCTTCCGCCGGGCGGCCGATGTGCTCGAGTCGTCGACCGCCGAGGAGCGGGAAGCCCTGGCGGCGAACGGCTGGGTATATCTGCCCGACATCGGCTCCGAGGCGGCCGCGATCATCCGTGAGTGCGCCGATGCGGTGCCGCTGTACCTGACGTATCTGCGCGGTTCCGCGGAGCCGATCGGGCTGGGCGGAACGGAACTGCTCGAGGCGCTCCGCGGCGACCTGCACACCCATTCGGATTGGTCGGATGGCCGGTGCCAGCTCCGGGAGATGATGCGGCGCGCGGCCGCGCTGGGGCACGACTACTGCGCGATCACCGACCACTCGCCGCGGCTGACGGTCGCGAACGGGCTGTCGTCGGAGCAACTGCTCGTCCAGTTGAACGTGGTCGCCGAACTGAACGTCGAACTCGCGCCGTTCCGGGTGCTCACCGGAATCGAGGTCGACATCCTCGACGACGGCTCCCTCGACCAGGACGACGACGTGCTCGCCGACCTGGACATCGTGGTCGCGAGCGTGCACTCGCATCTGGACACCGACCGGGCGACGACGACCAAGCGGATGCTGCAGGCCGTCAAGTCTCCGCACGTCGACGTGCTCGGGCACTGCACCGGCCGCCTCGTCGAGGGGGTGCGGGGACCGCGGCCCGAATCGAAGTTCGACGCGGAACGGGTGTTCGACGCGTGCCGCGAGTACGGCACCGCGGTGGAGATCAACTCCCGACCCGAGCGCCGCGACCCGCCGGGACGCCTGATCGACCTCGCACTGAACAGCGGCTGCAAGTTCTCCATCGACACGGACGCGCACACCACCGGGCACCTCGCGTGGCAGGGTTATGCCTGCGAGCGCGCCGCGGAGCGCGGAGTCGAGCCGTCGGATGTGATCAACACCCTGCCCGTGGCCGAGTTGCTGGAGTGGACCGGCGCGCCGATTCGGCAATGATCCGTGTCGTGCTGATCGCGGCCGCGGTGATGGCACTGCTGATCGCCGCGGCGTGGGTGCTGCAGCGAAAACTGATCTACTACCCCGACACCACCCCGGTGCCCCCCGCCGGCCGGCTGATCGCCGGGGCGGAGGACGTCACGCTGACCACGTCGGACGGCCTCGAACTCGGTGCCTGGTACGTCCCGCCGGCGGTCGGCGAGCCGCGCATGACCGTCCTCGTGGCCGCCGGGAACGCCGGCAACCGGGCCGACCGGGCACTGCTGGCCTCGGACCTCGCCGCCGCGGGTTTCGCCACCCTGCTCTTCGACTACCGCGGGTACGGCGGCAACCCCGGTCAGCCCAGCGAGGAGGGGCTGGCACTCGACGTCCGGGCCGCTCGCCGGCACCTCGTCGACGAACGTCGCGTGCCGCCGGGGCGGCTGCTCTACTTCGGGGAGAGCCTCGGCACCGGTGTGGTCACCGAACTCGCCACCGAGCACCCGCCCGCCGGACTGCTGCTGCGGTCGCCGTTCGCCGACCTCGCCGCCGTCGGCAGGGCGCACTACCCGTTCCTGCCGGTTCGGTTGCTGTTGCGCGACCGATTTCCCGTCGCCGAGTTCGTCGCACGCATCGACGTGCCTGTCACCGTGGTCTACGGGACGGCGGACACCATCGTCCCGCCGGAGCAGAGTGCCCGCGTCGCCGAAGCCGCGCTCGGCGACGTCGACACCGTCGTGCTGTCCGGCGCGGGGCACAACGACGACGTGATGTTCGGCGGCCCGGAGATCGTCCGCGCCGCCGCCGAACTCGCCGCGAGGGCGCTCCGCGCCCCGTGAGTGGTTGACGAGTCTCTGGACTCGCTAACCACGCACGGGGGCGTCAGCGCACGATCACGACGTCCAGCGTCCGGGGACCGTGCACGCCTTCGACGCGGTTGAGTTCGATGTCGCTGGTGGCGCTGGGACCGCTGATGAACGTCAGCGGTGTGGTCGGGTCGAGGGTCTGGAAGGCCTGCGGCACGGTGTCGACGATCTGGTCGGTGCGCACGATGCAGATGTGGTGATCCGGGACCAGCGTCAGCGCCCGGCGTCCCTGACCGGCGCCGCCGTCGAGCACGATGGTGCCGGTGGCCGCGATTCCGAGGGTGCAGCCGGTGACGACCACGTCGATGGCGTCGAGTTCGAGCGTCGACAGTTCGGCGGGTGCGCCGTCGACGACGACGTCACGTCGCGGCCGCCACGACTGCGGCAGGTCCGGTGGGACGACGGCCCGCTTCCCCTCCGCGATCAGTCCGGTGACGATCTCGGCGACGGTGGTCTCGTCGGCGCGGTGGACCTGTGCGCGGTAGTCGTCGACGGTGTGGGCGAACAACTCGACGTCGCCGGGGCCGGACGCGGGCTCGCGGTGGTAGTCGCGGGGAACGGGGTCGGGGGCCGGCGCGTCGGCGAGCGCCGACCGGATCCGGGACAGTATCTCTGCGCGTGCGGTCATCGTGTCGTGTCCTCGTGTGTGCGGGCCCACCATTGTCGGAACGTTTCCTTCGGCGGGGCGGGCAGGTCGCGGCTCGCGGTCCATTTCGATGCCGGGTACGGCAGCGACGTGATGCGTCCGGACCGGCCGCCCAGCACCCGGCCGACCTTGGCCGCCGTCTCGGCGGCGGCGAACCGTTTCTCCGAACCCATCACGAAGCCGGCGGCTTTCATCGCGAGGTCCTGGCCGCCGGGAAGTCCGTGCCGTTCGGAGTCGACCTGTTCCGCGCGTAGGTGCACGAGGATGCTGGGGATGTCGATGCGGACCGGGCAGGCGTCGAAGCAGGCGCCGCACAGGGTGGAGGCGTAGGGCAGTGAGGCGTTCGGGTCGTCGTGGCCGGTGGTCCCGGTGAGTTGTGGGCTGAGGATCGCGCCGATCGGCCCGGGGTAGACCGACCCGTACGCGTGCCCGCCCGCCCGCTCGTAGACGGGGCACACGTTCAGGCAGGCGCTGCAGCGGATGCAGTGCAGTGCCGCCCGCCCGGTCTCGTCCGCGAGGACGTTGGTGCGACCGTTGTCGAGGAGGACGACGTGGAAGTTCTGCGGGCCGTCGCCGGGGTGCACCCCGGTCCACATGGAGGTGTACGGGTTCATCCGCTCGGCGGTGGACGACCGGGGCAGCAGTTGCATGAACACCTCGAGGTCGGTGAACGTGGGGACCAGTTTCTCGATGCCCATGAGCGTGATGAGGGTGTCGGGGAGGGTCAGGCACATCCGTCCGTTGCCCTCCGACTCCACCACCGCGAGGGTCCCGGTTTCCGCGATTCCGAAGTTCGCGCCGCTGATCGCGACCTTGGCGGACAGGAACTTTCGCCGCAGGTGCGCCCGCGCGGCCATCGCCAGCGCGCGGGGGTCGTCGGTGATGTCCTTGTCGACGCCCGGCATCGCGTTCAGGAAGATCTCGCGGATTTCGGCGCGGTTGCGGTGGATGGCGGGAACGAGGATGTGGCTCGGTTTGTCCTCGCCGAGTTGGACGATGAGTTCGGCGAGGTCGGTTTCGATGGCCGCGATCCCGTTCTCCTCGAGATGCTCGTTCAGGCCCGTCTCCTGGGTGGCCATCGACTTGACCTTCACCACCTCGTCGGAGCCGGTGGCCCGCACGAGGTCGGTGATGATCCGGTTCGCCTCCTCCGCGTCGCGCGCCCAGTGGACGGTGCCGCCGTGGGCGGTGACGTTCTCCTCGAACTGCACGAGCAGTTCGGGGAGCCGGGCCATCACGTCCGCCTTCAGGGCGCTGCCGGCCCGGCGCAGTTCCTCCCAGTCGTCGACCTCGGCGACCGCGGCGATCCGTTTGTTGCGGATGGTAGTGGTGGCGGCGCCGAGGTTGGCGCGCAGCTGGGTGTCGGTGAGTGCCTTCCGTGCGGCGTCGGGGAAAGATTCTGTGCCCCGGATGTTTCCGGTGCCGGCGTGGAAGGTGGGTGAGCCGAGGAACGTGGTCATGCGTTGCTCCCGATCTTCTCGGTGCTCGCCAGGATCTCGGCGAGGTGGACGGTGCGGACCCCGCTGCGCAGCCGGGACAGCCCGCCGCCGATGTGCATCAGGCAGGACGAGTCGCCGGCGCTGCACACCTCGGCGCCGGTGCTCAGGACGTTGCCCATCTTGTCGGCGAGCATCGCGGTCGACGTCTCGGAGTTCTTCAGCGCGAACGTTCCGCCGAAGCCGCAACAGGATTCGGCCGCGGGTAGCTCGATCAGGGTCATCCCCCGCACCGCGCGCAGCAGTTGCAGCGGTTTGTCGGCAACCCGCAGCATCCGCAGCGAGTGGCACGTCGGGTGGTACGTCACCCGGTGCGGGTAGTAGGCGCCGACGTCGGTGACGCCGAGGACGTCGACGAGCAGTTCCGACAGCTCGTACGTCCGGGACGCGACGTCCTCGGCGCGGGTCGCGAGCGATTCGTCGCCGTACCGGCGGGCGACCATCGCGTGCTGGTGCCGGACGGATCCGACGCACGAACCGGACGGGGCCACTGCGACGTCCCACGACGGTCCGCTCTCGAACGCCTCCACGTGGTGACGGACGAGCGGCAGCGCCTCGGCCTGGTAGCCGGTGTTGACGTGCATCTGCCCGCAGCACGTCTGCTTCGGCGGGAACACGACCTCGTGGCCGAGCCGCTCGAGCAGGCGGACCGTGGAGGTGGCGGATTCGGGGAACAGGGCATCCGCCAGGCAGGTGGCGAACAGGGCGATTCTCATCGGGTACTCCAACCGGGCTGGGCTGTGGTCTGACCACAGTAGCGCACTGTGGTCAGACCACACCAGGTAAACTTCGGTCGTGCGCACACACGAGGTCGTCCTGCACCGCATCGAGCAGGATCTGGCGGCCGGCAAACTCACCGTCGGCGGTCGTCTGCCCGCCGAGCGCGCACTCGCCGAGGAACTGGGCGTCGGACGCTCGTCGGTCCGCGAGGCCATGCGGGTGCTCGAGGCGATGGGCATCGTCCGCACCGCCGTCGGCTCCGGACCGGACGCAGGCGCGATCGTCGCCGCCGACCCGGCCGCGTCCATCGGCGCGGCCCTGCGGCTGCACATGGCGACGCGCACCCTGCCGATCCGCGACGTCGTCCAGACGCGCACGCTGCTCGAGTCGTGGGCGGTGCAGGAAGCCGCCGGGCAGTCCGGTGACCTCGACTTCTCGGCCATCGACGCGCTGCTCGACGCGATGGACGACGAGGACCTCTCCCCGGAGGCGTTCCACCGTCTCGACGCCGACCTGCACGTCGCGATGGCCGGGCTGGCCGGCAACGTTCTCGTCGAGGCGATGATGGTCTCGCTCCGCGACTCCATTCACGGCTACGTCATGCAGGCCGTGCCGCTGCTCGACGACTGGCCCGCGGTCGCGACCCACCTGCGCTGCGAGCACCGCGGCATCGTCGCCGCCCTCCGCGGCGGACACGGCGCCGAGGCCGCCGGCCTGGTGCGGGAGCACATCGAGGGCTTCTACGGGCTGATCCGCTAGGTGCTGCGCACCCGTGCGCCTTTATGGTTGCTCCAGCTACCAGAAAGGCGCACGGGCGCGAAGCGCCTCAGTACGCCCCCAGGATCTGCGCCTCGGCGTCTTCGAGGTAGGTCTTGAGTAGCTGACCTGCGGCTTCGGTGTTGCCGGCGACGAGGGCGTCGTAGATCTCGTGATTACGGGTGAGGTATGGCCCGTGGAATCGGTGGGCGTCGTCCATGACGTGGAAGACGAGCCGTGCCTCGTTCCAGACGCTGCGCATGAGTTCGTCGATGCGGTTGCTGTTGTTGAGGCTCGCGAGGGCGCTGTGGAAGTGGATGTCGGCGGTGCCGACGCCGGTCCAGTCCTCGACGGCGTGCCGTTCGTCGGCCAGGTTCAGGGCCTCGGCGACGCCGGACAGGTCGCCGGTGGCGGGGTCGAATCCGTTGACGCCGGCGCATTCGACGACGCGCCGGCAGATGTAGAGCTCGGTGATGTCCTCGGCGGTGGGTACGCGGACGAAGACGCCGCGGTTGAGTTCGTGCGCCACCAGCCGGTCTTCGATCAGGATCTGGAAGGCCTCACGGACGGTGTTGCGGGAGACGTCGAGGGCGGCGCAGATGTCGGGTTCGGACAGTCGCGCCCCTGGTTGGAACGTTCCGTCGATGATGGCGTCCCGCAGAATGCCGGCGACCCGCGTGGTCCTGCTGGTGCGTTCGAGCAGGCCGCGGTGAGCGGCCAGGCGGGAATGCGCATCGCCGCGAAGGGCATTCGAGCTGGTCAAGTCCACTCCTCAGGTTTCGATCTCGACCGCAATCATAGTTGTCAGCTCGGTTCCGCGATTTCTTCCAGGATAACAATCCCCTCGAGGTATTGCAGGATCGTTGAACGATTTGTACCGTGATGGGAGTTACATCGGATTCTTCGAGCAGTTACATCCCTTCTTCAGGCGAGGTGCCATGACCACAGATACACAGACCGAGGTCGCGCAGGCGCGCCCCTTCGACTGGTTCCGCACCCTCGGGCCGAAGGGAAAAAGAGCCTTCATCGGCGCGTTCGGCGGATACGGGCTCGACTCCTACGACTTCCAGGTCCTCCCGCTCGGCCTCGCGGCCATCGCCGCCTACTTCGGCCTCACCACCGGTCAGGCAGGCCTGCTGACCACCGTGACGCTGGTGGTGTCCGCGCTCGGCGGCGCCCTCGCCGGCATCCTCGTCGACAAGATCGGCCGGGTCCGCACGCTGCAGGTCACCGTCGCGACGTACACGATCTTCACGGTGCTGTGCGGTTTCGCGCAGAACTTCGAGACGCTGCTGATCTTCCGCGCCTTCCAGGGCCTCGGCTTCGGCGGTGAGTGGGCGGCAGGCGCGATTCTCGTCGCCGAGTACGCCCGCGCCGAGTACCGTGGCCGGGCCGTCGCCTTCGTGCAGAGCGCGTGGGCCGTCGGCTGGGCGCTGGCCGTGATCGTCTACACCGTCGTCTTCCAGCTGTTCGACCCCGACGTCGCGTGGCGCGTGCTGTTCTTCACCGGTGTGCTGCCCGCCTTCCTCATCATCTGGGTGCGCCGGAATCTGAAGGACCCCGAGGTCGTCACGGAGCGCCGCGAGTCCGCGGGCAAGCAGACGGGCTCGTTCGCGGCCATCTTCCGCGGCGGACTGCTCCGCACCACCGTGCTCGCGTCGCTGCTCGCCACCGGTGTGCAGGGCGGCTACTACACGCTGGCGTCCTGGCTGCCGACGTTCCTCAAGACCTCGCGCGGACTCGACGTCGTCGGCACCGGCGGCTACCTGGCGATCCTCATCTCCGGAGCGTTCCTCGGCTACGTCAGCGGCGGCATCCTCACCGACAAGCTGGGCCGCAAGCGGACCATGCAGCTGTTCGCGTTCCTGTCGGCGATCTTCATGGTCGGCTACACCCAGGTGCCCGAGGGTGCGAACATGCTGATCCTGATCCTGGGCTTCCCGCTCGGCTTCTGCACGTCGGCGATCTTCAGCGGATTCGGATCGTTCCTGTCCGAGCTGTACCCGACGCAGTCCCGCGGCACCGGCCAGGGCTTCACGTACAACTTCGGCCGCGCGGTCGGCGCCGTGTTCCCCGCCGTCGTGGGTTTCCTGGCCGCCACCCAGCTGGGCATCGGAGGCGCGATGATCTTCGGTGCGCTCGGTTACGCCATCGCCGTGTTCGCCCTGTTCTTCCTCCCCGAGACCCGCGGGAGCGAACTTGCCTGACTCGCCGACCGACCTCCGCTCCGCGTTCCGCTCGGGACGTGTCACCCCGACCGCCGGTCTGGCACCCGGATTCGCGCAGACGAATCTCATCGCCGTCCCGCAGGACTGGGCATACGACGTGCTGCTGTTCACCCAGCGCAACCCCAAGCCGTGCCCCGTCCTCGACGTCGGCGACGCCGGCTCCCGGACGACGATGCTCGCCCCCGGCGCCGACATCGCAACGGATCTGCCGCTGTACCGGGTGTGGAAGGACGGCGAACTCGCGGACGAGACCACGGACGTGTCCTCGCTGTGGCGGGACGACCTCGTCGCGTTCCACATCGGGTGCAGCTTCACGTTCGAACACCCGGTGGCCGCTGCCGGGGTGCCGCTCCGGCACGTCGAGCAGGGCAGCAACGTCCCGATGTATGTCACCGACCGCGAGTGCAGGCCCGCGGGCCGGGTCAGCGGGCCGATGGTGGTGTCGATGCGACCCGTCCCCGAACACCAGGTGGCGCTCGCGGCGGCGATCTCGGCGCGGATGCCCGCCGTCCACGGTGGCCCCGTGCACGTCGGTGATCCCGCGGAACTCGGCATCGCCGATCTCGCGGCCCCCGACTTCGGCGATCCGGTGAACTTCGAGCCCGGCGACGTCCCGATGTTCTGGGCCTGTGGGGTCACCCCGCAGGCGGCGGTGATGGCGTCCCGGTTGCCGTTCGCGATCACCCACGCACCCGGGTACATGCTGATCACCGACACCCCGGACAGCGAGTACGTCCTGGAGGTCCCCGATGCGCGTTGACCTGAACTGCGACCTCGGCGAGGGCTTCGGGCAGTGGACGCTGGCCGACGACGAGGCCCTCCTCGACGTCGTCACCAGTGCGAACATCGCGTGCGGGTTTCACGCGGGCGATCCGATGATCATCCGCAAGGCCTGCGAGAGCGCGGCCGAGCGAGGCGTCGCGATCGGGGCGCACGTGGGGTTCCGGGATCTGGCTGGATTCGGCCGGCGCGAACTCGCGGTGTCGCCCGCGGATCTGCGCGACGAGACGCTGTACCAGATCGGCGCGCTCGCCGGGTTCGCCCGCGCCGCCGGATCCTCGGTGACGTACGTCAAACCGCATGGTGCGCTCTACAATTCCGCGGCACTCGACTTCGAGCGGGCCGATGCGGTCGCATCCGCCATCGACGAGTTCGCCGAGCCGCTCACGCTGATGGGACCGCCCGGCTCGCAGTTGCAGCGGGCCGCGGAGGCGCACGGCATCGAGTTCGTCGCGGAAGGGTTCGCCGACCGCCGCTACACCGCCGCGGGCACGCTGACCCCGCGCTCGGTGCCCGGTGCCGTCATCGACGATCCCGACGCCGCCGCCGCCCAGGCCGTGCGGATGGTGTCGACCGGAACGGTGGAGTCGATCGACGGCGACGACGTCGCGGTGGCGGTGCGCAGCATCTGCGTCCACGGCGACACGCCCGGGTCCGTGCACACCGCGCGCCGGGTCCGGCACGCGCTGGAGAGTGCCGACGTCACGCTCGGATCCTTCACATGACCACCCCCACCCGGATCCTCCCGGCGGGCGATCGGGCCCTGCTCGTCGAACTCGACTCGGAACCTTTGGTCGTGTCGCTGACCGAACGCCTGCGCCGGACACCGGTTCCCGGTATGGAGGACGTGCTGCCCGCGGCGCGCACGGTGCTCGTCACCACCACACCGCGGACCGACCTCGACGAGGTGCGCCGCGCGCTGCGGACGTTGACCGTCGACCTCGAGGCGCACGACCACACCGGCGTGCCCGAATCGGAACCGGTCACCATCCCGGTCCGCTACGACGGCGCCGATCTCGCCGACGTCGCCGACCTTCTGCGGATGAGCCGCGAGGACGTGATCGCCGCCCACACCGCCGCCACCTGGCGTTGTGTATTCATCGGATTCGCACCGGGTTTCGGCTACCTGAGTTGCGGCGACGACCGGCTCACCGTGCCCCGGCGCGCGCAGTCCCGCACCGTGGTGCCCGCCGGGTCCGTGGCCCTCGCCGGCGGCTACGGCGCGGTGTATCCGCGGTCCTCACCCGGCGGATGGCAGATCATCGGAACCACGGACTCCCCGATGTGGAACCTCGACGCGGAACCCCCGGCGCTGCTGCAGCCGGGACGTCGCGTCCGATTCGTCGACGAGGAAACGCTGTGAGTGAACTCGAAGTACTCGAAACGGGTCCGCTCAGCCTGATCCAGGATCTCGGCCGCCCCGGCTACCTGAGTTCGGGTGTCGGCGTGTCCGGCGCCGCCGACCGCGGGTCCGCGAGGCTCGCGAATCGTCTGGTCGGGAACGACGAGAACGGCGCGTGCATCGAGGTGCTGATGGGCGGGCTCGCCCTGCGTGCGCAGGCGGTGACGACCGTCGCCGTCACCGGTGCCCCCGCCACGGCGCTGCTCGACGGCATCCCGATGGGTCACGCGAGCGTCATCGTGATGCAGCCGGGGCAGACGCTGCGGTTGCAGTATGCGCAGGTCGGGCTGCGCAGCTACGTCGGGGTCCGCGGTGGCCTCGCGGTGCCGGACGTGCTCGGCTCCCGCAGCACCGACACCCTCTCCGGGATCGGGCCGGAAGCGTTGAAGCCCAACGACGTCCTGCCCGTCGGCACGTGGACGAGGAACTTCCCGAACGTCGACGTCGCGCCCCTCCCCGCGATGGACCCCGGACCGCTGTCGGTGCGGGTCATCGGCGGCCCCCGCGACGACTGGTTCACCAACCCGGACGCGCTGACCACGGGTGCGTGGGCGGTCTCCCCGGACACCGACCGCATCGGCGCCCGGCTGAACCGGCACGCCGGCGCACCTGCCCTGCAGCGGACGTCCGAGGCCGAACTCCCCACCGAGGGCGTCGCACTCGGGTCCATCCAGGTTCCGCCGAGCGGGCAGCCCGTCGTGTTCCTCGCGGACCATCCCATCTCCGGCGGTTACCCCGTCATCGGCGTCGTCGCGGACGAGGACATCGACCGGATCGCCCAGGCCCGCCCAGGCCAACTGATTCGCTTCACCACTGCGTGATCGGCTGCGCGCCGATCCCACTACAGGAGATCACCCCATCGCCATGAACAGCATCGGCACGGAACTCGACACACCCTGGTCCCACGAGTTGTGGCGCAACACGCTGCTTGCGGAACCGC
Organism: Rhodococcus sp. ACS1; assembly: GCF_002300155.1. NCBI lineage: Bacteria > Bacillati > Actinomycetota > Actinomycetes > Mycobacteriales > Nocardiaceae > Rhodococcus > Rhodococcus sp. ACS1. Next base: position 88,467 of record NZ_NSDZ01000003.1, read on the forward strand.
ACCGTCAGGGCACCGCGGTCGCGCGCCACTACGCGTCCGCGCTGCCGATCAGCTACGCCACCGAAACCGATCCTGCACAGGCGATCCGCGACGTCGCCGCGGTGGAACGTCTCGACGTCGACAGTGTGGCGCTGACGTTCACCACCTCCGAGGCGTCCGCGCCGTACGAGAACCTCAAGATCTACGCCGTCGGGAAACCCGCACCGCTCAACGAGGTGCTGCCGATCCTGTCCAGCCTGGGCGTCAACGCCCTCGACGAACGTCCGGCCGCGCTGACCCGGCCGGACGGCAGTCGCGCCTGGATCTACGACCTGACCGTCGACCTGCCGGCCGTCACGGACGGCCACGGGTCCACCCGGGACGGCCGGATCGCGGACGCGTTCCGCGCGGCGTGGACGGGTGAGACCGAGGTGGACGGGTTCAACGCCCTCGTCCTGCACGCCGGGCTCGGCTGGCGTCAGGTGACCGTCCTGCGGGCGTACGCCGCGTACCTGCGGCAGGCCGGGCTCCCGTACAGCCGCAGCAACGTCGAACGAGTCCTGCTGGGCAACACCGGCATCACCCAACTCCTCGTCGAGTTGCACGCACTCCGGCTCGACCCCAGCCTGGAACGGGACGCCGCCGCGGAGAGCGCGCTCGAAGACCGCATCTCGGCCGCGATCGACGCCGTCGCCGGAATCGACGCCGACCGGATCCTGCGGGCCCTGCTGTCCCTGATCCGCGCCACCACCCGCACGACCTACTACGCCGGCGACCCCCGGCCCGGGCGCGCCCTCGCGTTCAAGTTCGACTCCTCGTCGATCGACGAATTGCCGCTGCCCCGGCCGAAATACGAGGCCTACGTGTACTCGCCGCGGATGGAAGGCGTGCACCTGCGGTTCGACGACGTCGCCCGCGGCGGCCTCCGGTGGTCCGATCGGCGCGACGACTTCCGCACCGAGATCCTCGGACTCGTGAAGGCGCAGGCGGTCAAGAACGCCGTCATCGTCCCCGCCGGGGCAAAGGGCGGCTTCGTCGTCAAGAACCCGCCCGCGGCGACCGGCGACGCCGCCGCCGACCGGGAGGCGATGCTGGCGGCCGGAATCTCCTGCTACCGCGAATTCATCTCGAGCCTCCTCGACATGACGGACAACCTCGACATCGCGACCCGGCACGTGATCGCGCCGGACGGCATCGTCCGCCGCGACGGCGACGACACCTACCTCGTGGTCGCCGCGGACAAGGGCACCGCGGCGTTCTCGGACGTCGCCAACGCCGTCGCGCTCGCGCGCGGGTACTGGCTGGGCGACGGTTTCGCGTCCGGCGGGTCCGTCGGCTACGACCACAAGGCGATGGGCATCACCGCCCGCGGCGCGTGGGAGAGCGTCGTGCAGCACTTCCGTGAGATGGGCGTCGACACCCACACCGACGACTTCACCGTCGTCGGGATCGGCGACATGAGCGGCGACGTGTTCGGCAACGGGATGCTGCTCAGCCCCCACATCCGCCTCGTCGCCGCGTTCGACCACCGCCACGTCTTCATCGACCCCGATCCCGACCCGCAGACGTCCTGGGACGAGCGGGCGCGGCTCTTCGGCCTCGGCAGGTCCAGTTGGAAGGACTACGACAGGGCGGTCCTCAGCGAGGGCGCGATGATCGTCGACCGGTCGGCGAAGTCGGTTCGGCTCACACCGCAGGCGCGGCGCGCGCTGGGGATCGACACGGATCGGGCGCTCACCACCGTCGAACTCGTCCGCGCCGTCCTCGGTGCGCCCGCGGACCTGCTGTGGAACGGCGGCGTCGGCACGTACGTCAAGGCCACGTCGGAGAGTCACGCGGACGTCGGCGACAAGTCGAACGACGCCGTCCGGCTGGACGCGCCCGCGCTGCGCGTCCGGGTGGTCGGCGAGGGCGGCAACCTCGGCCTCACCCAACTCGGCCGAATCGAATACGCGCGCCACGGCGGTCGCGTCAACACCGACGCACTCGACAACTCGGCCGGTGTCGACTGCTCCGACCACGAGGTCAACATCAAGATCGCCCTCGCGGGCGCCACCGCCGACGACACGCTCGCCGCGCAGGACCGTCGAGAACTGCTGTCCGACATGACCGACGACGTCAGCAGGCTCGTCCTCGCCGACAACCGCAGCCAGAACGAGATGATGAGCCTCAACCGGGCGCAGGCGGTGACGCTCGTCAGCTTCCACTCCCGCATGGTCGACGACCTGGAACGGCGCGGCCACGTGGACCGCGCGATCGACGTGCTCCCGACGTCCGCCCAGTTCGATGCCCTCGAACGCGAGCAGAAGGGCCTGACCAGCCCGGAACTGGCGCAGCTCACCGCGCAGGTCAAGCGGTTCATCAAGAGCGAGGTGTCGGGCACCACGCTCCCCGACAACAAGGTCTACGCCGGCCGGCTCCACGACTACTTCCCGCCGCGGCTCGGCCGCGAGTACGCGCACACGGTCGCCGCGCATCCGCTGCGCCGGGAGATCGTCACCACGTCGGTCGTCAACGACATGGTCGACCGTGCCGGGATGACGTTCGCCTTCCGGCTGCGGGAGGAGACCGGCGCCGACTCGGCGGAGGCGGTGAACGCCTTCACCGCCGTCACCGAGATCTTCGACCTCGGAGCGACTTTCGCGCGGATCCGGGCGGCGGCCGACACGACCCCGGCGTCCGGGACGAACGCGCTGACCGTGCAGACCCAGCGGCTGATCGACCGGGCGTCGCGGTGGCTGACCACGCACCGGCCGCAACCGCTGCCGCTCGAGGCCACCATCGCCCGCTACCGGCCGGTGGTCCGCGAACTCGGACCCCGCGTGCGGGAATGGTTGCAGGGCGACGAGATCACCGCCGTCGAGGGCCGAACCGAGGCCCTGACGTCGCGGGGTGCGGACGCCGGGATCGCCGCCGACGTCGCGGACCTCCTGCACACGTACTGCCTTCTCGACATCGTGGACATCGCGGAGATCTCCCAGCACCGCGCGGAGGACGTCGCGGAACTGTATTTCGCGCTGTCGGCGCACCTGCACATCAACACCGCGCTGACCGCCGTCACGGCGCTCCCGCGGCTGGACCGGTGGCACGCCCTCGCGCGTCTCGCCCTGCGCGACGACCTCTACAGCTCGCTGCGCGCCATCACCCTCGACGCGCTGTCCGTCAGCGAACCCGGCGACGCCGCGGCCGACAAGGTCGACCAGTGGGAGCAGCACAACGCCGCCCGGCTCGCCCGCGCGCGGGCGCTGCTCACCGAGATCGAGTCGGAGGTCGCCACCGAACCCACCCTGGCGCTGATCTCCGTCGCGGCCAGGCGGATCCGGGCGATGACGCGGTAGGCGCTTCGCGCCCGTGCGCCTTTCTGGTTGTTCCAGCTACCAAAAAGGCGCACAGGCCGCGGAGCGGCCTACAGCACCTGCGACAGGAACTGCTGCAGCCGTTCGGTTTCTGGCTTGTCGAACAGCTGGTCCGGTTTGCCGGTCTCGACGACGGCGCCGTGGTCCATGAACAGCACGGTGTCGGACACCTCGCGGGCGAAGCCCATTTCGTGGGTGACGACGACCATCGTCATGCCGCCCTTGGCGAGGTCGGCCATCAGGGCGAGGACGCCCTTCACCAGTTCGGGGTCGAGTGCCGACGTGGCCTCGTCGAAGAACATCACCTCGGGTTTCATCGCGAGGGCGCGGGCGATCGCGACGCGCTGCTGCTGCCCGCCCGACAGGTTGCCGGGGCGTGAGTCGGCCTTGTTGGCGAGGCCGACGAGTTCGAGTTGCTCGAGCGCCACCGACCGCGCCTCGTCCTTCGACATGCCCTTGAGCTTGCGGGGGCCGAGGGCGATGTTGTCGACGACGGTCTTGTGCGGGAACAGGTTGAAGTGCTGGAACACCATGCCGATGCGCTGCCGCAGCTTGTCGGGGTTGTCCTGCAGCACGGATTTGCCGTCGAGGAGGACGTCGCCCTGGTCGGGTTCGTGCAGCCGGTTGAGGACCCGCAGCAGCGTGGACTTGCCGGAGCCGGACGGCCCGATGACGGTGACGGTGTCGCCGGCGTCGACGTGGAGGTCGACGCCGCGCAGCACCTGGTTGGTGCCGAACGCGAGGTGCAGGTTGGTTCCAGTGAGAGAGACGGCCATCGCCCTATCCCCTTTCCACGACGATGGACTGTTCCACCGGGTCGAGCGTGCCGGACGTGTCGGCGCGGCCGGTGCGCAGACGGTTGTCGATGTAGTTGACGAGGTGCGTCAGCGGGATGGTGAGCGCCAGGTAGAACAGGCCGGCGGCGACGAGCGGTGACAGGTTGCCGGTCTGTGCGTTGAGGTCGCGGCCGACGGCGAACAGTTCCCGCTGGCTGACTAGCAGGCCGAGGAAGTAGATCAGCGACGAGTCCTTGATCAGGGAGATGAACTGGTTCATCAGCGCGGGCAGCACCCGCCGCACACCCTGCGGGACGACGACGAGCGTCATCGACTTCCGATAGCTGAAGCCGAGCGCCCGGGACGCCTCGAGCTGTCCGGGTTCGACGCTCTGGATCCCGGACCGGAAGATTTCACCGATGTACGCGGACGCCAGCAGCGACAGTGCGGCGGCGCCGAGCCAGTACGGGTTGTTGCCGGTGAGTCCCTTGACGACGGGTCCGGCGCCGAGTCCGACGATGAGGATGATGACGACGGCGGGCAGGCCGCGGAACACGTCCGTGTAGACGCGGGCGGGCCAGCGCAGCCAGCGGGTGCGGGAGATGCCGGCCATCGCGAGCAGCATGCCGAGGACGGTGCCGACGATGCCGGACGCCAACGCCAGGATCAGCGTGTTCGGCAGACCGGTCTTCAGCAGGTCGGGGAAGGCCCGGGTGTAGAGGTCCCAGTCGAAGAACGTGTCCTTCAGTTGCTGGAGTGTCGACTTGGGTTCGGCGACCGGGGTTTCGGTCGTGTCGTTCGCGTTCTGGGCGGCGATCGCGGCGAAGTCCGGGAGGTCGGGCGCCGGCGCCGCCTTGCTGCCCGGTTTCCAGCCCTCGGGCAGTTCGCGGGGCACCCAGTCGGAATACAGCTGGGCCCAGGTGCCGTCGGCGATGACGGCGTCGAGCCCGGAGTTCAGTGCGTCGACGAGCGGCTGGTTCTCCTTGTTGACGGCCCAGCCCACATAGTTGTTGACGCTGAAGGTGTTCTCGACGATCGACGTGGGATCGCCCGGTGCGATGGCGCCCTCGGCCTGCTGCGACGGCGCCACCCAGGCGTCGATCTGCCCGGTCTTGAGGTTGGCGTACGCGGTGGCGTAGTCGGGGAACTTGACCGGGTTCAGCTTCAGCGTGTTCACGACGTAGTCGTCCTGGACGGTGCCCTGGACGACGCCGATGCGGGTCGACGCGTTCAGGTCGTCGAAGCTCTGGATCGGTCCGCCGTTGGGAACGACGAGCGAGAAGTAGCCGAAGTCGTAGCCGTTGGTGAAGCCGACGGTGTTGCGGCGCTCGTCGGTCGTGGTGATGGACGAGGACCCGACGTCGAAGCGGCGCCCGGCCACCTGGGCGAGAAGCCCGGCGAACTCGGTGCCTACGAAGTCGACGCGCAGGCCCAGCTTGTCGGCGACGGCCCGCAGCAGTTCGTTGTCGTAGCCGGTGAACTGGTTGTCCGAGTTCACGCAGATGCTCGGCGGCGCGTCGGACAGGGTGCCGACGGTGAGCACCCCGGGGGTGATGAGGTTCAGTTTCGACGTGTCGATCTGGTCGAGCGGGGTGGTCGACGGCGTCGTGTAGCGGTCCTCGGCCGCGGCGCCGGAGGCGGCGAGGTTGGTCGGGGCGGCCGTGGCCGCGCCGACTCCCGGCGGGGAACACAGATCCTGCGGCGCCGACCCCGAGGTGTCGCCGCCGCTGGAACAGGACGACAGGGTCAACGCCAGCAGGGCGGTGAGCAGTAACGCCACCACCACACGGATCTTCGCTCCGACGGAAGAAAACATGGTGAGCAGCGTAACCCTGGCAGGCGGGTTTTCCGGGCTCGGAGGACGCCTCGGGCGACGCCCGTCACTCTCCTTGTTTGTCATACAAACAAAGAGAAGTTATTGTTTGTCGTACAAACAACTTGGAGGGCAGCCATGGCGTCGCAGACGGGCCGAGCAGCGCGCGGAACCCGGGAGTCCGGTCGGCAGACCCGCGACGCCCTGTTCACCGCCGCAACTGAACTCTTCCTCGAACACGGCGACGGCGTCGCGATCACCCAGATCTGTGCCGCCGCCGGGGCCCACCCCAACCAGGTGACCTATTACTACGGGTCCAAGGAACGGCTCTTCGTCGAGGTGGCCTGCGCTGCCGTGCTGCGCGCCGGCAAGCGGGCCGAGGACGACGCCGCCACCGCGGAGACCGTCGGCGACTACACGGAGAAACTCGTCGGCTCCCTGCTCGGACCGGGCGCACCCAGCGTCGAACTGTTCGTCGAAGCGATGCTCATGACGGGCCGCCGCGGCGAACTCCGCGACCTCATCACCGACACCCTCCGCACCCTGCACTCCTCGGGCGAGGACGCGCTCATCCGCACCCTGATGCGCACCGGGTGGCAACTGCGCGCCGGCATCGACGTGGAGGCGAAGGCATTCTGGTCGGCGATCTTCGGACTGGTGATCCAGAAGACCGCCACCGGCGAGAGCTTCGGCTATTCGCTCGAGGAGGCCGTCGCCGTCATCTTCGCGAACCTGCAGATTCCCGAGACCGTCCTCAACACCTCCATCGACTGACCCCCTCTTCAAGGAGCGCGATGAACATCGTTCGCGTATTCGACAGCAACGTCCGCAAGACGCCCGACAAGGCGTTTCTCCACTTCCAGGGCCGGAACCATACGTATGGTTCCGTGCAGGACGGCAGCCGCCGCGCCGCCGCCCTCCTGCGGAAACTGGGGGTCGGGCGCGGTGACCGCGTCGCCCTCATGTGCTTCAACACCCCCGGCTTCGTCTACGCCATGCTCGGCGCCTGGCGCATCGGGGCGGTGGTGGTGCCGGTCAACCACAAGATGCAGGCGCCCGAGGTCGACTACATCCTGCGGCACGCGCACGTGACGGTGTGCGTCTTCGACGGCGAACTCGCGCCCGTGATCGAGCGGTTGCAGACGCCGGTGGTGCTGCTGTCCACCGACACCGCGGTGGACGGGTGCACCTTCTTCGACGACGCGATCGCGGACCTCGACCCGATCGACGGCATCGACGTCGACGAGAACGACCCGGCCGAAATCCTCTACACGTCCGGCACCACCGGCGCGCCCAAGGGCTGCGTCCACAGCCACCGCAACGTGGTGCGCGTCGCGACCACGGCGGCGCTCGGCCTGTCCGTCACCCGCGACGAGCGGCTGCTGATGGCCGTCCCGATCTGGCATGCGTCCCCGCTGAACAACTGGCTGATGGCCACGCTGTACATGGGCGGCACCGTGGTGCTCCTCCGCGAATACCACCCCATCCATTTCCTGGAAGCGGTTCAGCAGCAACGCATCACATTGTGCTTCGGGCCGCCGATCATCTACACGACGGCGCTGAACGCGGTCCCGGATTTCGCCGACTACGACCTGTCGAGTGTCCGGGCCTGGCTGTACGGCGGCGGGCCGATCGGCGCGGACGTGGCCCGCAGGCTCGTCGAGTCGTACCGGACCACCCGCTTCTACCAGGTGTACGGGATGACCGAGACCGGTCCCGTGGGGGCCGTTCTGTATCCGGAGGAGCAGCTGACCAAGGCCGGCTCCATCGGCCGGGTCGCGCTCGCCGGCGTCGACATGCGCCTGGCCGGCCCCGGCGGCGCCGATGTGCCCGCCGGGGGGATCGGCGAGATCTGGGTGCGCACCGACACCGTGATGCAGGGGTACCTCGACGACCCCGACGCCACCGCGGCCGTGTTCGCCGACGGCGGCTGGTACCGCACCGGCGATCTCGCCCGCACGGACGACGACGGTTACCTCTTCATCGTCGACCGCGCGAAAGACATGATCATCACCGGCGGCGAGAACGTCTATTCCAAGGAAGTGGAGGACGCCATCTCCGGTCATCTCGACGTCGTCGACGTCGCCGTCGTGGGGCGCCCGCACCCGGAGTGGGGCGAGACCGTCGTCGCGCACGTCGTGTGGCGTGAACCGGACGTCGTCGGAGCCGACGACCTTCGCGACTATCTGTCGGACAAGCTGGCGCGCTACAAGATTCCCCGCGACTACGTGTTCGCCACCGTGCTGCCCCGCACCCCCACCGGCAAGATCCAGAAACACCTGATCCGCACCGCGAGCTGACTCACGAAAGACAATGCCATGACTACCTTTTCCGACACGAACGTCACCCATCCCGCACCCCACCGGACGCACACCGTGCTCAACCAGTCGGTGCCCCGCACCGACGTCAACGAGTTCACCCTCGACACCGTGCTGTCCGAGGGCGTGCGCCGCCACGACGCCGACTGGGCCACTGCGGAACTCGCCGACATCGGTGCACTCGTCGGCAGCGCCACGTTCCAGCACGACGCCGAACTCGCCAACACGATCATCCCCGAACTGAAGACGTTCGACCGCTGGGGCAACCGGATCGACGAGGTCGAGTACCACCCGTCCTACCACCGGATCATCTCCGCGGCCGTCGCACACGGCGCGCACACGTCGGCATGGGCCGATCCGAAACCCGGCGCGAACGTCGCTCGCGCAGCCGCATTCATGCTGTTCGCGCAGATCGAGCCGGGCCACTCCTGCCCGATCTCGATGACCAACGCCGTCATCCCGTCCCTCGAACTGCAACCCGACGTCGCCGCGATCTGGAAGCCACGCGCCCTGTCCCGCAGCTACACCCCGGAACTCGACGCACCGGGCAAGGCGTCCGCGATCTTCGGCATGTCGATGACGGAGAAGCAGGGCGGCTCCGACGTCCGCGCCAACACCACCCTCGCGAAACCCGCCGCACGCGGCGGTTCCGGCGCCGACTACCTGCTCACCGGTCACAAGTGGTTCTGCTCCGCGCCGATGTCCGACGCGTTCCTCGTACTCGCGCAGGCGGAAGGTGCGGGCGGCGAAGGGCTCTCGTGTTTCCTGCTGCCGCGCATCCTCCCGGACGGCACCCGCAACGTCTTCCGCATCCAGCGGCTGAAGAACAAGCTCGGCAACAAGTCCAACGCGTCGTCCGAGATCGAACTCGACGGCACCGTCGGCGTCATGGTCGGCGAACCGGGGCGCGGCGTCCGCACCATCATCGAGATGGTCGCGCGCACCCGCCTCGACTGTGTGCTCGGCAGCGCGTCGGGGATGCGGCAGTCCGTCGCCGAGGCCGTGTGGCACGCCCGGCACCGTGCCGCGTTCGGTGCCGTCCTGGCCGACCAGCCGGCCATGACGTCGGTGCTGGCCGACCTTGCGCTCGAGTCCGAGGCCGCCACCGTCACCGCCCTGCGGCTCGCCCGCGCCCACGACGAGGACGCGAGCGAGCAGGAGCGCAGCTTCCGCAGGCTCGCGACCGCCGTCGCGAAGTACTGGATCTGCAAGCGCGGCCCGCACCACGCCTACGAGGCGCTGGAATGCCTGGGCGGCAACGGGTACACCGAAGACTTCCCGCTCGCCCGCCGCTACCGCGAACAGCCCGTCATGGCCGTCTGGGAGGGGTCGGGGAACGTCATCGCCCTCGACGTCCTGCGCGCGATGACCCGCGAACCCGACAGCGTCGCCGCGTTCGACGCCGAGGTGAACCTGGCCCGCGGCGCCAACACCGTGCTGGACGCGCACCTCGACCGGGTCCGTACACAACTCGGCGACCTCGCCGGACTCGACCCCGCCGACGCCCAACGTCGTGCCCGCACCGTCGTCGAATCGATGGCCCTCGCCCTGCAGGCGTCGCTGCTCACCCGGTTCTCACCTGGCGCCGTCGCGGACGCGTTCGTCGACGCCCGCCTCGGCCCCGACCGCAGCCACGAATACGGCACCCTCTCCCCGGCCGCCGACCTGCAGGCGATCCTCCGTCGCGCGTAGCGCCCGTGCGTGGTTAACGAGTCCAGAGACTCCTTTCCCACTCACAGGCGGCGAAGCCGCCTACCGCAGGACCGTCGGGCCCAGGAACTCGCACACCTGCAGGGCGAGTGCGAGATCCAACTTGCTGTGCGTGCCGGTGGCCGGGTCGCCGAGTGCCTTGGTGATGCGGTATTTGACGGTGTTGCGGTGCAGGTTCATCTGCTGCGCGGTGTGGAGGTGGCTCTCGCCGGTCGCGAAGTAGGTGCTCAGCGTGGCCCGCAAGGTCGCGGCCTGGTCGGTGTTCTCCGCGAGCGGGCCGAGGACCTCCCACACCCACGCCCGGGTGGAGTCCAGGTTCTCGGCGAGGAGGGACACGACGGCGACGCCGCGGTCGCCGAAACCGACGATCGGCCGGACCTGGGTGTGGGGCACGGTGGCGACGGAGTAGGCGGCCCGCGCCTGTTCGTGCGACCGCCGGAATCCGGCGATCCCGGGTGCGGGCAGGCCGATCGCGGTCCGGATACCCGGCTTCGACGGCAGGGCGGCGGCGAGTTCGGTGGTGTCGAGAGCGGGCTTGCGGCGACCGAAAGGGAGCCAGGCCCAGAGGGTTCGGCGGTCGATGGCGGTGACGATGGGCGCGGAGTCGGTGGTGAGGTGACGGGCGAGGTCGCGCACGTAGTGGTCGAGCGCGTTGAGGCTCGCCTCGGTGTCGGCTCCGGTGGACCACAGGATCATCGCGACGTGCGTCTGGTCGAGCCGGTACTGCGTCTCGGCCTCGAACGCGGACCCGTCGTTCCCGGTCCCGGTGAGGAGGGTGTGGATGGTCGACGAGTGCACGTTGCCGCGGGCACCCAGCCACCGCCGCCGTTCCTGCTCGTAGGCGTCGAACACGTACAGCGTGATCCAGTCGATGTAGCTGTACACGACCTCCGAGATATGTTTGAGCACTGCGAGAGTCAGCGGTCCGGGCAGGTCGAGGGCGCTGACCTCGTCGTAGCAGATCTTCATCAGATCGTCCTGGCCCATGTGATACGCGCGCACCAGCGAGTTCGACGACACGTCCCGTTGCGCCAACCGCAGCGCGTACTCCACGGCGGCGGTGGTGGGCTGGAGATGGTCGACGGGAATGTCGTTGGCCAGGACGTGGACGATCGTCGAGACGTTGCCGTGCACACTGGCCTCGAGCAGTTCGACGAGCTGCGGGTCCTCGTCGAGTTGGTCGATCTCGTGCGCGAGCAGCGCGCTCATCGCGCGGGTGATCTCCGCCTGCCGCGCATCGAGTTTCCGTGCGATGCCGGCCACGATGTCGAGGACCTCGGTCTCCGCCATCGCCGGCACCCGCGCCATCCGGCGACGGGCACCGGCGCGGCGGTCGCCGGGGGCGGGACTGCTCACAGCACGTCCCCTCCGGCGCGGCGTAGATGGCGCAGCGCGGACTGGGCGGCGTTGTACCCGCACATGCCGTGCGCGCCGGCGCCGGGCGGTGCGGATGCCGAGCACAGGTAGGTGCCCGGGATCCCGGTGCTGTACGGGTCGAGGGCGATCCGGGGGCGCAGCACCACCTGGGTTTCGGTGTTGGCGCCGCCGATGATGTCGCCGCCGACGTAGTTCGCGTTCGACTCGGCCAACTGCACGGGTCCACTGCTGACGGTGGCGACGACGCGGTCCCGGAAACCGGGGGCGAACCGTTCGATCTGCGTGATCACCGCCTCGGTCGCGTCCCCGGTGTACCCGTGCGGGACATGGGCGTACGCGTACAGCGGGTGCAGGTTCCCGTTCGACCGGCCGGGGTCGGCGACATACTGCTGTCCGACGAGGACGAACGGCCGCCGCGGCATCCGGCCCGTCGCGACGTCGCGTTCGGCGTCGGCGATCTCCGCGAAAGTTCCACCGAGGTGCACGGTTCCGGCGCGACCGCAGGCGGGGTCGGTCCACGGCACCCCGCCGTCGACGGCGAAGTCGACCTTGAACGCGGCCGGTCCGTGCCGGTACCGGCGGTAGGCCTTGGCGACCCGCGGCGGCAGCCGGTCGCCGAGGATGTCGGCGGCGGCGGACGGCGCGAGGTCGAGGAGGACGACGTCCGCCGGGGGAATGTCCCGCGCGCTGCGGACCCGGGTGCCGGTGGTGATCTTGCCGCCCCAGTCGGTGAGCATCGCGGCGAGCGCGGCGGTGATCGACTGTGACCCGCCCTCGGCGACCGGCCAGCCGTAGCGGTGCCCGGCGGCGACGATCATCAACCCGACCGCGGACGTTGCGGGCCGGTCGAGGCGGTAGTACGCGTGCGCGGCGACGCCGCCGAACAGTGCGCGGGCCTTCTCGGTGCGCCACCAGCGGGCCGTGACGGTGGCCGGCAACAGGGCGCGGGGGCCGAAGCTCGCGAGCTTGATCGGGTGCCGGGGGATGTTCGCGATCGGGCGCATGAGGTCGGCGGCGAGGTCGTCGAAGCCGTCGGCGAGTCCGCCGAACATCCGCTGCCAGCGTGTTCCGTCGTCGCCCAGGCCGGCGGCGGTGTTCTCGACGGAGCGGTGCAGCAGCCCGGCGTCGCCGGTGTCGAGGGGGTGCGCGCAGTCGATGTCCGGCCATTTCCAGGTCAGCCCGAATCGTTCGAGGTCGAGGGTCTGCAGGTACGGCGACCCGGCGCCCATCGGGTGGAACGCGGAGCATTCGTCGTGCAGCAGTCCGGGCACGGTGAGTTCGCCGGAGCGGGTGCCGCCACCGATGGTGTCGGCGGCCTCGAGGACCTGGACGTCGACGCCGTGCCGGGCGAGGTGGACCGCGGCGGCGAGCCCGTTGGGCCCGCTACCGACCACGACCGCGGTCGTCACGGCCGCACCGCCACGTTCGACTTCGTCAACTCGCTCTCCCGCTCCTCGACGTCTCCCCCCAGTCTCCACTGCACGTCGAACGGAATGGGCCCGTTCGGCAGCCACGGCTGCTCGTTGATCGCGTCGGACACCTTGTAGGTGCCTCGTTCGATGACTCCGAGCGCCGCGTCGATCACCTTGTACTCTTGGATGCCCTTGTGGATGGGCTGCGATTCGATCCAGGCGATCACGAATTCGCCGGGCGCGAAGTTGCAGCGCCGCTGGAGTGCGGCGATCAGGAACTCGTTGTGCAGGTGGCCGTCTCCGAAGTTGAACGCCACGAGTGAGTTACAGCTGAACTCGGCCTCCCGCAGCGAGTACGTGTCGATGTCGTCGCCGAGGTGGTTCATCAGCAGCGAGTACAACGCGCGGCCCTGGCTGTGCATCGACCGCCAGCCGAGCAGTTGGTGCATCACCACGTCCGCGACCTCCGGCGGGTAGGTGGCGAGCAACTGGGTGCGGGTGTTCTGGCTGGGCCGCTTCACGAATCGGTCGAGCTTCTCCTCGGCGCCCGGCGCGAACGCCCAGGTGGCCGACGCCCAGTTGCCGGCGTACTGGCGCATCGACGGCAGGAACGAGACGAGGTCGGGGCGCAGGTTGCCGAGGATCGGGAAGAACACCAGCGCGGCGACGATCGCCGCGGTCAGCCACACCGACGACATGTCGGCGATGCCGTACCCGTCCCAGGCGGGGAATCCGACGAACAGGAAGATCGACGCGTAGGCGAACAGCAGATTCCATTCGAGCGGCACCGCGAGCGGGAACGTGGACAGGATGAACAGGTGGAATGCCACCATCAACGCGACCGCGAGCAGCGTCAGCGTGCGGTTGGTGGAGAACAGCAGCACCAGCGGGGTCACCACCTCTACGACCGTGCCGAGCACGTGTGCGACACCACCGGCGACGATCGACGGTCGCAGGTCCTCGGGGAAACTGCGGTAGTGGGCGCGCTTGATCTTCTTGAACGGCATCCACGGGGTGTTGGACAGCATCGGCGGGACGACCATCGAGAAGTGGTGTCCGAGTTTGGAGATCCCGGCGCCGACCCACACCGACACGATGAGCAGCTTGAGGGCGATGATCATGTCCACGAACGGCAGGACGCCGAAGAAGACGACGGCCGGGAAGTACTGCTCGCCGCGGGCGGCGATGAAGATGACCTTGTCCCGCAGCCCGATCACGATCAGCAATGCGATCAGCGGCAACAGGAGTGTGGGGTTCACCAGGCCGTGGTTGCCGGGCAGTACCGCGTCGATGGACGGGGTGTGCACGCCGGCGAACCCGAGCGCGAGCATGATGTTGATCAGAATCGCGGCGTAGATCAGGACGTCGAACACGGTGCGCGTGTCCCCGGAGGTCAGCGGTACCTTCCCCGGCCACGGTGGGAGCCGGATGGTGCCGGGCCGCAGCCAGAACAGGGCGCCACCCATCATCGGCTTGAAGTGGCCGGCGAGCGGACCCCAGGAACCGCCCAGGCCGATCGTCTCGACCAGCAGGGTCCACAGGATCAGCTTCTGGTACACGATGGGTGCGTTCCACCACGCGCCGACGTCGAGCACGTTGTACCCGGAGGTGAACGTCGCGATCGACAGTCCGGCGCCGAGGTAGAGGACGAGCAATTTCAGAATGTAGATGGTGTGCACCATCTTCGGGGTCCCGAAGCCGTAGTCGACCCAATGCGTCGACATGGCGCGCAGACGGTCGCGGAACGGGAGGTCGAGGAAGGTGGCGGGGTCGACTTCGGGGAAGTTCCCGGTCTTGAATCCCATGGGGAGGCTCCTTGCGGGTAGGGGTCATCGCCTCGGGTGGCGCCCGAGGTCTGGGGTGGTGCTGGATCAGTTGACGGCGGCGGGCCGGTGGCGGCTGCGCAGACCGGGCTTGTCGATCTTGCCGACGGGGTTGCGGGGCAAGGCGTCCACGATGTGAATGGCCACGGGCAGTTTGACTTTCGTCAGCCGGTCGCGCAGATGGTCGTCGAGCTGATCGTCGGTGACCGGGCTGTCGGGGTAGGCGACGACGTAGGCGACCGGGACCTCGCCGTACACGTCGTGCGGGGCGCCGATCACGGCGGCCTCGAGGACGTCGTCGTGGGTTGCGAGGGCGTTCTCGATCTCCTTGGGGTAGATGTTCTCGCCGCCGCGGATGATCATGTCCTTGATGCGGTCGACGAGGGTGAGGTAGCCGTCCTCGTCGAGGCGTCCGACGTCGCCGGTGTGCAGCCAGCCGTCGACGACGGTGCGTTCGGTTTCGTCGGGCCGTCCGAGGTAGCCGCGCATCACGTTCGCGCCCCGGATCACCACCTCACCGACGGTCCCCATCGGTGCCGGTGCGCCGGACTCGTCGACGATCGCGATGGTCTGACCCGGCAGCGCGGGCCCGACCGTGCCCAGCTTGCGGACGCCGCCCGGCGGGTTGCACGCCGACGCGCACGTCCCCTCGGTCAGCCCGTAGCCCTCGACGATGACGAGACCGAAACGCTGCTCGGCGCGGTCGAGGAGTTCCTTCGAGATCGGGGCGGCCCCGCACACCGCGAACCGCAGCGACGAGAGGTCGGTGTCGGCGTCCTGGGAAACCAGCAGGGCGTAGATGGTCGGGACGGCGGAGAAGTACGTCGGGCGCAGTCGGGCGACGTCGTCGAAGAACCGGGCCGGAGAGAACCGTCCGGTGACGCTCAGCTGACCGCCGGCCAGCATCGGAGCAAGGAAGCTGACGCAGATCGCGTTGACGTGGAACAGCGGCAGGATCAGCAGACAATGGTCGTCGGCGGTCAGCGAGAAGTGCTGAACCATCGACGAGCTCATGAACTGCAGATTCTCGTGGGTGAGCATCACACCCTTGGGGCGTCCCGTCGAACCGGACGTGTAGATCAGCAGCGCGAGGTCGCCGGCGCCGGCGGTCGGGCCCAGCGCCCAGTCGGGGTCGGGGCTGGCCGCCATGTCGTCGACGGCGATCGTCGGCCGTCCGCCGGTGGGTGCGTCCGGTCCCTCGTTGACGACGAGAACTGCGGCGGCGTCCGCGATCTGATATTCCGCCTCCGTCGCGGTGAAGGTGGGATTGACCGGGGTCGCGGCCGCCCCGATCCGCCAGGACGCCATGAGGGCGACGAGCAGTTCGGCGCGGTTGGGCAGCATGATCGCGACGACGTCACCGCGACCGACGCCGTGCCCGGACAACTGCGCGGCGAACGCGTCGACCCGCTCCGCGAACTGCCGGTAGGTCAGGTCGAGGCGGTCGTCGCGCAGGCACGGCGCATCAGCGCGCTGTGCGGCGCGGTCCCAAGCGAAATAGCCGATGTGCGACACGATTTCGATCCCCTTCGGTGGTGGTGTGATGTACGACACTATCGGCGGGTTTGGGGGTGGGAAACGGTCTCGGGGGCTCGAGTTCGGACGCCGCGTTGTCGGTTGAGCACAACCGCAGGGGCCCGGGGGTTGACACCGCGCCGCGGCCGTGGTCAATATATGCAAATGCTTAGAAAATAAGCAGATGCTTAGAACTGAGGGGCTGCAGGTCCGCACCGACCGCCGTCCACCACGTCAATCGGTAGGAGTTACCCATGCCCGAGGCCGTCATCGTTTCCATCGCCCGTTCCCCGATCGGTCGTGCCATGAAGGGGTCGCTGGTCGGCATGCGCCCCGACGACCTCGCCGCGCAGATGGTGCAGGCGGCCCTCGACAAGGTGCCCGCACTCGACCCGACCGACGTCAACGACCTCATCCTCGGTTGCGGTCTGCCCGGCGGCGAGCAGGGCTTCAACATGGGCCGCAACGTCGCCGTCCAGCTCGGCTACGACTTCATCCCCGGCACCACCATCACCCGCTACTGTTCGTCGTCGCTGCAGACCACCCGCATGGCGCTGCACGCCATCAAGGCCGGTGAAGGCGACGTGTTCATCTCCGCCGGCGTCGAGACCGTCTCCCGATTCGTCAAGGGCAACTCCGATTCGCTGCCCGACACCCAGAACCCGCTGTACGCCGACGCGCAGACCCGCACCGAGAAGCTGGCCCAGGGCGGCCAGCAGTGGGTCGACCCCCGCGAGGAGGGCCTGGTCCCGGACACCTACATCGCGATGGGCCAGACCGCGGAGAACGTCGCCCAGGTCACCGGCATCACCCGCGAGGAGCAGGACCGCTGGGCGGTGCGCTCCCAGAACCGCGCCGAGGAGGCCATCAAGAACGGCTTCTTCGCACGGGAGATCACCCCGGTCACCCTCCCCGACGGCACCGTCGTCAGCGCCGACGACGGTCCCCGCGCCGGCACCACCTACGAGGCCGTCTCCCAGCTCAAGCCGGTGTTCCGCCCGGACGGCACCGTCACAGCCGGCAACGCGTGCCCGCTCAACGACGGCGCCGCCGCCCTGGTGATCATGTCCGACACCAAGGCCAAGGAACTCGGCCTGACCCCGCTGGCCCGGATCGTGTCCACCGGGGTGTCCGGGCTGTCGCCGGAGATCATGGGACTCGGCCCGATCGAGGCGTCCAAGCGCGCCCTCGCGATCGCGGGGCTGGGCATCTCCGACATCGACCTCGTCGAGATCAACGAGGCGTTCGCGGTGCAGGTGATCGGGTCGGCGCGGGAGCTGAACATCGACGAGGACAAGCTCAACGTCTCCGGCGGCGCGATCGCCCTCGGTCACCCGTTCGGCATGACCGGTGCCCGCATCACCGCCACCCTGCTCAACAACCTGACCACCCACGACAAGCAGTTCGGCCTCGAAACCATGTGCGTCGGAGGCGGTCAGGGCATGGCCATGGTCCTCGAGCGGCTGTAGGCGGCTCCGCCGCCCGTGAGCCTTTTTGGTAGCCAGAACAACCAGAAAGGCGCACGGGCGCGAAGCGCCTAGGCCAGGCCCGACAGCGGCGGCGGGGTGTTCTCGTCGCGCCAGGCGATGGCCTCCTTCAGGGTGCTCAGGTCGTAGTCGGGACCGCCCACACCCACGGTGAAGAGCGTGACACCGGCGTCGACATGGGCCGCCGCGTCGTCGACACCCGGCCACGACGTCGAGTGCTGGATGCTTTCCGGGCTGCGTCCCGCATCGTGTGCGTACCCGGCCAGGATCCCCGACTTACGTTGGTACGTGTCCATGTCGCTGAAGCTGTGCCAGATGTCGCCGTATTTGCCGACCAGCGGCAACGTCTTCTTCTCGCCGCCGCCGCCGATGAGAATCGGAATGTGCCGGGTGGGCGCGGGTTCCAGCTTGGCGAACCGGGCGGTGATCCGCGGGAGGTACTCGGCCAGCAGGTCGAGGCGCGACCCGGCGGTGCCGAATTCGTAGCCGTACTCGTCGTAGTCGCGCTCGAACCAACCGGAGCCGATGCCCAGGATCAGGCGTCCGCCGCTGATGTGGTCGACGGTGCGGGCCATGTCGGCGAGGAGGTCCGGGTTGCGGTAGCCGGCGCACGTGACGAGCGCGCCGATCTCCACCCGTTCCGTCTGTTCGGCGAACGCCCCGAGCATCGTCCAGCATTCGAAGTGGGCGCCTGCGGGGTCGCCGTACAGCGGGTAGAAGTGATCCCAGTTGAAGACGATGTCGACGCCGGCGTCCTCGGCCCGCAGCACCGCGTCGCGGATCATCCCGTAGTCGGGCGCGTGTTGCGGCTGAAGTTGGACGCCGATGCGAACTGGACGAGTCATTCTGGCTCCTCGGAGTAGACGGTGGGCCTTCTCGATCCATACTGCTCGCGCGACGGCCGGGCGCACAACGAACCGCCGAGCGGACGGTCGCCGTGGAAGACTGGGCGTGTGAAGGTCACCCAGCGGCCCGACCCGCCCACCGGCTTCCGGCGGGCGTTCTTCCGCGCGCCGATCTACCTCTACCGCTGCCACCTCGGGTTCCTGCTCGGCGGCCGGTTTCTGCTCCTCGAACACGTCGGGCGCAAGACCGGCGCCCGCAGGCAGGTCGTGCTCGAGGTGGTCAACCACGACGCCGTCGGCGACGGGTACGTGCTGGCCGCCGGGTTCGGTCCCAAGTCCGATTGGTACCGGAACCTGCGGGCGCAGCCGAACGCGACGGCCCAGGTGGGCCGCCGGCGACTGTCCGTGACAGCCGAATTCCTCGATCCCGAGACCGGTGCGGACTTCATGGCGCACTACGCGGCGGAGCATCCGAAACTCGGGATGCGGATCGCCCGGGGCATGGGCTTCGACGTCGACGGCAGCGCGTCCGACTTCCGGGCGGCGGGCCGCGAGATCCGTTTCGTCAGGCTGCGTCCCCTCGTCTGACCCAGGCTCGGGTACCGGATCGGACGCCGCACCCTGATGCTCCTCGGCGGTGCCGGGTTCGCCGCCGCGTCGGTGGTCGCCGCCTTCTCCACGAGTCCGGAGATGCTCATCGCCGCACGCGCCCTGCTCGGCATCGCCGGGGCGACGCTGGCGCCGTCGACACTCGGCCTGATCAGCACGATGTTCCGCGACGCCAGACAGCGGTCGGTGGCGATCGGACTGTGGATGATCGGGTTCATGGGCGGCGCCGCCGGACCCGTCGTCGGCGGATTCATGCTCGAGCACTTCTGGTGGGGCTCGGTGTTCCTCCTCGGCGTGCCGGCGATGGCCCTGTTGTTCGTCATTGAATCGCTGGTGTTCTTCACCGCCCAGTTCCTGCAACTCGTCGCCGGTCTCACACCGCTGCAGGCGGGGTTCGCGATGCTGCCGGCGGCGCTCGCGGCGATCGTGAGTTTCGGTGGGGCTCCGATACTCGGCACCGGGATCGTCGTCGGTTCGGTGCCCAGCGCGAAAGTCGGCTCGGCGGCCGCGATATCCGAGACGAGTGCCGAGTTCGGGTACGCCATCGGGCTCGTCGTCGTGGGCAGTCTCGGCGCGCTCGTGTACCGCACCCAGCTGGCCATCGCCCCGGACGTTCCCGGTGAGCTGGCGGAATGGGCACGCGAAAGCCTTGCCGGCGGTGCGAATTCGGCCGCGCAACTCGGGCCCCGCGGCACCCCTGAGTGGGCGAATGTGCCGTCCGTCGCCTCGGATGCGCCGAAAGGTACGTTCGCCCGGCCGTCCGGGCGTCAGTTCAGCCGCACCCCGCCGGCGAGGAGCATGGTCCGCAGGACGAACGCCGCCTCGGGGCCGATGATTTCCCCGACCAGGGTGAGGTAGCGGTCCACGTATTCCGGTCCGTGCGGCGCGACCGTCGGGTATTCGGGATCGGACGGGTCGAGGTGGTGGGCGATCTCGTGCAGCACCACCAGTTCGCGGAACGCCCAGGCGTTGCCGTTCCGGTGCTCGGGTACGGCGATTGTCGCGCAATCGCTTTCGTAGTGCGCGGCCTTGTTACCCGACCTTGCCCGGACGTGGATCGGGGTGGCCGCCCGCGTCCACGTGGATCGCACCCAGTTCAGTGCGAGCACGCGGTCGACGTAGTCCTGCACCGAATCGATGGACGCGAACTTGCGTTCCACCGGCAGCGTCACCTGCGAACCCAGGACGTCGACGACCCGCAGGCCGCGTTCGTCGGCGCGGTCGAACATGATGCGCACCAACGCTTCGGCGTCGTAGACGGCGGTGCGCTGAGTGTCGCGGGGTCGCTTCACGACGGGATCTGTCTGCGTGCGACAGACAGTTCGGGAGAATTGCTCAACCGTGCGGTCCGGGCGGCGCGATCCCCCGCCCGCTGTGCACTCGACGAATGTCCGGCGGACGCCCGGCCGCCGCGCCACGTGCCGCGGGCCTGCGAGTTCTCCGAGTAGTAGTCCTTCAGCTCGAGCTGCTTGTCGCGCAGGACCAGCGCCGTCTCCGCCGACGACTCCGGCACCGACACCGCCTGCTCCTCGGCATCCTTCTTGGCGTCGGCGAGGCGCTGCCCGACCCGCGCGGCGTAGGCGAGCTGGAAGTTCAACCGGGCGGTGACGCCGGCGACGGGGCGTCGCACCCGGGTTGCGACCCGGCGGCGTCCGCGCGTCTCGACCTGCGTCCGGACCGTCGTCTCGTCGCGGTACTCGCCGGACTTGATGTAGGCGTCGGACGCGCGGACCATCTGGATCAGCAGACTCGCGTACAGGGCCTCGCAGATGTCGATGTCGCCGGCGAACCCGTACGCGTAGATGACGGCCGAAGTCTGGGCGATGTCGCACTGCACGTCGTTGGCGGCGGCGATCGCCAGGAACAGCTGCGCGTACGTCCGCAGACCCTTCTTGCCGGGTTCACCGATCGTGATCAGCCGTTGCGTGGGAGTCGCCCGCTTCTCCCGGCCTGCCGCGTGGGCGCGCGCCACCGCGAGGTCGATCGAGGAGGCGGTGGCGAGCCGCTGAGCCGCCGCCATGAAGGCCTCGCCCTCGTGCGGGTTGTCGGTGGATTCCGCCTGCCGGAGGAGCCCACCGATGCGGGTCAGCATCTTGTCGGAACTCACCAGGGCAGGCTACGCCCGTGCGTGGTTGACGAGTCCTGACACTCCTTGACCGCGCACGGGCGGCGAAGCCGCCTACAGCCGCTCGAGGTCGTCGCGGATCAGGTTTGCGCCGGTGAGACCGATGCCGGTGATCCACACCCGGTAGTCGGTCTGGCGGACGCCGTCGCGTCGTGACGGCCCCATCTGCCCGACGAGGACGGGGTCGATGCCCAGGTCACCGGGTGCGCCCGTGTTGGCGACGAACGCGATGTCGGAGTCGATCCGGGCGACGTTCTCGAGCGAGATCTCGGACATGTCGTTTTTCGCGTCCCACGGCTGCCCGGTGATGGTGTAGCCGGCGGCGGTCAGCACCGAACCCGAGAACGTGCCGGGACCGTGGAGGCGCAGTCCGTCGTCCATCACGCGGATGACGTGTGCGGTGCGGCCCCGGGTGGTTTCGCTCAGCGCGGCGGCGCGGGCGTGGAACTCCGACAGTTTCTGTTCGGCGGCCTGCGTTTCGCCCATGGCCTCCGCGAACAGCCGCAGCGTCCCCTGCCAGTCGACGGCGGGCGACACGGAGAAGACGGTGGGTGCGATCGTCGACAGCGCGTCGTACAGGTCACCGTGCCGCTGCTTGCTGCTGAGGATGAGGTCGGGCTGCAGCGCGGCGATCGCCTCGAGGTTCGGTTCGGCGATCGACCCGACGACGGTGGTGCTGTCCAGTCCGCCGCCGAGGTAGGCGGGCAGCGCGTCGGCGGAACCGGCCTGAGCCGCGCCGACCGGGATCTTCCCGAGCGTGACCACGGTGTCGATGGGCAGGCTGTCGAGGGCGACGATGCGACTGGGCCGGTTGCTCACCGTCGTCGTTCCCATCGCGTGGGTGACCGTCCGCCGGCCGCCGCTGTCGCCGTCCGACGCCGCGTCGGGTCCCGCGCACGCGGCGGTGAACGCGGCCAGCGCTGCTGCTCCCAGCCCGGCACCGAACTGTCGTCGCGTCAGGGCGTCGACGATTTCCTGCCATTGGACGTCGGTGACATTCGGGGAGCACGTGGCTGAACGCATCCTGGACCTCGATCTCGAAGGGGGTGGAAGATAGGCGAACCTAACCTTATACAGTCCGTGTGTGAGTGTGCAGACGACGACGCCGCCCGAGGGGTGGACGCCACCGGCCTGCGCGGCGCTCTCCCAGTCACTGCAGGAGCCGTTGTGCGGCACCGCACCCCGGGTGAGCGGATGGCTGCTGATCGAGCAGCCCGGACCGTGGGGCCGCGACCGACTGCGGCAGAGCCGCCTCGACCCGGTCCTCGGCGACGCACTCGCCGCCCGGTGCGCCGACGCAGGGGTGCGTCCGGCGCTGATCCGCACCCGGCAGCGCCGCGACCTCGCCGCCGGACGGCACGTCTATCTCGCCCGGCCGGGCCGCGCCGACGGCTGGGCGGAACGACTGCTGGTGCGCGAGTACCGGGAACTGCTCGACCTGGACCTCACCGTCGACGCGCCACCCGGGCTCGGGGATCGTCTCGACGCCACCGAATCACTGTTCCTGGTCTGCACCCACGGCAAGAAGGACGCCTGCTGCGCGTCGTTCGGACGCCCCGTGGTCACCGGCCTCGGCCATCGCGGCGGCCGGGTCTGGGAGTCGACGCACGTCGGCGGCGACCGGTTCGCCGCGACCATGGTGTGCCTGCCGTCCGGCATCTATTACGGGAGGGTCACGGGCGAGGCCGCGGAACATATTGTCGCCGAGCACGATCGCGGGCGGCTGGTGCTCGAACACTACCGCGGCCGGTGCACCGACGACCCGGTGCTGCAGTTCGCCGAGCACACCGTCCGGGCGGAGCGGTCGCTGCTCGGACTCGACGACGTGATCCCGCTGTCGGCGGTCCCACGCCAGGACGGCGACACCGACGTCCTGGTCAGGCACCCCGGCGGCACCGACCGGGTCCGGGTCCGCACGACCCGCGCCGAACCCCGCCTGACCGCCTGCAGCGCCGGTGTCGTGGACAGCCCGGACCGGTTCGAGGCGGCTCCGCCCGTGCGCCTTTCTGGTAGCTAGGACAACCAAAAAGGCGCACGGGGCGCGAAGCGCCCTGTGTTCACACGGTATTCACGCCCCCGTTTCATTGCGGCGTTCATCCCCAGCTGTGGAGAAACCTGTACATGAATCCGACCAACATGATTCGGACCGAGGGGAATTCGTACCGGACCAACCCACAGGTGAGTGAGAAAGTGTGTCAACAGGTACATTTTCACGCACCTGAGCGCGGCGCCGGGTAGAAGGGACTTCGACGTTCATGGCCACAGTGACCTATGACGGTGCCACCTGCCTGTTCCCCGGCTCGGACAAGCCGGCCGTCGACACGCTCGACCTGAAGATCGAGGACGGCGAGTTCCTGGTCCTCGTCGGCCCGTCCGGCTGCGGCAAGTCGACGTCGCTGCGGATGCTGGCCGGGCTCGAGGACGTCCACAGCGGGCGGATCCTCATCGGTGACCGCGACGTCACCACGCAGGAACCCAAGGAACGCGACATCGCGATGGTGTTCCAGAACTATGCGCTGTACCCGCATATGTCGGTCGCCGAGAACATGGGTTTCGCGCTGAAGCTTGCCGGCGCCGCGAAGGACGACATCCGCACGCGGGTCGAGGAGACGGCGAAACTCCTCGACCTCGAGCCGTACCTGGACCGCAAGCCGAAGGCGCTGTCCGGCGGTCAGCGGCAGCGCGTCGCGATGGGACGCGCCATCGTCCGGCAGCCGCAGGTGTTCCTGATGGACGAGCCGCTGTCCAACCTCGACGCCAAGCTCCGGGTGCAAACGCGCACCCAGATCGCGCAGCTGCAGCGGCGCCTCGAGACGACGATGGTCTACGTGACGCACGACCAGGTCGAGGCCATGACCATGGGCGACCGGGTGGCCGTACTGAAGGACGGGGTGCTGCAGCAGTGTGCGTCGCCGCGCGACCTCTACAACCGGCCGGCGAACGTGTTCGTCGCCGGTTTCATGGGGTCGCCGTCGATGAACCTCTTCACGCTGCCGATCACCCCGGACGGGGTGCTGCTCGGCGACGCGACCATCCCCCTGCCCCGGCAGCTGCGTGCCGACTCCGACGAGCGTCAGGTGGTCGTCGGGATCCGCCCGGAGCACCTGGAACTGTCGACCACCGGCATTCCGATGGAGGTGGCGGTGGTGGAGGAACTCGGATCCGACGCCTACATCTACGGCCGCAGCACCGTCAACGGGGAGACGCAGCAGTTGGTGGCCCGCGCCGACTGGCGGAACCCGCCCCGCAAGGGTGACCTGGTGAAACTGCACGTCGACCCGTCGCAGGTGCACCTGTTCTCGGCGTCCGAGGGGTACCGGCTCAGCTGATCGCGGCGTCTCCTGACCGATTCAGGTCGGGGGTAATGCCGGACTTAGACGGTGTTCCATGCCACAGTATGTTCCGACGCCGCAGCGGTGCCGCGAAATCTCGTCGCACCGTGGCGGGGTTCATCCACCTTTACCCACGGGGAGACTCCATGGTTCAGATTTCGAGAGCGGTCCGGCGCGCCGCGGTGTTTGCCACCGCCGCCTCGCTGGTCACGCTCACCGCTTGCTCGAGCGACAGCGGCAGCGATTCCACGTCGGAGAACCTCGACGGTCGCGGACCCATCACGTACGTCGAGGGCAAGGACACCACCGAGACCGGTGTCGTCCGCCAGATCATCGACGCATGGAACGCCGAGCACCCGGACGAGCAGGTGACGTTCAAGGAGCAGTCGAACGACGCCGATCAGGCGCACGACGACCTGGTCCAGCACCTGCAGGCCAAGCAGTCCGACTACGACGTCGTCGCACTCGACGTCCCCTGGACCGCGGAGTTCGCGGCCAAGGGCTGGCTGCAGCCGCTGACCGGCGAGTTCGCGGTGGACAACACCGGAATCCTCCCCGCAACGGTCGACAGCGCCACCTACAACGGCACCCAGTACGCGGCGCCGAAGAACACCAACGGCGGCCTGCTGTACTACCGCAGCGACCTGCTGCCCGCCGCACCGAAGACGTGGACCGAGCTGGCCGCCGCGTGTGAGGTCGCGAAGACCAACAACATCGACTGCTACGCCGGTCAGTTCGCACCGTACGAGGGCCTGACGGTGAACACCGCCGAGGTCATCAACGCCTACGGTGGCTCGTTCGTCGGTGAAGACGGCAAGACCCCCACGGTCGACAGCCCCGAGGCCCGCGCCGGCCTCCAGGTGCTGGTCGACAACTTCAAGAACGGTGACATCCCGGCTCAGGACACCACGTTCAAGGAGCCCGAAAGCCAGAAGGCGTTCGAGGACGGCAAGTCGCTGTTCCTGCGCAACTGGCCGTACGTGTACGGCACCGCCGACAAGGATTCGTCCGCGGTGAAGGGCAAGTTCGCGGTCGCCCCGCTGCCCGGCAAGGACGGCATCGGCGCCTCGACGCTCGGCGGCTACAACGCGGCCATCAGCGCGTACTCCGAGAACAAGGCGACGGCCCGCGACTTCCTCACCTTCCTGCAGGGTGAGCAGGCACAGCGGATCATCGCCATGGGCTCGCTGCCGCCGGTCCGCGCCGCACTGTACGACGACCCGGAGATCATCGCCGCGTTCCCGTTCATGCCGACGCTGAAGGTGTCGATCGAGAACGCCGTCCCCCGCCCGGTTACGCCGTTCTACCCGGCGGTGTCGAAGGCCGTGCAGGACAACGCCTACGCTGCCATCAAGGGTGAGAAGTCGGTGGATCAGGCGATCACGGACATGCAGTCCGGTATCCAGTCCGCAGGCTCGTAGAGCACAGGAGTGAACATGGCCGTTCCGACTGGCACCACCAGTGGAGCGCCGGCCGGTACCGCGGCCGGGGGTTCCGACCCCGGCCGCGGTTCGCGTGAGAAGAGCGAGAACACGCGAAGCTCCGGGCTGAGCGGTCGTCGCGCGTGGATGTTGGTCGTACCGACGCTCGTCGTGCTGGCCGTCGTCATCGGCTACCCGGTGGTCCGGGCAGTGGTGATGTCGTTCCAGAAGGACGCGGGACTCGATCCGACGACCGGCATGTTCGTCGAGGGCGGCTGGGCCGGATTCACCAACTACACGCACTGGATCCTGCAGCAGTGCACGTCCCCGAGCGGGGTGGCGGTCGCGTGCCCGCCCGGCACGCTCGGCTCCCAGTTCTGGTCGGCCGTCGGGAACACCGCGTTCTTCACGGTCGTGACGGTGACTCTCGAGGTCGCGATCGGCCTGTGGATGGCGATCATCATGGGCAAGACGTTCAAGGGCCGCGCCCTGCTGCGCGCGGCGGTCCTGATCCCGTGGGCCATCCCGACCGCGGTCACCGCCAAGCTCTGGTACTTCATCTTCGCCTACGACGGCATCGCCAACCGCCTCCTCGGCACCGAGATCCTGTGGACTTCGGACGCCTGGCCGGCCCGGTTCGCGGTGATCATCTCGGATGTCTGGAAAACCACCCCGTTCATGGCCCTGCTGATCCTCGCCGGGCTGCAGATGATCCCGCAGGACGTGTACGAGGCGGCGCGGGTCGACGGTGCCTCCGCCTGGCAGCGGTTCCGGCAGATCACGCTCCCGCTGGTGAAGCCAGCGCTGATGGTCGCGATCCTGTTCCGCACCATGGACGCCCTGCGCATGTACGACCTGCCCGCCATCCTGACCGGCGGAAACCCGGCCACCACGACGGTGTCGATCCTCGTCGTCGACCAGGTGCGGCAAGGGTTCAACAGTGCGTCCGCACTCTCGACCATCACGTTCCTCCTGATCTTCGCGGTGGCATTCGTGCTTGTGAAATTCCTCGGCGCCAACGCCGTCGAAACTCAGGAAGCCCAGCGAAAGGGCCCGAAGCCGTGACCCATCGCGCCCCGGAGCTCGAACTCCCGAGCAAACCCCCCGTCCGCAACCGTCCGAAGCGGCTCGCGTTCAAGAACTCCCGCATCTACATCGGCGTCGCGATCATCCTGGTCTGGGGACTCGCGCCGTTCTACTGGATGATGGTGACGGCGTTCCGCGACCCGGACTACACGTTCGACACCACACCGTGGCCCACGCACGTCACGCTCGAGAACTTCCAGAACGCACTGTCGACGAGCAGCGGCAACAACTTCACCCGCGCCGTCGTCAACAGCATGATCATCGGCGGAATCACCACCGTCATCGCGCTCGCCGTCGGCATCTTCACCGCCTACGCGCTGGCCCGCATCGAGTTCCGGTTCAAGTACGTGGTGGTCGGCATCGTGCTCGGCGCGTCGATGTTCCCGGTCGTCGCCCTGGTCACCCCGCTGTTCCAGCTGTTCACGAACATCGGCTGGATCGGCACGTACCAGGCGATGATCATCCCGAACATCTCGTTCGTCCTGCCGCTCACCATCTACACGCTGACGTCGTTCTTCAAGGAACTTCCCTGGGAACTCGAGGAGGCGGCCCGCATCGACGGCGCCAGCCGCGGTCAGGCGTTCCGGCTGGTGATGCTGCCGCTCGCGGCGCCGGCCCTGTTCACCACGGCCATCCTCGCGTTCATCGCGACCGTCAACGAGTACCTGTTGGCCAGCCAGCTCTCCAGCGACGCCACCGAACCGGTCACGGTCGCGATCGCCCGGTTCTCCGGCAACGACCCACACGTCGTGCCGTACGCGGCGATCATGGCGGCGGGCACGATCGTCACCATTCCGCTGGTGATCATGGTGCTGCTGTTCCAGCGTCGCATCGTGTCGGGCCTGACGGCCGGCGGCGTGAAGAGTTAGGCGGGGTCGGTCGTGCATCCGGTGGCGAAGCGGCAGCGGCTCGAGGTCCTGATCGGTATCCTCGGGTTCTTCACGGTGATGGCGTTCGTCGCCGCGGTCGTCGAGGTGTTCCGCGGCGACCCCGGCGTCACCCCTGCGCTGGTATTGCTCGGGTGCCTGGTGCTGTCGGGGCTGGCGATCACCGCCCGGAAGCGTGTGCGCTGAAACCGTCCGGCCGGTACGGATAGTTGCTGAGCGATAGCGCGCCGCACGCCACGCCTCCAGTCGTTCACATAACATACGTACGGGTGGGTGCGACGATCATCCGTGACCGGATAACTGACCGGGAGTGTGTAAGTGAGTTCAGGCAACGACGCGACGGACAATCGTGCCTCCGATCCCGGAGACACACCGCCCGCAGACGACGGTTCGGCCGAGACGACCACCCCACCACCGGACGGGACGAAGAAGCGCACCCGGTGGCGCACGGTCCGCCGGGTGAGCCTGGTCGTGATCGCGTTGCTGCTGGTCATCCCGCTCGTCGTCTTCCTGGTCAGTTACATCCGCGCCGAGGTCCCGCGGCCGTCGGACATGAAGACCAACCAGGTGGCGACCGTTTTCGCCGCCGACGGCACCACCGAGCTGACCAAGGTGATCCCGCCGGAGGGTAACCGCACCGAGATCGCGCTCGACGCCATTCCCCAGCACGTCCGCGACGCCGTCCTGTCGG
Organism: Rhodococcus sp. ACS1; assembly: GCF_002300155.1. Lineage (NCBI taxonomy): Bacteria > Bacillati > Actinomycetota > Actinomycetes > Mycobacteriales > Nocardiaceae > Rhodococcus > Rhodococcus sp. ACS1. The sequence continues at coordinate 117,029 of NZ_NSDZ01000003.1, forward strand.
CGGAGGACCGCAACTTCTACTCCAACCCGGGGTTCTCCGTCACCGGGTTCATGCGTGCCGCCCGCGACAACGTCCTCGGCAAGGAAAGCGCGGGCGGCGGGTCGACGATCACGCAGCAGTACGTCAAGAACGTGCTGGTCGGCGCGGACCGCAACGTGTACCGGAAGATGCGGGAACTCGTGATCTCCACCAAGATGGCCCGCGAGTGGTCGAAGGACGAGATCCTCGCCGCCTACCTGAACACCATCTACTTCGGTCGCGGCGCATACGGCATCGAGGCGGCGTCGCGCGCGTACTTCGACAAGCCGGTCGGCGACCTCACCGTCGCCGAGGGCGCGGTGCTCGCCTCGGTGATCCAGAGCCCGTCCTACCTCGACCCGGAAGCGAATCTCGACCAGTTGCAGGCGCGGTGGAACTACGTGCTCGACGGCATGGTCTCGATGGGTGTGTTGAGCCAGCAGGACCGCAGTGCCGCGGAGTTCCCGGTCACGGCGCCGTCCAACCGGCCCACCGACGCCAACTCCGCGCCCGGCCCCGACGGCCTGATCCGCAACCAGGTGCTGCGCGAGTTGTCGGATGCGGGGATCTCCGAGCAGACCCTCAACACGGAGGGCCTGCAGATCACCACCACGATCGACCCGCGGGCGCAGCAGTCCGCGATCGACGCCGTCCACGACAACCTCGAAGGTGAGGATCCGGTGCTGCGGACCGCGGTCGTGTCCATCGACCCGCGCACCGGCGGTGTGCGCGCATATTACGGCGGCGAGGACGGCGCCGGCTTCGACTACGCGCAGGCGCCGCTGCAGACGGGGTCGTCGTTCAAGGTCTTCGGCCTGGCCGCCGCACTGGATCAGGGCATCCCGCTCTCGGCCCGGTTCAGCAGTGCTCCCCTTACTGTCGGCAGTGTGCAGATCGGCAACGTCGAGGGCGAGTCCTGCGGCACGTGCACCATCGCGGAGGCGACGAAGCGGTCGCTGAACACGAGCTTCTACCGGTTGATGATGTCGATGGACAACGGCCCGCAGGCCATCGCCGACGCCGCGCACAAGGCGGGCATCCCGGACTTCATTCCCGGCGTGCAGGGCAAGACGCTCAGTGAGAACGGCGGCGAACCGGAGGGCGGCATCGTCCTCGGCCAGTACCTGTCGCGGCCGATCGACATGGCGTCCGCGTACGCGACGCTCGCGGCGTCCGGGGTGTATCACCAGCCGTACTTCGTGCAGCGTGTCGTGACCGCCGACGGTATCGTGCTCCTCGACCGGGCGCCCAGCCCCGGCGAGCAGCGACTCGACGCGGCCGTCGCCGACAACATCAGCCAGGCCCTGATGCCGATCGCCTCGTACTCGCGGGGCCACGCGCTGGCGGGGGGACGCCCGTCCGCGGCGAAGACCGGCACGGCGCAACTCGGCGACACCGGTGAGAACAAGGACGCCTGGATGGTCGGCTACACGCCGTCGCTGTCGACGGCGGTGTGGATCGGTAAGGCCGACGCCACCGCCATCAACAACACCTGGGGCGGGCTGATCTACGGTTCGGGTCTGCCGTCGGACATCTGGAAGGACACGATGGACGGCGCGCTCGACGACACCGACTGGGAAGACTTCCCGTGGCCCGACCCGATCGGCGGCCAGGCCGGCGTGCCGACGTGGAGCGGTCAGACCGGCGGCGACGGAACGGCTCCCGGCACCAGCGGGGCCGTCCCACCACCCGGCGCGCCCACGCCCGCACCGGTCGAGGTTCCACCGCCGGCCACCGTCCCGGTGCCGCCCGTCCCACCGGTGCCCGCACCCGTCCCGGCGCCGACCCAGATCGAAATCCTGCCGGGCGTCATCATCCCGCTGCCGGGTTAGCCGAGGTTCTGGAACCCGCCGCGCGGCGGAGTTCGGTGCGGCAGCACCACAACTCGCAGCGCGGCGCGGAGGCTTTCCTTCGTCTTGGCCCAGGCCCGCGCCTCGTCCTCGCACATGTCGGCCTCTTTGGCGTCCTCTTCGCGGGCGAGTTCGCCGTTGTGCCGCCACTCGATCTCCTGCTCGGAGCAGAGGCGGAGGAATTCCAGGATGGTGTCGCGGTCGCGTCCGCAGATTTCCGCGACGTCGTCGGGGTCGAGACCGCTCTCGGAGTCGAGGTGGATCAGGGTCACGAGGGCGGCGGGGAACTCGTCCGCACATTCGTGCTCGGCGGACGAGGCGGTGGCCTCGGGTGTGGAATTGATCTTGCCGCCAAGCTTTTCGGCGAACGCGTCGTCGACGGTGTCCACGAAATGCTCGAACATCCGGAACACCGACACCAGATGATCGGCGACGAACGGTGACCCGTCGACACGCATGACGGCGACCACGTTGTCGACGATGAGCAGGAACTTGATGTCGGGCCACTGGCGGTTGAGGTCGGCCAGCGCCTCCGCCGTGCGCGTGCGGTCGCTGATCGTGTGGACCACGCGGGCGAACACCTCGACGCGGGCGTCCTCCTCGAACACCCGCACATATGTGGGGAGGTCGCCGACCCACACGAGGATGTCGCCGTCCGCGTCCTTGCCCGGTTCCTGCTCGAGCATGGCCTCGACCGCGGCGTCGACACGGTCGCGCAACCCGGTGCCGTCGCGGAGCTGGGCGGGGACGTCGGCGGTACCGAACTCGGCGGTCTCGTCCCGGCCGCCGGTGATCGCCTTCAGGAACGAGGGGTGCAGAAGGTCCCAGATCTCGCGGAACACGGTGACCGTCATCGACGCCAGCAGGTGGGCGTCGTCCCGGTCGGCGTCGAGGTAGTACGACGCGGAGCCGTTGCCCTCGTCGACGTGCTCGCACAGGTCGGGGCGGTTCCAGCCGAGTTCGATCAGCCGTTCGTGCTCCTCCGCGGTGAGCGCCCGCGCCGGGTGCAGGAAGCGGTTGGACGGCACCTCGCACCGCACCCTGTCGCCGGCCCACGCGAAGAACCGCACACACGCGGCGGTCTCGACGAGGCCCTCGTCGACGCTGTCGTACTGCGACTGCAGCACCAGTTCGTCGTCGTCCTCCATCGCGTGCACATAGCCGGTCAGACGGTCCTGGAGCTCGGTCCAGGCGTCGTCGATCTCGCGATCGAAAGTGTTGTCGGACATCACGCCTCCCTCGATGAATCCTGGGTGTCACCGTAGAGGGAGGGTCTGACAAGAAGTCGAACACAAAGGCGAATGCACCTTTCGTCGCCGTGAAGACGACGAAAGGTGCATTCGCCCGTAAAGCTGTGTGGATTACTCCGCGTCGATGATGAACGCCTCGAGCTCGATGCGAGCCTTGTCGTCCGCCATCTGGACCGGCGGGGACTTCATCAGGTACGCGGACGCCGGGTAGACGGGTCCGCCGATGCCGCGGTCCTTGGCGATCTTGGCTGCGCGGACGGCGTCGATGATGATGCCCGCCGAGTTCGGGGAGTCCCAGACCTCGAGCTTGTACTCCAGGTTCAGCGGAACGTCACCGAACGCGCGGCCCTCGAGGCGGACGTACGCCCACTTGCGGTCGTCGAGCCAGCCGACGTGATCGGACGGGCCGATGTGCACGTTGCCCGGACCGAGGTCGCGGGTCAGGTTCGACGTCACGGCCTGCGTCTTGGAGATCTTCTTCGACTCCAGGCGGTCGCGTTCGAGCATGTTCTTGAAGTCCATGTTGCCGCCGACGTTCAGCTGCATCGTGCGGTCGAGCTGCACGCCGCGGTCTTCGAAGAGCTTCGCCATCACGCGGTGGGTGATGGTGGCGCCGACCTGCGACTTGATGTCGTCGCCGACGATCGGGACGCCGGCGTCCTTGAACTTCGCGGCCCACTCGGGGTCGGACGCGATGAAGACGGGCAGGGCGTTGACGAACGCGACACCCGCGTCGATGGCGCACTGGGCGTAGAACTTGTCGGCGTCCTCGGAACCCACGGGCAGGTACGAGACCAGCACGTCGACCTTGGCGTCCTTCAGAGCCTTGACGACGTCGACCGGCTCGGCCTCGGAGATCTCGATGGTCTCGGCGTAGTACTTACCGATGCCGTCGAGGGTGGGGCCGCGGAGCACCGGAACGTCGGCCGGCGGGACGTCGGCGATCTTGATGGTGTTGTTCTCGCTGGCGAAGATGGCCTCGGACAGGTCGAATCCGACCTTCTTGGCGTCGACGTCGAACGCGGCGACGAACTGCACGTCGCGCACGTGGTACTTGCCGAACTTGACGTGCATGAGGCCGGGAACGGTCGCCGTCTCGTCGGCGTCCTTGTAGTACTGCACGCCCTGAACCAAGGACGAGGCACAGTTCCCCACGCCCACAATGGCTACGCGCACCGCGGTGCTGTTCTCACCCATGGTCGGGTTCTCCTTTTTTCTTAGGTGTTGCTGTCGATTGCTCGGCGGCGATCAGCTCGTTGAGCCAGCGCACTTCACGCTCGCTGGACTCGAGACCGAGCTGGTGGAGCTGCTTGGTGTAGCGATCCAGCGTGCCGCTCGCTTTTCCGATCGCGTCGCGGAGTGCCTCCCGGCGCTCCTCGACCTGGCGTCGTCTGCCTTCGAGAATCCGCATCCGCGCCTCTGCGGGTGTGCGGCTGAAGAAGGCGAGATGAACGCCGAATCCATCGTCGGTGTAGTTCTGCGGACCCGTGTCGGCGACCAGTTCCTTGAACCGCTCCTTGCCGATCGGCGTGAGCTGGTAGACGCGGCGGGCGCGACGCTTGACGGTCCCCGGAGGACCTGCGTCCTCGGCGATCAATCCGTCCGCCTGCATGCGTCGGAGCGTCGGGTAGAGGGAACCGTACGAAAAGGCGCGGAATGCACCCAGGAGTCCCGTCAACCGCTTGCGTAGCTCGTATCCGTGCATGGGTGACTCGTGGAGCAGCCCGAGAATTGCCAATTCGAGCATGTCCACCCCCTGAGTCGCCCGACCTAACCGTGTGATGCGATTCAAAACTATATCGCACCGATATATACGACGATACGCCCGCTCGATACATGAGACAAGCCGTCACAGGTTGTCAACCCTGGTCCGGGCGCACGCAAGCGCCGACGATGTTTCAGGGGGGCGGGACAGCCGCCCGGACGCTCAGCCCTCGTACGGGTAGATGTCGAACGGCTCGCCGTCGAATCCGACGACCATGTGCCCGCTGTCGCCGTCGGCGTTCTTCACGTGGATGGAGATGGTCGGCGGTCCGTCGTCGGAGCCGGGTTCGTAGCCGAAGGACACGATCTCCACCGCACCGTCGGGGACGCGCAGGGTTTCGGGTGCCCCGGCGAGCAGTCCGGCGATCGCGACCTGGTCGACGGTGCCGAGGTCGAAGGACCTCTCGTCGGCGGCGCGGCTCGAGGAACTGCCCCAGTCGTCGAACTCGCCGTCGTAGAGGTAGGAATCGGACTGCCTCGCGGTGCCGGCGGCCGGCCGGTCGACGACGGCGTGTTCCGGGTAGAGGCCGACGTCGTCGGCGACGGTGTCGCCGTACTCGGCGCGGTACTCGTCGAGGAAGAAGTGCAGGCCTGCGCCGGTGGTCAGGTTCGGCACCGATTTCGACGGGCCGAGGTCGCTGTTCGCGACGACTCCGGCGATGCCGCCGACGGCGGCCGCGGCGAAAACGAGGATCGCTGCGTACACCCATCGCCGGGGCGATCGGCGGCGGCGCGGCGACACGACGGGGCTGGCCGCGAGCCGGCTGGGGATCTGCAGGTCCCCGATCAGGCGTCCGAGTTCGTCGAACGTCTTCGCCCGCATCGCCGTGGACGTGCGGGAGGCGTGTTCCGAGGCGGACAGTTGACCGTCGGCGAGGGCGGCGTCGAGCAGCCCGCACGCGTCGGCGCGGTCGGAGTCGCGGGCGCGGATACCGGCGAGTGTGGTCCTGGGCATCTGCGTCCTATCGGCCGAAGGGGCGGACGCTCAGTGGTTCACCGGACGGGGTGAGTTCCATGTATCCGCTCTCGCTGAACTCGTTGTTCACGTAGACCGACACGGTGGGGCCGGCGCTGTCGGTCTGGAACGAGATGTGACTGACTTTTCCGTCGGGGACATTCAGGCTCACCGGGGCGCCCGCGACCGTTCCGCCGATCCTGTCCAGGTTCAGCGTCGTCAGGTCGAACACGGGGGTGTCGACCTTCCGGGTGGTCGGGGTGCCGGACGGCGTGAACCCGCCGCGGTAGTCGTAGCTCACCATCCGGTTCGGTTCGAGTGGGAGCGCGCGTTCGAGGCTGGCGTGGCCGCCCTCGTAGAGGGTGAGGTCGTCGACGATCAGGTCGCCGAACTTGGCGCGGTACCGGTCGAGGAACACCTTCATGCCCTCGGGGGACACAGGGTTCGGGGTCGCGACGACCAGCGGTTCGACGGCATCGAAATCGATCTGCTGCGCGACGGGCGTCACGGTGGCCTCTGCGTCGTCGCCGTCGGCGAGGGTGAAGGCGCCGACCGCCGCCGCGACCGCGACCGCGGCGACGGCGAGCGGGAACCAGGGCCTGGCGGTGTCGCGCGGGGGCCGGGCGTCCGGCGGTGCGTCGGCGGGCCGCTGCAGGTCGCCGACCAGAACGTCGAGGTCGGCCAGGGTGCGGGCCTCCGAGGCGAGTTCGGACATCGCGCGGTGCTCGGCCTTGTTGATCTGGCCGTCGCCGAATGCGGCATCGAGCAGTGCGGACGTGTTGGCTCGATCGATGTCACGTGCCCGCGTGTTCGGCGGGTATCGGCTGGCCACCCGAGGATCTTAGAGCGCAAACCCCTAGTTCGCGGGGTTCACCTGCCAGACGTCGCCGCCGAGGGTCGCTCGCAGGTAGCCGCCGCCGGTCTGGGCCTTGTCGTAGACGTACACGTTGATGGTGGGTCCCTTGCCGCCGTCGGCGAGGAGGACGTGCCCGATGCTGCCGTCCGGGACGCCGACCAGCCGCGGTGCGTCGGCGACGAGCGCGACGAGTGCGGGGACGTCGACCTGGGCGAGGTCGACCTCGCCGGTTCCGGGAAGGCGCTGCGTGCGGGTGCCCGAGCTCTTGAAACCGCCGCGGAAGTCGTACCGGTCGACCTTCTCGGGGGCGTCCGGGGCGGTCCGCGACAGGATCGCGTACTGGTCGTACAACCCCAGTTCGTGGACGGTGAGGTCGCCGAACTTCTGCCGGTACTGCTCGAAGAGGGCGTAGATCCCGTCCTGGGTGAGGGGCTGCGCCGCTCCCACGATGATCGGCTCGACGGCGGGCACCGCGACCTCCGGCTGGGCCAGGGGCTTCTCGACCTGCGCCGGGACCGGCGTGACGACGGGGTCCGGGCCGTCCTGCTCGGTGAGGGCGAGACCGATCGCGCCGACCGCGATCACCGCCCCGCACGCGACCGCGATCCGCAGCGCCCGCCGGGGTGATCCCGGGGTCCGGACGGGTGCCTGTTCCGTGACCGCCGAGGGCAGCTGCAGGTCGCTGATCAGCAGGTTCAGCTCGGCCAGGGTCTTCGCGGACATGGCCTGGGCGGACCGGTCGTGGTACTCGCCGGCACCGAGCTGGCCGTCGGCGTACGCGGCGTCGAGTTGGCTGCATGCGTTGACCCGGTCGAGGTCACGTGCGCGAGTCTGCGAGGACGGTCCTGAGGCCACATCGGCATCGTAGTGCGGTAACCGTGTTTGACCAGCGTCACTCGACCGACCCCTTCTCTCCGAACGCGACGCACGTACTCTGGTCTCCGTGCGGATACAGCGGCAGGTGGTGGACTATGCGCTTCAGCGCCGGTCTCTCCTGGCCGAGGTCTACTCGGGCAGGACGGGTGTCAAGGAGGTCTGCGACGCCAGCCCCTACCTGCTTCGTGCCGCAAAGTTCCACGGCAAGGGCAGTGACGTGGTGTGCCCGATCTGCCGTAAGGAGCAGTTGACTCTGGTTTCCTGGGTCTTCGGCGACAAGTTGGGCCCGGTGTCGGGTTCGGCTCGTACGGCCGAGGAGTTGGTGCGTCTTGCGTCCACTCAGGAGGAGTTCTCGGTTCACGTGGTCGAGGTGTGCCGGACATGCAGCTGGAACCATTTGGTTCAGTCCTATGTTCTCGGTACCGTGCCCGCACCGAAACGGCCCAGGCGGTCGTCGCCACGGCCTCGGCCTCCGAGCCGTCGCACCGCGAGCGAGTAGACACGCCCGAACACGGACGCGGGCCGAAGAATGCCCACAGACGTAACGCAGGACTGAAGCCGGTCCACAACCACTGGAGATTTGTACGTGAGTTCCCCCCGCAGCAACGCCCCGGGTGATCGACCGAACGGACCGAGACGACCGAGTGGCCCCCCGCCACAGGGGCGCCCCGGAGGTCCACCACCCCGCGGCGGACAGCCTGCGGGTGGTCCCCCGCCGCGCCGGATGCCGCCTCCGCCCCCGCAGGGTGGTGGCCGTCCCCCCGGCCCGCCGCCGCGTCGTCCCGGTCCGCCGCCGCAGGGTGGTGGCCGTCCCCCCGGTCCGCCGCCGCGTCGTCCCGGTCCCCCGCCCGGACGTCCCGCGGGTGCGCCCCCGGTGGCGCGTAACCAGTCGGGCCCCGGTGGGCGCCCGCCGGGACCGCCGCCGTCGAACGGCCGCAAGACCGGTGGCGGCCGCGGTGGTGAACCGCCGAAGGGTGGAAAGAAGACGGCTGTGAAGAAGTCGCGGTGGAAGATCGTGCGCCGGACGGCGTTCGCGTGTGTCGCGCTGGGTCTGATCATCCCGATCCTGCTGTTCATGGCGGCCTACGTCGTCCAGGACGTTCCGCGTCCCGGCGACCTCAAGACCAACCAGGTCGCCACGATCTACGCGTCCGACGGCACGTCGGTGCTGAGCAAGGTGGTGCCGCCGGAGGGCAACCGCACCGAGGTGACGCTCGACCAGATCCCGAAGCACACCCGTGACGCGGTGCTCGCTGCCGAGGACCGGGACTTCTACTCGAACCCCGGCTTCTCGATCGGTGGTTTCGCGCGTGCCGCCCGCGACAACGTCCTGGGCAAGGACAGCGCCGGTGGTGGCTCGACCATCACGCAGCAGTACGTGAAGAAGACGATGGTCGGTTCCGAGCGTTCGCTGACGCGAAAGATGAAGGAACTCGTCATCTCGTCGAAGATGGCCCGTGAGTGGTCCAAGGACGACATCCTCGCCGCGTACCTGAACACCATCTACTTCGGGCGTGGTGCGTACGGCATCGCGGCCGCGTCGAAGGCGTACTTCAACAAGCCCGTCGACCAGTTGACGGTCGAGGAGAGCGCGGTGCTGGCGTCGTCGATCCAGCTGCCGTCGCTGCTCGACCCGGAGACCAACCCGGAGGGCGCGCAGGCGCGCTGGAACTACGTGCTCGACGGCATGGTGTCGGCGGGGACGCTGCAGCAGTCGGCCCGGTCGGTGATGCAGTATCCGCCGTACGTGCCGATCGCTCAGGTCGACAACGGCAACCAGGATTCCGGACCGGAGGGTCTGATCAAGAACCAGGTTCTGCGGGAGCTGGGTGAGGCGGGGATCAGCGAGCAGCTGCTCAACACCGAGGGCCTCGAGATCACCACCACCATCGACCCGGTCGCCCAGGCGGCGGCCGTGGATTCGGTCCGCTCGAACATGGAGGGTGAGCCGGAGAACCTGCGCACCGGTGTGGTGTCGGTCGACCCGAAGACGGGCGCGGTGCGGGCGTACTACGGCGGCGAGGACGGCGGCGGCTACGACTTCGCGAACGCCGGCCTGCAGACCGGTTCGTCGTTCAAGGTGTTCGGTCTCGCCGCGGCCCTCGACCAGGGCATCCCGCTGTCGCAGATGTACGACAGCTCGGAGCTGACGGTCAACGGCATCACCATCAGCAACGTCGAGGGCGAGGGTTGCGGCACCTGCACCATCGCCGAGGCGTTGAAGCGGTCGCTGAACACCAGCTTCTACCGTCAGGAACTCGAACTCGACGGCGGACCGCAGGCGATCGCCGACATGGCCCACAAGGCGGGCATCCCGCAGGAGATCCCCGGCGTCGGGCCTTCGCTGACCGAGCCGGACGGCAGTGGTCCGAACAACGGCATCGTGCTAGGCCAGTACCAGTCGCGGGTCCTCGACATGGCGTCGTCCTACGCCACACTGGCCGCGTCGGGCACGTACCGTGCCCCGCACTTCGTGCAGAAGGTCGTGAGCGCGGACGGGACGGTGCTGCTCGACCGCGGCGGCGACACCGGTGAGGACCGCATCGACAAGGACGTCGCCGACAACGTGACGTCGGCGATGGAGCCGATCGCCGGGTACTCGCGTGGCCACAACCTGGCAGGCGGACGCCCGTCGGCCGCGAAGACCGGTACCGCGCAGCTCGGCGACACCGGGAAGAACAAGGACGCCTGGATGGTCGGGTACACCCCGTCGCTGTCCACGGCGGTGTGGGTCGGCACCACCGACGGTCAGGCGCTGGAGAACAGCGGCGGCGCCATGATCTACGGTTCCGGTCTGCCTTCCGACATCTGGAAGGACACGATGGACGGCGCCCTCGAGGGCACCGACGTCGAGAAGTTCCCGAAGCCGGGTGCGATCGGTGGTCAGTCGGGTGTCCCGGCCTATTCGGCGCCCGCACCGACCAAGACGTCGGCGCCGCCGTCGAGCACGTTCCAGTTGCCGACGGAACTCGTGCCGCCGGTGGTCGTGACGCCTTCGCCGGTGGAGATCCTGCCCGGCATCACCATCCCGATCCCGGGACTGGCACCGCGGCAGACCACCCCGGCCCCGGCCGTTCCGGCGGAACCGGAGACGACGACACCGCCGAACGCCGGTAACGGCAACGGCCAGCAGCAGGTTCCGACCCGTTAACGGCGACCGGTAGCCTCGCGGAGTGGCCGACAACCGTGACGCGCACGCCGTCCGAGACGCGGGCGAGACGGATTTCGTCTCGCCCGCGCCGCTGGCGAAAGACCGGCGTTCCGCGGATTGGCGGGACCTTCCGGGCCGCACCGACCCTCTGACCGCCGATCTGTCCGGCGTGATCGGCGGTCCGGTCGGACGGCACGCGGTCGTCGGGCGCAGCCGGTTCTTCACGCCGATGCGCGCCATTCTGTTGCTGGCGATCGTGTTTCTCGCGCTCGGCTGGTTCGCGAAGGCGCCGTGCATCCAGCAGGCTCCCGTCGGTGAGAACGGTGCGCTCGGGCTCGACTGGAGCGGCAGCAGGCAGTACGTCGCGATGTGTTACTCGGACACGGTGCCCCTGTACGGGGCGGAACGGTTGAACGAGGGCGCGTTCCCCTACAAGAAGTGGTGGGAAGAAAGCGCAGGCAACGGCCAGATCCAGCGTCGCTACATGGAATACCCGGTGATCTCCGGGCTCTACCAGTACGGCGCGATGACGATCGCGAAGTCGTGGGATGCGGTGCACTGGTTGCCCGGTGCCCTGCAGGTCGCGATCTATTTCAACGTCGTCGCACTCGGTCTGGCACTGGTCTGGCTGGTCACCGTCTGGGCGAGCGCGCTGCTGGCCGGACGCCGGATCTGGGACGCCGCGCTGATCGCCGCGTCCCCGCTCGTGATCGTGCACGCGTTCACGAATTTCGATCCCCTCGCAACGGCTTTCGCCGCGGGCGGGCTGCTGGCGTGGTCGCGGAAACGGCCGGTGCTCGCCGGGATCCTGCTCGGGCTCGGCGGCGCCGCCAAGCTGTATCCGCTGCTCCTCCTCGGACCCCTGCTGGTGCTGTGTCTGCGCACGGGCCGGGTGCGGGACTGGTCGGTTACCGCACTGACCGGGGTCGGCGCGTGGATCGCGGTGAATCTGCCGATCGCCGTGCTGTTCCCGCGCGGCTGGGCCGAGTTCTTCCGGCTCAATTCCGAACGCGGCGCCGACCCCGACTCCGTCTACAACGTCATCTCCTCGTTCACGGGCTGGACCGGATTCGACGGCATCCTGGCGGCCGGTCAGGCGCCCACCGTGCTCAACGCGGTGTCGTTCCTGCTGTTCGCGCTCGTGTGCGTCGGGATCGGGTATGTCGCGCTGACGGCGCCGAGACGGCCGCGGCTCACCCAACTGTGCTTCCTGCTGGTCGCGGGTTTCCTCCTCACCAACAAGGTGTGGAGCCCGCAGTATTCGCTGTGGCTCGTGCCGCTGGCCGTGCTCGCGTTCCCGCACCGGCGGATCCTGCTGGCCTGGATGACGATCGACGCACTCGTGTGGGTGCCGCGCATGTTCTACTACCTCGGCGTCTCCAACAAGGGGCTCCCCGAGCAGTGGTTCACCGCCGCGGTGGTGGTCCGCGACGTCGCGGTCGTGGTCATCTGTGCGCTGATACTCCGCCAGATCTACCGGCCCGACGAGGACCTCGTGCGGTACGGCTTCATCGACGATCCGGTAGGCGGGGTGCTCGACCAGGCGCCCGATGCGCAGCCGCGGTGGCTGCCTGCCTGGCTACGCCCGCGGCCACCCGTAGAAGCGTCTCCCGCTCACGGTGTTTCGCCAGGCTAGGGCTTCGACAGCACCAGCACAGCCCCGACCGCGAACACGGCGATCGAGACACCGAGGGCGATCGCGCGGATCGACCACTGGCGGGCGTCGGCGGCGGCGCGCACCGACAGGTCGTACTCGCCGCGCTCCCACAACCGGTGGACGGTGCGCGCACGCAGCAGCGCGACGATACCGAACGGCACGAACGCGACAATCGCAAGTACGGCGAGCGGCAGACTGCTGGCCGGCGGCGGTGCCAGCGGCCCGCGGTAGTCCGCCCCGGTGTCCTGCTGCTGCGACGTCATGCGTTGCCTCCCCGTGGTGGTGCCCACGACCGTGGGCGACGACGTGGAGTATAGACCGTCGAGATCTCCGACTGTGCAGTGCCTTTCGCGTGGCCGGCGGCTACGGCCCGGCTACCGGCCGGTCTCCACGGCGGGCGGATGCGCCCGGGCCGCGACCCACGCCGCCACCTGGGTGCGGGAGCTGACGGCCAGCTTGTCGAAGATGTGCTCGACGTGCCCGTCGACGGTGCGCCGCGAGATCACCAGCCTTTCGGCTATCTGCCGATTACTGAGACCCTGCGCGAGCAGTTCGGCGATCTCCTGTTCCCGTTTCGTCAGAGGCGACGCCTCGGCGACGGGCGCCGCCGCGTCCTCGGTCCGGGTGCCGAGCGCGAGATCGACCGCCTGCTCGATGGTGAGCCGGATCGCGGGCGTTGCGAGTTGGGCGAATTCGCCGGGCCCCACCATGCGGGCGGCGTCCCGCTCGGACGACTGCGAGTCGTCGGTGATCTGGGGGCCGAACGCCGCGACCGACGTGCCGAGCCGATGCCACACCCCCTTCGCGGCGCCGCACAGGGTCGCCGCCGCGTTCGCGTCGCCGCTCGACGTCGCCACCCACGACAGCACCTCGATCGACAGGGCCGTGCAGATCTTGTCCTTGAAGTCGCGTTGGATCCGCAGCGCCTGCTGGGCGGCGTCGACGGCGTCGTCGGCCCGGCCCAGGTGGAAGTACGCGACGCTCGAAACCCAGAGGGCGTAGGCCTTGTTCCACTTCTCGCCGTGCCTGTCCGCCACCGCGATCACGTCGCGGCACGTCTCCAGTGCGTCGTCGAGGCGGCCGTCGTAGGTCTGCGCCATGCCCAGTTCGAACGACGCCGTCAGAGCCGAGGCCGTGTCGCCGACGGCGCGGTGGACGGCGATCGCGTCACGGAACAGCAGGATCGCGTCGGCGGGGCGGCCGGAGAACACCGCGTGGATCCCCGCCCAGTGATCGGCGTGCGCGCGCAGTCGCTCGTCGCCGAGTGCCGTCGCGATCGCGGTGCATTCGTCGAGGTGTTCCCGCGCGGCGTCGCGGTCGCCCTGGATCAGCGCGGTCCACGCGGTCACCCACAGCACGTCGCCCCGCTCCCGGGTCGGTTCGGTGAGCCGCTGCAGGATCCGCTCGAGCCGGATCCGCCCGTCGGACAGGTTGCCGCCGGCGATCCAGTGATACCGCAGGGCGACGGCCAGTTCGGCGGCCGCGGCCCGCTGCGAGTCGTCGTGCAGGGCCCAGTCCAGGGCGGCGACGAGGTTGGGGTGGTCGATCCGCAGTCCCGCGAGGGTCTCGGATTGTCCTGGCCCGCACCAGTCGAGCGACGACCGGCGGGCGCGCTCCGAATAGTGCTCGAGGTGTCGCCGGTACATCTCGTCGCGCTCCCCGCTCAGCTCGAGGAGCTCGTGCCCGTACTCCCGAACCGTCATCAGTTGCGAGTAGCGGAGTCGCTCGGTCGAACGGTCGACGGTGACAAGGCATTTCCCGACGAGCCGATCGAGGACGTCGATGACCGGTGAGTCCGACAGCGCACCGAACCCGCTGATCGCCTCCGCGGCGTCGAGATCGAAGCTTCCGGGGAACACGGCGAGCCGGGACCACAGCAACCGCTCGGTGTCCGAGCACAGTTCGTAACTCCAGTCGATGAGGGCGCGCAGCGTCTGCTGACGGGGCAGTGCCGCCCGGTCGCCGCCGGTGAGGAGCGCGAAACGCTGGTCGAGGCGTTCGACGAGTTGCGACGCGGACAGCGACCGCATCCGGGCCGCGGCGAGTTCGATGGCGAGCGGGATCCCGTCGAGCTGGTTGCACAACTGCGCGATGGCGGGGGCGTTCGCGTCGGTGAGGCGGAAGTCGGCGACGACGCCCTGCGCGCGCTCGACGAGCAACGACACCGATTCGAACGGGGCGATGTCCGCTGCGCGGCAGCCCTCGATATCACCCGGAGTGCTCAGCGGCGGAAGGAGGTACGTGAATTCGCCGGCGATTCCGAGCGGTTCGCGACTCGTGGTGAGGATCCGGACCTCCGGTGCCGAGGCGAGGACGGTGCCGACGAATTCGCTTGCGGCGGACAATAGGTGCTCACAGTTGTCGAGGACGATCAGCAGGTGCCGGGACTGCAGTTGGTCGATCACCTTGTCCATCACCGCACGGCTCGACTGGTCGGTGACGCCGAGGGCGGCCGCGGCGGCGGAAGGCAGTGCGTCGGGATCGCGGACGGGCGCGAGGTCGATCCACCGGACCGAGTCGCGGAAGGCGCGCGCCGAGCGGACCGCGAGTTCCTCGGCCAACCGCGTCTTGCCCACGCCGCCCGCGCCGAGCAGCGACACCAGCCGGGACTGTTGGAGTCGGGCGCGGGCTTCCTCGATCTCGCGCCGCCGGCCGATGAAGCTGGTCATCGACCTGGTGAGTTCTCTCGAGCGAGTCAGTGGATGTCTCCCGTGTCCGGTCGGCCAGGTGTGGCACGAACCTACTCCCACCTGCTGTGACGGACAACACAGGTAATCAAGGGGGTGTTTTACCCCGTGTGGGGGTGCTGTGACGTGGGTCATTGTCGTTGGCATACCCCGGTTGCCCGCTCGACTCCAGCCGGAACCCATCGCCCCGAGGAGCCCAACACATGTCAAAGACCAATTCTTCCGCCGACGTCGATGTCGTCGTCGTGGGTGCCGGGTTCGCCGGCCTCTACGCGCTCCGCAAATTGCGCGACACGATGAAGCTGTCGACGCGGGTGTTCGAGGCCGGTTCGGACGTGGGCGGCACCTGGTTCTGGAATCGGTACCCGGGAGCGCGCTGCGACATCGAGAGCGTCCACTACTCGTACTCGTTCGACGAGGATCTGCAGCAGGACTGGCAGTGGAGTGAGAGGTTCGCCGGCCAACCGGAGATCCTCCGCTACCTCGAACACGTCGCCGACCGCTTCGACCTGCGGAAGGACATCACGTTCGACACCCGGGTGGTCGGCGTGCACTGGGACGACGAGGACTCGGTGTGGACGGTCCGCACCGACGACGGCGGCGTCGTCCGCAGCCGGTACTTCATCTCCGGGGCGGGCAATCTGTCGGTGCCGAAGACGCCGGAGTTCGGTGGCATCGACAACTTCCGCGGGGAGGTGCTGCTCACCGGCAACTGGCCGCGTGAGGGCGCCGACTTCACCGGCAAGCGGGTTGCCGTGATCGGGACCGGGGCCAGCGGCATCCAGGCCATCCCGTTCATCGCCGACGACGCGGCCGAACTGGTCGTCTTCCAGCGCACCCCCAACTTCGCGACCCCCCTCGGCAACGGCCCGATCGACCCGGACGAAGTCGCGGACATCAAGAGCAACTACGCGGACGTGCGGACCGCGGCGCGCAACCACTTCCTCGGCGTCCCGTTCACTCAGGTGCAGCCGTCCGCGCTCGCCGTCGACGCCGAGGAGCGCCGCCGCACGTTCGACGAGCGCTGGAACGCCGGAGGGTTCCGACTGTTCATCGACTCCTACCAGGACATCCTGTTCGACAAGGAAGCCAACGACACGATCGCCGACTACATCCGCGACCGGATCCACGAGCGGGTCCAGGACCCGGCGAAGGCGGCGACACTGGCCCCGACCGGCTACGCGTACGGCACCAAGCGTCCCCCGCTCGAGACCAACTATTACGAGGCGTTCAACCGCGACTCGGTGAGCGTCGTCGACGTGAAGACCACGCCGATCGACGAGATCACGCCGACCGGAGTCCGGGTCGGTGACCGCGTCTACGAGGTCGACACCATCGTGCTCGCAACCGGATTCGACGCCATGACCGGCCCGCTGATGGCGATGGACATCCGCGGTCGGGGTGGTCTGCCGTTGGCCGAGAAGTGGGAGCACGGACCCAGGACGTACCTCGGCATCATGGTCAACGAGTTCCCGAACCTGTTCGTCATCACCGGGCCGCAGTCGCCGTCGGTGCTCTACAACATGCCACTCGCCATCGAGGACCACGTCGACTTCGCCACCGATGCGATCGACTACCTGGACCGGCGTGGCCTCGACGTCATCGAGCCCACTGCACAGTCCGAAAGCGAGTGGGGTGCTTTGACCAACGACATCGCGAACCAGACCCTGCTGCCGGAGACGAACTCGTGGTACATGGGCGCGAACATTCCCGGCAAGCCTCGTGCCTGCATGGTCTACCTCGGCGGCGCCCCCACCTACCGGGCGACGTGCGACGAGGTGGTGGCGGGCGGCTACTCCGGCTTCGCACTCACCCGGGCGGGGGCGCGCGTCGCCTCCGCCGCCGGGCAGCGTGTCCGCCGGGCTTCCACAGTGTCCTGACCCCGAACCCCGACAGAGGAGACCGACATGGCACTCGATTCACACGCAGCCGACCTGATCGCCGGACTACAGGCGCAGGGGCTGAAGGCGTTCGAGCACAGCACCGTGGAGGAGGTGCGGGCGGTGGTGGCGACGTTCACCGGACTGCAGGCGCCGCCCGAACCCGTCGCCCGCGTGGTGGACGCGCACTACGAGAGCGGCGGAGCGCAGATCGCGCTGCGGGTCTACATCCCCGAGGGGCAGGCGCCGCACCCGGTGGTCCTGTACTTCCACGGCGGCGGATTCGTCGCCGGCGACCTCGACGTCGTCGACGAACCCGCACGCGCGGTCGCGAACGGCGCAGGCGCGATCGTCGTCGCCGCGACGTACCGGCGCGCCCCGGAACACCGGTTCCCGGCCGCCGCCGACGACGCGGCGGCCGCCCTGCAGTGGGTGGCGGCCAACGTCGGGACGTACGGCGGTGACCCCGGCAACGTCGTCGTCATGGGTGACAGCGCCGGCGGCAACCTGGCGGCGGTCACCGCGCTGCGCGCACGCGACGAGGACGGGCCGCGGCTGCGAGGGCAGGTGCTGATCTATCCGGTGATCGACCCGAACGCGGAGTTCCCCTCCCGGCGGGAGTTCGCCGAGGGATACGTGATCGGTGCGGGAGACCTCGACTGGTTCTGGGGCAACTACCTGTCGTCGCCCGAGGACGCGACTCATCCGTACGCCGTCCCGAGCCGCGCCGCGAGCCTCGAGGGACTTCCGCCCGCGCTCGTGCTCACCACCGAGAACGAGGTGGCCCGCGACGAGGCCGAGGCGTACGCCGGGGCGCTGCGGCAGGCGGGTGTCGACACGGAGGCGATCCGCTTCGACGGACTCCTCCACGGCGCGTTCTGGATGTCCGGGGCGGTTCCGCGCAGCAGCGAAATGCGCTCGGCCGTCGTCGAGTTCGTGAAGCGGGTGACGGCCACCGCGCCCGTCCTGTGACGTGACCCGCCCGCGTCAGCCCTCGACTCGCGCCTCGAGTCGGGGGCAGAGGCGCGGCCATTCCTCGTCGACCATCGAGAACAGGGCGGTGTTGCGCCACGATCCGTCGCGGCGGCGCCGGTGTTTGCGCAGGATGCCCTCGAACTCGGCACCCAGCTTGGCGATGGCGCCGCGGGAGTGGGCGTTGCGCTCGTCGGTGTGCCATTCGACGCGGACGGCGCCGAGGTCCTCGAACGCCCGCCGCAGCAACAGCAGTTTCGATTCCGGATTGATCAGCGTTCCCTGCGCGGAACGCGACAACCAGGTGTGCCCGATCGCGAGACTGCGGTTCTTCGGGTCGATCAGATACAGCGACGTCGAACCGACGATCCGCCCGGCGGCAACGTCGATCTGCGCGTACGCCAACCGGGTCGGATCCTCGTCGGCGCCGCGGACGAACGCCGCGGCGTCGTCACGGTCGGCGATGGCGACGGACGTCCAGTGGAAGATGCGCGGGTCGTCGACCGCGTCCAGCAGGCCGTCGACGTGGTTCTCGCCCAGTGGTTCGAGGCGTACGTGCCGTCCGGTGAGAGTGGGATGCGCGAACCAGGATTCGCTCATCGCGCCGGCTCGGGAGATTTCAGCATCGGCCGCCTGCCGGACCCCGGACCGGTGCGCCCGCGGACGGGCGGATGCCGCAGAGTCGCGCGCAGAAACACGAAGAACAGCACCACCAGCAGTCCCGCCCGACCCCACACCCCGAACTTCACCAGCACCTCGAACGTCGACGCGTCCGTCTGGGCGGCGAGGGCGCCGAAGTACTTGAAGACGCCGATCCCCATCGACAGGTCGGCCACGAGATACGCGGCGACGAGCCCCCACGGGACGCGCAGCAGCACGAAGAACGGGATCAGCCACAGCGTGTACTGCGGCGAATGCACCTTGTGTAGCAGCAGGAATCCGCACAGCATGGCGGCGCTGACGGCGATCCACGGGTACACGCCGTCGCGGTGGAATCGCAACCAGCCGAGCCGCAGGGCGATCGCGAACGCGGCGCACACGAGGAGCGGCGACAGCAGGCTCACCGTCTGGTCGTACGCGGGCAGCGGAACGTCGTCGGCGACCGGTCCGAACAGCGGACGCAGCCCCCAGTACCAGATGGAGTTGGTGGTGAGATCGGCCTGACGGTTCTCCTGGAACGTGAACGACGCCCGCCACCCGCTGTAGGAGATGAGGGCGAACGGCAGGTTCACCGCCACCACCGTGGTGATCGCGGCGACCGCGACCAGCACTGCGCCGCGCACGTCGTAGCGTCGCTCCGCGGTGCCGTTCCGGGTGAGGACGTACGCGATCAGCGGCAGCACGAACGCACCCGGATACAGCTTCAGGCAGAACCCGACGGCGAGGAGCACCGCCGCGAGGACAGCGCGGGTGCGGAGCGGGATCCGTTCGAGTGTCATGACGAAGATCGCGGCCACCGACGTCGCGACCACCGGCAGTTCCCAGTTGTGGAAGGCGTACAGCACCAGCGGCGGCGTCGCCGACCACAGCAGCGCCCACCAGCCGGCCAGCCGTCCCAGCATCCACGCCGTGAGCAGGCCGAACGGCGCGAGGATCAGCGCCGAGTGCAGCAGGAAGTCGGCGTCGGTGTGCGAACCGATGCCGCCGAGCCACATCAGCACGCCACTCAGCACCGGGTACTCGACGGTGCCGCCGGTGAGGACGCCGTCGGCGTTGATCCCCCCGGTGATGTACGGGAAAACGTGCAGGTTGACGTCGCGGCCGAGCCACAGGAACTGGATGTCGGAATAGCAGACCTGCGTGTCCTTGATGCGGTCGAAGATCAGGCTGCGCCCGACGCCGTCGAACGGCGCCCCCGCGCACCGCGCCTTCTGCAGGTAGCCGGCGAGCATGGCGAGGCCCGCCAACCCGACGACGACCGCCGTGATCGGCGACCGCTGCCGAGCTCCGATATGCATGAATCCACACTAGGGCGCTCCGCGCCCTGTGCGCCTTTCTGGTAGCCACAACTACCAAAAAGGCGCACAGGGCATTGCCCAATTTCGCTGGTCAGGGGCTCGTCGTGTACCCTGCAAAGGTTGCTGACGCAACGACCCTCCTGCCACGGACAGTCCGTGGCCGTTTTCACTAGTCCATAGGAGGTGATGAGGTCTTATGCGTCATTACGAATTGATGGTCATCCTTGACCCCAGCCTGGACGAGCGCACTGTTGCTCCTTCGCTGGATACGTTCCTCAATGTTGTTCGCCAGGACGGCGGCAAGATCGACAAGGTCGATGTCTGGGGTAAGCGTCGTCTCGCCTACGAGATCCTGAAGCACAGCGAAGGCATCTACGCGGTGATCGACATCAGCGCTACGCCCGCCACCGTCGCGGAGCTCGATCGTCAGCTCGGTCTGAACGAGTCGGTGCTGCGTACGAAGGTTCTGCGCCACAACAAGTGATTTCTGTCGGTCACCAGCCCTAGGCTCGTGCCCAACCGAACTCCACATTCTGCAGGAGGAACCATATGGCAGGCGACACCGTCATCACCGTCATCGGAAACTTGACGGCTGATCCGGAGCTTCGATTCACCCCCGCGGGTGCCGCGGTCGCGAACTTCACTGTCGCGTCCACGCCCCGCACCTTCGACCGTCAGACCAATGAATGGAAAGACGGCGAAGCACTGTTTCTGCGTTGCAACATCTGGCGCGAGGCAGCCGAGAACGTCGCGGAGAGTTTGACCCGTGGCTCGCGAGTGATCGTGAGCGGCCGGCTCAAGCAGCGCTCCTACGAAACTCGTGAAGGTGAAAAGCGCACTGTCGTCGAGCTCGAGGTCGACGAGATCGGCCCCTCGCTGAGGTACGCCACGGCCAAGGTCAACAAGGCCAACCGTGGTGGCGGCGGCGGTGGAGGCTTCGGTTCCTCCGGCGGATCGGGCGGCGGACGTCCGCAATCCAATACCGGCGGAGATGATCCGTGGGGCAGCGCGCCGCAGGCGTCCGGCTCCTTCGGAGGCTCTGGTGGTGGGAGCGACGAACCCCCGTTCTGATCCGTACCTGATCGGAACATCCAGAAAAGAGCAAACAAATGCCGAAGCCGCCCTTGCGCGACAAGGTAATGAAGAAGAAGATCTGCATCTTCTGCAAAGAGAAGAACACGCAGATCAACTACAAGGACACGACGCTGCTGCGTAAGTACGTCAGCGACCGCGGCAAGATCCGTGCGCGCCGTGTCACCGGCAACTGCGTCCAGCACCAGCGCGACGTTGCCATTGCCGTCAAGAACTCACGTGAGGTGGCGTTGCTGCCTTACGCCACCGTGGCTCGCTAAGGAAAGGGAGGAAAGACATGAAGCTCATCCTCACCGCTGACGTGGACAACCTCGGTGCGCCTGGCGACACCGTCGAGGTCAAGGACGGCTACGGCCGCAACTACCTGCTGCCCCGCGGCCTGGCCATCGTCGCCACCCGTGGCGCCGAGAAGCAGGTCGAAGGCATCCGTCGTGCGCAGGAAGCCCGCGCCGTGCGCGGTCTCGACCACGCCAAGGAGCTCAAGGCCGCCATCGAGGGCATCGAGAACATCTCGCTGACGGTCAAGACCGCCGGTGACTCGGGCAAGCTCTTCGGTTCGGTTACCGCCGCCGACGTCGCCGCTGCCATCAAGGCTGCCGGTGGACCCGTCGTCGACAAGCGCAGCCTGGAGCTGCCGAAGGCTCACATCAAGGCGACCGGCAAGCACGCCGTCGTCGTGAACCTGCACCCCGACGTGGTTGCGAAGTTCCACCTGAACGTCGTCGGCGCCTAGTCGACCCGTTCACACACAGGCCCCCCGGACGCCTTGGCGTGCGGGGGGCCTGCGCTTGTCGATTCCGGCTCTCAGCCGCCCTCTCCGGCCCGTTTTCGCGGGTGTGAAGCATGCAGAGGAGCGGCTTCCAGGTGTGTCTGGAAGTTAGCCGCCCGCGCCGGAGATCTGTGAGGTGAATCATATTGCCACCCGGGGGCGACCAACTCAACACGCCCGAGTCGTCAACGCGAAAGACACGCCGAACGGGTTTTCATCCACAGTTGTGAGAATCCAAAAAACGGCTCTGAGCTGGGTACTTGGGATTGTGATATGCACTTATCCTCAGGTTGTCCCCATGGGGTTAACAAACGTACCCAGCGGTTTACACAATTTGTCCCCAGCTGTGTACACAGGCTGGTTTGAACACCGGGTAGCTAATCCCTAACGTCGTCCCGGCGTGTCTCGCGATCACGACGCCGGCTGCCAGGAAGAGCCTGCGAAGGTTGTCGGTGGGGGCGAGTACAAAGAGTTCGTAGCACCAACACCGGGAAGCTTTTCCCGGGGCGGCGCAACAGTGATGGGGAAGGTCGGTCGAGTGGCTGTAGTAGACGATCGGGGCCATTCCGAATACCCGGGTCCGCCCGACGCGGAGCCCGGTGAAGAGTTCGGTCGGCAGCCCCCGCAGGACATGGCGGCGGAGCAGTCGGTGCTCGGCGGCATGCTCCTCAGCAAGGACGCCATCGCAGACGTGCTCGAGGTGCTCCGTCCCGGCGACTTCTACCGTCCCGCGCATCAGTCGGTGTACGACGTGATCCTGGACCTCTACAGTCGCGGTGAGCCCGCCGACCCGGTGACGGTGTCCGCGGAACTGGATCGCCGCGGTGAGCTCCGTCGCATCGGCGGCGCGCCCTACCTGGTGACGCTCACCCAGACGGTGCCCACCGCCGCCAACGCCGGCTACTACGCCGAGATCGTGGCGGAGAAGGCCATCCTGCGTCGCCTCGTCGACGCAGGCACCCGCATCGTCCAGTACGGCTACACCGGAGCCGACGGACAGGACGTCGCCGAGGTCGTCGACCGTGCGCAGGCCGAGATCTTCGAGGTCACCGAACGCCGCACCACCGAGGACTTCGTCCCCCTCGAGGAGCTCCTGCAGCCCACGATGGACGAGATCGACTCCATCGCCAGCCGCGGCGGCATCTCCCTCGGCGTGCCCACCGGCTTCGTCGAACTCGACGAGATCACCAACGGCCTCCACCCCGGGCAGATGATCATCGTCGCGGCGCGGCCCGGTGTAGGTAAGGCGCTCGCCCTCGACACTCCCCTGGCCACGCCCACCGGCTGGACCACCATGGGTGACGTCCAGGTCGGCGACCACCTCATCGACGCCGACGGCAAGCCCACCCGCGTCGTTGCCGCCACCGACGTCATGGTCGGCCGGCCCTGCTACGAGGTGGAGTTCTCCGACGGCACCGTCCTCGTCGCCGACGAGCAGCATCAGTGGTTGACGGGCGTCGACGGGCGGGGCGCCGTGCGCACCACCGCTCAGATCGCCGGATCGATCGACCTCGGGCACAAGGTCGCGCACACACGCGCGTTGCAGCTGCCGACGTCGACCGTGCACGTCGACCCCTACGCCCTGGGCGCCTCGCTCACTGTCGGGGGCAAGCGAATCCCGGCGGAACTGTTGCGTGGGTCGGAATCGGAGCGTCGCGAGTTGCTGGCCGGCCTGCTCGATGCCGCAGGGTCGGTCGCCGACGACGGCGCGGTGCGGTTCCAGACCGGGAATCCCCCGTTGTCGCAGGATCTCGCCGAACTCGTCGTCAGCCTGGGATACGACTGCCGTCCGATCGACGGCGGGGTCACGTTCTACGCCGACGACGAGGTGTTCCAGCTTCATCGGAAGGCCATCCAGCACAAGGAACTTCGCGGCGAGGTGAGTGGTTTCCGCCGCATCGTCGCGGTACGTCCGATCGACAGTGTCGCAGTGCGGTGCGTCGAGGTCGACAATGCCGACCATCTGTATCTGGCGGGTCGTTCGATGGTGCCCACCCACAACTCCACGCTCGGCATGGACTTCCTGCGTTCCTGCTCGGTGAAGCACGGCATGGCCAGCGTCATGTTCTCCCTCGAGATGAGCAAGACCGAGATCGTCATGCGTCTGCTGTCGGCGGAGGCGAAGATCAAACTCGGCGACATGCGCTCCGGCAAGATGACCGACGACGACTGGACGAAACTCGCTCGCCGTATGAGTGAGATCAGTGAGGCGCCGCTGTTCATCGACGACTCCCCCAACCTGACCATGATGGAGATCCGTGCAAAAGCGCGGCGGCTCAAGCAGAAACACGACATCAAACTGATCGTCATCGACTACCTGCAGCTGATGAGCTCGGGTAAGAAGGTTGAGTCGCGTCAGCAGGAAGTCTCCGAATTCTCCCGAAGCCTCAAGCTCTTGGCGAAGGAACTCGAAGTTCCCGTGGTCGCGATCTGCCAGCTGAACCGTGGTCCCGAGCAGCGGCAAGATAAGCGCCCGCAGGTTGCTGACCTGCGTGAATCGGGATCGCTCGAGCAGGATGCCGACATGGTGATCCTCCTTTACCGCCCCGACGCGACCGAACGCGACGACCCCCGCGGCGGCGAGGCCGACCTCATCCTCGGCAAGCACCGAAACGGCCCGACCGCGACGATCACTGTGGCGCACCAGCTTCACCTGTCCAAGTTCGTGGACATGGCGAGAGGTTAGGCAGCAGCCATCTGAGGCGCCGCCCTCCGCTGCAGACGCCGCCCTCCGCTGCACAGAGGATGAGGGCGGTCCACTGCGCTGAACCGGTAATCCGCGACATCGCCCCCGTGGTCCAGCCCTCTGCATTTTCGACATGGTCGATGACGAGCGATTCGGCTCGACGGCGGGCGGGGGTGCGCGCGGAGTCGTGCTCACGGGCGGGGGGTCGATCTGTCCGACTTCGGTGCAGCGACTGCCTGTGGCCCTGTGAGAAGTCGGCCACATCTGTTCCGGGTAGTCGAAAACGAGGTCGTGCGGTACCCCCGGAACCGCCACCCAGGGGTGATCTTCCACCCCCTGCCGGGTCGCCGATCACCCCCTCGGGGGTGTTATCGAACGGCGGCTTCCGGCGAAAACTAGTGGTCGTCCGAGAACCACCCCCGAACTTCAGGAGCCACAGAATGTCCTCGATCACAACACGCACCGCAGCCTCAGCAGCGATCGGCGTCGCCCTCGGCTTCGGTGCCGTGCTGGCCCAGGGCGCCACCGCCGCCGCCGCACCCGCGGATGGCGCCGCCCCGCAGGTCCCGTACGCCGTCCAGGTGCGCGACCGCATCGGATGCGCCAACGCGTGGCCCATGGTCGCCTGCGATGCCCCCGACGAGGACGTTCCCGAGCAGGTCGAACTCTACGAACCGGGCACCACACTCACCGAGCCGGGCGGCGTCGACCTCTTCGGGTCCTCCAGCGCCCCGTACCACGCCGCGAACTACCCCCTCGAACCCGACGACGGCGTGATCTCCCATTCCCTCGACCCCGACATGCCCTGGATGTGACCCCGCCGGCTCCGGCGCCGAGTTCCCCCCGCCGCCGGAGCCCATCTGTGACGCGACGCCGAGAGTGTCCGCCGGTACGTCAACCCGGGGTGACCGGGGTCGCCATCCTCAGGGTTCGCCGCTCCGTTACCGGGAATTCTTCTCGGCGACCGCGGTCGCCGGGTGCACGGCGATCAGGCCGAGACCTTCGCGTCGCTTGCACAGCCGCGCCAACTCCCGATACGCGGCCTCACCGAGCAACTCGGTGAGCTCCGGCGCATACGACTCCCACACCGCCTTGGCGCCGACATGCGCATCCGGCGAGCCGGAGCAGTACCAGTCCAGATCCGCGCCGCCCTCACCCCAACCGCGGCGGTCGTACTCGGTGATCGTCGTCTTCAGGACCTGCTCACCGTCGGGTCGCTCCACCCATTCGTGGGTCCGCCGGATCGGCAGCTGCCAGCACACGTCCGGCTTCACCTCGAGCGGCTCGATCCCACGCCGCAGCGCCATCGAATGCAACGCGCACCCGATCCCACCCTCGAAGCCGGGACGGTTGAGGAAGATGCACGCGCCCTTGTAGCGGCGGGTACGCAGCGCCGGCTCGTCCTCGAGCTCATCCTCCTCGATGTACCCCGTCTCCCCGAGACCCTCCTTCCTGAACTGCCAATCCTCAGGTCTGAGCAGCTTCACCGACTCGTGCAACCTCTCGACATCCTCCTCGTCGGTCAAGAACGCGCCGTGCGAGCAGCAGCCGTCGTCGGGTCGGCCCGCGATGATGCCCTGGCAGGCCGGGGTGCCGAACACACAGGTCCAGCGTGAGAGCAGCCACGTCATGTCCGCGGCGATGAGATGCTCGGCGTCGTCGGGATCGAGGAACTCGACCCATTCCCGAGCGAAGTCGAGCGCAACCTCGGGGCTGGGCGCCATCTTGTGCGCACGCCGCGCACTACCTGCTGTCACAAACCCCCACGCTAGCCAACCCACATAACAGCCAAGGACTGATCCGATCCCCGTCCGGGATCAAACAATGCCGCCACGAATCGCGCCGATACGCCAGGGAGACCACCGCTGCGATAGACGACCGATCAACCCCAGCACCATTGCCGCACAACGGACAACCGTTGACGGGCACAGCCCACAACGTCTGGCGCCCGCGCCCCGTGGAGCGTCGGCCGTTGCCTCAACAGATGAACCCACCTCTGAAGCCGCCATTAGCGGTCACCGTCGGCAACGCACGCGCGACAATAGGTCAATGACCGAGCTGCAGATCCGCGAGGCGACGCCGGACGATGCCCAGATGTGTGGGCGAATCATGTTCGACGCCTTCGAGGCGCTCGCCACGCGCCATCACTTTCCGATCGAAGCGGGCACACCCGAACTCGCCGACTTCCAGATCAAGGCGATGCTGGACACCGACGGCATCTACGGCCTGGTTGCCGAGCGTGACGGCCACATCGTCGGCAGTGCCCTACAGGACGAGCGCGGAAAGATCGTCGGCATCGGACCCGTCAGTGTCGACCCGGTGGCATCGGACGCGGGGGCGGGCCGTGCGCTGATGAATGCTCTGCTCGAGCGATCGCGAGAGCGTGAGGTCGCGGGCGTGCGGCTGGTACAGACGACGTACAACTATCGGTCCTTCTCCCTGTACGCCAAGCTCGGCTTTGCCGTCCGTGAGCTGTTGTCCGTCTTCCAGGGAACAGCACATGGGTCCGCGATACCCGGCGCAGTCGTACGTGCAGCGACACCGGACGACATCGCCGCCTGCGACGAGATCTGTCGGCAGGTGCACGGCCACGACCGCCACGGCGAGCTGCAGCAGTGGGTCGGTGCCGGAACCGCCCGCGTGGTCGAGCGTGGCGGCCGGATCACCGGCTATGCGACGGGTTTCGGCTACATCTGGCATGCGGTTGGCCAGGCCGACGACGACGTCATCGCACTGCTGGCCGGCGCCGACGAGTTCACCGGACTCGGGTTCCTCGTGCCCTCACGCAATACCCGCCTCATGGCCTGGTGCTTCGATGCCGGGCTGCAGCTCGTCCAGCAGTCGACGCTGATGACGACCGGGCTCTACAACGAGCCGCAAGGCGCGTGGCTGCCGTCGATCGGCTACTAGATGGTTGATTCCTTGAAGCGTGTCGCGGAGGAGGAGTAGGCGGAGGGTTTCCAAGATCAAAGCGTGACCAAAGAACTGGAAACCCTCCTGACCGAACTGTATGTGCTCATCGACGATCATGTCGTCGAACCTCGCTCCGGTCGGGGTCGGCGGCCCGTGCTCAGCGATGCCGAACTGCTCACCCTGGCCGTGGCACAGATGCTGCTCGGGTTCGATTGTGAACGCCGGTGGATCCGGCACGCCCACCACAGCGTCGAGTTGCGTGCCCTGTTTCCCTACATTCCCGGACAGTCGGACTACAACAAACGTGTCAGGGCGGCACGAGGGTTGCTGTGCAAGGCAATTCAGACGCTGGCGCGGATCTCACCATCCTGGTTCGACGATTTGTGGATCACCGACGCCACCCCGGTGCCCTGCGGGATGTCTCGTGAAACGGTGAAACGGTCGGACCTGGCCGGACACGCCGGCTACGGCTATTGCGCTTCCCATTCGCGCTTCTACTGGGGGCTGAAGCTGTATCTGGTCTGTGCGGGCGACGGGATGCCGATCATGTGGTGCCTGGCGAATCCGAAGCTCGGTGAGCGTGAGGTGGTGACCGCGCTGCTCGAACGCGATCATCACCTGATTCGGTCGGGGCAGATCTTGCTCGCCGACAAAGGCTTTTCCGGCGCACAGTTCGCCGCCACCACCGCCGCGATGGGCCTGCAGCTGCTACGCCCGGACCGTAAGGACGAAACGTACAAGAACGGCAATCTCGGCGGGGTACGGCAGTGGATCGAATCGGTCAACCACACGTTGAAAGGGCAGCTTGGCCTGGAGGAACACGGTGGCCGTACCACGCACGGGGTGTTCGCCCGCGTCGCCCAGCGTGTGCTGGCGATGGCCGCCGGCATCTGGCACAACTGGAACATCGGCGCCACTGCCAAGCGATCATTGATCGCCTACGACCACTGATCCGTTCAAGGAATCAATCATCTAGTGGCCCAGGAGTCGACCGGGGCGGCCGTTCCAGTCGTATCGAAATGCGCGAATCCCCGCGGGCCGCGCGACAGCTCAAAAGATATGATGGGAATGGACTCGCAATCGGGCTGCCTTGGAGCGCCACACTGAGCGGGCATCCGGGGCAACCGAGGCGGTCACGTACAACAGCAGCGCGACACGGCACGATGCTGGCTCACGATCAACGCGCGAACGGCGTCACTCGCGGGGTGCCGTATCCGACGGCTTCAATTCATGCCGATGGAGCACCGACAATGAACACAACCACGAAGGCACGCACGAAAAGCCTTCTGATCAGGCTAGCGGTGGCCGGATCGATCGTCACGTTACCGGCGGGACTCGCCGCCGCACCCGCGGTGGCCTCGGTCGCCGCACCCGCGGTGGCGTCCGCCGCCGCATCGACCGCCCCGCCGGGGCAGGACCCGTGCGATCCCAACAACAACTGGCTGCTGCCGCCGGACCAAATTCAGCAGCAGATGAACATGTGCGGCAACAATGGCGGCCAAATGCAACGGGATCGGAACCGCGAGCAAAATAACCCGCCGGCACCCTTCAGGATGTCTCCGCCGCCGATGTTCGGCTCCTCCTGACGCGGACACCCACCCCGCGGTTCCGGCGCGACCCGGCCCACGAACGCCTGCGGCTCGCGGGCAGCGGACTCTCGCGCGCGAAACGCGGGGTCTCACGCCAAGGCACAGGAGGGCGTCCCGGCGGGCTGACAGTTGATCCCCCGCCTGCGGACAGCTGATCTCCCTGTCCGCGATCAGGTGATCTCCATCGAGGCGCGTCCGACGCGCGCCAGCCCATCCTCGAGATCTGAGGCGATGCACCAAGCCCGCGGACCGACTAGAGGCGAGCGGCGGCGAACTGTGCAGCCGCAATGGTCATCCCGTTCACGGGATACAACGCGTGCACGGCATTGGGGCGCCCCAGAGGGGCACCATCGCAGATGTTGTCGCCGGGAGCGCACAAATCGATTGCCTTAGGACCGTACAGCGGCCCGACAACGATCGGCGGACTGCCTGCATCACGCATAAACCGCTCCGACGGTTTTCCGAAGAAGACGACCGCGGCAACGTGGCTCGCCACATCCGGCGATAACGGCCCGGGTAGGCCTAACTCCGTGGGTAATCCGGCTGGATTTCCGTCTGCGGTGACAAACCCTGCCACAGCCGCACCTTGAGAGTAACCGCCCACTACCATCCTCGTGCCGGGGCAATTTGTCGCCATGAACTGAATCCGAGAATGCATGTCCCGCATCCCGTCGACGAAGGTGCGGACGAACGCTTGCCGATCATCAAAATTGCTACCGGCAGGGTAGTTGACGGCGTACACCCCGATCGACCGCGCGCCCGCGAACAAGCGCAGCGATTCGACGAATGAAAGTCCTGTGATGCCCACGCCGTCCGGTTGATCCGTACCACGGGCGAACGCCACCTCGACGTCGGGACATGGCTGGGCGGACGCGAGCGGGGGTTCGACGGGTACGACAAGCAGCGCCGCAAACGCCAGCATCGCCGTACACAGGAATCGAGCGAGCGTGCGTGTCGCCATGAGGTAAACACTACATTCAGTCCCGACCCGATCAAGCTTCCTTTGCCGACTCGGGAACCGTTCGCCACCGACCGGTCGATTACCACACGTCCAGTGCACACCCGGTCCCCCGAGCCCGGCCCCACCCTCGGCGACAATCCCGCAGTGCCACCCGGTCAGGCGGTGAAGAATTCGCTCAGGCCCATGCTGTGGAGTGCGCGGCGGTAGGCGCCGGAGCTGCGGTCGGCGGGGATAGTGACCTCCAGTCTCGGGTCGAGGGAAAGTCTTCGGGTTCTCTCTCCGATGACCCGCCGACCAACCGACGGGCGGGTGGTGTGCGTCGACGAATTCGGGCCGCTGAACCTGCAACCCCGCAAGGGCGGGTGTTGGCGGCCGGCGACGCATCCGCTCCGCTTGCGGGCGACGTATCACCGTTACGACGGAGTGATGCACATGCTCGCTGCCCTCGATTTGGGCAGCGGCAGAATGTATTACCGGATCAGGCCGCGTAAGCAATCGGGCGAGTTCCTCGAGTTTCCGAAGTCTCTTCGCGCCCGTTGGACCCTCGATAACTTCTCCCCGCACCGACATCCGGCCGTGCGTCGGTGGCCGGCAACGATGTCGAACTCGTGTTCTTACCGACCTACGGGTCGTGGTTGAACTGGATCGAGTCTTCGGTTCACGGCGTTGCGGTACTTCGCGGTGAACGGCACCGATCACCGCAGTCATGCAGGGCCGAACGCAGCGATCGGGGCGTACATGCGGGGCGCAATGCTCGTGCCGAACCGAAAACTCGGTTTGCTCCTGATCCGGTCGTGAGTCACCGATCCGGTCGTGGACCGAGTACCGACTTTGTCGGGCCCCGATTGCTTGACGAACCACCAGATCGGGAACCTACAGCAGCAAGCAGTCGGCAGCTTGCCTGCTTGCTGCCGCCGCACTCCCCTCCTCCTACACTCGGCCTGTTGCCTGCCGGCGTCTCGTCCCACCGGACGTTTCGGCGACCGGCTTGTCGGCCCGACGAAACGCTTCCATATGATGTGTGCGTCGGGCGCGCCGGTGTCCGCGAGCCGCGAAACCGGGTCCGGTGATCCAGGTCACCGCTGGTGGAGCGGTTGCGCTCGCCGGCATCCGACGCAAGGACACGCCACATGAGCCGGGAAGGCAGACAAGCGCAGTGAGCACAGTGGAACTGGCCCAGTGGAACTCCGAGGAAGCTCTCGCGGAGGCAATGATCCCGATCATCGGCGGTCTACACCGTAGACACTCGGTGACCATTCTGCTTCACAGTCGCTCCCTGGTGAACAAATCGGTCATCAGTATCCTGCGAACCCATCGTTTCGCCCGGCAGATCAGCGGCGATGAACTGTCGGTCGAGGAGACGTTCCCCTTCCTCGAAGCGCTCACTCACCTCGATCTTCGGCCCTCGAAGATCGACCTCGGACTGCTGGTGATGGCCTATCGCGCCCACGGTGACGGAGCATCGGTCCCAGAGTTCGTTGCACGGAGCCTCGCCGACCTGGTCGGCGGCGCCCAGACGAGCCCCGCGCAGCCGCAGGACGTGGTCCTGTACGGATTCGGGCGTATCGGTCGCCTCGTCGCTCGACTGCTCATCGAGAAGGCCGGCTCGGGCAATGGGCTGAACCTGCGTGCCGTGGTGGTCCGCAAGGGTGGCAGCGACGATCTGACCAAGCGCGCATCGCTGCTGCGCCGTGACTCGGTCCACGGGCAGTTCAACGGCACGATCAAGGTCGACACCGACAACAACACGCTGATCGCCAACGGCAACGTCATCAAGTTCATTTACAGCAACGACCCGGAGAGCCTCGACTACACCGAGCACGGCATCGACAACGCCATCCTGATCGACAACACCGGAATCTGGCGCGACCGCGACGGACTGTCGAAGCACCTCCGCCCCGGTGTCGCGAAGGTGGTGCTCACCGCGCCCGGCAAGGGCGACGTCCCGAACATCGTGCACGGCGTCAATCACCGCGACCTCGACCCGAACGAGCAGATCGTGTCGTGCGCGTCCTGCACCACCAATGCCATCGTCCCGCCGCTGAAGACCATGGACGACGAGTTCGGTGTGTCGCGAGGCCACGTCGAGACCGTGCACTCGTTCACCAACGACCAGAACCTCTTGGACAACTACCACAAGGCCGACCGTCGTGGTCGTTCGGCGCCGTTCAACCTCGTGCTCACCGAGACCGGCGCCGCGTCGGCGGTCGCCAAGGCGCTCCCCGAGCTGAAGGCCAAGATCACTGGTAACTCGATCCGCGTTCCCACTCCGGACGTGTCCGTCGCCATCCTCCACCTTCAGCTGAGTCGGGAGACCACCAAGGAGGAGGTGCTCGAGCATCTCAGCCAGGAGTCGCTCACCGGAGCGCTGAGCCGGAACCTCGACTACACCGCTGCAACCGATGCCGTGTCCAGTGACTTCATCGGTTCGCGCGCCGCGTGCATCGTCGACGCGAACGCGACGATCGTCGACGGCGACACCGCCATCCTCTACGTCTGGTATGACAACGAGTTCGGATACTCGTGCCAGGTGGTGCGCACTGTCCAGTACCTGTCCGGTGTGGAGTACCCCATCTACCCCGCGGTCGACGCTGCTGACGCGATGTCCGTGGGCTGACCGGCGACACCGTAGGTTCGCGACGCCCGGGAGAGCAGTGGCTGCTCTCCCGGGCGTCGTCGCGTATTCGGTGGGCCTCGCCGCTGAAGGCTCATCGTTCGTATGGTTCTCGACGTTGAAATTTCCGGCACCGAGGCCCGTCGATCCCGAAACCCGCAGCAGCAAGTCAAGCACCAGTAGCCGAAGCCGTAGTTCGAGCGGCGGCGCCATTGCTCTTGGGGTGGCGCCGCCGCTGTGATTGCGAGCGCTTCAGCACGTGGCGAACTCGCGTGGGAATTCGGAGTGCGTCGTCGGTTCTGTACTCGGAGTTTCCTTTTTCGCAGCGTTGTAAATCGTCTCGCCACCGTGTGGCCGCTGAATCGCGAAACATGTTGTAGCAACAAGCAATTAATCGACTCAGGATGCTTGTCATGGACGACCATCGCGGCGTCGACGAGCCGTCGCCTGGTCGACGATGTCGCGATGCTACTGCTGCGGCTCGGTGTTCACGGCCGGATCAAACGGGTCCGTAAGAAGGGCTATCGTGATTGCTGGCACCTGACCATTGCCGGCTCCCAGAACCAGACGCAGTTTCTCTCCGTGGCGGGTGTTCATGGCGCGAGGGGCGAAGCTGCGCGAAGGGTGCGGCCAGCCCGCCATCTGCAATCTGCGGGAGGGGTTCGGTAATCCTGCGCCGCGAGACCGCTTCCTATCGGGATAGTTGCGTCGAGTCGGTTCTGCGGGGTTCGTCCTGCCTGATGGTCGAGATCCATGGTCGGGACGAGCATCGCGGCGGGTCAGCCGACGAGACCGGGCTATGGCTGCCGGGAACCTCACCCGAGCGCGCTTCTCACGCCAACCGTTTCGACGCCGTGGACCGATGGGTGGGCTGGGCGACGCTCTGATACCCACTGATAACCGGGTCGTGCACCGCGGCCGACGGGTGTTGCCATGCCGGCGTCGGCATAGGGGAACTGCCCGATTTGGGCGGAACCGGACAGTTCTGTCGACAGGCGCTCGGGCTACTGCGCAACCGGGGAATGTGGCACCGCACGGCGATTGTCATCATGTCGGGCCCTCGGCTGGAGCGAATTTTCCCAGTTCAAGGGATCTTTTCAAGATGATCTTGCAGCAAAACGTTGACGTGGCCGCCATCACAGTGAAAGATGCTCATATGAAACTTTAATTCGAATCTTTTATTGGCGGATGAGGAACGCATCCGTTCCTCATGGCTCCCCTCGGTAGAACTCCCCGTGGATCGCGCTTCGGAATCCACGACAATCACCCACTGCGGAAGGCAAGTTTCATGACCCAGACTGTCGCGTCGACCCCCACCCAGGTCCGTCGCGGTGACGGCACCTCACTCGTGTCGGCCGAAGACTTTGCACCTCGCAGGCACTTCATCGCAGGCGAGTTTGTCACCGGCGCTAGCGGTGCATCCATCGACGTCGTCAACCCGGCTGACGGCTCGGTGCTCACCACGGTTCTCGAAGGCACCGCCGACGACGTCGACAAGGCGGTCGACGCAGCCCTTGCCGCGAAAGCCGGCTGGGCGCGGCTGGTCCCGAAGGAACGCGCCGAGATCCTGCACAAGATCGCCGATCGCCTCGCCGGCAACGCAGACCTCCTCGCCCGGCTCGAATCGGCGAACACCGGTAAGCCGCTGATGGTTTCGCAGGACGATGTCTCCGGATCGATCGATACGTTCCGGTTCATGGCGGGGGCGTCCCGGGCCATCACCTCCCAGGCTGCCGCGGACTATGCCGAAGGGCACCTGTCGGTCATCCTCCGTGAACCCCTGGGTGTCGTCGGTGTCGTCACGCCCTGGAACTACCCGCTGCTGATGGCGGCGTGGAAGATCGCCCCCATCCTCGCCGCCGGCAACACTATGGTCATCAAGCCGTCCGAGCAGACGCCGCTGACCACCCTCAAGTTCGCCGAACTGGTCGCGGACCTGCTTCCCGCCGGTGTGTTCAACGTCGTCACCGGCTACGGTCCCGTCGTCGGAAACCGGCTGTCCGGGCATCCCCAGATCGACATGATCGCCCTGACCGGATCCGTCGGCAGTGGAAAGGCGGTGGCGCAGAAGGCAGCCGAATCCCTCAAACGCGTGCACCTCGAACTCGGCGGCAAGGCGCCGGTCATAGTCTTCGACGACGCCAACCTCGAGGAGGCCGCGACATCCCTGCGCGCGGCCGGCTACTGGAACTCCGGCCAGGAATGTGGCGCGGGATGCCGGGTGCTGGTGCACGAATCGGTTGCCGAAGAATTCACCGAGCACCTGGTCCGCGAGGTCGGATCACTGGTCGTCGGCGAGCCCGGCGCCGGTGACGACATCGAGATCGGCCCCCTGGTTTCGAAGGCGCACTTCGATCGGGTTTCCGGATTCCTCACGCGGGCAAGCGAACAGGGTATCCGTGCCGCACTCGGCGGCGCCCCGATCGACGGCCCCGGCTACTTCGTGCCGCCCACCGTCCTGGTCGACGTTCCCGACGGAGCCGAATGCTCCCGGGAAGAGATCTTCGGCCCCGTCGTCACCGTCGAAACCTTCACCGACGAGAACAACGCCATCGACCGCGCCAACGACGTGCCCTACGGTCTCGCCGCCTCGGTGTGGACCGAAAACGCCCGCCGCAGTCACGACCTGCCCGCCAGACTCGACTTCGGGACGGTCTGGGTCAACTCCCACCTCGTCCTGGCCAACGAAGTGCCGTGGGGCGGTTTCAAGGGGTCCGGCTACGGCCGCGACCTGTCGATCTACGCACTCGACGACTACTCCCGCACCAAGCACGTGATGCACAACCACAACCGCTGACCATCCCCGATAGTCCACCCACACCTCTCGAGTAAAGGTTCACACAGACATGCCTACCAAGCTCTACGCCACCCCGCCGATCCCGTACGTCACCGAGAAGCCGTGGACGAACTGGGGCGGCAACCAGGCCTGTACGCCCGCATTCACGGTCCGCCCGAAGAACGAGCAGGAGGTCCTCGACGTCGTCCGCTTCGCAATCCGTGAGGGTTTGCCCGTCCGCGCCGTCGGCGCCGGCCACTCCTTTACCCCGATCGTGCAGACCGGCGGTGTGCTCATCGACACCGAACTGCTTACCGGCGTGACCGGAACCGACACCACCAAGAACCGTGCCCGCGTCCTCGGCGGCACCCGTATCAGCGACATGGGCGCACCCCTGTGGGACGCCGGGCTGTCCCTGTCGAACCAGGGCGATATCGACAAGCAGTCGATCTCCGGTGCCATCGCGACCGCCACCCACGGCTCCGGCATCAACCTGGGCAGTTTCTCCTCCCGTCTCCGCTGGGCCCGAATCATCAACGGCCACGGCGAGGTTGTCGAAGTAGACGAGAACGATCTGAACACCCTGCGCGCCGCCCAGGTCGCGATCGGCACTCTCGGCATCATGACCGAGGTCGAACTCGAGGTGTCGCCGCGCTACCACATCAAGGAAGAGATCACCTTCCCGACGTGGGACGAGACCAAAGCCGGGTGGGACCAGAACATCGCCGACTACCGGCACTACTCGTTCATCTGGTGCCAGGCCGACGACTCGGCCGCTCTGTACGAACTGCCCACCCCGGCCGGTGAATCGATGGTCAACCGCACCTACACCAAGAAGTACGTCGCCGCGAACCTCGACGAGGCCGGCGAGATCGTCACCACCGAGAACCGTCGCGCCGACCGGGCATACAAGATCTACGCCGGCGGGTACATGATCCCCTTCCACGAACTCGAGTACTACGTACCCGCCGAAAAGGGCTTGGCCGCAGTCGAAGCCGTGCAGAACCTGTTGACGACCAAGCACACCGCCGAGCGCTACCCGATCGAGGTCCGCTGGGTCCAGGGCGACGACGCCTACTTGTCCCCGTTCTACAAGCGCGACACGACCGTGCTGTCGGTCTCCGGCGCCCCCGGCACGGACTACTGGCCCTACCTACGCGACCTCGACGCGCTTCTCGAGGACTTCGATGCCCGCCCGCACTGGGGCAAGATCCACTTCCTCACCCGCGACCGCATCGAGAAGATGTACCCCGAATACGACAAGTTCGTCGCCGTGCGCCGAGAGTTCGACCCCGACGGCGTCTTCCTCAACGACAATCTGCGTTCCCTCGTAGGCTAACCGGACGGATGACTACGTCATGACCACTACGCAACCGTCACACCATGGTTCCGACGAGGGCGGCGTCGACGAGTACGGCTACAACCAGAAGCTCGACCGAAGCATCGGCAAGTTCGCCAGCTTTGCCGCCGGCGTCAGCTACATCTCGATCCTGACCGGTGTCTTCGGGCTCTTCTACGTCGGCTTCGGCACCGGCGGCCCGGCCTACGCCTGGTCGTGGCCGATGGTCTTCGTCGGCCAGCTCATGGTCGCGCTCTGTTTCGCCGAGCTCGCCAGCCGCTACCCGGTCGCCGGGTCGGTCTACAACTGGGCGAAAAAGCTTGCCTCACCGACCACATCGTGGATGGCGGGCTGGCTGCTACTGACCTCCTCGATCGTGACCGTCGGCGCGGTCGCGCTGGCGTACCAGATCACGCTCCCGCAGATCTGGTCCGGTTTCCAGATCGTCGGCGACGGCACCGGCGAACACGACTTCTCCCTCAACGGTGTGCTGCTGGCCGGGGCGCTGATCGTGTTCACCACCCTGGTGAACGCGTTCGGAGTCAAGTTGACCGCGCTGATCAACAGCGTGGGTGTGTTCGTCGAGCTGATCGCGGCGGTGCTGCTGGTGATCATCCTCGGTGTGCACGTCGTCCGGGGACCCGGTGTACTCCTCGAGACACACGGACTGGGAGAAGGCCACTCGCTCGGCTACTTCGGGGTATTCCTGGTCGCGTCCCTCGCCTCGGCGTGGGTCATGTACGGATTCGACACGGCGAGCTCGCTCGGCGAAGAGACCAAAGACCCGAAGAAGACCGCGCCCCGCGCGATCATCCGGGCCATCACCGCCTCGTTCCTGCTCGGTGGCGCCATCTTGTTCTTCGGCATCCTCGCCGCACCCGATCTGAGCGATCCGCAGCTGGGATCGCCGTCCGGTGGTCTGCAGTACGTGATCCTCTCGCTGCTCGGTGGGACCCTGGGCAAGCTGTTCCTGATCTGCATTGCGGTGGCAATCACAGTGTGCACGTTGGCTATTCAAGCTGCCGCGGTGCGCATGGTGTTCGCCATGGCGCGGGACAACAATCTGCCGTGCGGTCGCTGGCTCGCTCACGTGCACCCCGAGCGTAAGACGCCGGCGAATGCGTCGATCACCGTCGGTGTGCTGGCAATTGCGATCTTGGTGCTGATGATCACCCAGCCGCAGATCTACGTCGTGCTCTCGGCGATCGGCATCGTCCTGATCTACGCGGCGTACCTGCTGGTCACCGGTCCGATGCTGCGGAACCGGTTGCGGGGCCGGTGGCCGCTGCCGGGCGCACCCGCACAGGACGAGTTCTCGCTCGGACGGCCCCTCGGCCTGGTGGTCAACGCCATCGCTGTGGTCTGGGGTGCCGCCATGATCGTGAATCTGGTCTGGCCTCGCGCCGAGGTCTACAACCCCGCCGCGCCGTTCCACTGGTACCTGCAGTGGTCGGGAGTTCTGATTCCGGCGCTGCTCACCGTGGGTGGCCTGGTGCTCTACCGGGTACGGATCCGGCACCGGACCGGGATTCTGGCAGAGCACGCCGCGGTCGTCACGCCCGCCTCGAGCGGGCCGGCCTCGCAGGCACCGTTAGAAACGGACCTGTCCGAGCCCAGCGACGTCGACCCGGTCGAACCCGTGCAGCGGGTCTGAGTCACGGCGCCGTGCGGGAGCGGAACGTGGGGGTCGCGGTGCCATCGGTCGGTGGCACCGCCGCCTCCGCGATCGAAGCAAGTCGACATGGGTGTGCAGGTACATTCCCCGTGTACAGGATCGGCGATGATGGTGGCGGGAGCGCAGACGTGAACGACGAGGAGCTGAACGCACTGCTCGAAACGACCGCTGCCGCGATCGGCAAGAGGATCGACGGCCTCTTCCAGTTCGTCGCCGAAGTACGTGCCCGGGTCGACGACGTCGCCGCCCGCGCGGCCGAGCACCGCAAGCCACTCGACCGCACTGCACTCGCCACCATCCGCCCGCTGGTGCAGAACATCCTCCAGCGCGACGAACCGCTCCTCGAAGGGATTGGGGTGGCCGTCGGGCGAGAAGCCCTCGTCGACACCCCGCGATGGCTCGAATGGTGGCGACGAGACACTGCGGACAGCAGTCACTTCGTCCGGCACATTCTCAACCCCGACGCGGTCGGATTCTACGACTACCAGTCACGAGAATGGTTCGTCCACCCGATCGAACAGCAACGCCCCCTGGCTATCGGACCGTACGTCGATGCCGGCGGCATCGAGGTCTGCACGGTTACCTTGACGATGCCTCTGCCGCTCGCCACGGGTGACGTGAGCGTGGTGGGCGGAGACCTGTCCATACCGGCGATGGAACATCTCCTGCTCGAGAGCCTGGGAACCCTGCGCCCGCCGATCGCCTTGGTCGCGGCGAACGACCGTGTCATCGTTTCCAACAGTGCGCGATACGTCACCGGATCCCGCCTGCGGCCCAACACGACAGTGGTGCGCACCGTCCCCGTTCCCTCCCCGGACCCCGAGCGGCTGCGCTGGCGACTACTGGTGCTGGACAACTCATGACTGACCAGGTGTGACTCAGATGCTTCCGGGTTTGTCCTATTCTGAATCAGTGACCGGTCTCGAGCATCTCGACACTCGAGCCCCCTTTGCTCTGGTAGCGCTTCTGCGGACCAGTGAATTCGACGGTGCGAGCAGACCGGATCAGGTCATGCATCAGCTCGAGACCGCAATCGCCGTCGGACTCATCGGGGTCGGCGAACGACTGCCCCCCGAGCGGGAACTTGCTGCGCAGCTCGGCGTGACCATGCTGCAGATCCGCCACGCCCTGGCCACGTTGCGCGACCGCGGTCTGATCGAAACGCGACGCGGACGCGGCGGCGGCAGCATCGTCTGCGATACCTCCGCTGTCAGCCGTGAGGAAGTAGAACGCCGACTGCGTGAACGTAGCACCGAGGAACTGCGCGACCTCGGGGATCTGTCCGGATCGCTGGCCGGAGCGGCGGCCCGGTTCGCTGCCGCCCGGGCCGACGGCCCCGAGATCGACCGTCTCGAGCTGCTCGCCTCTCAGTTCCGCGAAGCCGAGAGCGTACAGGATCTGCGCCGAGCCGACAGCCGTTTCCATATCGGACTGGCGATCGCCGCCCAGTCGCGGCGCCTGGCCACCGCGACGGTGCAGATCCAAGGCGAGCTCGCACCGCTACTGTGGGCGCCTTCGGACGTGGGGGTCGACACCACCGATGCCGCCACCGCCCACGCCGCCATTCTCGAAGCCATCACCGACGGCGACGAATTCCGCGCCCAGGAAACGGCCATAGCTCACGGCGCACACGAGACCGAATTGCTCATCGAGGCTCGCCTCGAACTGATGATGAATCGGGCACTCGACGGTCGCTGAAGTCTGCCGGTCGCTCATCGCGGGCCCGGATGAACAGGTACTTTATGGCGGCGCTACTGGAATCCCTTTGAGGGGAGCGGGCGTTTGAACGTTTCGGGTATGCGATTGTCCTTCGGCTCCGGTCATCCGACGCGGGTGATCAAGCTGTCGTGGTTCGCGTCGATTATCGCAGTGTCGCGATGGTGGTTCGGACCCTGGCGCGCCGTTGCAGTTCTCGCGGCACGATCAGCCAGTACTTGCGCAGTACGGTGACCTCCTCGGGCAGTATCCGCACCAGCGTCGGGTCCGGGTCGCCGACGTAGAGGGGGAGGGCGGAGACGCCGAGGCCGGCGGCGGTGGCGGTCCACTGGCCGGTGATGTTGTTGGTCTGGATGCGTGTGCGGTGCCCGGGCAGGACTTCGTCGAGGATGCGCAGCGCCGGAACGTCGAGCAGGGAGTCGACGTACCCGATCAGCGGATGGTCGTGCAGGTCGAGGACGTGAGCTGAAGGGTGAGTTCTCCGAGAATGTCGGCCGAGCCGTCGACGGGGTCACCTTCTGCCAACCGCTCGGCGTCGTCGCCGGGATCTCCCCGTTCAACTTCCCCGCCATGGTCCCGATGTGGATGTTCCCCGTCGCCCTCGCCTGCGGGAACACGTTCGTGATGAAGCCGTCCGAGAAGGACCCCACCCTCAGTGTCGAACTTGCCCGGCTGCTCACCGAGGCCGGCCTGCCGGACGGGGTGTTCAACGTCGTGCACGGCGACAAGATCGCCGTCGACGTGCTCGCCCACCAGCAGGTGGAGGCGGTCAGCTTCGTTGGCTCCACCCCGATCGACGAGTCCATCCACAGCACCGCCGCCGCGCAGGGCAAACGCGTTCAGGCCCTCGGCGGGGCGAAGAACCACATGGTGATCATGCCCGACGCCGACCTCGACCAGGCCGTGTCCGCGCTGATGGGGGCCGCCTACGGTTCCGCCGGGGAACGGTGCATGGCGATCTCCGTCGCCGTGCCGGTCGGGGAGGGCACCGCGAACGCGCTGCGCGCGGTTGATCGCCGCCCTGGCCGATCTGAAGGTCGGGCCCGGCACCGACCCCGAGGTGGAGATGGGTCCGCTGGTGACGGGGGTGCGCCGCGACAAGGTTGCCTCCTACATCGACATCGGGGTCGAGGAGGGCGCCGAGCTGGTCGTCGATGGGCGGAAGAGTATTCCGGCGGCCGGTGGGGAGGGGTTCTTCCTCGGCGGCACCCTGTTCGACCACGTCACCCCGACCATGCGGATCTACCTCGAGGAGATCTTCGGGCCGGTGTTGTCCGTCGTGCGCGCCCAATCCTTCGAGGAGGCAATGCAGTTGGTCAACGACCACGAATTCGGCAACGGCCGCCATTTTCACCGCCGACGGTAACACCGCCCGCACCTACCTCGCGCAGTTCAAGGCCGGCATGGTCGGTATCAACGTCCCGATCCCGGTGCCGATGGCGTTCCACTCCTTCGGCGGCTGGAAGCGGTCGCTGTTCGGTGACCACCACATCCACGGCCCCGAGGGCGTCCGGTTCTACACCCGCAACAAGACCGCCACCACCCGCTGGCCCAACGACTCCCAGGTCCGCGCCGACTTTTCCATGCCCACCCATGAGTGACGGAGCGACCGTGACCACCGCCGCTCTCGCCGACACCGTCCGCGCCGAACGGCGCGGCGACATCGGCGTCATCACCCTCGACCGGGTCACGGCCCTCAACGCCCTGAACACCGAGATGGTGGACACCCTCGACATGGTGCTGGCCGAGTGGGAGAACGCCGGCCTTCGGGCCGTGGTGCTCGACAGCGCCAGCCCGAAGGCGTTCTGCGCGGGCGGTGACATCCGCGCCGTTCGGCAGAACAGCCTGGCCGGCGACCCGGAGGCGAGCGAGCGGTTCTTCGCCACCGAGTACCGCCTCAACGCCCGCATCGCCGACTACCCGGTCCCGTTCATTTCGCTCATCGACGGCATCTGCATGGGCGGCGGGATGGGCCTGTCGATTCACGGGACCTTCCGATCGACGAGACCCCCCAATATCGACATCTCGGCGATCCTCAACGGCGCCACCACACCCGAGCAGGAGCGAGCCGTTGCTTTCGCCAGAGACGTGCGATGCGGACTGGCCGACGGTGAATTGCGAACAGGCGAGTAGCACCGCTTCCATCGGGCGTCTCGACTCCCACCGCAACATCGGCCGAATATCGACATTCCAGGATCTTCCGAGGCCGAATATAATCAAGGCTTATGGACAGGCGGCACCTCGTGCATTTCCTCGCCGTCGTGGACGAGGGGTCCATCTCGGCTGCCGCTCGCAGATTGGGTTTGAGTCAGCCCTCGGTGTCGCAGACGATCCACGAACTCGAGCGGGAGCTGGAGTGCACGCTGTTCACCCGCGGCCGCGGGATGAGCGCGACGTCGAATGGGCGCGCGCTGATCGGACCGGCGCGGTCGGCGCTACGTGCTCTGGACACGGCGCGTTGGGCGATCGAGGACGTCTCGGAGTTGAAGTCCGGCGAACTCGACATCGGCAGTGTCGTCAATCTCGCGGTCGACCCGCTCGTCGATCTGGTGAAGCGATACCGGGCCCGCCATCCGGGAGTGACGATCCACATTCGCCGGGTGCACGTCGGTGCGCGTGGGTTCGACGATCTGGCCCGCGGTCACGTCGAACTGCTCCTGACGGAGTATCCACCGGCGGCGACCGGCTATCAGGAGGTTCCATTCGGGGAGCGCCCGCTCGTCGCCGTGTTCCCGCCGGGCACGCCACTCGCCGATCGTCCGATGAGGATCGAGGAACTGGCCGATCGGGACGTCATCTCCGCACCCTTTCCCGGTGCCATCGGACGCGCGCACATGAACCGGCTGCTGGCTGCCCGCGGATTGGGCAACTTGGTCCCTGTGCTGGAGACCGCGCATCGGCACGCGGTGATACCGCTCATCCTGGCTGGGGTGGGCGGCACGATTCTGCACGGGACCGAGGCGGATCTCGCGGCGCGGCTCGGCGCCGTCGTTCGGCCGCTGGATGTGAGTCTCCCGACCGGTCATGCGCTGTACTACCGCTCCGACGAACTGTCGCCGGCTGCGCGTGCGTTCGTCGCGCTGGTGCGGGAGTCGACGGTGGCGTGACTCAGCCGGGGCAAGGCATAAGTGGTACCTATGTTTTGTATCGGGTGATTGCGTCTATACCTCTGTGTGGATCGATCGTAGGGTCGAAGGTGCATGGAGGGATGGCCGCGTACCGCGGATGGTCCCCAATGTGCTGCGGGATCGGTGTTCTCACACCGCCGTGCATGCATCTGACCTGAACCCTGCTCGCGATCGGACCCGCTGATGATTCACCGCCCACTCGAAGGAATCCGCGTTGTCGACTTCGGCCAATTCGTCGCTGCGCCCGGCGCATCACAATCTCTCGTCGATCTCGGCGCCGAGGTAATCAAGGTCGAACCGCCGGAGGGTGACTGGGTTCGCTCGGGCACATCGTTCGGTGAATCCATCCTGCGCGCGTACAACCGAGGAAAACGATCGATTGCACTCGATCTCAAAGACTCTCGTGGCCTGGAGGTGGCCGAGCGCCTGGTTTCCGACGCCGACGTCGTCATCCAGAATATGCGTCCAGGTGCGATGGAGGCGCTGGGGCTCGGCCCGGACCGGGTCCGGGAGTTGAACCCGCATGCCATCTACGCGACGGTCAGCGGCTTCGGTCTCCACGGACCTTCGCGCCACCGGCCCGGACTCGATATCGCGGCGCAGGCCGAAAGCGGGTTGATGGCCATCACCGGTGAGCTCGGCGGGCGGCCGTTGCGGGTGGGAACGACCATCGTGGATGCGGCCACGGCGCACGTACTGACCGAAGCCGTCCTCGCGGCGCTGCTCGAGCGTGAGCGTTTCGGGCGGGTTGCAGCTGTCGAGGTCTCCCTGCTCGAGGTTGCTCTGCACCTACAGTCGGCGGACTGGACCGGCTACTCGATCACCGGGTCGACGCCGTGTCGCCGTGGCAACGGTCAGCCAGGAGTCGCGCCGGCGGCCGATCTGATCGAAACGTCCGATGGGTACATCGTGCTGTCCGGTTACTCGGCGCAGCATTGGCCGCGACTGTGTGAGGTTCTCGGGCGTGCAGATCTCGCCACCGATCCACGCTTCGCCGACAACGAAGCGCGCGTGGCCAATCGCGAAAAACTCCTGAGCGAGCTGGCGGTCGCTCTCGGTGGCCGCACCAGCGAGGAATGCGTTCAACTGCTGGCGAGCAATGGCCTCGTCGTCGGGGCTGTCCGTAGCTACGATCAGGTGCGCGAATCCGACGATGTCA
The DNA here is from genome assembly GCF_002300155.1 of Rhodococcus sp. ACS1. Classification (NCBI taxonomy): domain Bacteria; kingdom Bacillati; phylum Actinomycetota; class Actinomycetes; order Mycobacteriales; family Nocardiaceae; genus Rhodococcus; species Rhodococcus sp. ACS1. The sequence continues at coordinate 161,320 of NZ_NSDZ01000003.1, forward strand.
TCGCCGGTGAGATGTTCACCCGTGGAGAGCACTTCGACGGATCAGCATTCGACGTCGTCCGAGTTCCGTTTCGCCTGGGTGGTGAATGCGAGCGAACGATGCGACGCGTGCCTTCCCTCGGCGAGCACTCCGCTGAAATTATCACCGGAATCGGTTACAGCGCAGAAGAGTTGGACGCACTGTTGCAGGCGGGCGTTCTCTCGTGCAAGGAGTCGAGTGCGGTCGGGACACCGGCATGACAGTGAGACCCAGGACGAACTCGTTGGCCGGTCTTCGCCAGGGCGTCGACCCCGACCCGCGATTCACGTTGGCGAACGAGCGAACCTATCTCGCCTGGATCCGGACTGCGCTGGCACTCATTGCGGCCGCATTGGCGCTCGAAGCGTTCGGGGGAACCGTCGTGCCGACGACGATTCGTCTACCCGCAGCAATCACGATACTGATCGGTGCTGTCCTGGTTGTCGGGTTGGCATTGTGGCGTTGGCTCCGCATCGAGATTGCCCTTCGCCGTCGGCAGAGCTTGCCGCTACCGGGATCGATTGTCGTGGTGGCCCTTCTGGTTGCCGGTGCCGGCGCCGCCGCGATTGTGGTGCTGATCGGGTGACGACCGGACGCGCGACGGACGGCGTGGGTGTGTGATCACCCACGACGACCCGGGACTGCAACCTGAGCGGACCGCGCTCTCGTGGATCCGGACAACCGCGGCGCTGGCCGTACCCACACTGCTGCTGTTGCGGTTGGGTCCCCCCGTCGTCACGGTGCCGGCCGCCGCGACGGTGATCATCTTCTGCTCGGCCACACTTATCCGTTCTCGCGCGGCGTATTCCTGCCGGATCCGGCAACTTCAGCTCGGCGCAGGAACTCCGAGTGTGACGGAGTGCGTGGTTCTCGGGGGATGTGCGATTCTCGTGGCGGTGGCCGGCATCGCGTCGATCGCGGTGTAGTGCGTGTCCTGCGGGCCCGTGTGATCTGTCCAAACCCATAAGCCGATCCGATCGCAGAATGCGCATTCGCGTCTTTGTGTGACGTGCATGGCGCTGATTGATTTGAGTGTGAGTTGAACAAGGGCGCAAAGGAGCCACACATGCGGGACGCAGTCATCGTCGATGCGGTACGGACACCGATCGGAAAACGCAACGGATCGCTGGCGGAGATTCATCCAGCGGATCTGTCCGCACACGTGTTGAACGCTCTCGTCGAGCGAACGAATATCGATCCGGGTGTCGTCGACGACGTCGTGTGGGGATGCGTGGGTCAGGTCGGGGATCAGGCGAACAACATCGGCAGGAGCGGCGTACTCGCTGCAGGTTGGCCGACATCGGTTCCGGCGACCACAGTGGACCGCCAGTGCGGGTCCAGCCAACAGGCGCTGCACTTCGCCGCGGCGGGCGTGATTGCCGGTCAGTACGACGTTGCGGTCGCCGGTGGAGTGGAGTCGATGTCGCGGGTTCCCATGGGGACCAGTCGCCACACGGGACAGCCGTTTGGACAGACCGTGCTGGACCGATTCGGAGTCGAGGCGTTCAACCAGGGCATCGGCGCCGAGATGATTGCCGAAAAATGGGCGCTCTCGCGCCGGCGACTCGACGAGTTCGCCGCAGACTCGCACGAGAAAGCCGCCGCTGCGACCGATTCGGGCGCGTTCACCGGCCAGGTCGCCGCTCTGCCCGGCGTGTTGGACTCGGACGAGGGCATACGGCGCGGTACCACCGCCGACACACTTGCCGGACTGAAGACGTCCTTCAAAGCGGACGGAGCGATCCACGCCGGCAACGCCTCGCAGATCTCGGACGGTGCCGGAGCCCTGCTGGTGACCACGACCGAGAAGGCACGTCAGCTCGGTCTGACACCGATCGCCCGAATCCACACCGCCGTGACAGTGGGTGACGATCCGGTGATCATGCTGACCGGACCGATCCCGGCGACCGCGAAGGTCCTCGAGCGCTCCGGATTGTCGATCGCCGACATCGGCGCATTCGAGGTCAACGAAGCATTCGCCTCGGTGCCTCTGGCCTGGCTCGCGGAGACGGGAGCCGACCCGGCCCTGGTGAACCCGCTGGGCGGCGCGATCGCCGTCGGCCATCCTCTCGGCGGCTCCGGTGCCGTTCTGATGACGAGGCTGGTGCATCACATGCGAGACAACAACATTCGATATGGCTTGCAAACGATGTGTGAGGGCGGCGGCATGGCCAACGCCACGATCGTCGAATTGCTCTGACCACCCGACAGAAGGTGTCTGATTGATATGAAGAGAACCGTATTCAACGAGGACCACGAGACATTCCGCAAAGTGGTCCAGGACTTCCTGGCTCGCGACGTCCAACCGCACTATGAGGCGTGGACCGAGGCGGGCAGGGTCGACAAGACTGTCTTTCACAAAGCCGGCGAGATCGGCATTCCCGGCCTCCAGATACCCGAAGAGTACGGCGGCGCGGGTATCGAGAGCTTCAAATTCAACGCCGTCGTCGCCGAGGAGCTGGCTCGATCCGGCGTCACTCTGGGTGGTCTCGCACTGCAGACCAATGTGCTGCTCCCCTACTTCCTCGAGTACGCAACCGAGGAGCAGCGGCGGCGCTGGCTGCCCGGCATGGCCAGCGGCCAGATCGTCGGCGCGATCGCGATGACGGAGCCCGGCACGGGCTCGGACCTGGCGGGCATGGCCACGACCGCACGGCGGGTCGGCGACAATTATGTTCTCAACGGCGCCAAGACCTTCATCACGGGTGGTATCAACTGCGACCTTGTCGTCGTGGTGGCCCGGACCGACAAGGGGGCCGACCGTCGAGACGGGCTGTCCCTGCTGATCGTCGAGGACGGCATGCCCGGGTACGAGCGGGGCCGGAACCTGACGAAGCTGGGCCTGAAGGCGCAGGACACCGCGGAGTTGTCGTTCACCGACGTGCGGGTTCCGGTGGAGAATCTGCTCGGTGAGGAGGGCAAGGCCTTCGGGTACCTCGGGTTCAACCTCCCGCAGGAGCGGCTGTCCACTGCGATCAATGCTCAGGCCAGTGCGGAAACGGCTTTGGATCTGACCGTCGAGTACGTCAAGGAGCGCAAGGCCTTCGGGACAACCATCGGCAGCTTCCAGAACACCAAGTTCGAACTGGCGTCGTGCGCGATCGAAATCGAGGCGGGTCGCGCGATGGTGGACAGGGCGCTCGACGAACTCGACGAGGGCACGCTCACCGCGGCGGACGCGGCGAAGGCCAAGGTCTATTGCACCGAGCTGCAGTCCCGGGTGATCGACCGCTGCCTGCAGTTGCACGGCGGCTACGGGTTCATGATGGAGTACCCGATCGCCCGGATGTATGCGGATGCCCGGGTGACGCGAATCTTCGCCGGTACCACCGAAGTGTGTAAGTCGATTGTCAGCAAGTCGCTGGGTCTGTAGGGGTAGGGAATTCATGCTGAGTACACGATTTACGGAGCTGTTCGGGATCACCCACCCGGTGGTGCAGGGTGGCATGCAGTGGGTCGGGCGCGCCGAACTCGTCGCGGCGGTGGCGAACTCGGGAGCGCTCGGGTTCATCACCGCGTTGACCCAACCCACTCCGGACGCGCTGGCCGCGGAGATCGCCCGCTGTCGCGAGATGACGGACATGCCTTTCGGTGTGAATCTGACGATGCTTCCCTCGATCACTCCGCCGCCGTACGCGGAGTATCGCGACGTGATCATCGACTCCGGTGTGAAGATCGTCGAGACCGCGGGGAACAGTCCGGCAGAGCACATGCCGGCGTTCCTGGCCGCTGGAGTGAAGGTGCTGCACAAGTGCACCAGCGTGCGACATGCAGTGAAGGCCGAGGCGCTGGGCGTCCATGCGCTGAGCATCGACGGGTTCGAATGCGCCGGACATCCCGGTGAGGACGACGTTCCGGGTCTCATCCTGATTCCCGCCGCAGCGCGGGCATTGCGGGTTCCTGTCATCGCGTCGGGCGGCTTCGCGGACGGGCGGGGGCTGGCGGCCGCGTTGGCGCTCGGCGCCGAGGGTGTCAACATGGGCACCCGGTTCATGTGCACGGCGGAGTCGCCGATCCATCGGACGATCAAACAGCAGATTGTCGACGCCACGGAACTCGACACCGAGTTGATCTTCCGGTCGCTGCGGAACACGGCCCGCGTCGCGAGCAACACCGTCAGCCGGGAAGTGGTCAGTGCGCTCGCTGGCGGGGGTGCGTTCGACGATATCCGGCACCTCGTGTCCGGTGCGCGCGGCAGAACGGTGTACGAACTCGGCGACCCCGAGGCAGGCATTTGGTCGGCAGGTCTGTCGCAGGGCCTGATTCACGACATCCCCACGGTTGACGAGCTTGTCACGCGGATCGTCGCAGAGGCGGCAGACCTGATCCAGGGTCGGCTCGCCGGTCTCTGTGATCGCAATGCGGCCGTCCTCGTCGACTCCTGATGGTGAGAGCCGGCCCGAACGGCAAACCTGTCGCTCGCGATTCTGGAAGGAATGCCGTGAATACATCTTCTCTACTGGGCTGCAACGCAAATCGGGTCATCGGGAGTGCGTTGTGAGTCACCCGGAGACCGATTCGGTGCTCCTCCGGTACCATCCGAGCGGGCGGTTGGACATCGAAATGAACCGCCCCGAGCGGAAGAACGCCTTGACTGTCCCGATGGTGATCCAACTAGCGGACGCCCTCGCGGACGCCCGAGGCGACGACACCGTGACGGCAGTGTTGCTGCACGGGGCAGGCGGCTGCTTCAGCTCCGGATTGGACCTCGCCGAGGTGCGCCCGGGGGACCCGGAGATTTCCTCCGCAATCGCCGAACTGCACACATGCCTCGCCGCCCTCGGCAAGCCGTTGATAGGTGCCCTGCAGCGGGCCGCTGTCAACGGCGCTGCGGCGATCGCGCTGGCCTGCGACCTGCTCGTGGTGGGGCAGACGTCGTTCCTGATGGTCGGCGAGGCGGAGATGGGAGTGGCGGCCCCGAACAACCTACGTTGGTTGCTCGCGAAGTACGACGTGAACCAGGCACTGCAACTCACATTGGGATGTGAACGCCACTACGGGCCGGCGCTGCTGCGCCGAAACTTCGCCTACGACATGGTGCCGGACGACCGGGTTCTGGCCCGGGCAACCGAACTCGCCGAGAAAGTGGCCGCCTACCCCCATGGCGGGGGAATCGCGATGAAACAAGCGATCATCGCGCTCGAGGGAATCGCGAAGGAGACAATCGAATGGGAATAGCGACAACCGCGGAACACCGCGCACTTCGCGAGGCGGTTCGGGACTTTCTCGCCGACACCAGCGGGCCGACCGAAATCCTGCTTGTTCAGGACTCGGAACTCGGCTACCGCCCCGAGATGTGGGCGACGATGGCGGAACAACTCGAACTGCAGGGAATGCTCGTCGACGAAAAGCACGGCGGTTCCGGCGCGGGGATCCGTGACCTCGTCGTCGTCGCCGAGGAATTCGGGCGCTCCGCGGCGTGCAGTCCGTTCTTCTCGAGTTCCGTGCTGACCACGCTCGCGATCGCGGACTGCGCCCAGGAAGCGTGGAGCACCGAGTTGCTGCCGGGTCTCGCTGCGGGCACACGTCTCGGGTGCCTCGCGTTTGCCGATGCCGACGGGTGGTGGCAGCCGGGGGCGGAGGCGGTGCGTGCACACCCGGACGGCGACAGCTGGCGGCTCGACGGTCGGGCCCACCACGTGCTCTTCGGTCACTGCGCCGACACCGTCGTCGTCGCCGCCCGCACCGAAGAGGGGACCGGACTCTTTCTGGTGGATCCTTCGGATCCGAATGTTCGGCGGGTCCGGCGCCCGGCGTTGGACCTTACTCGACCACTGACGACCTTCACCTTCGTCGGCGCAGTGGCGCAACGGATCAGTGGTGGGGTCGACATCTCCGAGGAGCTGTCGAGGGCGCTCGACAAGTCGCTCGTCGTGCAGGCTGCGGAGAGGGTAGGCGGATCTCGCCGGTGCCTGTATCTGACAACCGAATACGCGAAGACCCGAAACCAGTTCGGGGGCCCGGTCGGTGCCAACCAGGCCGTCAAGCACGGACTCGCCGATCTGATCCGCGTGCTGGAACCGGTCGCCGCTGCGGTCGACGTTGCCGCTCACGCCGCGGATGCCGGTTCCCCGGAACTGCCGACGCTGGTGAGCCTGTTGTGCGTCGCGGGGCCGGAACGGTACCTGCAAGTCGCCGGAGAAGCCATTCAACTGCACGGCGCGATCGGCTTCACCTGGGAGCACTGGGCTCACATCCATCTCAAGAGGGCGAAGACTGATCAACTGTTGTTCGGATCGTCGACGTGGCACCGGGAGCGCCTACTCGCCGGAGCCCTCTCCGCCGCCACGGTCGAGGGCCATGTGCGGACCGACGAACCCGCGCCGCTGGCGGAACTGCGCTCCGAGGTCCGCGGGTGGCTGGTCGAGCATGGCGCGGAGGGGATGCCACTCGAGTACGCGCAGGAGCCGTTCGGGCACGAAGACACCGACACCGAGAAGCGCTGGATCGACCTGCTGCGTCAGGGGCGATGGTTGTGCCTGTCGTGGCCGGAGGAACACGGTGGGCGGGGCCTGGGTCCGGTCGAAACGCTTGTGGTGGAGGAGGAGTTCGCCCGCGCGGGACTGCGTCGCCCGCAACTCGGCATGGGCGAGATCCTCCTGGCGCCCGCCCTGTTGGCACATGGAAGCGAGGATCAGAAGCAGCGATTCCTGCCGCGCATCCTGTCGGGCGAAGACACCTGGTGCCAAGGATTTTCCGAACCCGAGACCGGATCCGACCTCGCCTCCCTGCGAACCACCGGAACCGTGGACGGCGACGAGTTGCGGATCACCGGCGACAAGATCTGGACCAGCCACGGCGATCAGGCCGACATGATGTTCCTGTTGTGCCGCACCGACCGCGACGCGCCGAAACACCGCGGCATCTCGTTCGTGCTCGTTCCCATGACGGACAACGGCGTTTCCGTCGATCCGATCCGGATGGCGTCGGGCGCCGGCGGGTTTGCGCAGGAACACATTACCGACGCCCGAACGCCTCTGAGCAATGTGGTGGGTGGGCTCGGCAACGGTTGGGCGGTCGCGATGACCACGCTCGGCGCCGAGAGGGCCGGCAAGGCTGCCACGCAGTACGTCGGCTATCGCCACGAGTGGGACGTCCTGGTAGCGCGGCTGGACAAGAACGGGCGACTCGACGACGCGATCGTGCGCCGGCAGTTGGCGGAACTCGTGATCGAGGTCGAACTGATGCGCGCCGTCGGGTCTGTGATCAGCGCCCGGATCGCCGAGGGGCAGTCCGTGGACGAGTTGCTCGCGATCGACAAGATCAACTGGTCGGAGTATCACTGCCACTTCGGTTCGACCAGCCTCGAACTTCTCGGTGCTTCGGCTCTGAACCGGCCCGAGGGGGGCGGCTATCGACTCGACCCCCTGCAGCGGGTGTTCCTGGAAAGCCGGGGACGCCGGATCGCACGTGGCTCGAATCAGATTCAGCGCACGATCATCGGTGAGCGGATCCTGGGCCTGCCGAAGTAGGGGACCGATCGGTCGCTCCAATTTTGAATTGACTTCACTGAATACAATCACAACTGTTGAGGCGGAGGCCCACCTATGACTGTCGCGAACGGCCCACATCGTGCTGACAATTCCGCGGGGACGATGCCCGAGGCCATGACGCCTGTGGGCGCGCGGACCGCACGCACCGCCTGGAGCATCACCTTTCTCGTGATGATTCTGCAAACGGTGAACTTCGCCGACAAAGCCGTGTTGGGGATTGTCGCCCGACCCTTGTCGGAGGATCTCGGCCTGTCCAACGCCGACATCGGTCTGTTGGGCAGCGTCTTCTACGTTTTGTTCGTCGTGACCGGGCTCCTGGGTGGATTCATCGCCGACCGCGTGAAGATCGTCTGGATGCTGTTGGTGATGGCACTGCTCTGGTCGCTGGTGCAGATCCCGATCCTGTTGGTCGGAACATTCGGGGCATTACTCGTCAGCAGGGTTCTCCTCGGCGCCGCCGAGGGCCCGGCTGCATCGCTCGTGAACGTCGCGGTGTTCGGCTGGTTCCCCAAGAGTAAACGTGGGCTGCCCTCCGCCGTGGTCTCGTCCGGCTCCTCTCTGGCCAAGATTCTGATGGCGCCCGCGCTGACCCTCATCGTGGCCGCATACGGGTGGAGGGCGGCGTTCATCACCATGATGATCATCGGCGCTGTCTGGGCCGCGGTCTGGCTGGTCGTCGGCAAGGACGGCCCCTACTCTGTGAACAGCGCCCGCGAGCGCGCCAAGACCGGCGACACGGACGCGGTGACGCGGGTAAGCATCCTCCGGATCGCGGCGCTACCCACGTTCTGGGGCGGAGTGCTCGGCATGTTCGCGGTCTACGGCATGGTCGCGGTCGTCCTGACCTGGCTGCCGTCATACTTCGAGGAGGGCCTCGGCTACACCCGGATCAACTCCGGATTGTTGTTCGCGCTGCCCAGCGTCACCGGAATGACCGCGATGTTGCTCGGTTCGTTTGTCACCGACCGCCTGGCAGGACGAGGAACGACGGTGCGGGTGTCGCGCGGGCTCGTGACGGTGGTCGCTCTGGTCTTCTGCGGTGTGTGCCTCGCCGTGATCCCGTTCGTCACCGAATCGTGGATCGCCGTGGCGCTGGTGGTCACCGGCTACGGCGTCGGTGTCGCCACCCTCCCGCTGATGTTCGTCGCCGTGAGTTACATCAGCCCGGATCGTCAGGTCGCGTCGACATTGGGAGTGTTCGTCGCGTTGTTCCAGGCCTCCGGGATCCTGGCCCCGTGGCTCACCGGGTACCTGGTGGACGCGGCACCGACCCCAGCGGACGGGTACACCTCGGCGTTCCAGATACTCGGTGTGGTGGCGATCGTGGGTGCGGTGGTGATGTTCTTGACCATCGACCCGGAGCGGGACCGGGCGCGGATCGCGGCGATCGATCCGCTGACCAACGCCGACGGCTCGGCCGAAGACGAGGAGCTGTATGCCGCCACCCACGGCGAGGAATCCGGGCGAACCAGAGAAGGATCGTGACGCTGTGTCCACGCAGTACAGCGTCGCCGGCAGTGTCGCGATCATTCACCTCGACAATCCGCCTTTGAATGGGCTCTCGCTCTCCACCCGGCAGGGGATTCTGCGGGACTTCACCCGCGCTCTGGACGCACCCGGGATCGACTCGATCGTGTTGACCGGCAATGCCGCCGACTTCTCGGCCGGTGCGGACATCTCCGAAGTCGCCGCACCCCGGTCCGCTGCCGGGCCGTCGCTGCGTGAGTTGATCGAGGCCTTCGAGGACTCGAGCAAACCAGTTGTCGCAGCAATCGAGGGCACCTGTTTCGGCGGCGGCCTCGAGCTCGCTCTGGGCGCGCACTATCGTGTCGCGGCAACGACGGCGAAAGTCGCTCTGCCGGAGGTGAAGCTGGGGCTCGTACCCGGCGCCGGTGGCACCCAGCGACTGCCGCGGGCGCTCGACATGCGGACAGCCGCCGACATGATCACCGGCGGATCGACCCGCACCGCCGGTTCGCTCGCTGCCATCCCCGGGCAGAAGCTGTTCGATCTCGTCGTGGACGCCGATACCGTGACTGCCGCAACTCGTTTCGCAACCCGGATGGCCGCGAGCGGCCGGCGTCCGCGGATACGTGACCTCGTTGCCGCCGAAGGCGACGACCTGGGGACCCTGCACACGCAACTGACCAAACGGAGTCGAGGGTTCGCAGCTCCCCTGATCGCCCTCGACCTCGTGGAGAGGGCACGCGGCCCCTTCACCGAGGGGCTCGACGCCGAGCAGGCGGCCTTCCTCGAATTGGTGGGCAGTGATCAATCGGCGGCGCTGCGGCACGCGTTCTTCGCTGAACGGACTGCACGGAGGATCCCGGGAATGGCGGCCGGCACGGTGGCACGGCCGGTACAGAAAGTCGCGGTCGTCGGCGCAGGCACGATGGGCGGCGGCATCGCCATGAACTTCCTCGACGCCGACATCCCGGTCGCCATGCTCGAGACGTCGCAGGAACCGCTCGACCGCGGTCTGGCCACGATTCGCCGCAATTATCAGTCGCAGGTGAACAGGGGAAAGCTGACGCCCGAGGCCCTGGAGAGGCGGATGGGACTGCTCGATCCGACCGTCGACTACGCAGACCTCGCGGACTGCGACCTGGTGATCGAGGCCGTGTTCGAGGACATGGACGTCAAGCGCGTGGTATTCACGAAACTCGACGAGGTGATGAAGCGCGGTGCAATCCTGGCGTCGAACACCTCGACGCTCGATGTCGACGTCATCGCCGAGTTCACCGGTCGGCCTGCCGATGTGGTGGGGATGCATTTCTTCAGCCCCGCGAACGTGATGACACTGCTGGAGATCGTTCGAGCGGACAAGACCGCCGACGACGTTCTGGCGACGGCGTCGGCTCTCGGGAGACGCGTCGGCAAGGTGACGGTGGTGGCCGGCGTGTGCGACGGGTTCATCGGCAACCGCATGCTGGCCCGATATCGACGGGCATCGGATCGTCTCCTCGAGGTGGGGGCGTCGCCGGAGCAGATCGACTCCGCCATGGAGGGTTTCGGATATGCGATGGGCCCGTATCGGGCCGGCGACCTGGCCGGCGGCGACATCGGCTGGGCGATTCGCAAGCGGCGCTATGCTGAGAATCCCGCCGCGCCACGTAACGAACTGGCCGACCGGCTGTGCGAGATGGGCCGATTCGGGCAGAAGACGGGAGCGGGCTGGTACGACTACGAGCCCGGGCGGCGTGACGCGATCCCGAGTCCGGTCGTGGCGGCGCTGCTCGAGTCGCACTACCGGGACACCGGCATTCGGCGGCAGAATTTCTCGGCGGAGGAGATCGTGCAGCGACTGGTCTTCGCGCTCGTGGACGAGGGCGCACGGATTCTCGACGAGGGGATAGCGTTGCGTGCCTCCGACATCGACGTGGTGTATCTCGCGGGCTACGGCTTTCCGCGCCATCGCGGTGGACCGATGTTCCACGCCGACGGTGTCGGGCTCGACCGAGTGGAAGAAGCGCTGCGGAGGTTCGACGAAAGCACCGAACCCGCGCCGTTGTTGACGAGATTGGCGAAGGAAGGAAGAACCTTCAACTGACCCGTTACCGGGTCGTTCCATCGTCCCGGTCCCGTCGGCGGAGGGCCGCGTCGAGGAGCGCGCGCGCAGCGGGGGAGAGCACACCCGGCCGATGCATGACCGCGACCGTGAGAATCACCGGCGGCTCCATTGCCCGTGCCACCACGCCCGGCTCACCGGCATTGTCGACGACTGCCCTCGTGACCCAGGCCATTCCGGCACCGGCAGCAACCAGTGGCACGGTGGCCTGGCGATGCGCCGTGACCACACCGAGCGTGGTCCGTCGCGATGCACGGCGTAACGCGGACTCCACCGAGACCCGCCCCTGCGCGCCGCCGGTCACCGCGATCACCGGCAGATCGGGGATCTGCTCGAACGGCAGGGGATCGGGGAGACCGTCCGCGATCACCCGCGGAAGGGCGATACACAATTCGTCGGTGCCCAAGCTGTGGGTGTCGAGGTCGCGGCGGTCGGTGACTTCTGTGGAGTCGGCCGGTTCGAGAAACCCGAATCCCAACTCCACGGTGCCGTCGCGCACCGCCCCGGCGACGTCGTTCTCGGACCGAAACTCCCTGATGCGGACGGTAACCGTGCCGTACGCCCGCCTCAGGTCACCGATCAGGTCGGGGAGCGGGGACTCGTAGAGGCCCGCGGTAGTGCCGATATCGACGTGTCCACCATGGAGGCCGGAGAGTTCGGCAACGGAGGCCTGCGCGGTGGCCATGTCCCGGAGTAGTTGCCGGGCAGGAGCAACCAGCGCCGCACCCACCGTCGTCGGAACGAGCCCACGGCCGACGCGATGAAAAAGGGGGGTGCCCAGATCACGTTCGAGGACGCGGATCGACTGCGACAGAGAGGGCTGCGCGAGGTGGAGCGCGGCGGCCGCGCGGACCACACCGCCGTGTTCGACCACGGCAAGGAAATGCTCGGCCTGCCGGAACTCCATGTCCACCTCCATGCCACCGTGGCCCGCGCGTGAGGGACGTGACCGCCGTCCAGAGCGCGAAACGCGAAGACCACTGCTTCGCCAGTGTCACCTTATCGCCCACGTCACGTTGGGTAGGGTCGGGAAGTGGACTCACGTCAACTGCGCTACTTCCTCGCTGTCGTCGAGAACGGCAGCGTGACCCGGGCAGCTGAGGTTCTGTACGTGGCCCAGCCAGCGCTGTCGCAGTCGCTGCGGGCGCTGGAAGGTGAACTGGGGGTCGAACTCTTTCGGCGGGTGCCACGAGGAATGGAGTTGACCGATGCGGGTGCGGCATTGCTGGGGCCCGCGCGCCAGGTGCTGCAGTCGTCCCGCCGTGCGGACGAGATCGTGCGGGGGATCGCCACGCTCGAGAACGGCTGGCTCGATGTGGCCAGCCCGCCGGACCTCGCGGTGGAACCGCTCGCCTCGTTGGTGGCACAATTTCGGGCACAGTACCCGGGCGTGTGGGTCAATCTGATGGATCCGGGGCCCAACGCCGGCGTGGAGACTCTCCTGAGAACCGCTCGATGCGAAGTCGGCATCGACTACCTCCCGGCCGACGACGACAAGCTGTCGACCCGTGTGCTCGGCCGTCGCCGACTGCTGCTGGGGCTACCGGCAGAGGCACTCCACACGCAGACGGCGACCTTCCCGATCGATCGACTGTCCGAGCTACCGTTGATCGCCGGACCGAGGGGTACAGCTGTTCGCGACGAGGTCGAACGTGCTTGCACTCAACACGGTTTCAGCCCGAACGTGGCGGTGGAGGTCGAACATGAACACAACGTGTATCTACTCGTCGAGGCCGGAGCGGGCGCGGCCTTCCTGACCGACTCCGAGGCCCGTCGAGCCGAGCGTCGCGGAGTACGGGTGATGCGAACCGAGCCCGAGTTGGGACACGACTACGGTGTGGTGTTCCGGTCGGGACCGTTGTCACCGGCGGCCGCAGCGTTCGCCGCTCTCGCCACCGGCTCGGCCCCCGGGGAGAGACATGCGTGAAGCCGATTGCTCTGGAAGGCAACGGATCTTTGACCCGAGCCGCCGAATCGAGGACGGTGAAGCCGACGTACTCGACAAGTCCGAAGAGACAGGTTCCCGATGAAGTTCAATACCATTCGCCTCGAGGTCGACGACGGCATCGCCACGATCACGCTGGACCGTCCCGATCAGCTCAACGCATGCACGACGGAAATGAAATCGGAGATCATCGAAGCCTTCGATCACACCGACGCCAGCGATGCGGTCCGCGTGGTGATCATGACCGGCTCCGGTAGAGCGTTCTGCGCCGGCGCCGACCTCTCTGGAGGGGGTTCGCGATTCGACGCGCCGGAGGAGACCGACGGTGGAGTGCCCCGCGACGGCGGCGGTGAGATGACCCTGCGGATCTACGATTCGACGAAGCCCGTGATCGCGGCGATCAATGGTCCGGCAGTGGGAGTCGGCGCGACCATCACCCTCCCTATGGACATCCGATTGGCCTCGGAGGGGGCGAAGTTCGCGTTTCCCTTCACCCGCCGCGGCATCATTCCCGAGAGTTGCTCGAGTTGGTTTCTTCCGCGTCTGGTGGGGGTCGAGCGGGCGGTGGAATGGCTGTACACGGGACGGCTGTTCACCGCAGCGGAGGCGCACGAAGGCGGCCTGATCAGTGCCGTCCATCCGCCGGAAACGTTGCTCGCTGCCGCTCGGTCTCTCGCGGCGGAGATCATCGACAACACGGCACCCGTGTCGGTGACGCTGACCCGGCAATTGGTGTGGCGGATGCTCGGCGCCGCACATCCGATGGACGCGCACATCGCGGAGTCCCGGGGTATGCGCGCACAGGGCGCCAGCAGCGACGCCTACGAGGGCGTGACGGCCTTCCTGGAAAAGCGCCCACCCCGGTTCACCCGCAAAGTCACCTCTGATCTTCCGGACATCTTCCCGGGCTGGGTCCGCCCCGGGTACCGGTAGGCCCTCGTCAGGGCGCCGATCGAATCCTGGTCGAGTCGCCGAGCCGTCATTCGTCGAGACGTTGGTGGTAGTGCCGGCGCACGTCGTCGAGTGCGTTCCCCACGTAGAAACGCAGTGGCGCGTCGGGTCGCCCGGCGATCGACACGATGGTCTGCGCCGCGCCTTCGAGGTTTCCAGGCGTCCGGTCGTAGAGCCTGGGTAGTTGGTCGGCAGCCGGCGCGTATGCGTCGATGGTGCGCGGCGGCTGCACCGCGGATTCGCCGAGCCGGGTCTTGAAGACCCCCGGCTCGACGATGGTCACCTGAAGACCGAGGTGAGAGACATCCCGCAGACTGTCCGCACCTATCAGGTGCTCTCGGGAGGGGTACCACCAGCCCTTGGCTCAGGGGTGGTCCCGGCCGGTCAGGCGCCAGGAGTCCAATCGATGACCCCGCGCACAGTGACCGGGAGTTCATCGCCCACGTGTGGGTTCGGATGACGCAGCGAACGCGGCTGTTGAACCGGGCAAGCAATTCCGCACCGGATCAGCGACCGAGCTGCTGTTACTTCATCCCCTTCGTCGCCCGAAGAGGAAGTAGGCCAGGGGGACGACGCCAACCGAGTTGACGAGCACCACCGCTGTCGCCCAACCCGGCTTCGATCCCCTGATCTGGTCTGCCGGCCGGTGTTTGATATCAACCAGTGCCGCGATGTCGAGGACACCCTCGAAGACAGCGCCGGCGATGATCAGCCGCGGCCACTCGACCCGAAACCATGCGGTGCGTAGACCGGGTCCCCGGCAACACGGCTCAGATCGGCGGCTCGTCCGCGTGTCGCGCCGAAGTTAAGTATCTTGAGATACCTCAGTATGTTTAACCGAAGGGACACCATGACCCGCACCATCGCAGTGGTCAACCATAAGGGCGGCTCGACCAAAACCACGAGCACGGTCAACCTCGCCCAGGCCCTCGTCGAAGCCGGCTACACCGTCCGCGTCGTCGACCTCGACCCGCAATGCAACGCCACTACCTGGCTCGGCGCCACGCCCGAAGCGGTCGACAACGATGTCCTGTCGGTACTCATGCTGGTGGCGAGCATCGAGGAAGCGACCACCATCACCGCGTCCGGGATCCACCTCGTTCCTGCCACCAAGGAACTCGATTCCGTCGGGCCCTACTTCCTCAAGAAGCCCGGTGCCCACGGCATCCTGCGCAAGGCCCTCGCCGGCGCCCCCGATGTCGACTTCAACCTCCTCGACTGCCCCGGAGACTTCGACCACCTGACGATCAGCGCACTCGTCGCCTGCACCGAAGTGCTCGCCGCTGTCATGACGGGCGCCATGGAACTCGAAGCGCTCATGCGGATCGAGAACTACATCACCCAGCAGGTCGAGTTGCTCAACCCCACCGCGCGGCTCAATCACATTCTGTGCGGCCGCGTCGAACTCGGCCAGGTCATCGACCAGCAGGTCCTCGCCGCGCTCCGCGAGACCTACCCCGACCAGACGATGCGCACCATCATCCCGAAGTCCGTCCGTGTCAGCGAAAGCTACAGCGCCGAAGAACCCGTCGTCAGGTGGGCACCGTCCTCCTCCGCATCACGCGCCTACCGCGACGCCGCCCGAGAACTCGTCGAAAGGATGCCCTGATGACCGCGACACGTAAGCCCGGACTCGCGAGCAACCCCCTCGAACGCCGCGAACAGGCCCGCGCAGGCGCCCACCCGGACGGGACGTACTCGCGGACACGTCGAAAGGAGCTCCTGGTGGGCGTGACACGTGAGCCCGGACTCGTGAGCAACCCCCTCGAACGCCGTAAGCGGCGGCTGCCGAACCTCGTCGAACAGTGCGTGGACGTCGCGCAAGTAGGAGCTCTCGGCGAGGAAAAGATGACCGCGAAACGGGCCCCCGCAGGCAAGAAGCAGGTTTCCGTCTCCATCGAGACCGCCAGGGTCGAGCACGGCAAGGACGCCGTCGCCGCCATCGGCCACATCGCCGGCGCCCCCCAGAGTTGGTCCGACCTCGTCGACGAAGCCCTCACCCACTACCTCGCCGTTCTCGAACGCAGGTACAACAATTGCGAACCCTTCCCCCCGCGCAACGCCGAAACTGTCCGGAGACCACGCCGCTGAGCCATCCTGCCGGTAGCGGCGCGCGCGCACCTGGGAAAGCGGCGCTGCAAGGCCTGCACGCGGCAGCCGATACCGCCGCGCTGCCGCACGAAATACGCATCTGAACCGGCGCGCTTTTGTCGAGCGCAGATCGCCTGGTCGCCGATGAAGCATGCGCCCGAAGCACCGGTGTCGGAAAAGTTCCTCGAAAAAATCCGGGACGCGGTGTCCGATCGGGGCGGTGGCGTTCGTGGACGGGGTGAGGCCGCCCACGAGGGGCGGCGCCGAGGCAAAGGAACCGCGACCATGAAGCTCACCACCATGACCCAGGTCACCCTCGACGGAGTGATGCAGGGCAACGGCGGCGCGTCGGACGAGGACCGCAGAAACGGATTCGAGCGCGGCGGATGGGCCCGGGGCAAGGGCGACAACGAGACCCACGCGTTCATCAACGAGACCTACCAGCGCGCCGACGCGTTCCTGCTCGGCCGCCGGACCTACGAGCTGTTCGCCGGCTCCTGGGGGTCTTTGACGGAGCAGGACGTCCCCGGCTGGGAGCCCGTCATGCGGGCATTGAACACACAGCCCAAGTACGTGGCATCGACCACGCTCGCCGATCCCGAATGGCCGGACACCACCGTCCTGTCCGACGACCTCGCCACCGCCATCGCGGACCTGAAGGCCACGCCGGGCGGTGAGCTGCAGGTGCACGGCAGCGGCGAACTGACCCGGTGGTTGCTGCAGAACGATCTGGTCGACGAGATGACCCTGATCGTCGTTCCCGTGGTCCTCGGCTAGGGCGCGCGGTTGTTCCCGCAGGCCGGACCGGACCTTGCACTCGAACTGGTGGAGTCGCGAGTCGACTCGAAGGGCGTGACGATCCAGGTCTTCCGGCCGGCCGGGCGCCCCCGGTACGCGACGGCGTGACGTCCCCCAACCGGTACACCACCACAGGAGAGGATCTTCCGATGCAATATCTGGTTTCCGTGATCGACGACAAGAGCAATCCCGGCAGCATGGACCGGCAGCCTGGCATCAGCGCGTTCAACGAACGACTGATTGCCGAGGGCTACTGGGTCTTCGCCGGCGGACTCGCAGACACCACCACGGCCACGGTCATCGACAACCGGGGCGAGCAACCGGTGTTCAGCGACGGGCCGTTCGTGGAGTCGAAGGAGTACCTTGCCGGCGTCTGGGTTTGGGAGGCCCCCGATCTGGATGTGGCGCTCGCACTCGCCACCGAGGCGTCGAAGATCTGCGATCGCAAGATCGAGGTGCGGCCATTCCACTGAGCGACGCCCGTGAGGCGGTCACCCGGGCCCACCACGAGGAGTGGGCCCGGGTAGTCGCCGCACTGACCAGGCGTTTCGGCGACCTCGACATCGCCGAGGACGCGGCCGCCGAGGCGTTCGCGACCGCCGTCGAGCGATGGCCGGCTGACGGCGTGCCCCCCAACCCCGGAGCCTGGCTCACCACCACCGCCAACCACAAGGCGATCGACCGGATCCGGCGCGAGAACAAGCGCGACGACAAGAACAAGGAGGCTCAGGTGGTGCATGACGATGACCCGCCCGAGCCGCTCGGCGCCATCGACGACGACCGGCTCCGGCTGATCTTCACCTGCTGCCACCCGGCGCTGGCGATGGAAACCCGCGCGGCGCTGACGTTACGCATGGTCGGCGGTCTGACCGTGCCCGAAATCTCCCGCGCGTTCCTGGTGACCGAGAGTGCGATGGGGCGGCGGATCACCCGCGCGAAGGACAAGATCAAGGCGGCACGTATCCCCTATCGAGTGCCGTCCGCCGACGATCTCCCCGCACGGGTGTCCGGTGTCCTCGCTGTGCTGTTCCTCGTGTTCAACGAGGGCTACCTGAGCACCGGCGCCGACGCCGATCCGGTACGTGACGACCTGACCGCCGAGGCGATCCGGCTCACCCGCCTGATCCGGGACCTGCTCCCCGACGATGGGGAGGTGGCCGGGTTGCTGGCGCTGATGCTGCTCACCGAGGCCCGCCGCACCGCCCGGGTGTCGGCGAGCGGCGAACTGGTCGCTCTCGACGAGCAGGACCGCGGGGCCTGGGACGCGGCACTGATCGCCGAGGGGCACCGGCTGGTGCGCGAGCGCCTGGCCGCTGCCGCCGCCGGGGTGGCTCCGGGTCGCTACCAGATCCTCGCCGCGATCAACGCCGTCCACACCTCCGCCCGCGACATGCGCGACACCGACTGGTCGCAGATCCTCGCCCTCTACGACCAACTGGCCCGCATCGACCCCTCGCCGATCATCGCACTCAACCGGGCCGTCGCCGTCGCCGAATTCGACGGCCCGGAGGTGGCACTGGCAACCGTCGACCGTCTCGAGGACAAGTTGGCCGGCTATCACGCCTACCACGCCACCCGCGCCGACCTGCTACGCCGATTGGGTCGTAGTGAGCAGTCGCGCGCCGCCTACGACAAAGCCATCGATCTGGCCGGCAACACCGCCGAGACTGCCTACCTGACACGACGCCGCGACCAACTGCGGTAGCGCCCACCGATCCCGGCCCGCCACATACGGCCGACGCGGTGCCCGTGAAGATTCCGAACACTTGCTCCTACCCGACATCAACCGGGCATGCAGAAGCCACGAGCGCGGTTCACAGTTGCGCCAGCATGGGGAAGAGGGCAATCGCGGAGACGGTGATGCCCGCTGCCCCGGCGACGACGCCCAACAGGGCCCGCAACGACGCTGCCTCGTCGTCGACATCCGCGGACCGCGACGTTGCGACGGCGCCGCAGACGACCGCGGCTATTCCCAAGATGAAGCCGAGACCGACCACCCAGAACGACGCAACGGACACAGCCCCCAAGGCGATCGAGACGGCAGGCAACCGCGAACCGTGCTGTTTCCCTGTCTCGTCGGTGTCGACGGAGGAAGACATGCAGTTGTCGGCACGGGGGCTGTGGGGGACGGCGGCGGTCATGATCCTCCTTCGTACGGATGGCGCATCGGGTCGGCGGGCTCGGTTTGTGACGTAGACCCCACCAAGAAATTAGCACTCATGCCGCGTGAGTGCTAGCTCTTTTTGCTAAGTAACTTGCCTCGGTACTTTGTCGGTCTCACATGTGGTGTGCGAGATCCGGTCCGTCGACGAAGATGTCGACCGTCAGTGGTTGCTCACCGCCGTATTTCGCGAAGTCGGATACCCCGGCCTCTGCGAGGACCTCGACGTCGAGGAGGGTTCTACCGTTGTCGGTGCCGGCGGGGCGGCTGAGGAGTTCGATTGCCGCGTCGGCCATGATCTCGGGTGACCGAGAGTGGTGCAGGCCGTCCCGGCCGCCGAGCAGGTTGCCGACTGCCGCGGTGGCGATCGTGGTCTGCGGCCACAGACAGTTGCAGGATAGGTTCGTGTTCCGGTACTCGGCTGCAATACCCAACGCTGCCAACGTCATTCCGTACTTGGCGAGCATGTAGCCCGGGTGCGCGCCCAGCCACTGCTGTGACAGATTCAGGGGAGGCGACAATGTCATCACGTGCGGGTTGGCGGACTTCTGAAGGTAGGGCAGGCAGGCTCGAGTCAAGGCGAAAGTGCCGCGAACGTTGACTTGCTGCATCAGATCGAATCGTTTGAGTGTGAGGTCTTCGGTCGGTGACAGGTCGAGCACGCTCGCATTGTTGATCACGATGTCGATGCCGCCGAAGCGGTCGACGGCGAGATCGACGGCCGCCGCGATGTCGTCGTCATTGCGGACGTCTCCCACCACGGGAAGGGCGTGTCCGCCGAGTTCGATCAACTCGCTGACCGCGGTATGGATGGTTCCCGGTAGCCGGGGGTCGGGAGTGCCGGACTTGGCCAGCAGGACGACGTTCCCGCCCCGGCGTGCGATTGCGCGCGCAATCGCAAGACCGATGCCGCGGCTCCCTCCGGACATGACTGTGGTTCTTCCTCGGAAATTGCTGGGGTCGTTCAAGGTTGATTCCTTCGTCTGTGGCGGCCCGTGCGGAGTGGCGGCTGACCGAACGACTCCACGATAGGGAGCATTCGAGACCGTGGCGACGTCCTGGAGAAATCAAGAATGCTCGCCTATTTGTCCGGTAAGGACAAATAGCGCGACAGTCGGGTGTCGAGGAAATTGGGTTCGCTGATTCGCAAATATCCAGGTAGGGAACGCCTGAGGTGATGGTTGGGGGATTCGTCGTCCATTGGCACCGAAGACCGATATTGTCTTCGCATGGCATCGAACGAGGAACGAGCCGCATTGCTTGTTGCCAGAATCGCGCGTTCGCTCAACGAGCGGCTGGTGTCGCTGACGGCGGACATCACCAGCGTGCTCTACGCGGAGATCCCGGATCTGCGGGCGGACCGCCAATTGTTCGATCTGCTGGGGGCGAGCGTGGAGGGCAACCTCGACACGATCTTCCATACCTTGCAGCACAACATCGCTCCCGAGGATCTGGACGCACCGGCCGCCGCCTTGGAGTATGCGAGAAGGCTCGCCCAGCATGGCGTTCCCGTCAACGCACTGGTTCGCGCATATCGGTTGGGGCAAACCAATCTGCTCGGGCTGGTTTTCGACGAGTTGCGTGCAGCTTCGGTGCAGCCGGAACTCAGCATGCCGGTGCTCGAACGCATCATCACGGTCATGTCTGTCTACATCGACAGGGTGTCACAGCAGGTGGTGACCGTGTACGAGCGCGAAAGGGAACGGTGGCTCGCTCATCGGAGCAGTGTCCGCGCCGTGCGTGTTCAGGAGATTCTGGCGGGCAACGCACTTCCTGATGCAGGGGCCGCCCTGGGTTATGTTCTGCAGCAGAGTCACTTGGCCGCGATCGTCTGGAGCTCCGACTCCGATGCGTCCGACATGCTGTCCCGAATCGAATCTGCGGCACACGATTTCGCGAGCCATGTGGGCGCGGTAGCCGACCCGCTGTTCGTGGCCGCAGACCGGGTGACCGGCTGGGTGTGGGTTCCGCTCGGCTCACGGGCACGTCCCGAGCGGGCGCAGGAAGATATGTGCGACTTCCTCGAGCGGAGGCATCCCGGACTGGTCGTGGCGCTCGGTGCCGCGGCCGCGGGAATCGACGGTTTCCGGCAGTCCCACGGTCAAGCGCAACGTGCGCGAGCCGTGGCCATTGCGGCGGGGCGGAGCGCACCGGTCGTGACCGCATACGACGAACCCGGAGTATCGACGGTTGCCCTGTTGATCGAGGACTTGGTGGCCACCCGCGCCTGGGTGCGCGGCGTTCTGCGCGGACTCGCTGCCGACAACGAGAATTCGGCCAGGTTGCGCGAGACCGTGCGGGTCTATCTCGCCCACAACCTGAGCAACGTCGCTGCCGGAAAAGAGCTTGATCTCCACCACAACTCGGTGAAGTACCGAGTGAAACGGGCAGCCGAAGTGCGGGGTAAGGACTTCACCGGAGATCGGCTGGACGTCGAACTCGCACTGCTCGTGTGCCAATGGCTGGGACCCGCGGTCCTGATCCCGGACTAGGTCACCGCCACCGCGGTGGGTGACGCAAGTCTTGACACAGCGTCAGCCGCGACGTTTGACTGGTCATAAGTTATCTCGCCGGATGGTGCTCTGGGAGGTTGACGTATGCGCGGCACAGGTTTGGCGGGACATCGACGCGGAGCAACCCCCCACCGCAGGATGTTCTCGGTACTGGCACTGGTGGGCGTGTGCCTTCTCTCCCTGGCAACTGCCGGGACGGCCGGCGGTGAACCGGCTGTCGGCACCGGGTTCGCGATCCCCTTCTCCGGGGACCCCGGCTACGAGGGTCTGGCGCCGACGCAGGTGACGAGCCCGGGTCAGCTCAACGCGCCGCTCGGTCAGCAGGTGGCGGACGAGATCGCCAGGCAGATCGGGCTCGACCGGTCCGACGCGCTGTCCGAGCAGCAGTATCGCGACCTCATCACCGGCGGCGGAGTCGGCGGCAGCAGCGACGCCGCCGAGGTGATCGATGCGTGCGCCCGGATCCTCACCAACACGAACGGCCGTCCCCTCTATTCCGACGTCGACGGCCGCAACACGCCGTCGGTTCTGGCCAGCTACGGGCTCTACGTGAACCCGAGCGGACTGCTGGAAAGTCCGGCCAACGCCGACGCGCCGACGAGGCAGGTGAACTCGTTGATCGCTCCCGGCGGTTTCGTGGGCACCTGGTTGAGGAACAACGGTGCGACCCACACCCTGATAGCGCTGTACGAGTCGGCGTACACGGTGCAAGCGGCCTTTGGCTTTGCAGCGCAACAGATGTCGGGCGAAGCTCAACTGGTGACGAACACCAAGGGCGGTGTGAGCGCGGAGGTCGGCATGTCGATGGCGCCGCCGCTGTGGATTGTGAACTTCGCACTGCTCTACGTGCTGCAGCCGTCCCTGGCGGCCGCGATGCCCGCCTACTGGGCTCCCATTCCTGCGGCGGTTGCCGACGCCGTACGGTCGAGCCCCACCGGCCAGGTTCCTTTCAGTGACTATGCGTCCTACTTTCAGTGATCCGATTTCGGGTTCGACCCACTGCCGCCTCGATCGCGTCGCTGCGAATCCGGATTCTGCGGAGGTACCTTGGTCGGAGGCGCGCGTGAGATGAAAGTGACGGCTCCATGGCTCCCGGTGACAGGACGAATGCGGGAAATCTTCCCCATGAGCTGACGAGTTTCGTCGGCCGTCGCCGTGAGGTCGTCGAGGTTCGCAGTCTGCTGTCGGTGTCGAGGCTCGTGACGTTGACCGGTATCGGGGGTGTCGGGAAGACCAGGCTCGCGTTGCGGGTCGCCGCCGATTCTGCTCGCGCGTTCGAGGACGGCGTGTGGTTGGTCGAGTTGGGGGAGGTGTACGAGCCGGGTGCGGTCGTCGACGCGGCGCTGTCGGCGTTGGGGCTGCGCGAGGGCGCGGGCGTCGCACCCGAGGCATTGCTCGTCGAGTATCTCGAGCCCCGGAAGCTGCTGCTCGTGCTGGACAACTGTGAGCATCTCGTCGAACCGGCCGCCGACCTGGCCCGTCCTCTTCTGCGCGCCTGCCCGGAGCTTCGGGTTCTCGCGACCAGCCGGGAACCTCTCGGCATCGGGGGAGAAGCGGTGTTCCGGGTGCCGCCCCTGACCATGCCGGACCCCAACCGCCAGACCCAGGCCGCCGGGGAGTTCGACCACTACGAGTCGATGAGTCTGTTCGCCGAGCGCGCGGCGATGGCGGTCCCGGGCTTCGCCATCACCGAGAACAATCAGGACGTGGTGGCGCGGATCTGCCGTCGACTGGACGGCCTGCCGCTCGCGATCGAGCTGGCGGCGGTCCGGCTGCGGGCGATGTCGGAGGATCAGATCCTGCGACGGTTGACGGACCGCTTCGGCCTGCTGACCACGGGCAGCCGTGGCGCGCCGGTCCGGCAGCAGACCCTGGCCTGGTGTATCGACTGGAGCCACGAGTTGTGCTCGCCCGCCGAGCGGGAGTTGTGGGGCCGGCTGGCGGTCTTCTTCGGCAGCTTCGCGCTCGACGCGGTCGAAGGCATCTGCGCCCACACCTCGGCGGCGGACCAGGTGGTGGATGTGGTCGGGTCGTTGATCGACAAGTCGATTCTGATCCGGGAAGAGGCCGGGGGAACGGTGCGGTACCGGCTGCTCGAGACGCTGCGTGATTACGGTACGGAACGGTTGCAGGAGACCGGGGAGTTCGCATCGCTGTTGCGACGGCACCGGGACTGGTACGAACACCTGGTGCTGCGGGCGGAGTCGGAATGGATCAGCTCGCGGCAGGTGGGCTGGCTGGTGCGTCTGGACGCCGAATTACCCAATATTCGTGCGGCGCTGCAGTTCTGCCTGACCGGTCCGACCGAGGCGGGGGCGGGGCTGCGCATGGCGGCGGCGTTGTACCCGTACTGGCGGGTGCGCGGCCGGTTGCGGGAGGGCATGCGGTGGCTCGCGCAGCTTCTGGCCGTTCAGGGCGGCACGGCCGACGTGGAGCGGATCAAGGCGTTGTACGTGCTCAGTGTGCTGTCCGGGCTCAACGGCGACCCGGATGCGTCGGCGCTGTATGCCGAGCGTGGAGCCGCGATGGCGGCGCAGCTCGGTGATCGTCTCGGCGGGGCGCTGATGGCCGATGCCGCCGGTTGGCATGCGCTGTTCACCGGCGAGTCCGCGGCAGCGTGCGAGTATTTCGAATCCTCGCTCCCCGTGTTCCGGGAGCACGGCAACCCGCTGTATCTGATGTGGTCGCTGCTCGGGCTCGCGCTCGCTTGTGACGCGGCCGGAGACCGTGCAAGGAGTGAGGAGTGTCAGCGGGAGATTCTGGCGGTCACCGAGTCGCGGGGCGAATCGGTGTACCGGGGCTGGTCGTTGTGGGGTGCGGCGATGGGGGCGTGGCGGCGGGGCGAGGGTTCCCGTGCGAAGGATCTGGTGACGCGGGGGTTGCAGCTCGCGCGGTTGGTGGACGACCGCATCAGTGCGATGGGGTGTCTGGAGCTCCTGTCGTGGATTGCGGTGGACGACGGGGCGCCGCGGCGCGCGGCCAGGTTGATGGGTGCCACCGAGGCCCTTGCCCGCACGGTGGGGAGGCAGAGCACGATTTTCCCGAACGCACACGTCGAGCACGCCCGGTTCGAGCAGGAGGCCCGGCAGGCGATCGGTGACCGCGGATTCGAGACGGAGTTCCGGCAGGGCCTCGGAACGCGGTTCGACGACGCCGCGGCGTTTGCCCTCGAGGAGACGGGACCTTCCGACAGCTCGGCCGAGCCGGGGGCGACGAGTCTCACGCGACGCGAACAACAGGTCGCCGAACTCGTCGCCGAGGGCCTGACGAACAAGGCGATCGCGGCCAGGCTGGTCATCTCGCAACGCACCGCGCAGGGGCATGTGGAACACATCCTGTCCAAACTGGGCTTCAACTCCCGTGCGCAGATCGCGGCGTGGAGCATCGAGCAGAAGCGCGGCGAGTAACGCTGATCGCACGCCGGCCCCGGGTGACTGAGCGCGACAGCGCTCCTGGTCGCCCGCCCACACCCTGCCGAAGGGGTTGTCGTCACCCCCTACGATTCCTCGGGTGACCGATTACGACGATCTCGACATGTTCGGTGGCCTCGACGCCTCCACCCTGCCACCGCGCCAGCAGCGGATTCTGGCCACGATCCGGGACTGGGTGGCGGCACACGGATGCTCGCCGAGCACCCGGCAGATCGGGGACGCCGTGGGCCTGCGGTCGACGTCGTCGGTGTCCAAGCACCTGAAGAGTCTCGAGGAAAAGGGCTTTCTCCAGCGAGGCTCGGCGATGGCCCGGCAATTGGACGTGCGCCCGTTCCTGTCCGAGGCGAAGCAGGGACGCTCGTCCGACAACAACGTGACGGTGCCGGTGGTCGGCGACATCGCGGCCGGCGCGCCGATCCTCGCGGAGGAGCATGCCGACGAGATGCTGACGCTCCCGCGCGAACTCGTCGGCTCCGGCACCGTGTTCGGGCTGCGGGTGCGCGGCGAGTCGATGATCGACGCCGCGATCTGTGACGGCGACGTCGTCGTGGTGCGCCGCCAGGACGAGGCCCATTCCGGTGAGATCGTCGCCGCGATGATCGACGGCGAGGCCACGGTGAAGGTGCTCCGGCGCCGCGACGGCCACGTCTTCCTCGAGCCCCGTAACCCTGCCTACACCGTCATCGACGGCGACGACGCGGTCGTCCTGGGCAAGGTGGTCTCCGTGATGCGGCGGATCTGAGGAAGCCCTCTCAGCGGCGACGATCCGTCGGCCAGGGCCCACCCCGGAGCGGCCGGTCGGCGAGCGCTCGCGTCTCGTTGTCACGGAACCGTGGTTCGTAGTGGTGGAAGAACACCGTGCCGACCAGGTCTCGTCGGCTGTGCACGCCGGTCTTCTCGAAGATGCTCTTGAGGTGTTGCTGGACGGTGTGCGCGGACACGGAAAGTTCGGCGGAGATCTGCGACGTCGACGCCCCCTGCAGCACCAGAGTGGTGACTTCCTTCTCCCGCTCGGTCAGCCCGTACGCCGACATCAACAGGGGATGGAGCCGACTCGGATGCGCGGGCTCGACGATCACGGCGATCCGCCGTCGCCCGGTAGAGGAGAGGCACGCACCGTGAAGCACCACCCAGGATCCTGAGCGTGAGAGCACCCGGGAGAGCGCGACCTCGCCGAGGTGATCGCGGTCTTCTGCCGAGCGCAGCGCACGGGCGGCGAGGGTGATCACCGCGGGCGGCAGCTCGCCTCGGTCCCAGTTTCCGCCGGGGAGGTCCGCCATCCACCGGTCGACACCCGGGGTGGCCGATTCGACGTCCCACTGGTCGTCGAGCACGATCAGTCCCGGCGAATCGGAGTACTCCGGCTCCGCGGCCTGCCCGCACAGCAGCGCGCGGCGGGCGCCGCCTGCGAGGGTCGGCGAAACCTCTGCGAGAAAAGACTTCTCGGATTCGGTGAACATCGGCATGCCTTCGGCACGGTAGAGGGACAGCGCTCCCCAGGTCTCGCCCGAGCGGGTGCGGAGGCGGGCGATCAACTCCTGATCTCCGCCGAGCGTGCGGTTCCGGCGCCAGCGCGGGCTGCGCGACGGATCACCCCCGGCGGCATCGTGCAGCGTGGAAAGCCCAGTAGCCGAACGCATCACGCCGGGTACCGACTGGACGTCGTCCTCGTAGTACTCGGCGGCCAGCCATTCGCCGGGGAACTCGTCCATGCCGAGGTGGTAATGGCTGGTCATCAGCAACGACACCGGGTCGAGAGTGAACCAGCAGGGTGTCCAGAAGTAGGGGACAACCCCGGCAACGACTTCCGACGCGTCCTGCCACAACGCGATCAGGCCGCGCGGTGCGGCGCACAACTGTGTGATCTTGTCCGCCGCGCACTGCATGGAATCCACGCTCACCCGTCAATGGTACGAGTCCGGATCGGCCGCCGGGAATACCACATTTATGGAATGGCACCCCTGCCGCGCCGCGCATAGCGTCGGTGACATGTCCAAGTCCGATACCGCGACCGTACGTCTGAGTCCGCCGCCGCCCGCACTGATGCGGCTCGTGAATCCGGTGGTGCGGCGTGTGCTCACGACCTGGTGGTCGGGCCGGCGAATTCGACG
Organism: Rhodococcus sp. ACS1; assembly: GCF_002300155.1. Lineage (NCBI taxonomy): Bacteria > Bacillati > Actinomycetota > Actinomycetes > Mycobacteriales > Nocardiaceae > Rhodococcus > Rhodococcus sp. ACS1. The sequence goes on from NZ_NSDZ01000003.1 coordinate 188,400, forward strand.
CCAGGGATTGATCGAGTTCACCGGGCGCCGCACCGGCCGCACCCTGCGTGTACCGGTGTGCCTTCACGACATCGACGGTGAGACGCTGATCTTCACCGAACGGCCGTGGCGGTTCAACTTCGCCGGTGGTGCAACCGTGACGGTGACCCGACACGGCCGCGTCCGACGGGGCCGTGCCCTGCTGCTCGACGTCACGCCCGCCGAAGCCGGCGCAGCGTTCCGGGCGGCTCTCGACGACGGGGCCTCGCCGTTCGAACTGGGTCTGAAGGTTTCCCGTGGATACGTCCCTTCCGCAGCCGACCTGGCCGGGATCGCCAGGTCGTTGATCCGCGTCGACTACGATCAGTGAGGAGAAATCTCATGCGTATCAACAGAATACGACACGACATCGCGGTTCTCGGTGATGCGTTGGAAGTGCCCGGAATCGGACATCTGCCGGTGAACGCCTACGTCCTGCTGGCCTCTGAGCCCGTCGTCATCGACACCGGACTGAGTCTGCCCGGCCGGGACTTCATGGACGCGCTCGGAACCGTGCTCGACCCCGCCGACGTCGAATGGGTGTGGTTGACCCACCCGGACCGCGATCACACCGGCGCACTGTTCGACTTGCTCGATCAGGCGCCGCACGCGCGCCTGATCACCACCTTCGCCGCGATGGGCATCATGTCGTGCGAGCGGCCCGTCCCGTTGGACCGGGTGTACCTGCTCAACCCGGGACAATCCCTCGACGTCGGCGATCGCCGGCTGACCGCGCTGCGGCCGCCGCTGTTCGACAATCCGAGCACGGTCGGCTGCTACGACGACCGCAGCGGAACCTACTTCTCGTCCGACTGCTTCGGGGCCCCGATGGAGACCGCCGAACTCGCCACCGCCGACGACGTCGGCTACTGCGTTCCCAGCGTGGTTCGCGCCGCCCAGCACCTGTGGGCCACCGTGGACAGTCCCTGGGTGCACACGGTGGACGAAGCCAAATTCTCGGCCACCGTGTCGACGTTGCGGGATCTCGACCCCCGGCGAATACTCAGCACTCACCTGCCGCCGGCGGAGGGGCGCACCGCCGAGTACCTCGACATGCTCGCCGCGGCCCCGCAGGCCGATCCCTTCGTCGGGCCCGACCAGTTCGCGCTCGAACAGATGCTGGCGGGCTTCGAACCCGCCCACTGACAATGTTGCCGAATCCCGACCACGCCTGGTTGACATCTCGGGCGCGACGACAAGCCTGGTGGCCAGGGCGCCCCGGATCTCCGTTGTTCCCACCTGACAGAGTCTGGCGCAGACTGGGTCGGCACGGTCCCACGGCTACACCCTCGAGGTCTGCCGGGTTCGTCGGCTGTGGGTTAGCCAATAGCACACGCGAGTCCTTAGGCGGTCGGCGCGGACCATCAGGGTCTCGATCGGGGTGTGTACGCCGAGGTTGCTACCTACCGAGGTGCCAGAGTGTTCGAGCCGGCGACGGTGCTGCGCGGAGTTTGAGGGTGCACAACTCGGCGAGCCGGCGTCGGACGCTGTCGTTCACGCCGGGGTAGTAGGCGAGGAATGCTTGCAGTCGCCGGTAGAACTCGGTGGGGAGGACGCCGAACTCGGGAAGTATGTGGTCGTCTCCGCCTCCGAAAGGTGCCCATTTGACAGCGAAGTCGAGCATGGTCAGTTCGTCTTCGGTCACGTCGTCTCCGTTCTTTCCAGCATGACAAAACGGGAGTGCAGGCGTGGCCGCGCGATTCCTCGCCCCGCCACGCCTGCGTGCTGGCCGAACCAACTCGCCCAACCTCGCTACAGGTCGAGGACCAGCCGTTCGCCTTTGGCGCGGGACACGCAGATCATCATCGACGTGCCCGCCTCCCGCTCGTCGTCGCCGAGGAGTAGGTCGCGGTGGTCGGGCACCCCGTCGAGGACCTTGGTCTCGCAGGTGCCGCACAGGCCCTCTCCGCAGGAGGTCGGGACGATGATTCCGGCGTCGGCCAGTGCTTCCACGATCGACTGGCCCGGCACCACCGAGCAGGCCACACCACTGCGTTCGGCGACCACGGTGAATGCATCGTTCGGACCGTCGGTGACTGTGCCCGAGAACCGTTCCAGATGAAGCGATCCGGCGGGCCACCGCTTGCACAGCGCCTGCACGGCGTCGAGCAGGCCGGTGGGACCGCAGCAGTAGACCTCGGTGTCCGGCAGCGGTGTGCCGAGCAGCCCGGGCAGGTTCACCAGCCCGAACTCGTCCTCGGGCACCAGCTGCACGCCGTCTCCGTAGCGCTCGAGTTCGTCGGCGAACGCCATCGTGTCACGGGATCGCCCGCCGTAGACGAGTGTCCAATCGATGCCTTCGCGCTCAGCTCGTCTGATCATTGCGAGAATCGGGGTGATCCCGATTCCGCCGGCGATGAACAGGGCCCGGCGCCGGGCAGCGAAGGCGAAGTTGTTCCGCGGCCCCCGCACGGGGATGACGTCGCCGACGCGCAAGCGGGTGTGCACGTATTCGGAGCCGCCGCGGCTCTGCGGCGCGCGCAGCACCGCGATCTCGTAGACCGACGGGTCCTGCGGGTCGCCGCACAGCGAGTACTGGCGCACAACTCCGTTCGGCAGCATCACGTCGATGTGTGCGCCGGGCTCCCACTCGGGCAGCACGGTTCGGTCGTGACGCTCCAAGCGCACCTGTCGCACACCCGATGCCGGTGATGCGACGGCGGTGACCTGGAGCGAAAACTCGGCGTCACTGGTCATCACGGCCGCCGAAGGTGATGGTTTGCGCGATGTCCCAGCGCCCGGTGAGGTATGCGGAAGCAAGCTGGGCCTGGAAGGCGCGGACGCCGTCCTCACGCGCGTCGAATGGCCCGGGCCGGTAGCCGTTGCCCAACAGCCCCTGGTACACGGACTCGCAGGCTGCGAAATCCTGCCGATTGGTGATGTCCCAGAACCCTGCGGCGTACGAGGGGTCGAAGCCGGGGCGTTCGGCCACCTCCCGTGGGAAGAGCCAGGAGCACTCCACGAACGTCTCACCGGGAGACAGCGGCACCAGGCGGTGGGTCATTACGTAGTCCGGCTGCAGGGTCAGTAGCAGGTTGGGTGCAAGCATGAAGTAGATCGTCCGACGGGCCTGCTCGTCGCTGATCCCGGCGATGCGTTCCCCGCCGCTGCGGCCGTCGAGGCTCATGGTTTCCGCGTCATCGCGCAGTTCCAATGGTCCACCCAGCCACATGCCGGTGTGCCGCAGACCCATTGCGGTCTCCGGCGGGCTGACCCGGCAGAGCTCAGGGTGGATCGAGGGGCAGTGGTAGCACTCGAGGTAATTCTCGATCACCAATTTCCAGTTGGTCTGGAGCGTATAGCTGTGAGACTCGCCGACGACCATGTCCGTGGGATCCCAGGGGGCGACGACATCGGTCAGATTGCCTACCCACTCACCGAAGTCGGGGGCATCGTCGGAGGCGTTGACGAAGATCCAGCCGAACCACTCGACTGCGCGCAACCCGATGAGGGGCCACTCGTCCGTTGCGAAGTTGTCCGTGCCGGTGAACCGCGTCGCGGAGCGGAGTTCGCCGTCCAGTTCGTAGACCCACGAGTGGTAGGGGCACTGCACCAGACGCTTGTTGGTGCACGAGTCCACCGCCAACAGTTCGTGTCCCCGGTGTCGGCACGCGTTGTAGAAGGCGTGAAGGGTGCCGGAACCGTCGCGGGTCAGGAGGATGCCCTGGGTCCCGACCCGCACGGCGCGCTGGTCGCCGGGCTTGCCGACGTCGTTGCTGCGCCCCACGCAGACCCACGCAGCTTCCAAGAGGTGCTTGCGCTCCCAGTCGAGGACCTCGGGTGAAAGGTAGGCCTCCGCCGGAAGCGTTCGTGCGTCGGAGAGGTGTTCCTGGAGTACACAATCCAGCGCATCAGCGGTGAGGGGTGCGGGCGGGAGGGCGGTGGTCATGTCATCGTCTCCATCATTGGGGGGAGCTGGAATGGATGACAATGAACTTAATCACTATTTCGGGCCGTCAACATATTCTCGTGCACAGTTCGCGCCGCACGTTCTGTGCACGGTCACAGTTATCTCCGGATGGTGGCGTATGTCCTCAGGAGTTCGTCGGAGACCGGGGTCTGCAGCCCGAAGGCAACCCCGAACGGGTCGACGAGCACGGCGAACGGGCCCATCGCAGAGTCGGTGGCCGGCACCCGGACTCGTGCACCGAGGTCGCTCAGGCGTGCGACCTCCGCTTCCAGATCGAGGACCCGTAGGAACGGGATCCAGTGTGGCGGAACGGCAGAAGGCAGGACGTCCAACATGTCCACAACACCGGCCACGGGTCGATCCGCAGACACCAGTAGGCGGTAGTTGCCCGGGCTGGGCGCCGGCTCGTCGATCAAATGACAGGACAGCGTCTGGGCGTAGTAGGTTGCTGCCTCTTCGGCCAGCGGCGTGTACAAGTCGACGAAGGCAACGTCTCCCAGCCGCTGACTGTGCGGTCGGGAACCGGGAACGTCGGTCAGCCCGAACAGCGCCCCGTCGGGCGCGGAGTACACGGGTTGGTCCCGGCCGTCGACGGGAACGGTGCCGGCCGGACGTGCCCCGAGGTCGAGTGCTCGGCGACCGGCGGCCACGTGGTCGTCGGTACCGAAGCAGGGTACCCAACATCCCTGCGGTGGCACGGGTACATCACCAGCCGATACGAACGAGATACGCTGCCCAGGGCCGTCACTGCCACGCCCGTGGTCCATGGCCAGGGCGTAGAACGCCCGGCCGCCGGATGTGTCGCCGCCCACGAAAAGTACGGTGTCCGAGGTGATCCCGACACTGCCTGTCATTGTGGTCCCCGCCCGTCGAGAAGTGACGACAGATCTGCGGTGGAGCCTAGCTCCCAGCAGGTCGTGGCCAGCCAGAAATGGGTGCGGCTGCTCGGCGAATCGATGTCACGGCCGGTGAGCTCCTCGATCAGTCGGAGCCGGTTGCGTAAGGTGTTGCGGTGCACGAACAGTGCCGTGGCGGTTGCCGCCGGTGCTCCGTCCTCGGCCAGGTAACGGCGGAGTGTGTCCACCAGTGCGGTGCCGTGCTTCTGGTCGTACTCGAGGAGCGGGGCCAGCGCCTCGGCCGCCAGATCGCGCAGTGGCAGACCGGCTTCGATGCCGGCGATCAGCAGCGCTGTAGCCAGGTCCTGGATCCGGTGCACGTGCACACCGTAGCCCTCGGCGAGGGCGTTACGCGCCTCGAAGTAGCCCAACCGCAGTCCACGTACTCCGACGCGCGCTTTGCTGACCCCCACACGGGCATCCGACCCCAGGCTGGAAAGGTGGTCGTGGCACAGCCGCGCCACGAACAGTCCGGCTCCCTCCGGGACGACCAGGACGACGCGGTCGTCCACGATTGCTCGCAGGTGCGGGTCGTGTTGCTGGCTCAGTAGAGTGTGCAGGTTCCACGGGTAGGAGCGGAGCCGCCGAGGCGGACAGGCCACCGAACCGATGACGACCTCGTGCGCTTTGCCGGCGTCCAGGCCGTGCTCGCCGAGCCGCCGTGCGGTCTCCTGTTCGCTGGACTGACCGGCGATGACGTCCTCGAGGATCTGGCCGAGTAGCTCCCGTCGTCCGCTCAAGACGGCGTGGCGGCGCGACAGTTCGATACCGGCCAGCGTCGCGGCGAACGAGAACAGCGCCGGGGGCACGTCCTGTCCTCGCGCGCACAGCACGGCGACCGGCTCGCCTTCCAGCTCCACCGGCCGGAGCACGCAGTCGGCGACCACGTCCCCGGTCGGAGGTGAGGCAGCGACCAGTTCTTCGGCCGGCCACTCGGTCCGCGCAGGCACACTGACCAATACGCCACCGCGTAGGTCGATCACGGCCACCGGCGCGGCCGAGATCCCGTGTAGCGCGTTCACCAGTGCATGCAGTGGCCGTTCGGCGGTCAGTGTGTCGGCCAGGATCCGGTGGTCGGCGAGTTCAGGGTCGGCCGACGTCATACCGTGCATCCTACGCACTGGGCCACGTGGGTCACCTGAGTCGATGTCGCCGCGGATCCGGAAGTAAATGCGCTCCACGAGCTGCCGATGTTCGCCCAACCGGCGAGCCTGTTGCCGGGATCAGGGGCGGTGGAGCGTGCAATCCCATGCACAAGTGGCTCAGCGCCGCGCATGACGGAGTCTACTTCTCGTTCGCTCGACGTGGCTGTTCTTCCGGGGACGGGGCGAGACCGGAGTCGACGACGGCATCGCGAAGGAATTGCAGGACCTTCCGGGTGATTTCCCAACGGAGCTGAGCGGCCGGCAGGACTGTCCAGTAGTGCCCGGTAAATGTGACGTCCTCGGGGAGAACTCGGACCAGGGACGGGCGTCTACGTGCGATGTAGGTGGGCATGACGGCAATCCCCACACCGGCCAGTGCGGCTTCCTCGTGTACCAGGAGATTGTTGGACTGTAACCGAATGATGTTGGGCAGCATCGGTCTGAGAGCCGCGAAGTCGGGCACGGCTGCGAGAGGGTCCTCCGCGTACCAGCACAGGACGTGCTGTTGCAGATCCTCGATCTGTCCGATCGTGGGGTGTGTGTGCAGGTAGTCCTCGGTGGCGTAGAGCCCGATCTCGTAGGCAACGAGTTCTTGGACTTTGACCCGGGTAGATGTGGGTTTGGTGCGGACCACCGCCGCGTCGAAGGACACCCCGTCCCGGCTCGCCAGGGAATCTGCCGTCACGATACGCAGGATGACTCCGCTCTCGGCGATCAAGCGTCCGCAGCGCGGTGCCAGGACGGCCGCGGCGAACCCGTCCGGAGCGAGGATGGTCCATTCCTCCGGACCCGACACGATCGGGTCGCCGTCCGCGAACACATCGACACCGAGGGAAACCATGCGCGCTGCCGGCAGGAGACCTTCGCCCGTGGGTGTCAGCTTCCAGCCAGTTCCACTCCGGCTGAACAGCCGGGTTCCGAGCGCTTTTTCCAGCCGACCGATTCGGCGGCTGACGGTTGTGTAGTCAACCCCCAGCTCCTGGCTGGCGCGGACCAGGGTCTTGGCTTCGGCTACGACGTGGAAGTACTTCACGTCTTCCGCATCCACTCTCATCCGGTCCCTCAATGTCGATTTCACTTCGATGCGTGCCCTCGCCACCGGGGCCTACCCCGATGGCGAGGGCACGAGCTACTGGTGACCTCACGCCCGATGCCGAGGCTGGAATCGTGGCCAGCGCGGTATCGGCCCGGAACCTGCCGGTCGGTCATCGTCCGCGCAGGATCCTCACAGACGTCCCTTCTCGAGTTCGGTTGGCGTCATTGGGTCACGGTTCGTCGAGCGGGTAGGAGAGGAACGCATCTGCTTCATCTCGTGCTCGAGGGCGAGCGCGTCGGCACCCTGGGGCATCGCCGGAGCGGGGAGCCGCCAGAGCATTGGAAGTTTGTCTTGAACAACACGTCGATACGCATAGAGCACGACCGAGAACAGCAGGACGGCCACCGCGACGAGGGACTCCCGGGCGCCGCCGTAGCCCAGAAGCTCGGGATTGAGGACGCCGATCACGGTGATGAATACGTTGAACACCACCAGGACGGCCACGACCGGAATCCACGCGTTACTCCGCCGAATCGGCCGCGGCCAGTTCGGGCGATCTTTGCGTAGCAGGATGAAGGCCGCCAAACCCAGGATGATCGCCAGCAGGTAGCCGAGATTGCTCGCCAGCAGGATGCTCACCGGATGCCCCACCAGGACCATGACGGTCGCGTTGAGGAGCACGTCCAGGGTCAGGGATCGGCCGGGCACACCCCACCGGTTGACCCAGTCGAGTTGCTTGATGGTCATCCCTTCCTGGGCAAGGCCGAACAGCGCGCGGCCCCCGTCGGCGGTAGTGGAGATGATGGAGATCAGCAGGGCCGAAGCGATCACGATCGTTCCGATCCAGGCCGCGCCACCGAATGCGTGGTCGAACGCCACCGCGACATAGTTCACCGGGTTGTCCCGGACCACGCCCTCGCCAAGACCACCCGCGAGAGCGGTCGGGACGACGACGAACAACACGATCATGAACAACGAAATTCGCGACATGGCCTTGGAAGTGTCGCGGGCGGTGTCCTTGTACTCGGGTGCGAAAGACGCAACGATCTCGCCCGCGTAGATCGTCCACGCGGTCACGTAGAACACGACGGCGACAGTTCGCCAGTCGCCGGCCACCGACCACGACAAGTTGGCCGTCGACCAATGGATCGACGGGCTGACCAGGCACGCCACCGTTATTACGGCTAGACCTGCGACGACCAGCAATCCGAGCACCTTGTTGACCGTGGCACCGAATTTCAAGCCGAAGTAGTTGAAGGCCCAGGCGAACAGCATGGCACCGAGGGCGAAGAGGTGTTCGAGCCCGAGTTGGTTGCCGAAGATGCTGAAGGCGACAGTGTTGTCCTGAAACCAGGTCGCCTCGATCAATTCGCCGAAGACCACGGAGGCCATGGAGATGGACAGTGACCAACCGAGCCAGTAGCCGAATGCGGCGATAGCTCCCAGTGGGGCAAAGTATTTCTTCCAGCCCTCGATTGCGTAGCGTGCGACCCCTCCGGAGTCGCGGGGGAACATTGCCGCCATCTCCGCAAAGACTTGGCATTGCAGGAAGCTGATCACCGCTCCGATGAACCAGATCGTAATTGCGGTCCACGCACCGACTACGCCGAGTAGGTAGCCGAAGGTCACGAACAACCCAACTGGCAGGGTCAGCGCCATGGCCATGCCATCGCGCCAGGTGAGCTTCTTGGCGAGTCTTCGATCGCCCATGCTGTTTTCGGTCATGTCTCGTCCTTCGTTTTTATTGTCCCCCCGAGCTAGGTCGACGCGATCGTCGGGATCGGCACCTTCTGGTGATCTGTGTGGACGGCAGGCCGGGACGCCAGGCCGCGGCGAGCGTCCCGGCCCTGCATGTCTAGGTCTTCACCCCGGAATTCGCGTGCATCCGAGTTGCGCGAAGGGGGTGCAACCTGTGACCGGGCTCAGCTGGGATTCCCGGAGATCCGTGCATGAATCTCTCGATCAGCCCGGATTCCGGATTCGATCGCGCCATCGATGAACCCGTTCCATCCATTCGCGAGATCCGAACCAGCGAAGAAGACCCTGCCCTCGGGCTTCTGCAGCTCCGCGAGCAACCTCGTTGTCTGGCCCGGTCGGAACATGCACCAGGTGCCGCGCGAAAACTCGTCGCTTGCCCAGTCATGTCCCGTGGTGGCGACGACTTCCAGATCCCCGAATAGCTTCTGGAGTTCTGCACTGACCTGGTCAACGTCACTGGCGTTCAGATCAGCCCCTTCGGGGCCGAATGCGATCAGCAACTGGCCGTCATCGAGAACCTTGTCCGTGACGACATAGTTGATCAAATGGTTCTCCGGAGCAACAGCGAAGAACGGCTTGGGCAAGTCCCCTCGAACGTGCACCCACGCTTTCGAACCACGGCCGGGCTGGCCCTCAGAAATCCCCGCTTGTTTTGCGGCGGATAGTGCGGGACTGAAATCAATGGCACCGAAGGTATTCAATGGTGACGCGACGACCACGTACTGAGCCCGCAAGGTATCCCCTTGCCGGGTGGTCACGACCACACCGTCATCCGATTGTTCCACCGCGGCAACGGGGGTGCTCAGCCGAATTTCGGCTGAGGAATCGTCGGCTATGGCCTGGATCAGAGAGCGTGTTCCGTTCTTGAGTTTGTAGCGCCCAACCGTATCGAATACTGCATTGATATCGAATCCGCTCAGCGCATACCAACGCAGCGCAGCAACCAGACCGACGTCTCCACAGGGAGCGGAGCCCATGGCTGTCCACAAGCCATTGGCCAGGTCCTTCTCTTCTGGAGTCAGGTCAAGTCCGTCGATCCGATCTTGGATCGACAACTTGTCGACGACCTCCAGCGCATCCTGATGGTAAAAGGGCTCGAACGGTCGCTCGAGAACCTCCCGAGCGTCCTGAACGACCATCTCCATGAGGGACTCGATAGCCGCCGAGGCCTCCTCGTAGGGAACGCTCTTCCGCCGGCCTCCGGTCACCGTGGCCGCGATCTCAGGCGCGGACACTCCGATGGTTTCGACAAGCTCGAGGTTGTAGCGCGAGATTTCCGCGAACGCATGTGGCTGGAACCAATGAACCCACGTACCTCCCAACTCCAACGAGTGCCCCGGCAGAGCGTCGTCCTTGTACCAGGTTCTGCCGCCAATGCGATCCCTGCCTTCGAGCACGACCACGTCGTACCCCCGGCGACTGAGTTCCCGAGAAGCGGTGATGCCGGCGAAGCCGGCTCCAATGATCACAACATCACATGACTGATTGTTTCCCATGTCCTCATCCACTGATAGTCAAGAATTATTTGTCGGTGACAATTTGATTCGGTCACCTTCGGAACGAAGTAAAGTCCCCGGAATTGGGGCTACTGTCCTCCGGTTGTCTCCACGGTCGCTCGGCTCGAATAAGCGCTCCTCTTTCCGATCCCTCTTTTGCGAAGCTTCAGTCGCTCTTCTTGACGATGTGAAGGACGCTGGTGTCGGTGAATTCCAGGAGCCCTTCCATGCCGAACTCAACGCCGAGACCCGATTGCTTGCGTCCGCCGAAGGGAACGTCAGGCAGGACGGCACAATGCGTATTCACCCAGACCGTGCCACTCTCGAGGCGCTGCGCGACCCTGGTGGCGCGCTCCACGTCGGTGCCCCACACCGAATTGCCCAGGCCATATTCGGTCCCATTGACCTGCTCGATCACCTCGTCGAGGTCGTCGTACTTCACGATGGCGCGGACAGGCGCGAAGGTTTCCTCGGCGACGAGTGGACTGGCGTGATCGATGTCGCGGACGACGGTGAGCTGCACGAAATAGCCGGGACCGTCGAACACGTCGCCGCCGGCGATGATCTTTCCATCACGCGCTGCGATCTCGAGTGCCTTCTTGGCAGCCTCCAACTGCTTCGGGTTCTGCACCGGACCGTATTCGGTGTCCGGGTCGAGTCCGTGACCGACCTTGGCGTCGGTGGCCAACCTGGCGAACTCATCGCAGAACTCGTCGTATTGCGAAGCGTGCACGAAGATCCGCTTGATGTTGATGCAAACCTGACCGGAGTTCCAGAATGCCCACTCGAAGATGCCTTTGGCGACCTTCGATACGTCTGCGTCGTCGAGCACGACCGCTCCGTCATTCCCGCCCAACTCCAAGACAACTCGTTTGAGAGTCTCGGCGCTGCTGGCCATCACCTTGCGGCCTGCGACGGTGGAACCGGTGAAGGAGATCTTGTCGACCTTCTTGTGGGCGGTCAGGTAGGGGCCCAGGTCGCCTCCGTCGCCCACCACGTTGACCACTCCGGCCGGAACCAGATCCTGGAGCATCTCACCGATCAGCATCGCGTTGAGCGGTGTGGTTGGTGCGGGTTTGATCACGATCGTGTTGCCTGCGAGCAATGCCGGCGCCACCTTGTAGATGGTCTGGAAAAAGGGGAAGTTCCACGGGATGATCCCGAGCACGACGCCGATGGGCTTGCGGTGGATCTCGATCCTCGAGTCCTCGTCGTCACGCACCACTTCGGGATCGAGGCGCAGGTCGGCGATGTGGCGCATCCAGATGAGGGCCGAGTCGACATCACCGTCGGCCGAGGCAGCCGGTTTGCCTGTTTCCAATGTGATGATCCGCGAGATCTCCTCCCGCCGCGCCTCGATGCGCTGCGCGAGCTGGTGCAGGATTCGTGACCGCTCCTCCACCGTGGTGTTCTGCCACTCTCCGAATGCGCGGGCCGCACCCAGGTATGCATCATCGGCCTGCTTCTCATCAGCGACCGGCGCCGTCGCGATGACCTCACCAGTTGCCGGGTCGCGGACCGGCTGACTAGTTGCCCCTTCGACTAATTGCCCATCGATCAGCTGCTTGAACGTCTGATCCGACAGATCGACTCGGGCAACCGAAGTGTCCAGCTGATGGGGTGCGGGAAAGGGGGCGGTGGTCATGTCGTTGTCTCCATCGTGGGGGAATTTCGGGGGCATCGTCGGTCACACCTCGCTCGTCGGATGCGGAGTGAGCGCTGGCCGACCGTTCCGATGGGTAAGGTGATCCGTCCGGCTGGATCGAGTGGCAATGAACTTAATCACTAATTTCAGGTGGCAACATATGCGTGTGCACAGTCAAGGATGAACTGTCTGTGCATGCCCACACTCGGTGGCGCTTGATACGTCTTCTCCGAGGAATTTGGAGAAGCCGCGACTGCCGATGGATCGCTGCCCACGAAAAGGGCGTTGCCGAGGTCGTTTTGGGCGCTTTCTCCCGCGCGACGAATGACGCCGAGTTCGAGATATCGCGAATAACTCAGCGGCACTGTATAAATCGACCGTTTCGGGGCGCAGAAGGCTCTCGCGCAGATCTGGAGGTCGAGGAGCAGGCCCTACTTGTCTCTGACCGCAAACGCGGAGGCGCGGACCAGGAATTCATCTGACCTGCAATTTCTGCACAAATGCATATCGGCGTGCAGGACTGTCCCTTGTTCGTCCACACGCTCGTTCCTACCTTTCTTCTAACCGCATCAGAAAGGGGACATCATGGTCCAGAGCGACTCGGTCTCGTCAGTTCGGGGTCTCATTCCAGCCCACCTCACTCCAATGTCGAGGGGAGGAGCGATTCACTGGGACGCACTCACCACCCATCTCCGGTGGCTTGCGGCAATACCAGGAGTTGAATGGATCACCACCACCGCCCACGCCTCGGAGGTCGCGACCCTGACCACCGACGAACGCCAACGCATGATCGAGCACGCCGTCTCCGTCGTTCCGGAATCCGTCGGCGTGGTCGCCGGCGTCTACGACGACGGCAGTGCCCGAGCCGCGGCCGAGGCACGACGTTCGGTCGACTCTGGAGCGAAGGCGCTCTTGGTCTTCCCCTCGGGAGTCTTCGCCGGCGGGTCGCAGCAGCGCTCGGAATCGCAGCGTTCCCACTACGAAGCGGTCGCTGAAGCTGTGGACGTGCCCCTGATCATCTTCAAGTATCCGGTCGGCAACCCTCTCACGCTGCCGCTCGAGACCACCCTGGAAATCTGTCAGACCATCCCGACCGTGGCGGCCATCAAGGAATGGTCCTACGACATCGTCGAGTACGAGGACACCTGGCGGGCGATCAAGGCCGACGCGCCCCACGTCTCGGTCTTGAGCAGCTTCAGCCGCGCCCTCTTTGCATCCCTTCTGGTGGGCAGCGACGGGGTGCTGAGCGGTCACGGCAGTATCGTCGCGGATCTGCAGAGTGAACTCCTCGCCGCAATGCAGGCCGGCGACCTGACCGGGGCGCGAAAGGCCTGGGATCGCATCTACCCCCTTGCCGTTGCCTGCTACGCCGATCCCTTCTTCGACCAGCACAATCGGATGAAGGCGGCCCTGGGCATCTTGGGGCGAATCCCGAGCGACGCCACGTATGTGCGGCGCCCCTTGGTGGAGGTCGACGACACTGAGCTCGCCACTCTCGAGGCCGCCTGCGTCGCCGCTGGGCTCGTGTAACGCTCATGTCCTACGCCCACCTCTTCAGTCCGAGCGCGATCGGCGGCGTCGAGATGCGCAACCGGGTCGTGTTGCCCAGCATGACCACTCGCCTGGCCACCCCCTCCGGAGAGGTCACGCCGGAGCTCGTGAGTTACTACCAGGAACGGGCCAGGGGTGGCTGTGGTCTTGTGATCGTGGAGATGGCCTCGCCGCAGCGTCGTGGTCGGCACCGAGGGCGCGAGCTGGGCATCGACTCGGACGAGTACATACCCGGGTTGCGCTCCCTCGTCGCGGCCATCCACGAGCAGGGGGCTCGGGCCGGCATCCAACTGGGCCACGGCGGAGCGAGGGCGCTGCCGACGGAACTCGGCGGGCGCCCCCTGGCCTCGACTGCGGGGCCGGTTCCGGTATTCGAGACGGCACGCTTCGTGAACTTTCCCGAGCTCTTCGACGAGGATTCTCTGGAGCAGCTCGTGGTGGATCACGTCGCCGCGGCCAGACGGGCTGAGGAGGCGGGGTTCGACATGATCGAGCTCCACGGCGCCCACGGATACCTTCTGGCGCAGTTGATCAGCGCCGACGAGAACCAGGTGCTGCCGAACGCCGCGGCCCGGTACGACTTCCTCGCGTCGTTGGTGCGCCGCATCGTCGAAGCTGTCGGAATTCCCCTGAGCTATCGCCTCAGCGGTCAGGACTACTACTCCGCCGGACAAACCGTGGACGACTCGCTCGCGTTCCTTCCCTACCTCGAGAACGCCGGCGTCTCCGCCGTCTCGGTGACCGGCGGGCACTACAAGTCCGTCGATCCCGAGATCATGATTCCGCCGATGCCGTACGAGGACGGCGTATTCCTCGACGCGGCCAGGGCGGTCAAGGCGCGCACGCGCCTGCCCGTCATCGCGGTTGGGCGGGTGAATGCCCCGGCTGTGGCCGAGGACGCTCTCGCACAGGGGTGGGCGGATTTCGTCGCGGTGGGGCGCGGCCAGATCGCCGATCCGCACTGGGCGCGCAAGACGCAGCAACACCTGCAAGTGCGAGAGTGCCTGGCGTGCAATCACTGTGTGCGGACCATGCGATCGGGTCAACAGCTCGCCTGCGCGGTGAACCCCACCGTGACGACCACCGACCGGCCCGCCACTCGAACCGTTGCGCAGCGCCGACTCGTGTTCGGTGCCGGGCCGGCCGGCCTGACCTACGCAGTGGAATCGGCTCGAGCGGGACACGAGGTGTACGTCATCGCGCGGGACCGCACCTGGAAGGCGGCGGCAGCACCCACCTTCAACGGCTACCGACCGGATCGACAGCGGATGCGCCGCTACTTCGACGGACTGTGGAGGGAGGCCGTCGAGGCCGGGGTTCACATCGCCCCGGAAGGGGAGCGGGAACCACCGCCCGAATGGCGTACGAACGTCGACGTCGTCGCTGACGCCAGAGGCGCCACGTACGTGGGCAACCTCGGTCCCCTCGTCCGCATCCTCATCCGAGTCCTGTCCCGCGTACCCCTGCCGAAGCGGCTGATGAAAAGCGACCGGCTCCACCACATATTGCTCTACGACCTGCGCAACCCCCGGAGGAAGGAGCCGACCCGCATTCCGGGGGCTCGCACCATCAAGATCGGCGACGCGGCACAGCCGGGTGAGTTGGCCGCTGCCGTGCGCGATGCATACACCCAAGCGTGGAAGGAAAACAGTGATGACTAATCACCCGATGCGATGCATCGTCACCGGCGGCAGCCAAGGCATCGGCGAGGCCATCGTCGAGAAACTCCTGTCAGATGGAGCTGCTGTCGCCGTAATCGACCGGCAGGCGCCCTCGGCGCGACTGAAGGACCGAGTCGCTTTCGCCGAGTGCGACGTGAGCAACGCCGCGGCTATGGAGCAGGCCGCCGTGGCGTTGACAGCTGCATTGGGCGGGCCGCCCACCACGGTGGTCGCCAATGCAGGAAGGTGCGTATCCGGCCGGTTGGCGAGCGACCCGGTCGATAACCTCGTCAACCACTTTCAGATCAACACCTTGGGGGTGCTCAACACCTTCCGCCCCCACATCTCCCAGATGCGCGCCGAAGGGGGTGGATCACTGATCGCGATCACCTCGAACTGTGCGCACAAGCCCCGCCTCGACCTCGGCGCCTACTGCGCCACCAAGGCCGCCACCAAAATGATGGTCGAATGCCTCGCACTCGAACTCGCAGCTGACGGAATCCGCGTCAACGCTGTCGCTCCCGGTTCCTGTGACACCGAGATGCAGCGCCGTCAATGGGAGGAGCTCGGTGTCCCGAAGGACCGACAGGTCGTCGGCGACCTGACGTCCTATCGATCCGGCATCCCGGCAGGCAGGCTGGCGACGCCAAACGACATCGCACAGGCGGTCGGCTTCCTGGCCTCACCGGCGGCCGAGTTCATGCGAGGCGTGACGTTGGTCGTCGACGGCGCCCAGTCGATCTGAATCATTCGGGTGCGCAGTCGCTTTGAATCTCACAAAGCGATTGGCGCCACCGACCGTCCTCGCAGCGACCCAAAACGGGTCCTCCCGACATCCCCGGAGAATTCGTCATGACCGGCACCCAGGACCCCACGGCGACCGCCGAGTCGGCGACGCAACGCGGAAACGCATCCCCACCGTCCACCCGCAGGGCGATGCTGGGCCTCGGCCTCGGCAACACCCTCGAGTGGTACGACTGGATGATCTTCGGCCTCCTCGCCGCGTTCATCGGGCCGCAGTTCTTCCCGTCGCAAGACCCTGTGTCGTCCACCCTCGACGCGCTGGCCGTATTCGCGGTCGGGTTCTGCGTCCGGCCGCTGGGCGGAGTCCTGCTCGGCAATGTCGCCGACCGTATCGGCCGTCGCCGGGTGATGCTCTGGTCGGTCGGCATCATGGCGGCCACCACCCTTGGCATCGCGCTGCTGCCGTCCTACGACTCGATCGGCGTCTGGGCCGGGATCCTACTGCTGGCATGCCGGCTGCTCCAGGGCCTGTCCACCGGCATCGAGGCACCGCTGTCCACGGCGTACGCCGTGGAATTGATGCCGGCCGGACACGAGGGTAGGGCGGCCGGTTACATCAGCTTCTTCCAGAACTTCGGCATCCTGCTCGCCTCCGTGGTCAGCTTCGCGACCAGCTACACCATCGGCGGCGACGCCATGCCGACGTGGGGCTGGCGGGTCCCGATGCTGGTCGGTGCTGCGATGAGCTTCTTCGTGCTCTACCTGCGGCGTGCTCTGCCCGAGACACTGTCGGAGGAGGAGAAGGCCGAACGCACGTCGGGCACCTGGGAGGGCGTCCGACGGCACTGGCTCGGCCTAGCCGCGATCATCTTTGTCGTCGGCGCCGCGCAGGCCTACAACTACGCGTGGAACGTCGGTCTGCCCAGCCTGGCCCGCGGCACCTACGGCGAGAATCCGACCACGATCTTCGCCGTAACCAGCATCCTCGGCGTGATCATGCTGGTCGGATCGATCATCACCGGCCGGATCGCCGACCGGGTGCGCCTGTCCCGGGCGTTCGTTGTCACTCGCCTCGCGGTCGTCCCCGGCATCTTCCTGATGTTGCTGTACGCCGGCGACGGTCTGAGCACCTTCACCGTGGTCCTGCTGCTGGGTGGCGTACTGCTGGCAGCGAACATGACGCTCTACAACGTCGTGTCCACGTCGCTGATGCCCAAGTACTGCCGGGCAACCGGCACCGGGCTCGGCTACGGCATCGCCGTCGCCGCCTTCGGTGGCACCGCGTCCTACCTGATCGTCTGGTTGCAGAGCCGCAACTTGTTGTGGGCCTTCCCCGTCTACACCGCCGTTCTGTCGGTCATCAGCGTGGTCCTCTACATTGCAGCCCGCCGCCGCAGCGGCACCTTCGCCGGAGAGTGAACACCACGTCGCCAGCATGTACTGACCAACTACGAGGAGCACCACGATGAGCGACAGCGTTGACCAACATAGACTCGCCAAGACACTGACCTGGCGCGACGGAATGGCCCTTGCGCTTGCCCTACCTACTGGGTTGTTCGTGACATTCGGCTATCTTCTGGGGGTCGTCGGCGCCTGGGTTGCAATCACGGTCTGGTTCGTTGGTGCAGTTGTCAGCTATCTCCAGTGTCGGGTGTTCGCGGAGATGGCATCGATGTTTCCGCGCGACTCCGGGGGCGTAGCGCGCTACGCAATCGAGGGCTGGAAGAAGTACTTCGCCCCGATCGGTGCCATCGCCGCGTTCGGGTACTGGATCGGTTGGTCTCTGACAATCTCCATGGCTTCGGTCGTGTTCGGCGAACTGATCGAGGCGACGTGGTTTGAAGGAAACACACTCGACATCGACGTCCTTGGCAATCGCCTCGGGCTCGAGCACGTCTTCGCCCTCGGTGCCATGCTGTTCGCCTGGGCATTCAACTACTTCGGCTTGAAATTCGGTGCCACGGTCAACAAGGTGCTCGGCCTGCTCGTGATCGCAGGTCTAGCCGTGGTGTCGGTGGCGTGCCTGGTCAGCCCGTCGATCCATTGGTCGACGGCCAACTTGTCGTGGTCGGTTGACGGAGACTGGAAAACCGTGGTCGTCGTGCTCTACGTGACCGCGTGGGCGGTGTACACAGGCGAGATCGTTGCGTCTTTCGCACCCGAATACAAGGACACATCCCGCGACACTTCCAAAGCCATGACGCGAATTTCGCTGTTCATGATCGTGCTGTTCGTCGTAGTGCCGCTGGCCCTGGCCGGCGGCCTTGGTGAGGGAACGATTCGCGACAACCCGGTGACCTATGTCGCGGTGGCGTTCGACCACGCGTTCGGCGGAGCGTCGTGGATCGGAACCCTCGTGATCGCCTTCTCGCTGCTGGTGGGGATGATCTCCACTACCGCCGACGGGGGCCGCGCGCTGTTCGGCCTTGCCCAGGAAGGGATGACCATCAAGCAACTCGACCGGGTCAACCGGTGGGGTGTGCCCGGCCGATCCCTGACGCTGGACGTGCTCCTCAACGCGACCGTCATGGTCCTGGTGGGGCATCCGGTGAGCATCCTGCTGGCGAGCAATCTCGGCTACCTGCTGGCGATCATCCTGAGTTTGGCGGCCTTCATCCTGCTACGCAAAGATCGCCCGAACTGGCCGCGGCCGATTCGGCGGAGCAACGCGTGGATTCCGGTCGTGGCCGTCCTGGTGGTGTTCAACGTGTTCATCACCGTGATCGGCGTCCTCAATCCCGAGCTTCTGGGCTACGGCGGCGCAAGGGAATCTCTGCTGGCAGTGGGTATCTTGCTGTTCTCGGTCGTGCTCTATGTCTATCGACGCGTCGTCCAGGACAAGCTTCCATTGGTCTGGCGACTCCCGGCTCCTGCCATGCCCGAGGGCGCGGACGCTCTCGCCCTCGAGCTCGAGATGCGCGTGACCAGGGGTGCTGGGACCGTCCACGAGGAGGTAGCCAATAACGCTGGGTTGTCCACTATTCGGCAGAGCCAGGAACCGAGCGTGCGGCCGGTAAAGGCATTCACCGACCACGACGACTGATCCGGTGTACGAAAAGGGGTCCACACGCGAGAAGCACGGCGCGGGCAGCTACCAACGCGGCCTGTGCCGGCGGTCGGCCAACTTCATCTGAGCGAGGAAAGGGAAGTGACTGTGAACAACTCGGAAGCCGGTGTGGACCGCCGCGTCATTATCACCGGAGGTACCAAGGGTATCGGGTACGCCTGCGCAAAGCTATTTGCACGACGGGGTTATCGTGTGCTGATCTGCTCACGCAATACAGCCCAGGTCAATGCGGTGGCCGCGGAGCTGAGCCAGCACAGCGGTCAAGTTGCCGGAATGGCTGCGGATCTGGCGGATCCGGATGTGGGTAACAGCATTGTCGATCGGTGCCTCGATCTGTTCGGGGGGGTCGATTATCTCGTCAATAATGCCGGCATCTATGAGTCGATCGCGATGGTCGACATGACGGCCCAGGGATGGGACGCCACTTTGCACAACAACTTGCGTGGTGCGGCACTCACTTCTGCTGCGGCGGCCCGTGCCATGCGGTCCACCGGCGGCGGATCGATCGTCAACATCGCCTCGGTCAACGGGCTGGCGGCGGAGGCCAACTTTGCGCCCTACAACGCCTCGAAAGCCGGACTGATATCCCTGACTCAGACCAGCGCCATTGAGTGGGCCGATGAAAACATCAGGGTCAACTGCGTTGCGCCCGGCTGCATACGAACACCGATGGTTGATCCGCTGGTCGCCGATCTATCCGATGAGGTCATCGCGCGGTACGTACCGATGCGCCGACTGGGTACACCGTCGGAGATCGCGTCAGTGGTGGCCTTCCTCGTCTCCGACGATGCTAGTTACATCACGGGGCAGACCATCACGGTCGATGGCGGCACCCTGACCCGCCAGCCAATGCTCTGAGAAGACAGGACGCGAAGACGTTGGCGATCAGGACGCCGAGTAATGCGCCATCCCGTAACTGGCGAGCTTGTCGGTGACCAGCACCCGAGGAGCCAGGCACTGCCTGGTCGAGAGCTTTGCGGAAGAGTCGTTCGTCGGCCTTGCAATCGCGCCTGCGCTGAACGCGGTGCCTTCAGGGCAGTAGTCGGTCGATCTCGAATGCCAGGCAGAGTTCGGCGACATCTCTTGGCCGCGACAGCGATTTACCGGTCCACTCCTCGATGCGGTGGAGTCGATGCCGGACGGTATTCGGATGGCAGTAGATCTTCGCAGCGGTCTCGTTCGCCGAACCACCGGTATCGAGCCACGCCGCGAAGGTGTCCACCAGAATCTTGCGCTCCTCGGGTGGCAGGTCATCGATCGGTCCGAGCACGGACTTCCCGATCCGTTTCATGGCCTCGGGTGCACTGACGGCGGCGAACGCGAGCGCAGACCCGTCGAAGACCGTGACCAAGGAGTCGCCGGACGGTCTCTCGCCGGTGGCTATCCGGGCGAGTCGAAGTGCTTCGCTGGTCTCGTTGAGGTCGTCGAATTGTGGGCTGATGCCGACGCGCGAGGTGGCAACGGTGTCGAGGACATCGATCAGCTCGTGGAGGATGTCGGGGCGGCGGAGGAAGACGATGCCGACCTGGAGGTCGGGTAGCAGTCGCCATGCTGAGCGGATGTCACGGACGTCGAGCTTGCTTGCGATTTCCGGGAGACCGAGTTTGCCGATGGCGGGAACCTGCGCTGCCACAACGACATACGGGCCAGCTGTCGGCAACCGCAAGAGGTCGGCTGTCTCCCACAGACTCTGTATGTCGGTGATGCGGCGGAACAACAACGCTTCCACGAGCGCCGAACGTTCCTCCTCGTGGTTGAGGACCTGAATCGTTTGTTGGTGCCGGTACGCGTCGGTCATCGCCTGGGTGAACATGTCCTGGGCGATGAGGATCTGCGAGGTGGCGTTCAGGATCGCGTCGAGCGGCACCCCGCTACTTCTCGCCTCCGTGACCGTCTTCTCCCACATGAAGCGGAAGCCGACCCGGTACGCCGCCATCACCGCCGGCAACGGGACGCCGGCCAGCGCCCGGGAGGTCCCGGTCGCTTCCGCTGCGGAGACGTCCATATCGGTGTCTCCGGCCAGCGCACGAAAGACGAAGGTCATGTTCGCGCTGCAGCTGCGCTGGATCTCGTCGGTGCTCACGAGGGTGTTCGACCGGTAGTAGTCGATGTCGCGACGGATGACCGCGGCCAGCGCGGCACCGAACTCGTCGGCACGGGCCAGCATCGCGTCGGCGAGTTCGACGATGGGTGGATCTGGTCGTCCGTCCATACCGACACGATAGGCCGAATCGACGCCGGTTGTGAGCGCACACACCGGCGGCCGATGGACGTTGTTCCCGCGGCCATCGACTGAGGCGGCGCCAGGAGTCACCCTTGAATCAACGGCAAAACGCCAACAGTCACCGGAGGTCCTCTTGTCCAATCTGAGTTTGAATCTTGTTGCCTCAGCGCGAAAATACCCGGACAAGATCGCGCTTCGCTGCGGCGATCAGGAATTTACCTTCACCGAGTTCGACGCGGCGGCCGCGCGAGTCGCCACCTTCCTCGACCGCGAAGAAATCACGGCCGGCGATCGGGTCGGGCTGATGCTGCCCAATACGCCGGCGTTCGCGCTGGCTTTCTACGGCATCCTGCGCAGCGGTGCCATCGCGGTGCCCATGAACCCGTTGCTCAAGTCCCGCGAGATCGAGTTCTACCTTTCCAACACGGGTGCGACAGCTCTTTTCGCGACACCGGCCTTCGCCGCGGAGGCCACCGCGGCCGCCGCGGCGGCCGGAGCGAAATGCTGGCTGGTCGACGATGCCGATCTGGTGAGGCTGACGGCGGATCTGCCCGAACAAGTGAGTCCGGTCGACCGTGCCGATACAGACACCGCCGTCGTCCTGCACACGTCGGGGACGACCGGCAAGCCGAAGGGGGCCGAACTCACCCACGGCGGCCTCGACCGCAACCAGGACGTCGCCGCGCGCACCCTGATCGAACTGGGGCCCGACGACGTAGTGATGGGGTGTCTGCCGCTCTTTCACGTCTTCGGACTGACCTGCGGGCTGAACACCTCGGTGTCGGCGGGGGCGACGCTCACACTGATCCCCAGATTCGACCCGCACACGGCCCTCGACGTGATCGAACGCGACGCAGTCACGGTGTTCGAGGGCGTGCCGACGATGTACTCGGCGCTGCTCGGTGAGGCGAGGGGGTTTCCTTCTTCGGCGACGGCGTCCCTCCGCGTCTGCGTATCCGGCGGCGCCTCCCTGCCGGTTCAGGTACTCACCGACTTCGAGAAGATGTTCGGTGCCACGATTCTCGAGGGCTACGGGCTGTCCGAGACCTCCCCGGTAGCGTCCTTCAATCACCTGCACCGCGAGCGCAAGCCCGGATCGATCGGTACCCCGGTCGAGGGTGTCGAGATGCGGATCGTCGACCTGGTGGGCCACGAGGTCCCGCAGGGCGAGCTCGGCGAGATCCAGATCCGGGGCCACAACGTGATGAAGGGGTACTGGAACCTGCCGGACGCGACGGCGTCGGCACTCTCGGTCGATGGCTGGTTCTCGACCGGTGACGTCGGCAAGGTCGACGAAGACGGCTATTTCTACATCGTCGACCGCAAGAAGGACCTGATCATCCGCGGTGGTTTCAATGTCTACCCCCGGGAGGTCGAGGAGGTGCTCTACGAGCATCCGGTGGTGGTCGAGGCCGCGGTCATCGGTCTTCCGCACGACTCACTCGGCGAGGAGATCGGCGCTGCGGTCGTCCTCGAGGACGGCGCGCGGGTCGATCCCACCGAACTGCGCGACTTCGTGAAGCAGCGAGTCGCCGCCTACAAGTACCCGCGCCGCGTGTGGATCGTCGACAGTCTCCCGAAGGGAGCGACCGGCAAGATCCTCCGCCGCGAGGTAACCGTTCCTACAACCGAAAGCACCAAGTAGTCATGACGAACCCGACCAAGAGCCCGACCACGAGCCCCGACGAGCTCGCCGCGCCGTTGGACCTGCTGCTGACCAGCTCCACCCGAGGATTTTTCGGCCGAATGCTCCCGAATGGGGCCTGGGCCCGGTCGGCGGTCAATCTCACCAAACGGCAGCGCACACTCGCTCGTCGCGGCACTACCCTGGCCCGCGAACTGGGCACGATTGCCGTCGGGACCTGCGAACGTGCCCCCGCGAGGGGTGACAAACGCTTCGTCGATCCGGCATGGCAGGGCAATCCCCTGCTCAAGCGAACCATGCAGGCGTACCTGGCAGCAGCGGAGACGGCCGACAAGCTGTTCGACGATGCCCAGTTGGATTGGCGCGACGCGGAGAAGATGCGGTTCGTTCTCGACAACATCGTCGAGGGGTTGGCGCCGACCAACAACCCCCTGATCAGCCCGGTCGGTTGGAAAGCAATGATCGACACCGGCGGGCTGAGCGCCGTGCGCGGATTGAAGGCCTTCGCCCGTGACATGCTGTCCCAGCCCAGAATTCCGGCGATGGTGGATCCCGACGCGTTCGCCGTCGGCGAGACCGTCGCCACCACCAAGGGGGCTGTGGTGTTGCAGACCCGGGCGTTCGAACTGATCCATTACGCACCGCAGACACCGAAGGTGCGCTCGATCCCGCTGCTGTTGATCCCGCCCGTGATCAACAAGTACTACATCATGGACATCGCTCCCGGTCGCAGCATGATCGAGTACTTCCTGCAGCAGGGCCAGCAGGTCTTCACGATCTCGTGGCGCAATCCCCAAGCCCGGCATCGCGACTGGGACGTCGATACGTACGGTGCGGCGATCGTCGAGGCGCTCGATGCGGTGCAGAAGATCGCCGGGACCGCCAGCGCGCACCTACTGGCGACCTGCTCGGGTGGCATCCTCGCCGCCATGACCGCGGCCCATCTCGCTGAGATCGGTGAGGGTGATCGGATCGCCGGACTCACGCTCGCCGTCACGGTGCTCGACCAGAACAGGGCCGGCTTCGCGTCGGCCGCAATGAGCGAGCGCGCAGCGCAGGCCGCCATCCGGGCGTCGAGGTCCAAGGGGTACCTCGACGGACGGGCGATGGCCGAGGTGTTCGCGTGGCTGCGACCGACGGATCTGGTGTGGCGGTACTGGGTGAACAACTACGTGCAGGGCCGCTCGCCCGCGGCCTTCGACGTGCTGTTCTGGAATGCGGACACCACCCGGATGGCGGCCGCGCTGCACCGCGACCTGGTGCTGATGGGATTACGCAACGCGCTGACCATTCCCGGGGCGGTGAGCATGCTGGGAACTCCGGTCGACCTGTCGAAGATCACCGCGGACTCGTACGTCATCGGCGGTGTCGCCGATCACATCTCCCCGTGGCAGGCCTGCTACCGCAGTGCCCGGCTGCTCGGCAGCAAGGACAATCGGTTCGTCCTGTCATCGAGCGGCCACATCGCGGCACTGGTCAACCCGCCGGGCAACCCCAGGGCGTCGTTCCGGATCGGCCAAGTCGATCAGGACACGGCCGAAGACTGGGTGCACACGGCCGAGCAGGCCACCGACTCGTGGTGGCCGGACTACATCAGCTGGCTGGCCGACCGCAGCGGCCCCGAAGTCGACGCACCGCAGACCCTGGGCGGCCCGGGCTATGCACCCCTCGCCCCAGCGCCCGGCACCTACGTGCACCAGAACTGACACCACCTGAGAGACGACGATGACCACACATATCGCCAACCCGGCGGACTTGCTCGACCTGACCGGACAGACCCTCGGAACCACCGCGTGGTACGAACTCGGCCAGGACCAGGTGAACCTCTTCGCCGACGCGACCGGCGACCATCAATGGATCCACACCGACCCCGAACGCGCCGCCCGGGGGCCGTTCACGGGGACGATCGCGCACGGCTACCTGACGCTCTCGCTGGCCCCGCGAGTGCTCGCCGACGTTCTGACCATCGACAACGTGCAGGCCGCGCTGAACTACGGGCTGAACAGGGTGCGGTTCCCGGCGCCGGTGCCGGTCGGTGCCAAACTCCGGGCAACGGTGACCGTCACGTCGGCCCAGCACAAGCCCGCCGGCGTCGAGGTCGTCTTCGGACTGATCTACGAGGTCGACGGCACCGAACGCCCGGCCTGCATCGCCGATGTCGTGGTGCTGTACCGATGAACGCGGACATCGAGGCCGAGAGATTCGTCGCGACCGCCGGTCAGCGGATCCGCGTCAGCATCCGGCCCGGATCCGCCGGCACCCGACGTGTTCCGCTGGTCTTGTGCAACGGAATCGGGGCCAGCTACGAGGTGCTCGATCCGTTGGTGGCGCAGCTGGATCCGGAGATCACCGTGATTCGGTTCGACGTTCCCGGCACCGGCGGATCCCCCGCGTCCGTTGCCCCCTACGGGTTTGCCTACCTGGCCTGGATGCTGGGGCGGGTGCTGACCAAACTCGACTTCGGCGTCGTCGACGTGCTCGGGTTGTCCTGGGGTGGGGCGCTGGCACAGCAGTTCGCCGTCCAGAATCCGCGCCGGTGCCGGCGACTGGTCTTGGCCGCGACCGGCACCGGCGCAGTGATGGTTCCCGGCAACCCTCGGGTACTGGCCAAGATGCTGACACCGCGCAGGTTCCGCGACCCGGCCTACGCGGCCTCGATCGCCGGCGACCTGTACGGCGGCACCGCGCGCCGGCAGGGCGACGACGTTGCCGGGCTCTTCCTCCAGCAGCTGCACGCCGGATCGAAGATCGGCTACTTCCATCAACTGCTCGCCGGAGCGGTGTGGACGAGCCTGCCCCTGCTGCCCGCGATCAGGCAGCAGACCCTCCTCGTCGCGGGCACCGACGACCCGATCGTGCCCGTGGTCAACGCCCGCATCATGAATCAGCTGTTGCCACATTCAACCATCCATCTGCACTCCGGCGGACACATCGACCTGGTCACCAATGCCACCGAACTCGCGCCGGTGATCACCACCTTCCTTCACGACCCAGGAGTAAGCCCATGAGCCCCAGTCCGAACATCGACACATCGGATTTCTATGCATTCGAACAGATGCTCTCCGACTCCGAGCGCGCAATGCTGCACTCCGTGCGCGATTTCATGACCACCGAGGTCGACCCGATCATCAACGCACATTGGAATGCCGGGACCTTCCCGTTCGAGATCGTGCCCGGACTCCGGAAACTCGGCATCGCCGGCGTGCCCTACCAGGGCCATGGCTGTGCCGGACGGAGCTACCTGCTCGACGGGATGATTGCGATGGAGCTGGCCCGCACGGATTCCTCGATAGCCACCTTCAACGGCGTGCACGGCGGCCTCGCCATGGGATCGATCTACCTGTGCGGTTCGGACGAACAACGCGAACGCTTCCTCCCCTCGATGGCACGGTACGAGAAGATCGGATCCTTCGGGCTGACCGAACCCGACGTCGGCTCCGGTGCGTCGGGCGGGCTCACCACGACCGCCGAACGCGACGGTGACACCTGGACCCTGAACGGGCAGAAGAAATGGATCGGCAACGCGACGTTCGGCGATCTCACGGTCATCTGGGCCAAGGATGTCGCCGACGGCCAGGTGAAGGGATTTGTCGTCGAGAACTCCTCGCCCGGATTCACGGCGGACAAGCAGGAGCACAAGATCGCCCTCCGGATCGTGCAGAACGCGCTCATCACGCTCGACAACGTGCGGGTTCCGGAGCACAACCGCCTACAAGGCGCGAACACATTCAAGGACACCGCCGAGGTGCTCCGACTGACACGCGCGGGCGTGGCCTGGATGGCGGTCGGATGCGCGCGCGGCGCATACGAGAACGCGCTGAGATATGCCTGCGCTCGTGAACAGTTCGGCCGGCCGATCGGCGGCTTCCAGCTCGTGCAGGACCTGCTGGTGCGGATGCTCGGAAACATCACCTCGTCCTTGGCCCTGTGTGCACGGCTGTCCCAGTTGCAGGATCAGGGGCACGCCGAAGACCGGCACTCATCGCTCGCCAAGGCATTCTGTACAGTCCGCATGCGTGAAACCGTCGGATGGGCGCGGGAGTTGATGGGCGGCAACGGAATACTACTGGAACACAACGTAGGCCGATTCGTCGCCGACGCGGAAGCGATCTACTCCTACGAGGGCACCAGGGAGATGAACACCCTGATCGTCGGACGGTCGTTGACCGGACACAGCGCCTTCGTATGACGCCCGCGTGCGCCCGCGACACCGTCCCCGCAAATCTGCGCCGAGCGAGAACCCGGCCCACGTAGTCGCTCCCTCCGACACAGTAGAAGTGGCGCCGGTGGGTCTCAGATGACGGCCCGTTCCACCAGCGGCTCGTTCTTGGCGATGCGCTCGTAGGCGAGCGGGGACAGGTCGAGAGTCCGGAATTCACCGTAAGTGATCAGCTCGGCGACACCGCGACCACAGGCGGGTGCTTGCTGGCTACCGTGACCTGAGAACCCAGCGCACATCAGCAGGTTCGTGACCTCGGTATGGGGACCAAGGATCGCATTGTGATCGAAGGTGTTGAATTCGTAGTGGCCGACCCAGGAATCGATCACCGTGACCTCGCCGATTGTCGGCAAGCGGTTCGTGATGACCGGGAGGATCTTCGTCTCCCAGATGCCTTCCTCATAGGCGAAATCATCGAAACCCACTGCAGGATCGCCATCCCTCGGCGGGCACCCTGCGAGGTAGTTGTCGTCCCCGAACGACCTCATGTGGACGCCGGTGGGATCGATGGTCAGCGGCAGGTCCTGATCCAGCGGAGTCTCTGCGGAGAAGATGTAGGTGTAGCGGCGTCGAGCTTCGATCGGCAGATCCGCGCCCGCCAATTGCGCGACGAGTCCCGCGCGGGTGCCTGCAGCATTGACAACCGTTCCCGCGCTGATCACCTCACCGGTCTCGAGCGTGACGCTGTCGATGCGTTCACCCGAGCGGGTCATGGAGACGACTTCGTTCTCGATGTAGTCGGCACCATTTTCCCGGGCCTTGCCGCGGAGCCACTCGACCATGGCCAGGGCGTCGAAGGCGCCTTCGTCGACTGTGTTGAGGCTTCCCGCAACGATGTCGTCGAGGTTGTAGAAGGGATACTTCTCGGCGATCTGGTCACGCGCGAGAATCGCGGTGCCGGCCCCGCATGATGCCTGAAGCTGTTGATCCTCACGCAGTGTCTCGGCGAACTCCTCGTTGTCGGCGAGGTACAGGTACCCGAAGTTCCGGATCGGAATGTGCGGGATGGCGAGGTCTCCACCCAGGTTCTCCCGGAACTTCTTCACGAATTCAGCCGCGTACTGGGCGATCTCGACGTTGATCTGGGTGGCGAACTGTTGACGCATACAGTTGTTGCTTGCCATGGTGGCGGAGTGCGTCAGCCCGGCGTCGCGCTCGACAACCAGGATCGAGCCCGTGAAGTCGGGGTTGGTGCTCAGGTACCAGGCGATCGCAGAGCCGCTGGTGGCGCCGCCGATGATGACGACGTCGTACGCGTCCTGCGTGGGTTGCTGCGGGATGGGGGAAGTGGTGCTCATAGGGCGGGATCGCTTCCTGACAGGGAATAGTGAGATTTCGCTGAACGACTGGGTTTCTCAGCACGGAGACTTAGTCAAGTTTGTAGATTTGACCGGTCTGTGCGCCTTCTATGGAGCGGATGTAGGCCTGCGCGACGTCGGCGAGATCGACGGAGGAGAAGCCTGGGAAATAGTCCCCGTACGCATCCAGTGCCTCGGTGAACACGGTGGGGCTGACGGCGTTGATGCGCTGCGGGGCGATTTCGATCGCGGCGGCCCGAACGAAGGCTTCGACCGCCCCGTTCGCGAGGGACGCGGCGGTCCCGGTGGGAATGGGGGTACGCGCGAGGATGCCCGTGATGAGGGTGAACGATCCCGTAAGCGAGACCCGGTCGATCCCTTGGCGGACCAACTCCACCTGGCTGCGGACCTTACCCGCGTACGCGGCGGAGTAGTCATCGTCGGTCATCTGCTGAATGGGCTTGTACGGTACGACGCCTGCAGCGCTCACGACGGCGTCGAGTACACCCACCTTCTCGTAGAGTGCGGCCACGGCTCCAGGGTCTGTGATGTCGGCACGGAAGTCGCCTCCAGTGCGGTTGGCGGTGACAATTTTGTGGCCACGATCTGCGAGTGCGGTGTAGACCGCAGATCCGAGTCGGCCGGTGGATCCGATAAGCAGGATGTTCATGCGGCCAAGTTATCGACACCGATAGTAGGAAGAGAAATACTTCTTGACGACCGGTTATGCTTGAAAGTTATGAATATCGAGTTGCGGCATCTGCGTGCGCTTGCGGCGATCGGGGACGAGGGAAGTATCACGGCTGCTGCTGCCGCCTTACACACGGCGCAACCAGCGTTGTCGCGCACACTCAATCAACTCGAGGATCGGGTCGGAACACGGTTGGTCGAACGAACCACACGAAGCTTGGAACTCACCGCGGCAGGCAGGCGGTTATGGGAAAGGGCACACCGCATACTTCAGAGCGTCGACGACGCCATCGCCGAGGCCACGGCCGGACCAGCTCCCCTGCGGGTCGGATACGCATGGTCGGCGCTGGGGCGGCATACGGTGACATTGCTACGAACCTGGAAGGACGAAAATCCCGATGCGGCGCTCGTTGTCAGGCAGGTCGACAACCCCGAACTTGCCCTGAGGAAGGGCGAGGTCGACATTGCGTTCTTCCGGTCGTCGTTCCCCAGTCCGGACACGTTCGAACACGTGCTCCTAGGGTATGAAGATCGCATGGTTGCGGTTGCCGAGGACGATTCGCTCAATCAGACAGGTCCGTTGTCACTCAGCGATTTGTCGAGGCGACGCATTGCACTGTGCTCCACCGCGGGAACGGCTGACTTGGATTTGTGGCCGGCGAACGAGCGTCCTGAAAGTACGGTGGTCGTTGCAAATGTTGACGAGTGGTTGACCGCGATCGCTACAGGTGAAGCGATCGGGTTAACCAGTGTCGCCACGGAATACAGCCATCCGCATCCAGGCGTCAGCTACACCGCGCTACCCGATGTCGCCCCGGTGGAGGTGTACCTCACGTGGCCCCGGAACGATCGCCATCCGATGACCGGGCAGTTCGTCGAGCACGCGAGTTACCTGCTGAGTAAGGAGACCACCGCCGCCCATCGAGCGCCAACCGGGCGCTAGGGGATCACGGCTGTCGGTGATGATCGACGTCGCCAATGCATCCAGGTTGGCGGAATGGACTCGAGCAGGTCCGCCGGGGTCACCCGCCCAGGGTGGGCACCAAATGATGCGGTGATGATGCCGATGGCGGGCAGGTCCTGAAGACGACGATCACCGCGTATCACCGTCGTGGCTGGGGTGAGGGCAATGCGGACGTTCATTGGATTGGGGCAAGCCCCCTGGGGTCGCCTGCGGAGGGCTTTGGGCGAATAGTGACTCGCCGACGTCTGGGGTGTGTGTTTGGTAATCAACTGGTGAGGGTAGGAACGTAATTTGCATCGGTTATGGTGTGCTTACAGTTTCAGACCTCACGACTCGGTGCAGGTGTGACTCGGCACACGCTCTGCTGAAACCTCACATCGCCAAATGCGTCACAGCTTACGCATTTGATGCTGCAGCGGGCGAAGCATTTTCGGGGGTGGTGGGGAAGCGGCTTTCGGGGGGCGAGTCGCGCTGTGGAGCCCAGAGTATCGTGTTGGCCTGCCCAGATAGGTAATTGCTGGAGACGTCGAAAAGTTAGCTCAGGTGAGCTTTTTGACTACCGAGAGAAGTTTGCCGTTACTGTGTGCGTTCGACGATTGCCCGCGAAGAAGGAGAACAAGATGGCCCAGTCACCGAATGGTTCGAAAGGTTCGGCGAAGACGACCAGAGAGATTCGCGAGTGGGCGATCGGTGCGGGTCTTGATGTGTCGCCCCGCGGTCGGATTCCGGCAGAGATCGTAGAAGCCTTCGAGGACGCTCAGGCCAAGAAGGTTCAGGCGACGACGGCTTCGGCGAAGAAGGTTCAGGCGAAGAAGGTTCAGGCGAAGAAGGTTCAGGCGAAGAATTCGGCCACCATGAAGGCGGCCGTGACGAAGGCAGCCGTGAATAAGGTGGCCGCGAAGAAGGCTCCGGCGGCGAAGACGACCAGGGATATTCGCGAGTGGGCGATCGGTGCCGGTCTTGATGTGTCTGCCCGTGGTCGGATTCCGGCTGAGATCGTAGAAGCCTTCGAGGACGCTCAGGCCAAGAAGGTTCAGGCGAAGAAGGTTCAGGCGAAGAAGGTTCAGGCGAAGAAGGTTCAGGCGAAGAAGGTTCAGGCGAAGAATTCGGCCACCGTGAAGGCGGCCGTGACGAAGGCAGCCGTGAATAAGGTGGCCGCGAAGAAGGCTCCGGCGGCGAAGACGACCAGGGATATTCGCGAGTGGGCGATCGGTGCGGGTCTTGATGTGTCTGCCCGTGGTCGGATTCCGGCTGAGATCGTAGAAGCCTTCGAGGGCGCTCAGGCCAAGAAGGGTCAGCCAAAGAAGGTTCAGGCAACAAGGGGTCCGGCGAAGAAGGTCGCTGCGGGCAAGCCGGCTGCTGAGAAGATAGCCGCGCAGAAGTCGGTTGTGAAGACGTCGGCCGTGAAGAAGGTAGATACGGAGAAGCCTGTCGTGAGGAAGGCTCCGGCGGCGAAGACGACCAGCGATATTCGCGAGTGGGCAATCGGTGCCGGTCTTGATGTGTCTTCCCGTGGCCGAATCTCGGCCGAGGTCGAGCGGGCCTTCCATGACGCTCAGGTACAGAAGGTTCAGGCAGAGACGGTTCGGGCGAAGAAGGTCGTCGCGGGGAAGCCGGCCGTGAAGAAGGTCGCCGCGAAGAAGGTAGCCGCGAAGAAGACGGCCGCGAAGAAGACAGCCGCGAGGACGGCTCCATTGAACAGCGCGGCGGCGAGCAAGGCTCCGGTGAAGAGGACGACCAGGGATATTCGCGAGTGGGCGATCGGCGAGGGCCTCGATATATCGGCCCGTGGCCGGATCTCGGCGGAGATCGTAGACGCCTTTCATCTCGCTCAGGCCAAGGCGCCGGCCGCATAGGCAGCAACACGGCCGTGATGAATCTCGTGGCAATCGTGCTGCGAAACACCCAAGGTGCCGTCGGGATACCTCCGACGGTGAGGTGACACGGCTAGCGCAGGGCAACCGCCCACGACATGCGCCGGAGATGGTGAATCCAACGAGTTCGCTCGGTGCCAGGTGACCGCCGAACTCGTTGCGATCACCGGAGCACGTCGATCCGGATATCGCCCACCCGCTCGGGGATGCACTCTGATCCGGCTGCTGTTGCCGCCGATCTCGAGGCCTGGTGCCGCCCCGGCGGGCTCTTGGGCAAAGCTCCTGACCGGATTCCTCCGGCCCCTCCCGTTTCCGTGAGGTTGATGCATCAGGAAGCATTGGTGCACAGTAGGTTTGGGGTTCGCCGTGGGTTGCGCATCAAATCGAATGTTCAGTGCGGAGCGAGTCAGCTGGTCGGGATTGGCTGCGGGAGCGGCGCCGAGGAAGGCTCCTGCGGCGGCAGCTGGGTGGGTGGTTCTGTGGTCGGGTTTTCCGGCGGTATTTGCGGGAGCGGCGCCGACGAAGGCTCCTGCGGCGGCAGCTGGGTGGGTGGTTGTGTGGTCGGGTTGTCCGGCGGCACAGGCGGGGGTGGTTGTGTGGTCGGGGTGTCGGAAGGGACAGGCAGGGGCGGCTGCGGAGGCGGGACCACCGTGATGGGGGGTTCCGGGCTGGTGGATGGCAACGTCTCGGGCGGAAGCGGAAGCTGCTGCGGCGGCAAGGTGGGTAGCGGCGGCAGTGAAGTGGGCGGCAGTCCCGGAATCTGTAGATCCGTGGGCAGGGTTCCCGGCAACTGCCCGACTCCCGGCACCGTCGTGGAACCGGGTGTCCCCTGCACTGTGGCAGGCAGTTGGGTGGTCTGCGTCGGCGCGCCGGTGGTGGTGGTTCCCGGCGTTGTCGTCGCCGGGGGTGGGGTGGGAGCGATCTTCTCGAGTTCCGCGGCCAGCTTCGCCCGCCACGCGTCGAGTTCGTTGCGCGTGTCAGCGTCGCGTACCTCGCCGGCACGGTCGGCGGCGCCGTCGAGCAGGTTCTTCGCCGACTCCGCGTCGCCCGCGGCGATCAGCCGTTCGGCCTCCTGCAGCTGGGACGTGGTGTCGATCTGCGCGACGGTCGAATCGGCCTGCTGGCTGAACACGACCGACTTGACGCTCCACAGCGGATCGCCGGGTTCGGCGTTGTACGAGAAGATGGTGGCGCCGCCCATGACGACCGCGATCGCGGCGACAGCGCCTGCGATGGGTCGCAACAGCCGGAGCTTGCCGCGGGCGGCGCTGCGTGCGGAACGGGCGTCGGAGGCGTCGATCGCCGCGATCACGTCGTCGAGCAGCGGCCCGGTCGGCATCGGCGTCGACACGATGTCGGCACGCCAATTGGTCAGCAGAAGTGCGAGCTGGTCCTGTTCCGGCGAATCCGTTGCGACGGGACCGCCACCGGCGATCGCGTCGATCAGCGCGTCGTCGCGGCGCACAGCCGCGACGTCCACCGGTGCGTCGTCTCCTGGGAGATCGGCATCGGGATTGCCGTTGCGCTGGATGCCCCTAACCAAACCTCTCACCTGCCCTCGTCGCATGCGATGGCTTCGTGTTGAGCCGCACGGACCGCTCCTGCGGTACTACCCACGATTGGGGCCGTCTACTCGGCTGACGTACCGACCACGAGCTGGAGGATCAAGATCTCCCGGTGCTTCGTCGGCAGCGTGCTCAGCGGTTCGTTCATCAGCCTGCTCGCTTCCGAGTCCAGCGCCCGCTGTTCGGGTCCGTCATCGTAGGCTTCGTCATCTGGTTTGTCGGTGACGGGCTCCGATTCGTTACCGCATGTCAGAGGACTGTTGCGGTTGCCGCACGACCGCGCCCGTCCGTTTGGGCCGACCCCGGCGCACTCGGGCGGTCCTGAGGCCCTGGGCCGGGGTCGACGTTTTTGTAGGGGCATCGCTTCATTTGGGTGGACGATCCTCCTAGTTGGATTATCCCACCGGTGGCCGGTACTCGGCGAGGCTCCGCGCCGCCTCCATTGCTGGTGGGTCGCGCTGATCTTGTCGCCGACTTCGGCGACGCTAATGCCGTCCGCAAGGCGGACCGACCGCGCACGGTGAAGGGTTTCGCAGGCATCCGCCGGACACAGCCTGCCCGGCGTCGCGCATTGAACCAGTCGTGTGTGTCCTGCGTTAGAACCATTGAGAGAGCCGCAGTGATCGATCCCGCGTGACCCCAGCCCAGACAGGGAGATACCGCCATGCAGTCCGACGAACTCAACCAGGAGCAGAGCCTGCGGATCAACCAGATGGCGTTTCCGCGTCGTACGGTTATCGCCGGTATGGGTGTTGCAGCCGCCTTGGCCGCCGGTAGCGCTCTGTTCAGCAGAACTCGCGCGTCGTCTGCGTCCGGCGGCGGCGGTAGCCCAGCTGTGAAGGCTGCGAGTGCAACCGTGCCGACCGGCAATGTTCCCGTCGGTGGCGGCGTGGTGCTCGGCGATGTTGTCGTCACACAGCCCAGCGGCGGTGACTTCCGCGGGTTCTCGTCGACATGCACGCACGCGGGGTGCACCGTATCCGACGTCTCCGGTGGCACCATCAATTGCCCGTGCCATGGCAGCAAGTTCAATCTCGACGGGTCCGTGCACAACGGTCCGGCGTCCGTTCCGCTCGCCCCACGGAGCGTCTCCGTTCAGGGTGACTCGGTCGTGGTCGGCTGAGGTGTGTGACGACTCAGGGGTGTCAACGAATTGGTACGCGGCAGATTGACCTCAGCCCGCGTGCCCGCGCCGTGCTGGTCTGCCCCTGGCGAATGAAACAAACCGATTGGCCTGTTTTCTGGTAGCGTCGGGGCCGTCATGGTGGTCACATGACAACGCGCACGTCTCAGGCATATGAGGCGATTCACGCGAGGGGTGGAGTGCAGGTGCTGCCCGAGCTGCTGATTGGGCGGCGCCTGCACTCACCGTCACCGGAGGTGGGCACTCCTGGCGAGTCGAATCGCGGTCTACTGACCCGCCGTTTCCCGCGTGCGCAGGTCTTTGCGGAGGATTTTGCCTGCGGCGGACTTGGGGACGAGGTCGATGAACTCGACCCTGCGGACCTTCTTGTGCGGGGAGACCCGTTCGGCGACGAACGCGATCACCGCGGCCTCGTCCAGACCCTCGGCACCGGGCTGGGCGACGACGAACGCCTTCGGCACCTCCTCACCCTCGTCGTCGAGGACACCGATGACGGCGGCGTCGGCGATCTGCGGGTGTGTGAGCAGCAGCGCCTCGAGTTCGGCGGGCGGCACCTGATACCCCTTGTACTTGATCAACTCCTTCATCCGGTCCACGATCGTCACCACCCCCTCGGCGTCGACGGTCGCGATGTCCCCGGTGTGCAGGAACCCGTCCGCGTCCAGGGTTTCCGCGGTGGCCGCCTCGTTGCCCAGGTACCCGGCCATGATGTTCGGGCCCGCACACCACAACTCCCCCGGTGCGCTGACCCCCTCGGCCGGGTAGGCGACCTCCTGCCCGGTGGCGGGGTCGACGAGCTTGCATTCCATGTTCGCGATCGTCGGGCCGACCGAGTCGAGGGCGATGTCGTCGCGGTCGAACGGGATCGCGTGCGAGACCGGGCTCATCTCCGACATCCCGTAGCCCTGCCGGACCCGGCAGCCGAGCCGGGTGGCGACGGCCCTGCCCAGTTCCTGATCCAGCGGGGCGGCACCGGAGAAGATCGAATGCACCGAGGACAGGTCGTAGTCGTCGACCAACGGGTGCTTGGCCAACGCGACCGCGACCGGCGGCGCGATGAACACATACGTGCACTTCTGCCCGGAGACGATGCTGAGGAACTCGACGAGGTCGAACTTCGGCATCGTCACCAGCGCGGCCCGGTTGTAGAGGGCGGCGTTGAGCAGCACCGTCATCCCGTAGATGTGGAAGAACGGCAGCACCGCCAGCAGTTTGTCGTCGGCGCCGATGCCCATCCGCGGGTTGATCTGACACACGTTCGCGACCAGGTTGCGGTGGGTGAGCATCACCCCCTTCGGGCGGCCGGTGGTCCCCGACGAATACGGCAGCACCGCCAGGTGGGTGGCCGGGTCGAACGACACCTCCGGGGCCGGGTGGCCCTCGGTGAGCAGATCGGTCAGCGACGGGTGCCCGTCGGCGCCGTCGAGGACGATCACGTTCTCGGCCGGGATTCCGACCGTGACGGCGGCGGCCCGGGCCTGCGGCAGCAGCGGGGAGACGGTGAACAGGAACTTCGCGTGCGAGTCGGTGAGCTGTTTGGCGATGTCCTCGGCGGTGTAGAGGGCGTTGATGGTGGTGGCGACGCCGCCGGCGCGCAGGATGCCGTGGAACACCGCGGCGAACGCGGGCACGTTCGGTGAGTGCAGGGCCACCACCTCACCGACCGCGAGGCCGCGGGCGGCCAGCGCCCCGGCGACCCCGCCGATCTGCGCGACCAGGGTTTGGTAGGTGGTGACCGCACCGGAGGCGCCGTCGATCAGGGCGGGCCGTTCCGCATCCGCCGGGTCGACCCGACCGAACAGGAAATCGTAGACACTGAGGTTCGGGATCTCGACGTCCGGAAACGGGCTCTTGAAGCTCACGTGGGTCACTCCCTCGAAGATTGCGGCGGGCTCCCACGCGCGAATGGCGGCGAGCCTCGTGGGTCGTCCGGGCAACCATAGGCCGTGACAGCCGTCACTTCATCGTGGTGCGACACCGAAGATGTTTGTGGTCGGCCCACAGTCCCCTGGTGGGAATGTTCCGAAGGTCTGAATTCGGGCTGTAGCCTGGCCACAGCGGGTGGACAGTATCGGAGGTCGTGGGGGATGACCACAGCACACGGCGCGATGCGGCCGTTCGACGACGCGGCGATCGATCTCGCGAAATGGGTGCACGACCGCCATCCGGAGATCGCGCGAGCCGCCACCGACGCGATCTGGGCGGAACTGCCGTCCTACCGCGCCACCGGACTGTACGACGATGTGGTCGCCCACGTCACCGCCGTATTCGGGGTGTTCACGACCAGCGTCATCGAACAACGGAATCCGCGCCTCGACGATTTCGCGTTCACGTCCGGGCACGCCTCGGAGCGCGTCGCGCACGGCATCTCCCTGATCGACTTCCTTCACGCGTTTCGCATCGGGCAGATCGTCCTCTGGTCGTATGTTCTCGAATTCGTCCGATCGACGGAGGGGCAGCAGGAAACGGCACTGAGCCTGGTCGAGCACCTCATGCGCACGATCGAGGCGGGCTGCTCCGCCGCCGCGACCACCTACCTGCAGGCGCAGCAATATCTCGTGGCCGACCAGGAGCGCATCGCACTCGACTGTCTCGAGGATCTGCTCGCGGGGAACGTGCCCGCCGTACCGGTCCGCCTGGAGGCGATGCGCCGGGCCGGGCTCGCGGACGGCGCCGGGTTCGTCGTCATCGTCTGCCGGGCAAGCTCGGAGGCGGACGACGCGGATCCGATCCTCGACGCACGCAGGGTGCTCTCCCGGCATCTGTCGGGGATGTTGGTGCCGTGGCGGCAGGAACTCGTCGGACTCGTCCCGCTCGAACGACTCAGCCCCGGCGCCCTGTCGCAGAAGGTCGCTCGCGCAGCCACCGACTTCGGGACGACCCGGACCACGGCGTCGATCGGTATCAGCTCGGCGCACCGCGGGTTCGACCAGACGGCCGAAGCGTTGCTGGAGGCTCAGGTCGCCTGCGACCACCTGGGAGGCCGGCGCGAGGTCCAGATCTTCGACGATCTCTCGCCGCTGGACTACCTGGTGCGGCGCGCGGACCCGACCGCGCGCCGACTCGTCGAGCCCCAGTTGCGCGCGTTCATCGCCGAAGACCTGTCGGCGGGCGCGATCTACATCGAGACGCTGACGGCGTACGTCGCCCACGACATGAACGCGAAGGAGGCCGCCTCCGCGCTACAGATCCACGTGAACACGATGTACTACCGGTTGGGTCGGATCGCCGAGCGCACCGGCAAGGACCTTCGGCGGGTGGAGGACGTCGTCAATCTCCTCCTCGCGGTCCGGATCGCGTCGACGGAGCCGCGCTGAGCGGTGCGGCCGCGATGCGAGATCAGGGGACGCGCAGGATCAGGGCGTCGCCCTGTCCGCCACCGCCGCAGAGGGCGACGGCGCCGGTGCCGCCTCCGCGGCGCTGCAACTCGAGCGCGAGGTGCAGGGTGATCCGGGCGCCGGACATTCCGATGGGGTGCCCGAGGGCGATGGCGCCGCCGTTGACGTTGACGCGTTCGGGGTCGACGCCGAGTTCGCGGGTGGACGCGATCCCGACCGCGGCGAACGCCTCGTTGATCTCGATCAGATCCAACGTGGTCGGTGAGATACCGGCTGCATCACAGGCTTTCGCGATCGCTCCGGACGGCTGGAACTGCAGTCCCGAATCCGGCCCGGCGACCATCCCGTGCTCGCCGATCTCAGCCAGCCACGTCAGGCCTTCCGCCTCGGCGCGCTCCTTGCTCATCACCACCACGGCGCAGGCGCCGTCGTTGATGGTCGACGCGTTGCCCGCGGTGACCGTGCCGCCGGCTCGGAATGCGCCCCGCAGCCGCGCCAGGGTTTCGGCGGTGGTGTCCGGCCGGATGCCTTCGTCGCGGCGCAGCCAGGTGCTCTCACCCTTGCGTGCGGGGATCTCGACGGGGACGACCTCGTCGTCGAAGACTCCGCTGTCCCACGCCTTCGCGGCGAGCTGGTGCGAGCGGGCGGCGAACGCGTCCTGGTCCTCGCGGGCGATGACGTCCCTGTCGTTGCCCGCCTCGGTGAGCAGTCCCATCGGCTGGTCGGTGAATGCGTCGTGCAATCCGTCGAGGGCCATGTGGTCGACGAGGGTGACGTCGCCGTACTTGAAACCGCCGCGCGAACCGGGCAGCAGGTGCGGTGCCTGGCTCATCGACTCCATGCCGCCGGCGACGATTACGTCGAACGCGCCGGACCGGATGAACTGGTCGGCGAGGATGATCGATTCGACCCCCGACAGGCACACCTTGTTGATGTTGAGCGACGGCGTGTTCATCGGGATGCCGGCCTTCGCGGCCGCCTGACGGGCGGGCATCTGCCCGGCGCCGGCGGTGAGGACCTGTCCCAT
Organism: Rhodococcus sp. ACS1; assembly: GCF_002300155.1. Taxonomy (NCBI): domain Bacteria; kingdom Bacillati; phylum Actinomycetota; class Actinomycetes; order Mycobacteriales; family Nocardiaceae; genus Rhodococcus; species Rhodococcus sp. ACS1. Next base: position 227,315 of record NZ_NSDZ01000003.1, read on the forward strand.
GATGACGTACTGGACCCGGTCCGGGGCGACACCGGCCTTGCCGAGCGCCCCCTCGATGGCGATGGCGCCGAGGTCGGCGCCGGAGAATCCGGCGAGTGAGCCCTGCAGCCGGCCGATCGGGGTGCGGGCGCCGGCGACGATCACGGAGGTGGTCATGTGCGGAAGGCCTTTCGGGGGTGGGTTCGTCAGTTCGCGGCGAGGGTGCGGCTGATGACCAGTCGCTGAATCTGGTTGGTGCCCTCGAAGATCTGGGTGATCTTCGCTTCGCGCATGTACCGCTCGACGCGGAAGTCGCGGGTGTAGCCGTAACCGCCGAGGACCTGCACGGCGTCGGTGGTGACCTTCATGGCGGCGTCGGTGGCGACGAGCTTGGCGACGGACGCGTTGCGGGAGTACGGCAGGCCGGCGTCGCGGCGGCGGGCGGCGTCGATGTATGTGGCGCGCGCCGAGTCGACGGCGGCGGCCATGTCGGCGAGCAGGAACCCGAGGCCCTGGTGGTCGATGATCTTCTTGCCGAACGCGGTCCGTTCCTGGGCGTAGGCCACGGCCTCGTCGAGGGCCGCCTGCGCGAGTCCGACGGCGACGGCGGCGATGCCCAGCCGGCCGGAATCCAGTGCGCTGAACGCGATCTGCAGCCCCTGACCCTCCGCGCCGATGCGCCGCTCCACGGGCACGAAGGCGTCGTCGTAGTGCGCGGACGTGGTCGGCACGGCGTGCAGGCCCATCTTCTCCTCGGGCTTGCCGAACGTCAGTCCCTCGGTGTCCTTCGGGACCAGGAAGCAGGAGATCCCCTTCGAGCCCTCACCGGTGCGGGCGAAGAGGTTGTAGAAATCGGCGATGCCGCCGTGCGTGATCCAGGCCTTCGCGCCGTTGACGACGTACCCGCCGTCGGTCGCGGCGGCCTTGCAGGTCAGTGCGGCGGCGTCGGATCCGGCCTGCGGCTCGGACAGGCTGTAGGCGCCGACGGTGTTGCCGCCGAGCATGTCCGGGAGCCACTGCTGCTTCTGCTCGTCCGTGCCGAACGCCATCAGCGGGTGGCAGGCGAGGCTGTGGACGCTGACCGCCACCGCGACGGCGGCCCAGCGGGCGGCGATCTCCTCGAGCACCTGCAGGTACACCTCGTACGGCTGCGCGCCGCCGCCCCACTCCTCGGGGTACGGCAGGCTCAGCAGTCCGGCCTCGCCGAGGGTGGCGAACACGCCTTCGGGGTAGGTCTCCGACTTCTCGTGCTCGTCGACGATCGGCGTCAGGACCTTGTCGGCGACGTCGCGCGTGAGCTGGATCAGATCACGGGCTTCGTCAGTAGGCAGCAAACGATCGACGGCCACGGTGTCTCCTCGGGAAGGCTACGGAAAGCAGTACTGGATTACGGCCCAGAGTACTGATTGCGAAATAGTACTGCAAGGCACCTCCCAGTACTATTTCTGTCATGGAGCAGCCCACCCGACCCGGTTTCGCCACCCGACGGCGCACCCAGCTCTTCGACGCCCTCGTCGACCTCTTTCTGGTCGAGGGGTTCGCACACCTGACGCTCGACGAGATCGCGAACCGGCTGCGCTGCTCGAAGTCGACGCTGTACACCCTCGCCGGCAGCAAGGAGCAGCTGGTCCGGGCCGCCACGGTGCACTTCTTCCGCCGCGCGACCGAGGACGTCGAGTCGCGCATCGAGCCGATCGGCGGGGCCCGCGAGCGGATCACCGCGTACCTGTCGGCCGTCGGCAACGCACTCGCGGCCGCGTCCGACCAGTTCATGGCCGACCTCGACGCCTTCCCCCCGGCACGGGAGGTCTACGAACGGAACACGCAGTTCGCGGCCGGTCGGGTCCAGGAGTTGATCACCGAGGGCGTCGCCGCCGGCGACTTCCGCGACGTGCACGCCGCGTTCGCCGCCGACCTCGCCGCCACCATGATGGTCCGCATCCAGCAACGCGGGGTCCGCGACAGCACCGGGCTCGACGACGCGCACGCGTACGCCGAACTCGCCGCCATCCTCACGGGCGGCATCAGCGCCTGAGCCGGGTCACCGAGTTCGCGCGCCGAGTAGGTCCGCCGTTCTCCGCAACCGCATCAGCACCTGCAGGTCGAGTGCCTTGTCGGGGTCGCGCCAGTCCGGGCCGAGGAGGCGATCGATCGCGTCGAGGCGTTGATACAGGGTGTTGACGTGGACGCCGAGGCTCGACGCGGTCGCCGCGTGGTGACGGCCGTGCGCCAGATACTCCGACAGCGTTTCCAGCAGCGGCACCCCGCGTTTGGACTGCTCCGCCATCAACGGCCCCAGCTGGGCCTCCGTCAGTTCGTCGAGGTGCTCACGCGCCAGGTGGCTCAGCAGGATCCGGTAGATGCCCAGACCGCGCGCGGAGGAGACCTCCCCCGAGCGTCCGAGGGTGTCGAGCACGTCGACGGTCTGCTGCGCTTCGACGTACGCGTGGGCGAGCGCCTTCGCACCGCGCGCAGGTTCCGCGATACCGATCGTCGCGTCGAGCCGCCCGGAGGTGAACACCGCCTGGACGGACGCGGAGTTCTTGGCGGGGACGACGGCCAGTGCGCGGGAGCCGTGTTCCGCCGCAACGGTTCCAGGTGGGAGCGGCAAGTTTTCGAGGGCGGTGCGGATGGACGTGTCCGGCCCGGCGGCGGTCGCCACCGCGATGCAGTACGTCGTGTCGGGGTTCAGACCGGCCAACCGCAGTTGCCTGCGTTCGTCCTGCTCGGTGGCGGCCGGATGCGTCAGCAGGTCGACGAGAAACGCGTCCCGTGCGCGACGCATCGCCTCACCGGCCGCGCGTTCCTCGGCGAGCGACAGTGCGATCGCCGGTGCGGCCCGTTCGAGCAGCAGACGCGTGGTCGGCTGCTCCGCGCCCAGGGACAGCAGCGCGCCGAGCATCTCCCCGGCCGCCGCGACGCGTTGCGCCAGCACCCCGCGTCGTGCGATGTGGTCCTTCCCGCCTGCGCGCAACTCGCGGACCGCCGCCGTCACATCGTCCGCGTGCTGCATCAGTTCCACCGGCAGGGCAGATTCGTCCAGCACGAAATATGCCGGTTGCCGGGAGAGTTGAGCGACCTCTTGCACCAGGCGCTGCACTCCCGCGCCGAGTAGCACCACCTGGGTCAGCGTCCGGTCCCACTGCAGAATCTGCTCGAGTTCGTTCGTGCGCTGCGACAATTCGGCGTTCACCGCTTCGAGCCGTGCGAAAGTGTCTCGGTCGCGTTCCAGCGAGCGCACGTTCTCGATCGCGATCGCCGCATGCGCCGCCAGCGCCGACAACAGCGCGATCTCGGATTCGGTGAACGCCCGCTCCTGACGCTTGCACGCGAACAACGCACCGATGACGCGGTCGGCGACGCGGAGGGGGACCCCGAGCAGGCCGCGCATGTTCTCCGACCGCGCCGCGCTGTCGGCTCCCGTGATGTGCCGGAAGGCCGGTTCGCTCTGGTAGTCGGGGGTCCACTCCGGTGCGGACCGGCGGACGATCAGGCCCACGAGTCCTTCGTCCAGTGCCAGCCGGATGCCGACGAGATTCGGGGTCAGCGCCCCGCTGGTGACTTCGATGACGAATTCCTCGTCGTAGACCGATCCCATGTAGGCGAGATCCACCCCGAGCAGTTGCCGCGCCTGGTCGACCACCTCCTGCAGCAGCGCCCGGTCGTCGCGGACCGTCGTCAGCCGGACCGCGATGTCGTTGAGCGCCGCCAGTTCCCTGCTGCGCTGCCGGCGCTGGTCGAGCTGTGCCCGCAGCCGCAGCGCGGCGTTGGCCTCCCGTTCGACCGTCGCCCGGTCGGACGGGGTGGAGCCGTCGATCAGCGTGCGCCGGAGGGTCTCGAGTTCGTCGAGGGGTGCGTCGTCGAGCAGCAGTTCCATCCAGCCGCGATCGGCAGTGCTCACTGGCTTCTCCATCCATGGATTCCTGGATTTGATAGATGGAATCTACATTGGCCGAGATTCAGATCACAGCTACGTTTGAACCATCACCTTCTCGCCCGCAAAGGACTGGTTTTCGTCATGTTGATCGATGCATTGTTGGCAGTCCTTCCGGCGGATCGTGTCGTGCGCGACCCCGACGTCGTCGCCCGGTACCAGCACGACGAGGCGGAGTGGGCGCCGTACGCGGCGCCGCTCGCCGTCGTCCGGCCCCGAACGGCGCTCGAAGTCCAGGCCGTCGTGCGCGCCTGCCTCGAGCACGACACCGCCGTCGTCACGCGGGGCGCCGGCACCGGCCTGTCCGGCGGGGCGAACGCGACCGACGGCTGCGTCGTCCTCGCGCTCGAGGGTATGAACGCGATCAAGGAGATCGATCCCCTCGAGCGGTACGCCGTCGTCGAACCCGGCGTGGTGAACGATCATCTCCGGGCCGCCTGCGCCGAACACGGACTCTGGTATCCGCCGGACCCGGCCAGCGCGCCGTGGTCGACGATCGGAGGGAACGTCGCCACCAATGCGGGCGGACTGTGCTGCGTCAAGTACGGCGTCACCCGTGACTACGTGCTCGGAATGCAGATCGTCACCGGCACAGGTGAACTCGTGCGCCTCGGACGCAAGACCGCCAAGGGGGTGGCCGGCTACGACCTGGCGGGTCTGATGGTCGGGTCCGAAGGAACGCTCGGCGTCATCACCGAAATCACGGTCAAGTTGCGCCCGCTGCAAGACCCGCAGCGCACGGTGGCCGGCTACTTCGATTCCATCGTCGACGCGGGCCGGGCCGTCAGCGCGGTGGCCGCGGCGGGGCTCACCCCGTCGGCGCTCGAATTGGTGGACAGGCAGTGCCTCATCGCCGTCGATGCGTGGAAGAAGATGGGACTGTCGGTGGAGGCGAACGTCGTTCTCCTCGGCCGCATCGACACCGCGGGCGTCATCGGCGACCAGGAGGCGGAGAAGATGCTGTCGTGCTTCGACGAGGCCGGAGCCACGTGGTCTGCCGTGTCCACCGACCAGGAGGAGGCGGATGCGTTGTTCGCCGCGCGCCGCCTGGCCTACCCGGCGATGGAGCGGCTCGGACCGGTTCTCACCGAAGACGTGTGCATTCCGAAACGGGCTGTCCCCGAGATGCTTGCACGCATCGAGCAGATCGGCATCGCCCACGAGACCACGATCGCCAACATCGCACACGCCGGCGACGGAAACCTGCACCCGCTGCTCATCACACCCCGCGACGACGAGCCTGCCCGCGCCCGCGCGCAGGCGGCATTCGCGGAAATCATCGACGCCGCGCTCGAACTCGGCGGCACCGTCACCGGCGAACACGGTGTCGGTCTGCTGAAGATGGAAGGTCTTGCCCAGGAACTCGATCCGGTCGTGCTGGACATGCACCGATCGGTGAAGAACGCCCTCGATCCCCACGGAATCCTGAACCCGGGGAAGGTCTTTGCCCCGGGCCCGTGAGTACTTGTTAACCGCCGGCGGTTAACAAGTACTCACAGGGGGTGTGTCAGAGGCCGGCGCGGACCAGCTTCGCGGCGTCGACGAGGTTACGCAGCGACGCCTCCACCTCCACCGGACCGCGGGTCTTCAATCCGCAGTCCGGGTTGACCCACAACCGTTCCGCCGGAACCGCTTCGAGCGCCTCCTTCAGCGAGGCTGCGATCTCCTCCACGCTCGGCACGCGCGGGGAGTGGATGTCGTAGACACCCGGGCCGACGCCGAGATCGAACCCGACGGCGTTCAGGTCACCCAGGACCTCCATGTGCGAGCGGGCCGCCTCGATCGACGTCACATCCGCGTCCAGGTTCGCGATGGCGTCGATGACCTCACCGAACTCCGAGTAGCACAGGTGGGTGTGGATCTGCGTCGAGTCCGCGACCCCCGAGGTCGCGAGCCGGAACGCCCCCACGGACCAGTCCAGGTAGGCGGTCTGCTCGGCTGCCCGCAGCGGCAGGAGTTCGCGCAGTGCGGGCTCGTCGACCTGGACGATCCGGATCCCGGCGCCCTGCAGGTCCACCGTCTCGTCGCGGATGGCGAGCGCCACCTGGTTCGCCGAGTCCGCCAGCGGCTGGTCGTCGCGCACGAACGACCACGCCAGGATGGTCACCGGACCGGTGAGCATGCCTTTGACCGGGCGCTGGGTGAGGGACTGGGCGTAGGTGATCCAGCTGACGGTCATCGGGTTCGGACGGCGCACGTCGCCGTAGAGGATCGGCGGACGGACGCACCGGGACCCGTACGACTGCACCCAGCCGCTCTCGGTGGCGAAGAACCCGTCCAACTGCTCGGCGAAGTACTGCACCATGTCGTTGCGTTCCGGCTCGCCGTGCACGAGGACGTCGAGGCCCAGTTCCTCTTGCAGCGCAACGACATCGGCGATCTCGGCGCGCATCCGGGTCAGGTACTCGGCGTCGTCGATCTCACCCTTGCGCAGCGCGGCTCGCGCCACCCGGATCGCGGTGGTCTGCGGGTAGGAGCCGATGGTGGTGGTCGGCAGCAGCGGCAACTCCAGTGCGGCCTGGGCCGGGCGTCGCTGATCAGCCGGGGAGCGGCCGGGGTCGGAGGACAGGATCGTCTCCAGCCGGGCGCGGATTGCGTTGTCGCGCAGCCGCGGGTCGGTGGTGCGGGTCGAGGCCGCCGCCCGGGCCAGCGCGAACTCCTCGTCCACCGTCTCCCGGCCCTCGGTGAGCGCGGTGGCCAGCGTGACCACCTCGCGGACCTTCTCGGTGCCGAACGCCAGCCACGACCGCAGGGCCTTGTCCACGTTCTTCTCGGCACGCAGGGTGTACGGGACGTGCAGCAGCGAGCAGGAGGTGGACACCGCCAGCGATCCGGTGCTGCCGAGCAGGGTGCCGAGGGTGGTCAGGGCGTTCTCGAGGTCGGTGCGCCAGATGTTGCGCCCGTCCACGACACCGGCGACGACGTGCTTGCGGGTCAGCTCGGGAACCGCGGCGAGGGTGTCGGATCCGGCGACCAGATCGACGGCGATGCCCTCGACCCCGGTCGAAGCGATCGCGGGCAGGGCGTCGCCGAGGCTGCCGAAGTAGGACGCCAGCAGGATCGCGGGACGGGTTTCGACGGCGGACAGCTGGTCGTAGACGCGCTTGGCGGTGGCGATCTCCTCCGGGGTGTGGTCGGCGACCAGGGCCGGTTCGTCGATCTGCACCCACTCGGCGCCGGCGTCGTGGAGCTGGGTCAGCAGATCCGCATACAACGGCACCAGCTCGTCGATCCGGTCCAGCAGCGGCGCGTCCGAGCCGACGGCCTTCGACAGCAGCAGGAACGTCACCGGACCCACGATCACCGGGCGGGCCGCGATGCCGAGTTCGAGGGCCTCACCGAGTTCGTCGAGCACCTTCGACGCATGCAGGGTGAACGTGGTGGACGGGGTGATTTCGGGGACCAGGTAGTGGTAGTTGGTGTCGAACCACTTCGTCATCTCCAGCGGGGTGACGCTGTCGGTGCCGCGGGCAGCGGCGAAGTACCGGTCGAGGTGGTCGTCGATGCCGGCGACACGGTCGGGCAGGGCGCCGAGCAGGACGGCGGTGTCGAGGACCTGGTCGTAGTACGAGAACGTGTTGACCGGGATCGAATCGAGCCCGGCATCGCGCAGGTCGGTCCAGTTCTGCCGGCGCAGGTCGGCGCCGACCGCGGCCAGGGCGGCGGCGTCGGCGCGGCCTGCCCAGTACGCCTCGACGGCCTTCTTGAGTTCGCGGTTCCGACCGATACGCGGTGATCCCAGTACGGTCGCGGTGAAGAGGGTGGTCACGGTGTTTCTCCAGTTGCATGCAGGGAAGGACCACCACCGGCAGAAACGAGTACACCTCTCGAGCCCGAGACAAAGCATGCTGCGACACGAGAAGGCCTACACGCCCATTCCCCGAGGCGGTGGACCGTCGGGCACGGCGTGCCCGACACAGTCGGCAGGTCTTCGGACTCGCGGGCACCCGGTGGCATCCACCGGACCTAGTGGCCGTCGCTTCCCAGGCAAAATGCCCAGTGCATGATGACGGCGGTCGTTCCCACTCACCGCTGCGGGACAGTCCCGGATTCTCACCGGGTTCCCTCTCACACCCCGAGACCCCCGGAGGGATTCGCGGTGCTTCGACGCCTGGTGCGGTCTTCGGGGCTCCTCATGACCGTGCCGGGCGAACCAGCTGCACCGGTCAGCATAGGGGACAACCCCGTCCGGGTGGGACACCACACCGGCTTCCGGGGGAGACGTTCGGCTGAGGATCCCTCCATTCATCGCGGTGTCGCATGTGTGGTTTCTCCATAGTTTCGAGCCGATCCGGCTCATACAGTGGTCCACGTCACGTCGCCCGGTCGGGCGCGCCCACTCTTCAGGAAGCCGAGACATTCATGTCGCCTGTACTGCAGAAACCCGAGATCGAGGCGAGGGTGGTCCGGAAGGTCGCCCGGCGGCTCATCCCGTTCCTCGGCCTGGCCTATTTCGTCAACTACCTCGACCGGACCAATATCGGGCTGGCGAAGTTGACCATGAGCGCGGATGGCCTCCGGGCTGTTCTTCATCGGGTATCTCCTGTTCGAGGTGCCGAGCAATCTCGCGCTGCACAGGTTCGGGGCACGCCGCTGGATCGCCCGGATCATGCTCACGTGGGGGATCATCGCGGCCGCCATGGCCTTCGTGCCCAATGTCGGATCGTTGTACGGGTTGCGCATGCTGCTGGGTATCGCCGAGGCCGGCTTCTTCCCGGGCGTCCTGCTCTACCTGACCCTGTGGTTTCCCCGCGCCTACCGGGTCCGGCTGATGGGCCTGTTCCTTCTCGCGCTCCCGGTGTCGTCGGCGCTCGGGGCACCGTTGTCGAGCGCCATCATCCAATACTGGGACGGCCTGTTCGGACTGTCCGGCTGGCGCGTGATGTTCCTGATCGAGGGGATACCCGCCGTACTGCTCGCGGTGGTCACCTGGTTCTACCTCACGGACCGGCCGTCGCAGGCCACGTGGCTGGATGAGGACGAAAAGGTGTGGCTCACTCGCGAACTCGAATCCGAGGCTTTGGAATCCGGTTCCCACGGGTCGGTGCGCCGGGCGCTGACGGATTCCCGCGTGTGGATGCTGGGCCTCGTCTACTTCGGGATCACCTACGGGCTGTACTCGCTCAGTTTCTTCCTGCCCAGCATCGTCGCCGGTTTCAAGAAGACGTTCGCCACCGATTTCTCGCTGTTCACCACCGGGTTGATCGTCGCGGTTCCGTTCGCGGTCGGCGCCGTCGCAATGGTGTTGTGGAGCAGGCACTCCGACCGGACGGGTGAGCGGATCTGGCACGTCGCCGTCCCCACCCTGATTGGAGCCGTCTCCATCCCGGTCGCCCTGTACATGCAGTCGCCGCTCACGACGATGATCGCGGTCACCGTCAACGCGGTCGGTGTGTTCTGCGCACTGCCCGTGTTCTGGTACCTGCCCAGCACATTCCTGACCGGTGCCGGCGCCGCGGCAGGCATCGCCGTCGTGAACTCGGTGGGCAACCTGAGTGGTTTCGGGGCCCCGTACGTCACCGGGTGGCTGTTCGACGCCACCGGGAACTCGCGCGCCGGCCTGTGGGTCGTGGGGGCGGTCATGCTCGTCGCCGTGATGCTGGTTCTCATCCTCAGATCCCGGGTAAGTGCCACGCGCAGTACCGAAGACGCCGATACCCGCGTGGTCACCGCGAGTCGTTGAGCATGCGCCCGGGGTCAGCGCTCCTCGGCGATCCGCTCGAGCAGTGGGCGGGTCCGGTAGGGGATGGCGTCACGCATGGCGACGGACACCGTGGTGCGCTCGATCCCGGGCACGGCGAGGATGAGGCCGGCGACGCGGTACAGGTCGTCGGCATCGACGGCGACCACGCCGATGTGCAGGTCTGCCGCTCCGGAGATGCCGACGACCTCGACGACCTCGGCGATGTCCCGCAGGTGTTCGATGACGTCCTCGAGGCGGTGCTGGTCGACCACCGCGGTGACGAACGCCTGCAGGGGGTATCCCAGGTCGCGGGGTGACACGCAGCGGTCCACGGGCGCGAGCACGCGCTGCTCCTCCCAGCGAGACATTCGTGCCTGCACGGTATTCCGTGCCATCCCCAGCAGGGTCGCCAGTTGGACGCCGGTTGCGCGGGGGGCGTCGCACAGGGCGAGTAGCAGGCGGGCATCGGTTCGGTCGAGTCTCGTCATGTAGCGCAGTATCCCACACTCTCCGTTCAGGGAGTTGGGCATTCTGCTTAATTTGATAGACAGCACTTGCGCATGCTGGATCCTGATGTTTGCATAAGTGCATCATTCTGACCGAAACGGTCACACGTGGGCGGCGGTGTTTCCCGTTCCATCCCCATTCGGAGGTTTCGTGTTCGATAACGATGATGTGGTGCAGCTGGTCACCGAAACCGGTGCGCGAGTGGATCATCCCGACTACTCCCGGTACGTCGACGACGTGGACGTCGCCGCGGTGCGCGCGCTGTACGAGGACCTCGTCGTGGTGCGGCGCATCGACGCGGAGGCGACCGCGCTGCAGCGTCAGGGCGAACTGGGCCTGTGGGCGCCGCTGCTGGGGCAGGAAGCGGCGCAGGTCGGGTCGGCACGCGCCCTCGATCCCGGCGACTTCGTCTTCGCCAGCTACCGCGAACACGGGGTGGCGTACTGCCGCGGCGTCGATCCCACCCACATGCTCCGGTTCTGGCGGGGGTCGACGCACTCGGGCTGGAACCCGTTCGACTACAACATGACAACCCCGGCGATCATCGTCGGCGCGCAGGCACTGCACGCCACCGGGTATGCGATGGGCCTGCAGTTCGACGGCTCCGACAACGCCGCGATCACCTATTTCGGCGACGGCGCCACCAGTCAGGGCGACATCTCCGAGGCCTTCGGGTTCGCCGCGAGCTTCAACGCCCCGGTGGTGTTCTTCTGCCAGAACAACCAGTGGGCGATCTCCGAACCGGTCAGCCTGCAGTCGCGGGTGAGCATCGCCGCGCGGGGCCGCGGCTTCGGTGTCCCGAGCGTGCGCGTCGACGGCAACGACGTGATCGCCGTGATCGCCGTGACCCGGGCCGCGCTCGAACGGGCACGGGAAGGCAGCGGGCCGACCCTGATCGAGGCCGTCACGTACCGGATGGGCCCGCACACCACGTCCGACGACCCGACCCGGTACCGCCCGGCCGCGCTCGACGAGGAATGGAAACGCAAGGACCCCCTCGACCGCATCCGCGCCCTGCTCGAGTCGGCGGGCGCGATCGACGACGATTACCTCGCCACCGTGCAGCGGCGCGCCGACGACACCGCCGCGGCGCTGCGCCGCGGGTGCCTCGAGACCGTCGAGCCCGAACCGATGTCGTTGTTCGACAACGTCTACGCCGAACCCCATCCCCTCGTCGACGACGAGCGGCGCCAGTTCGCCGCCTACCTCGACAGTTTCGAAGGGACCGACGCATGAGCACAGCCATCGCCGCGGCCGCCCCGACCACGCTTCCGCTCGGCAAGGCCCTCAACGCCGGGTTGCGCCGCGCCCTCGAGAACGACCCGAAGGTCGTGCTCCTGGGTGAGGACATCGGCAAACTCGGCGGCGTCTTCCGCATCACAGACGGTCTGCAGAAGGACTTCGGCCCCAACCGCGTCATCGACACCCCGCTCGCCGAGTCCGGGATCATCGGCACCGCAGTCGGTCTCGCGATGCGCGGCTACCGGCCGGTGTGCGAAATCCAGTTCGACGGGTTCATCTACCCCGGCTTCGACCAGATCGTCTCGCAGGTCGCCAAACTGCACTACCGCACGGGCGGCAACGTCACGATGCCGATCACCATCCGCGTCCCGTACGGCGGCGGCATCGGCGCGATCGAGCATCACTCCGAGTCCCCGGAGGGCTATTTCGCCGCGACCGCGGGTCTTCGCGTCGTCACCTGCAGCACCGCCGCCGACGCGCACACGATGATTCAGCAGGCCATCGCCTCGGACGATCCGGTGCTGTTCTTCGAACCCAAGCGCCGCTACTGGGAGAAGGGGCAGATCGACCCCGCCGCCGAGACGGGGCCACTGCACAAGGCCCGGGTGGTCGCCCCGGGTACCGACGTCACCGTCGTCGCGTACGGGCCGCTCGTGACGACGGCCCTGCAGGCGGCGAAAGTCGCTGCGGATGAGGGTCGTTCGGTCGAAGTGATCGATCTGCGGTCCCTCTCCCCGCTCGACGTCGACACCGTCGCCGCGTCCGTGCAGCGCACCGGACGCCTGGTCGTCACCCACGAGGCGCCCGTGTTCCTCGGCATCGGCGCCGAGATCGCCGCCCGCATCAGCGAGCGCTGCTTCTACCACCTCGAGGCGCCGGTCGCCCGCGTCGGCGGCTTCACCGTCCCCTACCCGCCGGCGAAACTCGAACAGCACTTCCTGCCGGACGTCGACCGCATCCTCGACGCCGTCGACCGCACCTTCACCGCGTAGGACCAGGAGTTCCCCCCATGCCCACTGTCAAGACATTCCTGCTGCCCGACCTCGGCGAGGGCCTCACCGACGCCGAACTGCTGACCTGGCAGGTCGCGGTCGGTGACACCGTGACGCTGAACCAGAACATCGCCGAGGTCGAGACCGCGAAGGCCTCCGTCGAACTCCCATCCCCGTACGCCGGAACGGTGGTCGCGCTGCACGCGGCGGAAGGGAGCACTGTCGACGTCGGCAGTCCGTTCATCGACATCGAGATCGCCGGCGAGGAACCGAAGGCGGACCCCGCGCCCCCGGCCGAGCGGACCCCGGTCCTCGTCGGCTACGGCGTGGCCGAGGACTCGTCCAGCAAGCGCCGCCGCAGGCACACAACCGCCGCGGCCGCTCGCATCGGCGACCTTCCCGCCCCGCATTCGACGCGTCCGCTGGCCTCGCCGCCCGTGCGGTTCGCCGCGAAGCGATCCGGAGTCGACCTCACCGCGGTGGTTGCCACCGGGGTGCACGGTGAGGTCACCAGGGACGACCTCGAACGTCATCGCACCGCCACCCCGGTGACGACGCCGACGGCCACGCCCGTGCCCGACGCCGACGAGGAACGCATCCCGATCAAGGGCGTCCGCAAGCACACTGCGGCGGCGATGGTCCGCAGCGCGTTCACCGCCCCGCACGTCACCGAGTTCGTCACGGTCGACGTCACCCCGACCATCGAACTGCTGGCTCAGCTACGGGACACGAAGCACTTCACCGACGTACGCCTGACACCACTGACGTTGGTGGCCAAGGCCCTGCTCGTGGCGCTGCGCACCAACCCGACCCTGAATTCGTTCTGGGACGAAGGCGCGCAGGAGATCGTGGTCAAACGCTCCGTGAACCTCGGCATCGCGGCCGCCACGCCGCGCGGACTCATGGTTCCCAACATCAAGAACGCACACACCCTCGGTCTGCGCGACCTTGCGATCGCCCTGTCGGATCTGACGACCACCGCCAAGGAGGGGAAGACCGGACCGGCCGACCTGGCGGACGGCACCATCACGATCACCAACGTCGGTGTCTTCGGCATCGACTCGGGCACACCCATCCTCAACCCCGGCGAGGCGGCGATCCTGTGCTTCGGGGCGATCCGCAGGCAGCCGTGGGAATACCGGGGCGAGATCGCGTTGCGGTCGGTGACGACCTTGAGCCTGTCGTTCGACCATCGACTGGTCGACGGCGAGCAGGGATCGCGATTCCTCGCCGCCATCGGCCAGATCCTGTCCGACCCGATGACGTTGATCGCGCTGAGCTGAGCCTCCGTTCGATCCGACCTTCCGGCACGTCCGATGACGTGCCCGACCGAGGGAGATTCCCCATGTCTGACCAACCCGACGTCCTGATTCTCGGCGGAGGATCCGGCGGATACGCCTGCGCCTTCCGTGCCGCGCAATTGGGCAAATCCGTCACCCTGATAGAAGAGGACAAGGTCGGCGGCACCTGCCTGCACCGCGGGTGCATTCCCACCAAGGCGCTCGTGCACGCCGCCGAGGTCGCTGACACCGTCGCCCACGCGTCGGCCCTCGGGATCGGTGCGACACTCGACGGGATCGACCTCGACGGTGTCCACGCGTACAAGAACGCGATCGTCGAACGCCTCTACAAGGGTCTGCAGGGGTTGGTCCGCAGTCACCGGATCGAAGTGGTCCACGGCACCGGTCGCTACGCCGGAGGCCGCACCGTCCACGTCGGTGACCGCACGATCACCGGCGCGGCACTGGTCCTCGCGACCGGTTCGGAGGTCCGGAGTCTCCCCGGACTCGAGATCGGCGGCCGAATCCTCACCAGCGACCAAGCATTGACGTTCCCCGAGCTTCCGCGGCGCGTCGTCGTGCTCGGCGGCGGTGTCATCGGCGTCGAGTTCGCCGGCATCTGGGCGTCCCTGGGCGCGGACGTCACGATCGTCGAGGCGCTGCCCCGGCTGATCGCCGCCGAGGACGAATGGGCCTCGAAGCAACTCACCCGGGCCCTGCGCAAGCGCGCCATCACGGTCATGACCGGCACCCGATTCGCGAAAGCCGTTCAGGACGAGCGGACGGTCAGCGTCACCGTGGAATCGGGCGACACGCTCGAGGCCGACCTGCTGCTCGTCGCGGTCGGCCGCGGACCCCGCACCGCGGGCCTGGGACTCACCGAGCTGGGCGTCGACGTCGACCCCCGCGGATTCGTCACGGTCGACGATTCCCTGCGCACCTCGCAGCCGGACGTGTACGCGGTCGGCGACATCGTCGCCGGACCACAACTCGCGCACCGCGGATTCCAGCAGGGCATCTTCGTCGCCGAAACGATCGCCGGTCTGAGCCCGACCTTGTTGGAGGACAGCGCAATTCCGCGGGTGACGTACTCGAACCCCGAGGTCGCGTCAGTCGGGCTCACCGAAGAACAGGCACGCGAACGCCACGGCGACGTCGCCACCGTCGTCTACGATCTCGCCGGCAACGGCAGAAGCCAGATCCTCGGAACCAGCGGCGGCGTCAAACTCGTCCGCGCCGGAGCCACGGACGGACCGGTCGTCGGTATCCACATGGTCGGAGAACGCGTGGGTGAACTCATCGGCGAGGCGCAATTGATCGTCAACTGGGGTGCCTACCCGAACGAGGTCGCCGCACTCGTTCACGCGCACCCCACCCAGGCCGAGGCGCTCGGCGAGGCGCACCTCGCACTCGCGGGAACCCCGCTGCACAGCCACAGTTGATCGAGAGCATTCAGCTGTGTCCCTTTGGCAGGGTGGAGGAGAGGGGATGGCGTGTGACGGCATGGTGCCGCCCGCAGGCGAGGAAGAGGGGGGCTCCCCGGCCGCGGGCGGCTGTGGCCCTCCAGCCGAGGGGTGACCGGTCAGGGGGCCTCGCTGGTCCGTGGGGCCGCCGGGCCCGCGGATCAGCGTAGGTGGTGGGTACCCGATATGTGCGGGACTATTCACCGCGGGGAGCAACGATTCGTCCGGGTCGATCCTCGAAAACGACTGGGCGAGTGTCCAGTTGTAGCGGAAACCCGAAGTGCCGGCCGATCGAACCGACCGGCCGGTTATCGCGTGCGTCCCCGTCCCACACTCGGGTAGAACGCAAGTCGGCCATCGGAGGGGACGGTCGGCGATATCCTGGGGTACAACGTCGAGAGGTGGGCAGTGTGGCATGCGTCGACCGTGTTTCGAATGGGACGAATCGATGTAGTCGATGACTGATGTCGATCCGTTCGCCACCCAGCGCGACGTGTCCGGTTCGGTCACGGCGGAGTTGGCGGCGGCCGGATTCGAGGACGCTCAGGAGATCGGCCGCGGCGGATTCGGGGTCGTGTACCGCTGCATCCAGACTGCGCTCGACCGCACTGTGGCGGTGAAGGTCCTCACCGCCGACCTCGACGAGGAGAACCGAGCCCGATTCCTGCGGGAGCAGCGTGCTGCGGGCCGGCTGACCGGTCACCCCAACATCGTCAATGTCCTCCACGCCGGCGTCACCGAGAACGGCAGGCCCTACATCGTGATGCCGTACCAGGCGCAGGGCTCGCTCGACGAACGGATCCGCCGCCACGGGCCGCTCCCGCTGGACGAAGCGCTGCGTCTCGGGGTGAAGATGGCAGGCGCCCTGGAGACCGCCCACCGGCTCGGGATCCTCCATCGCGACGTCAAACCCGGGAACATCCTGATCACCGATTACGGCGAGCCCGCACTCACCGACTTCGGCATCGCCCACATCGCGGGCGGGTTCGAGACCAGCGCGGGCATCGTGACGGGGTCGCCGGCGTTCACCGCCCCCGAGGTCGTGGCCGGCGAGGCCCCCAGTCCTGCCGCCGACGTCTACGGGTTCGGCGCCACCTTGTTTGCGGCAATCACCGGTCACGCGGCGTTCGAACGCCGCAGCGGTGAACAGCTGGTGGCGCAGTTCCTGCGGATCGCGTCCGAGCCGGTCCCGAACCCGCGCGAGCACGGCGTATCCGAGGAGATCAGCGCGGTCGTCGAACGTGCCATGTCGTCCGAACCCGGGGCCCGCCCGTCCGCCGTGGAACTGGGCAGGCAACTCCGCGACGCGCAACTGCGTCACGGCTTCCCGGTCGACGAGATGGCGATGTATGCGGGAACAGTTGCAGTGCAAGGCAGCACGTCAGAACCGGGCGCCGGTCCCGGAGGAGAAGGTGCGTGGAGCCGGCCTGCCGGAGCGCCGGCGGACTCGGGCCGGACAGGTGGACTCCCGCTGGAGCTGACCAGCTTCGTCGACCGCCGCACGGAACTGGCGGAGGCGACGAACTTGCTGTCGACGTCGCGGCTGGTGACGTTGACCGGGATCGGAGGGGTGGGGAAGACCCGGCTCGCCATTCGTGCTGCCACCAAAGCGCAACGGAATTTCGCGGACGGCGTGACGCTGGTGGAACTGGGTGAACTACTGGATGATTCGCTGTTGGCGGGAGTGGTGGTCGCTGCCCTGGGGTTGCGGGGTCAGTCGACGCGACACCCCCACGAGATGCTCGTCGAGTTCCTCGCCCCGCGAGACCTGCTGCTCGTGCTGGACAACTGCGAGCAGGTGGTGGCCGCGGCCGCGAAGCTCGCCGAGATCCTGCTTCGCGCATGCCCGCAATTGCGGATTCTCGCGACGAGTCGCGAACCGCTCGGGATCGGCGGGGAAGCGGCGCTGCTGATCCCTCCGCTGCCTGTCCCGGATCCCGACCATCTCCCGAAAGGGCTGCCCCGCAACGACGCAGTCACCCTGTTCGTCGAACGCGGTGTCGCCGCCGTCCCCGGGTTCGAACTCACCGAGGACAACAAGGTCACCATCGCCCGTATCTGTCAGCGGCTGGACGGCTTGCCGCTGCCGATCGAGTTGGCTGCGGCCCGGCTCCGTGCGATGACACCCGACCAGATCCTGCAGCGCCTGACCGATCGGTACCTGCTGCTGACCCGCGGCAGCCGGGACGCGCCCTCGCGGCAGCAGACACTGCGGATGTGCATCGACTGGAGCTACGACCTGTGTACTCCTGTGGAACAACGGATGTGGGCGCAGCTGTCCGTGTTCGCGGGCACATTCGAACTCGAGGCGGCCGAACAGGTCTGCGACGGTGACGACGTCGACGATCTTCTCGACACGGTGACCTTCCTCGTCGACAAGTCGATCCTGACGCGAGAGGAGTCGGGCGCCGCGGTGCGGTTCCGGATGCTCGAGACCGTGCGAGCCTACGGGCGCGAAAAGGCGCAGGAGAGTGGCGTGTACACCGAACTGCGCTGTCGGCACCGGGACTGGTGTGACCGCCTCGCGGTCGAAGCGGAATCCGAATGGATCAGCTCCCGGCAACTTCCGTTGATCGCCAAATTGTCACGGGAACTGCCGAATATCCGTGAAGCGCTGGACTTCTGCGTGTCCGACAGCCCGGGCATCGGAGTTCGGATCGCGGCCGCACTGTACCCGTACTGGCTGGCCCGGGGGCTGTTCGTCGAGGGGCGACGGTGGCTCGATCGCCTCCTTGCGCGGCAGGTCTCCGAGCCCACGATCGATCGGGCCAAGGCGCTCTACGGCGCTGCCGTGCTGGCCGGAGTGCAGGGCGACATTTCGGTGTCGGACACCCTGGCGGAGGAAGCGCGGGCGCTCGCCGCCCGGACGCCCGACCCGGAGGTGCGCGCGCACCTCGACCACGCAATCGGATACGCAGCCTTGTTCGCGGGCCGCCTCCCCGAGGGGCGCGCGCATCTCGAGAAGGCCGTCCTTGTGTTCACGGCACGCAACGACGTCTTCGAGGTGGCCGCGGTCGTGGGTCTCGGCATGATGTACGACCTGTTGAACGACACGGAACGTGCCGTCGAATGCCACGAGCGCATCCTCGCGATCACCGAAGCTCAGGGCGAATCGGTGTACCGGTCGTATTCGATGTGGGCGCTGGCCGTCGCCGTGTGGCAGAAGGGGGAGAGAGCCCGAGCGGTGCGACTCCTCGGGCGAGCGCTCCAGGTGGATCGCCGGGTGAACGACCGGCTCAATTCCAGTGTGTGCCTGCAGGCCCTCGCGTGGATCGCCGCCGAGGAGCAGAACATGGAGCGGGCCGTCGTGTTGATGGGGGCGGCCGAGGCGCTCACCCGGTCGGTGGGCAGTTCGGCGGTGCTGGTGCCTGGACTGAGCGTGTACCAGGACGAGTGCGAACGCGCGACCCGGCAGGCGATGACCGAACCCGCGTTCGCCGCCGCCCGACGAAAGGGCGAGTCGCTCGGTTTCGACGCAGCCGTCGCCTACGCACTGGGCGAGCAGGTCTCGGCCTCGTCTACCTCCGCCGGCCAGTCCCCCAAACCGACGAAGCGGGAGCGTGAAGTTGCCGCCCTGATCGTCGAGGGACTGACCAACAAGGAGATCGCCGCCCGGCTCGTCATCTCGCCCCGCACCGCGCAGGGGCACGTGGAGCACCTCCTGACGAAACTGGGGTTCAACTCACGCGCGCAGATCGCGGCGTGGGTCGTGGAATCGCAGGGTGAGGGCTCTTGAGCTGGGCTTGTTGGGGTGTTCGGAGGCGAAATGCTATGCGGTCAAGGTGATGTCCACGGTGTGGATGCCGCTGGTCGTGGGCTTCACCGATGCCGTGCCGTTGCCGACCGGCGAGAGAGCCCGCACGGTCCAGTCGCCCGGTGCGACGAAGAAACGGAAGTCTCCGCTGCCGGAGGCGACGATCTCGGCGGTGAACGTGCCTGTGCCGTCGAGGAGTCGAACGAAGGCGCCACCGACAGGTTCTCCGTCGCCCGTGACGACCTTGCCGGTGATGGCCGTTTCCCTGCCGAGGTCGACGCCGGCGGGGATGGTGTGGGTTTGCGTTGATGCTGCGCTCATGTGCTTGTTCCCCGCGGTCCGCTACTTGCCCAGCTCGATCGGCACGCCGACGAGCGAGCCGTATTCGGTCCAGCTGCCGTCGTAGTTCTTGACATTCTTGTGGCCGAGCAGTTCCTTGAGGACGAACCAGGTGTGGCTGGAGCGCTCGCCGATCCGGCAGTAGGCGATGGTGTCCCGGGAGCCGTCGAGACCGGCTGCGCCGTAGATCGCGGTGAGTTCCTCGTCGGACTTGAACGTGCCGTCCTCGTTCGCCGCCTTGCTCCACGGAACGTTGAGTGCACCCGGGATGTGGCCGGGACGCTGGCTCTGCTCCTGCGGCAGGTGCGCCGGCGCGAGGATCTTGCCCGTGAACTCGTCGGGCGATCGGACGTCGACGAGGTTCAGCACACCGATCGCGTCGACGGCCTCGTCGCGGAACGCGCGGATCGACAGGTCGGGCTCGGCCGCCCGGTAGGTGGTGGACGGGCGGGTGACGGTGTCCTCGGAGAGGGGGCGTTGCTCGAGTTCCCACTTCTTGCGCCCGCCGTCGAGCAGCTTGACGTTGTCGTGGCCGTAGAGCTTGAAGTACCAGTAGGCGTACGCCGCGAACCAGTTGTTGTTGCCTCCGTAGAGGACGACCTCGTCGTCGTTGGCGACGCCGCGTGTCGACAGCAGATCGGAGAACTGCTCACGGTCGAGGAAGTCACGGCGGACCTGATCTTGCAGATCCTTCTTCCAGTCGAGCTTGATGGCGCCCTCGATGTGGCCGCCGTCGTAGGCGGACGTGTCTTCGTCGACTTCGACGAACACGATGGTGGGCGCGTTCAGATTCTGCTGAGCCCAGTCGGTGGAGACCAGGACGTCGGAGCGAGCCATGTTCTTTCCTTCACTGAGAACTTGCCGGGGTTTTCCATTGGGGGTCGGGTGGTCGGCGGAGGCGGACGATCGGAATCGGGCGACCAACGGATAGATCTGGCAGCCGAGGCAGATTCCGAAGGCCGCGTTGAGGAACGCCGCGAACAGTGCGAAGCCGGTGAAGACGGCACCGACGACGGGCGCGCTCAACGCGAATCCGACCAGACCTGCCGCCGCGAAGATGAAGCCGACCAGTTGGGCGAAGCGCAGCGGCGCGGTTGGTTCACGCTCGCTCGGCGGGCTGATGTGTGGGGCGACCAGCTTTCCGAAGATCTGGCCGTACGGGCTGCGCCGCGGCCCGACGACGGCGGCGACGGCGAACACGACGGTCTGAACCGCCAGGATCACACCGGCGACGACGGTCGAGAAGGACGCCGAGAGCAGGACGGCGACGAGAACCGCCGTAGTGATCCAGGCGGCGAACCGGGGACCGCGGACGTCGACCTGGTCGACGGCCGCGGTCGGGGTGGTGGTGTGTGTTGTTGCTGGTGTGGTGGACATTGACTGTGCTCCACAGAATGTGTCGGATGGCCGAGGGAATGCGATGGAACGCGATCGAGTCGATCACCGAAAAGGCAGGGAAGTCAGCACGTGACCGCAGGGCGAATCGAAAATGACACAGAAGCGCGGTCAGCGACGCCAAAGGCAACAGCAACCGCCGACGCGACACAGGTCGACTGTGCGGCGACGGGTGAGCAGCAGCTCGCGGCAGGTCTGCACCCGCCAAATTCTACGCGCCGCACCCTGCGCTGAAGACGGACAATTCGAGTCTCCGCGCAGGGGCGTGGTCCCGCGTCTCATGGGATCAGGATGAACTTCCCCGCGGGGTGGGGTTGCGCGAGTTCGCTGTGGGCCTGCGCGGCATCGATCAGGGGAAACGTCTTGGCGATGGTGACCGTCAGATGTCCGGCGCCGGCTTGCTCGACCAGTTCGGCGCGCGCCTTCAGCCGGGCTTCGGCGCTTGCCGGGTTGCCGCCGCCGACCGACGCAAAGCCGTCCTCTTGCGCCCGACCGAAAGCGGCGATGGTCACGATCCGGGTCTTGTCCTTGACCAATGCCAGCGACACGTCGACGGCCTCGTCGGTTCCGACGGTGTCGAGGGCCGCGTCGATGCCCTGGGGTGCGACCTCCAGCACCCGCTCCTCGAGTCCGTCTCCGTAGACGACGGGAGTTGCTCCGAGGTTCCGGACGTAGTCCTGATTCGCCGCTCCCGCGGTGCCGACGACCGTCGCGCCGCGGGCGACGGCGAGTTGCACGGCGAGGGCACCGACGCCGCCGGAGGCGCCGTGGATCAGGACGGTGTCGCCGGAACCGACCCCAATGGTGTCCAGGGCGTCGACCGCGGTGCCGCCCACCAGCAGCAGACCGGCGGCCTGTTCCCAGCCGAGGCTGGCAGGTTTGGGGGTGATTGCGGAGACGGGAACGACCACTTTCTCGGCGTAGAGACCGGTGCCGGGGCTGACAATCACCTCGTCGCCCACCGCGATCTCCGTGATTCCGGCCCCGACGGCCGCGACCACGCCGGCGGCCTCGCCGCCGACCCTGACCGGCAGCTTGTCGGGATCGTCACCGAAGGCGCCGCTGTAGAGCTTGTAGTCGATGGGATTGACGCCGATCGCCTTGACGTCGACGAGCACCTCCCCCGATGCGGGCGGCGGAACCTCCGCATCGACCACGGTCAGGGCCTCGGGTGTTCCGTATGATTGCGCAACAACAGATTTGGTCATGTGTGACGCAACCTCCCTCGAAGAGCTGCTATTCCTGTTGTGCGAGATTTACTCTCACGGATCCGAACACTTGCTCGGTGGAGTACCGATGTCACGCTCTCCCACAGGATCAGGAGGGCCCGGCGTGTGTGCAGTGCGCCGAGCAACAGGTAGAAGGCGACACCGAAGTGGGTCCCCTCCCGTATGCAGGCGATGAGGCCGAAAGCGCAAAGAACGAAGGGTGCCCACGGCATCGTTGCTCGAAACCACCGATACACGATCGCCGGAACCATCGTTTGTCGGCGGGGGCCGCGCCCACGCGCGAGGGTCGGCGCTTGCCTGGGCGGCGAAGAGTTTCGGGCGAGCATGATGGGAGGTCCGTCCTCGAGGGTCCACAATCGCGAATGTTGCAATGGCCGGCCGAGGCGCGGCTGGTGCGCAGGTTATCGGTCGCATCGACGTGCGCCCAAGGGTTGCGATCCGACTGCGTCGAAGCAGAAATCGCTCCACCCACCGCGACCCTCCGGCAGAGGTAGCGGGGTGACCACAACGAGGGCATCGGCCGGGCCGCTCCGCAACCAGCTCGCCGACATCTGACCAGTGCACGGATGCCAGACTGCTGAGCCGCCGGCGGATCGACAACACTTTGGCGCACACAGAATCGTGGGTGGGGACCTATTCCGATGTGGGTGACAGTCGATCGATGTGTTCGAGCAATTCGATGAGTTCGCCGATGGTGAGTTCAACGGTGCCGAACATTGGATCACCGTTCTTGGCGGCGCGGGCGACGGCCTGTCCGATGCGGTCGGTGAGCTGTTCGATCAGTGGGTCGGCCATGACTGCGAATTCTCCTGGAAAGCGGGAACGTTGTCTTCCGGATCTGAAGGTTCTCGTTCGCCCCTGACCTGGCCGTCGGCGGTGAGGGAATCCTGCGGGCAGTCGCGAACGCCAAGCATTTCCGGCCGCGGGCGGGAGAAGGTGTGTCACTGTTGTGAGTGACCGACGCTCGCGGCCACGTGGAGGCGGAATGAACGCCGGTGTGACAAAGAGAATCCTCGGCGTTGCCGCCGCCCGGTGACCGCGACACGATCGAATCGATCCTCGGTCCCGACTTCAAACACATCACCAGCGAGGGCCAACTCCTCGGTCGCGACGAGGAGATCGCGAGCATCGTCCCGGTGGCGTTCACGATGAACGCCACCGAGCAGACCGTCGACATCGTCGACGACACCGCCGAGATCCACGGTGTCAACACCCTTACCGAGTCCGGCATCGGTCGTACGGCGTCGACGCCTTTGCTTGCCGGATCGTCGAGCGCCCAGTCCCGGTAGCTTTGACAGTCTCGGCCGGGGCGGACCTGGCGGAGCGGACCTCGATCCGGTCACCGGCGAGGTGGGTGAGGAATCCGGCGGCCATCTAGGAGCGGCCGATGTAGCCGCAAGCCTCTGATTCGACATGTATCGCGATATTGACAGATGTCGAATCAAGCTGCCATGCG
The DNA here is from genome assembly GCF_002300155.1 of Rhodococcus sp. ACS1. Lineage (NCBI taxonomy): Bacteria > Bacillati > Actinomycetota > Actinomycetes > Mycobacteriales > Nocardiaceae > Rhodococcus > Rhodococcus sp. ACS1. The sequence continues at coordinate 250,568 of NZ_NSDZ01000003.1, forward strand.
GAACACGGCCGCGAGGGCCGCCTGCCGAGCATAGGACGGGTATCGATCGACGAAATACGTTGTGCTACTTCCCTGGCTCGCGCGCATCACTCACGTCGGACAGATAAACGCTGACGTGGTCGGCAAGGCTGGGTGGGTCTCCGACAGGTCGCGTTCGCGGTAAATCGAAATATCGTCGGTGCCCCGCATCGTGTTCGGCCGCGACCTGCTCTTGCCAGTACACGCCCGATCGACTCTGCGAAAACCCCGATATATTCATGCTGAAACGACCCCTTCGACCCATGGGGAGCGCACTCCCTCACGCGGTCACACCCGTTTGTGGCTCGTGGTGCCCTGCGGCGACGAGCCCTGACCTCCATTTCCGTTTTAGCGGATCAGCTCGCAGGTGTCACGGACCGACCAGTCCCTATGAAACAGCGGTTCAGCTGCGTTGATCCCGAATCACGAAACCCGCGTACGAATTCGGGTCGCTCGAGAATGCTGATTTACAACGTATTTGTTCCACCCTGGAAGCGGCGTGTGCCTGGTATCGAATCGACCGTTGAGGTCCGTCCGGCGACGCCTTAATCTGGAAGGTGCGGGCCGTATCCCGTCGGGTCGAGATTTGACAGTCCGGGATACGACTCGCCGGAGGGGCTTGTCGCGGACACTTCCGGCTCGGACTGCGGTCCCGGTCGGAGCAGTGTCGGGAGGGTCGCTGCCACATTTTCGCCGGTGACCTGGCTTTGTCTGCGCGCTGTCGCAACAACGTCGCCTACCAGGCGCCGGTCGACGACTTCCTCGAGCGAGCCCATGAGCAATGGCGGCGCAACCAATCTCCACCACGTGCGTTCGCGACGGCACGTCCACAAACCGGCTTCAGGTACGGTTTGTTCACCGCGGTAAACAGCGTGCGTGCTGCGTCGGACGACAGGTGTGTGGCGTCAGGTAGCACCCACTGCGACTGGAGAAGGTGAGATGGCTATGACTTCCGGCACGGGCCCGCTGCCCGACTCCATCGCTGGGCCGCAGCGGATGCCCGCGCTGTCGCCGCGGGAGCTGGAAATCCTTCGCCTGTGGCTGCGGAGTGAATCGAAAACGGCTGCCGCATCCGACCTGGGAATCAGCATGGGCACGATCAACACCCACCTGGCCCGGATCCGAGCGAAGTACGCCGCCGTCGGACGCCCCATCACCGACAAGTCCGGACTGTTGGTCCGGGCACTTCAGGACGGTCTGGTGTCTCTCGCCGAGCTCTGACGGGCGGGTTGACACTTCCCCCGTGGGACCGCCCGGTACTGCGGTCGGCGGTGTCTCGTCTACGAGAGCCGGGACCGGGGCAGATCGTCGAGCCGGGCCGCGCGGGCATTCTCGTGGGCGACGATTGCCTCCTGCCAGTCCCGATCGGTCACGCCGAGCCCGTCGCGGAAGGCTGGAGGTGGAACCGCGAGATCCGTGGCGATGTGCGCCCACGACCTGCCCGCCTGGAGGGCCTCGATCACCGCGCGGGCGAGGCGATCGTCGGTCTGGTCGCCATCAAAGAACGCATCAGCGCTGTCAGCGGCCACGGGAAGGTTGTCCGGTCTGGTGCGCTCGATGAGCGCGGAGTCGCATTTGCATCCATGCGACTCTATCGGTTGCAGTGAAATGATGATATGGCGCTCCGGTGAGTTCGATGGTGGCGCGAAGACGTCCCTGACCGTGCAGGTGCGGCACGGTCACCATCGGACGAGTTCATCACCCGACTCGATAGCAGTGATGTGCTCGCCTACGGAACCCGGGGCCCTGCCGCTTATCCTCCTCGGGCGGCCTCAGGCCGGGTCCTTACTACTCGGAGCGTCCGGACGGGAAATGCACCGACCCGTCGTTGCCGATGCAACCCCCCTGCACCGGGCCGCTGCCGAAGAAGACGCCATTGAGTTGCCCGCTGCCTCCAGGAGAGTTCGATCCGACACCGGCACCCCCGACGCCGATCGCCCCGCACTGGTAGCTGTTCATGTCGTTCGGGGTGTCGTTGTGGACGTGGAGTTGCGTACCGGGTGTGTTCGGGTCTCCATGAAATGCCGGTGCCGACGCCGCGATGCCGGAGCCGAGTGCAAAAGCGGTGGCGATCGCGGCCGATGTAACCGCCGTGCGCAATGCGAACGTGTTCATCTGATGTCACCTTTGATTCGATTGTCGCCCGGCTTTCACCGGCCGATGATTCTCGGGTTACAAGCAATCTTCGGGCTATCTATCCCGATGGAACAATTATGGTCCGAGCCGTCGGCGAAAATCACCCCTTCGCGTGGTTACCGGCAATTCGAATGCGCAGTCCACACCGGCCGTCGCGGCCCTGCTCGCAGCCCCGAGCGTGCCGCAGTGTCGAAACCGTGTGACCCCGTGGAGTTCACGTCTGTGTACCGGAGGGCGCTAGCGTTGGGCTGCCCGACATCCGCACGTTCGAAGGAGAAACTGCCTCGCATGGCCGGTGACGAGATTTCGGACGGCGAGAACGCGCACCCGGACGCGACGCCGCAGTTGCGCCGGCGGCTGGGGGTGTTCGACTCGGTGATGATCGGCCTCGGGTCCATGATCGGGGCGGGGATCTTCGCCGCGCTGGGGCCTGCCGCGTCCGCCGCGGGCGGTGCATTGCTCGTCGGGTTGGCCGTGGCCGCGGTGATCGCTTACTGCAATGCCAACTCCTCCGCCCGGCTCGCCGCGTTGTATCCGCAATCCGGTGGCACCTATGTCTACGGGCGTGAACGCCTGGGACCGTTCTTCGGGTATCTGGCGGGCTGGGGCTTCGTGGTCGGCAAGACCGCCTCGTGTGGCGCGATGGCCCTAACGGTCGGCGCCTACGCCTGGCCCGGCCGCGAGCATCTCGTCGCGGTGGTCGCCGTCGTCGCCATCACCGCCGTGAACTACTTCGGTGTGCAGAAGTCGGCCCTGGTCACCCGGGTCATCGTGTTCACGGTCCTCGCCGTCCTCGCCGTGGTCGTCATCGTGTGCCTGAACGGACCCGATACCGGGTTCGGTGGCCTGGAGATCGCCTCCGGCCACGGCGTGACCGGGGTCCTGCAGGCCGCCGGTCTGCTGTTCTTCGCGTTCGCCGGGTACGCCAGGATCGCCACGCTCGGCGAGGAGGTGAAGGATCCGGCCCGGACAATCTCCCGGGCGATTCCCCTCGCCCTGGCCATCACCCTCGTCGTGTACCTGTGCGTCGCGGTCGCAGTCCTGAACGCGCTCGGTGCCGACACTCTCGCGGCCGCGACGGATCCGCTCGCGCAGGCGGTGGCCGCTGCGGGATTCGAGGGTCTCGAGCCGGTCGTCCGGGTGGCCGCGGTGATCGCCGCACTCGGCTCGTTGCTCGCCCTGATCCTCGGGGTCTCGCGGACGACATTCGCGATGGCGCGCGACGGCCACCTGCCACGTCTGCTCGACGCCGTCCACCCCCGGTTCGCGGTGCCCTACCGGGCCGAGTTGGCGGTGGGGGTGGTGGTGGCGCTCCTCGCCGCGACGGCGGACCTGCGCGGCGTCATCGGGTTCTCCTCGTTCGCGGTGCTGTTCTATTACCTGATCGCCAACGCGTCCGCCTGGACCCTGTCCGCGAAACCGTGGCCGCGCCTGGTGGCGGTCGTCGGCGCCATCGGTTGCATCGTCCTCGCCGCATTCCTTCCCCTGGCCTCGGTGATTCCGGGTGTGATCGTCCTCGGGCTCGGGGCCGTGATCTACGCGATCCGCTCGTCCCGTCGTCCCTGATCCGCGAGGAGGGGTACCTCTGTCCACCCGGGCGGGCTTCGACGCGCGATCGGCACGGGGTGCAGCTAATCTGTCATCGGTGCGATTGTCTCGTGCCTCGTCGCCGGAGCCGTTGTGTTGCGAAAACCTGTCCGCAGCTGGATCTTTCACATGCTTCATCGGGCTGTGCCCGCATTCCCAGTGCCCTGACCGTGTTCGGTGTTCGAGAGGGGAATGACTCCACATGTCGGAACTCCACTGGATCACGCGAGGTCGGTGCCGAGACGGTGATCCGGATCAGCTGTTCGTGAGCGGCGCCGCGCAGCGCAAGGCCGCCGCGCTGTGCCGGCACTGCCCGGTGCTGATGGAATGCGGCGCGTATGCGCTCGACAATCGCGTCGAATTCGGCATCTGGGGTGGGATGACCGAACGTCAGCGCCGGGCACTGCTCGAAGCGCACCCCCGAGTCCGCTGGTCCGATCTCTTCGAGGGGAAATGATCAAACCATGACCGGAGAACCCGTGACGTACGTGATCGACGGTGCACGTATTCGCACGCTCGACGACGTCTTCACGTTGGCGGGAGAAGCAGTGCGCGGCGAAGGCGGCTATTTCGGGCGCAACCTGGATGCCTTCGCCGATTGCCTCACGGGCGGATACGGCACGCCCGAGGACGGTCGTTTCTACTTCGTGTGGGAGAACAGCAGTAAATCCCGCGAGGCACTCGGTTACACGGAGACTGCGCGGCAACTGGGGCGGAGGCTCGAGCGGTGCCACCCGACGAACCGGGACAGGGTGCGCGCCGATCTCGAACGCGCTGTGCGGAAGGACGGTCCCACGGCGTTCGACTGGGTCGTCGACATCTTCGAATTCCGGGAAGTGCGACTCAACCTCCGGTAGGTGGTGGCGCTCACTCGGTGAGGTAGAGAACCACCCGGAAGTACCGGGAATCCCGACGGAAGGTCGGTGTGGCGACACCGTACCGCTCGAAGAATTCGTGCTGCTCGATGAACCGGAGGTCGCCGGTGGTGCCGGGTACCGAACATTGCAGATTCGGCATGCGCCACGTGCCCGTGTCGGGCACGCACCACATCTGCACGGTGCCGGGCAACAATTTCCAGCCGTCGTCCGTGCTCAGTGCGAGGTTCGCGACGACCTCGATCGACGCGACCACTCCGCGCACGGACGCTACGTGCGCGGTCGATGACCCCGGGTACCTGTCGACGTAGAAGGCTCCTCTGCCGTAACCGTTCGGTCCCTCTTCGGCTAGTGATCGGATCTCGGCGGGAAGATGCTGTTCGTCGAGCCACGAGAGTGTGGTGGTCACGGTGTCAGCGGGGTGCCAGAGACGGTGCGCGGGGACGGGTTCGTCGTCGACGAAGACCGTGAGTGTCTGCTGCGAGCCGGGTTCGGGTGTGCGTCGTTGTTGGTCGGCGAGCATTGTCGTACCCCGCGCAGTAGGCGGGCCGATGGACGAAGCGATCGGGCGCGGGGTTACCTTGCCGCAGACGATACGCCGCTGCCACAGTGATTGCGGCAGCGGCGTTGTGTCCGGGGGGTCAGTACGGCAGCGAGGAGCAGCTGGGGCGGCCACCTCGGTCAGGCGGCGCGCTTCTTCCGTTTCGGGATCAGGTGCATGATCAGGACGACGATCGCGCCGACGACGAGCCCGACGAGTGCGGATACCACGGTCCCGGCAGTCCAGGACAGAACACCGCCGAGGCCGCCGTGGACGAGATCGCCGAACCAGTGTTCGAGATCGTGGAGGCGATCGGCCGGCCAGTGGAATCCGGCCTCGCCGATGTTGACGAGCAGGATGTGGCCGCCGACCCAGAGCATCGCGGCGATCCCGACCACGGTGAGCACTGCCATGACCTTCGGCATCGCCGCGACGAGTCCTCGACCGATCCGCTGACTGAACGCGGACTCGCGTTGGGCGAGCGCCAGGCCTACGTCGTCCATCTTCACGATCAGGGCGACCACTCCGTACACCAGGACGGTGATGAGGATCGCGACGACGACGAGCACCAGCAGCCGGGTGAGGAACGGTTCGTCCTCGACCGAGGACAGTGAGATCACCATGATCTCGGCGGACAGGATCAGGTCGGTGCGGATCGCGCCGCTGACCATGGTCTTCTCGAATTCGGGTCCGCTCTGCCCTTCGGTTGCGCCCGCGGCCTCGTGGTGATTCCCGGTGAGTGCTTCGTAGACCTTCTCGGCTCCCTCGAAGCACAGGAACAGACCACCGGCGATCAGCAGGTACGGCAGTGCCTGGGGCAGGAACTCGCTCAGGATCATCGCCACCGGCAGGATGATCAGGAGTTTGTTGCGGATCGACCCGATTGCGATTTTGCGGATGATGGGCAGTTCGCGATTGGGGGAGAACCCGTGCACGTAGCGGGGGGTGACGGCGGTGTCGTCGACGACCACTCCCGCTGCCTTGACGCTGGCCTTGCCGGCCGCGGCTCCGATGTCGTCGATGGATGCCGCGGCCGCTTTCGCGAGTGCCGCGACGTCGTCCAACAGGGCGACGAGTCCACCAGCCACGAAAAACCTCCCACAGTTCGGATGTGTGCCGATCCAATGACCCGCGGTCGCGGGTCGACACGAACGGTACCGAATCGGTGGCCCTGCACAACCGGTAGTGCCGTGGGGTTACCTTGCCGCAGACGATACGCCGCCGCCGCAGTGACTGCGGCAGCGGCGTTGTGTCACCTCGATCGGGGTCAGTACGGCAGCGAGGAGCAGCTGGGGTGGTTTACGACGGCTTGACCCTCACACATTGCGCCCTGCGCGTCGTCGTCGAAACGGTCGCGCCGATCCCGGTCGCGGTTGTCGCGGTCCGACTGCGAGGTGACGGCGACGTCACCGCCCGTCGAGGCGGGCATGGCGTGCGCGATTCCGGCCGCGCCGGTGACGGAGAATGCGACTGCGGCGAACATCAGGCCGGCGCGAATGGCGGTGTGGCGAAACATGCGGAGTCCTTGCTGGTGTGGGGTCGAGTGTTCCTTGACCACACCAACATTGCCCCCGGAACGAGCCGGTCGACAGCCACCCAAGGGTGCTCATTACCCACCCCCTGTTCGGAAGCTCACCGGCTGGTCGACGTCAGCGCATGACGAACGGGGTGCCGGACGGGGCACCGGTGTTGACCCACACGGTTCCCGACTGGATCGCCTCGGTCATGCGGAATGCCCGGGCCGAGCCACCGAGCACCGCGCGGGCGCCGTCCTGCTCGGCCAGGTCGATGTATTCGAGTACCTTCGCGAACTGCTGCCGGGTGGTGATCGGGCTGTTTTGTGATGGGATCATGACGATCCGGCATGCGCCCTCGGGCCGTGGCATTTTGCTCGGTCCTCGGCCGGGAAACGGCCGCGACCGGGGCGAATGCGCGCGCGGCACCGTTCTGCGGCACGCGCCGCGGTGTCGTCTAAAGCGAATGTAAGGAAAGCCGCTCATCCCTTCCCTCGCGCTGTGGTGACGGCCACATTGGTTCCAGTGGCTACGCACGATCACAGCATTCGAGGAAGGGACATCATGCGACACACGACTTCGAACCCAGCGTCGTCGACCGGCGAGAGGCGGGTTGTAGCGAATGTGGTTCGCGGCTGCATCGGCAACCTCGTGGAGTGGTACGACTGGTTCGTCTATGCAGCGTTCAGTGTGTTCTTCGCGGCATCGTTCTTCCCGAAGAGCAGCACGACCGCCCAGCTGCTTTCCACGGCACTGGTTTTCGCCGTCGGATTCCTGATGCGCCCGATCGGTGGCTATATCCTGGGCCGGTACGCGGACCGCTACGGGCGCAAGAACGCGCTGACGCTGTCGGTGCTCATGATGGCAGCAGGCTCGCTGATCATCGCCGCGACACCGAGTTTCGAGGCGATCGGGATGCTCGCCCCGGCGCTGCTGGTGACGGCGCGACTGATCCAGGGACTGTCCGTGGGAGGCGAATTCGCCTCAAGCGCCACGTATCTGTCCGAGGTCGCGACTCCCGGCCGCCGCGGCTTCTACTCGAGCTTCCAATACGTGTCGATCATCCTGGGTCAGCTCGCCGCACTCGGCGTCCAGATCATTCTGCTGCAGCTTCTCACCCTCGATCAGATGCACTCCTGGGGCTGGCGTGTTCCGTTCGTGATCGGCGCCATCGCCGCCGTGACTGTGATGCTGTTCCGGCGCGGCATGGACGAGTCGGACCAGTACAAGGACGAGGCGGCCCGGATCGCGGCCGAGAAGGCGTCCGGCACGACGCCGTCGGCCAAGCGTGGCACCCTGCGTCTGCTGCTGCAGTACCCGAAGCAGCTCGCGATGGTCTTCGGCCTCGCGATCGGCGGCACGGTCGCGTTCTACACGTACACCACGTACCTGCAGAAGTACATGATCAACACCTCGGGCATCGCCCCGGAAACGGTGGCGTGGATCAACTTTGCCGCACTGTTCGTGTACATGCTGCTGCAGCCCGTGGCCGGCCTCGTCTCCGACCGCATCGGCCGCCGCAAGGTCATGCTGTTCTTCGGTATCGGCTCGACCGTGCTGACCGTGCCGATCCTCACTCTTCTCGGCAACACCACCAACGCGTTCGTCGCGTTCGGCCTGATGATGACCGGATTGGTCATCGTGACCGCCTACAGCGCGCTGAGCGCGATCGTCAAGGCGGAACTGTTCCCGACGAAGGTGCGCGCACTCGGTGTCGGCCTGCCGCACGCGATCACCGCAGCCCTGTTCAGCGGTACCGCCGAGCCGCTCGCGCTCGCTCTCAAGCAGGCCGGACACGAGTCGGCGTTCTTCTACTACGTCGTCGGCTGCTCCGCGCTGACCCTCGTCGCGGCACTGTTCATGCCCAAGGGCAAGGGCGGCACCACCCTCGATCCCGCGACGGACAGCCCCACCCTCGATCCCGCGACGGACAGCCCCGCCCGCGACGGCCGCGAGGACGACCGCGACGGCCGCGAACTCGAGCGTGTCTGATCCCTCCGCCTCCGGCATTGTTCCCCCGGCCCACCGTGGCCGGGGGACAATGCCGGTTATGCGCATCGCGGTGGTCGAGGACGACGACGGCGTCGGCAACGCACTCGTCGCGGGGCTGACCCGGCAGGCGCACCAGCCTGTGCGGATGAAGTTCGGGTCGGAACTGCTGCTGCACCACGGCGAGGTGGACTTCGTGCTGCTCGATCTCGGGTTACCGGACCGCGACGGCCTCGAGGTGCTGCGCCAGCTGCGCCAGGTCAGCGGCGTCCCCGTCATCATCCTCACCGCACGCGACGACGAGCGGTCGGTGGTGCGCGGGCTGCGCGGCGGCGCCGACGACTACCTGGTCAAGCCGGCCCGGATGTCGGAGCTCTTCGCGCGCATCGAGGTGGTGCGCCGGCGAAGCCTGGCCGTCGAAGGCGGCGCACCGCGGGAAGTGGCCACCGGGGATGTGCGCGTCGACCTCGATTCCCGCACCGTCACCGTGGCGGGCACCGAAGTGGACCTGACGTCGAAGGAGTTCTCCCTCCTGGAGATTCTGCTCGAGAACCCGGGTGCCGCGGTCAGTCGTCAGCAATTGATGGATCGGGTCTGGGGTGACGCGTTCGTCGCGGTCTCACGCTCGCTCGACGTCCACATCGGTACCCTGCGGGCCAAGCTGGACCGGCCCGGGCTGATCAGCACCATCCGTGGTTTCGGCTACCGCTGGGTGTGCTGACCGGAGGTCGAAACGATATGCGCCGACGGCTACTGCTCATCCTCGCGATCCTCGGATCCTGCGCGGTCGCGAGTTTCGCGATCCCCCTGGCGATCGCGACCGCCGACTCACGGACACAGGAGTTCACCCTCGGCCGCGAGGGCGACATCCAACGGTTCGCCGTCCTCGCCGAGGAATACGTCCGGACCGGCGACCCCGCCAGGATCGAAGGCGAGGTGGACGCGTACGACGACGTGTACGGCGAGGGCGTTCTGGTGGTCTCCACCCGCGGTGTGCCCACCCTCGGTGTGGGCCTCGACGGCAGCGAACCCGGAATCGAGGCCGCGATTCGCAGCGGACTGCGCAACGAGCGGGTCTCCACCGTCGACCGGCTGTTCCCGTGGAGCGACGACGACGCCCTGTTCGTCAAACCCGTGGGGTCGGGCGCTCAGGTGAACGGCACCATCGTGCTGCGCGCCTCGACGGCCGAGGCGCGCTCCGACATCCTCCGGCAGTGGGCCGTGATCGCGGCAGGCGCGGTGCTGGCGTTGGTCGCGTTCGGTGTGCTCGCGATCGCCTTGAGCCGGTGGGTACTCGGACCGCTCGCGAACCTGTCCACCGGAATCGTGCAACTCATCCGCCGCATGCCCGACGCGAGGACGCCGCCGGCGTCCGAGCCTCCGCCGTCCGTCCTGCCCGCCACGGCCGCGGGCGGACCTCCCGAGGTGCGCAGGCTCGCGCATTCGTTCGACGTGATGTCCTCGGCGGTGCTGCGGGCGGCGGACGCGCAGCAGCGTCTCATCGCGGATACCGCGCACCAGCTGCGGAACCCGCTTGCGGCGTTGCAGTTTCGCCTCGACCTCCTCGACGACGGGATACCGGACGACGCGCGCGAGGACTATTACAGCGTCACCGAGGAGGCCAAACGTCTGCAGACGATCCTCGACAGCCTGCTCTCCCTCGCCTCCGCCGAAACGCCGCGCTTCGGAGCCGAGACCGTCTGCGACGCCCTTTCGGTGGTCGCCGACCGGGTCGACTTCTGGTCGGTGACGGCCCGGGAACGTGGTGCGCGACTGACGACCGTCGCGGCACCCGGCGTCGACCGTGTACCGGTCGCGATCGCCGAGAACGATCTGTCCCAGGTGCTCGACGTGCTGATCGACAACGCCTCCCGGTACGCGGGCCCCCACCCCACCATCGAGATCGGCGTCGGGGTGGAGCGCCCACAGGACCACCCGCAGGTGTGCGTGTGGGTGGCCGACGACGGCCCGGGCGTCCCGGCGGAACTGCGCGGCAAACTCACCGACCGCTTCTTCCGGGCCAGCGATCAGGCCGGGACGGGACTCGGCCTGTCCATCGTCGAGGTGGTCGCCGCCGCGTACGGCGGCCGACTCGCCATCGACGAGGCCCCGGCCGGTGGTCTGCGCGTACGCTTGTGGCTCGAACCGCACGTGGAGACGCCCGACGATGATTAACCGGCGACAGTTCCTCGGCGGTGTGGCCGCGGCGGTCGCACTGTCCGGGTGTGCCCGGACCCAGCCGTCGGGGACGTACGAGATCGCGTCCGGTGAACGCGACGGTTTCCAGTCCGAATTCGCCGAGTTGCTTGCGGACGCGCCGTCCGCCTCGGGTGGCGATCTCCGGTTCACGGTGCGGTACACCACCGGTTCGCTGGAGAATCTGTCGCTGCTGGCGTCGGGGGAGGTCCTGATCGGGCTCACGTTGGCCGATTCGGCCGTGCTGTCGGACACCCCGATGCTGGCCATCGGCCGGGTGTACGAGAACTATCTCCAGTGCGCGGTGCCCGCGCGCTCACCGGTCCGGTCGATGAAAGATCTTCGCGGGCAGACGATCAGCCTCGGTTCCCCGGGTTCGGGTACCGCGCAGACCGGGCGGCGGGTGCTCGAGGCGAGCGGACTGTCCGTCGACGACGTGACGGTGCGCCCGGTCTCGCTCACCACCGTCCTCGACTCCCTCGCCGACGGCACGATCGCGGCCGCGCTGTGGGCCGGGGGTGTGCCGACTCCGGCGGCGGTGCCGCGGCCCGGGCACGGTCCGGACGGCGGGATCCGGCTACTCGACCTGTCCGCCGAGTACGCGGAGATGCGCAGGGTCTACGGGCCGATGTACGAACCGGTTTCGGTGCCGGCCCGGACGTACGGTGACACCGCCGAGACCGCGACGGTGGGCGTCCCCAGCCTGCTCGTCGCGTCCCCCCAACTGCCGGACGCCGTGGCCGGTGCGCTCGTGGACCTTCTCGTCGACCGGGCGCAGGACCTCATCCCTCCCGACACCGTCGGAGCCCAGTTCCTCGACGTCCGGTCGCTGATCCAGACGGCGGGCGTCCCGCGTCATCCGGGGGCGGTCGCGGCATACCGGCGCCACCACGGCTGACGGCCATCATGTACGGCCATAACGGCCGGGCGTCGCGGGTCGGCACCGCCGCCAACCTCAACTGCATGTAAAACTCCGGGCCCACGCGGTTGACTACTGCCCGCATCGGCTGCAAAATGGCCGTACATTTCCAGGAAGGCTGGCTCCATGGCATCGCAGACCGCCCTACCGCTCGCAGGGATTACCGTCGTGAGCATCGAACAAGCCGTCGCCGCGCCCTTCGCGACCCGGCAACTGGCCGACCTCGGTGCCCGGGTGATCAAGGTGGAACGTCCCGATGCCGGCGACTTCGCACGACGGTACGACGAGACCGTGCACGGCGAATCGAGCTACTTCGTCTGGCTCAACCGCTCCAAGGAGTCCCTGACACTGGACCTGAAATCCGACGAGGGCCGCGGCATCCTCGAAAAGCTGTTGTCCACAGCGGACGTCTTCGTGCAGAATCTGGCCCCCGGCGCCGCGGCCCGGATGAACCTCGACGCGCAGTCACTCCAGCAGCGGTACCCCACGCTGATTCCGTGCGACGTGTCCGGCTACGGCAACACCGGCCCCTGGTCGGGCCGCAAGGCCTACGACATGCTCGTCCAGGGCGAATCCGGCCTGATGTCGCTGACCGGCCCCGACGAGTGCCCGTCCAAGGTCGGAGTGTCGATCGCCGACATCGCGGCCGGCATGTACGCGTACAGCGGAATCCTGTCCGCGCTGTACACGCGCGCCACCACCGGCACGGCCCACGCCGTCGAGGTCGCCCTGTTCGAGGCGCTCGGCGAATGGATGGGCTCACCCGCCTACTACACCGAATACGGGGGCCGGCAGCCGAGCCGCGTCGGAGCGGAACACGCGACGATCGCCCCGTACGGTCCGTTCCCCACCGCCGACGGCACGGTCCTGCTGTCGATCCAGAACGACCGCGAATGGTCCGCGTTCTGCGCGGAGGTGCTCGGCGACGCGTCGATCGCCACCGACCCGCGCTTCTGCCGCAACTCCTCGCGGGTGGAGCACCGCGAGGAGTGCAACGCGATGATCTCCGAGCGGACGCGTGTGCTCAGCACCGACGACGCCCTCGCGCTGCTCGACAAGGTGTCGATCGCCAACGGGCGGCTGGGCACGGTGTCGGACTTCCTGTCCCACCCGTCCCTGGCCGGCCGCGATCGTTGGCGGGAGGTGCAGACCCCGGGTGGCCCGGCGCGGGCGCTGCTGCCGCCGGCGAACCTCGGTGGTGTGGAACCGCGATTCGATCCGGTCCCGGCCCTGGGCGCGCACACCGATGCCATCCTGGGAGAACTCGGCTACACCGATGCCGCGATCTCCGAACTCCGCACGGCAGAGACGGTCTGAGGTCCGCAGTGCCCCATGCTGTGGCGTCCGACGGAACACCGATCGCGTACCAGGAGTCCGGCACCGGGCCGTCGCTGCTGCTGCTCGCCGGTCAGGCCAACAACCATCACTGGTGGGACCGCGTTCGCATGGACTTCGACAGGCATTTCCACACCGTCACGATCGACTACCGCGGAACCGGATCCAGCGGAAAACCCGAGACCGATTACAGCACAGAACTGTTCGCCGAGGACGCGATGTTCGTGCTGGACGCGCTCGGCATCGAGACGGCGCACGTCTACGGCACCTCGATGGGAGGCCGGGTGGCGCAGTGGTTCGCGGTGCGTCATCCCCGGCGCGTCCGCGCCCTGATCCTCGGCTGCACCTCCCCGGGCGGAACCCATGCGGTGGAGCGAAGCCGCGAAGTGCGCGCGAACTTGGCACACCCCGATCCCGAACGGTCGCGGAGCGCCCTGCTGGAGTTGATGTATACCCGGGAGTGGCTCGGTCGAAATCCAGCCCCCTACAACACCCTCGGGGATGCAGGCATGCCCGCGCACGCCCGGCTCGCACACCTGCGGGCAAGCAACGGGCACGACGCGTGGGATGCGTTGCCGTCGATCAGCGCGCCGACCCTCGTTCTGCACGGGACCGACGACCTGCTCTCCCCGGTCGACAACGCGCCACTACTCGCCGAACGGATCCCGGACGCGCGCGTGCAATTGCTTCCCGGCGCACGGCACGCCTACTTCGAGGAAGAACGCGAAGTCGCGAGCACCGCGGCGATCAGCTTCCTCGCCGGGCACTGACATTCTTCCTTGTTATCGAAGTCGCCGTCAGATGTCGCGTGCTGATGGTGCGGGGCGGCGAGTAGCCCGGGAAGGTGGGTCGTCCAGTGGACGTCAAGCAGTTGACTGCACTCGTTGCGGTGGCCGACGCCGGGAGCGTGACCCGCGCAGCCGAACTCCTCCATCTCGTTCAGCCGACGGTGACACGCCAAATCCACACGCTGGAGCAGGAACTGGGTGTTTCCCGTTTCGAGCGCAGCCGTCCCGGAATGGAATTGACCGAGCCCGGCCGGCTCATGCTCGAACGCGCGCGGAGAGTGCTGGCCGAACTCGAGCGTGCCCGGGCCGAGATCCGCCCGAATCCGGAGTGCTGCAGGGAATCGTGACGGTCGGGCTGCTGGCATCCACGTCCGAACTGCTCGCCGAACAACTGGTCGCGGCGGTATTGCGGGAGCATCCCGCGGTCCGGTTGCGGATTGTGTCGGCCGGTCCCGGCTCGTCGTCGGCACCGGAGCTTCGGTTCTCGGTCCGATTGGTGGGAGAGGACTTTCTCCTCTACCCGCCCCGATGCCTGAATAGGCACACTGGGGATGACCGGGAGGGGTGCCGCCGCCGTGGCCGCTCCGCTCGGTCCACCGACGTGCGACTGAGAGTATTCACATGACCCGCCTGCAAGCTTCGTCCGTGAGCGCACCGCATCACTCGATTCCCACCCGCCGGGTACTGAGCACACCGGAGATCTTGCATCGGATTCAGGCGATGTTTGCCGATCGCGATGACCCCGGTTCCGCCGCCCCCGAAGAGAACCCGTCGTCCACCTGACATGCACTATTCCTGCCCGCCGCCGCGACCCGACACGCAGGTGTCGCCGGTGCACGCCACCGAATCCGACGAACGTCCCTCGACCACAGCCTCGCCCCAGAGCCACTCTCGCGGCCACGCCGACGATGAGCCGATCCGGTGGCCCGATCCCAGTCCGCTCGACTCGTGGTGGCGGCGGGTGATGTCCGACCGACACGGGCAGGCGCGCACGAGGTCAGAACGTACGCCTGAGGCTGATGGGCCGCGATGACGGCCAGCGCGCGTAGCCGATGGGCCTCAATGCCTTTTCGTTCGAGAGCGGGCCTCGCGCAACGCGGTGCGCAGTCCCGTTCGGCGTCCGGTGCCTGCGTCGGATGGCGCGGTGAGGGGAATGCGGAATTTCAGTTCGGACGCGGTCTCGGGAGCGTCGTCGGCGGTCGCGGACAGAAACCGGTCCGGGAACGCCAGCTTGTGGATGGTGCGCAGGGTCAGGAAGTATTGCTTGGCAAGCGAACCCGTGGTGTAGGGCAGATCGTATTTCTCACACAGGGCGCGGACCCTCGTTGCGATTTCCGCGTAGCGGTTGCTGGGAAGGTCGGGGAAGAGGTGGTGCTCGATCTGGTAGCAGAGGTTGCCGCTCAGGAATGCCAGCACCGCACCGGCCCGGAAGTTGGCGGTGCCCAGCATCTGGCGTAGATACCACTCCGCCCGGGTCTCGTGTTCCAGTTCCGCGGGCGTGAACTTCTCTGCGCCGTCGGGAAAGTGTCCACAGAAGATCACGACGTACGCCCACAGGTTTCGCAGCAGGTTTGCCGAGAGGTTCGCCGTCAGCGTCCGTCGCCACCGCCGCCCGCTGACGGCGGGGAAGAGTACGTAGTCCTTGCCGGCCTGGCGAACGATCTTGCCGAGCAGTGCCCGGGTGTGGGCACTCTTCTCGGCGGCGGTGTCGACGCGGTCCCGTTCGGAATACAGGCCGTGCAGGGCGATGCCCCATTCGAATGTGGACGCCAACAACAGGTTCCGCAGCGGCTGCAGCAGATTGTCGGGTTTCCATGGCTGGTCGCGGGTGATGCGGATGACGCCGAACCCGAGGTCGTCGTCCATCCCGACCACGTTGCTGAACACGTGGTGACGATAATTGTGCGAGTACTGCCACTGGGACGACACCCCCGCCATGTCCCACTCCCACGTGCTGGAGTGGATTTCCGGGTCGTTCATCCAGTCCCACTGCCCGTGAGACACGTTGTGCCCGATCTCCATGTTCTCCACGCTCTTGGCCACGGCCAGGGCCGCCGTCCCGAGGATCCACCCGATCCGTGTCCGGCTGCAGTGGATCACCAGGCGTGCAGCGGCGTCCAGCACACGCTGGAACGCGATCGTGCGACGGATGTACTTGGCGTCGCGCTCACCGAGCGAATCGGTGACGTCCCGCCGGATGGCGTCGAGTTCGGAGCGGAGCGACTCGACATCCTCTTCGGTGAGATGTGCGTATTCCTTGATGTCGGATATCGCCATTCTCAACTCCCGATTTCCCGACGTGCTCCGTGCCTCACCCTGAAGTGAACGCCGCATTTTGCAGACTGTCAACACTGTAGATCTACAGTTCAGGCCTACAGTGTTGGTGGAGGTGTCGTGATGGCCGATGAGCCCGAACGTCGTTCGACCCACTCCGACGGCGGCCCGATCACCCGGGAGCGGATACTCGAAGCAGCGCTCGCGATCGTCGACCGGGACGGAATCGACGGGCTGTCCATGCGTCGCCTCGGTAAGGCGCTCGGCCGCGACCCGATGGCGCTGTACCGCCACGCCCCGAACAAGGCCGCGTTGCTCGACGGTCTCGCCGAGCGAGTACTCGACGAACTGGAGGTCGATACCGGCGACGGCGACTGGGCCACCCAACTGCGGGAGGTCGCGCGGGGCTTCCGCCGACTGGCCCTCGCCCATCCACAGGTGGTGCCGCTCCTGGTCACCCGGCCGCTGTCGACGCCGCTCGGGCTCAGGCCGCTCGGCACCCTGCGCCCCCTCGAGGACATCCTGACCCTGCTGACCCGGGCGGGTTTCACCGACGCCGACGCCCTGCACGTCTATCGGGCGTTGTTCGGTTTCCTCTATGGCCACATCCTCAACGAACTGCAGGAAGTCGTCGAGCGGCCCGACGAATCCGACGACCTCCTGCGCCTCGGACTGCACCGTCTGCCGATCGGTGAATTCCCGCTCCTGCGAGGTCTGGCGCCGGTGCTGGCGTCCTACGACGGCGCCGCCGAACTCGAACGCGGGGTCGACATTCTTCTGGCGGGCCTGAAGGCGACGCTGAAGCGCCGGGACGGCTCACCACCGGAATGAGCGAGCATCGGTGATCGGCTCAGCCGACGCCGACGGTCTGTCGCTCGGGCTCGATCACGGCCACGACGCGCTCTTCCTCTCGGGGGTACGGCGCACCCGTGTACTTCGTGGACAGCTCGTCGATGATCTCCCACGCGGCATCGCCGTCGAGCCATTCGACCACCCGCCCGCGGACGACGACGGGCTTGAACGGGTTGTCCACGGGCGCGATGGACAGCGCCGCCCGCGGGTCGCGGCGCAGGTTGCGTGCCTTGCGTGAGCCGGGACCGGTGAGGAAGACGATTCGGTCGCCGTGCGCGCCGATCCAGACGGGAACGGTATGAGGCGAGCCGTCGGGGAGGGTGGTGGCGAGGTGAGCGATCGAGGTGCCGTCGAGGATGCGGCGCACGTCGGGGTCAAGCATGGATCTACTCCTTCATCTGAGGTTGCCGGCGCGAGGCCGACGTCGTGGGGGCGCGCAGGTTGCGAGGCCGGCTTCCCCGTCTGCGGCCAGGACTCCGTTCCTTTCGGGGTTCCTTCAGGAGACTCCATGAGCGTAGCAGTGTGAGTTCCTTGAGGGAACCCCGATTGATAGACTGGTTCCATGCAACGCACAGATTTCGGTGGGATGGCGTGCTCGATCGCGCGAACGCTCGACGTCATCGGGGAGCCCTGGTCGCCGCTGATCCTGCGTGACGTGTGGGCCGGATTCACCCGATTCGAGCAGATTCAGGCCGACCTCGGCATCTCGCGCAAGGTCCTGACCGAACGACTCAACTACCTCGTGGAGCGCGGAGTGCTCGAGCGCCGGCCCTACGACCGACGGCCGCGGTACGAATACGTCCTGACGGAGAAGGGCATCCAACTCCTCGACGTTCTGATGGCAATGGCCACCTGGGGCGACACCTGGCTCGCGGGGGAGGCGGGCCCGCCGGTCCTCTATCGCCACCACGCGTGCGGCGAGATCAGCACAGCCGACCTGCGCTGCGCACACTGCGGCGAGTCGATGCACGCCGGCGACGTCGACCTACTTCAAGGGCCCGGCGCCGCCGTGTGAACGGTGCGGTCCTGTCGGATTGCGAGTGTATTCGTTCTAGTGGTTATGTGCCGCAGAAGGTTTGGAATGTTTGGCTGAATGACGGCGGGGCGGGTGTGGTGTAGCCGGACCATTCGTCGCGGCGGTCGAACGGATGGGTGACGACCTCCAGTAGCTTCTCGAATGGGGCGAGTTCACCGTCGGTCGCGGCCCGCAAGGCAGCGTCGAGTTGATGGTTGCGTGGGATGTAGAGCGGGTTGACGCGGTCCATCGCGTCCGCGGTCTCCGCTGCCCCGCGCCCGTGGTGTGTCAGGGCGCTGCGCCAGCGTTGCAACCACGGCTCGGTGTGCTCGCGCGGTGCGAGGCTGTCGAGAGGTGCCGAATTTCCGCGTAGTTCGTCCGCGAGGGCACGGAAACCGCTTGTCCAGTCGACGCCGTGATCTTTCATCATCGTCAATAGGTCGTCGATCAGTGCCGGGTCGAGGGGTGTGCCGGCCATACCGAGCTTGGCCGCCATGCCGGCAGCGTAATGGCCGTCGTAACGCTCGTCGAAGGTGTCGAGGACTGCCGATGCCGCGGTGATCGCGTCATCGGGCGCCTGGTCGATCAGCGTGAGCAGCGTTTCGGCGAAGCGCGCCAGATTCCATTTCAGGACGGCGGGTTGGTTGCCGAACGCATAGCGGCCGCTGTGGTCGATCGAACTGAACACTGCCGTCGGGTCGTAGGTGTCGAGGAAGGCGCACGGACCGTAGTCGATGGTCTCCCCGGAGATGGTCGTGTTGTCGGTGTTGATCACCCCGTGCACGAAACCGGTGAGCATCCACCGTGCCACCAGTGACGCTTGCGCCTCGACGACGGCCTCGAGGAATGTCAGGTAGCGGTTGCCGTCACCGTTCGCCGGCAGTTCGATCAGCTTCGGGTAGTGGCGGGCGATCGCGTAGTCGGCGAGCGGTTGCAGCAGATCGCCTTGCCGCGCTGCGTATTCGAACGTGCCCACCCGTAGGTGGCTGGCCGCGACTCGGGCGAGCACGGCGCCGGGCTCGGTACCGTTTCTGTGAACGGGCCGGCCCGTCGCGATCACCGACAGTGCGCGGGTGGTGGGGATGCCGAGGGCGTACATGGCCTCGCTGACGAGGTATTCACGCAGCATGGGGCCGATGACCGCGAAGCCGTCGCCGCCCCGGGAGAACGGTGTTCGCCCCGAGCCCTTGAGGTGCAGATCCACGTGCTGACCGTCACTAGTGGTCAGTTCGCCGAGCAGCAACGCCCGACCATCTCCGAGGAGCGGTACGTATCCGCCGAACTGATGGCCCGCATATGCCATCGCTACCGGTTTTGCCCCGGTCGGTGCCGCCGATCCGGACAGGACGCCGACCCCGTCCTCGCTTCGCAGTGCGTGGATGTCCAACCTCAACGCCGCCGCGAGCTGCTCGTTGAGCACGAGCATGGTGGGGTCCGGCACAGGGGCGCCCTGCCACGGCACCGTCAGGGCGCCCAGCTCGTCGGCGAACGTGCTCGCGAGGCCGGGCACCGCGGTGTTCGTGCGCACGGTGGAATCGGGGATTGCAGCCATCAGCTCAGGGTAATCGCCGCATGACCGGCGGTTGCCTCGCCCAGGGCACAGCCAGTTGGCGCCGGACTCGAGCGAGCGCCGGGGAGCTCGATCGAACACCCCGGCAGCCGCGAACAGTTACCCGTCGAAGTCGCTGAATAGGTAGTTGTCGATGTTCGGCCCCACTCGCCGAGCCAGAATTTCTATGGAGGCATTTGCGACGTCGGGGAGCAGGAGGATGTACTTCGATATCGCCAGCCCGGCGGTTTGGCTGACCACCAGTGCGTAGCGCTCGTCCTGGTGATCGCTGCGGACGACATCGCCGAGTGCGCGCTGCACGAGTCCGAGGAAGAAATCTCGTACTCGCATGGCGATCTCGTCGTGCGTGACGGCGACTCGCAGCAGCGCGATTGCCCGTGCTCGCTGCTGTGGGTTCGTCTCCCAGAATTCGAGTACGCGTCGGACGAAGATCTCACCGGGCGCGTCGGTCTCGGGGGTGATTCCGGAGAATACGGTCTTCGCGTCGACCTCCGGCTGCAGGGCGGCCACCAGCAGCGCGTTCTTGTTGCCGAAGTAGTGATGGATGAGCGCCGGGTCGACTCCGGCCTCTTTGGCGATGGCGCGCATGGTCGTTCGGTCGAAGCCGCGATCGGAGAACAGCTCTCGTGCCGACCGCAGAATGGTGTCGCGCTTGTCGGCGGAGTCGGCGACGACCTTCGGCCGGCCGGGAGCGCGACTATCCATGTGCTCCGGCACGCGCGAGGACCAGCATGCGCTCTTCGATGGTGGCGCGCACGGGCCGGATGTCGGCGGCGATGCCGGCTGAGTCCAGTACGGAATCGATCGTCGCCGGATCGGTGTCCGGGACTCGGATCGCACGGCCGTCCAGGATCACGGGGATTCCGGCATCGTTCAGTGCCGCGAATGCCTGCGCCCATTCCGGAGTGTGCACCGCGACCGCGCGGGTGTCGCCGATGATGTCGTCCTCGCTGCCGGCGCCGACGAGTTGCCCGGACGACATCAGCAACAGGCGATCACACTGCTGCGCTTCTTCCATGTAATGGGTGGTCACCAGGACGCCGACGCCGTTGTCGGCCTGCTGCCGGATCGTGTCCCACAGTCTTGCCCGGGACAGTGCGTCCACGCCGGAGGTCGGCTCGTCCAACACCAGCACGTTGGGTTCGTGTGCCAGGGCCACGACGAACGCCACCTGTCGTTGCGAGCCCAGGGCCAGTTCGCGGACGAGGGTGTTGCGCGCGTCGTGGAGTTCGGCAGGAACACCGGGCACGGGGACACCGTAGGCCTCCGCGCTGAAGGCCAGGTTCTCTTCGACGGTCAGATCGCGGTAGAGACCGAGGTTCTGGGGCACGTAACCCATGCGCGCCCTCCGTGTTCGGTCCGGCGGACCGCCGAGCAACTCGACCGCACCTTCCGTCGCGGCGAGCAGACCCAGGAGCATCCGGATCAGCGTGGTCTTCCCGGCCCCGTTGGCGCCGAGAAGACCGACCACCTCGCCGGGGGCGACGGTCATCGACATCGAGTCGACGGCCGTGAAGTCACCGAACTTCCGGGTCACCGAGCGTGCCCGTAGTACCTCACCGGTCATGATGCCCCGACCTCCCGCCGACGTGTCAGCGACAACGCGATGACGATGTCTTCGAGGTCGGGCGTCACGGTCTCCGCGTCGGTGCCGGGGTGTCCGTCCTCCCAGTACTCGTGACGTTCCCGGCCGCGGCGCCACGACCACTCCGGTCGTACCGGTTCCGCTGCCGAGGTGATGGCGCCGGTGAATCCGGCGCGCACCTCGTCGTAGGAGCCCTGGGTCAGGATCCGGCCGGAGTCGAGAACGACGAGATGCCCGGCTCGCTCGGCCTCATCGAGGTACGTCGTCGACATCACCACGGCTGCCCCGTCAGCGGCGGCTTCCGAGATCAATCGCCACAGGTCGATGCGGCTCACGGGGTCGACGCCGGTGCTCGGTTCGTCGAGGATCAGCATCTTGGGTCGGTGCAGCATGGCCATCGCCGTGCCCAGTTTGCGCCGCATCCCTCCGGACAACGCCGAGGCGAGTCGGTCCGCCGCGTCACCCAGCCCAGCCCGGTCGATGAGTTCCTCGCGCCGCTCGGCCAATTCGTTGCCGCTCAGGCCATAGATGCCGCCGACGAAATCCATGTTCTGCCGGACCGTCAGGGCCGCCCAGCTCCCCGGGCCCGCGCAGAGGAACCCGATTTCGTGCTTGCCGGGGGCGTGAACGGTCCCACTGTCGGGGCGGACCTCCCCTACGAACGTCCGCAACAGGGTCGACTTTCCCGCCCCGTCTCCTCCGACCAAGGCCACCACCTGGCCGGCAGGCACGTCGATGCTCACTCCGTCGAGGGCTGTCCGGTCGCCGAACCGGACGACGACGGACTCGGTCGCGGCGATCACGAGGCGTCCGCACCGGTCGGATCGACCGATTTCGACCCCTCGGGCTTACTCGCCTTCGAGACGTCCGGCGCGAGATCTCGCCGGAAACGAAGCGTCGACCCGGTGAAGACCACGATCGCCATCACGGCCAACACGACCAGCGGCAACCACAACGACGAGATCGGCGCATCACGCAACATCACGCCCTGCGAGATCATCGTGAAATAGGTCAGCGGAAGCAGATAGCCGATCCAGCGAACCCCTGCCGCCATTGCATCGAGCGGAAAAATCATGCCGGACAACAAAATCTGTGGCATCAGAAACAGGAATGCCGTTTGGATCGCCTGTCCGGTGGTCTGCGAGATCGTCGATATCAGCACACCGAGACCGAGGACGACGAACAGGAAGAGCGCGGCGCCCAGCGCGAACACCAGTACGTTGCCGTTGAACGGCACCCCGAACAGCACCATGCCCAGCACCGTCACGACGGTCATGTCCAGTGCGGCGAGCAGAAAATAGGGCACGATCTTGCCCAGGATCACTTGACTCGGCCGGATCGGCATGACCGCGAGTTGTTCGAGGGTCCCGGCCTCGCGTTCCCGGACCAGACCGATGCTGGTGACGATCGTGCCGATGAAAGTGAGGATCAGGCCGATGATCGCCGGCACCATCACCCACGACGTCTTCAGGTCGGGATTGAACAACACCTCGGTGCGGACCTGGTCGCCGAGTTTGTTCAGGATCGACACCGTCGACTGGGCAGCGAACAGATTCGAGCCGTCCACCAGTGCCGTCGACTGCTCGGTCGGGGTCGAGCCGGTCACCACGACGACGTCGACCTTGTTCTCCCGCAACAGATCTGTCGCCTGGGCGGTCGAACCGTCGACGTCTGTCTGCGTCACGTCGAAGAACGGCGGCAACGACGTGCTCACCTGCTGAGCCGAGGGGCCCATGACTGCCGTCTCGACCGAGGACACATAGAAGTTGGCCGCGTAGCCGAAGATGACGAGCAGGAGAAGCGGCAGCGCGATCAACATCGCCAATGTGCGGGGGTCCCGCCGAAGTTCGCGAAATTCCTTGAGAATCATGGCGCGCATATTCGATGCTAGGCACGCCGAGCGACCTGGGTCAACGGTTGATGAATTACACGCTTTGTCGGGGATCCGCCGCGTCTGTCACTGGCGAAGGGCGGCGTCCAGCATGCGGATCAACTCGCCGACCCGTCCGCCGCCACCCGGTGCCGCCGGAAAGCGTCCGAGTACGTCGACGACGACTGGTGCCGCACGCTGGACCGCCAGCCCGACGTGTTCGGCCCCGAGGGTCCGATCGTCCCCGGCGACGAGTTCGGTCGCTCTCGCCGCGTACGCGGCCGCTCCGAGAATGTGCTTGACCTGGGTGGCCTTCGCCAAGGGATGCAGGTAGGCGGCACCCGCCGCAGCCATCGCAGCCCACGCCGCCTCGCGCGCCGCCTCGGTGTCCGTGCCCTTGGCAGCCGCGAGCGCCGCCCACGCCGCGTCGCGCAGAGGTTTCCCGCGCTCACCACCCCGAGCGAAATCCCACGCGGTAGTGATCGCGTCGCGAGGGCGTGCGTCGTCCGGCTGATCGTCCTCGAATATCTCGAGTACCCCCTCCGCGCACCCCGCGGCGAACGCGGTGACCTCACGAAGATCCTGAATAGTCAGAACGATTTCCGTTGCTTCCCCTGCCATGGATCCATTTTCGACCATCGGCCACAGCTGCGAGGAATTCGGTGGGCGTACCGCCGCTGTGACCGGTATCGAGACTGTCCCCCAAAGTGGACTGTGGCGCACGACACAGCCACTCGTAGCCTTCCTGACACCGACGAAAGTGCGTGTTCAAGACAATCCCACGCCCACGAATGGGCCGAACGGAGTATGTGATGAGCGGAGACCTGAACGAGGTCGGGACCGGTGTCAACCTATTCACCGCAGGGGAGGTTCGCGGTACCGCGAGGTGGTTCAACGACACGGCCGACGTGCTGTCGATCGACGACGACGATCTCGAGGACACGATCGCGTTCGTCAGCAAGGGTGGGATGACCTTCCTGTCGCCGATCCTGCCCGATCTGCGCGCGATCGTCTGTACAGCCGGTAGCCGGGAATCGCACCTCGCGATCCTGTCGCGAGAGTCCGACGTGCCCTGCGTGCTCGCCGCCGAACTGACCGGAACCATCGCAGACGGCGACACTGTGGTGCTGGACCTGTCCGATACCGAGACCGCCCGCGTGGCCGTCGCTGCAGGGGCGGTGACGGCGTGACCGCGCAACTGACCACTCCCGTGAACGTGGAGGCTCTGTACACAGACCCGGCCTACGAGCCCACACTCGAGGAGTGGAACTGGCTCGTGCACGCCGCGGGTGCGGCCTACAAGTCCGAACTGTCCGCGCGGACCGTGTTCGAGTCGGAACTGTTCGGCATGAACACCTACATCCTGATGTCGATGATGGAGGACTACCTCAGGGTGCCGGAGCGCATCCGCACCATCCGGCAGCACGCCACCCCCACCGAACTGGTGCGCAAGGCTCTGCCCATCGGCAACAAGCGCAGCTTCATCAACCTCGCGGCCACCCCGCTGCACTATCTCACCGGTCGTGAGCTGTTCGTCGACCTCGGAGAGAACACCCTGTCGGACGGTCTGGAGGATCAGCTCGAGGTTCTCCGATTCTGGCGCGAGGCGACCATCGCGATGCGCACCGACAACGTCCTGTTCAACATGGACGCGGAGCCGGAGAACAGTTCTCATGTCATCGACGACGACGTGCTGGCGGAGATCCGGTCCCATCTGGTCCCCGCCGACGACGAGGTCAAGGCGGGGATTCGCAAATTCGGTGCGCGGCTGACCGCGTACGCATTCCTGGAGAACTGCGACGCACGCACCGCGGTGTGCGACACCGGGCCCTATCAACTCGAGGACGGCACGTTCCTTGCGCTGCGCGAGACCTGCACGGACGGTGACGGAGACTTCCCCTGGGTCGACGGCATCCGCGAAACGCTGCCCTACCATCATTTCGTCATCGCCTACCGACTGCCTGCCACGGTGAAGATGGACAACAACGTCTGGGGCACTGCCTGGTTCACACCCAGCGACTATCAGGCCGACATCATCGAAACCCGAGTGTTCTGCACCGACGACGGCACCCTCCGCCCACTCGGTGCCGACGAGGTCGAGGAGGCCACCAAAGCGATCCGCAAGGCGCACCGAGCGCTGTACCAGCGGTTGGCCGAAACCGATGCCGAGGAACGCAACCTGTACGCCACCGAGATGTACGCGTGGAAGCTCAAGGCGTGGGCACGACTCGCCGGCTGCTACGACGAGATCGATTGGGCCATAACGCCGCGGATTGCCGAATCCTTCCAGAAGTTCAGCGATCCCGACCTCGCGCTGCAGTTGATCGGCGGCGTCTTCGTTCCGCAGGACCGCGACGGTTGCTTCCGGCCCCTGGGAGGTTAGACGATGTCAATTCTCGGAAAGGGAAATCCGTCGTACGCCTTTGCGCCGGTCACCGGTACAGTGCGACATTTCCGGTCGCCGGACGACGTGATCGCCTCCCTCGACAGCGACCTCGAGTCCACGATCGCTCTCGTCGCGTCGGGCGGCACGACATTCCTCTCACCGATCCTGGGCCGGCTCGGGGGAATCGTCTGTCTGGATGGAACACTCCGCTCACACCTGGCGATCGTGTCACGAGAGTTCGAGGTCCCGTGTCTGGTCGGTACCGAACTGTCCGAGGACATCCCCGACGGCACCGAAATCACACTTCGTATCGAGGAGCAGACGGGGGTCGTTGCTTCCCCGGAAGCTGACACCGCATCGGACCCGTCCGCGGATGTGAGCGCCGCGTGGTGGGAATACATCCGGCGTGTGGGAGACGAGATCGCAGTCAAGGACTTCACGGTCGGCGTCTCGGGCGCTGCGCTCGAGGCACTCATCTCCGAGGAACTCACCGACGACCGCCTCGACGATCTCGTCCAGCACATGGGCCGGGCATTCAAACCTGAATTGACCCGCCGCTCCGGGTTTACGTCCGAACTGTTTCCCATGCTGCCCTATATGTCGCTGTCGGTCATCGAGGATTTCCACAGCTACGTGGATCGGATTCGCGTGATCGACGCGGCTGTGCCGGCGGAAGAGTTGGGTCGCCGGTTGCGTGAGGGGCCGAACAAGGTCAGCCCGCTGTGGATCTGGATGATCGGCTACCACTTTCTCTGCGGTCGAGAGTGCCTGATCCAGATGGGCACCATCGAGCCCGGTGACCACCGGGAGGACATTCGCACCGTCGTGGACTTCTGGCGCCGGCTCACCCTGGCGCATCGTGGTGACGGCACACTCGACTACAAGGACGCCGGATTCACCAACCGGTACCTGTCGACGGCCGTTGTCGACGAGCTGGTCGGCGCGGCAACGGCGTTGGATACGACCACCGCGAAGAGCCTGAAGCGGCTGAACGCCACGGTCTCGGGATACTCGTTCCTGTATTTCTGTGATTCACGGGTCGGCATCTGTGACTCCGGTCCGTATCCGCGGCCGACGGGAAACCGGCAGACGATCGTGCGGGACTATCTCTCCCTCGGCCCCAGTGCATGGGCGTATCCGTGGGCGGGCGATCTGGACCCGCCCTACACCGGATTGACGATGGTCCTGACGTTCGACCGCTCGAAGTTCACCGAGTTCGAAATCAACGACTGGGGAACGACGTTTACCGAACCGGATCAACTTCTCGCCGTCGTCGACGAAGCTGCCGTGTACGGGTATCGCGCCGACGGCACCCGTGAGCTGATCGCGCCGGAAGACTGGCCGGGTGTTGCGGCGGATCTCAGCCGATGCCACATGGGCCTGTATCAGAAATTCGCCACCATGGACCGGAGCGACCGAATCATGGCCGCCACCACCATGTACACCTCAGGGCTTCGCCCCTTTGCCGCCCAGGCCGGGGTGACGGATCAGGTCGACTGGGCGATGTCGCCGAAGACCCTTGCGCTCTATCCTGATCCGTTCGACGACGACGACCGGGCTGCGGCCATATTCGGTGGAGCGTTGTTGGCACACGATATGCCCGGATCCTTCTCACCCATTCGCTGAACCACTCGAGAGGAGGCGCTCACATGCGCCAATCGATGCAGAAACTCATCCACGCCGACGAGCTGTTGTGTCATCAGACGCCCGAAACCTTCGCGACCATCAGCCATGCCGACACGTCCTGGACGGAGAAGCTCTGGTCTTCGCTCTTCGCTCGTGACGGGTCCATCCAGGTCGACATCGGCCTCGGAAAATACCACAACCGGAACGTGATGGACATGTTCGCCGGCGTCTCGCGGGGGAAGGAGCAGCTGACGGTTCGAGCCAGTCGCCAACTCGACCTCGACGGCGAGCGAATCGGTGTCGGACCGCTGGACTACGAGGTCATCGAGCCGCTCCGTCAGGTGCGCTGGGTCCTGCAGGAGAACGACGTGGTCCCACTGCGATTCGACCTCACCGTCACCGGAGTGCTGCCGCCGTTCCTCGAACAGAAGGATGCCCAGCGTGAGTCGCAGGGCCTCCGGGTGCAGTCCGACCTCCTCCGGTACCACCAGGCATCGACGGTCAGCGGTGAGATCTGGCTCGACGGCGAGCGCATCGAGGTCCGCGACGAGGAGTGGTTCGGCTTCCGCGACCACTCCTGGGGAGTGCGGATGGACGTCGGCGAGCCCGCACCGGATGTCTTCAAACCTCAGCGGCTCGATGGCGACTTCATTCTCACCTGGAGTCCGATGTGGATGCAGCGTCCCGACGGGTCCAGCTACGAGATCCACCACTATCTGCAATGGGTCGACGGTGCGGTGACCTACTTCTCGGGCTTCGAGAATCTTCCCGACGGAACCCAGCGCCCGCTGCAAGGATTGAGAGACGATCTCAAGTACGACCCCGACAACAGGCGACTCCTCGGTGGGACGCTGACCTTCGATGCGGGGTGGGGCGAGACGCGCACCCTCGAGATCGAACCGGTCAGTGACACCGGGTTCCACCTCGGCACGGGACTGTACTTCGGGTTCAAGGGCCAGCGGCACGGGCAATGGCAGGGACCCGAACACCTCGACGGTGAACGGTACGCGGACGTTTCCGATGCCGACACCGCAAGAGAGGTACACCAGTTGCGGGACTGCGTAATCCGTTGCCGCGAAGGCGACGCCGTCGGGTACGGCATCTTCGAATCGATGGTGATCGGTGAACATCCCCGCTACGGGCTGACGAAGGAGACGTCCTTCCTCTGACCGGAGCGTGACGGGGCCGCGGACGAATAGTCCGCGGCCCCTTTCTCATATCCGCTGCGCCCGCGCCAGCAGCGCCAGTTCCATCCGTGACTGGCAACCGGTGGTCGTGAGGATTCGGGTGACGTACTTCTTCACGCTGTCCTCGGCAAGGGAGAGGATCTCGGCGATCTGCGCATTCGACAATCCGTCCGCGACGAGCCGGACGACCTGCCGCTGCCGCACGGAGAGCCGTGCAAGGGCGGCCTGCGACTTCGACGCGGGCAGTCCGCGAGCCATGGCGGACATCTGCTGGCTCAGCAGGCGCAGCGTGGCCGCCTCGGAGGCGCCGATCTTGCCGGGTTCCGGGTCGAACATCCCCAGCAATGCCGTGTGTCCCGCGCTCAACTCCAGGCGCAATGCGGCAGCGGTCTGCATGCGCCACGTGGAGGAGAGGAAGTATCTGACGTAGGCGTCCGCCGCCGCCGGCAACTGGCCCATCGACTGCAGTTCGTCCAATGACGACACCCCGCTGGAGACGAGTTGCCGCATCGCCGCCGGCGTGCCGAAGATGTCGTAGCGGGCCCACCGGTCTTGGTACTCGGGCAGCATCTTGGCGGTTTTGCCCGCTGTCAGGGGTGCCGAGTCCTCGAACACGGTGTGGAAGGTCGCGCCGGCGAAGAACGAGACATGTCTCAGGGCGAAATGCTCACTGATCGCCTCGACGGCCCGTTCCTTGAAGTCGGGAAGGCAGGCCGCACCGGAGCACTGTTCGAGGATGTCGAAGGCGCGCTCGTAGTCGGCCTTGCTCAGGTTGGCTCGGAACGGGGAGCGGTTTCGGGACGAGGACTTTGCACTCGGCGTTGTCCCGGAAGTGTCCCCCAACGTGGACTGGGTCACACCACGGAGCGTAACTAGTTTTAGGTCACAACGCCAAGAAGCCGGAGAAAAAATACCAGGTAGCCACCTGTTTCCGGCCGCGTAGGCGGCTGCGTCCGTCCCGAGGAAACGTGAGGTGACATGTCCGACTCCGTGGTTACGCCCCCGAAATGGGGATCGACCGAAATGCTCCCATTGCCGGGCCGCTTCAACACCGCTGTGCGGTCGTTGGCGGCACAACGATTCTCCGCCACCGGCGAGCGGTGGAAAGACAGCGTGTTCGAACGCCAGTTCGAGATCTTCTCGGTGGAGGATGCGCGAGCGATCGAGCAGGAGGCCCTGGATTCCGGGTACCGGTTCGAGTACTCCGCGACGGTCTCGCTCGAATCCGAGCCGCACAAGTACAAGCGAACCGACCGAGAGGCGCGGGAGTTCTCGGAAGACCGGGACTCGGACGGTCGCCGTCACGTGGGTATCGGCGACAACGTGATCAAGAAGTCCCAGACGGTCATCGGACCGGTCGCGTTGATCTCCGCCGTCGAGCAGGTCATGGAATTCCTCACCGACGGCATCCCGCCCGGCACGATCGCCGTGATCGACGACTCGGGCGGCACCTTGACCGCACCGATCATCGAAGGGTTCGCCGGCGTCATCTGCCTCGGCGGCACCGTGCGCTCGCACCTGGGCATCCTCGCCCGTGAGTACGACGTCCCCACACTGATGAATTGCAAGATCAACGACCTGAAGAACGGCGACCTGGTCGAACTCGAAGTGACCGCGGCGCCCCCGGCAGCGGATGCATACGAGACGGGTGACACCGGGCATGCCCGGATCTGGCTGATCGAAAGCGAGAGCTGAGACCATGGCGAATCTGAACTACCGGACCCTGCTGGAGACCAACAACTACCTCCGGAGTCTGTCCGACACCACCTACTGGCTGTGCATCACGCGGACGGTGCAGGAGTCGAAGCTGTTCCCGATGAACCCGTATATGCTGGTGAGCTATCTCAACAGCTTCTACCGGTTGCCGACCCTGTTGCGCGAGATCGACGCGGCGACGCCCGCCGAGGAACTCGGAGACCGCGCCCGCGAGGTCAGCCTGAAGGTGGACACGGTCAACGCGGCGTGGGGCATGCCCGCGTTCTACCTCATCGGCCGCGAGATGCTGATGAACTGGGGCCTGCTGCGGCCCACCGACGCGGTCGACGACGTCGTCGACGTGCTCGACTTCTCCCGGCGGTTCAATCTGGCCTACCACCGCAACGACGGACACCTGACGAACAAGGAATTCGGCGACCGCAGCCAGTTCCTGCCCGAACGCACCCTGCAGGTCTTCGAGTCCGATCTGCACGGTGTGGTGCCCGGTGACCGGCTGCACACCGCCGCAACCAAACTCGTCGCCCAACTGTCGCAGTACGCGTTCCTCGCGCACTGCGAGTGCCGCATCGGTCTGCACAACAGCGGCCCCTACGACTTCGGCAACAACCGGCAGATGATCATGCGGGACTTCTTCGACCTCACCGAAGGCGATTACCCGTGGCTCGACGGCATCGCCACCCAATTGCCGTTCAACAACCTCACGATCCCGATCGTCTTCAAGGGCACCAACTTCCACTTGATGGACGACTGGGCGTCCTTCGAGGCC
Source organism: Rhodococcus sp. ACS1 (assembly GCF_002300155.1). NCBI lineage: Bacteria > Bacillati > Actinomycetota > Actinomycetes > Mycobacteriales > Nocardiaceae > Rhodococcus > Rhodococcus sp. ACS1. Next base: position 281,313 of record NZ_NSDZ01000003.1, read on the forward strand.
GAACCCGGATACAACGCCGCCAACATCGAAGCGGTCGGGATGTACACCTCGGATGCGTTGACCGACGGCTACATTCCGGTCGGCATGGACGACGCCGACACACTGGCCGACACCATGGAGCAGTACCGGGAGATCCTCAACGAGGCGACCACCGACCTGTGGAAGCGGATCGCGACCTGGTCACGCGAGCAGATGATCGACGCCGGCGCCCTGGTCTACTCCTCGGTCGGCAAGGACTTCGCGCATCTCGCCGGAACCTACCGGCAGGACGACTGGTTCCAGGTCGACGAACGAGTGCAGCGGTTCAAGCCCCTGCTCAACGACGAATACGGACGCGACAACCTCGGCGAGATGGTGGGCCTGCTGGGATTGCCCCACCAGACGAGCAACGAGTACACCATGGCCCGCTACTCCGACCTGAACCGCAACATGCTCACCGGCATCCCCTACTCGGTGCTCAGCGACGACGACTACGCACCGACCGCCGGTGACCGGTTCGCCGGCTCGTCGAGCCTGCCCGGCAAGACCGGCTTGTGGGCCACTAGCGTCGGACGCATCGACATCGACGACTACAACACGCGCGCAAAGGGATTCACTCCCGCCGTGCTCGACGGCGGCAACCGCTACCTCGACGAGGAATGGGTGAAGTGGAACCACGGGACCCCGCAGGCGGACGAGTTGTACCGCCTCGCGCAGCGAGGCTCACGGAACATCGAGGGCCGCGGATCCGGGCTGCGTCGGGCCGACCTGCCCGCCACGGACGAGACGAAGGGGTCTGGCGATGCAGATCGGTGACCTGATCCGCCGCGCCGGGCGGCAGTACGGTGCCGCGCCCGCGCTGATCGACGGCGACCGAGTGGTCAGCTTTGCCGAGTTCGACGAACTCACCGACCGGCTCGGCCACGCACTGCTGGCCCGCGGCCTCGATGCCGGTGACCGTGTCGCGGTGCTCATGCCGAACGGTATCGACGGCGTCGTCGTCTATTACGCGCTCGCGAAGGCCGGGCTGGTCCGGGTCCCGCTCAACGTGCGCGAGACGGCCCACGAGCACGCCTACAAGATCGAGGATTCGCAGGCGCGAGCCCTGGTCTACGCAGGGGATCCCCCTGCCCGGGTCGAGTTGATGATCACCGCCGACGAGCTGCCCGGACTCGTCGCCGGCGCGCCCGACGGCCCGTGTGACGTCTGGCGCGACCAGGACGAACCGCTGCGGTTGGCCTACACCGGCGGCACGACCGGCAAGCCCAAGGCGGTGGTCCTCACCACGCGCAGCGAGCTTGCCGAAGTGGCGAATTTCCTGGTCGACCTGCTGCCCAACCTCCGACCGGACTCGGTGATGCTGCACGCCGCCCCGATCACCCACGGCAGCGGCGCGTTCTTCCTTCCGCACCTGGTCAAGGGCGCCCCGAACGTCATCGTGTCGAAGTTCTCGCCCGGCGCCTTCCTCGAGGCCGCGCAGAAGTATCGGGCCACGTCGACGTTCATGGTGCCGACGATGATCGCGATGCTGCTCGAGGATCCCGCCACGGCAACAGCGGATCTCGCCCTCGAGCGCTTGTGCTACGGCGGAGCCCCGATCGCGACCAGCGTGCTCCAACGCGGAATCGACATCCTCGGACCGGTTTTCGCGCAGCTCTACGGTCAGGCGGAGGCCCCGCTGGCGATCACCTGCCTGCAGCCGTGGGAGCACACACCGGAACGGCTGACCTCCGCCGGTAAGCCCTACACCTTCGTCGAGGTGCAGGTCCGGGCCGCCGACGGCACCGTCCTCGGACCGGACGAGGTCGGGGAGGTCCTGACCCGGGGGCCGCACACGATGAGCCGGTACTGGCGTCGCCCGGACGCCACCGCCGAGACGATCGAACCGGACGGCTGGCTGCACACCGGCGACATCGGACGCTGGGACGACGACGGGTACCTGCACCTGCTCGACCGCAGGCACGACGTCATCATCTCGGGCGGCTTCAACGTCTACCCCCGCGAGGTCGAAGACGCCCTGCTGACCCACCCTGCCGTCGTCGAGGCCGCCGTCGTCGGCCTGCCCGACGACAAGTGGGGCGAACGGGTCGCCGCCGCCGTCGTCACCCGCTCCACCGCCGAGCCCGACGAGATCCTCGAGTTCTGCGCCGATCGACTCGCCGGATTCAAACGACCTCGCTCCCTGGAAATCTGGCCGAACATCCCCACCAGTCCGGTCGGGAAATCCCTGCGCCGCGAAGTGCGCGACCGCATGGTCGCCGCGCAGGTGTGACCCCGACACCGAAAGGACCCATCATGCTCGACCCCAACGAACTCACCATTCACACCCTGACCCTGCGTCAGCTCGGATCCGCCGAGCAGCTCGCCGAGATCAACGCCCTCCCGATCGCCGACGTCGAGGCGGCGCTGGAGAAGGCCGTCGCGGATGGGGCGGTGATGGCCGCACGCGGCAACTACATGATCACCCCGGCCGGCCGCGAATTCCTCGACGACGTGTACGCCCGCGCCTTCGCCGGTCTGCGCGCGGACCCGGCCGTCACCGACGCGATGGACTCCTTCGAGACCGGTGTCAACAAGCAGGTCCTCACCCTGACCACCGATTGGCAGACCATCGAGGTCGACGGCGCCCGCGTCAGCAACGATCACGCCGACGCCGACTACGACGCCAGGATCGTCGAGAAGCTCGGCCGCGTGCACGAGAAGACCCAGAAGGTCCTTCAGCCCCTGGCCCAGCAGAACCCGCTGGTCGATCGATTCCTCGACCGGATCGGCGCGGCGCTGATCCGCGCAGAGGGCGGCGAGACCGACTACGTCAGCGGCGTCCGCGTCGACTCGGTCCACACCGTGTGGTTCCAGATGCACGAACACATCCTCCGCCTCACCGGACGGGAGCGCCCCGAATGAGCACCGCAACAGGTCTTCGCTGGCTGGTCGTCCCCGACGAGAACGCCGCCGAGCCGAGTCGCGATCTGGTCGGCGGGAAGGCATGGAGCCTGTGGCGGATGCGGTCACTGGGTCTGCGGGTGCCACCGGCGTTCGTCGTCACCACCGCGGCCTGCGCGGCCTACTTCGCCGACGGCGGCCTGCCCGAGGGGCTGGCCGACGAACTGATCACCGGAATCCGCTTGCTGGAGAAGCAACTCGGCCGCACGTTCGGCGGCACCGAACGCCCGCTGCTGGTGTCGGTGCGCTCCGGCGCCGCGATCAGCATGCCCGGCATGATGGACACCATCCTCGACCTCGGCTGCAACGACGACGTCGAGGCCGCCCTGGCCGCCGAAAGCGGCGACCGCGACTTCGCCGCCGAGGTGCACCGCCGCTTCACCGGCTTCTACGGCCGACTCGTCCTCGGCTGCACCGAGGAACTCGAAGACCTGCCCGATACCGCGTCGGTCCGGGCGGCGATCTCCTCCGACGTCGGTGATGCCGTGCCGGCCGACCCGTGGGAGCAGCTACGCGCCGCGGTGGCCGCGGTGTTCGCATCGAGTCGATCTCGGCGTGCCCTCGCCTACCGCAAGCACTACGGCATCCCGGACGATCTCGGCACCGCGGTCACCGTGCAGGCGATGGTGTTCGGCAACCTCGACGACGATTCCGGCACCGGGGTGCTGTTCACCCGTAACCCGGTGGACGGCTCCCGCGAACCGTACGGCGAATATCTGCAGCGCGGGCAGGGCGAGGACGTCGTGTCCGGCCGGGTCACCCCGAAACCCCTGACCGACCTGGAGGAGCGCTGGCCGGCCGTGCACGCCGAATTGCTCGACGCCGCCGAGCAACTCGACCGGGAGGGACGCGACGCGCAGGACGTCGAGTTCACGGTGCAGAGTGGCGAGCTGTTCCTGCTGCAGTCCCGCCCGGCGAAGCGCACCGCCCGTGCCGCCCTGCGGATCGCCGTCGAACTCGTCGACGAGGGTGTTCTCGAACCAGGGGAAGCCCTGTCCCGGGTCACCGCCGAGCAGATCCGCACGCTGCTGCGCCCGGAGATCGCACCTGGCGCCGCCGGCACCGCTGAGGTACTGGTGACCGGGGTGGCCGCCAGCCCGGGTGTCGCCACCGGTGTGGTCGTGGATACTCCCGAAGCGGCACAGGCGAACCCGGGAAGCATCCTGGTCCGCAAATCGACCAGCCCGGACGACGTTCACGGCATGATCGCGGCCGCCGCCGTCGTCACCGAGCAGGGCGGCGCAACCTCACACGCCGCCGTGGTCAGCCGGGCCCTGGACACCCCCTGCGTCGTCGGCTGCGGCACCGACACCGTGGCAAGCCTGGTCGGCCGCACCGTCACGGTCGATGCGACCACCGGCCGGGTCTACGCCGGCGAACTGCCGACCTCGGCGGTCGACGAGAGCGAGGACGAGGATCTGCGCCGCCTCACCGAGTGGGCGAGCAGTGCCACCTCTTTGCGAGTGGGTCCCGACGTGGCGGCGGAGCCGGTGTTCGATGCCGACTCCCTTGCAGCCGAAGAGATCGGTGAGCACATACCCGACATCCCACCCGGAACCAAAACCGTTTGTGGAGCGGTGTTCTGCGCTCCGGACGGAGTCCGGGCAGCCCTCGACGCCGGGGTCGAAGCGGTTGTCACCACCCATCGGCTGCCGGTGCTTCTTGCAGCCATCGCACACCAGAGGAGCACGTCATGACCACGGCGGATCGTGTGACCCATCGCGAGGTGCAGGAGATTCTCCGTACCTTCCAAGAGTCGGGATGGGCTTCGATGACCCTCGAACTCGACGGTATTCGCGTCACCGTCGGCAAGGACGGCCCGCCGGCACCGGCTCCGACCGCTGTGGCTCTATCCGCGCCGGCGGCTCCTGCCCCTGCTCCTACCCCTGTGGCAGCGTCGTCTGCGGCCGCGCCCACCCCGGCGGCGCCGCCTGCCGTCGACACCACCGGCTGCATCGAGGTGCGAGCCCAGACCGTCGGCGCCTTCTGGGTGGCCCCCGGCCCCGGCGAGCCGCCGTTCGTCCAGGTCGGGCAGGCCGTCGAGGCAGGGCAGCAGATCGCCATCGTCGAGGTCATGAAGTTGATGAACCCGGTGGTCACTCCACAAGGCGGAGAGATCGTGCAGATCTGCGCCACCAACGCGGACCTGGTCGAATTCGACCAGCCGCTGTTCCTGATCAGGCCGACCGATGGCTAGCCCGTCGACCCTGTCCACCGAATCACCGCGCCGCACGCCGCTCCGGCGGGTCCTGGTCGCCAACCGCGGGGAGATCGCGGTCCGCGTGATCAAGGCCTGCCGGGCCCTCGGCATCGAAACGGTAGCCGTGACCTCGATCGTGGATCGCGACGGGCTCGCCGCCCGGATGGCCGACCGCGCCGTGTGCATCGGCCCCGCCCCGGCATCGCAGAGCTACCTGGCGATCCCCGCGGTGCTCAGCGCCGCCCTCGGCGCCGGGTGCGACGCCGTCCATCCCGGCTACGGGTTCCTGTCGGAGAACCCGGAATTCGCCGCCGCCTGCGTCGCCGAGGGACTCACTTTCGTCGGACCGCGGCCGGAAGCGGTCGCGCAGGCCGGCGACAAGGCCCGCGCCCGTGAACTCGCCCGCTCGGCCGGCATCCCGGTGCTGTCGGGATCGCCGGTGGTCGACTCCACCGAGGCCGCGGTCGCCGCGGCCACCGAGCTCGGCTATCCCGTCCTGGTCAAGGCCGCCGCCGGTGGCGGCGGCCGGGGAATGTCAGTGGTCGAGAACGAGTCCGAGCTGAGGGCCCGCTGGTCGTCGGCTGCGGCCGAGGCCCAGTCGGCGTTCGGCGACGGACGACTGTACGTCGAGCGATTCATCCGCAACGCCCGCCACATCGAAGTCCAGGTGCTCGGGGACAAACACGGCAACGTCATCCACCTCGGTGAGCGCGACTGCACCCTGCAACGGCGTCACCAGAAGGTCGTCGAGGAATCGCCCGCTCCGAATCTGCCCGAGAAGATTCGTCAGGACATCCGACGCAGCGGGGTTCTGTTCGCCGAGGCGCTCGGGCTCGACAGCGCGGGAACCGTCGAATTCATCTACGACGCAGACTCCCACGAGTTCGCGTTCCTCGAGTTCAACGCCCGAATCCAGGTCGAACACCCGGTGACCGAGATGGTCACCGGCGTGGACCTCGTCGCCGAGCAGCTGCGCTCGGCGGCCGGCGAACCGCTCCGGTTCACCCAGGACGACATCGACCTGACCGGACACGCCATCGAAGTCCGCATCACCACCGAAGACCCGGCCCGCGGCTTCATCCCCAACCCCGGGACGGTGCACACCTGGGAACCGCCGGAGGGCGAGGGCATCCGCGTCGACAGCCACTGCGAACCTGGTTACGTCGTGACCCCCTACTACGACTCCCTGCTCGCCAAGATCGTGGCACACGGCCCCGACCGGGACGTCGCCGCGGACCGGATGGTCGCCGCCCTGGGCCGACTGGGGGTGACCGGAGTTCCCACCACCGCGGATTTCGCGCGGGTGGCTCTGGACCATGCGGACTTTCGCGCCGGCACCGTCACCACCGACTGGATTGCCTCTCGGGGCCTCCCCGACTACTTGGAGAAGATCTCATGAGTTTCCTCGACAGTGCCCCGCGCAACGCCGACGGCAGCAAGCGCAAGATCGACATCGTCGACCAGACCCTGCGCGACGGCCCCCAGAGCTGGTGGGGCATGCGGCTGCGCAAGGACATGGGCCTGCCCATGGCGTCCGAGCTGGACCGCACCGGCTTTCACACCATCGATCTCGCCGGCAGTTCGATCTTCGAGGTGCTCGTGCGGCACTGCAAGGAAGATCCGTGGGAGCAGTTGATCTCGCTGTCGAAGTCGATGCCCGAGACGACGGTCCGAGCAGGAACCCGCAGCAACGGGATCGTCACATTCGGCCTCACTGCCGACAGCGTGATGGACCTGTGGGTGCAGCGGCTCAGCGCTCACGGCGTCGGCAGCTTCTGGATCTACGACGGGCTGTTCAACATCGACAAGATCGGCCGCCTCGTCAAGACCGTGCAGGCCGAGGGTGGTCAGGCGCTGCCGTGCATCCTCTACGCCGACACGCCGTACCACACCGACGAGTACTACGCCGCCCGCACACGGGAGCTGGTCGCGACCGGTGCGGACGGTATCGAACTCGAGGATGCCGCCGGCCTGCTGACCCCCGAGCGCACCCGCTCGCTCATCGCGGCCATCAAAGGTGCGGCCGGAAACCTGCCGGTGGAGGTCCATTTTCACAGCAACAACGCGCTCGCGCCGCTGAACTACCTGGAAGCTGTCCTCGCCGGCGCTGATCGTGTGCACACGGCAAGCCGCCCGCTCGCGGCGGGAGTGTCGCTGCCCTCGACGGAGAACACGGTGGCGAACCTGCGCTACGCCGGCTTCGACGTCGACCTCGACGAATCCCGCTTCGCCGCAGTCGAACAGCACCTCCTGCGCGTCGCGGAGTACGAGGACCTGCCGGTCGGCCAGCCGGCCGAGTACTCCCTGTTCCAGTACCGGCACCAGCTTCCCGGCGGAATGGCGGGCACCTTCAAAGCGCAGCTGCGTGACCGCGGCATGGAAGATCGTTTCGAGGAGGTCCTCGACGAGATGTCCCGGGTGCGGGAAGAACTCGGCTACCCCGTCATGGCCACCCCGTTCTCGCAGCTGGTCGGTACGCAGGCGGTGCTGAACGTGGTGACGGGATCCCGGTATTCCGTGGTTCCGGACGAGGTGATGATCTATTCGCAAGGCTTCTACGGCAAACCCGTCGCCCCGATGGATCCGAACGTGTACGACACCATCATGAGTTCGCCCAAGGCGAAGAGCTACGAGAACTGGGAGCCTCCGCAGCCGAGCCTGGGCGACCTGCGGAAGAAGTTCGGCGAATCGATCAGCGACGACGAATTGCTCCTGCGACTGCTCGTCCCGGAGAACGACATCGACGTCATGCGCGCGACCCCGCAACGCAACCGCGACTTCGCCCCGACCAGCAAGCAGATGAAGTACATCCGTGAACTCGTCGAGACGTCCGTGGGTGCCTACCTGCACATCGAGGCCGAAGACTTCTCGCTGACCCTGGAAGGCGATCACCGATGAGCGAGCTGGGTGTGGGGCGGCCGACCAAGCGCCGTGCCGGCTCCGCCGTCGGGGGACTGCCCGTCGCCGACTCGCGGCCGGTCCTCGACGGCGATGCCGTGCTCGGCTCCCGGTGCACGGTGTGCCGGTACCCGACCGCGCAACAGCATCTGCCGTGGTGCCCGGTGTGCTACGCCTCCACCGAACCGGCCCGCTTCGCCCGCACAGGCAGGACCTGGTCATCCACCGTGGTCGCGATCCCCGTGGGCACCCGCCGGCCACCGTTCGGGCTGGCGTACGTCGACCTCGACGACGGCCCCCGGGTACTCGTTCACCTCGGCGAACCCGCGGTACTCGAGATCGGTACACGGCTCGAGATCGCCGGAGCAGACGACGGCGACCTCGTCGCCATTTCGGAGGTGCAGCGATGAACCAGGCCATGTTGTGGGGCGTCGGAACCTCGTTCTACGGCCGATTCCCCGACCAGCGAGTCGAGTCACTCGCCTGGACCGCAGTCGCCGAAGCGGTCCGGGACGCCGGTATCCGGCCCGACGCGATCGACGCCATCATCGTCGGATCCGTGTTCGGCCCGCCCGGGGTGGCCACCCGCATCCAACGCGGACTCGGCATTCCTTCCGTGCCGATGTGGACCGTCGAGAACGCCTGCGCCAGTGGCACCGCCGCCTATCACGAAGCGGTGGAGGCCGTGCGGCACGGGCGATTCGAGTGCGTGCTGGTTCTCGGGGTCGACCAGATGTCGACCCTGTTCTCCGGTGCCATCGTGCCGGAGGCGACGGACCCGGAAGGCGCTGCGTCGCTGCCGTTGCCGGGGCTCTACGCCCTGCAGGCGCAGCGGTACGTCGGCGAATTCGGTGTCACCCCGGAACAACTCGCGGCCATCGCGGTCAAGAACAAGACCAACGGGATGGACAACCCCCGCGCCCAACTACGCGACACGGTGCCCACGATTCGGGAGGTGCTCGACTCCCGCATGATCGCCGAACCGCTGACGTTCCTGCAGTGCTGCCCGACCAGCGACGGGGCCGGCGCCGCCATCGTCGGCGGCGACCGCGGCAACCGCACCGACCTGCGGATCGAGGCCTCCGCGATGGTCTCCGGTGCCCTGTGGGACCAGCGCAGCGAGGACGTCTGGGGATTTGCCAGCGTCGCCCGCGCCGCCGAGAAGGCCTTCGCGCAGGCCGATCGCACCCCGCAGGAGATCGACGTGCTCGAGGTGCACGACGCCTTTACCATCGGTGAGATCATCACCCTCGAGGCGCTCGGCATCGCACCCCGCGGCAAGGGTGCCGAACTCGCCCCCTCCGGCCACACCACCCGCGACGGTGCGCAACCGGTCAACCCGAGTGGAGGGCTGCTCTCGCGCGGGCACCCCCTCGGCGCAACCGGAATGGCGCAGCTCGCCGAAATCGCATGGCAACTGCGCGGACAGGCCGGACCGCGGCAGGTCGCCCGGCACCGGGTCGGGCTCGTCGAGACGATGGGTGGGGGAGCGGCCGGAATGGACGGCAACGCCTGCGTGGTCACCATCCTGTCCACACAGTCATGACCGCGACCTACGCAGGGCTTCTCGGGTTCCGCGACGTCGGCGGACTGCGAACTCGGGGCGGCGGGCACGTACGGTCTGGAGTGCTCTTCCGCAGCGGGACACCGCAATTCCTGGACGAGCAGTCGGCGCGGGCACTGATCGCAGACACCGGGATCCGGGCGACCATCGATCTGCGGCTGCCCCACGAGGTCGCGGTGGAAGGGCGAGGACCGCTCGACGAGTTGAGGGTTCGCCACTTCCGTCACCCGTTCAGCATCGGCGACCGCGTGGCCGAGGACTCGGCGGTTGCCCCGATGGACGGCGACGATCCGCTGGTCACCCGCTATCTCAAATACCTGGCCGAGGATGCCGCCGGGGTCGTCTCCCTGACCACACGGCTTCTCGAACCCGCCGTTCTCCCGGTCTTGGTGCACTGCACCGTCGGCAAGGACCGGACCGGGGTGGCGGTGGCACTGCTCCTCGACGCCATCGGGGTGCTCCGCGAGGACATCGCCGCCGACTACGCGGCCGCCCCCGACGACGTCGCCGTATCCATGCGGCGTCTGCGGCAGATGACGTCGTACGGCCCCGCCGCCGACCTCTACCCACCGGAGGCATGGACGGCGCCCGCGGATGCGATGGGACGGTTCCTCGGCAACGTCGACCGTCGGTACGGCGGGACCCGCAACCTGCTCCAGGACAACGGTATAGGGCCGGAGAAGATCCGCCGACTGACCGAACTGCTCCTCACCCACGACGACGCAACGAAGAAAGTGAGCGCCGCATGCGAGTAACTGAAACCTACGTCATCCGGGCAACACCCGATGCCGTGTGGAAAATCGGCGGAGACACCGCGAACGTCGCGGACTGGATCCCCGCGCTGGAAAAGTCCCACCAACACGGTGACCTGCGATACGCGACCTTCGCCAACGACGGAGGCGAAGCGACGGAGCGGATCGTCCACCACGACGATCCGCAGCGAAGCTACACCTACGAGTACGTCTCCGGGCCCCTGCCCCTGTCGTTCTATTCCTCGAACTTCACCGTCAACCCCCATCCCGAGGGCGCCGAAGTCGTGTGGAGTGCCGAGTTCGCATCCCCCTCCCCCGAGAGTGAACCCGAACTCGCAGCGGCGATCACAGACATCTACCGGGCCGCGTTGATCGAATTGGCCAACCACACAGAAGCGCAGCGCGGCCCGGTTTCCGTCGAGTAGCTCGTCCAGCCGGCCACGGAGATCGGCGGTCCACCCGTCGCGCTGTGGTTCCGGCGATCCCATGCAGGCATCGTCATCACACCGAGCGGTCGGTGGGATCGATCGAGGGTCGTGAATCCGACTGCGCGACAAGCTTCGCGAAATCCGCGGCGTAGACGGTCATCCAGTGCGGATGCAGCCGGTAGTAGACCACGTCGTTGTCCCAGTCGAAGGAGTCTTCGCCGTAGAAGCCTTTGAAGTAGTCGAGCAGGTCGGGCCAGTCCGCGGCCGGCTCGCCGTCCTGCGGGTTGAGGATCTCCACCGTGCCGTGCGTGAACACGCCCAGGTCTTCACCGCGCATGTGCGCGGCACTGGCGGCGGGCCGGGCGGCGAGGTGGCGGGCCTTGGCCGCGTCGCGCGCCGTGCCGAAGTGCCACTTCCCCCGCAGGAAGTGCCCGTCCACTCCACTGATCCGCGGTTCGCCCGTGGCTGTGACGGTGGACAACGCAAGCGTGCACATGCCGGTGACGACCTGGGTGAGCTGCTCCGCGGTCAGTGTTCTGTCGGTGTCGATGATCGAACGTAGATGTGCGGTCGAGCGGGACAGCGAGGCGTCGAGAAGTCGCTGGAGTTCGCTGAGCTCTTCGGGTGTTTCGCGCATGGAGGTCCTTGTCTGTCGATGGTGGAACCATGCTCGCACTGAGACCCTGACATCGTGTGTCAGGAATTATCCGCGATCCTGCGCCTGCATGATCGCTGCCGCGGTGGACGCGATCGTCCGGTCGCCGTCGTGGGTCAGCCGGGTGAGTGCCGTCCGTGCCGCGGTGCCGGGAATCTCGGCGAGGGCCTGCGTGATCCGCAACCGGGTGGGCGCGTCGTCGACGGTGTCGAGCGTGTCCTGCATGGCCCCGACGATGTCGTCGGCCGTCGGAGAGAGGGTCGTCAGCAGACCCAGCACCTCGGCGGCCTCGACGTCGAGCCGCCCCGTGACGACCATCTGGAGGAGGACGGGTATCGACTCGCTGTTCCCGCGAGAGCCGAGCGCCAGGGCCGCGTACCCGCGGACCGTGGCGTCCGAGTCGTCGAGGGCACGTCTCAGATGTACGGCGGCCTCCTCGGTGTGGATTGCCGCTATCGCGGTGGTGGCGCGACGCCGGACGTCGACCTCCGCCGCGTCCAGGCCGTTGGCGAGATCCGCGAGTCCTCGACCGGCGATCCTCGCCAACGACCACTGCAGCGCGCCGGCCACATTGAGGTCGTCCTCCGAGAGGGCAGCCTCGACCAACGCCTCGACGGGCAGCGACGCCTTCCCGTTCGCAGAGAGGATCGCCTGTTGACGCCGGGCGGCGGACTCCGATTCGAGCGCCCGCAACAGGGTGACGAGGTTCAGGACGTCGTCCCACTCCGCGGGGGAGGCAGCGTCGACGCTTTCGAGCCTGCCGAGCAGTTCCTCCTCGGCGGCGATCCGCCGGCGGGTGTGCCGAATGAGGTCTCCCACCAGATCGGCCGGTGCGAAATCGGGCTCGTCCAGTGCGCGCTTGGCCTCGTTCAACGACAGCCCCAACGTCCTCAGGCTCTCGACGTGGAAGAGCCGTCGGATGTCATCGGCGGAGTACTCGCGGTAGCCACCCGACGTGCGGCCGGTTGGCTCGACCAGTCCCAACCTGTCGTAGTGGCGCAACATCCGTGTACTGACACCGCACCGCCGCGAGACCTCGCCGATCAACATCCCCATCTCCTCCCTTACGTGTCCGGACCGGCGACCGCGACGCGCGTCGCCATCTCGAGTGAGAGGGCGAATCCGCTGTCGGGGTCGTGGCAGAGCTGCCTCGTCGCATCGGCATGCGCGCGAACGTGCGGATCGGGACTGGTCCCGGCTGCGTCGAGGACCGGTAGGGCAGCGTCCCCGAGTCCCACGAAGGCACGGCTCAGACTGAGGTGCATCTGATGGTCGCCGCGTCCGAGTTCGATCATCAGTTCGGCCGCGAGCGCAGCCTCGCCGCCGGGTGGGACGAGGACCACGGCCGCCCGCCACGCGCTGCGCGCGACCTCGTCGTGCTCGTCGTGCAGCAGTGCGGACACCGCGGGCCAGGCGAGCCGATCCCCGATCTTGGACAGGGTGTGCAGCGACTGACTGCGGGCCTGCGCGGAGCCGGACCCGAGCTCGTGGACCAGTCTCGGCACCGTGACCTCGGCGGGCAGGCGGCACAAAGCCCAGGTCAGCATGTCGCGGACGTAGAAGTCCGGTTCGACGGCACACCGATCGACGAGAGCGTCCGCGAATCGGGGATCGGGGTGCGTGCCCGCAGCGAGCGCCGCCCGCAGCCGGGCCGACGGGTCGGTCGCGGCCAGAGCGTCGACGAGGTGAGCATTCGGCCCACCCTGGTTGGTTGTGTTCACGACAACCACCTCCTTCGCCGACCATTCGAGTCCTTGTCACTGTGTCAGGGTCAAGCGCCGGTGTCCGGGAACGTCGGTTGGGTGGTGCACGTGTTGGAAGATCTAGCCATGATCCTCCCGAAGGTCCGAGACCCGCGCTTCGTGACGATCCGCCGCGGTGGCACCCTCACCGACGCGGATCACCAGCTTCTGGCCCTGTGGGCGGCATCGTGCGCGGAGCACGTGCTGAACCTGTTCGAGTCGGTTCGGCCCGACGACCCACGACCGCGTGACGCGATCGAGAACGCCCGCGCCTGGGTGCGTGGGGAGGTCAAGATGATGGAGGCCCGCGCCGCCGGCGGGCATGCCATGGGCGCGGCCAGAGACCTGCGTGGAGCCGCCCGGCACGCCGCCTATGCTGCGGGGCAGGCCGGGGCGGTCGCGCACGTCGCGGCGCACGAACTCGGTGCCGCCGCCTATGCGATCAAAGCCGCACGTGCTGCCGCGCCCGCGGGTGAGGGCGACGCAGCGGGACGACGTGAGTGCCGTTGGCAGCGTGACCAACTCCCCGAGGCGATTCGCGAACTCGTCCTCGACGACCAGCGGTTGCGGAACGACATCTGCTGGTCGGTGTTCGACTGCTGAGCGCGTCGGCTACCGGGCGTCACCCGTCCGGGCGGGGCGGCGTCCCCGTCCGAGCACCCAGCCGGCGTAACCGATGAACACGACCCCGGCCCCGGCACCGGCCGCCGCGCTCGGCGAGACGGCGCCGGCAAGCCCGAGACACGCGGCGGCCACCGCGACGAGCGCCGCGACGACACCGGTCAGGGCAAGGCCCCGGGCGTGAAAGACCCTGCCCAGCGGAATGAAGTGGACACCGACGACGAACAGCGTCCACGCCGCGTCGTACGCCTGATGCCCGACCGTGGCAAGGAGGAGGTTTCCGACCACGATCAAAACCACCTCCACCGCAACGGTGAGCCAGTAGCGGCGGCGGACTCGTGGGTCTGCCATCGGAGAGCCGGTCGTCGTCAGTCGGCGCACCAGCAGCATCACCAGCGCGACCAGGAGTAGCGCCGAGATCACCGACCCGGCGACCAGGTACGGGACCCACGGTGCGGGCGGGTCCTGCTGCGCCCAGCCGAACCAGGCGATCCCCGCGACCGCCAGCACCGCTGCGCCGATCACCTCGCCGCGATCCCAGAGCGCCGCGATCGGTGCTACCGGAACGGAATTATCGGACAACTGATTCGAACGGTACTCACTGATGCCGACCACCTCCTGCACTCTCGCGGCGGTGGCTGTTCAGCCACATCTGCATGTCGTCGTGGGCCGCCCGAGCCATCGGGGTCGGGTGGCCGGTGAATCCGTGGGGTGAGTCCGGGTAGATACGGAGATCGACGTCGACGCCCGAAGCGGACAGCCGTGCGGCCATGGCCAGGTTGTCGTGGAGCAGGATGTCGGCGTCCCCGACCACCATCAGGATCGGCGGCAGATCGGTGAGGTCGGCGTAGATCGGGGAGAGGTCGGGATGAGTGCGGTCCGACGCCGCGCCCGCGTAGGCGTCGAGGAAGTACTCGTCGGCGATCAGGCGTCCGGCGGGTGTCTGCGCGCTGAGGTCGTACGTTCCGAACTGCAGCACGGCGGAATCAATGGCGAATATCCCCCGATCGCGCAGCCGTAGAAGCGTGGTCATTGCGAGCGTTGCACCGGCCGAGAAGCCGCCGATGGAGAGCTTCGTCGTCCCGAAGCGGTCCGCGGCGTGCTCGACGAGCCAGAGTGCGGCGGCTTCGCAATCGTCGGGTGCGGCCGGCCACGGGTGTTCCGGAGCGAGCCGGTAGTCCACGCTGACGACCGCGACGCCGAGCGCGTCCGCGAGTCGGCGGTTGCGGACGTCACTGCCGGCAGCCGACCCCATGTAGAAGCCGCCGCCGTGGATCTCCAGGTAGACACCCGTCGCGGCCCGGCCGACGGGGGCGTGAATCCGCAGCGGGACTCGAAGACCACCGCTGACGACGACCTCCTCGACAGCCGGCGGTTGCGACGGGGCGGGGGCGGGGGCATCGGCTCGGACCGATCGAAGTTCCGCCCCGCTACTCGGACTCCGACCGGCGACGCGCTTCGCGTAGAACGCCCGCGACGCGTCGACGAGAGGCAGCAGGCGCGGGTCGATCAGATCAGTCAGTCCGAAGTGCATCGAGATCACAGTACGGACAGGACCCGCAATCCATCTCGTGACGCGCGGACGTCCGGCGTCGTGGCAGGGTGAGGCGGTGGGCGACGCACTGTATCCGGCGGTAGAGCCGTACGAGTCCGGACTCCTCGACGTCTCCGACGGTCACCGCGTGTACTGGGAGACCGTCGGGACCCCAACCGGGATCCCCGTCGTGTACCTGCACGGCGGACCGGGCTCGGGGAGTACCGCGGGAGCGCGACGCTATTTCGACCCGACCGCGTTCCGGGCGGTGCTGTTCGACCAGCGCGGGTGCGGTCGCAGCACGCCGTTGGCGGACGGCCCCGACTACGACCTGGGGTCGAACACGACCGCGCACCTGGTCGACGACATCGAGCGCCTGCGTGAGCATCTCGGGATCGAGCGGTGGATCGTCACCGGCGTCTCGTGGGGCGTCAGCCTGGGATTGGCATACGCACAG
This sequence comes from Rhodococcus sp. ACS1, assembly GCF_002300155.1. Lineage (NCBI taxonomy): Bacteria > Bacillati > Actinomycetota > Actinomycetes > Mycobacteriales > Nocardiaceae > Rhodococcus > Rhodococcus sp. ACS1. Next base: position 297,086 of record NZ_NSDZ01000003.1, read on the forward strand.
AAGTGCCCGGAGCAGGTGATTGCGGCGGTGTTCGGTGCGGTCACCACGGGTTCCCGGCGGGAGATCGACTGGATCACCCGCGCCATGGGGCGCGTGTTCCCGCAGCAGTGGGAACAGTTCGTCGCGGGTGTGCCGGATAGTGAACGGGCGGGGGACCTCCCGGCCGCCTACGCCCGCCTGCTGGCCGACCCGGACCCGGAGGTGCGCCGGACGGCGGCAATGAGGTGGTGTGCGTGGGAGGACACGCATGTTTCGCTGATGCCGGGGTGGCAGCCGAACCCGCGCTACGACGATCCCGCATTCCGGAGCGTGTTCGCGCGGTTGGTGACGCACTACTGGTCACACGACTGCTTCCTCGCCCCGAACGAGATCCTCGACGGGATGGGCGCCCTCGCCGGCATCCCGGCGATCCTGGTACACGGACGTTACGACGTGTCCGGGCCGTTGGACACCGCGTGGGAGATCGCGCGAGCCTGGCCCGGCAGCAAGTTGGTCGTGCTCGACGACGCCGGGCACGGGGGAGAAGGATTCGCCGCCGCAGTCACCGCCGCCGTGGATAGTTTCAACGCGAGTTGAGCTCAACCAAGTCTCGGCCGGTCGTGCAGAAGTGAAATATGCTGTGTGAGGTGGACATTGTCGATGCGCACCATCATTTCTTGAATCTGCCCGACCTCGCGTACCCGTGGATCGACAATCGCCCACCCGCGCTGACCGCGCTGCTGTCGAATTACTATGACGCGGCACGCCGATACCTGCCGCACGACTACCGGGCACAGGTCGACGGGATACCCGTCGCGGCCTCGGTCGCGTGTGAGTTCGGAGCAGCGGACGGTGTCGCGGAGGCCCTCTGGATTCAGCAGTGCGCCGATCGTGTCGGCGTTCCGAACGCCTTCATCGCGGCCGCGCAGCTCGAATCGGATGGTCTGGCAGATGTTCTCGCGCGATACCGGGATCTGCCGGTGGTCCAGGCGGTGCGTCAGCCGCTGTACTGGGCGGAAGACCCCGTCAAGCGTCTGGGTGCGCGGGGCGACTACCTGTCGGACCCGGCCTGGCTGCGCGGGTTCGAGAAGGTCGCCGACGCGGGGCTGGTGTGGGAGCTGCTCGTATACGACGAGCAGCTACCCGACATGCACGAACTCATTGCTGCGTTTCCCGACACCACCTTCGTGTTGGAGGCGGTCGGCTGGCCCGTCGACCTCACTGCCGACGGCTTCTCCCGGTGGGAAGAACGCCTCGGTGCGGTGAGTCAGTTTCCGAACGTCGTCCTCAAGTTTCAGGGAATCGCCCTCATCTTCGGAACTTCGCTGGACGCGATCGGGAGCTGGGTGCGGACGGCGCTCAGAATCTTCGGCGCCGGACGATGCATGTTCGCCTCCCATTACCCGATCGACCATCTGCTGTGGGACAGCGACACCATGGTGTCCACCGTGCAGGCAGCCCTCGACGACCTGTCGTCGGCGGAACAGGCTCTGTTCTTCGGCGAAACCGCGCGGCGGGTGTATCGTTTGCCGGCGCGTTAGGCTCACCGAACGCACCACAGCGGAGATCAGACGTTCGGGGGTCGGTCCGGGACGAGGAGAGCGCCGATGTCTTTGCCGATGGGGACGGCGTTGTTGTTGTCGGAGTTGGCTTTCGGTCCGAGGGTGCAGTAGACGACAATCGTCGTGTCGGTTTTCGTGTCGTAGAAGGCGACGCCGTTGTAGCCGCCGAACGCCGGGTTCATGTAGAGCCAGTCGTCGATGTGGACGACCCCGAACGCGAAGTATTTCTGCGCCGTCATGGGGCCGAGGCCGGCGGTGCTGGGGGCCATCATTTCCTTGAACTGCTCCTCGGAGAGCAACTTGCCTGCGGCGAGCGCACGCACCCACACGGAGACGTCGGCCAGGGTGGAGTTCATGTTGCCGCTGTTGAGGAATGCGGTGGGGTTCCAGAACGTGGAGTCCTCGAAGACGCCGCGTTCATTCGTGTAGCCGTGCAGCGTCGGCTCCGTCATCTGGGGTGTGAGGACGACGACGCTGTCGTTCATGCCCAGCGGGTCCAGGATGCGCTGCTGGATGAGGTCGTGGAGGGTCGTTCCGGTGGCCTTTTCGAGGACCACACCGAGCAGGCACAGATCGCTGTGGGCGTACGCCCAATTGGTGCCGGGTTCGAACAGCGGCGGCCGCGCGTTGGCGAGGTCGAAGATCTGCTGCGCAGTGAAGCCCGCCATCGGGTTGGCGTAGAACTGCTTCAGGAATTCGGGGTCGGTGACGTAGTCCGCGATGCCGGTGGTGCTATTGGCGAGCATCCGCGGGGTGATCTTGTCGGCGCGCGGGAAGTCGGGGACCCATTCGGCGATCGGCTTGTCGAGGGGGACGACGCCGTCCTTGTCGAGTTGCAGCAGCACCGTCGACAGCATCGGCTCCATCGGCTGACCCACCCGCAGCTGCATGTCGGGCGTCGCGGGGACGCCGATCGGGGATCCGCCCAGCGCGCCGACGGTGACCTGCTCGTCGCCGCGCCACACACCGAACACGGCGGACGAGAGGTCGAGTTCGGTCATCTTGCCTTGGACGATCTGTTCGATCTTGGCGGCGTCGGGCGATTCCGGGGCTGTCGACTCCGTCCCACCGCCGCTGGTGTCATCCGATCCGCAGGAGAGGGTGGCGAATCCGATGGCGACGGCAAGGGCGGCGGATGCACCGCGGCGCACCCACCGGTGAGTCGGCTTACTCATAACGGACGATCCCTTCGACGAGCGGGAATCTTGCGGGAGCAGCGATACGTGAATCTACCGTCGCCGACGCCGCGCGGGGAGCAAACGGCGGGTGCGCCCCGTCCGATCCGGTGATCGTGGTGCCTGCCGGCGTTCTCCCGAAGCCTGAGCAGCACATTTCTGATCGCGACCCGCCCAAGGGCATATGAAACACGGCGATGCCGGCTCTAACTCAGCGATGAAATACGGGGTGGCAACTGCTGTACACGACGGTGGCTCGGCGAGGACCCGACACTGAGGTCACGGCGGTGAGATCCGCTTCGCCGCAGCCTCGAGCGATACGCGGCACCCCTTGACCAGGCGCTGCACCACCTCGGCGGCGGGCCGATCCTTCGCGAGCTGGTAGGACTGCCCGGCCCAGAGATTCACCGCTTCGCCGTCTCCGCTCTCACGCGCGGCCTGGCGCAGCGGCGACGTCGCGTAGTGGATCTCCGGGTAGGCAGCGGGTGCGGTGGCGGTGTGTTCGTCGAGGAATCGGTTGCGGATGCCACGCGCCCACCGTCCGGTGAACGCACGAGTGAGCGCGGTCGGCCGGCCCCTGGTGAGTGCGTCGCGCACCACCGCCGAGGTACCCGCCTCCGGGCAGCGCATGAAGACCGATCCGAGCTGCGCGGCGGCTGCACCAGCTGCCAGCGCCGCTGCCAGCCCAGCGCCGGTGGTGATGCCGCCGCTGGCCACCAGGGGGACCGGGAAGACGGTGCCGCGCAACAACTGCATCAACGCGATCAGGCCGATCGGGTCGGTGAGATCGTCGCCCGGACGGGAGAGGAAGGTGGCACGATGACCGCCGGCTTCGGCTCCTTGCGCGATCAACACGTCCGCGCGCGCAGTCACGGCGACCTGCGCCTCGATGGTCGACGTCACGGTGACCCACACCTCGGACCCGACGGCGTGCAGTCGCTCGATCTCTGTCGGCGACGGGCAGCCGAACGTGAACGACACCACCGCAACGGGATCGGCGACGAGGAGGTCGAGCTTGGCGGACCAGTCGTCGTCGTCGAAACGCGGTTCGCCGACTTCGGCTCCGGTCGCGGCGAGCTCGTCGAGGTACGGCGCGATCTGCTCGACCGGTGTCGGCTTTCCCGGCGCGAACAGGTTCACCCCGAACCCCGCCGAGGTGAGCTGCTGCGTTTGTGAAATCCGTTGCGCCAGCACGTCGGCGCTCAGATATCCGGCCGCGAGGATGCCGAACCCGCCCGCCTCGGTGACGGCCGCGGTGAGTTCCGGCGTGGACGGTCCGCCGGCCATCGGGGCAAGAACGATGGGCGCACCGATGGCGTCGAGGATCACGCGGACTCCAATTCTTCGAGTACCAACCCGACGGCGCCGAGAATCAACACGATCCGCATCCCTCCAGTATTCCCCGGCCGTCGGGGTGGTCGCCGGTGAATCGAGATCCGGCCCGGCGGGGATGCCGCCGCGGGGACCGGGGTATCGGCGGAGCCATCTGCTGCGCGTTCGGCGAGACAGTGCAGCGGCTCGTCGTCGCTCTCACCGCACGACGTGAGCAAACCGGCGGACTGCGTCCTCGGTCATCTCCTGAGTTGTCGCGGAGCGTGATGCATGCCTGTGTCAACCTCGCGTACCGTTTTTCGATGCCTCTATTGACGGAAGTGCCAGGTCCAAGCGATGATTTAGGTATCCCACCTGCGGGTGGGGAGGGCCCGTCCCTCTGTTGGAGATCACTCATTGGGCAGCACCACAACGGTCGCTGTCGTCGCGTGTCCGCCAACAGACGGAGGTCCACATGGCCCAACCCGAAATTCTCGTCTCGATCGCCTTGGTGATTGCCGCGTGCTTTGTCTTCTTCGTGACCGCCTGCCTGGTCACCGCCATCCTCATTGTTATCCTCACCGGCAGCACCGCCGGTCTCCGCGACTTCGCGAAGGTGATCGTCGCCCTCGGCCGGGTGATCCGATTCTGGTTCCGGTTCGGTAACTGACGCGCGAGCCCTCAAACGCGAGGACAGTCCCCGGCCTCGGGTCGGGGACTGTCCTCACTTGGATTTCGCCTATCAGTGTTTCCGCATTGCCGTTCCGGGGCTCTCACAGTATGGGTGCGTTCTCATGTGCGTCGAACGGTCGCGGCGAGCCGATGGCGGTGTCATTCAGGTGGATCACCTGGTGGACGTGCAGGCCGGCGATCTCGGGCAGGTCGTATCCGAGCAGTGTCGCGAACGTCTGATTGACGTCGAGCAGGCGTGACTGGTCGTGCACGAGAATTGGAATAAGGCTGCGCGCCATCAGGCGCCGGACTCCTCGCCGCTCAGCGCCACCGCCGTGCGCCGGTGGCAATGTGTGCGGATGTTCGGGTTCCAAATCTCTGTGGTCCGCGGGATCGGTCGGGGTGCGCTCGTGCCCGGGCGGACGCCGCGCGTCTCGCGCGCTGACCCACCCTGCGGGGCGGTACCGTTGCTGGCCCCGCTGGTCGTGGTCGGCCGCGCGAGTCAGGTCGGCTCGGTGGTCGTCCCGCCGGTGATCGGTGCCGCCTGCGGGTCGGGACGGTCCATCCGCTCGAGATGGGCCTTGATCCACTCGGTGGTGTGTGTCCGTGCGGAACCTGGGGGCGTGTACTCGGCCGGTCCGTCGGTCATGGCGTCCTTTCGTGTGGAGTAGTAGCGGAGGGCGTTCGGGTGGCGTTGCGTCATCGGTAGTCGGTGCCTGAGTGGTTAGTGAGATCCGGGCAGTTTCGACGTGTCGGTGTCGTTCTCGTCGGTGGACGGTCCTCCGGGGGCGGCTGATGGCGAGTACTCATGGAAGAGAGCGTGCCCGCACGGATTGAACACGCGGTAAACACCGTCGTCGGTGGGAGCCTGTCGACCGACTCCCGCCGATCGACATCTTGCTCGCCCGGCGCTCCTACGCTGGGAGGACCACCACACCAGCGGGAGAAGGATCATGAGTTACGAAGCGATCTACGACGGGGTCCGTTATCCGCTCGCCGATGCGGCCGCCGCCCACGGCCTCGAGGACGCCATCAGGGGCATCTTCGAAGACCACGGCAACGGCGGATTCGTCGGTTTCGTCAGCCAGAACTCGACGGTTCGCCTCCTGATTACGCCGGCGACTCCGGTCGCGATTCGGGGCAGCGACGAGCCGAACCCGAGCGTCGTCTCTCGCTGGTAGCCTCGCGGGCCGCTGGCCGGCGAGGCGCGCAGCAGGCAATACCGTGACGGCCGATCAGGACGCTGACGCCCGCATCTCGGAGTTGGTGGGGCACAACAGGAATGCTGATCGGTGGACACGTTCGACGGAAAGCGCGGGCTCCACCGAGCACATCATGTCGGCAGAGCCCGACGCCTCGTCGTTTCGATCTTGCTATTCGCGGGAGAGCATGGCGGCGGCTGCGCGTTCGAGGTCGACGTAGGGTTCGCCGCTGACGTCGACGGCGACCCGGTTCAGGGTGCCGCCGGTGAACGCCCAGGGTGTGGTTCCGGGGTAGTCGTCGGTGACGGCTTCGGCGCCCCCGCGGCCGGCGGTGAGGCCCGCGCCGCCGAGACCGAACGGGCCGGGTTGGGTCCGGATCCGGCCCTCGCCGACCTTGCGGTCGCCGTAGTACAGCCTCAGCACGCCTTGGGCGGTGCCGGGCGGATCTTCACCGTCCTTGTCGAAGGAGGCGGCCAGGATCACGTTGTGACCGGTCGGCACGTCTTCGGTGGCGTCGATCCTCTGCTGTTCGCTGCCGAGGAAGTTGTAGACGTAGTGCAGCCGGTTGTCCCTGACGTACAGGGTGTGGCCGCCGAACCGGCCGCCGTGGGCGAACAGCACCCCGGACGCGCCCGGGTCGGGGATGTCGACGAGTGCCCCGATCGAATACGAGCGGTTGCGGACACTGACCGCGACCGACTCGGGCACCGGGGCGCCCCCCGGACGGTAGACGTAGCGGTTGCGCGGGGCCACCGGCTGCGGGCGTGGGGTGGTGAGGATCTCGACGGGCTGACGATCGTCGAGGGGCAGCGCCTGGTTGGCGCCGGCCTCGTGGAACCACAGCCCGACCAGCTCGGCCAGTCGGCCGGGCTCCTCGGCGGCGAGGTCGCGGAGCTCGGCGCGGTCCACATCGGTGTGGTAGAGCTCCCAGGTGTCGTCCGGGAAATGGCTCCAGCCGCTGATCGTGGGGTGGGTGGTGACGGCCTTCCAGCCGTCGTGCCAGATCCCCCGGCTACCGAGCATCGAGTAGAACTGGGTGTGCTTGGCGGTGGGGATGGTGCCGGTGTCGAAGCTGTACCGCATGCTCACCCCTTGCAGCGGGTGCTGGGCGTACCCCTTGATCGTGTCCGGGAGTTCGAGGCCGAGGCAGTCGAGCAGGGTCGGGACCAGGTCGATGGCGTGGTGGTACTGGTCGCGGGTCTCGCCGCGGGCGGTGATCCCGGCGGGCCAGGAGATCAGGCACGGGTCGCAGGTGCCGCCGTTGAAGGTGTAGCGCTTCCACATCTTGAACGGGGCATTGAAGGCCATCGCCCACCCGTTGGGGTAGTGGTTGTAAGTGTTGGTGCTGCCGAGTTCGTCGAGCATCATCAGGTTCTCGGCCAGGTCGTCGGGCACGCCGTTGAACATCTTGTTCTCGTTGACCGAGCCGTTGGGTCCGCCCTCGCCGCTCGCGCCGTTGTCGGAGACCAGCACGATGATGGTGTTGTCGAGTTGCTCGATGTCCTCGAGGTAGGCCAGCAGGCGGCCGATCTGGTCGTCGCAGTGCGACAGGAATCCCGCGTACACCTCGGCCATCCGGGCGAACAGGCGCTTCTCGTCGTCGGACAGGGTGTCCCAGGGGCGGGTGAAGTCCAGCGGCGGGAACGGCTGACCGTCGAGGCCGGTGCGGTTCTCGGGGGTGCCGACCGGGTTGAGCGGGGGCAGCTCGGTGTTCTGCGGGACCAGACCCATTTCCTTCTGCCGGGCCAGGATCTGCTCGCGCATCGCCTCGTACCCGGTATCGAACTTCCCGCGGTAGCGATCGGCCCATTCGCGGGGCACGTGGTGCGGGGCGTGCGCGCAGCCCGGCGCGTAGTACAGGAACACCGGGCGGTCCGGGGCGATCGCCTTGACGTCGTCGAGGTACTCGATGGCCCGGTCGGTGATGTCGACACCGAGGTGGTACCCCTGCTCCGGCGTGGTCGGAGCCTGAACCGGGTGGTTGTCGTGCACCAGGTCCGGGTACCACTGGTTGGTCTCCCCGCCGAGGAAGCCGTAGAAGCGTTCGAAGCCACGGCCGATCGGCCAGTTCCGTTTGGTGGACGCCGCGTTCATCTCGTCCTGGGCGCACAGGTGCCACTTTCCGACCATCGCGGTGGAATAGCCGTGCTCGACCAGAATCTCGGCGAGGGTGGCACATTCGGGTGGGATGTGCCCGTTCGCGCCTGGGAAACCGCTGGCGGCCTCGCTGATACAGCCCATCCCGTTGGTGGTGTGGTTGCGCCCGGTCAGCAGGCAAGAGCGGGTCGGGGAACACAGCGCGGTGGTGTGCCACTGCCCGTACCGCAGCCCGTTCGCGGCGATCTTGTCGATGTTCGGGGTCTCGATCGGGCCGCCGTAGCAGCCCAGAGCGCCGTAGCCGACGTCGTCGAGCACGATGTAGAGGACGTTCGGCGAACCGGGCGGCGCCTTCGGTTGCTCGTACGGACCCCAGTCCGGGATCGAATCACGAATATCGAGATTGACGACACCTCTGAACGGCTTGGCCATGACCGGCTCCTCGATCGATCGGGTCTGCCCCCCTTTCATCCACCAAAGCACTACCCACCCGGTCATCGCCAGAGGCTAATGGGGTAACAGTTCGACGGGACGACCCGCGTGACACCAAGCCCACTGCGCTGGTGGGGTTGCCCGAGCGCGCACGCGATCGCCGCTCGACATGGGCGTGGCTCCGTCGCCACGCAGGTCGCCCCCGGCGTCGTGAGCTCGGGGATGAGAGCTGCCGCTGACCTGCTGCCGGCCCCTCGGTTGGGGGTAGGGCCTCGCGGGGATCTCCGATTCGATCGCAGCTTCCTCGTCGTGATGTCGCAGGATGACGGCCCGAGCTGATCGCGTCGGTCGGTCACGGGATGCTCGACTTCACCATGCCGTATCTGCGCGAGTACCTGCGCGAGCACGCCGCCGAACGCGTCTGACGACGGTCGGCGTATTTCAGTTCCCCCGCTGTTCGTCCTTTCTTGCGGTGGGCCACCCGTATCGGCGTCGTCAGCACCCATCACGCAGCGGCGGCCCGCGCCCTCTGGGTACTCGCCGCGCTCGCCTTCGTGGGCACCTCCGCCTCGGAGGTCTCGGTGACCCTGGTCATCACTCTCGTGGTCGCGATCGCGGCAACAAGTGCCCTGGTCACGGTCACCCGGGAGCCGGCAAAGTCAGCGGCCGCGCGACGGGGCGCGCAGTCCGGGTATCCGGGTGTGCGGTGCGGCCACGCCGCGACAGCGATGGCTCCGATGAGACAGGTGAAATACGACGGTTCACCGATTCGGATCCTGGACGAATCTGATCAGCGGAGCCCCTGCCCATATCTTGCCGACCACACACTTTAAAAGTACATTGAAAGTATGTCTGTGGGTGAGGTGCCGTTCTCGGATATCCAGAACAAGGGGAAGGCGACACTGTCGGAATGGCAGCGGTCGGGAGCGCGGCCGCTGCGGGTGACGCGCCGCGACGATGAGGATCTGGTGTTGATGACGGCGGCGCGGGCGGATCAGGCACGGGAGGTGCTCGCGGCGGCGACGGCGATGGTCGACGCCCTGCTGCACTCGGATGACCGTGATCTGGTGCGCAAGGTAGTTGCGGCGGCGTTCCCGTGGGTGAGCTACCTCTCGGGTGAGGAGGTCGCCGACTTCGTCGACGAGCTGATCGCCTCGCTGCGGGCAGGCTCATCGCTGGATAATCCGGCTCCGCCGGCCCGCACGATCGAGACGTGGCGCCACACGGCGGAGGTGTATGCCGATCCGGAGCTGGCCCGGATCCTGTCGGCGTCGACTGAGGGTGACTTCGGGGCCGTGCCGGTGCCGGAGCTGTGAGCCCGAAGCGATCGCCGACCATGTTCTGTTCGGTCGCGACCCGGTAGAAGGTCCGCTCCGAACAACCGACCGTTCCCGCATCGAACGCCCGCCAATACGTCTGCACCACAGGTAATTCGGCGTACTCGTCGGATTCGAGCACAGCGATGATGGCGGTGCGTTCGACGGCGGTCAGCGCGGCCGGTTGCCGTCGGTTCTTCTGCGGTATCGGGTCGGCCACCGGCTGGTAATGCCGGTAGCGGCGGGTGAGCCGGTAGTAGGTCGAGCGTGGCAGCCCGACCCGCCCACACGCTGTGCGGACCCCGATCCCGGTTGCGGTGAGCTCGTCGACGAACGACCTTGTGTTTGAGTGCCGCATTCTCCTTGCGTAGTCGTGCCAGTTCGGCACGGTCGGCCTGCCCCTGGTGAGTGCGTCGCGCACCACCGCCGAGGTACCCGCCTCCGGGCAACGTATGAAGACCGATCCGAGCTGCGCGGCGGCTGCCTCATCTGTCAGCGCCGCGGCCAGCCCAGCGCCGGTGGTGATGCGCTGACCACCAGGGGGACCTGGAAGACGATGCCGCGCAACAAACTGCATCAACGCGATCAGGCCGATCGGGTCGGTGAGATCGCCGCCCGGACGGCAGGGGAAGGTGGCACGATGACCGCCGGCTTCGGCTCCTTGCGTGATCAACACGTTCGCGCGCGCACCATGATCCTGGCCGGGCCCGATCCCGGGTCCGTGCATGTATGTGGTGAGGGCGTCGGAGGCGAGTAGGTTGGCGGCGATCCGGTCGTGTCGGCGGTGCACCAGCGACGTCAGTGTTGGAGCACGGGTTTCCGGGACGAAGCTGTACGGCAAGCGCAGCCGGGGGTTCCGCCGGATCGGGGTTCCGTCGTGTCGGCATTTGTTGCAGGAGGCGGCGCTAGATACAAGCAATTCAAACTGACTAGTTAGTTGTTATGATGGCGGTATGGCACGGGACTCAGAAGCGACGAAGAAACGAATTCTGGACGCGGCCACAACTGAGTTTTCGAAGTTCGGGATCGCGGGAGCACGTGTCGACAGGATCGCTGCCGTAGCGCAGGCCAACAAGTCGCTGATCTACGCGTACTACGGGAACAAGGACGGCCTCTTCGACTCGGTCTTCAGCAGTCAGGTGGTGGCGTTCACCGACTCTGTCCAGTTCGATGCCACCGACCTGGCCGGCTATGTCGGCCGGGCTTTCGATCTTTACGAAGACAACCCGTCGACGCTGAGGCTGGCAACCTGGTATCAGCTCGAGCGGCCCGACGGGGAGCCACTGCAGTCCATCGCGGCATCGAATCAGTCCAAGCTCGAAAAGATCACTCAGGCACAGCAGGAAGGGCATCTGCCGGCTCAGTACACGGCCCACGAAATTCTTACCATTGTTCGCGCACTTGCCATGTCCTGGCATATCCAGACACCCGAGCTTGGCGCGGTCGCACCCCGGGACAGAGCGCGCCGACGCCAGGTAGTCGTCAGCGCGGTCGAGAACCTCCTTTCGGCCTGCGAGTGAACATCTCGGACTGCGCGCGTTCCGGTGCCTGGAGCCTCCGATGAGAACCCTGGAGAGTGGTGTGGTGGTCACTCACAGCGCAGGAGAGCGTCCTGCCGGACTGGGTATCGGCTCTGCCCTGCAACCGTCTGGAGGTCGACGGCCAAGCGTCGTGTCGGAACGGATCGATGGTTCGGTCCGACACGACGCCCGGAGCTAGAGGGAGTTGGGCGTCAGCCGACGGGGTCGACTGCGGGCTGGGCGGGGTGTTCTCTGTCAGTGTTGCGGGCGCTCAAGCTCTTGCCGCTCGATTCCCCCGTTGTCCAGACCATGGTTGCCCCGAGCACGGCAACGATCGCGACCATCACAGCTACCCACTGTGCGCCGCCGTCCGCGGCGGTGATCAGAGAGGTGGCGATGACCGGGGCGAGGCCGCCGAGGATGGCGCTGCCCTGGTATGAAATCGATACCGCCGTGTAGCGAGACTCGGTCGGGAACATTTCGGTCAGGAGCGCCGCGATCACCGCCTGCATGCCGATCGCGACCACCGCGAACACGACGATGAAGGCGAGGAACAACAGAGCCGTGTTCATGGTGTGGATGGCCCAGAAGAAGGGATAGGCGATCACGACGAGCGTGAGTGCGGCAGTGATGTATACGGTGCGTCGCCCGACACGATCGGACAGCGAACCGTAGAGGGGCATGGTCACAGTGGACAGAGCCCATCCGACTGCGAGTGCGGTAAGCACGATGGAGCGGCTGTGGCCGGCGCCTACCGCGTAGGAGACCGCGAAGCTGCCGAACAGCGACGACGACATCGTCGAGGGCAGGCTGGCGAAGAGTCCGCGCAGCAGTGCGCCGCGGTTATCGAGGAGTGATCGGCTCATCTTCACGGATTCGCCTCGTTCGGCGTACGCCACGAACAGGGGACTTTCGGTCACCTTCAGTCGCATGTAAAGACCGACGATGAGGAGTCCGAAGCTCAGCAGGAATGGTACGCGCCAGCCCCACGAGAACAACTGCTCATCCGGGAGCTGGGTCGTGAGCGCCATGACCAGGGTCGATGCCACGCCTCCCGAAGCCATTCCGGCCTGGCCGATCGCTGTGTAGAGGCCGCGGCGACCGTCCGGCGCGTGCTCGGCAGTCATCAGTGCGGCACCGCCCCATTCCCCGCCGACCGAAAAGCCCTGCAGAATACGAAGAAGAACGAGAAGGATCGGCGCGATTGCTCCGACCTGGTCGTATGTCGGAAGAAATCCGATCAGGCCACTACCGATCCCCATGATGGTCATAGTCATGAGAAGGGTGGACTTGCGTCCATAGCGGTCGCCGAGGTATCCGAAGACGACGCCGCCGAGGGGGCGCGCAACATAGCCGGTGGCGAGGATGGCGAAGGATGCCATGGTCCCGAGGGCGGGACTGAGGTTCGAGAAGAACAGTGGGCCGAACACCAAGGCGGCAGCCGAGGCGAAAAGTGTGTGGTCGTAGTACTCGATCGTGTTGCCGAGGTAACTGGAGATGGTTACGCGACGGACTTCCTGTTGGGAGACAACGGTGTTGCCGTGTGTCTGGGCCAGGGGAAGATTGGATGGGTCTCCACTCATTGCTGAATTCCTCTGATGGTTGGTATGCCGTGCGTCTGAAGCAGGTGAGCAGACAGGCGGCCTCGCGTCCCGGTGTGTGAGGTTGGTCCTATGATTACCCTCTATGTGACGTGCGTCAATACCGAATGTCGTACCCATTCCAATGGCGGAGTCCGGACCGACAAATGGCGGGTAGCAGACAGCGATTCGCTCACAAATGGCGGCTGAACTGCGACGAGGTATCGAATAGAGTGGTCGGCACCACACGTTTGCGACGCCGTGGAACCACTGAGAAAGTGTGAAAAATGTGGCACATATCGAATAATCATTGAACCAATGGTCTATCGTAGGGGCACACCGCATGGCTCCACCCCGAATCTTGCTTCTGATCGATGGCGGCGATTGCGAGTTCGACTGCGAGAAAACGAGTTACCGGTGCCATCAGCCGCTGAGCGAATCCGTTGTGCGAGCAGCGCAGTGGCGTAAAGGTGCTCGGTGGGTGAGCGGGCAGTCATAGCGGACATATCCCATCGATCTGATCCAGACAGGAAACGCGACCCGATGACTCGAATCGACAGAGCCAGCTTTCGACGCCGTCTCGAAGGCAAGGACCCGATTATCGTGCCGTACACGCCGGACGCGCTCACCGCGCGGTTGTGTACGCGCCTGGGCTTCGAGGCGGGGTATCTCGGCGGCGGAGGCCTGGGGTATTCGCTGGCGGTGTCCGAGGCGCTGCTGACCCTTACCGAGCTGGCCTCCGCCGTGGCTGCGGTGCGGCGGCGGTCCACCCTGCCGCTCATCGTCGACGGGGGAGTCGGATTCGGTGATGCCGTTCACCTGACCCGCACCGTGGCGGAACTGGAGACGGCGGGAGCACACGCGATCGAGATCGAAGACCAGGTCGCGCCGAAGCGGGTGAGCCATCACCGCCATATCGAGCACCTCATTCCGGCCGAGGAGATGGTCAAGAAGGTACGATTCGCCGTCCAGGCGCGCGAGGATCCTGACCTGCTGATCATCGCGCGAACCGGGGCGATCCAGAATGAGAGTTTCGATGACGCCATAGAACGCTGCAGGGCGTATCGCGATGCCGGCGCCGACGCTGTGATGTTGCTTCCGGAGGGGTCCGAACAACGGGCCCTGATTCCGGAGAAGCTCGACTGCCCGGTCGCCACGTTGACGTCATTGGATCTGCACACGCCCGACGAGTGGGCGGATATGGGTTACGCCCTGGTGATCGACCCCGTCACCGGCCAGACCGCCGCCTGGGCGGCGGTCACCGAGGTGTATCAGCGGCACGCGGAGGGCCGGTCCAGCGGCCGAAATCCCGCGGACGCCTTCCGGATCTGGGAGGAGTTCCAGGAGATGGCGGGGCTCGAGGAGTTGTATGCGATCGAGCGCGAAACCACCGAGCCGGGAACGTAGGTTCCGCCGAAATCTATTTGCTCTACCCTCTTGCTAGGAGGTTGGTCCTATGATTAGCCTAATTGATGAAACAACGTCCGTTTCGGAAAGTGCGAGGTCCTGATGCTTCAACCTGAACTCAACGAACGACTCAGCCGCGTCGGCAAGGGAACTCCCGCTGGAGAGCTCTACCGGAGGTATTGGCTGCCGGTCGCCGCCGCGACAGAGCTCGACGAGAACCCGGTCAAGCCGGTGCGAATCCTCGGTGAAGACCTGGTGCTCTACCGTTCGGAGGCGGGAGAATTGGGTCTGGTCACACGGAAGTGCCCGCACCGGGGTGCGTCGTTGGCGTACGGGTTCCCTGACGGGCCAGGGCTGCGATGTGCTTACCACGGGTGGCTCTTCGACGGCACGGGTAGTTGCCTCGAACAACCCAATCAGGAACCGGCCTCGCCGCGCCTGCGAGAGCGCGCCTCGATTACCGGCTATCCGGTGCGTGAACTCGCCGGCCTGATTTTCGCCTACCTCGGCGAAGGGCCGGCCCCGGCGCTGCCCCTGCTCGATCTGTTCACGCTCGAGGAAAACGGCACGCAATTTCGGGACATCGGATCGGCGATCATCCCCTGCAACTGGCTCCAGATCATGGAGAATTCGTTCGATCCCACCCACGTCGAGTGGTTGCACGGCAAGTACTTCAATTACACCCTCGAACGTGCCGGCGAGGAGCCGACCGAACTGGCCGGTCACCACATCAAGATCGGATTCGATCTCGTCGACTACGGCATCATCAAGCGTCGTCTTCGTGAAGGACAGACCGAGGAGTCCGAGGACTGGCGGACCGGACACCCCGTGTACTTCCCCCACATTCTCAAGGTGGGCGGATACGGACTGCAGTCGCTGCAGATTCGTGTTCCCGTCGACGACACGAACACCCTGCACTTCTGGTACTGCTGGTTCGACGTGGAGGAGAAGTTCTCCCATCTGGTCCAGCAGGTTCGACAGCTTCCTGACATCTACGACGTCAAGCTGCAGGACGACGACGGAACCTTCCGTATGGACACCATCGACTCGCAGGACGCGATGGTGTGGGTGACGCAAGGACCGATTGCGAGCCGCCACGACGAGAACCTCAGCTCCTCGGATCAGGGCATCGCTCTCTTCCGGACCCTGCTCCGCAAGCAGCTCGACTCGAACGAGGCGGGCGAACCGGTGATGAACGTGTACGACCCGGCCACCGAAGGCAATGTCATCGAGCTTCCCATGGAGCGTAAGGAACTCGGCTTCGGCGGCGCCTCCAAGGGCAACCCCGTCTCGGCGTTCCTGCGGACCCAGAGCCTGTACAGTCCTCGACTGACCGCGCTCTCGAAACTGATCGATGCCGAGGCAGAGCAAGCGAGCCGAGTTCCTTCATGAGAACCGATCTCATCGAGTTCGCCAGGAATTCCAATCCGAACCGCCAACCGTGCGAACACCCAGGGCACGTGAAAACCGGCAGTATCTGCGCGGTCTGTGGAGAGTGGCTCCCCACCGCAGTGTGCCGGGAACGCGATTGTGGGTGGATCGTGGCCATCGGTGAGGACACCATCATCGCGGCCGTCGAGCACTACCAACAGACCCGTCACCCGGTTCGGGTGTACACCGAATAGCCCCCGGGGCGACACGCCGGCAATCCCCCCCACCTATTCCCTCCATCTCAAAAAATCTTCAAATCAAGGAGAATTGTTCATGCCTCGCAAGGTAATTGACGTACACGGCCACATCGTGGCCCCGTCGGAGCTCTACAGCTACCGTGAGTTCCTCATCGGCACCCGCGGTCACTACGGCCGCCGCCTCAAGGGCTTCTCCGAGGCACGTGAGGGTATGAGCCACGGCCGGACCGGAGTCATCCCCCCGGAGGAACTCGAGCACTTCGCCCGCGAGCACATCTCCTGGCTCGACCACGTGGGTACAGACGTGCAGCTGGTGTCGGCGCGCCCGTACAGCCTCATGCACTCGGAGAAGCCGGCCCGCATCGTCCACTGGTGGGCACAGACGGTCAACGACGCCATCGCCACCCAGTCCGCCTTCTTCCCGGATCGCCTGCAGGGAATGGCCAACCTCCCGCTGGCATGGGGCGCCCCGATCGAAGACTGCTTCGACGAACTCGACCGTTGCATGAACGACCTGGGCTTCGTGGGTGTGCTCCTCAACCCCGATCCGAGCGAAGGCCGTGCACCGCAGGAGGTTCCGGGCTTAGGTGACGAGTACTGGTACCCGCTGTACGAGAAGCTCGTCGAGTACGAGGCACCGCTCCTCGTGCACTCCGCCGGCTGCGTGTCGCTGCGTGAGAACCAGAGCCTGCACTTCATCTCCGAAGAGAGCGTGGCCGTGATGTCGCTCGTCCAGTCCGAGGCTTTCGAGCTGTTCCCTGATCTCAAGGTCGTCGTCCCCCACGGGGGCGGCGCGATTCCCTACCAGCTCGGACGCTTCCGCGGCACCTATTGGGAGGGCACCGGCCGCACCGGCACCTTCGACGAGGCAGTCCGCAACTGCTACTACGACACCTCGCTCTACACCGAGGAGGCGCTGGACCTGCTCGTCAAGGCCATCGGCGCCGACCGGATCGTTCTGGGCACCGAGCGTCCCGGCGACGGCTCGCACAAAAAGACCACCACCGAAGGCTGGGCCGACGACATCGCGGCCGTGCTGCGTGGGCTGCCCGGCGCCGAGGAGAAGGGCCTGGATCAGATGCTCGGCGACACCGCCCTCGAAATCTTCCCGCGCCTGCGGAAGAACCTGGAAGCGGCAGGAGCGCTGTGACCAGCATCCTCGAACCGTCCGTCGACACCGCCGAACGTGACTCACTGATTCAGTTGGTCCGTGATTTCGCGCGCAGCGAGGTTGCCCCCCGGGTCCAGGCGTACGACGAGGCGGAGTCGATTCCCCTCGACCTTCTCCAGCAGATGGCAAGCCTCGGCTTCTTCGGCGGGGTGGTCCCCGTCGAATGGGGCGGTATGGGTCTCGATCACCTGACCTTCTCGATGATCATCGAGGAGATCTCGCGGGTCGATCACTGCCTGGGTGTCTTCATGAGCATGCCGTCCGCCCTCGTCGGCGGCGGCCTGCTCGCCTTCGGCACCGACGAGCAGAAGGAGCAGTGGCTGCGCCCACTCGCCGAGGGCCAGATCTTCGGCGGCGCCGGCGTGACCGAACCACGCTCGGGAAGTGACGTCGCCGGTACCGAGACACGGTACAAGCGGACCGGAGACGGCTTCGTACTCAATGGTGCGAAGGCATGGATCACCAACCTCGACAAAGCTTCCTTCTTCGTGACCTTCGCGACCAACGATCCCGCACTGGGTAAAAAGGGGCTCTCGGCATTCATCGTTCCCGCCGACACGCCCGGTGTCATCAAGAACCCGATGCGCAACAAACTCGGATTCCGGCCGCTGTGCAGCGGTGACCTGGTGCTCGACAATGTCCAACTCGGTCCCGACGCCCTCCTCGGCGAGGAAGGCGACGGCTTCACGGTCGCGATGACCGCCGTCGAACGCGGCAGACTCGCCGTCGCCTCACGTGCGGTGGGACTCGCCCAGTCCTGCCTGGACGCATCGGTGCAATACGCGAAGGAACGCATCGTCTTCGGAAAGCCGATCAGCAGCTTTCAGATGACCCAGCAGAAGATCGCCGATATGGCGGTCTCGATCGAGGCGGCCCGGCTGCTGACGAACAAGTGCGCGTCCGAGATGGAGACGGGAAGCCGCGCGCGGATCGAAGCCAGCATGGCGAAGATGTTTGCGAGCGACGCCGCACAGGCGGCGGCCACCGATGCGGTGCAGATCCACGGTGCCTACGGTGTTTCCGAGGAATACGGGGTCGCCCGGGCGTATCGCGATGCGAAGGTATTCCAGATCGTCGAGGGCACCAACGACATCCACCGTCTCCTCATCTCCCGCGATGCGCTCAACAGGGGAGGTCTGTGACCGTGACCGCAACAGTTCCCCGGACCGGCACGTGGGGTGAATCGAGCACACGCGACCTTCTCGCGTCGCTCGACTTGCCCTTCGTCACCAGTGTGCGGGTCACCCACAATGACGAAGCGGTCGAGACGGCTCTGCGTCTCGGCGGGACCGTCGTGCTCAAAGCTGTGTCCGACGAGGTGGTCCACAAGACGGACGCCGGGCTGGTGGAACTGAAGCTGTCCACCTCGGACGCGGTGCGCGGGGCGTATGAGCGGCTGGACCAGAAGATCTCGGAGCTCGGTCTCTCCGACGCCGGCATCGTCGTCCAGGAGATGGCGCCCCCGGGCACCGATCTTTTCGTCGGATGGAACCGGGACGCCACCTTCGGTCCGATTCTCATCGTCGGGCTCGGCGGTGTCACGGTCGAGTTGTTCCGCGACGTGGCCCGCCATCCGGCACCGGTCACGGCCGAACATGCTGCAAGGATGCTGGACTCCCTGGTGTCCTCGCGGCTACTCCAGGGATTCCGCGGGGCGCCTGCGGTCGACACCGCACAGTTCTGTGGACTCGTAGAGCGAGTGAGCAGGCTCGCCGTCGAGGCTCCGGAGATCGCGGAACTGGATTTGAACCCGGTTCGGATTCTTCCGGACGGCCGATGCCTGGTCCTCGATGCGAGCGCGGTCGTCTTGCCTGTGCAGGAGTCCACGCCCGCCGCCACCGGGCCCGACCTCACACCGCTGTTCCGGCCCCGATCGATCGCTGTCGTCGGCGCCTCCCGGGCTCCGGATAGGCCGGGCGGAAAGGTGATTCGGGCGCTGCAGCGCAACGGTTTCAGCGGACCACTGTACCCAGTCAACCCGGCAGGCGGAGAGATCGAGGGCCTCCCCGTGGTGCGGGGTATCGACGACATCGTCGATACCCCAGATCTGGTGTGCATCGCCCTACCGGCCTCAGCCAGCATCGCCGCGGTCCGCGAGTGCGTAGCACGGGGCGTTCGCGCAGTGATGGTATTCGCCTCCGGATTCGGGGAAGTCGGGGCAGAAGGTGCCGCTCTCGACGCCGAACTGCGTGACGCCGTTGCAGGGTCCGGCACGCTCCTGTGCGGCCCGAACACTATCGGGATCGTCAGCGTGCATCACAAGATGGCGGCGACGTTCTCGCAAGCAATCGACAAGTTCCCCGACACCCCGGCGGGAGTGTGCCTCGTCGCCCAGAGCGGCGCCGTCGCCGGCAGCCTCGTCTCACGCGAGATTTCCGATGGCTACAGCATCGGCGACTGGGTCACCGTCGGCAACCAAACCGATCTTGATGTGGCGGACTACATCAGCTACCTCGCCGGTCTCGACACCACGCGATCCATCGCGGTGTTTCTCGAGGGGGTCTCCGACGGTTCTGCATTCCGCCGGGCACTGCACACCGCACGAGATGCCGGCATCCCAGTCATCGTCTTCAAGACCGGTGTCACCGCTGCCGGCCAACGCGCGGTCGCCTCGCACTCCGGTGCCTTGGCCGGCAGTCAAGACGCCTACCGGGCGGTCCTGGAGGAAGCGGGCGCCATCCAGGTCGAGGAAATGAGCCAGCTCCTCGAAGTCGCATCCACTCTCGCGGACTACCCGATTCCACGAGGGCGGCGGGCCGCGGTCATCACGACATCCGGAGGAGCGGGCAGCGCCACCGCGGATCTGCTGGCGTTGAACGATCTGGACACAGCAGAATTCACCGAGGGCACCGCTCGAGCCCTCGCCGGTCTTCTGCCCAAGTTCGCCAGCGTCGCCAATCCTCTCGACATCACCGCCGAGGGAGCCTTCACACCCGGCCTGTTCACCGAGGTAATCGACGTCGTCGCCGTCGATCCGCACGTGGACGCGATCTGCATCGTCCTCACCAGCATCACCGGCAACGATGCCGTCCGGGTCGCCAACGAAATCGCAGCGGCGAAGTCACGTTCGGATGTACCGATCCTCGTCACCTGGCTCGTTGCCCGCCCACTGGCGGAGGCGGGCATGACCACTCTGGCGTCGTCCGGAATCCGGGTATTCACCGAGCCCGCCCGGATGGCCGCCGCCCTCCGCCATCTGACGAAAGGAACCTCACGTGTCTGACTCCGCCGATATCCAAGCCCTGAAGGAATCCGTCGCGCTGTCCTGCCGGATCCTCGCGGCGACTGGCTGCGTGCGGGAAATCACCGGGCACGTAAGCATGCGTGTCCCCGACAGCGACATGTTCCTCGTCCGGTGCCGCCCACCACACGATCCCGGCGTCCAGTTCACCATCGCCGATGACATCCACATCGTCGATCTGGAATCGACGAACACAGACCTCCCAGGCGGCTATGCGTTGCCCGGAGAATGGCCCATCCACACCGAGATCTACCGCAAACGGCCCGATGTGGGTGCGGTCGTCCACGGCCACCCGCGGTCGTCCCTGCTCGTCGGAATACTGGGATTGCCGCTCACTCCGACCATCGGGGCCTACGATCCCGGCGCAATGGAACTTGCGGTTCGCGGCGTGCCGATCTACGAACGGGCCGTCTTGATCGACCGCCCCGAGCGCGGCGGGGAGTTGGCCGCCGCGATGGACGACAAGGACGTGTGTCTTCTGCGAGGCCATGGCGTGGTCGCGGTCGGAGCGACACTGCAGGAAGCCACAGTGCGGGCGATCAAGCTCGAAACCCTGGCCGACCTGACGCTCTCGACCTACGCGATACCCGGCGCCGAACCGGCCGTGCTGACCCAAGCCGACGCCGAAGACGTTTTCGGCTTCGTCAACAGCCGTAAAGCCGCTCTGACCTACGCGGAGTGGACATGGGACTACTACCGTCACTCGCTCGGATCCGCCGCCGACGTGAGTGTCCGGCTGTAAGCCGGACAAATCAACAAGATTGGAAGGGATACACATGGCGTACATTGTCGGCGGCGCGGGAGTGTCACACAGCCCGCAGCTGTCAATCGAACCCGGCGGGTGGCGCGCACACGGTGACCTCGAGCAGCCGCACCTGAAGGAACTCAATCTTCCGTCGTCACCACGCACACCCGAGGAACTCGCTCGGGAGATCGAGATTCGGCAGATCGAGGCCCGCCACAAGGCATGCCAGGAAGCGCTCGAGCGCACGCGCGATGAACTGCTCGAGATGAAACCCGATGTCCTCCTGGTCGTTGGTGACGATCAGCGCGAACTCTTCCTAGACGACATCATGCCCGCGGTCGCGATCTTCCGAGGCGAGTCCCTCGACGATCGTCCCCCTGGAATGGAGGTCTATCCGAAAACCATGGAATCGGCGTACGAGTACTACCACGCCGATGTGGACGAGACCTACCGCACCGTTCCCGAATTGGGCCAGCATCTCGTCGAGCACCTCGTCGAAAACGGCTTCGACATCGCCCAGTTCAGCGAGCAGCCCACCGGCCGCAGCCTCGGGCACGCATTCACCTTCATCTACCGCCGGCTCTTCGAGGGATTGCCTCGCCTGCCGCTGGCCCCAATCATGCTCAACACCTACTATCCCCCGAACCAGCCCACACCGCGGCGGTGCGTCGAACTCGGGCAGGGACTCCGCGCCGCCATCGAAAGCTGGGACTCCGACCTGCGCGTCGCTCTCATTGCATCCGGTGGACTCACGCACCCCATCATCGACGAGGGCCTCGACCGGGGTCTTCTCAGCGCCCTCGAACGCCACGACCACGAGGCACTGGCGCAGATCCCGGTCGCCGGCCTGACCGAGGGAAGCTCGGAGATCCGTAACTGGATCGTCGTCGGTGCAGCGCTCGAGGACGCGACCGCCAAGGTCGTCGACTACATCCCCGCCTACCGGTCCACAGTTGGATCCGGCTGCGGCATGGGATTTTTGACGTGGACGAGATCGCTGTGAACAGCTACCGCGATCGCCTACTCGACCTCGACGCATGCGTAGTGTCCGATGCGCTCGACACGCTCGGGCTGACCGGTGGTGTCGCAGGGTTACGCCCGGTCTGGGAGGGCAGCCGCACGGCGGGCCGAGTAGTCACGATGCGCACGGTCCCCGCCGACGGACGAACGAGTAGTCGGCATCTAGGTACCGCGGCGATCGAGCGGGCCAACGCCGGCGAGGTCATCGTCGTCCAGCAAGAGCACGGAGGCACACCCACCGCCGGCTCGTGGGGCGGTCTGCTCGCGCAAGCCGCCGTCATCAAGGGCGTCGGCGGGGTCATCGTCGACGGCGCCTGCCGCGACGTAGACGAGATCCGCGAACTGAGACTGCCGGTGTCCGCGCTCACCACCGTGCCGTTCACCGCGCGTGGACGCTTCGTCGAGGACAGCGTCGGTGACCCCGTACAGATCCACGGCGTCACCGTCACCGACGGCGACTACGTCATCGCCGACGGCAGCGGCGTCACCTTTGTCAGCGCCTCGGACATCGGCAGGGTCCTCACTACGGCCGAACGGCTGGTGGCCAAGGAACGCCTCATGACCGAGGACCTGAGGCGAGGCCTGCTGCCATCACAGGTCATGGGACGCAACTACGAGGAGATGCTCAATGCCGGCTGACGAAACAACCACTTCGACCCTGCCCGACGTCACACTGCTCACCCGGGTCGGTGCAATCAGCACCTCGACCCTGTCGGATGCGTTGGACAAGCTCGGGCTGCCGGGTGCCGTCCCAGGCATCCAGCCGTTCGACCCGAGCTTCCGGCTCTGCGGGCCGGCGTTCACCGGCCAGTACGAACCGGTCGACGAGAATGGTGGCACTGTCGGCGACTTCATCGATGACGTCGCCCCCGGCGAGGTCGTCGTGCTCAACAACGAAGGCCGGCTCGACTGCACTGTCTGGGGAGACATCATGACCTACGTCGCCTCCTCCCGCGGAATCGCCGGAACGGTCATCGACGGTGTCTGCCGCGACGTCGCACCGAGCCTGGCACTGAAGTACCCGGTCTTCACCAGAGGCCGGAACATGCAGACCGGCAAGGACCGGGTGCGGCTGGCGGCAACCGGGGTACCGGTCGCCCTCGGAAACGTCATCGTGCACCCCGGTGACCTCGTCGTCGCGGACGCCGACGGAGTGGTCGTGTTGGCGACGGCCGAGGTCGAACGTGTCCTCGCCGTCGCCGAGGCCATCGAGAATGCCGAAGAACGCATCCGCCTTGCAGTCGCTGGCGGAGCGCGTCTCGATCAGGCCCGCGCGCAGGCGGGCTATCACCAGCTGCAAACCGCCGAAGAGGAAACGCGATGACCACTCTGTCTCCGGCCCTGCGGGAACTCGGTGCCGCCTCACTCCACGAGTCCGGCGCCACCCCGCTGCCCCCGCGGATCCGACCGCTCGATCCGGCATGGCGGATCTGCGGCCGCGCCTTCACTGTCGACCTCACACCGGGGCACAACATCTGGCTCCACCGCGCACTCTATGCCGCCCAGCCGGGGGACGTACTCGTCGCCGCTGCCGACACCGACATCGAGTACGGCTACTGGGGCGACATCCTGGCCCATGCCGCAGCCGAACGTGGACTTGCCGGCTTGGTGATCGACGGTTCGGTCCGAGACTCGACCGACCTCAAATCCATCGGATTCCCGGTGTTCGCCCGGGGACTGTGCGTTCGCGGAACCGGCAAAGATGCCACGTCGGGCGGCTTCGACGTCTCGATCCAGCTCGGCTCGACGACAGTGCACCCGGGCGACATCATCGTCGGTGACGCCGACGGTGTGGTTGCCATCGATGCCGGCCAGGTCAAGGCCGTCGTCGAGCGGGCACTGCAGCGGGAACGGTCCGAGGAGAAGATCCGTACCCGGATCGCGGCGGGCGAGACCACACTCGACATCTACGGGCTGAGCTGACCGACATGCGTTTCCACGCTCCTCGCAGACTCGGGATCGTCGGTGCCGGCGTTGCCGGCGCGTTGATGTCCCGCGCTGTCCTACGCAGCAACCGGTTCGTGCTCACCGGCCTCGCGGACCCCGATCCGGATGTTCGAAACCGAGTGTCGGCCGAATGGGGCTGCCCGGCCTTCATCGATGCCACCGAACTGGTCACCTCCGGAACAGTGGACGTGGTGTACGTCGCGGCGCCGACAGCGCACCACCTGGGCGCCGTCTCCGCCGCGGCCGCGGCCGGTGTGCACATCATCTGCGAGAAACCGTTGGCGACCACCGCCGCTGACGCACGGGAGGCTGTGGATTGCGCACGCCGTGCCGGGGTGAGCCTGCTCGTGGGCCCCACTGTGAGCTACGACCCCCGCTATCGGGTGCTGCGGCAGATCGTGACCGACCGTCGGCTCGGTGATCTGCTGTCGGTGCAGGCGACCTCGTTTACCGATTGGCATCGCCGCCGGACCCGTACGGCGCACGACCTCGATGCAGCAGTGGGCAACGGTCTGCTGCTTCGGCAAGGGGCCCATCAGATCGACATTGTGCGACTGATCTGCGGTGGAGATGTGCGCGCGGTTTCCGGAGCCCTCCACGGCGGTGCGGGAGGCGCCGAACAGGGATTCTCGACGCAGCTGAGTTTCGCCAACGGAGTACAGGCCAACGCCTACTACGACGGTTCCGGAGCTGTACCCGAGGCGGACGAGCTGTTCGCCACTTTCACCGGTGGCGGCGTTCGAGTCCACCCCGGTGGTCTGCACCTGTATTCCGACGGACAACTGACCGACCTGCCCGTCGACCCCGCAACCTCGGTCTGGGATCAGGCGCTTGTCGAGATGGACCAGACGCTCGACGGCCGGATCCCGATCCATGACGGGGAGTGGGGGCTGGGAACCCTTGCCACGTGTCTGGCCATTTATGAAGCGGCGGCGACCCACTCCATTGTTTTCACCCACCAATCGCTCTACCAGGAGAAGTCATGATCATCGACTCCCACGCCCATTTGAACGCGCCGCCGGAGCTGTACGCGTACCAGGCCGCGTTGCTATCCTCCCGAGGAGGCCAGGGCCGCAACGGTTCCGGTGTTACCGATGCGCAGCTCGAGGAGTACGGCGACCGCACGCTGGCGGTGATGGACAGCGTCGGCACCGACGTCCAACTCATCTCGCCGCGTCCATTCCAGGCATCGCATTCGGCGACCCCGTCCAAGGTCGTGCACTGGTGGACGGCGGAGGTGAACGAGGCGATCGCTCGCCAGGTCCAGCAGTTCCCCGGCCGCCTCGCCGGCGTCGCCGGACTGCCCCAGGCATACGGGGAAACACCCGAGAAGTGGGCGGGTGAACTGGAAAAGGCGATCAAAGATCTGGGGATGGTCGGCTGCCTGCTCAACCCGGACCCGTCCGAGGGAAGCGGCTACGTGCCCCCGTTGGGCGATCCTTGGTGGTACCCGCTGTACGAAAAGATGGTCGAACTCGATGTGCCGGCACTCATCCATTCCGCGAGCTGCCAGAACGGTCGTGAATCGTACAGCGAGCACTTCATCACCGAGGAAAGCATCGCTGTGCTCTCCCTGCTCAATTCGGAGGTGTTCCTACGCTTCCCGACGTTGAAGATTGTCGTCTCACACGGTGGCGGCTCGGTCCCCTACCAGATCGGGCGCTGGCGGGCGGCTCGACTGCACCCCAAGTTGCGGACCGGCCAGGTGCTGCAGGAGTCGTTCGACGAAAGTTTGCGGCGTCTCTGGTTCGACACCGTGTTGCATGCGCCGCTGGCGCTGGAACTGCTGGTCCGGACAGTAGGAGCGGACCGGTGTTTGTTCGGTACCGAAAAGCCAGGAAGCGGTAGTGCTCCGGATCCCACGACCGGGCGCGACCTCGACGATCTGAAGCCGGTCATCGAGGGCTTTGACTTCCTCGACACGGCCGAGAAGGACGCCATCTTCTACGGCAACGCTCTCTCGCTCTACTCCCTTCCGGCATTGGATGCCGCTGTCGGTGCTGCTCGCTGAAGGCAGTCAGCACTGATCGCCGTCGTGGCGGCCTGACCAGGCCGCCACGACGGCGCACTTGTTGTCACTGGTCGTCCTCGCCCTACAACCAAGGAGGTGGCGGAGCGTGAGCAAGAATCGTGGCAAGAGAAGGATCGAGTCCCGTCCGGACCACATCACCGAGATGATCGAACTCGCTGCGAAGTGGGTGGCCTTCGGCGACATCCCCGCGGAAGAGATCTGGGTGCGTTTCGGCCTCGACCGTGTCACCTTCGGCTTCCGCCTCCTTCGTGCTCTGGGTTCCAGCTTCGTCCGCTACCCCGATCGGTCGCGGATCGTCGCTTTGGCCGTACGTCTCGCCCGGCTCGACGACCGCCAGTACGAGGCCGCCGGACGGCGGGATTGAGCGGGCTCTTTGCGCACCAGTGGCGGGCGACACCCCGCCGAGTGGCGAATAGAGTGGCATAGATCACTATCGCTGGAGGTAGCGCGGATGTTCATAATCGACGACCGAAACCCACACGCCGCCGAGCCCCTATTCCGCACGTCGTCCCGCCGGCGGGCGGAACCGACCAGGATGGTCGACGGCGGGATCGCATGAGCAGCGATAAGGCCGCCACTGAGGAGCCACGCGCGGAAGTCGGCCGGATGCGTGAGTTGCTCGGCCGGGTTGATGGTATCGACACTGACGTCAACGAGACATTACGCATCATCACGCAATTCGATGGGCTGATTCGGAGACGAGTCGGCATTTCTGCGCTCATGCGCGCGGCAGCAAATCTCACCGGTTGCGCTGTGGGCGCGGTGTATCCCGCACATCGGTTGGTGCGACGCGTGGATTCACGCGGCACCCCGATCACGCAGATGCCCAGTGCCGAAGAACTGGCGTTGTGGACTCGGCGCCCATTGGGCGACCTGGACGGGGGCGTGGTGTGGGTGGAGCGGAACACCGAGACCAGTATCAACGACGAGACCGTCCTCGATCGGCTGGCCTCGTCGATTCAGATCACGATCGATCGCACCATGGGCACAGTCCCCGACCACGCTGGTGCACTCGAGGCGCTCCTCGACCGCGAAGCCGCTCTGGGAACCAAGTTGGCGATCGCCCGCCGCCTCGGCCTGGAGGCCGGCTCGAAAATCTATCTCATCGTAATGCCGGTCATCTCCACCGATCCGGCGCCGATCGGGGTGACACACATCGATGCGGTGGTCGGCACCCGGTTCGGAGGTGTTCGCGCGATCGTCGCGGGAGCGGACTGTCCGCAGCCAGTCACCGGAACCTGCGGGATCGGTGAGACCGTCACCGTCGAGCGACTCGCCGACTCTTTTGACCAGGCACTTGTCGCACTCCGGCTTTCGCGTGCCGGTGAGACGGTGACTTATCGGGACCTCGGTGCCCTCTCGCTGCTGGTGCGAGCGCACGACGCGAGCCCTGTGCCACACCCCGATGCGATTGCGATCGGCACAGCGACCGCGTCCTCGAACATCGCTCGCAGGGTACTCGAGGCGATGGAGCTGAACACGACGGTGCGGGCGGCCGCGCACGAGCTGGGACTACATCATTCGACCGTGCAGGCTCACTGCGATCGTCTGGAGAAAGAACTCGGCTACTCATTCCGAACTGCTCAGGGGCGGACCCGCTTGGCCCTCGCCCTTGCGTTGCACCGGCTGGGACGTGATGTCTTCGATGTCGAAACGTCCCCGGACGGCAGGGAAAGACGAGGACGGAGCGATGACGTGTAACGCCGGGTGCCTCACGGCGGCGAGGAGCTCGACTCGGAGTCCACCCGAGTGGCAAACCGGATCGACTACGGCGATGCTGGTTTGGTCCTTCGAGCCTCATTGTTTCCGCGGTCCTGCGGCGGTCTGCGCCGCCGGTTGACCCCCAACACGATCGCGGCCACCACGATCGCCCCGACGCCGCCGACCGTCATGGCCGCGGTCGGTCCGAAAAGGTCGGCGAGGGCTCCTACAAGGACGCCACTGACCCCTTGCATTCCGATGAAGAAGGCGGAAAACAGCGACATCACCCTCACCCGGTAGCGCGGATCCGACTGAATTTGCAATGTCGCGTTAGCCGTTGAGGAGAAGACCTGATCCGCAGCACCGAGCAAGACCAAGAGCATTCCCAGGACGGCCATACCTGAGGTGAAAGATGTAGCAGCGACCACGATTCCGTAACAGAGCGCGGACACTGCCACCACCCGCGTCCCCGTCGGCGCCAAGGCCGCCACCGTCAATGCGGAGAGCAGGCTGCCCGCGCTCAGTGCGCTGAACAACAAACCGGCCGAGGACGCTCCCGTGCTCATGCGTTCGTGTGCGAGCAGGGGAAGCAGAACGGGATAGTTCTGCAACAGCAGTGAGACCACCGCCGTCAGTATTAGCGGCCACCGAATCCGGGGGTCGCGTAGGGCGTAGCGAAACCCGTCCAGCACGGACGCGTGTGACGACGTCTCGGTTGTTTGTGCCCCGGCGACGGTTCGCTCGGTGTGCAGGTCCCGGGTTCGCATCAGGGAAAGTGCGCCGAGAATTACGAGGTAGGAGAGTGCGTTGGCGAGAAAGCACCAGGATAAACCCACCGTGGAGGCCAGCAGCCCCGCGATCGCCGGGCCGACCAGCCGCGACGCCGTCATCAGCGTCGAATTGAGCGCAACTGCATTTGCCACTCGTTCGCGGCCAACCATCTCGAACACGAAGCTTCGCCGGGCAGGGTTGTCTACTGGCTGTACGAGCCCGAAACAGGCAGCCACGGTCAACGCCAACGGAACTGTCAGAGTGCCGATCGCGGACATCGACCACAGGATCGCCGCCAGTGCCGCTTGTACCGCCTGGGACACGAGCAATACATTGCGGAGCGGCAACCGCTCGAGCGCTGCACCGATCCAGGGAGCCACCACCAGCAGCGGCAGATACATCAGTAAGGTCACCGTGCCGAGCGCGACACCGCTGCCGGATTCGTCGAGGACGAACAGGGCCAGTGCGAGGGTCTGCATCCACTGTCCGGTAGAGGAGACGAGTTGGCCCAGGAAGAACAGTCGGAAGTTGCGTACCCGCAGTGACGTGAAAGGGCGCCGGGCACCCGTTCGTAGGGTGTCAGTCGGCAATGTCGCGCCACCTCACGGGTTGCCGGTAGATATCGGGAAAATGAGTCCTGACGTACTTGTGGAACTCTTTGATGTGCTGGCGCATTGCCCAGCGGGCACCCTCCGCGTCGTGCGTACCAATCGCGTCGGCCACGGCCGAGTGCGCACGCAACACCGCTTCTCGGCGCTCGATGGGGTAGCTGATGCCGAGGGGCATCCCGTCGGTGATCGCGTGCAGCGACGAGACCAGCAACGCGAACATCTCGTTGTCGGCCGCAGCGGCGACGATGTCGTGGAATCGGTCGTTCTCGGCGATGAAATTCTCCTCGTCGGCAAGGAACGCTTCCATGCCCCGCACCGAATCGACGATTTCCTGTACGACATCCTCGGTTGCGAATTCCGCTGCTCGACCGGCCAGTTCGGGCTCGAGCAACTCGCGTGCGTCGACCAGTGCGCTGAACGGCATAGACCGAAGTTGGAAGAACAACCCGAGCATGCCGGCGAGGTCGTGGGCATTCGGCTCCGCGACGATGGGACCGCCCTGTGGTCCGGCCTTGACCATGATCACGCCACTCATCTCCAGGAAGCGCAGCGCCTCGCGCAGCGTACCGCGTCCCACGTTGAAGCGAACCAACATTTCGCGCTCGCGGTCGAGTCGGGTGCCCGGGCGCAACCTGCCGGTGGTGATGTCGTCGACGATGTGCTGGGCGATGGACAGGGCAGCCTTGTATGCGCGCCGTGTCGTCGGTCGCCTCCGTGGCTGCCGATCCGCTTCGGGGGGACTATCCAGTCCGTGGTCGTTCACTTCGGTGATCATGGCCACTCCATTCTCCAACACGGTCCTATCATTATGGTAGTTGCCTCCCGGAGCGGGCGAGCGGTTCACGGCCCGGGCTTCCCCTCTCCCGGTGCATGCAACGGCTGGGCACCGGGCGATAAATGCTGTGAACTGCGACGTTGCCTCCCCTGCGTCCTGCGGGTCGACTCCGCGCCAAGCTGCGGTGTCGACCAGCACTTATCCCGTCGCTTTGGCGATTGACCCCTTCGTATCCCATTATTAGGCTATTCATGAGACCAACGTGATGCCAACCACAGGTGACGCCATTCGTTACCTCCGGCACACGGCGGCTCGTCACCACGTTCGACCAGGAGGTCCAGGTGCTTATGGCAGGCGCTGCGACGGCTGAGCTCAACTTGGCCAAAGTGATTCAGATTCGTTGGGAAGCCGAGAAGGTCATTTCCCTGCAGTTGGTTCGCGACGACGGATCGGATCTGCCGGAATGGGCGCCGGGCGCGCACATCGAGGTCACGCTACCTTCGGGGCTAATTCGCCAGTACTCGCTGTGCGGCGACCCGTCGGACCGCAGTCAATACACCATCGCGGTGCTCCGCGACGATAGCGGCCGAGGTGGATCTGCCGAGATCCACGACTCGGTCATGGTGGGGCAGAAGCTGTGGATCCGGGGGCCTCGGAATCATTTTCCGCTCGAGCCTGCCGAGTCGTACGTCTTCATCGCCGGAGGCATCGGCGTGACGCCGATACTGAGCATGGTGCGGGAGGTTGCCGGCGGGCAGGTGCCCTGGTCCCTTCATTATGGCGGCAGGTCTTCGGAGACCATGGCGTTCACCCGAGACCTGACCGCGCTCGGTGCTCGGGCGGATTCGACGGTCCACGTGGTCCCCGAGGTCGATTCGGGACTGCTTCCCCTGCGGGCGATCCTCGAAGGCGTCGGCGTCGGTGGCGCGGTGTACAGCTGCGGACCGACGGCTCTGCTCGATGCGCTTCGTGCCCTTGCGGCCGAGATCAGGCCGGACGTGTCCGTTCACTTCGAGCTGTTCGGGGCTCCGGCCTCCGGAAGCGATGAGGACGTCGACGCGACCCGGCATGATCGTCCCTTCCGGGTCCGGCTGGCGCGCAGCGATCGCACCGTGGAAGTCGAGGACGGAACGACGCTGCTCCAAGCCGTTCAGGCTGTCCGACCCGAGGTTCCGTACTCCTGCGAGGAGGGATTCTGCGGAACGTGCATCACCAAGGTGTGCGGTGGTGTGCCTGTTCACCGAGACACCGTGCTGACCGAGCAGGAGCGTGCCGAAGGGGAGGCGATGATCATCTGCGTCGGCAGCTGCGCATCGGATGAACTCGTCCTCGATCTATGAACGGCTTGTAAAACGTTGTGCCACAACATATGGAATAAGGTGATGATCGACGCAGTGAGTGTGTGCCCGTAGCTGTGCGCTGCAGACGACCACCTCGGCCCACCACGTCTCGGCCGAGACGATTCGTCAGCATCCCGGCCGTGCCGCCGGACGCGTTTCACCTCACCATCTCTCGACCGGCAACGGTCGCCGACGAAGGACGAAATCATGACCACAACCCGTGCGGACTCCCTCCGGGAAGCCGGCAACCCCGTCTACAGCGACCGCAAGCTGCGGTTGGGCACGTTCTCGACAAACCTCCAGGGCGGCTGCGCCATCTCGACCATCGACGGGGTACTGCAAGCTGAGTGGCCCAACACCATCGAACTTGCAAAGCTGGCCGATGGCATGAATTTCGAGGCGGTCGTGCCGGTCGGAAGGTGGCGCGGATTCGGTGGTCCGTCCAACTTCAACGGGGCCGGTTTCGAATGCTTCACCTGGGCTGCGGGTGTGGGTACCGTTACCGAACGCACCGGTGTCTTCGCCACTTCTCACGTCTCCACCATCCATCCGGTGATGGCGGCGAAGCAGTCGGCCACGATCGATCACATCACCAATGGGCGTTTCGCGCTGAACATCGTCACCGGGTGGAACACGCCCGAGATCGAGATGTTCGGCGCCCCGCTGCTCGAGCACGACAGGCGATATGACCTGGCTGTCGAGTGGTTCCAGATCGTCAAAGCCCTGTGGACCAGCGAGGAGCCGGTCAATTTCGACGGCAAGTACTTCCGGGTGGTCGATGCGTCGATCGCACCTCACCCTATCCAGAAGCCGCACCCGGTGGTCATGAACGCCGGTGGTTCGGCTGCGGGACGTCACTTCGGCGCCAAGTATTGCGATGTCGTGTTCATCGCACCCAAATATGACATGGAGGAAATGGCAGAAGAGGTCGCCGCGTTCAAGCGGCTGGCACGTGAAGAGTACGGCCGGGAGATCATGGTGTGGACCAACTCATACGTGGTCCAAGACGAAACCGAAAAGGCTGCCCACACATTCCACGACTACTACGTCGATGTGAAGGGTGATTGGGAAGCGGCCGAGAACCTGGTGTCCACATTGGGTTTGAATTCGCAATCGATCCCACCGCAGGCTCTCGAGAAGATCAAGCGTCAGTTCATCGGAGGCTGGGCCGGCTTCCCGATTATCGGTACCAGCGAACAGGTCGTGGACACACTCAGCACGCTGACCGACTGCGGATTGGACGGTGTACTGATGTCCTTCCCTCGATACATCGAAGACATGACGCGATTCCGAAACGAAACCTATCCGCTCCTCGTAGAGGCCGGTCTGCGCGGATAACGTGCTGTATGAATGGCGATAGGGAGGTCGAGATGAGCACTACTGCCGTCGAGAAGCTAATCGACGAGAACCTCTTCCGGGAAGCGATGGGCAACATCTGCACCCCGGTAGCCGTGGGCACCACCCGTGACTACGCAGGTGAACCGTACGGGACCACCGTCAGCGCCTTCTGTTCCTTGTCCATGGCCCCGCCGATGATCCTGATTGCTCTCGACCGCGCATCCGGCCTCCTCGCAGCAGTGCGGGAGTTCGGCGCGTTCGGCGTGAACATCCTGTTGACCGAGGCCGAGGATGCCGGAAAGAAGTTCGCCAGGAAGGGAAAGGGAGACTTCACCTCCACTGACTGGCACTGGCACGACGGTGTTCCGCGGCTAGCGTCGAGCACATTCTTTCGGTGCACTACAGCCGATCTTCTCGATGGGGGTGACCATCTCATCGTCACCGGACTGGTCCATGCGGTCGGGCTCGGGGAGGGTGCCCCCCTGACCTACCACCGACGTACCTTCGGCACGCATGCCACGGTCAGCGGAACGCTGGGCCGATGACCCGGCTCAGGGTTGCTGGCCAGCGCGCTATCGCTGATCCAGCGACTTGGCTGGCCTGCGGTGGAGCGGTAGTCGTTCTCGATGCCCTCCGAAACGAGGGACTGATGGTGTTCGGTGCGGCATACGCCACCACCGACCTGATGGCATTCGCTGTTCGACACGGCACCGGGTATCTGCGAGTCGGGATCTCAGCGGACGTCGCGGACCGGCTGGGCCTGCCGCCCATGCACAATAGCTTCCGTCAGGCAGTCCAGGGTGGGTTCACGGTGTCAGTCGACGCGAGATACGGTGTAGGCACAGGAATTTCCGCGCACGACCGAGCCCGCACCGCACGTCTGATCGCGGACCCGAGCGCGCAGGCCGACGATTTCACACGACCGGGGCACCTGCTGCCGGTGGTAGCGGGACCGCGGGACGGCGACGGTGAGGCGATGGTCGCCCGTCAAGCTCTCGCACTCGTGGAGGCGGCGGGGCTGACCGCCGCCGCTGTCTACAGCGAGATCGTGTCTGTGCAGGATCCGACCACGATCATGGCTGCAGACGAAGCCGAAGTGTTTGCGCGCTCGGTAGGTGTCCCAGCCATTCGGATAGCGAATACTGCCCCGCAACACGCGGAAGCGAGGAATGGACGTAACAGGATGAACGATCGCCATGTCAGCGAGGACCCGGCACAAGTTATCGGTCGCAGTCCTTCAAGCAGCCACACGCAGTCCTCCCAACTCGCGGCCGTGGTGCCGATCCTCTCGTGATGTCGAGCCCCAGCACCGATCCCACCCGCGGAATGACCGCTGGCCACCTCGGGCGAACAGCATCCCGGCCTGGCGACCGGTCCTACCCTGCTCGGCTTGGCGAGACCCTGACGTCGAGCTTCGGCTTCTTCACACCGATCGTGCAGCCAATCAACCTCCAGCCCTGGGAAGATACGGCGGACCCCGAAGGCCTGGCCAGAATAGTGACCAAGGCCGAATCGCTGGGCTACAGCTACGTGACAGTCGGGGACCACGCCGCCATCGCCGCCGCGGAATCGGCCCTCTATGGGAGTCCACGCTTCTTCGATCCGATCGGCACCGTTGGTTACCTCGCAGCGCTGACCAGCCGCATCCGATTCGCCACGCACGTCTACCAGATTCCCCTACGTAGCCCACTGATCACCGCCAAGGCCTTCGCGACACTCGACGTCCTCTCCCGCGGCAGGATCATCGCGGGCTTCGGGGTAGGTCGGCGAGAGTACGAATCCCACGCCGCTCGCGTCCCGTTCGAGCATCGTGGTGACATCGCCGACGACTATCTCAGAGCAGTCCTCGCGTTGTGGGATGGCGACCCCACGACCCAACACAGCCAATTCGTCGACATCGATGACCTGGTGTGTCTTCCCAGACCCGTGCAGAGACCCCGCCCGCCAGTATGGATCGGCGGCGATCGCCTCGTCGGCCTGCGCCGTGCGGTGCGCTTCGGCGATGCCTGGACACCGTGGGCCCTCACACCCGACCAGGTCACCGCGACGGTGGCGCGACTAGCCGCTGCCCGCGAAGAACAGTTGCCACCGGGATTCCGAATCATCGTTCCTTTGGCTCCGCTCGGAGGGCGCGCGCCCCGAGGGCAACCGTCAGCCCCCAGCGTTGAACCCGGTCGTGAAGCCAGTGAGAAGTGCATCGAACAGATGGCGCGCTGGCGCGAGGCCGGCGCCACGGAGTTCCTCATCGATCTTCCCAGCCCGAGCCTCGAAGCGCTCGAAGACGCGATGGCGTGGTTCGCCGCCGAATTCATCGACCTCCCAGCCGGAGTACCGGCACCGTAACAACGAAAGCAGGATGATTGTGAGTACAGACGGACCGCTCGTCGGAAGAGTGGCAATCGTGACCGGCGCGGGCCGCGGCGTCGGGAGAAGTGAAGCACTGGCTCTGGCAGCGGCGGGGGCCAAAGTAGTCGTCAATGACGTCGGCGTAGACAGTGACGGCGTCGGGTCCACACACGGACCCGCCGATGAAGTGGTTGACACGATCCGCAGCACCGGTGGAGAGGCGGTCGCCAGTTACGAATCAGTCGCCGACTGGGCGGGTGCGGGCCGGGTGGTCGACACCGCGGTCGATGAGTTCGGCAGGCTCGACATCGTGGTGAACAACGCCGGCATCGTTCGGCAACAGATGATCGAAGACATCACCGAAGAGGACTTCGACGCGACCATCGCGGTCAACCTCAAGGGCACGTTCGCCATCTGCCGCCATGCTATTCCCGTCCTGCGACGATCCGGGTACGGGCGCATCATCAACACCACGTCGAACCAGTG
Organism: Rhodococcus sp. ACS1; assembly: GCF_002300155.1. Lineage (NCBI taxonomy): Bacteria > Bacillati > Actinomycetota > Actinomycetes > Mycobacteriales > Nocardiaceae > Rhodococcus > Rhodococcus sp. ACS1. The sequence continues at coordinate 332,491 of NZ_NSDZ01000003.1, forward strand.
GGCGGCACCGCTGGGAAACGCACATTACGCCGCCTCGAAGGGCGGTGTCACCAGCCTCACCTACGACCTGGCCTGGGAACTTCAGCACGACAAGATCACGGTCAACGCCATCGCACCGTTCGCGGCCACTCGTATGACACAGGATGCGAGCGAGCGGGACGCCGCTCTCATCCAGCAGGGAGTGATGAGCGCCAAGCGAGCCAAAGCGAAAGAGGCGCGCACAGATCCGGAACTGACCACTCCCATCGTCCTCTACCTCGCATCCGAAGCCGCGTCGGAGGTCACCGGCTGCGTTTTCCGTACCGGCGGCGGCAAGGTCGGTCTGTACACCCATCCGGTCGAGACACGGACGATCTTCCGTGACGAGAACACGGGCCCGTGGCCGTATGACGACCTCGTGGACCTGCTGCCCCGGAGCGTCCTGTCTGCCGGTTCGAAGGCTCCGCACATTCAGTGATCGCCTGAAACAACCCTGATGGGCGGTACCGCAAACGCGGTACCGCCCATCGGATTTGGTCAGCTAGCTGGGAGGGGAGAAGTTGCCTAGACGACGTAGACCTGTCGCGGTGAGCACCGCAAGCACGAGTGCGAGTGCGATCAGGGCGATGACAATCGAATGCAATCCCGCATCGGTGGCGTTGTCACCGAACGAGACACTGATCAAACCGGACGACAAGATCGCACCGAGATACATGAATGTGCGCATCAGGCCGGCGGCCACTCCGACATTCTCGGCCGGGGCCTGACGGTACAGTGCGGCCTGATTGCCGATCATGCCGAGGCCAGACATGATGCCGAAGATCGTGGGAACGACGACCAGTACCCACATCGGTGTATTCGTCGTGAAGGTCAGCAGACTTGTCGTACCCACGATCGCCGCGATCGCCGTCACCACGAGTGACGACCTGATCAGGTTCCGCCGGGCGAATGGCATCGAGATCACGATCGCGATCACCGACATCGGCAGCATCACGAGTCCAGTCTGTCCTGCCGACAGCGCTCGGCTTTCCACAAGCCACTGGGTCAGTCCGAACAAGATCGTGTAGTTCAACAAGAACGTCACCGCCACCCGAACGTATGTGCCGGTCAGGGCGCGGTTACGTGCGATCAATCCGACGTCGATGAATGGCTTGCCTACCCACAGTTCCCACAGGACGAAGCAAATGAGCATTACACCACAAAGGCTGACGACAACCCAGTTCGGGTGCTCGAGGTTGCCCAGCACGTACAGCAAGCTGGCGATCGTTCCGGCGAACAGGATCAACCCGCCCGGATCGAGATCCCGAACGAGCGATGCCCATCGCGTCCTCCCCGTTCTCGGATCCCGCGGCACCCACACGAGGGTCAAGATCAACCCGATGGCCGCCAACGGCAGGTTCATCACGTACGTCACTCGCCAGCCGCCGATGGCAATAAGAAGCCCTCCCAGCGGTAGTCCCACCGCCGCGGTCACCTGACCTGCGATAGCCAGGGCCCCGAGGGCGCCTCCTGTCCGGCCGGCCGGTCGTTCCTGCGACCACGCCCGGATGATCATCATCGCCGTGGGGTATCCGGCGGAGGTCCCGACTCCGAGCACCACGCGGGCGGCAACGAGCATCGGCATATTCACTGCGACGGTACCGAGCACCCCGCCCAGCGCCACGAGCACGAGCCCGCCGAGAAACACCCGTCGTGGTCCGAACACTTCGGCGAGTTTTCCCATGGCGGGTTGGCCGATTGCGCTCGCAAGGTAGAGCGCCGCAACCAAACTCGCCGTAGCAGCCGACCCGACGCCGAAAGCGCTTCCTACCGCCACGAGGGTGGTCGCGATGACCGAACTGTTGATCGGGTTCAACGCCGAGCCCAACAGCAACGGAGTGATCAGACGCCAACTCGGCGTCTCAGCCTGCATGGGTTTGGGCTGCTGGGTATGCACGGCCGGGCTCACAGAAGGGCCACCCTGGAGCGACCGGCGCGGCGAGCGACCGGTGGGACCTCGCAGTCGGCGAGCCGGTTGAGGATATCGACCAGCACCGGAAGTGCGTCGTACTCTTCCGGGCGTAACACATGATCCACGGCGGCGGTCAACCACGCATTGCGCAGTTCGAGTACCGACTGCAGCACTTCGCGGCCCGTTTCGGTAGCTGCGATCAGCATGCGGCGGCCGTCCTCGGGGTCCCGGTGCCGGACCACGAGGCCCTCCTGTTCCATCGGGCCCAGTACCGCGGCCATCGATTGTGGACGCATGGATTCCGCCGCGGCGAGATCACTCGCGGTACTCGGCGGGCCGTGCACGATCCGGTCCAGAGCAGATAGCTGGCTCCGACTCCACGGAGAGTTGTCGAGCCCCGACTCTGACCGAATGCGACCGCGTAGTCGCTGGATGGCTAGATCGAGATCAACGGCCGCTGACGAACGGCTCGAACCGGATTTCATAAGCAAAACTATACAGTTAATCTGAACAGATTTGGAGACAGATTTATCACATCGGCCTAGTTCGGTTCGAGGCTGCACGGATTCAGGACAAACCGAATAAGCTGCAGTGCAATAAAATTGAGACATATACGCTGCTGTCGCTAGGGGGCCACTGCGTGTGACGGGCCCGATGCGCCCACATCGCGGGCCCGCGAATTGCTGGCGCGAAGATGTCGGTGAGAAGGGGATGCCTCGGCCGGCGAATCTCGAGTGGACGTCGGTGGTGGTTGAACGACGATCTGGTCACTTCTCTCTGGAAGGGGAGAGGGCGATCACCAGCAGCGCTTCGAGTCGGCGGGTGAGTTCGTCCGGATCGGCGGTAACGAGTGCGGTGCTGCCCAGCATCTTTCGCATGAGCCAGAACCCCGCAATGACCGAATGCGCCAGCATCGCGCGCTCGTCCGCATCCGGACCCTCGAGCAATTCGCTCAAGTACCGTCCGGCGTGCCTTTCCACCCCTGCCCGCACGATCTCCGCCGCCCGGGGGTTCGAGGCGGAGCGAAGCATCAGCAGAAAGGGGTCGAGATGCTCGGATTCTGGTGCCGTGCGCTCGACCAGGCGTGCGGCTACATCACCGGCAAGCGTTGCTGGGTTGTCCGACAACACTGTTCGTGGGGCGAAAGCGGTATCGACCGCCTCGGTGAAGAGCTGTTCCTTCGAGCCGAAATAACGGTTGACCAACATCGCAGTGACTCCGGCCGACTGCGCGATCTCACGCACGCCCACGCCGTCGTATCCGTGCCGCGTGAAAGCGATAACCGCCGAGCGCAGAATCGCCTCCCGGGTAGCGGCGGCGTTGCGTACTCGCTTGGGTGGGGTGCTGCTCCGGGCGAGGTCCGCCCCGTCGTGGCTCATACAAGCAGTCTACCGCTGAAGTATACGGATGTAGACATTCGGTTCGGCTAAGTATACGGTTGTAGATATCGAGCCGTTCAGGCGCTGCCTCAAGGAAGACCATCGAAAATGGAACTGAAACTCACTGGTAAACGCGCTTTGGTCACCGGATCAAGTACGGGTCTGGGAGAGGCCACCGCGAAGTTGCTCGCCGCCGAAGGCGCTAGCGTCGTGGTGCACGGACGCAACGAATTTCGTGCGCAGGCGGTTGCGGAGGAAATTCGCTCCGCTGACGGCGTGGCGAGTGTCGCGGTCGGAGATCTTGCTACCGACGACGGAGCTGACGCGGTCGCCGCCGTCGCTCTCGCCGACGGACCGATCGACATCCTCGTTAATAACGCCGGTGCCTATGACCAGGTCGGCTGGGCGGAGGCCACCGCGGCGATCTGGGCGCAGACCTACAACGTCAACGTGATATCGGGGGTCCGAATGATCCAGAGGCTCGTTCCCGGCATGCGTGAACGGGGGTGGGGTCGGGTGGTCCAGATCGGCGGTGGTCTCGGCCTCCAGCCGATGGCCGTGCAACCCCACTACAACGCCACCCTCGCAGCCCGGCACAACCTGGCCGTATCTTTGGCGCGCGACCTCGAGGGCACGGGAGTCACCTCAAACACAGTGGCGCCCGGGGCCATCCTTGTGGACACGGTGCAGGAGCTCGTCACCAGCATCGCACCCGCACACGGATGGGGCGGATCATGGGACGAGATCGAACGCGCCGCGGCGAGCGAATGGGTGCCGAACGACGTCGGCCGCTTCGGTCGCCCCGACGAGATTGCCGCGGCGGTCGCCTACCTCTGCAGCGACTACGCCGAATACATCAGCGGTGCCACGATCCGCGTCGACGGTGGCACGATCCGATCGGCGTTCTGATTCGTCGTGTTGTGCGGGCGCGTCATGTACGCCAATCGGAAAGACGCAGTGTTCCTGTCCGAGTCTCGATATCGGCACTCGGGTCTCAACCAGGCGCAGGCGAGTGCTTCCCGCTCCGCCCTGTCGCGTTCCCGCGACGGGCGATCACGATCCCGGTCCGATGTCCGGTCGAACACTCCTTTCCCGGACATCGGACCGTATCCACCTCTCGTTCTGCGGCCCGGCAGTCGCGCCGGTTTTCTCTGCCGACCAGCTGTCGGCGAGGGTCGACGGGCAGTCGGGAGTGGCCCGCCTGGTAGGCGGGTGTGTGATGGAAAGGCATAACCAACTAGTCAGTTACTAAAGGTGGAGGAGAGAACTATGGCGAAGACTTGGCTTATCACCGGAGCTTCACGCGGATTCGGCCGCGACCTCGCAAAGGCTGTCCTCGATCGAGGGGACAACCTAGTCGCAACAGCGCGCCGCCCGGCGGATCTGACCTTTGTCGGTGACAACGACCGTGGGCGGATCTTCCAGCTCGACGTCACCGACGCCGCGGCGGCGCGCGCTGCCGTCCAATTCGCTGTCGTCGAGTTCGGCGCGCTCGATGTGGTGGTCAACAACGCGGGATACGCCAACAGTGCTCCGATAGAGGAGATGGATGACACGGATTTCCGGAACCAGCTCGAAACCAACTTCTTCGGTGTGGTCAATGTGACCCGCGCCGCCCTTCCGGTCCTACGGAAGCAACGCGGAGGTTTCTTCGTGCAGTTCTCCTCCGTCGGCGGACGTGTTGGTGGAACTCCCGGTCTGGGCGCGTACCAATCGGCGAAGTTTGCCGTGGAAGGATTCTCCGAGGTACTGGCCAACGAAGTGCAGCCATTCGGTGTCAAGGTGCTCATCGTCGAACCAGGAGCGTTTCGCACCGACTGGCAGGGGTCGTCGATGCAATTACCCTCTGTCGGAGCCGATTACGAGCACACCGTTGGCGCGGTCAACAGTTACCGGCGCGAGAACGATGGAACCCAACCCGGCGATCCAGCACGAGCAGCGAAAGTGATCATCGATGTCGTCGAATCCGACGATCCCCCGAGAAGGCTGTTGCTCGGAGCCGGCGCCGTCGAGATGGCACACAAATCGTCCGTCGAACGCGCCGCAGAGGCCGACAAGTGGGCAGCATTGAGTCGGGCAGCAGACTTTCCCACTGGTCCGTAGCCGTCACCCACTTGTGCTTCATTGCACCCATCTCCGGCGACGAGCACCGAAACTCCGAGGACCACACCCTGAGCGCCATCTCCCTGGTCGGCGCACCGATTACGACCCACTCAACAGGAGGAAACATGGAACTGAATCTCACCGGAAAGCGCGCCCTGGTCACCGGCTCGAGCGCCGGCTTAGGAGAGGCGACCGCCAAGCTTCTGGCGGCAGAGGGCGCCACCGTCATCGTTCACGGCCGTGACGAGGCCCGCACCAATAGGGTCGCCGACACAATTCGTGACGCCGGCGGCGCTGCCGTGGTAGCGCTCGGGGATCTCGCCACCGACCCCGGTGCGGACGCGGTCGCACAGACGGCTCTCGCCGGCGGTCCGATCGATATCCTGGTCAACAATGCAGGCTTCTACCGACACCTGTCGTGGGCGGACGCGACACCGGACGAATGGGCGTTCACCTACAACACCAATGTGATTTCCGGTGTGCGGATGATCCAGCGTCTCGTGCCGCAGATGCGTGAACAGAACTGGGGACGCGTCATCACGATTGGCGGTGGTCTCGCCCTGCAGCCGATGAACACGCACCCGCAGTACAACGCGACGCTCGCAGCACGACACAACCTGGCGGTCTCACTCGCACGCGAACTCGAGGACACCAGGGTCACGTCGAACATCGTCTCGCCCGGCGCGATCCTGGTGGAGGCAACACAGGAATTGGTGACCAGCATTGGGCCTGCTCGCGGCTGGGGGCAGACGTGGGAAGAAATCGAACCCAACGCGGTCAACTCGCTCATCCCCAACGATCGGGGTCGTTTTGGTTACCCCGACGAGATCGCCGGTGCAGTGGCCTACCTCTGCAGCGACTACGCAGAGTACGTCAGCGGCGCCACGATCCGCGTCGACGGTGGCCTCATCAAGGGTGCCTTCTAGAGGCCCGGACGAATCAACGGTCTGACGGGTAGGCCTGCTCATCACCGGGTCGAGTCGCGGCCAGGGGGAAGCACCGTGGCCTCTCTCGCCGCCGAGAGAACAGCAGTGCAAACCACGGCCGCAACGAAACTCGCGCATTCCAGGCCGCTGACACCAGCGCTGTCGAGGCCGGGTGAGTGTTTGCCGTAGGCGACGCGCCGTGCGGGTAAAGCGAGACTCGTACGGCTCAACCCCGCCGTGGGGTCTGATCCTTCTCGGCCGGCGGCGATGGCAGCACAGCGCGGACCCATCGGAACCGGAACTTATCGGAACTATGCTGAGAAAACTGGCGAGAGGTGACGAGATGGCTACACAGATGTGCACGGTTCACGTTCGCGCCGAGGACGACGATGGCTGGCTCAGAACCACTGGCGACGACACAGCGTGACCCGATCCCTGGCATCGTCGCCGAACTTGCTGCGGTCGGACTCACCGACGCCACGGAAATCGGGCGCGGGGGATTCGGCATCGTGTACCGCTGCCAGCAGTCGGCCCTCAACCGCACCGTCGCCGTCAAGGTACTGACCGCCGACTTCTGCGCCGCGGATCGCGAACGGTTCGTCCGTGAACAGCTCGCCATGGGCCAACTGTCCGGTCACCCTCACATCGTCGATATCCACGAGGTCGGGACGACAGCGAGTGATCGCCCCTATCTGGTCATGCAGTACCGGGCGCTCGGCTCCTTGGACACCCGAATCCGCCGCGGCGGCCCCCTCGGATGGGCACAGGCGCTGCGCCTGGGCGTCAAGCTCGCCGGGGCGCTCGAAACGGCACACCGCCTCGGTGTACTGCACCGTGACGTCAAACCAGGGAATGTTCTGCTCACCGACTACAACGAACCACAGCTGACCGATTTCGGCATCGCGCGGATCAGCGGTGGATTCCAGACCGCGGCCGGCACCATCACCGGGTCGCCAGCCTTCACCGCCCCCGAGGTGCTGCACGGGCAACCACCCTCCCCGGTCTCGGATCTGTACAGCCTCGGCGCGACCCTCTTCTGCGCCATCACCGGCCATGCTGCTTTCGAACGGCGTAGCGGCGAACAACTCGTCGCCCAATTCCTGCGAATCACCACCCAACCCGTACCCGACCTGCGCGGGGGAGGGATACCCGACGACGTAAGCAGTGCCATCGAACACGCGATGGCGGGCGATCCTGATCAACGCCCCCCGACGGCATCGACCTTCGGAAACGAACTACGGGAAATCCAGGCCCACCACCACCTCCCCGTCGACGAAATGGCTCTGCCGACTCATCTCCGCACACCCGAGGAGATACCTGCCGAACACGGCGACCGGGCAGCGCGAGTCGCCCAGCTGACTCCACCTACCCCGGCAACCCGGTTCCGCCCGCCCAACACTCCTCACGAGTTGGTCCCACGCACCCGACTCATCGACACCCTGCGCGCCGGCCAACCGCGGCGACTGACCGTCATTCATGCACCCACAGGATTCGGCAAGAGCACTCTCGCCTCCCAATGGAGCGAGAATCTGGCCGACGACGGCGTGGCTGGCGCATGGCTGACCGTCAACCGCGATGACAACAATGTGGTGTGGTTCCTGTCTCATCTCATCGAGGCAATACGGCGAGTGCGGCCGGCCCTCGCCCGGGAGATGGGTTTAACCCTGGAAGAGCACGGAGACCAGGCGGAACATTACATTCTCACATCCTTGATCAACGAGATTCACCAGGCCGAAGGGACTATCGCCCTGGTCATCGATGATTGGCACAGAGTCACGAACCCGGACACCGTCGCCGCCCTGGCCTTCCTGATCGACAACGGTTGCCACCACCTGCAGATCATCGTGATCACCCGAACCCAGATGGGGCTTCCACTCAGCCGTATGCGTGTGCTCGATGAATTGACCGAGATAGATGCCAGCCAATTGCGTTTCAGCCCTGACGAGTCGAGAGCCTTTCTCGCCGAATCTGGATTGAAACTCCCTGATATGGCGATCACCGAACTATCGGCGAACACCGAAGGGTGGGCGGCCGCACTCCAATTGGCCTTGCTCTCGCTGCGCAAGACCACCGATCCCGGCGAGCTGATCGGACACCTGTCCGGCCGGCATCACTCCATCGGAGAGTTCCTCGCGGACAACGTGCTCGACACCCTCGAACCGCAGACGCTCGACTACCTGATGGCGACCTCGGTCACCGAGCGGATCAGCGGCTCACTGGCATCCGTCCTGACCCGATCCCACCGAGGCCAAGCCATACTCGAAGACATCGAGGAACGAGACCTTTTCCTGCACAGGCTCGACGATGAAGGACAGTGGTTCCGATACCACCACATGTTCGCGGAATTTCTCCAGAAAAGGCTCGAAAGAGATCAACCCGACCGCGTCGTCACCCTGCATGAAATCGCCGCCGAATGGTTCGGCACCCGGGGGCTACTCAGTGAGGCGGTTGATCATGCATTGGCGGCCGGAAAACAAGCCACAGCCGTCCGCCTGCTCGAACGCGACGGCATGTCCATGCTCGAACACGCCCAGATGGCGAGCTTTTTGGCGTTGATCGCCAAACTGCCCCCAGGGTTGGTCGAGCACAGTCCCCGACTGCAACTGACCACCGCGTGGGCCGAGTGCACCATGGTCCAGCCGCACCGTGCACGCGCAGCACTCGCCCGCGTCTACCGGTTGCTCGAGACGAACCAGGGCACCGACCACGACACCGCCGAATTGCGCTCAGAAGCTGACGTCGTCCAAGGACACATCGCGATCGAATCGGATCGCATAGGCGGCGTCGACGACCTGATGTCCCGATGCCTGAGGGATCCAGGGAGACTGCCCCCATGGGTCGTCTCCGCCGCCGCCGACATCGCGACTTTTGTCGACATCCATCAGTTCCGATTCGACACCGCGATCGATCGTCAAGTCTGGGCGGGTCCGTACCACGATCGCACAACGGGCCCCTTCAGCGTGATGTTCGGGCATTGCTTCGCTGGTCTCGCGCACCGTGAAAAACTCGCCCTCGCCGAAGCAGAGGCCGAGTTTCGCGAAGCGCTCCGTTTGGGTGCCACCCTGGGCGGAACCCAATCCCGGGCTGCGCGACTTGCCAGCGCGCTCCTCGCCGAACTGCTCTACGAACAAGGTCACATCACCGAAGCGGAACCGCTGCTTTATGAGAGCAACGAAATCCGTGACCAAGGCGGGGTCGTGGATTTCATGCTGGCCCGCTATGCCACCGGGGCACGGATCAAGGCCTTGCGCAACGACAGCGAATCTGCGAAACGGTACCTCGACGAAGGCACACGCATCGCCATCACCCGAGGACTCCCACGACTACAGGCGCGGATGGACTACGAACGAATCCTCCTCCATCCAATGACCGGAGAACGACTCGACGGCATCGTAGCTACGCCCTATTCCCATCGCCGAACTCCCGTCGACAGCCTCGACGAAACCACCGTCCAGCTCGAGGAAGCAACCGCGATCCAGCTCCTCCTTTTCGAGCCCAACGCGACACCGCAGACGCTCGCACTCGCCTGCGATTGGGCCGGCCAATGGGTGCAGACGCTCGAGGGGCGAGGCCGGCCACGCGCTGCACTTGACGCGCAGCGACTCCTCGTGGAGGCCTTCGCCGCCGCAGGACGCACCGAGCAAGCCAAACACCTCCTCACAGCAGTCGTGGCGAAATGTGCCCGCATCGGCCTGAGGCAGTACCTGCTCGACGGTGGACCACACGTCCCCCCACTCGTCCGTGAGCTGAGACAAGACGTCGAAAACGGCCACTGGCAGAGCAATTGGGAACCGGTGCCGTCCACCTTCCTCGATGACGTCCTGGTCGGCTCCGAACATCCCGCACCGGAACGCAACCAGGCTTCCGGCTCGACGGAGCGACCGCAAGACCCGCGTTGATCCACGCCAACACGGTGTGTCCGAGTCTCTAGCATTTCTCCGTGGCCGGTCGGTGATCGTGGACGGGCTGTGTGCGAAAGACCACATTTGATAACTAACCGGTTGGTTGTAAGGATGCTATTCTGGCAAACAACCAGTTAGTTAGAAACGTTTGGGGAACGCCTGCGTCCCTCCGGGAGACGGACTTGGTCAGGCAGGTGCCCTAGGCCCTTCATTGCAGATCCGAGGTAATCATGCCTACTCCGTCGTCCACGGAACCCGCACAGAACTCTGCCGAGCACGCCGGAACAGTGCCATCGGCAGGTCTTGCCATGAGCGCGCTGATAATGGCAGTTTTGCTCGCAGCCCTCGACCAGACGATCGTCTCAACCGCGCTGCCTGCGATCGCCTCCGACGTGGGCGGGTTCGCGTACATCGCCTGGGTCAGCGCCTCCTACCTCCTCGCGACAACGGCATCGACACCGCTGTGGGGAAAGCTCGGCGACATGTTCGGCCGCAGACGCCTTTATCTGGTTGCCATGGCCGTGTTCCTCGTCGCATCCGGATTGTGCGGATTGGCCCAGGACATGATTCAGCTCGTAGCGGCACGCTCCCTACAGGGCTTGGGCGGCGGCGGAATGCTGGTCCTCACGTTTGCACTGGTGGGGGATGTGGCCGGTCCGGAGGACCGGAGCCGATACCAAGGTATGTTCGGTGGCGTCTACGGCGTAGCCAGCATTCTCGGTCCTGTATTGGGAGGCGTATTCACCGACCAACTCTCCTGGCGCTGGGCCTTTTTGATCAACCTCCCCATCGGCCTGGTCGGTTTGCTACTCGCTTCGCGGAACCTACCCGCGGGCGCCAAGCGCCGGACTGGTCCCATCGACTACCTCGGAGCGACGATTCTCGCGGCCCTATCGGTCTGCCTGGTGCTGATCGTCTCCTTTGGTGATCAGTGGGGCTGGATCTCCCCCCGCACCATTGCCCTTGCGGCGGCGGCCGTGGTCTTGCTCCTCGTCCTCCTTCCGGCCGAACGCCGGGCACCCGAACCGGTATTGCCACTGCCCATGTTGACGACCACAACGGTATCCATTGCCGCACTCGTCGGCTTCATCGCCAATTTCGCGATGTTTTGTGTGCTGGTCTACCTGCCCACCTATCTGCAGGTAGTGCACGGCGTTTCCGCAACACTCTCGGGCGTACATATGCTCCCGCTTGTCCTCGGCCTCGTCATCAGCCAAGCGCTCGCCGGCCGATGGACCGGACGTACCGGTAAGTGGCAACTCTGCCTCGTTGCGGGCATGGCACTGAACATTGTCGGACTGCTTCTGCTGGCCACCCTCAGCGCCCACACCAGCGCTTGGGTACTAGGCCTCTACTTCGCTGTGGTCGGTATCGGCATCGGAATGGTGCCGATGGTCATCATGGCTGCCGTCCAAAACGCCGTCGACCCCGCCGACCTGGGCGCGGTCAGCGCCATGGTCACATACTCTCGCTCGATGGGAGCAGCTTTCGGTGTCGCAGCGTTCGGGGCTGCGTTCAACCACGCCTTCAACCCGCGACTGACCACTGCGCTGAACCATTCGGCCCTGCCGGCCGAGTTCGATCTCACCAAGACCGATACCATCGCATCTCTATCGCCCGCGGTGAAGATTCCAGTCCTGGAAGCGTTCTCGGACACCGTCGCCGGCACCTTCCTCGCGACCGTCCCGCTGCTTGTCCTCGGTTTCGTTCTCACCCTCTTCCTCGCGACGAGACGCAGCGCGGTACCCCGCCGCGCGGAGGTGAAACGAAACCGCGCGAGGCCGTATTCGCTGAAGGGGTAGTCCGCGGCCTGCCTGCCATCGACCGCAGTCTCGCGAGGATGCAGCAGCTCAGGCGTCAATTTGGCCCTCGTCATTCGTCTACAACACCGAGAATTCACGCGAACACACGGATCACGCCAGTTCGCGATGCGGCAACGAGACCCGCGTTCTACTGCGCAACGTCACGCCACTTCACGGGCCGCTCGTAGGCCTCCGGATACCGCCGTTTTACGAACTCATGAAACTCGCGCATATGCCGGCGCATCGCCCACCGGGCGCCTTCGGGGTCGCCAGCACGGATCGCGTCAGCGATAGTGACGTGTGCCTTGAGCACAGCGGCGCGATTCTCGATCGAGTAGCTGACACCCAACGGCATGCCATCGGTGATCTGGTGAAGCGACACGATAAGGAGGGTGAAGAGATCATTCCCCGCTGCGGTAGCGATCGCAGCGTGGAACCGGTCGTTTTCCGCGCGAAAGTTCTCGTCGTTGTCGAGGAAGGCTTCCATCCCAGCTATGGAGTCCGCGATGAGCTCTCGGATTTCCTCTGACGCACCTACGGCGGCCCGCCCTGCCAACTCCGGCTCGAGAATCTCGCGGGCTGCGATGATCTGACTGAAGGGCACGGCTCGAAGCTGCAGGAACAGTCCGAGGGAGCCGGCGAGATCGTGGGCATCGGGATCCGCAACAAAGGGGCCGCCTTGGGGCCCAGCTTTCATTGTCAGAACCCCGCTCATCTCCAGGAATCGCAGCGACTCACGTAGCGTTCCGCGACCCACCTCGAAGCGGGCGACCATGTCTCGTTCGCTCTGCAACCGTGTTCCCGGCGCCAGTCGGTCATCGGTAATGTCATCGACGATGAGCTGGGCGATTTCAACGGCAGCCTTGTGGGATCGCCGGCTCTTGGTTCGCCGACGAGGGACTCGGTCTTCGTGAATACCTTTGCGGACAGGCGTGGCCCGTGAATCGTCGGCGTTAGCGGGCATGGCGTCGCCTCCGGGGGCGCACAACGATGCCAGGTGCCTGTCCAATCATAGTATTAATGGTACCGCAGGCCCATCGTGAGTTCGGTAGCGGTCCAGGGTGCTGTCCCCATCCATCGCCTCCCTACGGACCGCGGAGCGTGCGGGTACCTTCCGGCAGGTTGCGGGGATGTCGCAACCTACGGGGTGGAGACGCTCCCTGACGGATGCGGCACTGCTCCACTCCGGCCTCCGCGGTGGTGCTGATCGCGACGTTGTAGTTGGCCCTACGAACGATCGCGTCGAACCGTTATCCATGGTCTGGCAGTCATTGCCCAGGATCGACTGACTTTGAAAGCGAATCCTCATGATCGGCAGTCACCTACTCCACTACCGGCGATCCGCGGCGGAGTATTGCTGTTCAGCAACGAAAGTGGGTGAACGGCAACTTCGTCGACCTGGCGTGCTTGCCGGCGATTTCGCGCTGCTGTTGTTCCAGGGCTGACCCATGATCTGGATGTCTTCGTCAAGGCGGCTGAGCCGTACCACCCCGGAGGGAAACAAGCATGTACGCCCGCTACGCGCCAGCGCAAGGACGGTTTGGGATGGTCCTAGATTCAAGGCGAATCCCAGGACGAACGGGGTCGACGCGCCACACGAGGTCGCGCATCACCGACCAATGATGTAGGCGGGCCGATTCACACGAGATCCAACCGGCGCCGGTGGGGACAATCCGATGCGCAGGACGGAGATTTCCAGCCGAGTCAATAGGGACTGTAATTCCGGCGGGCACAGTCCGACAACCCATGCCAGGTGAAGGCGCCAACGGGTACCGTTGTGTGAAGAATCTCGACGAGAGTGACGATGGGATGGCAGCCGGCGTTCGGAGCAATTTAGGAAACTTGCCCCTAGAACTGACTAGTTTCGTCGGTCGTCGCCATGAAGTAGCAGAGGCAAGACGGTTGCTGTCCTCCTCCCGCCTGTTAACACTGACAGGAGTTGGAGGAGTCGGTAAAACAAGGTTGGCTTTGCGGGTTGCGGCGGAGGTGAAGCGCGCATTCCGTGACGGAGTCTGGCTGGTAGGACTCGGCGACCTGCGAGACCCCGTTCTCGTGCCGGACACCATCGCTACCGGTCTGGGACTTAGAGAACAATCATTTCGCCCGACGTTGACAATGCTGGCCGAGTATCTCAGGGACCGACAACTTCTGTTGGTCCTGGACAATTGTGAGCACCTCGTTGACGAGGTCGCGAAGTCCGTCGAAACACTGCTCACATCCTGTTCGGACCTGCGTATCCTGGCCACGAGCCGGGAACCGCTCGGTATCGGCGGCGAATCCGCAATGAGAGTTCCCCCGCTGGCGGTACCGGATCCGTACCGTTCAGTTTCCTTACGAAGTCTTCCGCGATACGAATCCGTGACCCTCTTCGCCGAGCGGGCTGCAGCCGCACTCCCGGGTTTCGAGCTAACTGAGGACAACCAGCTGGCGGTCGCCCAAATATGCTCCCGCTTGGAAGGCCTCCCGCTACCCATCGAGCTGGCGGCGGCGCGGCTCAGAGCGATGTCGGTAACGCAGATCTTGCAGCGTCTCACGGACCGATTCAAATTGCTAACAGGTGGCAGCAGGGTTGCGCCAGGCCGTCAGCAGACTCTGCGCCTTTCCATGGACTGGAGCTTCGAACTGTGCACCACGCATGAACGACAACTGTGGGCCCGATTGTCAGTGTTCGCAGGAGGATTCGAACTCGATGCGGCGGAGGAAATCTGCGCAGACGAATTGAATTCCGGACGATTGCTCGATCACGTAGTTTCGCTCGTCGACAAATCAATTCTCATCCGTGAGGAGCCCGGCAAGGTCGTGCGGTACCGGCTTCTAGAGACGTTGCGCGAGTACGGACGTGAGAAGTTGCAGGAGGCAGGGGAGGATTCGCAGCTTAGGCGTCGCCACCGCGACTGGTACAAAAGGATGGCGCTGCGGGCGGAGGTGGAATGGATTAGCCCGTCACAAGTGGAGCTGATAACGCGATTGCAGCGAGAGCAAACGAATCTTCGTGAGGCACTCGAATTTTCGATGACAGATCCGACTGAATCGGAGTCGGGCGTGGAGATCGCCGCTGCCCTCTATCCGTTCTGGCGTTTGCGTAGTCCTTTGGGTGAGGGAAGACATTGGCTTGACCTCGCCCTCGCCAGTCAGGGCGACCAACCAAGTACCGGACGAGTCAAAGCGCTCTGCGCCGACAGCATGTTAGCCGGAGTACAGGGGGACCTCCGCGCAGCTGCGGCTCGCATCGAAGAGGCGCGCGTCGTCGCAACCAAGATCGGCGGTGACGAGATGGGTGCGCTCGTCACCTCCGATGAAGGGCGCCTGTCGCTGTACGCCGGGGACCTCACTCATGCCGTCGCCTGTTTCGAGTCCGCTGTCAACTTCTTCCGCAAGGTCGGCAACATTCACAGAGTGATTGGCGATCTGCTCGGACTCGGACTGGCCTGCGGACTGAACGGGGACATTGAACGAGCGGTCGCATGTCACGAGGAGGTGCTTTCACTCGCCGAGCCTCGCGGCGAATCTGTGTACCGGTCATATGCACTGTGGATCCTTGGAATGCTGGTTGCACAGCAAGGTGACCCTGTTCGCGCCACCACACTGCTCGAACAAGGCCTGCAACTCACGCGAGTCGTGGATGACCCTCTTACCTCTGCATGGTGCTTGGAAGCGCTGGCGTGGATCGCTGCGGGTGATCAAAGGGCGCAACGCGCCGCCATACTGTTGGGAAGCGCCGAGTCCCTCGGGAAGAAGGTCGGCGGCCGCACCGCCATTGTTCCGAATCTTCTTCTTTACCACGAGGAGTGCGAACGCCGCACACGTCGAGTGCTCGGTGACCGGGCATTCCAATCGGCCTACGCGCAAGGCGAGGCTTTCGGCTACGAGGAAGCCCTTGCTTATGCGCTCGACGAGCAGTTCCCGACAGCGTCGCCAGCTTCAACCTCAGATTCGACGACTCTGACCAAACGGGAGCTGGAAGTAGCCGCTCTCGTTGCACAGGGACTCACAAACAGAGCAATCGCCACGAAACTCGTGATATCCCAACGCACAGCACAAGGGCACGTCGAGCATGTCCTTGCAAAACTCGGATTCACCTCGAGGGCGCAGATCGCGGCGTGGATGGTCGAGCAAACACATGACGAACAGAACTCCTAGTTCTTCCCGGGCGTTCTCGCAGCGTCACGCGTAACGACGAGACAGGTCGGGAGTTGTACGCGTTCGCCTCAGGCCTCCGTACCGCACCACTGACGTCGAACCTGCGCACCAGGTCCCCGCATTCAGCGACGACTTGACGATGGCCTGCGCGCGGAGTCTGCGGGTGCCGGATCAGAAACTGACCGCGGCGGAGCAGGAGGACGTGGTGTGGGCCGCGCGGCCTTTGGTCTCGGGGCTGGTTGGTGTGATGGTTGCCCACCGCGCCTGTGGGCGCGCAGGACCACGTCGTGGGTGTGGTGTGCGCCCGCGCCGCCGCTGATCGAGCGTTCCCGCACTTCGTTGACGTCGGTGTGCCAGCTGTCATCGAGTAGCGCTGCCACATCACCGGGTGTGACCCACTCATCGGGTTCGAAGCCGTGCTCGCGTGCCGCGGTCGCGTCGCGGATGTCGTGGTGCACGATCAGCAGGGTGCCGCCCGGTGCGACGGCGGAGATCAGCGCGCGTTCGGCGGCACGGTCGGCGGTTCTGCGCAGGGCGGGGTACTGGGCGGAGACCAGGTCGAAACCACCGGCGGGTAACTCGGCATCGAGCAGTCCGCTCAGCACCCAGGTGATGTCCACGTTTTCCCTGTCTGCGTGGGCCCGGGCCCGGTGGAGGGCGATGCGCGAAATGTCCAGCGCGGTGACGGCCCATCCCTGGCGGGCGAGCCAGAGTGCGTCGGCGCCTTCACCGCAGCCGACGTCGAGGGCGCGTCCCGGGCGTGCGCCGGTCATCTCGTCGACGAGTGCGCCGTTGGGTTCTCCGCTCCACACGCGATCGCGCTCGCTGTAGCGCGCATCCCCCGTGAGTACTTATTAACCGCCCGACGTTAATAAGTACTCACGGGCCGAAGGCACACTGGAAGTTCGTGCACGCCATAGATGTTCATGTCGGACTTGAGCTTCACCTCGCCCGCCGGGACGGCGAGTTCGAGATTCGGGAAGCGGCGCAGCAGTCCCTCGAAGCCGGCGCGCATCTCGAGGCGGGCCAGTTGCTGGCCCAGGCACAGGTGGACGCCGTGGCCGAAGGACAGGTGACCGCGGGCCTTGCGGTGGATGTCCAGGGCATCGGGGTTGTCGAAACGCAGGGGGTCGCGGTTGGCGGCCAGCAGGGAGACGACGACGGTCGATCCCTTCCCGATCGTTTCGCCGCCGAGTTCGATGTCCTCCGTGGCGTAGCGATAGAAGATGTCGGCGACGGCCAGGTAGCGCGTGAGTTCCTCGACGGCATCGGGCATCAACTCCGGGTCGGCACGGAGTTCGGCCAGCTGCTCGGGGTGCTCCAGGAGCGCGAAGGCGCCCAGTGCCAGCATGTTGGCGGTCGTCTCGTGGCCCGCGAGCAGCAGCAGGAATGCGATGCCGATCAGCTCCTCGACGGTGAGGTCGTCGTTGCGGGCCAGGTCGGACAGGATGTCCTCGCCGGGTGCGGCACGTTTGAGCGCGACCAGTTCGGCCAGGTACGTGGTCAGCGCACCGTACGCGGCCATCTTCTCGTCGAGCGCCTGGTCCTTGACCAGGAACTTGGCCGTGTTGACCTGGAAAGTCTCCCGGTCCGCGTAGGGGACGCCGAGCAGTTCGCAGATCACCAGTGACGGCACCGGCAGTGCGAACTCCTTGACCAGGTCGACCGGCTGGGTCAGGCGCGCCATCTCGTCCAGTTGCCGCTCGACGACGTCGACGATGTGCTCCTCGAGTTGCTTCATGCGTCGCACGGTGAAGGCGCCGGTGAGCTTGCGCCGCAACCGGGTGTGGTCCGGCGGGTCCATCGCGATGAACAACCCCGGGACCTGCGGGGACGGCTCGGTGGCGGCGGGCATGCCGGGCGTCTCGTACGGCACGTGCAGAATGCCGATGTCCGGGCGCGAGCTGAACCGGGTGTCGGCCAGAAGCCGGCGGACCGCGTCGTAGCCGGTGACGAGCCAGCCCTCGTGACCGTCGGGGAAGACCAGCGGACTGACGGGTCGAGCGTCGCGCAGCCGGGTGATTGCGCTGGGCGGGTCGAACGGTCCCGCATCGCGATCCATCGGGAGGCCGTGCGGGACGGGAACGGTTCGGCTCATCGGATGTCCTTCTCGTGCCGGGTGAGTGTGCTTGACGGTCATGGGTTCTCCTGTACTCCAGGGTCGGAAATGGATCAGGAACGGCGGATCGTGATGCCGCCGAACGAGGTGTGCGCACGCACCTCGGCCGTCCTGTCGGACGCCGCGGGCCGGGTGATGTCGTCCAGCGCGTTGTGTACCCGCCCGAACTTGGACTTCACGTCCAGCCGAGCGGCGGTGCCCTCGGCGATGCCGATCTCCAGGTCGCCCATCGCGGTCCCGACCTCGACCGAGCCGTGGGCCACCTCGGCGATGCGAATGCTGCCGTTGGCCGTCTTCGCCTCGACACTCGCGCCGGCCCGGTCGACGGAGATGGCGCCGTTCGCCGAGCGCACGCGGACGTCCCCGGTGACCGCGGCGATCGTGGTGTCGCCGTTGGAGTTCTTCACGACCACGGAGCCCGCGGTCTCGCCGATGCGTACCTTCCCGGAGCCGGTGCGGATCTCGGCGTTGCCCGCGACGCCGTCCGCGGTGACGTCACCGGCCGCGGTGTTCACGCGCAAGGAACCGGTCCGCTCGAGTCGGACGTTCCCGGCGGAGGTCTTGAACGTGCACTCCCCGAGCCGGCCCGTGCCACTGAGGTTTCCCACCTGCAACGAGCCGGATACCCGTGAACCGCTAGGTAATTCGATCGACACGTTCACCGACCGGGTCTTGCGGGAGAAGTCGAAGGCGCGCGCCTTCGGTCCCGTGACCTGAAGAACGCCGTCCGCGTAGTCGACGCGGACGTGCTGGGCGGCCTGGACGTCCGACTCGTCGGAGTCGTCGCTCGGATGCACATCGACGACGGTGTCGGTCCGGTCGCTCGCGGTGATCCACACATTGCCGACGCCGAGGCCGAGCGTGACGGAAATCGGTTCGGGTGTCTCGAAATTGGGCATGGTTGTCCCCTTCGTCGTGGGTAGGTGGCACGTCTCGCAGGTCGGGGACGTGGTGTAGCGGGATGCATTGGCCGCATCCTCGATCGGCTCAGCCGGTGGTGCGGTCGCGATGTCTCTCATACGAGATCAAGTGCATGGCACCACTATGGCACCATGATGGCATCAACGCAAGGCCTAAGTGGCTCACCACGGGGATGGCGCGGCACCACGCAGTGGCTATCGACTGAAAAGCTGCTGGTCAGGAAGCGGCCGGGTCAATCGGCGATGGCTGCGGCGAAGTCCTCGGAAGGTCCGGACGGTCACTGTCCGGGATCAGGCCGTGCCTGCAGCGTCGGCGCGGCGGCGGCCGGCAGCGCGTCGCGGTCGCGGTTCAACGGGGGATAGACGCGTTGGGTGTTGATGGTGATCTTCGTGGCTTTGGCCTGCGCGCCGCGCGTCACCACCTGGCGATCCCACCCCTCGGTGTACACCGCGCCGGCCGGTCCGAGGTCGAGAATCAATCGTGGCGTACCAGGGGATCCGGAGCGGCAACATCGGCTCCCCGAGTAGATCGCCGACGACGTTGTAGCCCGCGTAGCGGCCCATCGGGCGCCCGTGCTGGCACGACATCACCGACAGGTGGCCCTCGTCCACCCGCGCCGCGGCGACGTCACCGGCGGCGAACACTCCGGGCGAGCCGATCACGCGCAGATAGTCGTCGACCGCCGCGGTCGCCGCGCCCACGCCCGCTCGACCGTTGGACAGTGTGGCCAGGTGGCGCTGCAACTTCATCGCGCCGTCGTACGTGTCCACGTCGAAGTCCAATTCCCGCAGACCGGGGATGTCGGGCTTCCTTACCCGACTGCCCAGCGCCAGGACCAATCGGTTGTACCGCTGCGTGCCCCTGCCCCGTCGCCCGAGACGGTGACGGTGCGCGCCGCGGTGTCGATCGCCGTCACCTCGGCGGCGATGTGCCCGACGCCGACGGGGTCGAGCAGGTCGCTCAGCGGGATGCGGCACGCGCTGAGGTCCGCCTCGTAGTTGCGGACCCGGATGTCGTGGAAGGGCTTCGCGCTGATCACCGTGACATCGACGGTGCTGGCTGCGCCGAGTTCGTCGAGCCGCCGCGCGGCTCCCAGCGCGGCCCACGAACCGGCGAACCCCGAGCCGAGGACGAGGACGCGATCGGAATCGGTCACCCCGCCATCGTGCCAGGTCTAGGCCGCGACGACTGCCGGATCGCGATCGTGCGCGATCATTCGCCGAACAACGCCCGCTCGTCGGCGACGTCGTACTCGGCTACCGACGCCGTGAGCATTGCCGCGCCCTGCTCGTCGCTGGGGCCGCTGCTGCGGAAGGCGTCGACCGCCGCCTGCGACTCCCAGCGCTCGAAGATGTTGATGCGGCCAGGGTCGATCAGGTCGGCCGAGATGGCGAAGTCGAGGCAGCCGGCCGCGCCGCGCGCCTGTTCGACGACGCTCACGCAGCCTGCGAGGTAGGACTCGCGCTGCTCCGGTTCGACGGTGATGTGTCCGGCGACGATGACCATGGCTTCGCTCCCGGTTCGGGTAGTCGGACGCTTGTTCCGGAGTCGGGGTGATTCCGGGGGCACGGAATATCGCGGAATATCTCCGAGGACGGTACTGTTGAACACGCTGACGGTGTCGGACATACCCCGGGTACCACATTAAATTCGTCGCCGAGAGCGACCACTTGCCGAGAGGCGATATGACGGCACCGTCGCAGAAGCCGCCGGCACCCTCGGGTGCCGGCGGTTTTCGTTGTGCGGTGGACCTTACTGTTCCTTCTTGTCCTTCCCGAGGCGGGCGGCGAGCATCGCCTTGCCCAGATCGCCGCCCTTCCGGCTCACGGCCTGGGCACGGCGGAAGAAGTCGGCCAACTCGGCATCGCCGTCCATGTCGGCGTCGGAGATGTAGCCCTCGAGACGCAGAGCGTTGCTCAGTGACGCTTCGACGAACCAGATCAGGTTGTAGTCCTTGTCCCGTAGACCCGTCACCGAACCAACTTCTTGTTCACTCATCAGTGCGTCCTTCCCGAGAAACGGCCGACTGTCTTGTGGTTCCTGCCTACCCGTGTGGTTGCATCGTAGAACGTGAGGCGCGCCGGGCTCAGGCGAATGCCCAGTTCATCAGGACGACGTACAGACCGGTCCCGACGACGATCGAGAGCACCGCGTTCTTACGCCACAGTTGTACCGCGGCCGTGGCCCCCACCGCGATCAATTCGGGGATCCCGTGCGACGGCGCGGTGACGGAGACGTTCTTCAGCGAGTACGCCACCAGGATCAGCATGATCCCGGCAGGCATGTAAACACCTAGGTAGCCGACGAGTGCGGACGACCGCAACGGCATGACGATCGCGAACGGGACCGCCCGCAGGGCGAACGTGACCACCGCCATGATCGCGACGGCCGCGAGGATGTAACCGGGGTCAGGCATCGGCGGGCACCTTTCTCCGCGTGACGAAGTATCGGACGACGAGCAGGCTCACGAATGCGCCCATCGCGATCGGCAGCATGTGTTCGGCGTCGACGAGTCGCGCGGTCAGGGCGCATGCCACGGCGATCGTGGGAACCGCGAAACCGCTCTGGGCCCGGATCGCCTCGATGGACAGCACGACGAACAGTGCGGTCAGCGCGAAGTCGAGTCCGACGATGTTCTCCGGGATCCACTGCGCTGCAGTCGCTCCGAGGATCGCCCCGCCGATCCAGTACGCGTGGAGGTACAGCTGCGAGTACACCATGACCCGGCCGGTCATCGACCTCCGGTCGCCGGTGACCGACATGGCGTACGCCTCGTCGGTCAGCGCGAACATGCTGTAGAACCGGGCGAGCCGGCCCTTGACCCTGTCGAGGGGAAAGCTCAAGGCGTAGAACACGTGCCGGAAGTTCACCAGCAGCGCGGTCAGCGCGATGTAAGGGAGGGGCGTCAGGGTGGCGACCATGCCGACCGCGATGAATTCGAGGGAACCGGCGTAGATCAGCGAGGTGAAGACCATCGCCCACCAGGGGTTGAGTCCCTGCTGGACCACGAGCACCCCGAGGGCGATCCCCAGCGGAATCAGTCCGATCCCGACGGGGAGGGATGCCTGCAGGGCCCGACGCCATTCCGGCGTGTGCCGGTGGTCGGGGTCGACGACTGCGGTCGCGGCAAAGGGGGCTGGATCGATCACCACGCAAATCTATAGCAACTATCCCGGTGCGCGATTGCGAGCGAATGCCCATAATCGGCCCTGTGCGCAATAATAGTGCGATGGATGATATCGATCACGCAATTCTCGACCACCTGCGCAACGACTCCAGTCTGACCAACACCGAATTGGCGGATCTCGTGGGTCTGACTCCCTCCCCGTGTCTGCGCAGGGTCAAGAAACTCGAGGCGGACGGCGTCATCACCGGCTACCGCGCGATCGTCAGCCAGGAGGCGCTGGATCGGGGATTCCAGGTGATCGTCACCGCCGAGATCGGCGTGAACGATCAGGCGACCATCGAACAGTTCGAGTCCCGAGTCGCCGCCTTCGACGAGGTGATCGAATGCAGGAGGCTGTTCGGGATCCCCGACTATTTCATCCGGGTCGCGGTCCGCGACCTCGCGACGTACGAGAACTTCATGGCCACGAAGCTCAGCGGGCTCCCGGCGGTGTCGCGGGTGACGTCGCTGATCACGATGAAGACCATCAAGAGTGCTGACTGACCGGCCGCGAATCGGGTTTGTCCCGCGTCTGGTCCCCTATCCTGGCGATATGCCCGACGACCTGCTGATCGCGCGGAATCCGGAAGCCGGCTCGACGCTTCCCTATCTGGTGCGGGTTCCGCTGGGACCGGGCGGCATCGTCGTCAAGGCGAAGCAGCCCTGGCCCCGCGAATCCAAGGTCTACTGCCACCGGGCCGACGAATGGCCCGCCGACGCCGAAATCCTGGAGCGGCTCGAGGTTCGTTCGTGCACCCGGCGAGGCCCCGCGATCGACCTGGTGCTCACCCGTGCCCGGGAGAACCGCTCCCAGTTGGTGATGACCCGTGCGCGGGGCCGGGAGATGATCTTCTGGCAGTCGCCGCGCACCGCGAAGCAGGCGAGGCCCGCGGTCACGGTGCCGACGGCGCGGGCCCACGGCCGCGTGCTCGACATCGTCGTCGACACCGCCGAAAAGTATCCGTACACGTTCGGGAAGCAGCAGGCGACCACGGTTCGCCGACGGCTGTCGGCGGGTGACTACGCGGTCGAGGTCGGCGACGAGATCGTGGCGGTGGTGGAACGCAAGACGCTCGAGGATCTTGCGGCGAGCCTGCTGTCCGGGCGGATGACATACGCGGCGGCCGAGTTGAGCGCATTGCCTCGGGCCGCCGTGGTGGTCGAGGACCGGTACAGCCGGCTGTTCAAGCTCGAACACGTCAGCGGAGCCAGGGTCGCCGAGGCGCTGGCCGAATTGCAGGCCCGGTTTCCGGCGCTGCCGGTGACGTTCTGCGAGACGCGGCAACTGGGCCAGGAGTGGACCTATCGCTGGCTGGGCGCCTGCCTGCACGAGTGGGAATCGGCTCGGGCGACCAGCGATCTCGAAACGACGTTCGCGACGGCCCCGTCCGTGGCGCCCGCGAAAGTCGACGTGCAGCGCCCCGCGGTCGTCCGCGACTGGGCTCGGGCTCAGGGGATCGAGGTGTCGGAGAAGGGGCGGATCCCGGCAGCGGTGATGCGCGCGTTCTCGGCGGCTCATCCGCAGTGAGAGCGTGACCCTGCGCACCCATCGTCCGGAAAGGTAAAGAGCCCTTTACTATGGGTGGCTCGTACTCCGATTACAGAGAGAGCCATGACCAGCGCTTCGCGCCCCCGAAGACCCAGCCCGCCCCAGAGTGATCACCGCAGTCCCGGACGCACGACGCGGGTGACACCGTGGTGACCGTCCTGAGCATCGGCTTCGGCGTCGTCGTCGTATTACTGATCACCGCCCTGACCGGCTATTTCGTCGCGCAGGAATTCGCGTACATGTCAGTCGACCGCTCACGGCTCAAGGCCAGGGCCGAGGCGGGAGACATGGGCGCCGCACGCGCGCTGGCCGTCACGCGCCGCACCTCGTTCATGCTTTCCGGCGCCCAGTTGGGCATCACGGTCACCGGTCTGCTCGTCGGTTACGTCGCCGAACCCCTGATCGGGCGCGGTCTCGGCGAACTTCTCGGCGGCGTCGGCATCCCGACCGCGGTCGGGGTCGGTGTCGGTGCCGTCCTCGCCGTCCTGTTCTCCACCTTCGTCCAGATGCTGTTCGGTGAACTGTTCCCGAAGAACCTGGCGATCGCCCGTCCCGAACCGGTGGCGCGATGGCTCGCGCTGTCGACCACCGTCTACCTGAAACTTTTCGGCTGGTTGATCTGGTTGTTCGACCAGTCGTCGAACCTGCTGCTGCGCGCGCTGCGGATCGAGCCGGTCCACGACGTCGAGCACTCGGCGACCGCACGGGACCTCGAGCACATCGTCGCCGAGTCCCGCGACGCCGGTGAGCTGCCGCGGGAACTGTCGACCCTGCTCGACCGGATCCTCGACTTCCCCACCCGCACCGCCGGGCACGCCATGATTCCCCGCGCCCACGTCGACACCGTCCGGGCCGACGAACCCCTGAGCAGCGTGCTCGAGAAGATGGGCGCCGGACACACCCGCTACCCCGTCGTCGGGACCTCCTCCGACGACCTGCGCGGCGTCATCCACCTCCACGACCTGCTCGGCGAACAACCCGACGGGGTGGCCGCGTCCCGGGCCCGCGCGGCCGTCGTCGTGCCGACGTCGCTGCCGCTGCCCGACGTGCTGGAACAGCTGACGGCAGCCCGGGACGAGATGGCCCTCGTCGTCGACGAGTACGGCGGTTTCGCCGGCGTCATCACGATCGAGGATCTCGCGGAGGAACTCGTCGGTGAGATCGCCGACGAACACGATCCCGACGGCGACACGTCGGTGACGGGCTCCGAATCCGAGGGCTGGACGATGCCCGGCGACCTGCACATCGACGAGGTGGAGCGCGTCCTCGGACACGACCTCCGGTCCGGCGACTTCGAGACGCTCGCCGGCGCCGTCATCGCGGAGTTCGGTGGTCTCCCCCTCGTCGGGGATGTCGTCGCGATCCGATTGAACCCGGATCCGGCCGACCTGATCGCCGACGCCCATCCGCCCGTCCGCAACCTCGACGCCGAGGTGCGGGCGGTCGACAAGCACGTTCCATCCTCGCTGTTCGTGAGGCTCCGCATCGTGGAGAGTGACTCGACCGATGAGTAATCCCTGGGTCGTTCTGGTGGTCACCGTCGGGTTGATCGCGGCCAGCGCGTTCTTCGTGGCCATCGAGTTCGCACTGATCGCCGCCCGTCGCCACCGGCTCGAGGACGCCGCCCCCACCAGTCGGGCGGCGCGGGCCGCTCTGCGCAGCGCATCCGAGCTGTCGGTGTTGCTGGCGGGATCCCAGCTGGGCATCACCGTGTGCACCCTCGCACTCGGTGCCGTCACGAAGCCGGCCGTGCATCACTGGCTCACCCCGGCGTTCGAAGGGTGGGGTGCGCCGCTGTGGCTCGCGGACGTCCTCGGATTCGTCCTCGCCCTGATCATCGTCACGTTCCTGCACCTCGTCGTCGGCGAGATGGCACCGAAGTCGTGGGCGATCGCACACCCGGAGAAATCGGCGACCCTGCTGGCGATCCCGATGCGCGCGTTCATGTGGGCCACCCGCCCACTGCTGCTGGTGCTGAACCGGATGGCGAACCGGTGCCTGCGACTGTTCGGCGTGGAACCGGTCGACCAGGTCGGGGCGGGCCAGGATCCCGATGCGCTGCGTCACCTCGTCGAGCACTCCGCGACCGTCGGCACGCTCGACGAGCGGTACCACGGCCAGCTGACCAGTGCCCTGGCACTCCAGTCGCTCACCGTGCGGGACATGGTGCGGCCGAACACCTCCCCGAGCAGCGTCGCCCCGGATGCGACCGCCGCGGCGATCAAGGCGGCAGCGGATCGGAGCGGCCACCTCCGGCTGCTCGTGCGCGACGAGGACGGGATCAGGGGCGTGGTGCACGCGCGGGACAGTCTGCGGGCAGGCGCGGGAGTCACTGCCGCCGACCTGATGCGCCCGGTGCTGACCCTCGACGCGGACGCCGCCGTGTACGAGGCGTTGCACACGATGCGCGAGACCCGTAGCCATCTCGCGATCGTCACCGACGACGGGCAGCTGATCGGCGTCGTCACGCTGACGGACGTCCTCGCGCGTCTGCGCCCGGCGGCGGGGGCGTCCGCCTGACCCGTTTCGCATACCGCGGCCGGTGCCGGGATCGTGGGAGCGGTACCCTCGCGGGGTGAATTCACGGTTGGATGTGGTCGCGCGGGTGCGCGGCTCCGTCGTGGGTTCACTGTCCGGCGCGGTCAGCATCGCCGCGCACGGTATCGCCGGCGGCGGAATGCCCCCGAGCGACGGTTCGGTGGTGCTGCTTCTCGCGGCGTGCGCCGCCGTCGGAGCGTCGGTCGCCGCCATCCGGGTGGCCAGCCGCGAATGGTTGTTCGTGCTGTCGGTGCTCGCAGTGGGCCAGCTGATCGGCCACACCACGCTGGCGTTGGCGGCCGATCATGCGCACGGCCTGGGACTGTCCACTCCGATGATCGCCGCGCACATCGCCGCCATTGCGGTGGCCGCGGTGCTGGTCCGATCGGCCGAACGCGCCTGTCTGCGGGCCCTGGCGGCGCTGACGCGCATCGTTCTCGCCGTCCTGGCCCCACTGCAGGTCGATACCGGCACCTGGTCGGCGACCCCGGTCTACCGCGCGAAGCTGTCGTTGTGGCTGCTGGTCGCCGCGGGCGCCGGCACCCGCGGGCCACCCGCACTCGTCTAGTCGAACCTCTCACCGCCCTCCCGGCGCACACGGAAAGACGTGTCGCTCGCCGGTCGGGCGTGTTCTCACACGGCACCAGCAGACTCCCGGCGAGTCCCGGTGCCGATCCCTTCCCGAGTCGGAACATCCCTGACCTCGCGTTGCCCAGCGCACCCCTGACGTGCGCGGCCTCGACGGCGCTGGGTGCCCGCCTCACCCGAACTCGAATCGAGACCATCATGTCCATTCCCGAACTCGAACGCGACAAACCCGTCGCGCCCGCCCCGTCCTCGTCGGCGTCGCCGCCGCGCAGTCTCCGGCCACTGATCCTGCGTCTGCACTTCTACGCGGGGATTCTGGTGGCCCCGTTCCTGGTGATCGCCGCCGTCAGCGGCGGCCTCTACGCCCTCGCGCCGTCCGTCGAGCAGCTGGTCTACCGCGACTACCTGCATGTCGACTCGACCGGGCCCGATCTGTCCGAACAGGTGCGGGCCGCGCAGCAGGTTCGCCCGGACCTCGCCGTGGCGGCCGTGCGCCCGGCGACCGAACCGGGTGAGACGACGCAGGTGATGTTCACCGACCCCGGGCTGGGCGAATCCGAACGACTCGCGGTCTTCGTCGATCCCGCCACCGCGCAGCCGAAGGGCGAACTGGTGGTGTACGGCAGCAGTGGGGCGCTGCCGATGCGGACCTGGATTTCGCAGTTGCACCGGCACCTGCACCTCGGTGAGCCCGGACGTATCTACAGTGAGCTCGCCGCGTCGTGGCTGTGGGTCATCGCGCTCGGCGGCGTGTACCTGTGGGTGCAGCGGTATCGCACGACCCGGGCCCGGAACGCGGACGCCGCCAGGTTGTGGACGCTCGACCGGTCGAGCCGCGGCCGCAACCGTACCCTGAGCTGGCACGGGGTGGTCGGGGTCTGGATCGCGGTCGGTCTGGTGTTCCTCTCGGCGACGGGCCTGACCTGGTCGCGGTACGCGGGCGAGAACGTCGGCGAACTCCGTACCGCCCTGAGCTGGACCACCCCCAAGATCGACAAGAAACTGGACTCGGCTCCGAACACCGGCGGCGCTGCCTCGGGCGGTCACGACGGGCACGGCGCCGGGCACACTCCCGCGTCGGATCCGGGAATCCTCGACACGAACGTGGGCGAACTCGACACCGTCCTCGACGTCGCCCGGCGCAGCGGTGTCACCGGCGCCGTCGAGGCGACCGTTCCCGCGGACACGGGCACCGCGTTCACGGTCACCCAGACCCGCGAACCATGGCAGTTCTCGACCGATTCGATCGCCATCGACGGGGCCACGGGCACCGTGACGGACGTGTCGCGGTTCGCCGACTGGCCGCTCGCCGCGAAGCTGACGTCCTGGGGCATCGCCCTGCACATGGGTTTGCTGTTCGGTCTGCTCAACCAGCTGATCCTGGCCGCTCTCGCGGTGGCGTTGCTCGCCGTCATCATCCGCGGCTACGTCCTCTGGTGGCGGCGCAGTCCCACCCGCGGCACTGCCCGGGCGGTGGGCAGGCCGCCGGCGCGCGGCACGTGGCGTCGAATCCACCCGGTCGCGGCCGTGACCGGAGTCGCCTGCGTCGTCCTCGTCGGCTGGTTCGTCCCGCTTCTGGGACTGAGCCTCGTCGCGTTCCTGCTCGTCGACGTCGCGGTCGGTGCCCTCGGCCGTACCCGGGCCGGGTGATCGACAGGGGCACCCGCACAGACGCCGCGGTCAATGCGTGGGAACCGGGTGCCCCTCCGACGCCTGCACGACGACGAATCCGTTTCCGGTGAGGCACAGCTGATATGCCTCACCGGATCCTCGGCCGATCGCAGCGCCCATCTTCGCCGTCTTGCGGATCGACGAGTGCAGGCCGGTCGACCACAGCACTGCGCTCTGCATGTCGACGTAAGTGGGGGTGTCCACGTTCAGGACGACGGGGGTGCCGTACACGGTGACGGCGAGAACGCCGCGCCCGGTGAAGGTGGTGTTGAACAGTCCGCCACTGAGCATCGACGCGCCCTCGACGCGGTGGATATCCCAGCTCAGGGAACTGTCGAACGCGAGGACGTTGGAACCGTTGACGGTCACCGACTCGTCCTCGAGTTCGAGCAGGAAGATCTCGTCGGCGTCGCGGGCGAGGAACACGTCGCCGCTGCCGGACACCTTCATCAGCGACATGCCCTCACCGGTGAACGCCTTCTTGAAGAACTTCCCGACGCCGCCGCTGCCCTCGTACGAGAAGTCGACGTCACCCTGGTACGCGACCATCGCTCCCTGCCGGGCGAAGAAGTGGCCGCCAGTTCCGGTCAAGTCCACCTTGAGCATTCGGGGATTCTGGAGCACGAAGGTGCCCGGTAGTCCATTGCGTTCCGCGTTCTTCATCAGGTCGCTGCGCATGCTGCGATCGTATCCGCCGCGTCAACGAACCCATTCCGGACCGGGCCCGCTGGCTTCCTCGAAAATCAGCCACGTCTTGGTCGCCTGCACACCTTCGAGGCTCTGCAACCGTTCGAGGACGACGTGACGCAGTGCGCTGTTGTCCGGTGCGCGGACGAGGACGAGAACGTCGAAATCGCCACCCAGTAGTGAGAAGTGCTCGACGAACGGCAATGTCCGCAGCTGGGTGGAGATTCCCCGCCACGAGTCCTGCCTGATCGACAGGGCGATGAACGCGGAGGAGCCCAGGCCCGCCTTGGAGTGCGAGATGCGGGTGGTGAATCCTTCGATGATCCCGGCTTCCTGCAACCGTTCGATGCGGACGTACGCGTGGGCGCGGGAGATGTGTGCCTTCTCCGCCAGCGCTCGCATCGAGATGCGGCTGTCGGCGACGAGTTCCTTGATGATGCGTCGGTCGATCGCGTCGAGTTCGTACGTGTCCGTTGTGCCCTCGGCCATCTGTCCATCCCTGCTGTGGTCGCTCACACTCCGGTGAGACATTCTGCCCCCGACAGGCCGATTCTAGGCCATTTGTCTCTGATTCCTCCCAGTCGTTGTCGATAGGTCGTTCAGTTGCGAGCATTGACGAACACAATGCATATGGAGGTAGACGTGACGCTCGTAGAGCAGCCCCCGGCGAGGCCGTATCGGAAGTTCCTTCCCGCCGACAGTGCGGTGCAGTATCTGGATTCGGCGGGCGCGCTCACCGAGAGCGAGGCCCGGTACCCGAGGCCGAGCGACGACCGTCTGGTGGAGATGCACCGGAACATGGTGCTGGGCAGGCGCTTCGATCAGCAGGCGACGGCCCTGACCAAGCAGGGCCGGCTGGCGGTGTATCCGTCCTCGCGTGGCCAGGAGGCCTGCCAGATCGCGGCGGCGATGAGCCTGCGACCGACCGATTGGATGTTCCCCACCTACCGCGACTCGGTGGCGCTCGCCGCCCGCGGCATCGAGCCGGTCGAGATCCTCAGCATGCTCGCCGGCGACTGGCACTGCGGCTACGACCCGGCGCGGCACCGCAGTGCACCCCAGTGCACCCCGCTGGCCACCCAATTGCTGCACGCCACCGGTGTGGCGTACGGCGAACACCGCAGGGGCCGAGACGCGATCGCGCTGGCGTTCTGCGGCGACGGCGCGACCAGTGAGGGCGACTTCCACGAGGCCCTCAACTTCGCGGCCGTGTTCAAGGCCCCGGTGGTGTTCCTGGTGCAGAACAACGGATTCGCGATCAGCGTGCCGCTCGCCCGGCAGAGCGCCGCACCCACGTTGGCGCACAAGGGCGTCGGCTACGGAATCGGCAGCGAGCAGGTCGACGGCAACGACCCGGTCGCCATGCTCGCCGTGATGGACGAGGCAGCGAACTTCGTCCGGGCCGGCAACGGGCCGGTCATCGTCGAGGCCCACACCTACCGGATCGACGCGCACACCAACGCCGAC
The DNA here is from genome assembly GCF_002300155.1 of Rhodococcus sp. ACS1. Lineage (NCBI taxonomy): Bacteria > Bacillati > Actinomycetota > Actinomycetes > Mycobacteriales > Nocardiaceae > Rhodococcus > Rhodococcus sp. ACS1. The sequence goes on from NZ_NSDZ01000003.1 coordinate 363,379, forward strand.
GACGCCACCCGCTACCGCGACTCGTCCGAGGTGGAGCAGTGGCTCGGACGCGACCCGCTGACCCGGCTGGAGAAGTACCTGCGCGGCCGGGACCTGCTCGACGACGCGTCCGTCGACGCCCTGACCGCCGAGGCCGACACCGCCGCCGCGGCCCTGCGCGCCGGAATGAACGTCGACCGGCCCCACGACCCGCTCGATCTGTTCCGGCACGTCTTCGCCGAACCCACCCCACAGTTGCGCGAACAGCAGGCCCAGGTGCAGGCCGAACTGGCCGCCGAATCCGAGGAGCACTGAATCATGCCCACACTCACCATGGCTCAGGCCCTGAACACCGCGCTGCGCGACGCGCTCGCCGCGGACGAGAACGTCGTCGTCTTCGGTGAGGACGTCGGCACCCTCGGCGGCGTCTTCCGCGTCACCGACGGACTGACCCGCGACTTCGGCGACGACCGCTGCTTCGACACCCCGCTCGCCGAATCCGGCATCATCGGTTTCGCCATCGGCATGGCGATGGCCGGGTTCAAGCCGGTCGTCGAAATGCAGTTCGACGCGTTCGCGTACCCGGCGTTCGAGCAGATCGTCTCCCACGTCGCGAAGATCCGGAACCGCACCAAGGGCGCGCTGTCGGTGCCGATCGTCATCCGGATCCCGTTCGCCGGCGGCATCGGCGGCGTCGAGCATCACTGCGATTCCAGTGAGGGCTACTACGCGCACACCCCGGGGCTGAAGGTGGTGGCCCCGTCCACCGTCGAGGACGCCTACACCCTGCTGCGCGCCGCCATCGACGACCCGGACCCGGTGATCTTCCTCGAGCCGAAACGGCTGTACTTCTCCCGCGCCGACGTCGATCTCGCGGTGGGCGCGCCGATCGGGAAGGCAGCCGTCCGGCGTGCCGGCCGGGACGCGACCCTCGTCGCCTACGGTCCGTCGGTGACCGTCGCGCTGGAGTCCGCCGAGGCCGCCGCGGCGGAGGGTCACGACCTCGAGGTGATCGACCTGCGGTCGATCGTGCCGTTCGACGACGAGACGGTCATGGCGTCGGTCCGGAAGACCGGCCGGTGCATCGTCATTCAGGAGGCGCAGGGTTTCGCCGGTGTCGGCGCCGAGATCGCCGCCCGCGTCCAGGAACGCTGCTTCCATCACCTGCACGCCCCGGTGTTGCGGGTCAGTGGATTCGACATCCCGTACCCGGCGCCGAAACTCGAACGCCTGCACTTGCCGAACATCGACCGCGTCCTCGACAGCGTCGACCGGTTGCAGTGGAACGACTCCGCCGACACCCGTTGGGCGGTGACAGCATGAGCGGCCAAGTCTTCCTGCTCCCCGACCTCGGCGAGGGACTCACCGAGGCCGACATCGCCGAGTGGCGAGTCCGCGTCGGCGACACCGTCACCATCGACCAGGTGGTCGTCGAGGTCGAGACCGCCAAAGCCGCGGTCGAGGTGCCGATTCCGTTCGAGGGCACGGTGATCTCCCTGCACGGCGACGAAGGCTCGACACTGAAGGTCGGCACCCCACTGATCACCGTGAGCGGTACCCCCGCCGCGCACGAGCAGTACCGCGAGGAGGAACAGTCCGGAAGCGGCAACGTCCTGATCGGGTATGGCACCAGTGAGGACACCGGTCGGCGCCGGCGTCGTGTCGCCGCGAACCGCGAAATCGCGCAGGCCCCCAAGGCTTCTGCGACGCGGGTCATCTCGCCGGTCGTCCGCAACCTCGCGCGGCAGAACGACCTCGACCTGTCGCGGCTGCCGGGCAGTGGTCCCGGTGGTGTGATCACCCGCGCCGACGTCGAGCGGGCGCTCGACACCACGCCCGACTCCACTGACGTGCAGCGGATACCGATCAAGGGCGTGCGCAAGGCGGTCGCCGACAAGCTGTCCACGAGCCGCCGCGAAATTCCGGACGCCACGACGTGGGTGGACGTGGACGCCACCGAACTCGTGCAGGCCCGCCGCACGATCAACGCCGCACTGCCCGAGGACGACAAGGTCGGTCTGATGGCCCTGCTCGCCCGCTTGGCGCTCGCGGCGCTCGCGCGGTACCCGGAACTGAACTCCACAGTTGACACCGACCGCAACGAGATCGTGCGCTACGGTCATGTGCACCTGGGCATTGCGGCGCAAACCCCACGCGGGCTGGTCGTCCCGGTGATCGAGAAGGCCGACTCGCTCACGACCGTCGACCTTGCCCGGCAACTGCGGGACACCACGGCGCTGGCCCGCGAGGGAGCACTTCCGCCGTCGCGGCTGACCGGGGGCACGTTCACCCTCAACAACTACGGTGTGTTCGGTGTGGACGGTTCGACCCCGATCATCAACCATCCCGAGGCGGCGATCCTCGGTGTGGGTCGTATCGTCGACAAACCGTGGGTGGTGGACGGGCAGTTGGCCGTTCGGAAGGTGATGCAGGTGTCGCTGAGTTTCGATCACCGGGTGTGTGACGGCGGTGTCGCCGGAGGATTCCTCCGGCTGTTCGCCGACTACATCGAGAACCCGATCACCGTCCTGGGGAGGCTGTAGATGACAGGCGCGCACAGCGACGTCCTGATCCTCGGCGGCGGCTCCGGCGGTTACGCCTGCGCCTTCCGGGCCGCGCAACTCGGGCTGTCGGTCACACTGATCGAGGCGGACAAGATCGGCGGAACCTGCCTGCACCGGGGTTGCATCCCGACCAAGGCGCTGCTGCACTCCGCCGGGATCGCCGACGCCGCGCGGACCGGTGTGGAGTTCGGGGTGCGAACGACGTTCGACGGCATCGACATCGACGCGGTGCACCGGTACAAGAACGGCACGATCGATCGCTTGCACAAGGGGCTCCGAGGCCTGGTCGCCCACCACAAGATCACCGTCGTGACCGGTCACGGAAAGTATCTCGGGAACAGGACGATCGAGGTGGACGGCACCCGCTACACGGGAACGTCCGTGGTTCTCGCCACCGGCTCCTACGCCCGGACCGTTCCGTCCATCGAGCTCGGTGAGCGCATCGTCACCAGCGACGACGCCCTGAACCTCGGGTTCGTCCCGAAGAAGGCCATCGTCCTCGGCGGCGGCGTGATCGGTGTCGAGTTCGCCAGTGTCTGGGCGTCGTTCGGCGCGGACGTGACCATCGTCGAGGCACTTCCTCGCCTGGTCGCGGCGGAGGATCCCTGGTGCTCGAAGCAACTCGAACGCGCGTTCCGCAAACGCGGTATCTCCACCCGAACCGGCGTCACGGTCGCCGCGGCGAAGGAGACCGCGGACGGCGTCCTCGTGGAACTCGACGGCGGCGACACCCTCGAGGCGGACATCCTGCTCGTGGCGGTGGGGCGGGGACCGCGCACCGGAGACTGCGGATTCGCCGAACACGGCATCACCCTCGACCGCGGGTTCGTCGTCACCGACGACCGGCTCCGCACCCCCGTCGACGGTGTGTATGCCGTCGGAGACATCGTGGCCGGACTTCAGTTGGCGCACCGTGGTTTCCAACAGGGAGTCTTCGTCGCCGAGGAGATCGCCGGCCTCGATCCGGTCCCCGTGGCCGAGGATCTCGTTCCGCGGGTGACGTACTCGCACCCGGAGGTCGCGTCCGTCGGTCTCACCGAGGCCGCCGCCCGCGAACGGCACGGCGACGCGACGTCCGTGGTGTACGACCTCGCCGGCAACGGCAAGAGCCAGATCCTGCGAACGTCGGGCGGGATCAAGGTCGTCAGGGCCGGGGACACGGGCCCGGTGGTGGGTGTGCACATGGTCGGCGACCGCGTCGGCGAGCTGATCGGCGAGGCCCAGCTGACCGTCGCCTGGGAAGCCCTGCCCACCGACGTGGCTCCGTTCGTCCACGCGCACCCCACGCAGAACGAGGCGCTGGGCGAGGCGATGCTCGCGTTGTCGGGGAAGCCGCTCCACACGCACGGCTGAGCGCGGCGTCGTCGATGCGCCACCACGCGATGCGGAACGGTGCCACTATCTGATGCGGAGCAGTTTCGCTCCCCAGGTACACCGCCCAGCTACGGAGGAACTCGCATCATGGACTGGACACTCGAAGTGGTCGTTCTGCCCGTCAGTGACATCGATCGTTCCGTCGCGTTCTACCGCGACAAGCTCGGTTTTCATCTCGATCACGACACCACCAACGAGCACATGCACGTCGTTCAGCTGACGCCGACCGGTTCGGGGTGTTCGATCGTGATCGGCGACCTCCCGTCGCACACGGAGATGGCGCCGGGGTCGATGAGGGGACTGCAGTTAGTGGTCGCCGACGCCGCCGCTGCCCGCCAGGAGTTGCTCGATCGAGATGTCGAGGTCAGTGAGATCACCGTGTTCGACGAGCGTGACGGGGGAACGTTCTTCGGATTCGCCGATCCCGACGGCAATACGTGGGCGGTCCAGCAGATCAGGGCGCGGGCGGAGAAGCCGCTGATTCCGGTCGAGGCCCGCGGGCGGTTCGGGGCGGACGGCTGAGGGTGCGCGTGCTCAGGTGAGCGGGCAGGCGTCGCGGGTGTCCGCGACGAGCTGTTCGGCCAGGGTGAGAGCGGCAGTCAGTTCGTCCGGTGTCGTGCCGAGCCGGCCGAGGACGGCGTGAGCACGAGCGCCGAAGTCGGCCGGTGCGTTCGGCAGGGCGCCGGCGGCGGCTGCGGCGCCCTTCTCGCTGATGAGCCAGCGCCGGGCGTGGGCGTGCAGGGCGTGGGCGCACAGGCATACTGCGCGGAACAGGCACCCCGCCACGTACGTGGTGTCGGCTCGCGGGATTGCCTTGCGGGCCAGCGCGGTGACGAACTCCGCCTCCCACAGCTCCCGCCGCACCAGGGCGTCGCGCAGCGCGTCCGGGTAGTGCTGCATGGCGGTTCGGAACTCAGCGAGCTGTCCGGACGGATCGACGAGGATCACCGCCGACGCGAGTTCGCCGGCGTACGCGAAGTCCGCGAACCCGAACGGGTGACCGGTCTGGGCGTGGAACCCGTACACCCCCCGTTGCGAGTCCTGCCAGACCGAGGCCACCCGGTCGAGGTCGCGGTACAGCCAGTCCACCGCCCGGCCGTCGTACGACAGCCACGCCCCGCCGTCGACCCACGGACCCCATTCGCCGGTGCGGGTCGCCGACGCCCCGGCGCCCGCCCACTTCTGCGCGAGCGCGGTCAACCCGTCGGTGTCGAGCGCCCCGCGGTAGTAGACGCCGAGGTCGTAGTCGGATTCCGCCGTGTGCGTGCCGCGGGCGCGGCTGCCGCCGAGGGTGACGCCGACGACGCCGTCGACGAGGCACAACCGCCCGGCGAGGGGCCGCAACACCGCATCCTGAAATTCCACACCCCACATCGTCCACCCCGGCCCGGCGCAGCGGATAAATTCGGATCATGCTCATCCTGGGAACGACTGTGATCGGGGCACGCGACGTCGACCGCGCAGTCAGGTTCTGGACCGAGGCACTCGGATTGGCCGCGCGCCAGCCGGTCGGCGACAACGGCTTCACCAACCTGACCCGGCCCGACGGCCGGCCGGTGCTCGCGATCCAGCAGAGCGAACACGACGCGGAACCCGAACCACGACTGCACCTCGACCTGCACGCCCGCGACAGCGAAGATCAGGCCGCCGAGATCGAACGACTCGTCGGTCTCGGCGCGCAGCGGGTGCCGTGGGACCGGTACCCGGAGGAATCGGACTTCGTGGTGCTGGCGGACACCGAGGGCAACCGGTTCTGCGTCATCGACAACTCCCGTGCGCCCGACGAGTGCCGGCTCGACCTGTCCTGAGCTACGGGGCTACGCGGCTTCCGCGTACTGGGCGGGGCGGGGCAGCATCGGCCGGCAGACGGCGCGCGGGATGCCGCACACCTCGAAGAAGTCGATCACGATCGATCGGACCTGTGCGGACACGACCGCCGCGGAGAACCCGGCCGAGATCTCCTGCTGCGGCAGTGCGCGTGCGAACCGTTCGAGTTCGTCGCTGAGCTGGATTTCGTTGGGCTTCTTCGCGGGAGTCGCGAGGATCATGAGCCGCATCCGGTCGGCGAGGTGCGCCAGTTCGGAGACGGCGTCCGCCAACTGCGGGTCCACCCGCTCGCCGTCGTACGTGGCGATCAGGGCTCGCCGCACCAGAACCCGGGTGTTGCGTGCGGCGTTGTCGATCGGGTCCGCGATCGACGCGAGCCGGCCGATGCGGCGACGTCCCCGCCAGTGAATCGGCGAGATGCGCGCCACCTCGGAGCCCGAACGGAGTTCGACGCGCATGCTGTCGATGGTCGACTGCGTCGAACGGGCAAGCGCGAGAGCGTCCTCCAGTGCGGAGACATCGCCGGCGGCCAGTCCCTTCGACGTCTGCCGGAGGGCCGCGGCGACGCTGTCCAGCACCGCGGCGGCACACCGGCGCGTCCGTCGCACGGGGTCGGTGGGCAACACGGACAGCGCCACCAGACTCAGCGCACCGCCGATCAACGCATCGACGACCCGATCGAACGGGTGCGCGGCGGTCGCGGACGCCATCGCCGCGACCAACGCCGCCGACGAACCCGACTGCAGCACGATCACCGAGCCACCGTCGAGGAGCACCGCGAAAGACATGGCCACCGCCACCACGAGGCAGATCTGCCACGGGCCGTTGCCGATGTACCGCACGACGACGTCCGACACGATCGTTCCGATGGTGACACCGGCGATGAGTTCACCGGCGCGGCGGCTGCGGGCGCCACGCGCGACGCTCAGGCACACGACCGCGGCCAGCGGGGCCAGCAACGGCTGCTCGTGACCGGCCACCTCGACCGACACCCACCACGCCGCCCCCGCGGTGACCGCCGTCTGCGCAATCGGTACCAGGTACCCCGCGAAGCGAAGCAACGCGGTGCGCAGCGACGGCCATGCGGTGGAGCCGGCACGTCGGAGGAGGCCGAGTATCGAGATGAGCTGGAGCACAGTGGTACAGCTTTCTGGACGATCACACGCGGGCAGGAGCACGTTCACCGCAAATCCTGTCCTGAAATTCTTACGCGCGTGTAAAAGTGGCCCCTTTCATTGCGCAGATCACGTTCTGCCACCGGTTTTGGGCGATGCAGGTCACAGCGGGTGAACGCGGTTTGGAATCTTCGTGATTCAAACCACTCGCCGGGGTCGTGAGCATCCGTACGATTCCCCCACATGTGCGGGGAAATCCTTTCTCCGTGAGTGAAGGGATTGCGCGCGTGCCCGAAGTGGGAAGTAACGGAACCGGTGGTGTCGACGGTCAGCAGCAGATCCCGTCGGGCGCGCGAGGGTACGACGGATTCGGCGGGCGCATCGGGCGGACGAGCGCGGAGTCGACGCCGTGGTGGAAGCCGGAGACGAAGGCCCCGGCCGGCGCGCCGAACATCGTGGTGATCCTCATCGACGACATGGGCTATTCGGACATCGGGCCGTTCGGCTCCGAAATCGACACCCCCAACCTCAACCGGCTCGCCGACAGCGGCTACCGGCTGTCGAATTATCACACCACCTCGGTCTGCTCACCGGCCCGCGCTGCGCTGCTCACCGGGCTGAACCCGCACCGCGCCGGGTACGGCAGCGTCGCGAACTTCGATCCCGGCTTCCCCGGGCTGCGGATGGAACTGGCGGACGACGCGCTGAGCCTCGCCGAGATCCTCCGCGCGAACGGGTACGCCACGCACGCGGTGGGGAAGTGGCATCTCGCGCGCGACACCAACCTCGCGCCGGGGCGCACCCGCGACTCCTGGCCGCTGCAACGCGGGTTCGACAGCTACTACGGGTCGCTCGAAGGGCTGAATTCGTTCTACTACCCGAACGAGTTGATCTCCGACAATTCGGTGGTCGACGTCGAGGAGTACCCGTCGGACTACTACGTCACCGACGACATCACCGACAAGGCCGTCGCCCGCATCAAGAGCCTGCGCGCACACGACGCCGACAAGCCGTTCTTCCTGTACTTCTCGCACATCGCCATGCACGGGCCGCACCAGGCCAAGCCCGAAGACCTCGCGAAGTACCGAGGCCGCTACACCGAGGGCTGGGACGCCGTGCGACGCAACCGGTTCGATGCCCAGGTCGAGTCCGGTTTCTTCCCTCCCGGAACGCCGATCGCCGAGCGGAACACCGAACCCGGCTACGACGCCCCGCCGTGGGACGAGCTCACCGAAGAGGAGCAGTTGCGGTTCGCCCGGTACCAGGAGGTCTACGCCGCCATGGTCGACAGCATCGACCAGAGCGTGGGCCGGGTCCTCGACACCCTCGACGAACTCGGCGAAACCGACAACACCATCATCGTGTTCACCTCCGACAACGGCGGCACCGCCGAAGGCGGTGCGGCGGGAACCCGTTCGTACTTCAGTCAATTCGTGCACGGGCCGGTGCCGTCCGACTGGGTGCGCGACGTCCCGCACGACGAAGAACTGATCGGCTCGGAGAAGATCGGCGTCCACTACCCGCGCGGCTGGGGCCAGGCCTCGAACACGCCGTTCCGGTTCTACAAGGGGCAGACGTTCGCCGGCGGTGTCCGGGTGCCGTTCCTGCTGTCCTGGCCTGCCGGGCTCCGGCGCGCCGACGGCGACACCGGGCTGCGCAAGCACTACTCGTACGTCACCGACATCACCCCGACCCTCCTGGACCTCGCCGGACTCGAGACGCCGACCCATCGGAACGGGCTTCCCGCGCAGGAGCGGGACGGCGTCAGCATCGCCGACGTCCTGCGCGACGCCACGCAGCCGACCCCGCACACGGAGCAGTACGCCGAGTTCGGCGGTCACCGCGGGTTCTACCGGGACGGCTGGAAACTGCTGTCGCTGCACACGGATCCGACCCGGGTCGACGATCCGCAGTGGCAACTGTTCGACGTCGAATCCGACCCCGCCGAGACAACGGACGTCGCACACCTCTTCCCCGGGAAGGTGCGGGAACTGGCCGAGGCATGGGATCGCGCGGCCTGGCACAACACCGTGTTCCCGATCCTCAACGATCGCAAGGCCGTGCAGCGCCGGCCCGACGAGCGCCGGCTCGCGGAACCGGTGAAGATCCTCGCGGGCACACCCACGCTGGAACGGTATCGGTCCAGTGTGCTGATCCAGTACCGCGACTTCACCATCGACGTCGCCACCCATGAGATCGCCGCAGGCGAGGAGGGAGTGCTCGTCGCGCACGGCGATCCGCACGGCGGTTACGTGCTCTACGTCGAGGACGGGCGGATCTTGTTCGCGGTCAACAGTTACGGCCGCGTCGCACACACGTCGGCGCCCCTGGGCGAGGGTGTGGTCGGTGTGCAGGTGCGGGCCGAGGCCACCGAATCCGTCCGGTGGAACTTCACCGTCGCGCTCACCGATGGGGCCGGGGTGACCACCGACGTCGCCACCCTCGACGACCAGTTCCAGCTCGTGGGCATGGCGCCGTGGACCGGGATCTCGGTGGGCGTCGACGCCCGCGGACCGGTGGTGTGGGATCTGCGGGAACGGCGCGGGACGTTCCGGTTCACCGGCCGACTGCGGTCGGTCACCTATACCCCCGGACCGGTGCGGGTGCCCGAACCGGTCATCCAGGAGGTCGAGGAGCTGGCCGAGGCAATGGCCGACTGACGGGAAGGCCGGGCGCGCGTTGCTGTGCCCGGCCTAGCGTCGGCTTCCGGTCAGTTGTCGCCGTCGCTCTTGTCGTCGGAATCCCGCGTGCCCTCGGAATCCTTCTTGCCGTCGGAGTTCCGGCGCCAGTGGGTGAAGCGTTCCTTGATGTCCGCCGCGACGTCGCCGACACCATTGCCGACGGCGTCGACGGTGGTGCCCAGTCCGCTGCCGATCTCGCGGAGCATGCGGATCAGCGGGTCGTTGGAGGCGTCGAAATTCTGCTTGTACGTTTTCGCGGCCTTGCGGAACTCTTCGCTGATCTTGGCGTCGTCGTCCTCGTGCCGGCGTGGGTACTCTCCTCGCAGGATTGCCGCGTAGGCGCCGCTGTCCACCCATTTCTTCAACTCGGCGGCCCGCAGCACCGAGAACGGGTGGGCGAGCAGTTCGATGTTGAGGAGCTTGAGGACGCCGTCGCGGAGGTCACCGCTGGCGTCGTACTCCGCGGCCTGGGCCAGGAAGGCGTCGGTGTCGATCTCACTCACCCGGGAACCGCCGGCCAGCTTCAGTTGCACGCGGAGGGCGGTGTGGACGTCCTGACCGCACAGCAATCCGGCACGGTCGCCGGACAGTTCGGACTTACGCTGCCATTCCATGAGCGCGGCGATGATCGCCCGCAGCGCCCACCCGCCGATGGGCATCCAGCCGATGGTCCCGGCCAGCCGCATCAGGTGCATGAGGATCGTGCGATACACCGCGTGCCCGGACAGGGCGTGACCGAGTTCGTGACCGATGACGAACCGCTGCTCTTCGTAGTTCATCACGTCGAGCAACCCGGTGGTGACCACGATGAACGGCCGGTCCATGCCGATGGTGAAGGCATTCACCACCGGGGTCTGCAGCACGAACAGCTCAGGTGTCTCGTCGGCACCCAGGATCCGCACGCAGTCGCTGCGGAGGTCGTGGAGATCGCTGAACTGCCGTTCGTCGACGCGCACCGACGTGGCCAGGTACATCAGCCGGTGCTGGCGCTCCTGCAGCAGACCCGAGATGGTCCGGAAAACGGTGTCGAACCCCTTCAGCGTGCGCAGGGTGACGAGCGCCGCCCGGTCCGCGGGGTGCTCCCACGCACGCGAACTGATGTCCGGGAACGCCGTGCGAACGCGGTCTGGTGTGGTGGTCAAATCGATCCCCCTGAGTTGGTGTGCGCGGTGAACAGCCCTTCCGGTCAGGGTAGCGCCGGGCGGTGGCGACGGCGGTCGTGCTGGGCATTTTGCCAACCGTCGACCGCGGCGTCCGCTCTGTGAATGCGCAGGATGCTTAACTTTGGTCACCGGTATTGCTCAAAGTGCGTTCCGATGGTCGACTGTTGTGAGAGATCTGCACATGAGACCTCGAAGATGCGGTGAGGCCGGTTCCCACAGGTCCGCCTGCCCGTCACCGCCGATCCGCCTCGCTCACGAACTGGGCCGAGGAGGATCGGATTCGGTGCCCGGAACTCACAGGCAAGGACGAAACCATGAACGACGCCCGCACGATCGATGCCCACACGAACCAACTCGCCCCGCGCTCGAGCACTCCGGAAGCACTCGTGGAGATCGAGCAGCGGGTGTTGTGGTTGGCGACGTCGATGATCCATCACGCCAACCGGGTTCGGCCGAATCCGACGGGGTTGAAGGTGGGTGGGCATCAGGCGTCGTGTGCGTCGATGGTGTCGATCATGACGTCGTTGTGGTTCGAGCAGTTGCGGCCGGGGGATCGGGTGTCGGTGAAGCCGCATGCTTCGCCGGTGCTGCACGGCATCAACTACCTGCTGGGGGAGTTGGACGAGAAGTATCTGACGACGTTGCGGGAGTTCGGTGGCCTGCAGTCCTACCCCAGTCGGGCGAAAGATCCGGATCCGGTGGACTATTCGACCGGGTCCGTCGGGATCGGTGCCACGGCCCCGATCTGGGGTGCCATCGCCCGACGCTACGTCGACACCACCATCGGCGGTGCCGGGACGGGACGACAGTACTCACTGGTCGGGGATGCCGAACTGGACGAGGGCGCGGTGTGGGAGGCGATCCTGGACACTTCGGTGTCCGAGCTCGGGGAGATCGTGTGGATCGTCGATTTGAACCGGCAGTCCCTGGACCGGGTGGTCCCGAACATCGCCGCCGGCCGGCTCGAGGCGATGTTCTCCGCCGCCGGGTGGCAGGTGATCACCGTCAAATTCGGGACCCTGCTCGAGTCACTGTTCACCCGGGCCGGTGGTCCGGCGCTACGCACCCGGATCCTGGACATGCCCAACCCCGAATACCAGCGGCTGCTGCGCTGCGACGCCGAGGAACTGCGTCGTCGTTTGCCCGGCGACGGCCCCGACGCCGCCGCGATCGCCTCGCTGATCGCCGAGTTGGACGACGGCACCCTGCTGCGGGCGATCCGCAACCTCGGCGGCCACGACCTCGACGCCCTCCGCGCCGCCTATGCGCAGATCGACGACACCCGGCCCACGGTGATCATCGCCTACACCATCAAGGGCCGCGGCCTGCCCACGCAGGGGCACCCGCAGAATCATTCGTCGTTGCTGACGGTGGAGCAGTACCAACAGCTGGCCACCGAACTGGGGATGGATCCGAACGATCCGTGGGCACGGTTCGCCGCGGACAGCACCGCGGGCCGGGTGTGCGCGGCCACCGCGGAGACGTTGACGCGCAAGAAGGTCGAACTCGCCACACCGCCCGCCGTCCCCGCCGACATCGGGCGCACCCCGTCCGGGACGTCCACGACCCAGGCAGCGCTCGGGCGGGCGTTGCTGGATCTGTCGCGTCAGGCCCCGGACGCGGCGAAGCGGGTGGTCACGGTCAGCCCGGACGTCTCGTCGACGACGAATCTGGCGGGCTGGTTGAACAAGGTCGGGGTGTGGTCGCCGAACGAGCGCCGCAACTGGTTCGACGACGACGCCGAGACGATCATGCACTGGCGGGAAAAGCCCACCGGGCAGCACATGGAACTGGGGATCGCCGAAACCAACCTGGTCGGGTTGATGGGGGAGCTCGGAGCCACCTGGAGTCGGTGGGGTCAGCCGCTGTTCCCGATCGGGGTGATGTACGACCCGTTCGTCGAACGTGCCCTCGAGCCGTGGTCGTACGGGATCTACGCGGGCGGGCAGTCGATCCTGGTCGGCACTCCCTCCGGCGTCACCCTTGCCGCGGAGGGTGGGGCGCACCAGTCGATCAAGACGCCGTCGATCGGGCTGGAGCAGCCCGGGTGTGTGAGTTTCGAGCCGGCGTTCGCGATCGACGTCGAATGGACCCTGCTCGACAGCATCTCCCGGCTGGGACGGCCGGACGGTTCCTCGTCGTACCTGCGCCTGTCGACCCGCCCGGTCGATCAGACCCTCGCCGCCGTGCCCTCCGACCCCGCGGCCCGGGAACGCCGCCGCCGGCAGGTCGTCGCCGGCGCCTACACGCTGCGGCACACCGACAAGCCGGTGGTGACGTTGGTCGGGGTCGGTGCGATGATCACCGAAACCCTCACCGCCGCAGACCGGTTGGCCGAGCAGGGGATTGCCGCGGATGTGGTGTGTGTGACCAGCCCCGGACTGCTGTTCGAGGCGGTCCAGGCCCGCCGCGGACTCGCCGACGGTCCCTCGTGGATCCTCGACCAGGTGTTCCCCGCCGACCGGGCGGCACCCATGGTGACCGTCCTGGACGGGCACCCGCACACCCTCGCGTTCCTGACCGGCATCAACAACGTGCCCGGTGCCGCGCTCGGGGTCAGCAAATTCGGGCAGGTCGGGTCCCTCGACGACGTCTACCGCTACCACGGCATCGACACTGACAGCATCGTCCGCGCCGCCCTCGACCTCACCGACTGAAAGCTGCCGTGTCCGTCATGGATTCACGGTGCGCGTGGGATGACGACCCGGTAGTGGCGGCATGGTCGGGGTTGCCGCGGTTGGAATCACGCCTGACCGCGGATGCGTGCGTCGTCGGACTCGGCGGTTCCGGTCTCGCCGCTGTCGAGGAACTGACAGCCCGCGGGCTCACCGTCGTCGGCCTCGATTCGGGTCGCGTTGCCTCGGGCGCGGCCGGACGGAACGGCGGATTCCTGCTGGGTGGTCCGGCGGCGTTCCTGCATTCGTCGGTCGCCGCGTGGGGTGCGGTGTCGGTGGACCTGTACCGGGCGACGCTCGCCGAACTCGGCCACCTCGCCGACATGCTGGGTACGGATGTGATCGCGCGAACCGGGTCGATTCGGCTGGCCGGACTTCCCGGCGATCCCGTCGGCGACGCCGAAGCCGCCGAGCGGGCAGCAGAACTGGAGGATTGTCACGCGCTCGCACAGGCACTGCGGGACAATGCGATAGCCGTCGAACCCTACGACGGGGAGCTGGGGCAGGGGATATTCCTGCCCGACGACGCGGCGACGAATCCGTCGCGCCGAGCATTGGGTCTCGCGTCGATACTGCGCAATTCGGCCAGTCTGTACGAGAATTCGCCGGTCACCTCGCTCGAGCCCGGAGTCGTGCACACCGGGCACGGCACGGTGAGCGCACCGGTGATTCTGGTCGCCGTGGACGGGAGACTCGAGCAGGTACTTCCGGAGCTGGCCGGCCGAGTCCGCACCGCGCGACTGCAGATGCTCGGCACCGCACCCGGACTGCCGCCGCGGCTGCCGTGCCCGGTGTACGGGCGGTGGGGCTACGACTACGCGCAGCAATCCGCCGACGGCCGATTGCTGGTCGGCGGTGGCCGCGACCTGTTCGCCGACGCGGAGTGGACGTCCGACACTGAGCCGACCCGACCGGTGCAGTCCCACATCGAGAGGGTGGCCGAACGGATGGCCGGGCGGCCGGTGTCGGTGACGCGGAGATGGGCGGCGTCCGTCGGCTTCACTCCCGACGGTCGCCCCCTGTGCTGCGAGGTGCGGCCCGGCGTCTTCGCGGTCGGAGGGTACAACGGAACCGGCAACCTGGTGGGGCCCGTGGCCGCCCGGGCCGCGGTCGCGCTGGCGCTGGACGGAATCGCGCCGCCGAGCTATCTGGTTGCGTCGGCGGCCGACTGAACCCGATTCCGCGCCTCACCGCCGACCCGTGATGCGCTCCGTCAGCCGAACGAGCCGAGTACTCTGTCGACGAAACTCGGTGTGATCTCCGGATGCTCTTCCACACCAACCGTACTCAGTCGTTCACGGAGGGATCGGAGCGCGGTGACCGTCTCCGGTCCGCCGTCGGGGAGGAAGCGGATCAGGCCGTGCCGGGCACAGTGCGCAACGACGGGCAGTAGCGCCTCGTGGGCATCATCCGCCCGCCCGGCCGCCCACAGGCACGTGGCGAGCAGCCGGCCGGCGTGAAGTCGCGCCATGGCGCGTTCGGTTCCATCGAGGGCACGCAACCAGTCGCCGGCCCACTCGCAGGCGATGCGGATCTGTTCGGCGTCGCCACTGCGGACGAGCAGCAGGATTGCGGCCTCGTCCTCCAGTTCGGCGGTGACGCGTTCGATGCCGTCCACCGGTTCCCGGCGCGTTCCGCGGGTGACCGGGACGAAACGGGGCCGAGGCGGCAATCCCAGCCGCACCCGTTCACCGTCCACCGCTGCCCGCAGTCGAGGGAGGGACAGGATGTGCGCGGTGCGGATGCCTTCGTCGAGTAGGGATCCCGCGCCTGTGTGGTCGCCGCGTACCGATCTGATCCGTGCGCCCAGGCAGTAATGGCGAATCATGAAATCGGACGCACCACCCAGTGACGCGGCGTCGGAGGTCTCGCCGAGTAGCTCGGCCGCCTCCTCGATCCTGTCCTGCAGATAGAGTTCCTCGGCGAGCAGCGCACGGGTGAGTCGCGCGTGCTGGGATTGGGTGTTGCCGGCCTCCCGCACGAGATCGAACGCCCGGTGATACAGCTCGCTCGCCCCGGCGATATCGAGCTGCTCCGCCCTCGCCATGCCGGCGAAACAGTACCCGTACGCCACGGAGTAGGGCCCGGTGGTCTTCCGGTGGTACGGGGCAGCCCACGTCTGCCTGTCGTACGCCTCGTCGAAATGGAACTCGTACGTGTCGACGATGGTGGCGATCAGTGCCGCCAACGACACCACGAACGGATGATGGTCGTGGGCGTGGGTCAGGCATTCGGCGACAAGGTCTTTGACACCCGCCGCATGATCGGCGGTGATCCTGATATCGGCCTGCAGGACGTTGGCTTCCACCTGGAGCTGGGCGCGCTCGTCGTCGGGAAGGTCGAGAGTGTCGAGTAGCTCCAGCGTGCGGCGCCGTGCGTTCGCTGCGACGTCGAGCCGTTGCAGCTCGGTGTTCGCCCACCCGATCGTCAGCTGCAATCGGGGACTGGACAGCACCCAATCGGCGGGCAGCTTGTCGATCAGGCCGAGCAGCGTCGACATCTGCGACCGGTCGAGGAGATACAGGCTGTCGTCTTCGAGGAGCCGGACCGCGGCGGTTCGGTCACCGGTCGCGAGTGTGTGGTGGAGGGCCTCTCCGAGGAGGTGCCGTTCCCGGAACCAGGAGGCCGCTCGCCGGTGCAGCGCCGCGATCCGGTCGGGGTGATCGCGCTCGAGACGCTGGCGCAGGATCTGAGCGAAGAGGTGGTGATAGCGGTACCACCTACGGTCCTCGGCCGCCCGGCCGAGGAACAGATCGCGGGCGACGACCTGCTCGAGCCGCGCTGCGCCGTCGGGGACGTCGGCGAGGGCCGACGCCAATTCGCCGCACACCCGTTCCGGAACTGCGGTTGCGAGAACGAAATCGAGGAGGTCGGGTTCGAGTGCGTCGAGGACGTTCTCCGCGAGATACTCACCCAGGGTGTCGGTTCCGGCGCGGAACCGTTCGAGCAGAGTGTCCGGGCCGCCGGATTCCCGCAGGGACAGCGACGCCAATTGGAGCGCCGCGATCCATCCGTCGGTCGAGGCTCGGAGCTCCTCGACGTCGGAGTCGGTCAGGGGTGTCTGCATTCGTTCGGCAAAGAAGTCCCTGGATTCGGCGAAGTCGAATCCCAGTGCTGTGGAATTGATTTCCTTGAGTTCGTCGTGCACGCGCATGCGACTCAACGGCAGTCCGGACCGGCTGCGGCTGGCCACGATGATCTGCAGGTGGTGGCAGCCGTGGTCGAGGAGGAATTCCATCACCGCGATCGATGTCGGCGCGGTGACCCGATGCCAGTCGTCGATCACGACGACAAGTGGATCCCCGCTCTCGTGCAGTCGATTGATCAGCGAGGTGAGCACGAATCGCTCGACCGACTGCCCCTGCTCCTCGAGTGCCTGCCCGAGATCGCCGACCACTTCCGCCCGCACCCGCCGGATCGCTTCGATCAGGTGCGAGAGAAACCACACCGCATTATCGTCGTCCGAGTCCACCGTCAGCCACGCGACAGTGACTGCGGCGGCGACGAGTTCGTCCCGCCACTGCGCGACCAGACTGCTCTTGCCGAACCCGGCGGGACCGTGGACCAGGGTCAGCCGGCAGCCCCGGCTCGCCCGGAGTTCGTCGAGCAGGCGGTGACGCCGCACCAGTTTCCGGGTGGTCGTGGGCGGCCGGAACTTGGTCAGCGGGACCGGTGGCGTCCGTGGCGTCTGCACCGGGTAGGGACGCGGTGTCGGCTTCGGTGCGAGCGGTGGCGCGGCCTCGGTGGCCTCGGCGTTCTTGCCGGGTGGCTGTCGCGGGGTTCTCTGGGCGGGCACATGCATGTGGTCGACTGCCATCCCGTGTGTGCGTTCGGTGACGCGTAGTTGGTCGCCGAATTCGGCGGCGCTGCCGGGACGTTTCTCCACGGACCGGGCCATCGCCCGTTCCAGTGCTCCGCACACGTCGTTCGGGATGCCGGTGTCGCGCAGGTCCGGGACCGGCTGCGAGGAGATCCGGAGGAACTGGGCGACGACCTGTTCACCGCTGCGGCGTTCGAACGCGGCATGTCCGGTGAGTGCGCAGAACAGTGTTGCTCCGAGGCTGTACACGTCGGAGGCGACGGTGGGCGGGCGGCCCTCGAGCACCTCGGGCGCGGTGAATGCCGGGGAACCCGTGATCGACCCGGCGGCGGTCTCGAAGCCACCGGACACCCGGGCGATACCGAAATCGGTCAGTTGCGGTTCGTTGTATTCGGTCAGCAGGATGTTCGCCGGTTTGACGTCCCGGTGCAACGTGCCCGCACGGTGAGCGGTCTCGAGTGCGCCCGCGATCTTCACCCCGAGCCGAACGGTCGATTCCCACCCGATCGGACCCGTCGTGCGAATCTGTGCGTCCAGGGATCCGTGTTCGTGATACGGCATCACCAGGAAGGGGCGGTCACTCCGGGTGATGCCCACCTGATACAGATCGACGATATTGGGGTGCCCGGACATGCGGCCCATCGCGCGTTGCTCGCGCACGAAGCGGGCGAGATTCTCGCGATCGAGGTCGGTGGTGAGGACCTTGACGGCAACGGTGCGGTCGAGATCTTCCTGCACACAGCGATAGACGACCCCGAACCCGCCCCGTCCGATCTCCACGGCGTCGTCGAAGCCGGCGGCGGACAGTTCCACCGCGATATCCGGCTCGCGCTGCGTGGCCCACCGATCATCCGCCATAGGCTTGCACCACCTCTGACACGCTTCCCCCAGGATAGTCCGCCAACCCGCGCGGCGACCCGAGACGGACGACCGCCGATCCGGATTTTCCGATCCCGAGGTGGGAGCGCCTCCCGCTACCGTCGCGCGCCGGTGACCATAGCTGCGTCGGGCGAAATGCCCGCGCGAATTCCGATCGCACCGGCTTCGCCGCGGTTGGTGACGTCGAGTTTCTGCAGCACGCTGGCGACGTGGAACTTGACCGTGCTCTCGCTGATGCCCAGTTCCGAGGCGATGGCCTTGTTGCGTTTGCCGACCGTCAGATGCGCGAGGACCTCGAGTTCCCGGGGATTGAGGGTGGACAACAGGTGCTCGTCCGGGCGTGCGGCCGGGGGATCCAGCGGAATCACGAGCGACACCCGGCTACCCCACCCGGCGATGCTTTCGATGTCGACGCGCCCGCGCAGGGTGTGCAGCCGCCCGGCCAGTTGCCGGGTGAGGGCGCTGCCGTCGATCGCTCCGGAGCCCTGATCTCGGACCTCGAGCAGCACGTTGTCGCCGTCGCAGTCCCACGCGACCCGCAGCCGGGCCAGCACCGGTTGCGCCCCGAACGCCAGGACGATGGTGCGGACCATCGCCCTGGCCGCATGCGCGATCTCGCCCGGAAGCGGTCGCCCGTCCGCCGGGGGTTCGACGTAGTCGATCTCGACCTCGCAATGCCGCAGCAGCGGACGTACTTCTCCCTGTAGCCGGGCGAACGCGGTGGTGACCGCCTCCTCGGAGAGGGCGCGGTCGGCATCGCCCGCCGATCGCAGCGCGATCAACGCCGCCGACGCCGTCTCGCTGGCGGTGATGCGGGAGCGGCGATCGTCGAGGTCGTTCGATCGCAGTGTCCCCAGGATCGAGGACAGGGTGGCGTCGTGAATCTCGGTGAGTTCGGCTATGGTGCGGGCCCGTTCACTGGACGCGGCGCGGGACTCGGCGAGGTAGTCGGGGCTGGCCTGGGCGACCTGCTGACGGATCGAGGTGGCGACGATCCCGAACAGCGCCACGATCAGGTCCGGGTCGGGCGGCTCGGGTTGGACCCGCTTGGGTACGACGACCAGCAGGGTGTCGGTGGCATCGCGCACCACCCAGAGCGGGCGCCGGGCCCCTCCGAGAATCTGGACCCCGTCGAAAACCGTGCCGAGGTCGGCCGACTTCTTCAGGGCGTCGAGTTCGTCGATGGTGACGCGGTCGACGATCTCCCGGTTCCCGGCGACCTTCCGTGGTCGCCCGGTGCATTCACACGTGAAGATCACGAGCGCGTCATGCGACCACAGTGAGGTCAGATACCGGGAGAAACGCGCCGCGATGTCCGGCAGCGGGCCCGCGATCACGGCGCGCATGTCCGCCCACGACTGCGCTTGCTTCCGATCGGTGTCCTCGACGCTTACCACGGCATCCACCGTAGGGCCGATCGGTGTGCGGCGGCACTGGCCATCCGGCCAGCGCCCACTCGTCGAGCGACCGGGTGCCGTCGGGGTGCGGGCTCGGCAATCTTGTCTCCACGACCGGACCCGCTATACCGAGGAGGATCATGACCGTCACCATCGAAGACACTCGAACACGGTTCGACGATGGGCGCCGCATCGTGCTGGACGAGAACGAACGGCTGCTCAATTCCGTTGCCGCCGAACAGTGGGACCGTGCCGGCGCGTTGATCACCTCCGCCCGCGCGGTGTTCGTGATCGGCAACGGACGCAGCGGCCTGGCCGTGCAGATGGCCGCGATGCGCCTGATGCACCTCGGCCTGCGCGTCCACGTGGCCGGTGAGGTCACCGCCCCCGCCGTCGGATCGGGCGACGTCCTGATCGCGGTGTCGGGGTCCGGGACCACCGCCTCGGTGATCGGGGCCGCCGACACCGCCCGGAAGGTCGGCGCCTCCGTCGTCGCGGTCACCACCGCCGCCGAGTCGCCGCTCGCGCTGCGGGCCGACGAGATCCTGGTGCTCCCGGCGGCCGACAAGCAGGACCACAGCGCCGCCATCACCGCGCAGTACGCGGGCAGCCTGTTCGAGCAGTCCGTCCTCCTCGCCTTCGACGCGCTGTTCCAGGCGCTGTGGTCGCACGCGGACCAGACCGCCGAACGGCTGTGGGAACGCCACGCCAACATCGGCTGAATTAGCACCACCCCTGAACCCCCCAAGAAACAGGAGAAATACATGACGAAGCTGCAGGTAGCAGTCGACCTTCTCACCACCGCGGACGCGCTGGCGCTGACCAACAAGGTGGCCCCCTACGTCGACATCATCGAGTTGGGCACGCCGCTGATCAAGAGCGCCGGCCTCGGTGTGATCAGCGCTGTGAAGGCTGCGCACCCCGACAAGGAGGTCTTCGCGGACCTCAAGACCGCCGACGCCGGTTTCCTCGAGGCCGACCTCGCGTTCGCGGCCGGCGCCGACCTGGTCACCGTCCTCGGTGCCGCCGGTGACGCCACCATCAAGGGTGCCGTCGAGGCCGGTCAGAAGCACGGCAAGAAGGTCGTCGCCGACCTGATCGGTGTCGAGAACCGTGTCGAGCGGGCCCGCGAGATCGCCAAGCTCGGTGTCGCGTTCGTCGAGATCCACGCCGGCCTCGACGAGCAGGCCCAGCCCGGGTACTCGATCCAGACCCTGCTCGACGACGGCAAGATCGCCGGCGTCCCGTTCTCGATCGCCGGTGGCGTCAAGGTCGACACCATCACGGCCGTCCGCGATTCCGGTGCGGACGTCGCCGTCGC
This sequence comes from Rhodococcus sp. ACS1, assembly GCF_002300155.1. Lineage (NCBI taxonomy): Bacteria > Bacillati > Actinomycetota > Actinomycetes > Mycobacteriales > Nocardiaceae > Rhodococcus > Rhodococcus sp. ACS1. Next base: position 384,174 of record NZ_NSDZ01000003.1, read on the forward strand.
CGGTGGCGCCATCTACAGCGCCGCCGACCCGGCCGCTGCAGCGAAGGCCCTCAAGGACGCACTCGCCAAGTAGTCTTCCGGCACCCGAAATACCCTGAGCAGGATCGCTGCTCAGGGTATTTCGCGTGTCCGGGAACTGCGGGGGACAGGTGAGCGGCAAAGCGTGCCGGGGCACACTTTGGCACTCACGTGGGGCTGAAACTAGAGCGTGCGCCACACCCGGCCGGAGCGGCTCAGGATGTCGTCGGCGGACGCGGGGCCCGAGGTGCCTGCCGGGTAGGTGTCCGGCCGGCCGGCCGTGGCCCAGTGCTGTAGGAGGGGGTCGATGATCCGCCAGGAGTGCTCGACTTCCGCGCGGCGGGGGAACAGTGTCCCGTCCCCGCGGAGGACGTCACCGATCAGCCGCTCGTACGCCTCCGGCGCCGGGTCGAACACCGACCGGAAGTCCATGCCCAAGCTCACCGGCTGGATCTGCATGCCACCCCCCGGGCGCTTGGCGCCGATGTGCAATTCGATCCCGTCGTCGGGTTGGACGCGGAAGACGAGGACGTTCGAGACCCCGGCGGCGCGGGCCGCGGGCGACCCGTGAGCGGGTGGCGTGAACGTGACCGCGATCTCGGTGGTCCGGCGCGCCAGCCGTTTTCCGGTGCGGATGTAGAACGGCACTCCCGCCCAGCGGCGAGTGGTGATCCCGACGGTCAGGGCGGCGAAGGTCTCGGTCGACGAGTCGGCAGGGAACCCGTCCTCCTCCGTCAGACCGGGCAGCCGAACGTCGTCGTCGATGCCGGCCCCGTACTGGCCGCGGGCCGACGTCTGATCCAGGGGTCCGAGTAGTTCGGTGGCGGAGAGGATCTTGACCTTCTCGGCGGCGATGCTGTCGGCGTCGAAGCCGACGGGTTCCTCCATGGCGATCAGCGCCAGCAACTGGAGCAGGTGGTTCTGGATGACGTCGCGGGCGGCGCCGACGCCGTCGTAATACCCGGCCCGTCCGGTCACCCCGACACTCTCGGCCATCGTGATCTGCACGTGGTCGATGTGCCGGTTGTTCCACAGCGGTTCGAACATCCCGTTCGCGAACCGCAGCGCGAGGATGTTCTGTACCGTTTCCTTGCCCAGATAGTGGTCGATCCGGTAGATCGACGACGGTGGAAAATATTGTGCCAGTGCGACCTCGAGCGCCCGGGAGCTCGGCAGGTCGTGACCGAACGGCTTCTCGACCACCACCCGTCGCCACCCGCGTGCGGGCCGATTCAACCCGACGACCGCGAGCCGGCCGCACACGGTGGCGAAAGCGGAGGGCGGGACCGACAGGTAGAAGACGTAATTGTCCGGCTTGCCGCGGCGCTGATCGAGGACGGCCAACAGTGAAGCCAGCTGCGTGAACCCGCCCGGATCGTCGAACGACCCCTCGACCAGGTGGATGCGCTGCGTCAGGGCCTGCCAGACCGCGGGGTCGAACGGCCGCCGGGCATGAGCGATCACCGACTCCCGCAACACCGGCTCGCTGTTCGCGGCGTCGCGGGCGAATCCGACGAGATCGAACCCCGCGGGTAGCTGACCACAATGAGCGAGATCGTAGATTGCGGGAACCAGTTTCTTGCGGGCCAGATCACCGGTGATGCCGAAGATCACCAGCGAAGACAAGTCGGCCACCGGGCCGATGTCACCGATCACCAGTTCCCCGCCGACGCGGCCACCGGCCTCGCTTGTGAGCGGGACGCTCTGCTGCACTTCAGACACGATCACTTCTGCTGCACTCCGTACATTCGCTCCTCGACAGGCGCATTCGGACAATGCGTCGGCTATCAGTGTCGGAGCGGCGAGCGGAGAAAGCACTTGGCCGGGTGACCAGTAGCGGCTCCCCATCCGGTCAGGTGAACCAGGCGTCGCGCGGCACTACACATAGAGCAGGTACTCGACGGATCGACGGCGAAAGTGAAACGGTCACGATGAAACTCGGTGTGGTAGGGCTCGGTCGGATGGGATCGAACATGCGCGAACGTCTGCGTGAGAAGGGGCACGACGTCGTCGGCTACGATCCGAATCCCGATGTCAGCGACGTCCGCAGCCTCGAGGCCCTCGTCGAGGCCCTTCCCGCACCGCGGGCGGTGTGGGTGATGGTGCCCGCCGGCGCGCCCACCCGCCAGGTGATCGAGCAACTCTCCCGGCTCCTCGCCCCCGGCGACGTGGTCGTCGACGGCGGCAACTCCCGGTTCACCGACGACAAGGTGAACGCAGCCCTGCTCGCCGAACACGACGTCCGCTACGTCGACTGCGGAGTCTCCGGCGGCGTCTGGGGACGTCAGAACGGGTACGCGCTCATGGCCGGTGGCCACGAAGACGACATCGCCCGGCTGCTACCGATTTTCGACGCCCTCCGTCCCGAAGGGGACCGTGCGGACTCTTTCGTCCATGCCGGCGGCATCGGAGCCGGGCACTACGCGAAGATGGTGCACAACGGGATCGAATACGGGCTCATGCAGGCGTACGCCGAAGGCTACGAACTCCTCGCGGCCGAGGAGTCCATCGCGGACGTCCCGGCGGTGCTGCGGGCCTGGTCGCAGGGCACCGTGGTGCGCTCCTGGCTGCTGGACCTCCTCGTCCAAGCCCTGTCCGAAGACCCGGGGCTGGGCTCGATCTCCGGGTACACCGAGGACTCGGGTGAAGGCCGGTGGACGGTCGAGGAAGCGATCGCCCACGCCGTCCCCGCCCCCGTGATCTCCGCGGCACTGTTCGCCCGGTTCGCGTCCCGTCAGGACGACTCCCCGGCGATGAAGGCGGTCTCCGCGCTGCGCCGGCAGTTCGGAGGGCACGCCGTCCGCAGCGCCGAGCCTGTCGAGGTCGCGTAACCCGTGACCGCGACGTCCGTATCACCGAGCATCACAGCGTTTCTCGAATGGCAGCGCCTGCAGGACCACTACGGTGAGATCGCCTCGGTGCATCTGAGGGAATTGTTCGGCGCCGACCCCCGGCGCGGCAGGGATCTGACGGTCACCGCCGGTGATCTGTTCATCGACTACAGCATGAGCCGCATCGACCGCGACACGCTGCCGCTGCTCGTCGCGCTGGCCCGTGCCGCCGGTCTCGAGGACCACCGCGACTGCATGCTCCGCGGAGACCCGGTCAACACCACGGAGAACCGGCCCGCCCTGCACACCGCGTTGCGGCTGCCCGCATCTGCGGAACTGTCTGTGGATGGGCGCGACGTCGTCGCCGACGTGCATCGAGTGCTGGACCGGATGGCCACCTTCACCGACCGGGTGCGCAGCGGCCGGTGGCGGGGAGCCACCGGCCGGCGCATCACCACCGTCGTCAACATCGGGATCGGCGGATCCGACCTCGGCCCGCGGATGGTGTGCCAGGCGCTGCGCCCTTACTCCCACCCCGATCTGTCGGTGCGGTTCGTCTCCAACGTCGATCCGGCAGACCTGCTGGCTGCCCTCGACGGCCTCGATCCGGCGACCACCCTGTTCGTCGTCGCGTCGAAGACCTTCACGACGATCGAGACCCTCACCAACGCCACCGCGGCCCGGTCCTGGGTCATCGGCGCGCTCGGGGAGGACGCGGTCGACCGGCATTTCGTGGCCGTGTCCACCAACGCGGCGAAGGTGGCCGAGTTCGGCATCGACCCGGCCAACATGTTCGAGTTCTGGGACTGGGTCGGTGGCCGCTACTCGATCGGCTCGGCGATCGGCCTGCCGGTGATGCTCGCGATCGGACGAGGTGCGTTCGGCGACTTCCTCGCCGGCATGCACACCGTGGACCGGCATTTCGTGACGGCGACGCTCGAGTCGAACGCACCGGTCCTGCTCGCTCTGCTGGGTTTCTGGTATGCGAACTTCTTCGACGCCGAGACCCGGGCGGTCCTGCCCTACGCCAACGACCTCGCAGCCCTGCCCGCGTATCTGCAGCAACTCGCGATGGAATCGAACGGCAAGTCCGTGCAGCTGAACGGGACGCCGACCGACGTCTCCACCGGGGCGATCTGGTGGGGTGAGCCCGGCACCAATGGGCAGCACGCCTTCTACCAGCTCCTGCACCAGGGCACCCGCCTGGTCCCGGTCGACTTCCTCGGATTCGCCGAACCGGCCGCCGACCTGCCGCTGAGCGACGGCAGCGGCAGCATGCACGACGTTCTGGTCAGCAACCTGCTCGCCCAGCGCAGAGTGCTCGCATTCGGCCGTACCCCGGCGGATCTCGCCGCCGACGGGATCCTCGAAGACCTGATTCCCCACAAGGTGATGGCGGGGAACCGTCCGTCGACCACGATTCTCGCCCCCGAGCTGAGTCCCGGCGTGCTCGGCCAGCTGATCGCGCTCTACGAGCACCAGGTCTTCACCGAAGGTGTGCTGTCGAACATCAATTCGTTCGACCAGTGGGGCGTCGAACTCGGCAAGGATCAAGCCCTGCAACTACACCGGGCAGTCGGTGGGGGCGGGGTCGCCGAGAGTGTGGACAGTTCCACCGAAGCGATCGTGCAGTGGTACCGGGCAATCCGCGACGGCTCCCCCCGAATGTGAGCACCGGCGACCACCGGCCCCTCGTGCCCACCACCCACCTCCTGCGCAGTCGTCATGACGACGTGCCGGAGGAAGCGGTGTTGCGGATTGTAGTTGTGGACCCGATGCCACCACATGCGCTGGACCAGGGGTGCGAGGCGGACGGGGCACGGGCGGCTCACCAGCCCACGACTGTCGACGGCGGCGTCGAACAGGCGTGTGGGGACCAGTGCCAGACGGTCGCTGCCGACAACCAGAGGCGGCACCGTCAGATACGTCTCCGTGCTGACCTGCACCCAGGGTTCGATCCCCCTCAGGCGCAACAGTTGCGCCGCGGAATCTGCCGGGGTTCGACTGTGCCGGAAGAGCACCCACGGGAGGGCCTGTAGGTCGTCGATCGAGGGTCCGTGCGGTGCGGACGGGTGGTGCCGGTCCATCACGATCACCCATTCGTCGTGGAACAGTTCCTCACTTGGCAGGTCTCGACCGAGGTCTTCCGGCACCAGCATCAAGTCCAGTGCGGTCAAGATCTGCTCCGCCTGCGGCAGATGATCCGGTGCGGCAGGGACGAACCGCAATCGCGCGTTCGACGCCGTCCAGCACGAGTCGAGTGTGCAGGCGCAGTTCCATTCCCAGGGGCGTCAGCTGAAACCGATTTCCGACCCGCCGCAGCAATTCGTCGTCGAAGTGCCTGCGCAGTCGGCGAAGGGCTGCCGAGATGGCCGGCTGCGAGACTCCGAGTTGCTCGGCGGCCCGGGTCGCGTTCTGGTGATACAGAACTGCGTCGAGCGTGATGAGCAGGTTCGTCAACGCGGAACGGGTGAAGTAACTTGCCTTCCGGTCAGCACTCGACATAGTTGACGGGAACGTTGACCGCGAGGCCGCCGGTGGAGGTCTCCTTGTACTTCGAGAGCATGTCGGCGCCGGTCGAGCGCATCGTCTCGATCACTTGGTCGAGACTGACCCGGTGGGTACCGTCACCGCGCAGCGACATCCGGGCGGCGTTGATGGCCTTGCCCGCCGAGATCGCGTTCCGTTCGATGCACGGAATCTGCACCAGACCTTCGATCGGATCGCAGGTCAGGCCGAGACTGTGCTCCATCGCGATCTCCGCCGCGTTCTCCACCTGTTCCGGTGTGCCGCCCAGGATCTCGGCCAGACCTGCCGCGGCCATCGACGCCGCCGAACCCACCTCGCCCTGGCACCCGACTTCGGCGCCTGAGATCGAGGCCCGCTCCTTGTACAGCGACCCGATGGCACCGGCAGTGAGCAGAAACCGGATCGCGGTGCCGTCCGGGTCGGCCTTACCCGCCGGGGTGTAGTGCACGGCGTAGTGCAACACGGCGGGAATGATGCCCGCGGCGCCGTTGGTGGGCGCGGTGACGATCCGGCCGCCCGAGGCGTTCTCTTCGTTGACCGAAAGCGCCACGAGGTTGACCCAGTCCTCCGCGAATTCCGGTGCACGATCCGGATCTTCGCCATCCAGACGCAGGAACCAGTCGCGGGCGCGTCGGCGAACCCGCAGTGCACCCGGCAGGTATCCGTCGCGGGAGATGCCACGCTGCTCGCACTCGACCATCACGTCGCGGATGTGCAGCAACCCGTCGTAAATTTCGATGGTGGACCGCGACTCCCGTTCGATCGACAGCATGAGTTCGCTGATGCTGTATCCGTAGCGGTCGCACAGTTCGAGGAGTTCCTTCGCGGACCCGTACGTCAGGCCACGGGACGCCGCGGTGGTGGTGTCGGTGCTCTCCGCCTCCGTGACGACGAAGCCGCCGCCGACCGAGAAGTAGGTCTCCTTGTGGACCTCGACGTTCCCGGCGGCATAGGCGGACAGGGTCATCCCGTTGGGGTGGAACGGCAGAAAGGTCAACGGACGCAACACGATTTCGTCCTCGGCGAGCGCGATGTCGCGGGATCCGCCCAGCGAGATGTGGCGGGTGCTGCGCATGATCTCGAGCCGCTGTTCCATCTTCTCGGTCTCGATCTCCTCGGGACGGTAGCCCTCCAGTCCGAGCAGCACGGCCGACATCGTCCCGTGCCCCGCGCCGGTCGCCGCGAGTGATCCGTACAGGTCTACTCGCACGTCGACGACTTCGTCGAAAGCGCCGAGCGTGTGGAGGTCGGAGACGAATCGCGCGGCGGCTCGCATGGGTCCGACGGTATGCGAACTCGACGGGCCGACGCCGACGGAGAACAGGTCGAACACGCTGATGGTCATGGAATCACAATCCTGTGTCTGTGCACCTCGGGGGCACGCGGTGGAAGCAGGGGAGGCAGCAGGAAGAACTGCGCGCTCAATCCGCTTCGCCGAGTTCCTCGGTGTACTGAGCGGGAGTGAGGAGGTCTTCGCAGGACAAAGCCGACCCGCCGGAGCGGCAAATCAGCAGATTGATATATCAGTGATGTACCACGGTAGGTCAGGTTGGGGGTGTGGTCAAGTATTGTCCGGATAACTTCCGGAAAGTGTCCGTCGACGGTGTCAGCGGTGTGCGCTCCGCGCCGGTTCGAGCACCGACGTGACGGCGCTGAGAAGAAGGAACGAGCCGCTGACGACCACCGGTGCGTCGCCCGCGACCAGTCCCGCCATCGTCACCGCCTCGATGGGGCATTCGACGGCGATGGAGCGCAAGCCGTGCGCGCGAGCGCGTTCCGCCACTTTCCGTGCGGGCATGCAGGAGGCCGCGCCGGTTCCGCCGCCGGTCTCGCGGAACTCGGTGGCCACGATCCCTGCCGCAGAGGGCGCGAGTGCGGCAAGAGCGGCGTCGATATCCTTGTCGTCCTTGAAGGCGAGGACCCAGGTCGAGGGCTGCCCCGGATAGAGGTCCTGCAGCGTCGACGTGAGGGCGGCAAGCTTCACCGCGTTGTGGGCACCGTCGAGCACGAGCTGCTGTCCGTCGACGGTCGTGCGTCGCTCGAACCGGCCGGGCAGGGTGGCATCGGCCAAGCCGTCTCGAACCCTGGCGGGGTCGAGAGACCAGCCGTCGCGGGCCGCGAGGAACTCGGCGGCGCGTAGCGCGAGAGCGGCGTTGACGCCCTGGTGGCGGCCCTCCAGGCCGAGTTTCATCGGCTCGCTGTCGTGCAATCGAACGTGCGTGCCTGCGGCGGAGATGTCGCAGGAGATCGCCCGATCGTCGAGCTGATCGAGCACGCACCGACGCTCCTGCGCCACGGTGGCGATTGTGCGCCGCACCTCACGGGAGGGGTGGCGCAGGGCGATGCCGTGACCGCCGCGCGGAAGGATGCCGGCCTTGTGCCGGGCGATCGCGGATTCGGTGTCTCCCAGCATGTCGGTGTGATCCAACCCGATTCGGGTGATCACGGCGAGTTTGTCGGGTCGGCGGATGGTGTTCGTGGCGTCGAGCAGTCCGCCGATACCGGTCTCGATGACCGCGTAGTCCACTGGCACGCTCGCAAAGTGGGCGAACGCAATGGCATTGGCCACCTCGAAGAATGTCGGCATCCCGACGTCCGAATCGGCCATGCCCTCGGCGACCGGGGCGATGCGGTCGACGAGGTCGAGGAACGCGCACTCGGTGATCGGTGCGCCGGCGACTTGGAAACGCTCCAGTATCGAACGGACATGCGGCGACAGGTGCGCGCCGACCCGCCAGCCGTGGGCGTCCAGGATCGACGCCAGGAAGGTGCTCACCGAGCCCTTACCGGCAGTCCCCGCCACGTGCACCGTGCGCACCGCATCCTGAGGCGTCCCCAACCGGTCGTAGAACTCGCCTGCGCGGGCGAGGCCGCTGCTCTTTGCTCCCCGGGGCAGTCGGTAGAGGTAGTCGGTGGCGTCACGGAAGGAGCGTCCGGGATGCAGACGTGGAATCGAGTGGGTCATGGCCGTACTCCCAACTAGTGATATACTAGTAGTTAATACACGGTATACTAAAAGTATTCCACCGATCCGTCCGTCGCATCGAAAGCGGAGGTGTATGGATGGTGCAGTCTGTCAGAACCCTGTTGGTCGACAACTACGACTCCTTCACATACAACCTGGTCGAACTACTCACTGCCGTCAACGGGGTGCGTCCGACCGTGGTACCGAACGATGCGCCGTGGGAATCGATCGACTTCTCGGCCTATGACAACGTAGTCATCTCGCCGGGTCCGGGCACGCCGACCGAGCCGTCCGATTTCGGGATCGGCGCCCGCGTCATCGCCGAGGCAGGGTTGCCGGTCCTCGGGGTCTGCCTCGGACACCAGGGCCTGTGCGCGTTGTTCGGGGCCGACATCGTGCGGGCGCCGCAGCCCGTGCACGGCAGACTCTCGCCGATCGTGCACACCGGCCACGACCTATTCCGCGGACTCCCGTCGCCGATGAACGTGGTGCGATATCACTCGCTCGTTGCGGTGGACCTGCCCGACGTCCTCGAGGTGCTGGCATCGACGGCAGACGGTCTGGTCATGGCGGTGCGGCACCGGAGCAGGCCGCTCTGGGGAGTCCAATTCCATCCCGAATCGATCTCCAGCGAATACGGGAAGGAACTGTTCGCCAATTTCCGGGATCTCACGGCACCGAGTGCGGTCGAACCGCACACCCAGTGCCGGGAACGCGAACAGCTTCCGCCACCTCGCGGCCACCAGCCGTGCTTTGCCGTCGAGTATCGACGGATAGACCGCTACCCGGACCCCGAACAACTGTTCCATGCCCTGTTCGGAAGCGGTCCGGGAACCTTCTGGCTCGACGGCAGCGCCCAACCCGAACCGGGCTCCCGCTTCACCATCATGGGGGACTGTTCCGGTCCCCACGCCGAGTACATCACCTACGACGTCGACGCCTCGATAGTGCGCATCAGCCGGAAGTCGCTGCCCGACAAGCAGATTGCGGGATCGCTCTTCGACTACCTCGACGCACAACTGCGCCTTCGCGCGGTGGAACCGGACCGCACTCTTCCCTTCGACTTCAACCTCGGCTACGTCGGCTACCTCGGTTACGAGCTGAAAGGGGAGACCGGCGGAGTTCGCGCACACCGGTCCGGGCATCCGGATGCGGCCCTGATCTTTGCCGACCGGGCCGTGGTGATCGATCACGATCAACGGTGTGTGTACGTCATGAGTTTGAGCACCGCCCCGAACGACAAGCGCAGCAATGCGTGGTTCGAGACCGCGACCGCCGCAATCGAAAGCCGAGACGCGGCCGTCGACCCGGTGTGCCCACCGGCTGTCTCGGAGCGGCCGACGGGAGCGGAATTCCAACTGAGGAACAGCGAGGCGGAGTACCAGTCGCTGATCGGCGAGTGCCTCGAACTCATCAGCGCCGGCGAAACGTACGAGGTATGTCTCACCAACAGGGCAACCGTCGAGTTCGGCGTCGATGCACCACGAATCTTCACCAATATCAAGCGACTACACCCGGTGCCGCATGCTGCTCTGCTGTCGTTCCCGGAACTGTCGGTGGTCAGCGCCTCCCCGGAGCGGTTTCTCCGGGTCGGGGCCGACCGGACAGTGGAATCGAAACCGATCAAGGGAACACGCCCGCGCGGCGCCACGGCCGACGAGGACGACACACTGCTCCGTGCTCTCGCCCGGAGCGAGAAGGACCGGGCCGAGAATCTGATGATCGTCGACCTGGTTCGCAATGATCTCTCGAAAGTGTGCGAGCAGGGGACAGTCCACGTACCGATCCTCTTCGGAATCGAGACGTTTACATCGGTGCACCAGATGGTGTCCACGGTTCGGGGCAGTCTGCGCCGAGATGCGACTGTCGTCGACGCGATTCGGGCGCTGTTTCCGGCGGGATCGATGACCGGAGCCCCCAAGATCAGGACCATGGGGATCATCGACGAACTCGAAGGGACCGCGCGCGGAGTGTATTCCGGTGCGATCGGATATCTCTCGTTGTCGGGTACCGCCGATTTGTCGGTGGCGATCCGAACGATGGTGGTCACCGACACGCACGTTCACTTCGGCGTCGGCGGAGCGATTACCGCCCTGTCCGATCCGGCGGAGGAGTACGAAGAGATCTTGGTCAAGGCGGCGTCGTCGTGCAAGGTACTCGGAGTCGAGGATCGGCAGTCCGTCGGAATCGGTGTGTGAACGCGCTTGTCACTGCCTCGCGCATCACCTCGGGACGTGAGGTGGTGCGAACCTTATTGCAGAGATCGGCCCGGGGGACGCCGTCATGTCGCCCCCCAGGCCGAGAACTGTCGCGTTACACGGGATCGACGCCGAATTCCTCGGCGGCGTCGATGAGCCAGTCGGCGAGGTAGCGGGCGAACGAGGCCCGTACCAGGATGCGGTAGTCGGTGCCGGTGTCGTCGAGTGCGGTGAGGACGACGCCGGCGAGTCCGAGCATGGTCTGCACGGCGGTTCCGGGGCGGAACACGGTGGGGTGCAGGTCGATCGAGCAGCCCTTGGCGAGGATGTCGCGGGCGTGGGTGCCGTGCAGCCGCAGGGTGGTGCGCTGTCCGGAGACGTCGATGGCTGCGCCGCCGTGCGGGGTGACCGCGGTGCGGAGTTGGGTTTCGAGGGTTTCGGGGGACTGGGTGCGGGTGGTGATCAGGAATTCGTCCGGGCCGAGCCAGATCGCGGTGGCGGTGTCCCCGGTGGTGGCGGTGGATGCGGTGGTGGGCAGGTCGACGCCGAGGACGGCGGCGGCGGCGGCGGCACCGGGTCCGGTGGGGTTCACCCAGAGGTCGATCATGGTGGCGAAGGGTTCCTCGGTGATGCGCACCGTGTCGGGGAGGTGCGCGAAGGTGTGGTTCCAGCTGTGCAGGGGGCTCAGCGGGGTGAGGGTGTCAGCCATCGCGGCGTGCTCCTTCGGGGTCGACGAGGACGGTGCCGGTGACCTGCACGGCGACGAGGTTTCCGTCCACCGGGACGTGCAGGGTGTCGCCGATTCGGGTGTGGCCGCCCTTGACGAGGGCGAGGCCGAACGGGCGGCCGAGTTCGGCGCTCATATAGCTGGAGGTGACGTGCCCGAGCATCGGGACGGGCGGCGGTGGCAGGGTGCCGTCGGGGCGGTGTTCGATGATCTGCGCGCCCTCGGGCAGCACGGTGTGCTGGTCGAGGGGTAGCAGGCCGACGAACTGTTTGCGCAGCGGGTTCTGGTTTTCCTGCCGGGTGAAGGAGCGTTTGCCGATGAAGTCGGCCTTCTTCTTCGACACCGCCCAGCTCATGCCGAGGTCCTGGGGGGTGACGGTGCCGTCGGTGTCCTGCCCGATGATCGGGTAGCCCTTTTCGGCGCGCAGGACGTGCATGGTTTCGGTGCCGTAGGGGGTGATGTTGTGTTTGTCGCCGGCGGCGATCAGGCGGGCCCAGACGGCGGGGGCGTGCCAGCCGCCGACGTTGACCTCGTAGGCGAGCTCGCCGGAGAAGCTGACCCGGGCGATGCGCACGTGGACGCCGGCGAGGGTGGTGTCGCGCCAGGCCATGAACGGGAACGCGTCGTTGGTGACGTCGAGGTCGCCGAAGACCTCCCCGATCACGTCGCGGGAGCGCGGTCCGACGACGGGGAAGGTGGCCCAGTGTTCGGTGACGGAGGTGAGCCGGACCTGCAGGTGCGGCCATTCGGTTTGGAGCCATTCCTCCATCCAGTCGAGGATTTTCGCGGCGCCGCCGGTGGTGGTGAACACCTGGTAGCGGTCCTCGGCGAGGCGCATGATGGTGCCGTCGTCGATGACCATGCCGTCGACGCCGCACATGAGTCCGTAGCGGACCATGCCGACCTTGAGGGTGCTCATCATGTTGGTGTAGAGCATGTCGAGCAGCACCCCGGCGTCGGGTCCCTGGACGTCGATCTTGCCGAGGGTGGAGCCGTCGAGGATGCCGACGCCGGCGCGGACGGCGGCGCATTCGCGGAGCACGGCGGTGTCCATGTCCTCGCCGGGGTGTGGGTAGTAGCGGGGGCGTTTCCATTGGCCGACGTCCTCGAACACGGCGCCGCGGCCGAGGTGCCAGTCGTGTAGGGCGGTGACCCGTTCGGGGTCGAAGAGGGTGCCGCGGGCGCGGCCGGCGAGGGCGGCGAACGGGACCGGGGTGTAGGGGGGCCGGAAGGTGGTGGTGCCGAGGGTTTCGATCGGGCGGTGCAGGAGTTCGGCGGTGATGCCGGAGGAGATGACCCCGGAGGTTTTGCCCTGGTCGTGGGCGGTGCCGATGGTGGTGTAGCGCTTGATGTGTTCCATCGACGTCATGCCGGCGCCGACGGCGCGGGCGAGGTCGGCGACCGTGGCGTCGCGTTGGACGTCGACGAACTGGGTGTCCTGCCCCGCGGGGTCGGGGACCCGCCACAGCACCAGCGGCGGCAGGCCACCGTCGTCGGCAGAATCAGCACCGCCGGAGTTGTCGGCGGTCGATGCCACGTCCGGGGTGGTGAAGCCCAGCGCGCCCAGAATCTCCCGGCCCGCGTTCTCGCCGTCGCGCAGGCAGCCGGGGAGGTCGAGGATGCCGTTGGCGGAGCCGGCGACGGTGACGCCGTCGAGGGTCTCGCCGGGCACGAACGCACCCAGGGTGTCGTCGTACTTCAGTGTGCCGCGGGCCTGGGAGAACAGGTGCACGGCCGGGTTCCAGCCGCCGCTGACGAGCAGGGCGTCACACGCGAGCGGGATCGGGGTGCCGGTGGTGTCGTCGCGGGAGGTGACGAGGGCGTGGCTGACCCGGCCGTTGCCGCGGGTGCCGGACACGACGGATGCGGTGCGGACGGGGATCCCCCGCGTGTCGCATTCATGCTGCCAGCGGGCGGGTGCCTGATCGCGGGCCTCGACGACCGCGTTGATGCGGACCCCGGCGTCGTGCAGGTCGATCGCCGCCTGGTAGGCGCTGTCGTTGGTGGTGAACACGACGGCCTGGGCGCCGACGGTGACGCCGTAGCGGTGCAGGAAGGTGCGGGCGCCGTGGGCGAGCATGATGCCGGGGCGGTCGTTGTCGGTGAAGACGACGGGGCGCTCGTGGGCGCCGGCGGCGACGAGGATGTGCCGGGCCCGGATCCGCCAGACCCGTTGCCGGCTGACCGCGGCCGGGGCCTGGCCACCGAGGTGGTCGGTGCGGCGCTGCAGGGCGAGGACGAAGCCGTCGTCGTAGTGGCCGAACGCGGTGGTGCGCTGCAGGTGCAGCACGTCCGGGTAGGTGGCCAACTCGGCGACGGCGGCCGCGGCCCAGTCGAGGGCGGGGGCGCCGTCGATCAGATCGGTGGAGCCGAGGAGGTCGCCGCCGGCTTCGCTCTGCTCGTCGAGCAGCACCACCCGGGCGCCGGCGCGGGCGGCGGTGAGGGCGGCGGCGAGCCCGGCCGGGCCGGCGCCGGCGATCAGCAGGTCGGTGTGGTGGTGGGTGGCGTCGTATTTCGCCGAGTCCGGGATGGTCGCGAGCCGGCCCTGGCCGGGGATGCCGCGGGCGACGAGGCCGTCGAACAACTCGATGGTGGTGGCGAGCAGCATCGGCTCGGGGAAGGGTTCCTCGATCTGCACCAGGCCGCCGGTGTCCTCGGCCCAGGCGGCGGTGATGCCGCGGGGGCGGCCGAGTTTGATGCTGGTGGTGATCTGGTGGACGCCGTTCGCGAGCAGCGCGGAGCCGAGGGTGTCACCGGGGTGACCGGTCAACTCGCGGCCGTCGAAGGTGAAGGTGTGGGTGGTGGTGCGGTCGAGGCGACCGCCCTGGCGGGTGCGGAAGGGTGCGTTCACGATATCGTCGGCTTCTGCTCGGCCACGCGGTAGACGCTGTGGAATCGGTAGGTGGCGGTGTCGCGGACGGCGTTGAACCAGCGCCGGCAGCCGGCGGCATGGGACCACCGTTCGGCGAACAGGCCTTTCGGGTTGGCGCGGAAGAACACGAACTGCGCCCACTGTTCGTCGGTCAACGCGGCCGGGTCTTCGGGGTAGTCGACGTGGGCTTGGCCGCCGTAGTGGAATTCGGTTTCCTCACGCGGCCCGCACCACGGGCATTCGATCAACTGCATGCTGACTCCTGGTTGGTGTGCGGGGGTGGGTTAGTGGGCGACGGCGGCGGCGCCGTGCTCGTCGACGAGGGCGCCGGTGACGAACCGGTCGAGGCTGAACGGGGCGATGTAGTCGTGCGGTTCGTCGTGGGCGAGGGTGTCGGCCAGGCACCAGCCGAGCCCGGGGGTGGCCTTGAAGCCGCCGGTGCCCCACCCGCCGTTGAGGTAGACGTTGTCGTAGGGGGTGCGGCCGACGATCGGGGAGGCGTCGGGGCAGGTGTCGACGATGCCGCCCCAGGTGCGCAGCAGATGCGCGCGGGCGAAGACGGGGAACAATTCCACGGCGGCGGCCATCTGGCGTTCGATGATGTGGAAGGCGCCGCGTTGGCCGTAGCCGTTGTAGGAGTCGACGCCGGCGCCCATCACCAGTTCCCCCTTGTGGGCCTGGGAGACGTAGACGTGGATGGCGTTGGACATCACGATCGTCGGGTGCACCGGCTCGAGGAGTTCGGAGACCAAAGCCTGCAGCGGGTGGGACTGCAGGGGGGTGGCGATGCCGAGCATGTCGGTGAGGGTGGAGGTGTGCCCGGCGGCGCAGAGCGCGACCTGCCCGGTGGCGATGTCGCCGCGGGTGGTGCGGACCCCGGTCACCCGGTTGCCGTCGGTGACGAAGCCGGTGACCTCACAGTTCTGGATGATGTCGATGCCGGCCTGGTCGGCGCGGCGGGCGAACCCCCAGGCCACGTAGTCGTGTTTGGCGATGCCGGCGCGGGGTTGGTAGGTGGCGCCGAGGACGGGGTAGCGGATGTCGGCGGAGATGTTGACCAGGGGGCAGAGTTTTTTGACCTCGTCGGGTCCGACCCATTCGGCGTCGATGCCGTTGAGTTTGTTCGCCTCGACGCGGCGGACGCTGTCGCGGACGTCCTGCAGGCTGTGGGCGAGGTTGAGGACGCCGCGCTGGCTGAACAGGATCGGGTAGTCCAGGTCCTCCTCGAGGCCCTCCCACAGTTTCAGGGCGTGTTCGTAGATGCGGGTGCTCTCGTCCCACAGGTAGTTCGACCGGATCAGGGTGGTGTTGCGGGCCATGTTGCCGCCCGCGAGCCAGCCCTTCTCCAGCACGGCGACGTTGGTGATGCCGTGGTTCTTGGCGAGGTAGTGCGCGGTCGCGAGGCCGTGGCCGCCGCCGCCGACGATCACGATGTCGTAGGACTTCTTCGGTTCCGGGTTACGCCACAGAAAGTCCGGGTGGTCGGGCAGGTGCGCACCGGGCGGGGTCGCCGCAGTGCCGGAGCTCAGGGTCGTCATCAGTTCGTCTCCGTGAGGTCGGGGTAGAGCGGGAACGCGGCGGCGAGGGCGTCGACCCGGGCCCGCAGCGCGGTCAGGCCGGCCTCGTCGGTGGCCGGGCGCAGGGCGTGGCTGATGATGTCGGCGACCTCGGTGAACGCGGCCTCGTCGAAACCGCGGGTGGCCAGCGCGGGGGTGCCGATCCGCACCCCGGAGGAGATCATCGGCGGGCGGGGGTCGAACGGGACGGCGTTGCGGTTGACGGTGATCCCCACCCGGTGCAGCCGGTCCTCGGCCTGCTTGCCGTCGAGTTCGGACTCACGCAGGTCCACCAGCACCAGGTGCACGTCGGTGCCGCCGGAGACGACGTTGATCCCGGCGGCCCGCGAATCGGTTTGCAGCAGGCGGTCGGCGAGGATCTTCGCGCCGGCCAGGGTGCGCTGCTGGCGTTCGGCGAATTCGGGTTCGGCGGCGAGCTTGAACGCGACGGCCTTGCCGGCGATCACGTGCTCGAGCGGGCCGCCCTGCTGGCCGGGGAAGACCGAGGAGTTGAACTTCTTCGCCAACGCCGCGTCGTTGGTGAGGATGACGCCGCCGCGGGGCCCGCCCAACGTCTTGTGGGTGGTGGAGGTGACCACGTGCGCGTGCGGGACGGGGGAGGGGTGCAGTCCGGCGGCGACCAGGCCGGCGAAGTGCGCCATGTCGACCATCAGGTAGGCGCCGACCTCGTCGGCGATGGCCCGGAACCGGGGGAAGTCGAGGCGGCGGGGGTACGCGGACCAGCCGGCCATGATCAGCTTCGGGCGGTGCTCGCGGGCCAGGCGTTCGACCTCGTCCATGTCGACGAGGTGATCGTCCTCGCGGACGTGGTACGCGGCGACGTCGTAGAGCTTGCCGGAGAAGTTCAGCTTCATCCCGTGCGTGAGGTGACCGCCGTGCGCGAGATCCAACCCGAGGATGGAATCACCGGGGGTCAGCAGCGCCGCCATCGCCGCGGCGTTGGCCTGCGCCCCCGAATGCGGTTGCACATTCGCGAACCCCGCACCGAACAGCGACTTCAGGCGGTCGATCGCCAACTGCTCGATCACGTCGACGTGCTCGCAACCCCCGTAATAGCGGCGGCCCGGGTAGCCCTCGGCGTACTTGTTGGTCAGCACCGACCCCTGCGCCTGCATCACCGCGAGCGGCGCGAAATTCTCACTGGCGATCATCTCCAGGGTGCCCTGCTGCCGCGCCAACTCGGCCCCGATCGCCGCATGCACGGCCGGATCGAGATCCACCAACCGCCGAGTCAACGTCGGA
>NZ_NSDZ01000030.1:0-1034 GCF_002300155.1 Rhodococcus sp. ACS1
GTGGCCGAACTCGCCGCACCTGCATAGCTCGTCGACCACGACCACCCGTGCAACTACCCAAGGAGCAGAGATGACCCTCAACGAGCGCAACGCCCCGGTTCCCGCCAACCGTGTCATCGACGAACCGTGGCGCACCGCGGTCACCGATGTGCTCTTTGCCCGCGTCAACGAACCCACACGCCTCTCACGAACGGGGATGAACCCCGCGGACAACCCTCCGCCGCTGGCGTCGCGACTGCATCGCGGCGAGGACCTGCTGCCACTGGCCGCCACCACGCCAGCCACCGAGAGCGACACCGCACGACGCAAGAAACTGATCTTCGCGCCAGCGCTCAGCCACGACGCTCACGCCCGCCGCCGAACGGTCCGGCTCGACCCGACCACCAAGACGCCCGCCGGCGATACCCAGATCGTGCACCTCAGCCCGCCCCACGCCGAATCCGAGTAGGGGAGAGCGGAGCATCGGTCAACCATGCAATTGACCTGGGGAAATGACACGTCCCCCATTTCGTGTCACGTCGAGAAGGGGACTCCATGAGCATCGAAAGCTGGCTGGCACGAGGGATCCTAAAGGCCATGACTGCGGCCGAGATCGAGCTGTCGCCCGTAACGGCGGGATCGCCGCGGACGACCGGAGACCGCTAGTGATCGGTCGTCCTCCGACGTGGGGCACCTCGTTTCCAGGCGAGATGCTGCCCACGGTGACACGCGAAATCGAGTCCCTGCGAACGGAACTCGCGGGGCATGACGGTGACACCAGTCCGGTCGTGGGGATGTTCCGCCGGTACCTGGATCTGCTCGAACGCGACGGACTCATGCTTGCCGACCGCGATCGGTTCGAGATCCGGCGCCTGCTCCAGCGTGCGCAGGGCCGGGTGACGTCCACCGCGGTGTTCCTGACCGGTGTGGTGGCGACGATCCTCGGGGTGAGCTGCGCCGGCATCCTGATGGACTACACCGCGGCCGCGCTCGGCCCGGCCAGTTTTCTCCTCGGGGCCCTGGTGGGAGCCGTGATCGCCGGTACCGTGATGCGA
>NZ_NSDZ01000031.1:0-717 GCF_002300155.1 Rhodococcus sp. ACS1
CGGGTGCGCATCGGCACCGAGTTCCTGGTGCATCGTCGACACCGCGGCGTCGAGCGCGTTCGTCAGGGCTTCCGGGATTGTTGTGGCCGTGGCCCACCCCCAGAAGGCGGCGCGTTTCATCGGCCGGTGTCCATCGACTCGCCGCTGCAGAACAGACCGTTCACTGTTTTCCTCTCGTGAGACTGCGGGTGGTCAGGGCGGTTACCCGCGGCTGTCGGGGTGCACGGGCCCCCACTGGAAAGTCATGCACCCGCACACCCGCGGGGGCAGCGTACCCAGCGCCACCGACCACCTCGAGAACGTCGTCGTGCAGTGCACCGATGCCCAGCCCCGCGGCGAGCGCCTGCGAGCCGCAGGGCGTACGTACGCGACCGCGGGTCATAGACCGCCGGTGTGAGGTACCAACTGGTGCCGTTGGGCATCCCGAACAGGCCCTCGAAGTAATTGCTGTGACTGGCATCGGTGTTCAGGTCGTCGGTAGCGCAGCGGACCGAGACCAGCGCGAACAGGTGGGCACCGGTACCCGGTTCGGCCAGATCCGCGAACGGAGTGATCGCGGCTCCGGGGCAGGGGTGGTGCGGGGAGGTATGCATGTGGCCGACGACCTGAACTTCTCGGCCGTCGATCAAGGCGCGGTAGTCGCGGTAGTCGCGGCGAGGGGTGCGTGTGTCGTTGCGGTCAGGCATCGGTGGCCTCCTCGAGAAGTTGATCGATCCG
>NZ_NSDZ01000032.1:0-577 GCF_002300155.1 Rhodococcus sp. ACS1
CGACAAACAGTCGTCCGACAACTGACTTGCCTAATGAAGGCGTTGTAGGCGAGTACGACCCGGTCCGCGGTGACCGCGGCGAGGTCGGAGAACACGGTGGGCCAGTCCGGAGCGCCGAAGAGCTGGGCGGCGCTGATGCCGTGTACGGCTGCCGCCCCGGGGTGAATCTGCACGTCGCCGGGATCGACGAGGGTGTCGAGGAGGACGGCGCCGGTGGCCGCGTCGATGACAGCCACCTCGAGGATCGATCCGTCGAGGTCACTGGTCTCGGTATCGAGGATGACCGCATGGCCCGGGGTGAGCATGCGCGTCGCCCATTCCCGGGGGCCGTTCTCTGCTTCGGTCATCGTCTCCTCCTCGGTGGCCATCGTGACGGCACCCTCCGACATGCAGTTCGGGGTCATCGGGATGCCTTCACCTCCTCGACGACGGTCACCCACTGGTCGGGGCCGTAGGGCACGGCGGCAAGGAATCCGTCGGTGACGATGCCGACGTGCACAGTGGTGGTGTTGACGCGGTCGATTTCGGCGACGGTGTAGTCGTAGAACTCCCCCGCAGTGAACGGCTCCGGCCAGTC
>NZ_NSDZ01000033.1:0-485 GCF_002300155.1 Rhodococcus sp. ACS1
ACGCAATGTAGGTCTTACCCGGTCAGGAAGACGGTGCCGGTCATATCGCCTCTCGGCAAGTGGTCGCTCGCAGCGACTTTTCTGGTGTGGTACCCGGGGTATGTCCCGCCACCGTCAGCCTCTTCAACGACCGGGTGCCGGGTGATATTCCGGCCCGTGCGGGAGCCGGGTCAGAACGGCGGCTACCTCCCGGGGTTGGTGGGAGTAGGTCATGATCCGAACAATGCTGGGATGCCCCAATACCACCATCCGAATTCGCCTCCATACATCAACATCCACTCCGAGATCTTCATGACTAGCCTCCCGTCGGATCAAGGCGAAGGTCCTCGAGTTCGATCATCGTTGCGTCGGCAGGAATGTAGAGGTACCCCGTCGCACCGGAAACAGGACACCCCGGAACGGCCACAGCCAGGGCATATGGAAGGGGGAGAAGCATCCCGGATCGCAGACCATGGCACGTTCCTTCGGCAGGTTGGCCCCGACCC
>NZ_NSDZ01000034.1:0-431 GCF_002300155.1 Rhodococcus sp. ACS1
CACCGTACGCTCTTCATTACTTACAACAAAGATGCTCGCGTCCACTGTGCAGTTCTCAAACAACACACAACCAACCACCTCGCGCAGACACCAGACCGGAAGAACAACTTCCGCGGTTTGACCTGCAGTGCTTGCTTGTCGTTACTTTCCTGTAGAGGAAACACTCGCGTGTTCTCTCAGGACCCAACAGTATGCCGATATAACTCTTCTCCCACCGGCACTCGGGCCGGCAGCAAGTGAAAAGAATGCTTGTCAGTGTTCCACCCATGAGCGCCCGCAGCCCTACTGATGAGGACTAAACGGTCTCTGCCAGAACATCATCCACTGACTGTTCAGTGGTGCACGTCTGGAGAATGCTCCTTAGAAAGGAGGTGATCCAGCCGCACCTTCCGGTACGGCTACCTTGTTACGACTTCGTCCCAATCGCCGAT
>NZ_NSDZ01000035.1:0-383 GCF_002300155.1 Rhodococcus sp. ACS1
CAGACCACAACAATCGTGAACGCGACAAAAGCGGCGGTGATCAGCAGCGGCGACATATCCGTACCCCTTCCCTCTGATCTGATTTCACTTCCAACATTACATTGTCATGCTGTAATGTTGCAAGCATGGAGAGACACCCCATCACCCCGACAGGCGCGCTGGCATCACATCTTCGCGCTGTAGGGTCTAGCGCATGGAACCCCCGCGCCACCGGACTACGCCCGGCTGCAGGCCGCCCTGCCCCCGTCACTCGTCATCGTTCACTCGGCCGTACGTCTGCGACTCCGCGGTCCAGGCCATTACCTATCCGGAGATCTGAGATGGCCAACCCGAACAGGCTCACCTCGCAGGAGTGCATCGACCTGATCAAGGCCGAGTCCGGC
>NZ_NSDZ01000036.1:0-358 GCF_002300155.1 Rhodococcus sp. ACS1
GGATCGCCCGGCCGGATATCGAGCATGACCAGGCGTTCGCGGATGATCTCGTACGCGCGTTCAGCGTTGGTGCCGCCCGCAGATGCGATCTCGATTACCGCCGATTGCGCCATGCTCATATTCGTCTCCGGAAATGTCGTTCGAGCCTTGACTGTGATCCACTACTGATCATACTCTACCTTCAGTTTGATATATCAGTAATTCGGCACTGGTCTCTCAGAAGGGCGAATCTCTTGACTCTCGACATTGACGGCCGCACCGCAGCCGCACCCGTCTCCAATCCGACGTTGACTCGGCGGTTGGTGGATCTCGATCCGGCCGTGCATGCGGCGATCGGGGCCGAGTTGGCGCGGCAGCA
>NZ_NSDZ01000037.1:0-351 GCF_002300155.1 Rhodococcus sp. ACS1
GGCTCACCCGGCCGGATATCGAGCATGACCAGGCGTTCGCGGATGATCTCGTACGCGCGTTCAGCGTTGGTGCCGCCGTTCGATGCCGTGTCCGCGACCGAGGAATGCGCCAGGCTCATGTTTCGTCTCCCTGATTTTCCGGAGCTATTGACCTTTATCCGATCCTGACCTTACTCTACTTTCCAGTTGATATATTAGTTCGAAGTCAACTGACCTTCTAGAAAGGCGAACCATGACTGTGGACACCGCAAACCTCACCGAGGCGGCAGCAAACCCGACGTTGACTCGGCGGTTGGTGGATCTCGATCCGGCCGTGCATGCGGCGATCGGGGCCGAGTTGGCGCGGCAGCA
>NZ_NSDZ01000038.1:0-333 GCF_002300155.1 Rhodococcus sp. ACS1
GACGATGTCAGTGGTGCCCGATGTCCGGGCCAGGAACACCGCGAACGCGGTGTGCACCACCATGAACACGGTCGCGGCGTGCCGCCGTGCGATATCAATGACCGAGAGGTGGGTGGGCGCGTCGATGGTGAACTTGTGTGTCCGTCCACGGTGCGAGACCACGGGCCGGGTCCGGTTGCCCGGTAATTCCAACTGATCCGGCAGACCGTCCAGTGTCGAATGCCAGTACGTCAGCTGCTGGGTGAGCAACGAGTTCGGGTCGTCGTCGGAGCCGAGTAACTCCCGTTGCCACAGCGTGTAGTCCGCGTACTGCACCGTCGGTGCAGTCCAGGC
>NZ_NSDZ01000039.1:0-319 GCF_002300155.1 Rhodococcus sp. ACS1
GTCGCCGGCGACCGCGTCGCGATCTACATGCCGATGATCCCCGAGGCCATCGTCACCATGCTCGCCTGCGCCCGCCTGGGCCTGACCCACTCGGTGGTCTTCGCCGGCTTCTCCGCCAGCGCCCTGCGCTCCCGCATCGACGACGCCGAAGCCAAGCTCGTCGTCACCGTCGACGGGCAGTGGCGCCGCGGCCAGGCCGCACCCCTCAAGCCCGCCGTCGACGAGGCGGTCGACGGGGCCGCGTCCGTCGAGCACGTCCTCGTCGTCAAGCGCACCGGCATCGACGTCGCGGTCACCGAGGGCCGGGACCTGTGGTGGC
>NZ_NSDZ01000004.1:0-1354249 GCF_002300155.1 Rhodococcus sp. ACS1
AAGGGCGGCACCAACGCTGAACGCGCGTACGAGATCATCCGCGAACGCCTGGTCATGCTCGATATCCGGCCGGGTGAGCCGATCAACGACGACCGCCTCGCCGAGGAACTCGGTTTCGGCCGCACCCCGGTGCGCGAGGCCCTCAAGCGCCTCGAACGCGAACGCCTCGTCGTCGCCTACCCCCGCCGCGGCACCTTCGCCACCGCCGTCGACATGACCGACCTCGCCGACATCTCCGAGATCCGCAAACGACTCGAACCGACCGCCGCCGCCCGCGCCGCGCGCTCCGCGACCCAGGACGCCCGGGCCCGACTCGCCGCGCTCGCCGCCGACATCGCCGAGATCTCCGACACCGAGGACCCCCGCGAGGTGCTGCGCAAGGACGTCCACGTGCACCGCGAGATCTACCGGGCCTCGGGCAACCCGCACCTCGAGGACATCCTCGTCAGCCTCGACGCCCACGCCACCCGCATCTGGTGCCTGTTCCTCGACCGACTCCCCGACGTCGCCAGCCACGTCCGCGAGCACATCACCCTTCTGAGGGCGATCGTCGACGGCGAAGAGGACACCGCTACGTCGTTGACGCTCGGGCACGTCAGCGGTTTCGAAGCGGCTATCCGAAACCTGCTGTAGGCGCTCCGCGCCCGTGCGCCTTTCTGGTTGTTCCCGCTACCAGAAAGGCGCAAGGGCGGCGAAGCCGTAGCCGAGGCCGATCATTTACTACGACTGGTGGAATTCGACATGACTTTTCACGACATCGATGGCAAGGACGCATGGAGGCGACGAGTTCTCCACGCGCGTAAGCAACAGACCATCGACGACAGGGACCGCGCGAGCAGGCGCATCGCCGACCATATCGGGAAGGTGGCGCGGCCAGGACAGACTGTGGCCGCCTATGTTCCGATGGATAGCGAACCAGGGTCCGTTGCGATGCTGGATGCGCTGGTGGACGCGGGGGTTCAGGTGCTGCTTCCCTTCACCGTCGTGAACAGCCCGCTGTCGTGGGCCCTGTACACCGGACCGGCCGATCTGAGCCCTGCTGCGTTCGGGCTGCGTGAACCAACCGGTCCGGATCTCGGGCCCGGAGGGTTGGCCCGCGCGGATGCGATCATCGTGCCGGCGCTTGCGGTCGACTGTCGGGGAGTCCGATTGGGACGAGGGGCCGGCTACTACGACCGCAGCCTGGCGATGGTCGACGGCGACGTCCCGTTGATCGCCGTGGTCAATGACGCCGAGCTGGTCGATGCACTTCCGGACGAGCCGCACGACATCCGGATGACCCATGCCCTCACTCCGTCGGGTGGGTTGCAGGCGCTCGAACCCGCGGAATTCGTCGGGTCCCGCACGTAGGCAGCACACGAGACGACCTCCGACGCTGCAGGCCGCCGCACATCAGCGGCGGCCTGCAGTCATTTCTGGTTTCGTCGTGAACCGCCGAGTCGAAGTCCGGCAGGCGTTTTCAACGGCCTTCCGGCAGGCAGGCCAGAATGGTCCAGCTGGCCGGTGGATACGACGCGGCAATCTGCTTGTCCGGGGCGAGGATCCGAAGTATGCCGCCGTCGAGTACGTGAGCGGTGAAACCGGTCGAGTACTCGTCGGTTCTCGCGCCGTGCTGCACTGACAGTCGTCTCATCGTGGAATCTTTCGATAGCTCGTCAGCTGAAGATGACGGTCCTGTGCCCGTGCAGAAGGACACGGTTCTCGCAGTGCCAGCGCACGGCGCGGGACAATGCCAGTGCTTCGGCATCCTGGCCGACGGTGGCCAGACGTGCGGGGTCGTGGCTGTGATCGATGCGGATGACTTCCTGCTCGATGATGGGACCTTCGTCCAGGTCCGGTGTGACGTAGTGGGCGGTGGCGCCGACCTGCTTGACGCCCCGGTCGAAGGCCTGGTGGTAGGGCTTGGCGCCCTTGAAACCGGGCAGGAAGGAATGATGAATGTTGATCGCGCGGCCGTGGAGCTTGCGGCATGCGTCGTCCGACAGCACCTGCATGTACCGCGCGAGGACGACCAGGTCTGCGTCGTACTCGTCCACGAGGTCGAGGAGCTGCGCCTCGGCCTGCGGCTTCGTCGCGGCCGTCACGGGAATGTGGATGAAAGGCAGGCCGGCCGCTTCGGCCATGGGACGAAGGACCTCGTGGTTGGAGACGACAGCGACCAGCTCTGCTCCGAGATTGCCGGCGCGCCACCGGAAGATGAGGTCGTTGAGGCAATGCCCCATCTTCGAGACCATCACGACAACACGCGGCACGCTGCACCCGTTGAAGCTGAACGTCATGCCGAACTTGTCGGCGACACTGCGAAACTCGCTCGTCAGTCGATCGATGTCGAGATTGCCGGAGGAGACGAACGACGTGCGGAGGAAGAAGGCGTCGTTCTGCGTGTCGTCGAACTGCTGGTGCTCGGCGATGTCGCAGTTCTGCTCGAACAGAAAGGAACTGACGGCGTGGACGATTCCGGGGCGCTGAGCGCTGCTGAGCGTCAAGGTGAAGGTTTCGGTCATGTGCGTCTCCTCGGGGCTGGACGCTGCCGGGCAGCATCGGTGTTCGGGGGATATCGGTTCGGTGCTGTCGCCGCCCCACCTTCCGTTGCCGGCGACGTCAGCATCACATGCGCTCTTCTGGAGTCCCAGTCCTACTAGACTGATATATCAGATTGGTACTAGTATTTCAGGTGTAGAAGAACGGGTCAAGAGTTGGAGAAGGGAAACGCTAGGATGACGCTCATGAGGCTGGAGGCGGTATCAGCGGAGCACGGCGTGACTTCTCTCGCGGACCGCGCCTACACGGCGATCCAGGACAAGCTGATCATGCTCGACATCCGCCCCAACGACGCGATCGTCGAAGGTGACCTCGCCGAACAGCTCGGTGTCGGGCGGACCCCGGTCCGAGAAGCTCTCAAGCGACTCGAAGCGGAACGCCTCGTGGTGTCATTTCCTCGTCGTGGAACCTTCGCGACCGGCGTCGACGTCGCCGACCTCGGCCACATCTCCGAGATCCGAGCCCACCTCGAGCCCGTGGCGGCACGCCGAGCGGCGGAAGGGGCCTCGCCGACTCTTCGCCAGTTGCTCCTCGACATGGCCGACAAGACAGACGAGCTCGACGTTCTCGGAATCGAGCGGCACGAATTGATGCGGTGGGATCTCACCGTGCACCGGACCATATATCGGGCCTCACGCAACCCACACCTCGAAGATGTCCTCGTCCGGTACGACAATCTCGCGACTCGGATCTTCTGCCTCTTTCTCGAACGGCTGCCGTCGGTTCCCCAGCACGTCGGAGAGCACGGAGAACTGTTGCGCGCGATTGCCGGCGGGCAGGCGGACCTCGCTGCGGATATCGCACGCCGGCATGTCACCGGGTTCGAGCAGGCAGTACGCACCATCATCTAGTACCCGGGCCGCGGCGCGGCACCGACAGGATGGTGGGTAATCGGGCGAACCCTCCCCGGAAAGACCGATTACCCACCAAGACTTTCAGCGGCTGCTCTGCAGCCCGACGAGGCTCGCGGCTCGCCTCACGGCGCTCTGGGTCGACGCCGCATCGACGGTGTGATTGAGCAACAGCGCCGTCGTCACCGGTCCCACCCCACCAGGAACCGGGGTCAGCGCACCGGCGCGCCCGTCCACCGAGTCTGCGTCGACGTCGCCGAGGAGTTGCCCGTCGTCGGTGGCAGTCGTACCGACGTCGATCACCACGGCACCATCGCTGATGTGCTCCGCCGTGATCAGTCTCGGAATCCCCACCGCAACGACGACGATATCGGCAGAACGGGTACCCGCCACCAGATCGGCGGTGTGCCGGTGGCACACGGTCACCGTCGCGTCACGCTGCACGAGCAGATGCGCAACGGGGGTCCCGACGACCGTCGACCGTCCCACCACGGTGGCGGTCTTGCCGCGCAGATCGATTCCGTGGTGGTCGAGCAACGCGAGCACTGCCTGTGCAGTGGCGGGCGCGAAGGCCGGCAGGTGCGCGATCAGCCGACCGAGGCTGACCGGGTTTGTGCCGTCGATGTCCTTGCCGGGATTGATCGCTTCCCGCAGAAGGTCGAGATCGGTGCCGTCCGGTAGCGGGGTCTGCAGGATGATGCCGTGCACATCCGGGTCGTGGCCGAGTTCGACGAGGACGGCGTGAATCTCTTCGGTCGTCGCCTCCGGCCCGAGATCGACGATGTCGCACTCGATTCCGGTGCGTCGGGCGGCGCCGGCGATGGATCGGACGTACCAGGCGGTGGACTCGTCGGCGGTGGCCAGCACGACCGCCAGCTTGGGCCGGATCCCGATCTCGGTGAGCGCGGCCGCCGCGACCGACGCATCGTTGCGGATTGCGGCTGCCAGATCGGAGCCACCCAGAATTCTGGTCATGAGTTCAGTTGCTTTCTCACTTGGGCAGTCACTGCGTCGGCACGGTCGGCGAGTGCGTCGACGCCGGCGGCGCTGTCGATGAGCGATTGTCGGATGGCCGGGTCGGTGATGCCCGGCAGGTTGATCTCGACGTTGACCCGTGCGGTCGTGGCCGCGGCCCGGGCCGCCTCCGTCGCGGCCGCGACGTCACTGACGACATTGCGGTTTGCGACGGGACCGAGTTCTTCGGCGAGCGTGACCACCGCCGCTGCTGCATCGATCACCTCGACGGGAACCCGAGCCGCGTTCACCAGGGCACCTTCGATCGCTGCGGAACGCGCGGCGTTCTCTTCGTCTGTGCCCTTGGGAAGTTTGTAAGCATCGATCACGGACGTGAAGGCGGCCATGTCGTCCTCGGCGAACTGCAACGCCTTGCCCCGCAGCGCATCCGCGCTGGTGCACACCCGCTCGACCAGAGCGGAGTGCTCCGCGTACCGGTCTCCGGTCGTATATCGGGCGACCATTGCCACCAGGGCCGCGGCCTGCCCGACGTGCAGCGCGGCAGTTGCGCCGCCACCCGGCGCGGGAACCCGTGCGGCGAGTGAGTCCAGAAATGAACTGATGGTTTCCTGTTGCATCAGCGTGGTCTTCCTCTTCTGTGGGCGGGCGCTGCAATGACCGAACAGGGTGCCGGCCCACTCGCGGAGCGGGCCGGCACCGGTGTGGTTTATGCTCGGATTTTTTTCATTTCGGGGTCGACGAGGGGTTCGGCGACGATGGTGGCGGGGATGCGGGTGCCGAAGTAGTCGATCTCGACGGTGCTGCCGGTGCCGGCGGTGGCGGGTAGCCAGGCGTAGGCGATGGGGGCGCCGACGGTGTGGCCGTAGGCGGCGCTGGTGACGTAGCCGGCGGGCTGGCCGTCGAGGTAGACGGGTTCGTGGCCCAGCACCACGGAGGTGCGGTCGTCGATCGTCAGGCAGGCGAGGCGCCGCGTGACGGTGTCGTCGGACACACCGTCGAGTGCGTCGCGGCCGACGAAGTCGCCCTTCTGGGGGCGGACGGCGAACCCGAGTCCGGCCTCGTAGGGGTTGTGTTCGGTGGTCATGTCGGTGCCCCAGGAGCGGTAGCCCTTCTCCATCCGGAGGCTGTTGAATGCGGCCCGGCCGGCGGCGATGATCTGATGCTTGCGCCCTTCGGCCCAGAGCACGTCCCAGAGGCGTTGGCCGTTGTCGGCGGTGGTGTAGAGCTCCCAGCCGAGTTCGCCGACGTAGGACAGGCGCATCGCGGTGACCGGGATGCCGCCGATCCGGACCTGCTTGGAGCGGAAGTATTTGAAGGTGTCGTTGGAGAAGTCGTCGCGGCTGATGGCCTGGACCAGGTCGCGGGCGCGGGGTCCCCACAGGCCGATGCAGCAGGTGCCGCCGGTGATGTCGCGGATCTGGACGGTGCCGTCGGTGGGGGCGTGGCGGCGCAGGTAG
This sequence comes from Rhodococcus sp. ACS1, assembly GCF_002300155.1. NCBI lineage: Bacteria > Bacillati > Actinomycetota > Actinomycetes > Mycobacteriales > Nocardiaceae > Rhodococcus > Rhodococcus sp. ACS1. Next base: position 5,825 of record NZ_NSDZ01000004.1, read on the forward strand.
TCGAGGTCGAGGTTGCTGTTGGCGCCGATCTGGAAGACGGTGTCGGCCAGGCGGGCGACGGTGAGGTCGCTGCGGATGCCGCCGGCGGTGTCGAGGGCGAGGGTGTAGGTGACCGCGCCGACGGTTTTGTCCATCTTGCCGGTGGTCAGCGGTTCGAGCAGGGCCAGGGCGCCGGGGCCGGAGACCTCGAGCCGTTTGAGGGGGGTCATGTCGTACATCGCCACCGAGGTGCGGGTCTTCCAGGCCTCGGCGGCGGCGATGGGGGAGTGGAACATCGCGGCCCAGGGTTCGCGGGCCGGCGGCTGCCACTGGGCAGGAAGCTGGTCGAGCAGGTGCGCGTTGGCCTCGTACCAGTGCGGGCGTTCCCAGCCGGCGCCCTCGAGGAAGACGGCGCCGAGTTCGCTCTGGCGGGCGTGGAACGGGCTGACCCGGATGTCACGGGGGGATTGTTTCGGTTGCAGGGGGTGCATGACGTCGTAGATTTCGACGAAGTTCTGTTGGGAGGTTTCGCTGACGTAGTCGGGGTCGAGTTGGATGTCCTCGAACCGGTGCACGTCGCAGCCGTGCAGTTCGACCTCGGAGCGGCCGTCGACGAGCAGTTGCGCGACGGCGCGGGCGACGCCGGCGGAGTGGGTGACCCACACGGCCTCGGCGATCCAGAATCCGGTGATGTCGGGGGATTCGCCGATGAGCGGGCCGCCGTCGGGGGTGAAGGAGAACACCCCGTTGAAGCCGTGCTCGATCTTCGCGGTCTCGAGGCAGGGCAGCAGCAGCTTGGACTGCTCCCACGACGGTGCGAAGTCCTCTTCGGTGAACGCCAGCATCGAGGGCATGGCGGAGTCGGAGATGTCGGCGCTGTCGGTCAGGGTGCGGGTGTTCACCGGCATCGGGCGGTGTGCGTAGGTGCCGATGCCGAGGCGGTCGACGTGCTCGCGGAAGTAGAGGTCCTGGTCCTGGTGCCGCAGGATCGGGAAGCCGGCCTCGGCGAGGGTGGTGTTGCGGCCGACGAGTTCGGGGATCTGGTCGGTGGTGGCGTACTGGTGCGCCAGCGGCAGGAGTGGGACGTCCATGCCGACGAGTTCGCCGAGTTCGGGGCCCCAGAATCCGGCGCAGGAGACGACGATGTCGGCGGGGATGGTGCCGTGGTTGGTGGTGACGCCGGTGACCTTGCCGCCGTGGTGCTCGATGCCGATCACCTTCGTCGAACCCTGGAACACGGCACCGCGGGCCTCGGCGCGGCGGGCGAGGGCGACGACGACGCGGGCGGCCTTGGCGAGGCCGTCGGTTTCCACGTAGAGGCCGCCGAGGACCCGCTTCTCGTCGAGGAGGGGGTGCAGTTTCGCGCACTCGGCCGGGTCGAGGACGCTGCCGTCGATGCCCCAGGAGGTGGCCCAGCCCTGCTTGCGGTGCAGGTCCGCCAACCGTTCCTCGGTGGTGGCGATCTCGAGGCCGCCGAGTTGGTTGAAGCACCACTGGCCGTCGACGTCGAGGCTGAGGAACTTCTCGACGGTGTAGCGGGCGAGTTCGGTCATCGTCTTCGAGGCGTTCGTCTGGAACACCAGCCCCGGCGCGTGGGAGGTGGAGCCGCCGGTCAGTGGCAGCGGCCCCTGGTCGAGGACGGTGATCTTGTCCCAGCCGCGAGCGGTGAGCTCGTCGGCCAGGTTCGCACCGACGATGCCGGCTCCGATGATCACGACGCGCGGTGAACCCATGATGGTCCTTCCTGAAGTGGATGTGCGATCGCCTGCACTCCGCGGATCGTCCGTATTGCACACTGCGCCTTGGTCGTACACGCGACAAGTGCGAGCGGGAACGGATGATCGGCAAGCGGGAAGAGCGATGTCGACAACTGATATATCAAGCACTGTAGTGTGTGTCACGTAGCGGGTCAACCCTCGCTCGATGACCTGCTATACACGTTGCTCACGGAGATCTTCGGCGCCGCCGGGGTGCATGCCCGTTCGGCGGTCGGGGTTGCCGTGCTCCCGATCGATGCGCCGGTCGAGGTGGAGATCGTCGTCGAGGTCGACTGAGGGGCGAAGCCGGTCGGAGCCCGTCAATCCTGCTGGTAGCGCTGCAGTAGTTGCAGACTCCGAAATCGTATTTCTCGACCGATGGAGGCGCTCTTGCGGCGGTCGGACTCCGACATGCCGCCCCATACCCCGTGTGATTCCTTCGATGCCAGTGCGTGATCTCTGCACAGGTCGATCACCGGGCAGGCCGCGCAAATGTCCTTGGCTGCGCGTTCGCGTTCGATGCGGCGGGGTTTGCTTTCGCCGTCCGGGGGGAAGAAGACGTCCATGCCCTCGGATCGGCATCGTGCTCGTAGGCGCCAGTCCACTCCATCCGGCGGTGCAACGACTGCTGTGAAGTTCTGCAGCGACATTTCGACTCCATAGTTGTACGCGTAGTGGATGGTGTCGGCCGACTGGGCTCAGGCTGATCTGTACCCGCGACGGGAGGGCGCGGGTTGGCCTCGTGTGCGGCGGGCGGCGGCGCCCGGCCTGCATCGTCCGGAGTGGACCACACGAATCGGCATCAAAGCTGTTCCTTTGCAGTGTATCTCACACTCCGATGCTCTTCGGGTGCTGTGGCCGGGTCGCGGGATTCGCGTCGTCGCCCCCTCTCGATCCCGGCTTCGGGTGTGTAAGGTAACACTTACCTACGGTACCGTAGGTTACGAATCGCGAAGAGCCGACGACGCGACATGCGTCGTTCGAGCATGCCAAGCCAGGAAGGGTTGCCATGGCGATTGCAGATGTCAAGGAATACGCACATCTCACCGAAGCCGATGTCGAGGCGCTCGGGCGCGAGTTGGATGCGATCCGCCGCGAAATCGAAGAATCTCGCGGGGAGCGCGACGCGCGCTACGTGCGGAACACCATCAGGTTGCAGCGTTCGCTCGAGATCGGCGGCCGCGCAGTGCTGTTCGGGAGTCGCAGACGGCCGGCATGGCTGCTCGGGGCGGGCATGCTCGGTGTCTCGAAGATCATCGAGAACATGGAACTCGGCCACAACGTGATGCACGGGCAGTGGGACTGGATGAACGATCCGGAAATCCACTCCACGTCGTGGGAATGGGATATCCACGATCCATCCGCGCACTGGAAGCAGACGCACAACTATCTGCACCACAAGTACACCAACGTTCTCGGCATGGACGACGACGTGGGATACGGCCTGCTCCGGGTCACTCGCGACCAGCGGTGGCGGCCGTTCAATACCGGCAATCTCGTCTACAACACCCTGCTGACGCTGTTCTTCCAGTGGGGCGTCGCTGTGCAGCACCTCGAGCTCGGCAAGGTGGTCAAGCGGGGTGACCTCAGCCCGGAGACGAAACAGAAGGCCCGCGAGGTCGGCACGAAGATCGGCAAGCAGCTGGTCAAGGATTACGTGATCTACCCGGCCCTCACCGGCCCGGCATGGAAGAGCACGATCACGGCGAACTTCGCGGCGAACACCATCCGCAACGTGTGGGCGAACGCGATCATCTTCTGCGGGCACTTTCCGGACGGCGCCGAGAAGTTCACGAAGGCCGACATCGACAAGGAGACGCAGCCCGAGTGGTACCTGCGCCAGATGCTCGGTAGCGCCAACATCGAGGGCAGCAGGCTGATGGACTTCATGTCCGGCAACCTGAGCTACCAGATCGAGCACCACCTGTTCCCCGACCTGCCGAGCAATCGGTATGCGGAGATCGCGGTGCGGGTGCGGGCGCTGTGCGAGAAGTACGACCTGCCGTACACGACCGGCCCGTTCCTGGTGCAGTACGCGAAGTCGTGGCGGACCATCGCCAAGCTGTCATTGCCGAACAAGTACCTCGAGGCGACCACGGATGACGCGCCGGAGACGGCGTCGGAGCGCAAGTTCGGTGGAAACACCACGGCGACAATTGATCCGGCCACCGGACGTCGCCAGGGGCTGAAGACGGCGATCCTTCGGAAGCGGCGGCGCGGTTTCCTGAATCGATAGGACAAAGCCGCGTCGGCGCAGACGGGAAGCGGAAAAACGGCGAGGTCCTGTTTCATATCCACCGGATACGAAACAGGACCTCGCCGTCGCTCGGGCTACCGGCGGAAAGTGGGAATCCGCGGCGCCTTCTGCTTGTCCGCGACCAGGGGATCTCGGGTGATGTCGCGATACAGCGAGATGCACATGCCGATCATCACGATCACGAAGGGTGCTGCCACGATGATGGTCATCGTTTGGAGGCCGTTCAGTGCGTCCGTTCCTCCGATCCACAGCATGAGCACCGCAACGCCTCCGGTGACCACACCCCAGAACGCGACAGTCCTGCGGGAAGGTTCCAACGTGCCGCGCTGGGACAGCGTCCCCATGACGATCGAAGCAGCGTCGGCGCCGGAGACGAAGAAGATCGCGACGAGAGCCATCACCAGAATCGACGATGCGCCCGCAAGCGGCAGGTGATCCAGCATGCCGAACAGCTGCGATTCCGGGGTTCCTCGGGAGAACAGGTCGGTGCCCTGACTCTGTTCGCCGATCGCTGCCCCGCCGAAGACGGCGAACCACACCAGGCTCACCGAGCTCGGAATGAGGATGACGCCGACGACGAACTGACGAATCGTCCGGCCCCTGCTGATCCGGGCCAGGAACATCCCGACGAAGGGGGTCCACGAAATCCACCACGCCCAGTAGAAGATGGTCCACGAGGAGAGCCATGTTTCGGTCGAGGCATCGCCGGATGCAGCCGAGCGTGCCGACATACTGGCAATTTCGGCGGCGTAGTCACCCAACGTGGTGGGCAGCAGATTCAAGATGAACACGGTGGGACCGGCGACGAAGACGAAGACGGCCAGAACAAGCGCGAGCACCATGTTGATGTTCGACAGCCATTGAATTCCGCGCGAGATACCGGAAACGGCCGAGGCCACGAACGCCAGGGTGAGTATGGCGACGATCGCGACGAGCAGAAGCGTCCCGGCCTGGCTCATCCAGCCGAGAACCTTGATTCCCGAACCGATTTGGAGTGCTCCCAGACCCAGTGACGCCGCGGTGCCGAACATGGTCGCGAAGATCGCGAGGATGTCGATTACCTTGCCGATCGGTCCCTCGGCGCGGCGGCCGATGAGGGGAATGAACGAGGAGCTGATGAGCTGCTTCCGCCCCATTCGATACGTGCCGTATGCGATCGACAGACCGACCACTGCATACATCGACCACGGGTGCAGTCCCCAATGAAAAAGTGCGGTCGCCATCGCGGTGCCCACCGTGGAATCGCCGATTCCCGGTGGTGGCTGAACGAAATGGGTCAGAGGTTCGGTCACGCCCCAGAAGATCAGACCGATCCCCATGCCGGCGCTGAACATCATCGCAACCCAGCTGACCGTTCTGAACTCTGGTTTCTCCCCGTCCCCGCCGAGTGGAATTCGCCCGTACCGGCTCAGCGCCAGCCACACAGCGAACAGCACGAACCCGGTGGCGGAGACTATGAACAGCCAGCCCAGGTTGGTCACCACCCAGTCCAGGATCGACGACGTCGCGGTGGTCAGGCTCGCCGGCCACAGCAGTCCCCATGCCAGGATCGCCACCACGATGGCGGCCGTGACGCCGAACACCACCCGATCGGTACCGTTCGGGGTCGTGCCCTTCGATTCGTTGACGGCGAGGGGGTCGGTAACGTCGGGATCGGGTGGTTGATGAGGCCGCGTTTCGGTATCCGCTTCGATTGGGTTGCCTTGTGTTGTCACATCAGTCTCCCTGCAGCGTGTCGCTGAGTAGGTGTGTGGACGGAGTGCGGAGTGCCAGTGCGGGAGATCATCCCGTTTGGCTGCTGTTGCTTAATGCGCAACGAGGTGTTCCACGGGGAACAAGAGTGAGCGCAACTGTGATCTATGTCAAGTGCTGACGACGGAATGTTCCAGCTCACATCCACGGTTTCGACACCCGTGGTCGACGTGGTCATGCAGGTGCCGGGCGGGCCGATCGGCGGGGTGTGAGTCGGCTATGTTGCGGCGGATATGGCTTTAGTGCAACAAGATTCGACGACGTCGAGGGTGCGGTGACCGCGTCGCCGCCGGGCGGGGCCGCCGAGTCGTGGTCGGCGGACGCTCGTCGTGCGCGGAGGTGTGTCTCGGCCGGTTGGCCAGCGGTTATGCGTCCGCGCGGGTAAATGCGCCAATGTCTTCCGTTCGCATTCGAGTATTGATATATTAGTTATCGACAATTTGGTACGACAGCCTCGGAGCGCACCGCGTGTCGCCGACAGGCCCAGAAATGTAGGAGTGCCTTCCATGCCGCAGCAGGTACGAGGCGTCATCGCCCGCTCCAAGGGTGCCCCCGTCGAGATCGCGACCGTCAACATTCCGGACCCCGGTCCGGGTGAGGTGGTGGTGGATATCGCGGCGTGCGGTGTGTGCCACACGGATCTGACCTACCGCGATGGTGGGATCAATGACGAGTTCCCGTTCCTGCTCGGGCACGAGGCGTCCGGGATCGTGGAGAGTGTCGGCGAGGGTGTGACGTCGGTGGCGGTCGGCGATTTCGTGGTGCTGAACTGGCGGGCGGTGTGTGGTCAGTGCCGGGCGTGTAAGCGCGGTCGCCCGCAGTACTGTTTCGACACCCACAACGCGGCGCAGAGGATGACGCTCGAGGACGGCACCGAACTGACCCCGGCGCTGGGGATCGGCGCGTTCGCCGACAAGACCCTCGTTCATGCGGGGCAGTGCACCAAGGTCGACGCCTCCGCGGACCCGGCGGTCGTCGGGCTGCTCGGGTGCGGGGTGATGGCCGGCCTCGGTGCGGCGGTGAACACCGGCAACGTGGGCCGCGGCGACACCGTCGCCGTCATCGGCTGCGGCGGGGTCGGGGATGCGGCGATCATGGGTGCCCGGCTGGCCGGGGCGAACAAGATCATCGCGATCGACCGGGACGAGAAGAAGCTCGAGTGGGCGAAGGATCTGGGTGCGACGCACACGGTCAACGGCGGCGAGGTGGACGCGGTAGAGGCGGTGCGGGAGCTGACCGGCGGTTTCGGTGCGGATGTGGTGATCGACGCGGTCGGGCGTCCGGAGACGTGGAAGCAGGCGTTCTACGCCCGCGACCTGGCCGGCACCGTGGTGCTGGTGGGTGTTCCGACCCCGGACATGCGGTTGGAGATGCCGTTGATCGACTTCTTCTCCCGCGGCGGATCCCTGAAGTCGTCGTGGTACGGCGACTGCCTGCCCGAACGCGACTTCCCGATGCTGGTGGATCTGTTCCAGCAGGGCCGGCTGCCGCTGGAGAAGTTCGTGACCGAGCGGATCAAGATCGACGAGGTCGAGGAGGCGTTTCACCGGATGCATGCCGGTGAGGTGCTGCGTTCGGTGGTCGTGCTGTGAGCGGGCGGTTGCGGATCGAGCGGGTCGTCACGGAGGGCACGTTCGCCCTCGACGGTGGGGAGTGGAGTGTCGAGAACAACATCTGGCTGGTTGGGGACGACACCGATGTGGTGATCGTGGACGCCGCGCACAGTGCGCAGCCGATCGTCGACGCGGTCGGGGGCCGGCACGTGAACGCGGTGATCTGCACGCACGGGCACAACGATCACGTCACCGTCGCCCCGGAGCTGGCCGGGCGGTTGCACGCCCCGGTGTTGCTGCATCCGGGTGATGACGTGTTGTGGAAGATGAGCCACCCCGACGGCAAGTACTGGAATCTCGAGGACGGGCAGCGGATCGCGATCGCGGGTACCGAGATCCGGGTGATCCACGCGCCGGGGCATTCGCCGGGGTCGGTGTGCCTGTATCTGCCGGAGGTCGGGGCGTTGTTCTCGGGGGACACCCTGTTCTCGGGTGGTCCGGGCGCCACGGGTCGGTCGTTCTCGGATTTCCCGACGATCATCGGGTCGATCCGGGACCGGTTGTTCGCGTTGCCCGAGGAGACGCTCGTCCATACCGGGCACGGGGACGGGACCACGATCGGTACCGAGGCCCCGCATCTCGCCGAGTGGATTGCCCGAGGACACTGAGAAACACTGAGAAACACCGAGAACGGCACTGAGAAACACCGAGAACGACACTGAGAAACACCGAGAACGACACTGAGAAACACCGAGAACGACACCGAGAACGCTGAGAAACACCGGCACACCCTGAGGACGCTGATTCGATGACCGACACCACCGACCGCCCCGAGGCCACCGACAGGTACACCTTCGACGAGGACGATGTCGTCGTCACGCACGAGAAGTCCTATGCGGCGGGTGTTCCTGCGGTGTTGGTGTCGCTCAGGCGTGGGGTGGAGCAGATGGGTCCGGTGCGTACGGCGCGGACCTTCTTCCGGCTGAATCAGCGGCACGGGTTCGACTGTCCGGGGTGTGCGTGGCCGGAGACTCCGGGGCACCGTAAGCATGCGGAGTTCTGTGAGAACGGGGCGAAGGCGGTCGCGGAGGAGGCGACGACCCGGACGGTGACCCCGGAGTTCTTCGCCCAGCATTCGGTGGCGGAGTTGTTGGGTCGGACCGAGTTCTGGTTGGGGCAGCAGGGCCGGCTGACGCATCCGATGGTGTTGCTGCCGGGGGCCACGCATTACGAGCCGATTGGGTGGGATGCGGCGTTCGGGTTGATCGCCGGCGAACTGCGGGGTCTGGGATCGCCGGACGAGGCGGTGTTCTACACGTCCGGGCGCACCAGTAATGAGGCGGCGTTCGTGTATCAGTTGATGATCCGGGCGTTCGGGACGAACAACCTGCCGGATTGTTCGAACATGTGCCACGAATCGTCGGGTAGTGCGTTGGTGGAGACGATCGGGATCGGGAAGGGGTCGGTGTCGGTCCCCGACCTGGAGAACGCGGATCTGATCCTGATCGCCGGCCAGAATCCGGGCACGAATCATCCGCGGATGCTCTCGACGTTGGAGAAGGCGAAGGCGAATGGGGCGAGGGTGATCGCGATCAACCCGCTGCCGGAGGCGGGGTTGCTGCGGTTCAAGGACCCGCAGAAGGTGCACGGGGTGGTCGGTGACGGCGTGGCCATTGCGGACGAGTTCCTGCAGATCCGGATCGGCGGCGATCAGGCCCTGTTCCAGGGTTTGGGCCGGTTGCTGCTCGAGGCCGAGGACGCGGCACCGGGGACGGTGCTGGACCGGGAGTTCATCGACCGGCACACCGCCGGGTTCGAGGCGTGCGCGGCGCACCTGCGGCGGGTCGATCTGGGGACGGTGGTGGCGGCCACCGGGTTGACGCTCGACCAGATCCGGGCCACCGCGGACGCGTTGATCGGATCGAAGAAGACCATCATCTGCTGGGCGATGGGACTGACGCAGCAGACGCACGGGGTGGCGACCATCCAGGATGCGGTGAACCTGCTGCTGTTGCAGGGGATGATCGGCAAACCGGGGGCGGGGGTGTGCCCGGTGCGCGGGCACTCCAACGTGCAGGGTGACCGGACGATGGGGATCTGGGAGAAGATGCCCGAGTCGTTCTTGGCGGCGTTGGATGCGGAGTTCGGGATCCGGTCCCCGCGCACGCACGGTCTGGATGCGGTTGATTCGATTCGGGCGATGCGGGACGGGACGGCGTCGGTGTTCGTCGGGATGGGCGGCAACTTCGTCTCCGCGACCCCGGACACCGAGACCACCGAGGCGGCGCTACGCAACTGTGCGTTGACGGTGCAGGTGTCGACGAAACTGAACCGCTCCCACCTCGTGACCGGGCGGGCCGCGCTGATCCTGCCCTCGCTCGGCCGCACCGACAAGGACGTGCAAAACGGTCGCAAGCAGCAGGTGACGGTCGAGGATTCGATGTCGATGGTGCACCTGTCCCGCGGCGGCCTCACCCCGGCGAGCGAGCAGTTGCGCAGCGAGGTCGCCATCGTCTGCGGGATCGCGCAGGCGTTGTTCGGGCCGGGGCATGCGGTGCCGTGGGCGGCGTTCACCGCCGACTACGACCGGATCCGCGATTCCATTGCCCGGGTGATCCCGGGGTTCGCGGACTTCAACCGGAAGGTGCGCGGGCCGGACGGGTTCGGGTTGCCGCACCCACCCCGCGACGAGCGCCGCTTCGACACCGACACGGGGAAGGCGAATTTCACGGTCAACGAGTTGTCCTGGGTGCCGGTGCCGGACGGCAGGCTGATCCTGCAGACGATGCGCTCGCATGATCAGTACAACACCACCATCTACGGTCTCGACGACCGCTACCGCGGGGTCAAGGGCGGCCGGCGGGTGCTGTTCATCAACGAACTCGACATCACCGCCCTCGGGTACGCGGCGGGGGATCGGGTGGACCTGGTCTCCGAATGGACGACCCCGGACGGCAGCGTGGAGGAGCGGCGGGCGGAGGATTTCCGGTTGGTGCCCTACCCGACCCCGCGGGGGAATGTGGCGGCCTATTATCCGGAGGCGAATCCGCTGATCCCGCTCGATCACGTCGCGAAAAAGTCGAACACGCCGGTGTCGAAGGCGGTCACGATCCGCCTCGAGAGGCGGGGCTGACCGGTGGGGCGGGTGACGACCCGGACCCCGGTCACCCGGATCACCGACACCCGGCACTCGACCCGGCCGGACACCGTGGTGGTGGAGGAACCCCTGGAGATCCGGGTGAACGGGACACCGTTGGCGGTGACGATGCGGACCCCGGGTTCGGATGTGGAGTTGGCGCAGGGGTTTTTGCTGACGGAGGGCATCATCGCCGGCCGCGCGGACATCGCGTCGATCCGGTACTGCAACAGCGTCGACGAGCACGGCGTCAACACCTACAACGTCCTCGACGTGGATCTGGCGGCGGGGGTGTTTCTGCCCGACATGGGGATCGAACGCAACTTCTACACCACCTCCTCGTGTGGGGTGTGTGGGAAGGCGTCCCTGGACGCGATCCGGCAACGCACCCGGCATTCCCCGGCGGCGGACACGGTGCGGGTCGATTCGGCCACCATCGTGGGACTGCCGGATCGGTTGCGGGCGGCGCAGAAGGTGTTCGAGACGACCGGGGGTTTGCATGCGGCGGGGTTGTTCACCCGCACGGGGGAGCTGCTCGCGGTCAGGGAGGACGTCGGCCGGCACAACGCGGTCGACAAGCTGATCGGGTGGGCCACCGAGCAGGACCGCATCCCGTTGCGGGGGACGGTGCTGCTGGTGTCGGGTCGGGCGTCGTTCGAGTTGGCGCAGAAGGCGGTGATGGCGGGGATTCCGATCCTGGCGGCGGTGTCCGCGCCGTCGTCGCTGGCGATCGACCTCGCCCACGACACCGGCCTGACCCTGATCGGGTTCCTGCGCGGCACCACCATGAACCTCTACACCCACCCGGACCGCATCACCTGAGGTGAGTGGCACAGCGTGCTCCCGCACACCGCGCCACTCACCTGGGGTCAGTGAGTCGAACTGATGTTCACGCGATACTGACGGAGCGTTGGCCCTACACGGAGGGCGGCGTCGGCGCCAGTAAAACTTTCGTATAGTTGCCTCATGACCAAAGGCGACGGAGTGAGGTCGAACGACGGCGGTGTGCAGTCGGTCGACCGCGCGGTACGAGTGCTGGAGGTCCTGGCCCGCAACGGTGAGGTCGGGGTCAGTGCGATCGCCGCCGAAATCGGTGTGCACAAGTCCACGGTGTCTCGACTGCTGGGCTCCCTGGAAGAGCACGAAATGGTCACGCAAACCTATGACCGGGGAAAGTACCGCCTCAGCCTGGGGATCCTGCGCTTGGCCGCGGCAGTGCCCGAACGGCTCGAGATAACGGAGCAGGGCCACGCCGTGTGTGAACGGCTTGCCATGAAACTCGGCGAGACGGTCAACGTCGCAGTTCTGCGTTCGCATTTTGCCGTCCACCTCGATCAGGCCAGAGGGCCCGCGGCTATCGGCACGCACAACTGGATCGGCGAGCCCACCCCGCTCCATGCGACGGCAAGTGGAAAAGTTCTCCTCGCCAACCTCGATCAGCGGCAACGACACGAAATCCTGAGCTCGTCGGTGCTCGAGCAGTTCACCGATCACACGATCACCACGCTCGCTCGACTCGACGAGGAACTGGACGCGGCGCGGAGCCTCGGCTATGCCGTGGTCGTCGAAGAGTATGAAGACGGGTTGAACGCTATTGCGGCACCGATCCGGGACTACGCAGGCGGCACCACAGCAGCATTGAGCGTGTCCGGACCGGTCTACCGTTTCAGCGAAGAGCGCATGCGGGACGTGGTACCCGACGTCATTGCAGCGGCTGCAGAGATCAGTGAACGCATGGGCTTCCGGGAGTCGTACACACCCAGCGCCTGAGCTCGTCGAGGGTCCTCAGTACCCCGCGATTTCTTCGGCCATCTCGACGACATTCGTGAGCAGCATGGCCCGCGTCATCGGGCCGACGCCACCGGTTGCACCGCTGATCTTCCCGGCAACGCGGTCCACAGATGGGTGCACGTCACCGAGAATCCCCTCGACGGTGCGCGTGATGCCGACCGACAACACGGTGGCACCGGGGCTGATCCAATCCGGCTGCACCAGGTGGGCGACACCGGCCGCAGCGATCACGACGTCGGCGTTACGCGTGTGGGCGGCCGTGTCGACGGTGGCCTCGTGGCACAGGGTCACGGTCGCATGTTCGCTTCGGCGCGTCAGCATCAGACCGAGAGGCCGGCCGACGGTGACGCCACATCCGAGGACGCAGAACCGAGCGCCGGTGATCGGGACATCGTGATGGCGGAGAAGTTCGATGATTCCTCTCGGGGTGCACGGCAGCGGTCCGGCCATCCCCAGCACGAGTCGACCGAGATTCGTCGGGTGCAATCCGTCCGCATCCTTGGCGGGATCGATCAGCGCGAGGACCCGGTGGGTGTCGATGTGCTTCGGTAACGGGAGCTGGACGATGAAGCCGGTGCAGGCGCTGTCGGCGTTCAGTCGCAGGACAGCTGCCTCGATGTCGAGCTGAGACGCGGTTGCCGGCAGGCGAACCTGGATGGAGTTCAAACCGACGCGCCTGCAGTCGCGGTGTTTCGCTGCGACGTAGGCATGACTGCCGGGGTCGTCGCCGACGAGGATGGTGCCCAAGCCAGGCCGAATCCCCTGCACTTGCAGCATGGCGATTCGGTCGGCGAGATCATCCTTGATCTGCTCGCTCACGGCCTTGCCGTCGATCAACGTCGCGATTGCCATGGGATACGCCCTCTCTGGAACGCCGAAATGGTGCATGTAAGCCGATGCCGTAGGTCTGCGGTCACAGCACGGGACGGCTGACCCGAACCGGGTCTGTGCAGGATGGGGAACTGTCTGACGACAACTGATATATCAGAATGGAAGGAGTGTAGTTCACCAGGCGCGGCTGGTCAAAGGTTCTCGGCCTGCCGACGTTGATGGCGACCGGGGGCGCCGAGTGGGGGTGGATGTCTTCTCGGCGTCAGGGTCGGCCTTGCTTCGTTCGACGCCGAGCCGTCTGTCTCGGGATCTTCCGAGCGGATTGATCGAGTGATGATCCTGTGGCGCAACCTCTTCGACGGATGCTCTGCGCCGAAGCTGCTTCCCGCCCGCCCTCCGGGCAGGGCTGCGACGCGTCGGATTTCGATGGTGCATCTCCACTTGACACTGCCCTATGGCGATTGTCACACTGTTGCGTAACACACGACGTGTTTCGCATTGCACAACAGAGAGGCTTTCAATGCTCGAGGTCTGCCCACTAGCGTCCCTCCCTCGCGGTGACGCACGCCGTGTTGATGCCTCCCCGCCCATCGCGGTGTTCCACACCGACGATGGTGAGGTGTTCGCCGTCGACGACACGTGCTCGCACCAGGACGCTTCGTTGGCAGATGGCTGGCTCGAAGGCTGCGAGGTCGAGTGCCCGCTGCATGCCTCGAAGTTCAACCTTCGGACTGGGGCGGTCGATGCGCCGCCCGCGAAGCTCCCCGTGCGGACTCATGAGGTCGTGATCGAGGACGGCGTGATCTACGTCGAGCTCAGCACCGAAGCGCCCAACCTGCCACCCGACATCCGGAGCCGTCTCGACGCGGAGGGGAAAGCATGAAGAGCATTGCAATCATCGGCGCATCGCTCGCCGGTCTCTGTGCTGCGCGTGCCCTGCGCGCGCAGGGCTTCGCCGGTGAGCTGAACATCGTCGGAGCGGAGAGCAACCGGCCCTACGATCGTCCGCCGCTGTCCAAGGAGTATCTGGCCGGCGACATCGACCAGGCTTCTCTGACTCTCGAACCGGATGACGAAGACCTGCAGGCGAACTGGCTTCTCGGACTGTCCGCAACGAATTTCGATGCCGGCACCCGTAGCGTCACGCTCAGCGACGGCTCCCAGCTGAGCGCCGACGGCTTCGTCCTCGCGACCGGTTCGCGTGCGCGGCCGTGGCCAGGGACCGAGCATCTCGCCGGTGTGCACGTCCTCCGTACGATCGAGGACGCAGACCGGCTGCGCGCCGACCTCGTCTCCGGCGCCCGACTGGTGGTCATCGGTGCAGGTTTCATCGGCGCCGAGGTTGCCTCCACAGCGCGCAAGCTGGGACTGGATGTCACGGTCGTCGAAGCCGCTCCGTCACCGCTCATCGGCCCGCTCGGTCCGCAGTTGGGAACGGCTGTGGCCCGCTTCCACGGCGACAACGGCACCGCCCTCCACTGTGGTGTCGGAGTCGCAGGGTTGACCGGTACCGACCGGGTGACCGGCGTCGACCTCGCCGACGGTCGCCACGTTCCCGCTGACGTCGTCGTCGTCGGGATCGGGGGCATACCGAACATCGAATGGCTCGAGGGAAGCGGCATCGAACTCGGCAACGGTGTGCTGTGCGACCGGGGCGGCGCTACGTCGATTCCGCATGTCGTCGCGGTCGGTGACTGCGCGGCATGGATGGACGCCTCGGGCGCTCACCGTCGCGTCGAACACTGGACCGGGGCCTCGGAACGGCCGGCGATCGCGGTGTCGACTCTCCTCTCCGGCGAGTACCAGGGCCAGCATGTCAAGCCACCGTACTTCTGGTCGGACCAGTACGGCGCGCGCATCCAGTTCGCCGGAATCGCCGGACCGGACGCAGAATTCACCATCGAAGAGGGCAGCCTCGACGCGGGTAGTTTCCTCGCCGTCTATCGGCGAGACGGGAACCCGGTTGCGGTCCTCGGCGTAGATCAGGTTCGTCTCTTCACCCGCTGGCGCCGCCAAATCTCCGCTCAGCCGACCCCGATCTGAACAACCTTCTCAGCCCACGGATCCACGAGATCACACACTAAGGGAGACCCCCAGTGACAACCACGCACCTGCCTGAGAGCCTCATCTCCACGCTCCCGGGAAACTATTACACCGACAGCGACATCTTCAAGCTCGAGCAGGAGAAGGTCTTCGAGGAGATGTGGTTCTGCGCTGTGCGGGCCGCGGACCTCGACAAGCCCGGCGCATTCAAGACCGTCCAGATCGGGCGGGAAAGCGTCATCGTGACTCGATCCCGGACAGGTGAGATCCGGGCCTTCCTCAACATCTGCGCCCACCGCGGCGCCCGGCTGTGCACGGAGGAGAGCGGAGAAGTCAAGCGCTCCTTCCAGTGCCCGTACCACGCATGGACCTACGACCTCGACGGCAAGCTCGTCGCGGCACCGAACCTGACCAAGATGCCCGACATCGACCGCGTCGAGTACGGGCTGAAGAACGTGGCGGTCCAGGAATGGATCGGCTACGTCTGGCTCAACCTGGCCGACGAGCCGACGTCCTTCGACACCACCGTCGTTCAGGACATCCGCGACCGGCTCGGCGACGTGGAGTCGATCGATCGGTACGACATCGCGAACCTGGACCTCGGCCGTCGAATTGTGTACGACGTCAAGGCCAACTGGAAGCTCATCATCGAGAACTTCATGGAGTGCTACCACTGCGCGACGATCCACCCGGAACTGACCGAGGTGCTGCCCGAGTTCGCCGACGGATATGCCGCTCAGTACTACGTCGGTCACGGGGCCGAGTTCGGTGAGGGTGTCGAAGGGTTCACCGTCGACGGCTCCGCAGGCCACGACGTAATTCCCGGCATCGCCGAGGAGCAGGACCGCCGGTACTACGCGATCACCGTGCGGCCGACGGTGTTCGTCAATCTCGTGCCCGACCACGTGATCGTCCACCGGATGTTCCCGCTCGCCGCCGACCACACCATCGTCGAATGCGACTGGCTGTACCTGCCCGAGGTGGTGGCGACCGGTAAGGACCTCGACCGCTCCGTGGAACTCTTCCATCGCGTCAACCAGCAGGACTTCGACGCCTGCGAGCGGTGCCAGCCTGCGATGGATTCGCGACGCTACCGCGACGGCGGTGTGCTCGTTCCCAGCGAGCATCACATCGGCGAGTTCCACGACTGGCTGCGCGAGAAGATCGCTCACTGACGTCGTGGTGACGAGGCCGCTCGTGGGTTCCGCTCCCTGATGAAGGGAAGGGCAGCGCGATGACGACGGTGGAGATGGGCATTCCCACGGTACGGACGCCGGCCTCTTCGGCGGGGAGGCCGGACGTCGCGCACCTGGTGGACCGCTTCGGCCGGGTGGCCAGGGACCTGCGGGTGTCGATCACCGAGAAGTGCTCGTTGCGGTGCACCTACTGCATGCCGGAGGAAGGCCTGCCCGCCATCCTGGCGGAGCGGTTGCTCACGGCGGACGAGATCGTCCGGCTCGTCGTCGTCGTCGCCGTGCGTCGCCTCGGAGTCCGGGAAGTGCGGTTCACCGGCGGCGAGCCGCTGATGCGCGCCGACCTCGAGCGCATCGTCGCCGGCTGCGCGGCGCGGGTCCCGGGTGTCCCGCTGGCGATGACAACCAATGCGGTCGGTCTCGCGCACCGGGCACGCGGGCTCGCCGCCGCCGGTCTGACCCGCGTGAACGTCTCCCTCGACACTGTCGAGCGAGGGCAGTTCGCGAAGCTGACCAGGAGGAACCGGTTGCCTTCCGTGCTCGCCGGAATCCGCGCCGCCGTCGCCGCCGGGCTGTCGCCGGTAAAGATCAACGCCGTGCTCATGCCCGAAACGCTGGGTGGTGCACCGGATCTGCTGAAGTGGTGCCTGGACGAGGGCGTGCAGTTGCGATTCATCGAGGAGATGCCGCTCGATGCCGACCACGAGTGGGCGCGCGAGAACATGGTTCCGGCGGACCGGCTCCTCGCGGTGCTCGGTGAACGATTCGACCTCGGGGAGATCGGTCGGGACGACCCGTCGGCGCCCGCGGAGAAGTGGCGGGTGAACGGCGGTCCGTCGACGGTCGGGATCATCGCGTCGGTCTCGCGGTCGTTCTGCGCCGACTGTGACCGGACCCGGCTCACCGCCGAGGGTACCGTCCGGTCGTGTTTGTTCAGTGACTCCGAGATCGACCTGCGCGGCCCGATGCGGTCGGGCGCGGGCGACGAGGAACTGGCGCTGTTGTGGCGTGGTGCGATGTGGAACAAGTGGGTGGGGCACGGCATCGAAGCCGACGGATTCGCGCCTCCCGTGCGCAGCATGGGAGCGATCGGCGGCTGAATGGGACATATCGGTTGCGGCCGGCCTGTGTGGACCGGACAGGTGCCGGCTCAGTTATGTCATTGGGTGCCAACAGAAGCGGGCGGCGGCAATTAGTGGTACCGAACGGCACGTGTTCGAGAGGCTTTCTCGTACTGCTCGAGTTCCGCCATCCAGCAAAGATTTTCACAAACTCTTGACTCGTTCCAGATTTGTAGGCAATAGTAGGAGAGTGTCCGTGACATCGAAGTACGCAGAACAGTTGCGTGAGGCTGAACTGCGCGTGACCCGGCCCAGGGTCGCGGTACTGGAAGCGGTACAGGCGAATCCGCACGCTGACACGGAGACGATTCTCGGAGAGGTGCGCTCGGTTCTGCCGGGTGTGTCCCGGCAGTCGGTGTACGGCATACTGCACGCGGCGACTGCTGCCGGCCTGGTACGGCGGATTCAGCCATCGGGTTTGGTGGCGCGCTACGAGTCGCGGGTCGGTGACAACCACCATCATGCCGTCTGCCGGTCCTGCGGAGCCATCGCAGACATCGACTGCAGTATCGGCGAGACCCCGTGCCTGAACCTGTCGCTGGGGTACGGATTCCTGGTCGACGAGGCCGAGGTCATCTTCTGGGGACTGTGCCCCGACTGCTCGCCTCACAACTAACCCCACACTTTCACACGCACACGTGAAACAGCCCAGCCCGAAACAGCCCGAAACAGCCCCTTGTGAAAGGAAAGTCGTGTCTGACTCCACCCAAACTCTCGCGGAAGAACACCCGCCGATCGCCGAGGCTCAGACCGAGCCCGCACAGAGTGGCGGTTGCCCCGTCGCACACGGCCGGCTCGCGCATCCCACCCGGGGTGGTGGAAACCGTGACTGGTGGCCGAACCAGCTCAACCTGAAGATCCTGCAGAAGAACCCCGCCGTGCGCAATCCCATGGACGAGGATTTCGACTACGCCGAGGAATTCGCGGGCGTCGACCTCGAGGCGTTGGCGCGGGACATCGAAGAGGTCATGACGACCTCGCAGGACTGGTGGCCCGCCGACTACGGACACTACGGACCGCTGTTCATCCGGATGGCGTG
Organism: Rhodococcus sp. ACS1; assembly: GCF_002300155.1. NCBI lineage: Bacteria > Bacillati > Actinomycetota > Actinomycetes > Mycobacteriales > Nocardiaceae > Rhodococcus > Rhodococcus sp. ACS1. The sequence goes on from NZ_NSDZ01000004.1 coordinate 24,277, forward strand.
GCACGCCGCGGGCACGTACCGCATCACCGACGGCCGCGGTGGTGCCGGCGGCGGGATGCAGCGCTTCGCGCCGCTGAACAGCTGGCCCGACAACGCGAACCTGGACAAGGCGCGCCTGCTGCTGTGGCCGGTGAAGAAGAAGTACGGCAAGACCGTGTCGTGGGCCGACCTGATCGTCTTCGCCGGCAACGTCGCGCTCGAGTCGATGGGCTTTACGACCTTCGGTTTCGGCGGCGGCCGTGTCGATCAGTGGGAGCCCGAGGAAGACGTCTACTGGGGTCCGGAGCTGACCTGGCTCGGAGACGAGCGCTACACCGGAGAGCGGGACCTCGACAAGCCGCTCGGTGCGGTCCAGATGGGTCTGATCTACGTCAACCCCGAAGGACCGAACGGCAACCCGGATCCCGTCGCGGCAGCACGGGATATCCGAGAGACGTTCGGCCGCATGGCGATGGACGACGTGGAGACGGCCGCGCTGATCGTCGGCGGTCACACCTTCGGCAAGACGCACGGTGCCGGCCCGGCCGATCTGGTCGGACCCGAGCCGGAGGCCGCTCCGCTCGAGGAGCAGGGTCTGGGCTGGAAGAGCGCGTTCGGCACGGGTAAGGGTGGCGACACGATCACCAGCGGCCTCGAAGGCGCCTGGACGCCGACCCCGGCGCAGTGGGACAACAGCTTCCTCGAGACCCTCTACGGCTACGAGTGGGAGCTGTCCAAGAGCCCCGCCGGTGCGTACCAGTGGATCCCGAAGGACGGCGCCGGAGCCGGCACCGTGCCCGACGCCCACGATTCGTCGAAGACGCACGTGCCGGTCATGTTGACGACGGACCTGTCGCTGCGGATCGATCCGGCCTACGAGAAGATCACCCGCAACTGGCTCGAGAACCCGGATCAGCTCGCCGACGACTTCGCCAAGGCCTGGTACAAGCTGACCCACCGTGACATGGGGCCGATCGTGCGCTACCTCGGCCCGCTGGTGCCGGAGGAGACGCTGCTGTGGCAGGATCCGATCCCCGCGCTCACCCATGAGCTGATCGACGCCGGCGACATCGCGACCCTGAAGAGCCGGATTCTCGAGTCCGGACTGACTGTCGCAGAGTTGATTTCGACCGCGTGGGCGTCGGCCTCGTCGTTCCGCAACAGCGACAAGCGCGGCGGTGCCAACGGCGGCCGGATCCGCCTCGAGCCGCAGGCGAGCTGGGAGGTCAACAACCCGGACGAGCTGGCCCAGGTGGTGCGGACCCTCGAAGGCATCCAGAAGTCCTTCAACTCGGCACAGACCGGGAACAAGCAGGTCTCGTTCGCCGACCTCGTCGTGCTCGGTGGTGCCGCTGCTGTCGAGCAGGCCGCGAAGAATGCCGGCTACGACGTGGAGGTGCCGTTCACGCCCGGTCGCACGGACGCGACGCAGGAGCAGACCGATGTGGAGTCCTTCGCCGCGCTCGAACCGGCGGCGGACGGTTTCCGCAACTACCTCGGCGAGGGCAACCGCCTGCCGGCGGAGTTCCTCCTGGTCGACAAGGCGAACCTGCTGAACCTGAGCGCACCCGAACTCACGGTTCTCGTCGGTGGCCTGCGGGTGCTGGGCGCGAACTACAACACCACGTCGGAAGAGGGTGTCTTCACCTCGAACCCCGGCGCGCTGACCAACGACTTCTTCGCGAACCTGATCGACCTGGGGACGACGTGGGCGCCGGCGTCCACGGGTTCCGAGATCTACGAGGGTCGGGACCGCGTCAGCGGTGAGGTCAAGTGGACCGGAACCCGCGTCGACCTGGTGTTCGGGTCGAACTCGGAGTTGCGCGCCCTCGCCGAGGTCTACGCGGCCGACGACGCGAAGCAGAAGTTCGTGCGCGACTTCGTCTCCGCGTGGGACAAGGTGATGAACCTCGACCGGTTCGAACTCGTCTGATCCTCGACGAGTCTGCGCGGCACCCCTGCGGGAGCTCACCCCTGCAGGGGTGTCGCGCTTTTCGTCTCACCTTTCGCAGTGCCGACGGCTGACGGTCGGTACGCCGGGCCTTCGATGCCCCACCGCAGTGCGTCCGCGCACCGCAGACGTGCCCGAGGCGTGCCACTGCGGAGTCCGCCACTGCGGAGTTCAGTGCTGCAGAGTTCAATTCGGTGATCGCGAGTCCGGGCTGTCGCCCGCCCCCCCTCGCTGCCCAGCGCGCGTGTGTCCCGTCCACGTCGTACCGATCAGCCCGGCCCGACGGCCGCAGCGTGGTCGATCTTCCTCTGCTGATGACGAACTGATGAGAAGTTCGTATGAACGCCATCTCAGCTCTTGACATACACCCGACAGGTGAGTGTTATATCAGTTATATATCAAGAGCCGGCATCTGCCGGTGCGTTACCGCCAACGGAGGTTCACCATGTTCCGGAGATCGTGTGCACCAGCCAAGGAAGGCCTGAGGGGGACCGCACGCGCAATATTCCGCAGCGACCCTCGGTGTAGTACTGGAGGTTTGCGATGAGTGGTGTTCCCGGCAAGTTGGAGAAGGGGCTCAACGACCGTCAGCTGAGGATGATCGCCATCGGCGGCGTCATCGGCGCAGGATTGTTCGTCGGTTCGGGCGTGGCCATCCGAGACATCGGACCGGCGGCCTTCATCGCATACGCGATCAGCGGGGCCGTCGTCATCATGGTGATGCGGATGCTCGCGGAGATGGCTGTCGCCAACCCCTCGACGGGGTCGTTCGCCGATTATTCCCGCCTGGCGCTGGGGGACTGGGCAGGGTTCTCGGTCGGATGGCTCTATTGGTACTTCTGGGTGATCATCGTCGGGTTCGAGGCAATCGCCGGCGCGAAGATCGTCCAGTACTGGCTGCCGGGCGTACCGCTCTGGCTGTGCGCCCTGGTGCTGCTGATCGCCATGACGGCGACCAACCTCTTCTCGGTGTCCTCCTTCGGTGAGTTCGAATTCTGGTTCGCCGGCATCAAGGTCGCCGCGATCATCGTGTTCCTCGCTCTCGGAAGCGCATTCGTGTTCGGGCTGTGGCCCGGGAAGTCGATGGACTTCTCCAACCTCACCAGCCACGGTGGCCTCATGCCCTACGGGGCCGCGGCGATCACCGCCGGTATCGTCACCGTCATCTTCTCGATGACCGGCGCCGAGGTCGCGACCATCGCGGCCGCCGAATCGCAAGATCCCGAGCGGGCCGTGGCCAAGGCCGCCAACTCTGTCATCATCCGTATCGCGATCTTTTTCGTTACCTCGGTCTTCCTGCTGGCGACGATTCTGCCGTGGAACGACGAGAGCGTCTCCGTGTCCCCGTTCGTCGCCGCATTCACCGAGATGGGGATTCCCTACGCCGACCACATCATGAACGCCGTGGTGCTGACGGCCGTGCTGAGTTGCCTCAATTCAGGGATGTACACCGCATCGCGCATGCTGTTCGTGCTGGCAGCCCGACGCGAAGCCCCTGCGAAGTTGGTGAACGTGACGCGACGTGGGGTACCCGCCGTCGCGATCCTCGCCTCCTCGGTGGTCGGTTTCCTGTGTGTCGTCGCCGCAGCGATATCGCCCGAAACGGTCTTCGCGTTCCTGCTGAACTCGAGTGGTGCGGTCATTCTCTTCGTGTACGCCCTGATCGGCGTATCGCAGATCATCCTGAGGTTCCGGTCCGGATCGTCGCACCTGCGGGTTCGGATGTGGCTGTTCCCGGTACTGTCCATCGTCACCGTCCTGGCAATCCTGGGCGTTCTGCTTCAGATGTACCTGCAGAAGGAATCGCGGTCACAACTCGTACTGAGCCTGCTGTCGTGGGCTGTCGTCGTCGGCTTCTACTTCCTCAACAAGTGGTATGTCGCACGTCGCCCGGTGGCAGAGGAAGTGGTCGGGACAGCGCGGCCGCATCGAGTGCTGGTGATGGCCAACGAGACTGCGAACTCCGCGGAACTGTTGGACGAGTTGCGCCGGATCGGCGCCGACCGCGAGGCCAAGTACTTCGTCACCGTGCCCGAGAGTCCGATCGAGACCGGAGTCGCCGCAACGCACGGTCCGCTCGACGTACGAGCGGCAACACAATCGGCGGCGCAGAGCCGGTTGGACTACACACTCACCACACTGCGTGCCGACGATCTCGACGTCGACGGTGCACTGGGTGATTACCGCCCGCTGCGCGCGCTCGCGGAGTCCGTGGACGACTTTCATCCCGATCGAATCGTGATCGCGACACTGCCGCCGGACGAGTCGATTTGGCATCGTTTCGATGTGGTCGATCGGGCACGGGCCGAACACCCGGCAGTCCCGGTGACCCATGTGGTGGCCACGCCGGTGAGACAAGAAGAGAATGCGTAGTGACGATCATCGCCGCTGCGGTCATCGAGCGCGGACTGCCTTCGGGGCAATCGCGCCACGCGGCTGTGCCCCGCGTTCCACGCAGGTACCGGTGATGATCGTTCCCCGGCGCGGCGCCCCCACCAGGTAAGGCGGTCAGCGCACCATCTCGCTACGGATGGCGTCCTGGACCTTCCCCCGAGTTGCGGCGATGCTGCCCGCCATCTCGGCGAGATCTGCGCTTCGGTTGAGCGACTCGGTGTGTTGCGACAGCTCCTCGAGTTGTCGCAACACGTCCGGGCCGGCGACGACCTTCGCCTGGCTGAGCAGGCCGTCCAATTCTTCGGTGTCGATCGACTCCACCTCGGCAGCGGGATTCGGCGCCCCCGCGTGTGCTTGTGCTGCGAGGCGAGCCGTCGCTCCCAGCAACTCGGCATAGATGGCGAGCCGCAGTTTCATGAGCTGGTCTTTCCTCGCATTCTTGCTGCGTAGTCGTTCCGCGATCCACGGTGAGACGGCCGTGCCGATTATCCCGGCGATGCCCATCCACATAATCGGATTCACGATCCGTCCCTCCAGTACAGCAGTCGTGCAGAAATGCGGAACGCTCCCGCTCAGTTCTCGTTGTCGCCGAAGATGGCTTTGGCTTCGAGGTATTCGGCGAGGCCGAATTTGCCGAACTCGCGGCCGTTGCCTGATTGTTTGTAGCCGCCGAAGGGCGCATCGAACGCCAGCGGTGCTCCGTTGAGGTGGACCATTCCGGTCCGCAGCTTCCGGGCGACGTTCCGTGCGCGCTGTGGGTCGCGCGAGGAGACCATTCCGGAGAGCCCGTACGTGGTGTCGTTCGCGATGCGGATTGCGTCGGCTTCGTCCTCGTAGCCGATCAGCATCATGACGGGGCCGAAGATCTCCTCTCGTGCGATGGTCATATCGTTCGTGACGTTCGCAAAGACGGTGGGCCGGACGAAGTATCCGGCGGAGAGTCCGGCCGGACGGCCGACACCGCCTGCGACGAGTGTGCCGCCCTCGTCGATGCCCGTCTGGATCAGACGCTGGACCTTGTCGAATTGTGCTTGTGACACAAGGGGACCCACGGTGGTCCCGTCGGCGTCGGGAGGCCCGACGACGATCTTCTCGGCAGCCGCCTTCGCGATCGCGCAGGCTTCGTCCATGCGGTCCGACGGGACGAGGATACGAGAGCCGGCGTTGCAGGACTGGCCCGCGTTGACGACCACGCCCATCACGTCCCGGGTGATGACTTCGTCGAAGTCCGCGTCGACCAGCACGATGTTCGCCGACTTGCCGCCGAGTTCCTGCGCAACGCGTTTCACGGTCGGTGCAGCATTCCGCGCGACCTCGACACCGGCACGGGTCGATCCGGTGAACGACACCATGTCGACGTCCGGGTGCCTCGACAGGGCGGCTCCGACCGTAGGTCCGTCACCGTGAACAAGGTTGAACACCCCGGCCGGGACACCCGCTTCGTGAAGTATCTCGGCGAAGATGATCGCATTGAGCGGCGCGATCTCGGACGGCTTCAGCACCATCGTGCAGCCGGCGGCCAGCGCGGGCGCGACTTTCGCGGCGATCTGATTGACGGGCCAATTCCACGGTGTGATGAACGCGCACACGCCGACCGGTTCGTGCACGACGGTCGTGGTGCCGATCTTCTCCTCGAATTCGAACCTGCGGAGCGCATCGAGGGCGGCGGCAAGGTGTGCCATGCCGCACGGTGCCTGAGCGGTCGCAGCGAGCCCGGCAGGTGCGCCCATCTCCTGGGTGATGGTCGTGGCAAGGTCGTTCATTCGCCGCCCGTAAACCTCGATGACTCTGCTCAGCAACTCGATTCGGTCGGCACGTGTCGTCGACGCGTAACTGTCGAAGGCTGTGCGCGCGGCCGTGACGGCTCGATCGACGTCCTTCTCGTCGCCCAGCGCAATGGTGGTGATGGCCATTTCCGTCGCAGGGTTGACGACGTCGAGCGTGTCGGTGCCGATCGGCTCGACCCACTCGCCGTCGATGTAGAACTTCCGGGTGTTCTGCATGGTGCTCCCTCGTTGTCCGCCGTCCGGGTGTTCGCGGCATGTGACAACAATGGCTTCTCGCCGCTCGGACGTCTGTCCGCCGACGGGGCCTTCTCCGGGGTGAATGCGTTGTCCTCCGATCGGGGGACAACCCCGTTGCCGGGTGGGTCTAGTCCTCGTGGGGGGAGGGGTCGGGGATCTCGTCCTTGCGGTAGTTCGGGAGCCGGCTCGCGGGCACCATGGCGATCGCGCTGAGCCCTGCCAGGGTGAGCAACCCGATCTTGAGGGCGTCGAGGCGGGCGTCGATATTGATCTGCACGGCGGCGTCGACCTGCACGTCGGAGGCGGTGGTGGCGTCGAGAATCTCCTCGAGGCGGTCGTTGCTGATGAAGTTGATGTTGTCGAGGTCGACCTGTGCAACGAGGTCTTCGGGTAGGTCGACGTGGCCGGCCACTGCCTGCCCGACGCCGATCGACAGCAGCGTCACCAGGAGCGCGCCGGCGAAGGCCGTGCCGACGGCGGATGCGAGGTTCTGGGTGGTGCCGCGTACCGACCCGACGTCGCCCGCCAGTTCCTTCGGGGCAGCCGTGACCAGCACGTTGAAGACGAGGGTGACGAGGGCGCCCTGTCCGATGCCGAAGACGATGAGCCCGAGGATGGTCGGGACGGTCTCCCAGTTGTTGGTCACCACGAACGAGAGCCAGATCAAGGCACCGGTGGTCAGTGCGAAGGAGAAGCGTGCGATGACGCGGGGGCTGAACCGGCCGTAGAAGCGGACGACGAGCATGGCGGTGACGAACACGGTGATGTTGAACGGCATCATCGCCAGCGAGGTGTCGAACGGGGTGCGGCCCTGGACGATTTGAATGTAGAGGGGCACGGTGAAGTTCAGGGCCGCTTCGAGTGCGACGACCACGAACATCGCATACACGGCCGCGCGCTCGGTGGGCGCCGACACCACCTCGAGACTGATCAGGGGCACTCGGCCACTGTCGGCGCGCCGTCTGGTCCAGACGAAAAACGCCTGCCCGAGGATGATTCCCAGCACGATCAGCACCGGGGCGCCGGAGACGCCGAGCACGCTGAAGGGCGCGTTGGGGGATGCCGTCAGCAGACCCCACGAGTTCAGATTGTTGAAACCCAGCGTCAGCGACACGACGGCGATACCGATGATGAATGCGCCGACGATATCGATGCTGATGGCGTCGTTGCCGCGATCGGAGCGAAGCGTGAAGCTCAGCAGGAACACCGCGACGGCGACGACGATGAGGATGGCGAAGACGGGCCGCCAGCCGACGAGAGTTCCCAGTGCGCCACCGATCAGGAACGCGGACAGTCCGGAGAACGCACGTGCCGATCCGAGTGATCCGATCGCGGTGGCCTGCTGGGTGTCACGATAGTTCTCGGCGATGAGGGCGACGAGGGCGGGCACGATGATCGCGGCCGAGGCCCCTGCGAGCGCTTGCGCGGCGATCACCCAGCCGATACTCGGTGCGAGAACCATCATCAGTTCCGCGACAGCGAACACGGCGACCATGATGCGGAAGATCAGCACCCAGCCGACTCGCTGTCCCAGCTTCGCACCCACCATCACCAGCGCCGCGACCACCAGGCCGTAGGTGACGATCGCGGTGCTCACCGTCGTCGGGGGCACGCCGAAATCCTCGACCATGCCACCCAGCGAGACCGGCAGTGCCGCGACGTTGAACGACATGAGCACCTGCGCCAGGGCGAGTCCGATCATCGGACGCCACGACGCCTTCACCTGCTCGCCGGGATCATGCGGGCGGGACGTATCGGCGGGGATCGTCATGCTGACCTGCTTTCACGCGGAGGGTGGGGCCCGGACGCGAAGACGTTCAATCCGAGAGTCCGGGACAGGTAGGCAGTTGCCCGCTGCCCCCGAACGCTGTTGCCCGCGGAATCGAGCCGCGGGGAGAAGGTGGCCAGTCCGGCCTTGCCCGGGGCGATCGTGACGATGCCGCCGGACACGCCGCTCTTGCCGGGCACGCCGATCTCGAACAGCCATTCCCCGGAACGTTCGTAGAACCCGGTGGCGGCCAGCACCGACAGCGTGTCGCGGCAGATCGACTCGTCGACGACGCGTTCTCCCGTCACCGGGTTGACGCCGCCGTCGGCGAGAGTCGCGCCCATGATTGCGAGATCCCGGGTGTTCACCCGGAGTGAGCATTGTTTGGTGTAGACGTCGACGGCGTCCAACGGGTCGACGTCCAGGCGGCCGTAGCTCTCCAGAAGCTGGGCGATCCCGCGGTTGCGCAGGTTCGTCGCCGCCTCCGATTCGTACACGGTGACGTCGAGCGTCAACCGGCGCCCGGCGAAGCGGGAGAGACCGTCCTGGACGAACTCCCACTTCGCGGTGGGAGTGACCCCGGGAACGAGTGCGGTCGTGGCGATGGCGCCCGCGTTGACCATGGGATTCATCGGATGGCCGTCGTTGAGTTCGAGGGCCACGACGGAATTGAACGCCAGGCCGGTGTTGTTCACCCCGATCCGTACGCCCACCACCTCGTGGCCGATCTCCTGGCAGACGAGCGCGTACGTGAAGGCCTTGGAAATGGACTGGATCGAGAACTCGTGCACCGCGTCGCCGACGGCGTGCACACCCCCGTCGACCTCGGCGACGCAGATCCCGAACAGGTCGGGGTCGACTGCCGCGAGAATCGGGATGTAATCCGCCACGACACCGTCGGTGGCGGCGGCAGATCGCTCGTACGCGCCGTGCAGAAGCGACTCCACGTCGTCCCAGCCGGGCAGAGCTCCGGTCGAGACCCGTTCCGGCACCCCGGTCACGTCCAACTCCATCGAACCCCACCTCCGTCCTGACATTCTCACGCCGGAACACGTTCTTGTCCGGATAAGGACGGACACTGGTGGGCTTTCGACGATCACGCCACCGCTGCAGCATCCGCGCCATCGATACCGTTCAGGTATCGAAAGATCCCAAACAAGTGTTGGACTTGAATCGAAAGCGCTCCTAGCCTTGTGAACACAGCGCACCGACAGTGACGCGATTGCGAACGAGGAGAACGAAACCCATGACCACAGCGTCGCCCCAAGAGATTGCCCACAAGCTCGGCTCCGGTCTGTTGTCGTTCCCGGTCACCCATTTCACGGAGGACCACTCGTTCGACGAGGCCGCGTACCGCGAGAACATCGGCTGGCTCGGGCAGTTCGACGCCTCCGGGTTGTTCGCCGCCGGTGGCACGGGCGAGTTCTTCTCGCTCACCCCACCCGAGGTGGAGCAGGTGGTCCGGGCCGCCGTGCAGGAGGCACCGGACGGACTTCCGGTCATCGCCCCCGCCGGTTACGGCACCGCGACCGCCGTACAGATGGCCCGCTCGGCCGAGAGCGCCGGCGCGCACGGCATCCTGCTGCTTCCCCCGTACCTCACGGAGGCGAGCCAGGACGGCCTCGTGGCGCACGTCAAGGGGGTATGTGCCGCAACCACTCTCGGTGTGACGATCTACAGTCGCGCCAACGCCGTGTACACCGAGTCGGCCGTGGCGGAACTCGCGGACAGCTGCCCGAACCTGGTCGGTTTCAAGGACGGTGTCGGCAACATCGAGCAGATGACGCGCATCTACGCGAGCCTCGGTGACCGCCTCACCTACGTCGGCGGATTGCCCACCGCCGAGATGTTCGCCCTGCCGTATCTCGCCCTGGGCGTCACCACGTATTCCTCGGCGATCTACAACTTCGTCCCGCAGTTCGCACTCGACTTCTACAACGCCCTCCGCAGCGGAGACAACGCGTTCGTCGTCAACGCCCTCAACGAGTTCGTGATCCCGTACTGCAACCTGCGCAACAAGAAGCAGGGATATGCCGTCAGCATCATCAAGGCCGGCATGAAGGTCATCGGCCGGCCCGCAGGCCCCGTGCGTGCACCGTTGACCGACCTCGACGCCGTCGAACTGGCCGAACTCGCCGACCTGATCAAGAAGGTGAGCTGAACACGACGGTCACCTGCGGCATGGAGCGCGACACTCCGGTCCGGTGACCCTTGCCCGCCGCTCGGCGTCACAGGATGATCGGGGGATGGCCGAACAGATCGACGATTACTTCATCTCTGTCGTGTCGGGGCTTGTCCGCGGGAAAAGCAGCACCGGGGTCCGCCCGGAGGATCCGATCCGGCCCCCGTCCCCGTTGTCGGTGCAGGGCACTCTGGACCTTTTCGACGCCCAGCTCGGCAGCAGGCATCTCGATCTGGCGGCCCGGTGGTTGCGGTCGCAGGGTAAGGGTTTCTACACGATCGGTTCCTCCGGGCACGAGGGCAATGCCGCCGTCGCAGCAGCGCTGCGTCCGACCGATCCCGCTCTGCTGCACTATCGTTCCGGTGGATTCTTCCTCGCGCGGGCGCAGCAGGTGGACGGCAGTGATCCGCTCCGCGACGTCCTCCTCGGTGTCGTGGCCGCGACGGAGGAGCCGATCTCGGGTGGACGGCACAAGGTGTTCGGCCGCCACGATCTCGGCATCATTCCCCAGACCTCCACCGTCGCTTCGCATCTGCCGCGGGCAGTTGGTGTCGCCTTCTCGATCGCCCGGGCACACAAGCTCCACCTGCCCTCGCCGTGGCCCGCCGACGCGGTGGCCGTGTGCAGTTTCGGGGATGCGTCGGCGAACCACTCCACCGCCGTCGGCGCGATCAACACCGCCGTCCACTCGGCCTACCAGGGGTTGCCGCTCCCGTTGCTGTTCGTCTGCGAGGACAACGGGATCGGGATCAGCACCAAGACACCGACGGGATGGATCGCCGCGAATTTCGGTGAGCGGGCGGGTCTGGAGTACTTCGAGGCGGACGGTTCCGACCTGCCGGCGGCGTACGCCACCGCGAAGAGGGCCGCCGACTGGGTGCGCGGGCACCGCAAGCCGGCGTTCCTGCATCTGCGGACCGTCCGGTTGATGGGTCACGCCGGATCCGATCTCGAGTCCGCGTACCGGACGTCCGCCGAGATCACCGCAGACTTCGACCGGGATCCGGTGCTGTGCACCGCAAGTCTTCTGATCGAAGGCGGACACCTCGGCCCCACCGAGATCCTCGCGCGCTACGAGGACACACGCGCGGAGGTTCTCGGTCTCGCCCGGGATGTCGCCGAGCTATCTCAACTGGACAGTCCCGCGGCGGTGATGAGGCCCCTCATCGACACCGCCGAGCAGGCGACCGCGGCGGTGCCGGAGCGCGTCGACCCGGCCGAGCGCGCGGAGTTTGTCGGATCGCCGCTGCCGGAGGAGGAAGGCAGGCTGACCCTCGCCCTGTCGATCAACCGTGCCCTGCTCGACGTGCTCGCCCGCTGCCCCGAGGCGCTGGTGTTCGGTGAGGACGTGGCCCGCAAGGGCGGGGTGTACGGGGTGACCCGGGGTCTGATGAAGAAGGCCGGGTCGGCGCGCGTATTCGACACCCTGCTCGACGAGCAGGCGATCCTGGGTCTTGCGCTGGGTGCGGGGGTGTCCGGGTTGTTGCCGATCCCGGAGATCCAGTATCTGGCGTATCTGCACAATGCGGCCGACCAGATCCGCGGGGAGGGTGCGACGTTGCAGTTCTTCTCCGACCGGCAATACCGCAATCCGATGGTGGTGCGGATCGCCGGATACGGGTATCAGAAGGGCTTCGGCGGGCACTTCCACAACGACAACGCCGTCGCCGCACTGCGCGACATCCCCGGCGTGGTGGTGGCGTCGCCGTCCCGCCCCGAAGACGCCGCGGCCATGATGCACACCTGTGTGGCGGCGGCGCGCACCGCCGGCGCGGTGTGCGTGTTCCTGGAACCGATTGCGCTGTACCACATCCGGGATCTGTACGACGACGGCGACGGGCTGTGGCTGGCACCGTATCCGGACCCCGCGACGCAGGCCGAGAACCACGTCCCGATCGGCTCGGCCCGCACCTACGGTGATGGCACCGACCTGACGATCGTCACCTACGGCAACGGTCTGCGGATGAGCCTGCGAGTCGCGCGAAAGCTCGAGCGTGCGCACATCGCCGCCCGGGTGGTGGACCTGCGCTGGCTCGCACCGCTGCCGGTGCAGGACGTCGTCCGGGAGGCGCACGCCACCGGCCGGGTGCTCGTGGTCGACGAGACCCGCAAGTCGGGGGGTGTGTCCGAGGGCGTGGTCGCAGCACTGGTCGACGAGGGCTTCACCGGGCCGCTCGCGCGGGTGACGAGCGAGAACAGCTTCATCCCACTCGGCGACGCCGCGCTCGAGGTGCTGCTGTCCGAGGACACCGTCGAGGCCGCGGCGATCACACTCGTGAGCCGCTAGCACCGGCATCCCTCGCGCTTCGGTATGACGGCAACGTCAACCGGTATCCCCTCCGCCATTGCCAAGCCGTCGTGCGGTCGGGCATGTTCGAACTGCATCTCTCCACACCGGCGGACAGGAACATTTCATGAGTGGCGATCAGCTACCCCACATCGTGGTGATGGGGGTGACCGGCTGCGGGAAGACGACAGTCGCGCAGCAACTTTCCGCACTGACCGGCCACCGGTTCCTCGACGCCGACGATCTGCACCCGCCGTCGAACGTCGCGAAGATGGCCGCCGGCATCCCGCTGACCGACGACGACCGGGCCCCGTGGCTGGGCGTCGTCCGGGACCGGCTGCAGGAGCTGTCCGGGCAGGGGCGCCGCGGTGTGGTGGCGTGCTCGGCGCTGCGGCGCAGCTATCGGACGATCCTCGGCGACGTCTCCGACCCGGTGCTGTTCGTGCACCTCACGGGAGACCAGCAGGTGATCCGCGGCCGGATGCAGGCACGGAGCGGGCACTTCATGCCGCCTGCACTGCTCGATTCCCAGTTCGCGCTCCTCGAACCACTCGACTCCGACGAATTCGGTGTCGCCCTGGACGTCGCACCGGCGCCGGACCTGATCGCCCGGGCCGCCGTCGAATACCTGCACGAAGAACGAAAGGTCGCCACACAGTGAGTTCGCATCGGAGCTTCGACGTCGAGGGCAGGATCGCGCTCGTCACGGGGTCGAGCCGGGGAATCGGTTTCGCACTGGCCAACGGGCTCGCCGAGGCGGGCGCGGAGGTCGTGCTCAACGGACGCGACGCGGCAGCCCTCGCGCGCAGTCGCGACGAGATCGTGAACGCCACCGGCGCGACGGTCCACACCTGCGCCTTCGACGTGACCGCTCCCGAGGAGGTCGCCGCCGCCGCGAAGCGGGTCGAGAGCGAGATCGGCCCCGTCGAGATCGTCGTCAACAACACCGGCGTCCAGCACCGCAGCCCCCTGCTCGAGTTCGGCGACGACGACTTCCGGCGTGTTCTCGACACCAATCTCAGCAGCGCCTTCTTCGTCGGCCGCGAGTTCGCGCGGGCGATGGTCGAACGCGGGCACGGCAAGATCGTCAACATCTGCTCCGTGCAGAGCGAACTCGGCCGGGCGGGCATCGCCCCGTACGCCGCCAGCAAGGGTGGGCTGAAGATGCTCACCCGCGGAATGTGCGCCGACTGGGCACCATTGGGACTGCAGGCCAACGCCATCGCACCCGGCTACTTCGACACCCAGCTCACCGAGGCGCTCGTGAACGACGCCGAGTTCAGTACGTGGCTCACGAAACGCACGCCCGCCGGACGGTGGGGACGCACGGACGAACTCGTGGGTGCGCTGCTCTTCCTCTCCTCGCCGGCGTCGGACTTCGTGAACGGCCAGATCCTGTATGTCGACGGCGGACTGACCGCCGTAGTCTGATCCCCACCCGACCGACTCGAAAGACGAAGATGCCGAACACTGCAACGCCCCGCATCCACCTCGGACCGAACCCCGACGCAGCCCTGATACGCGGGATCGAGAGGGGCGGCGGCGTACTCGCCCCGCTCGACGACGCCGAGGCCGTCGTCTGGGCGCAGGGCCCCGACACGTTTCCGGCGGAACTGCCGGACTCGGTGCGCTGGGTGCAGCTGCCCTCGGCGGGTGTGGAGCCCTGGATCTCCGCGGGCATCGTCGACACCGACCGGGCCTGGACGTCCGCGGCCGGCGCCTACGCCGGCAACGTCGCGGAACACGGCGTCCTGCTGCTCCTGGCCGGGGTTCGGGCCCTCACCGAGCAGGTGCGCGCGACGTCGTGGCGCAAGGCCGAGTTCGACCCGCAGGTGGGCACGCTGCGCGGGGCGACGGTCGCCATCGTCGGCTGCGGCGGCATCGGTCGCGCGATGATCCCGCTGCTCGCCGCGTTCGGCGCCGACGTGCTGGCGGTCACTCGCTCGGGCACCCCGGTCCCGGGTGTATCCGAGACGCTGCCGGCCGACCGGACCTCGGAAATCTGGTCCAGAGCAGACCATTTCGTCATCGCCGCACCGGCGACGTCGGCCACCGCCCACCTCGTCGACGAGACCGCGCTCGCACAGATGAAATCGACGGCGTGGATCGTCAACGTGGCGCGCGGTTCCCTCATCGACACCGAGGGTCTGGTCCGCGCGCTGCGCGCCGGGTCGATCGGCGGCGCCGCGCTCGACGTCACCGACCCCGAACCGCTGCCCGACGGGCATCCGCTCTGGACCCTGCCGAATGCGATCATCACCCCACACGTCGCGAATCCCGCGACCGGACTGACCGGGTTGCTCGCCGATCACGTCGCGACCAACGTCGAACGCTTCGCCGCGGGCGCGCCCCTGCTGGCGCCGATCGATCCGGCCCGGGGTTACTGAGGGCCGCGTTCGGCTTCCGAACTGGTCCTGATGTAGTTGGACACGACACTGCGCAGCACCTCGCGCACCGCCTCCGCCGGCCCGGACAGCGGCTGATTGGCGGGTGTCCCGAGGGAGACCTGGACTTCGATCGACGGTTCGATGCGGCGGAGTTCCAGGTTCTCCACGTTCATGATCCGGCGTGCCACCGAGAACGGTAATACCGTCGCGCCCAGTCCGTTTCGGACGGCCTGCGCCATCAGCGTCACCGATTCCACCTCGCCGACCACCCGTGCGTGCTCGAAGGCGTGCTCGTACGCCTGCTCCACCACCTTGCGGATCGTGTGCATCGGGCCCGGCAGCAGTAGTGGCAGATCGACGAGATCCTTGATGGCGACGGCCGTCCCGGTTTCGCCGGGCAGTCCGGTGCCCGCCGGGGCGACGACCATCAGTTCCTCGGTGAGTAGACGCTCGAAGTTGACGCCCTTGATCGGCCCGGCGTCGTACAGCAGGGCCATGTCCATCCGGCCCGTCATCATGGCCTCGCTGAGCACACCGCCGAAATTTTCGTTGATGTGCAGAAGGATGCTGGGGTAGCGCGACCGCACCGCGGTGAGCAGCGGCAGCGCGATGGAGCTGACGGTGCTGTACGGCGCGAGTCCGACGGAGACACCGCCCGCCAGTTCCCGGCCGACGACGCTCACCTCGGCCTGAGCGCTCTCCACCTGCCGCAGGATCACCTGTGCGTGCCGGTACAGCGCGCGCCCCGCGTCGGTGGGTTCCACTCCCTGCTTGCTGCGGATCAGCAGTTGCTGACCGAAGTGCGTCTCCAACGCCGTCATCTGCTGGCTGAGCGCCGGCTGCGCGATGTGCAGTATGTCCGCCGCCCGCGTGATGGATCCGGCGTCGACGATGCGGACGAATGAGAACAAGCGTCGGGTATCCACGAGCGATCTGCCTTTCTGACGATGCGGCGACGCAAGCACGCCGCGGTTTCGAGAAGGTTGCCGGGCGGAAACACCGCTGTAGCCAAGTGCGGGGCCCGATTCTTCCGTCTTTGCATCGTCGCTGTTCAAACACCATAGACGTTCGTTATCGCCTCACGTAAAACAGGTATTAACCGCCTGAACCGGAACCTGCGTAGCGTCCGTTTACATCGAAAGTTCACTGGAACGGCACCCGCGGTTCCACTGCAGGCCCCCCTTGGAGGCACCGTGACTGTCAAGATCGATCTCGTCGCCGACCTCGGCGAGAGCTTCGGCGCTTGGACGATGGGCGACGACGACGCACTGCTCGACGTGCTGACGTCCGCCAACGTCGCGTGCGGCTTTCACGCCGGCGACCCCAGGACCATGGATGCGACGGTCCGAGGGTGCGTCGCCCGCGGAATCGGCATCGGCGCACACCCCAGCTTCCCCGATCTCGCAGGGTTCGGCCGGCGCGCGATGGACCTCACCGCCGACGAGGTCCGCACGGACGTTCTGTACCAACTCGGCGCACTGCACGCCTTCGCGACGGCCCACGGCACATCGCTCTCGCACATCGCACCGCACGGTCGGTTGGGAAATCTCGTCGCGACCCGCGCCGACTACGCGGGCGCCGTCGTCGATGCGGTGGAGGCGTTCGACCCGCGGCTCATCGTGCTCGCCCAGGACGGGGAACTCGCCGACCACGCCCGTGCGCGGGGGCTCCGGGTGGCCATCGTCGCCATCGTCGACCGTGCATACCGGGCGGACGGCACCCTGGTACCGCGGTCCGAGGCCGGCGCCGTGATTCACGACCGGGACGCGCTGGTGTCGCGCACGGTGCAGATGGTGACCGAAGGGGTCGTCGACGCCGTCGACGGCACGCGCATCCCGATCGAGGCAGACACGGTGCTGCTGCACGGCGACGGCGCCGACGCGGTAGGCAACGCGCGGGCGATCCGGGAGGCACTGCTGCGCGCGGGCGTCGTCATCGCCCCCGTCACCGAGGTCCTCGAGGCCAGGGCCGAGAAGGAGTCCGCGTCGTGTCCGGCGTGACGTGCACCCGGCCGCACCGCGACTTCGTCCTCGCGGACTGCGGGGACTCCGCGGTCCGCCTGACGTCGCTGTCCCCCGATGCGGAGGAGCGCTGGCAGGCCGTCCACACGGTCGCCGCCGCGCTCGACGCACGCGACGACGACGTCGCGGTCACCGGCATCATCCCCACCTACGACTCACTGCTGGTCGAATTCGACTGTGCTGCAACGACGCATGACGCCATTCGCGCGCTGGTCGAACGGCTGATCGAGCTTCCGGCGCAACCCGCGACGCGCGGTTCGCGACAATTCGAGATCCCGGTCGTCTACGGAGCCGAATTCGGACCCGACCTCGACGACGTGGCGGCGCACCTCGCACTCTCCCCGGCCGAGGTGATCCGCCTGCACAGCGCCCGCCCGCTGACCATGCGCTGCTTCGGGTCCCCGGGCGGCGCCCCCATGCTCGACGGCCCCGCGTTCCCGCAGCCCGTTCCCCGTCGCACCATTCCGCGGCCGCACGTTCCGGCAGGCGCGGTGGCGGTCGCGGGCAGGCAGGCCGTCATCTCGGCGCGACCGGCGCCCGGCGGCTGGCCGGTGATCGGCCGCACGCCCCTGACCATCGTCGATCCGTCGACGGAACCGCTGTCCGACTTCCGGCCCGGCGACACGTTCCGCTTCGTGCCGATCACCGCGGCCGAGTGGCCGCTGTACGAGGGGGTCCGGCATGGCTGAGACGATCACCGTCACGACACCCGGGCTCACCTCGATCCAGGATCTCGGACGTCTCCGGGGCTCCCGGTTCGGGCAGATGACCGGGGGAGCCTCCGACCAGTACAGCGCCGACGTGGCGAACGCCCTGGTCGGAAGTCACCGCACCGCGCCGCTGCTCGAAATGGTGGCGATGGACTTCGGCGCCGTCGCAAGCGTCGACCTGCTCGTCGCGGTGACCGGCGCACCGGCGGAGGTCCAGGTCGGGGGTGTCACCCGCCCCCAGTGGGAGCCGTTCGTCTGGACCGCGGGCGAAGAACTCACCGTCCGCGGAATCCACGACGGGCTCCGCGTGTACCTCGCCGTGCACGGCGCGATCGCCGCGCCGTCCCTGCTCGGCAGCTGCGCCCCCGACTCGGTTCTCGGTTTCGGCCGGCAACTGACGGTCGGCGAGTCCGTCGCCATCGACGTCGACGGACCGCCGATCGACCACCCCTACTTCCGGGTCCCGCTGTTCCGGCTCGGCGCCGAGCCCGCGACCTTCACCGGCCGCTGGACCATCGACGTCACCGACGGTCCCGACGTGCACGAGTTCGGCGCGTCCGCCGCCCGCTTGTTCGACACCCCCTTCGTCATCGGTGCCGACACGAACCACATCGGTCTCCGCCTGACGCCGACCGATCCGGGGAGCGACGTTCCCCGGCGGGACCGGTCGACGGAAGTGCTCTCCCGCGGGGTACCGATCGGCGCCGTCGAGGTTCCCGCAGGCAACGAGATCCTCGTCCTGCACCGGGGCCGGGGAGTGACGGCCGGATATCCGGTGCTCGCGGTGGTGACCGCCACCGCACTGTCACAGCTCGGCCAGGCGCGCCCCGGCCAGGAGGTGCGGTTCCGAAAGGTGAGCGTCCCCGAAGCCGTGGACGGTTACCGGAGCCAACGACGCTCGATCGCGCTGCTGCGGTCCCGCGTGGCGAGCGCCTTCGCCAGTCTTCGGATCCCCACTCACCCAGAAACGACATCCGCCCAGCACCACTCTGTAGCCCAGATGGAGTCAGCATGACCAACGCGATCTCACCCGACACGGCCGGGCACACGCCCGAACACGAGGTGCAACCCCGCCAGCTACGCAAGGTCGTTCTCGCAGGGTGCGTGGGCATCTTCGTCGAGCTCTACGACAACGGCATCTTCGCCTTCATGGCGACCGCCCTGGCCATCGTCTTCTTCGACGTCTCCAAGTCGAGCGACGCGCTGATGCTCGTCTTCGCCGGTTACGCGATCTCGTTCTTCGTGCGACCGCTCGGCGCGGTCGTCTGCGGCATCCTGGGCGACAGGATCGGCAGGCAGAAGATGCTCGTCTTCGTGATCATGCTGATCAGCGTCGCCACCGCGGGCATCGGTGTTCTCCCGACATACGCCGCGATCGGCGTCGCCGCTCCCGCGCTGTTGATTCTCCTGCGCATCCTGCAGGGATTCTCCGTGGGCGGTGAGGCGGCGGGCGCCATGACCTTCCTCGCCGAGCACGCACCGGAGGGCAAGCGCGGACTCATCACCAGCTACGCCCAGATCGCGTCGTTCCTGGCCCTGCTCACCGGCACGCTGGTCGCGTTCGCGATGTCGCCCTGGCTCAACGAGGCCGCGATCGAGGGCGGCGGACCGGCGAGCTGGGCGTGGCGCGTCCCGTTCCTCGTCGCGATCCCGATGGGCATCATCGGCTGGTACATCCGGCGGGCGATCAGTGACACCCCGAACTTCGAGAAGCTCAAGGCCGAAGGCGGACTGTCCCGCAACCCGCTGAAGGAAGCGTTCGCGACTCCCGAACACCGCAAGGCGATGCTGCTCGCGCTGTTCATCCCGTTGATGAACGGCTCCGGCTACTACGTGCTCTTCTCCTACATGCCGACGTTCCTCAAGGGCGAGAACATCGGCTTCTCCACCGGCACGGCACTGCTCGTGACCGCGGCGAGCCTGGTGGCGATCTGCTTCGCCATTCCCTTCATGGGCGCACTCTCGGACCGCGTCGGCCGCAAGAGGGTCATCGCCGGTGCGGCGATCGCCATGGCCGTCGGCGCCGTCCCCTGTTACGCCCTGATCGCGACCGGCAACTTCGCGCTCGCGGTGCTCGGAGCCTGCATCATGGCTGTGATCTTCGCCGGCCACACCGCCGTCATCCACATCCTCATCGTCGAACTCTTCCCCACCCGGGTGCGGTACTCGGCGTACGGGCTGGGCTACAACATCTCCTCGGCAGTGTTCGGCGGCACCGCGCCCCTGCTGATGACTTGGCTGATTCCGCAGTTCGGGATCTACGTCCCCGCGGTCTACGCCGTCGTCACCGCACTGGGAACCCTCATCGCCGTCAGCACCGTCACCGACCGGGCGCACGTGCCGCTCCGTGACACGCTCTGACGGATCCAGACTCGGCCCGGTGGTCTCCTGACCACTCGAAGACCACCGGGCTGCACCAACTTTCACCACCAGCAAGGCAAGGGAGCGTCATGCCATTCAACGACTACCGGACCGCACTCGTCACCGGCGCCAACACCGGAATGGGCGCCGCGGTCACCGAGATCCTCACCAAGCGGGGTCTCACCGTCTACGGCGTCGCCCGCAACAAGGAACGGCTCGACGAGATCGCGGAGAAGACGGGCATGATCCCGCTCGCCGTCGACATCACCGACATCGACGCCCTCAGCGCCGCCGTCGAGGGCCTCAAGATCGACGTGCTGATCAACAACGCGGGAGTCTCGGCCACCGGCAACATCCTGGACGCGTCCGCCGACTCGGTCGACGCCATGGTCGACGTCAACCTCCGTGCGGTGCTGCACCTGTGCCGGCTGCTGATGCCGGGGATGGTCGAGCGGGACCTCGGCCACATCGTGAACATCAGTTCCATCGCCGGCCTGTACAACTTCTACGGCCACACCGCGTACCACGCCACGAAGGCCGCGGTGCACCAGATCTCGCGGCAACTGCGCAACGACACCATCGGCAAGCGCATCCGCGTGACCGAGATCTGCCCGGGCCGGGTCGAAACCGAGATCTTCGGACGCAACCTGGGCGGCTCCCCGGAGGCGATGAAGGAGGCGTGGGAGACGTATTACGAAGGCTTCGAATCCATCACGACGAAGGACATCGCCGACACGATCGAGTTCGCGATCGACGCCCCGCGCCACGTCAACCTCGGTCTGATCGAGATCATGCCCACCTTCCAGGTGCCGGGTGGTCTCGACTTCGTCCGGCGCAACGACTGAGGCCGGCCGTGACCACTGCGCCGCACCACTCCTCCGCCCCGCTGCCCACCGAGACCCTCGGGGTGGTGGCGCACGCCGCAGGCGACCTGCGTATCGAATCGGTGCCCCTCCGGAGGCCCGAACCGTCCGAGGCGGTCGTCGAGATCGCCTACGGCGGCATCTGCGGATCCGACCTGCACTACTGGACGCACGGCGCCGCCGGCGAGTCGATCCTGAAGGCGCCCATGCTGCTCGGCCACGAGGTGGTGGGAACGGTCGTGCAGGCCGCCGCGGACGGGACCGGCCCCGCCGCGGGTGACACCGTGGCCGTGCACCCCGCGACCCCCGGCGGGCGCGGCGCCAGGTTCCCCGACGACCGCCCGAACCTCTCGCCGGGATGCACCTACCTCGGCAGCGCGGCGCAATTCCCGCACACCGAAGGGGCATTCGCGAAGTACGCGGTGCTGCCGTCGCGGATGCTGCGGCGACTGCCGGCGAACCTGCCGCTGCGCACCGCCGCCGTCGCGGAACCCGCCGCCGTGGCGTGGCACGCCGTGGCCCGCGCGGGCGACGTGGCAGGGAAGAGCGCGCTCGTCGTGGGGTGCGGCCCCATCGGCGCCCTCGTGGTGGCCGTCCTCCGCCGGGCCGGTGCGAGCGAGATCACCGCGGTCGACGTGCACGACTATCCCCGCACGGTCGCGAAGGCGCTCGGCGCGGACACGACGCTGGACGCCGCCGACGCCGTGAGCATCGCCGCCGTCGACGCCGACGTCGTCGTCGAGTGCTCCGGCAACCGCTTCGGACTCGAATCGGCCATTCGCGGCGCGACGCGCGGCGGCAGGATCGTCATGCTCGGACTGCTCCCCACCGGGCTTCAGCCCGCTCCGCTGTCGCTCGTCATCACGCGGGAACTCGAACTCGTCGGTTCCTTCCGGTTCAACGACGAGATCGATGCGGTGCTCGAGGCTCTGGCGGACGGCAGCCTGAACGTCGAACCGGTGATCAGTCACGAGTTCGGCATCGAGGACGGCCTCGAGGCGTTCGCCGTCGCGAAGGACGCGTCCGCGTCCGCGAAGGTGTTGCTGGCGTTCTGATCTCAGCCATGCCGAACGGCTATCACCCGACATACAATCGGTCTTGTACAGGTGTGGTCCCCACCCGATAGCGTGAGTGTGGAGATACCGCCCCCGACTTCCCGGCTTCTTTCGTTCCCACGCCCTCTACCAGGAGGAACTATGTCCACCTTCGTTCCAGCAGCGCGAGTCGACCAGATGCGTGAGTCGCCGAGTGTGGCAGCCGCGCAACGGGTTCGCGAACTCCGGGCGTCGGGGCGGGAGATCCTCGACCTGACGGTCGGAGAGCCCGATTTCGACACCCCGGAGCACATCAAGGCCGCGGCCGCGGCGGCGATGGAGTCCGGTCTCACCAAGTACACCCCCGTCAACGGCATTCCCGCGCTGCGGGAGGCGATCTCGAAGAAGACGCTGGCCCGCACCGGGGTGGAGTTCGCGGACAACGAGATCACCGTCGGTGGAGGCGCCAAGCAGGTCATCTTCCTCGCGCTGATGGCGACGGTGGAGGAGGGCACCGAGGTGATCGTGCCCGCCCCGTACTGGGTGTCGTACCCCGACATGGTGACCGTGCACGGCGGGACACCCGTCGTCGTCGACTGCCCGGAATCCGACCGGTTCCTGCTCACCGCAGAGAAGCTCGAGGCCGCCATCACCACGGCGACGAAGTGGGTCATCCTCAACGCGCCGTCGAACCCGACGGGCGCCGTGTACAGCGAGCACGAACTGGCGGAACTCGCGAAGGTCCTCGACCGGAACCCGCACGTGAACGTGCTCTGCGACGAGATCTACGACGAGATCGTGTTCACCGATTCACCCGTTCCGAACCTGCTGTCGTCCGCGCCGCACCTGCGCGATCGGATCCTGGTCACCAACGGTGTGTCGAAGGCCTACGCGATGACCGGCTGGCGGCTGGGGTACGGCGTCGGGAACAAGGGCCTGATCGGCGCGATCAACAAGCTGCAGTCGCAGAGTTCGTCCTGCCCGTCGTCGATCAGTCAGGCCGCCGCCGCCGAAGCCCTCACCGGGGATCAGAGTTTCGTCACCACGTCCGTCGCGAGCTATCGCGCCCGGCGTGATGTCACGTTCGAATTATTCTCCGGCATAGACGGTCTCGAACCCGTACTGCCGCAGGGCGCCTTCTACCTGTTCGTCGGATGCGCCGGCCTCGTGGGCAAGCGGACACCCGACGGCACACTGCTCGAGAACGACCAGGACGTGGTGCTGTTCCTCCTCGACCACGCGTCGGTGGCCACCATCCAGGGCTCTGCGTACGGGGCCGAATCCTATTTCCGGGTCTCCTTCGCCACGTCCGAGGACGTGCTCAGGAATGCGGCAGCCGCGGTCGAGAAGGCCGTCGCTTCGCTCAGCTGACCCACCCGCCATCACAGAACTACGGAGACATCATGGTTCACGTCACGACGAAGATCGATCGCGCCGACAAGGCCGCCATCGACAGCCTGGGCGCCTTCTCGGCCGCCACCATCCACGAGGCGCAGGGCCGCAAGGGCGCACTGGATTCGGGGATCAAGCCCATCGACCGCGACATGTCGTTCTGCGGGTCCGCCTTCACCGTCGTGTGCCATCCGCGCGACAACATCATGCTCCAGGTCGCCATCAGCTACGCGCAACCCGGTGACGTGCTCATCGTGTCCTCCGGCGACCAGCCGGCGGGACAGTTCGGCGACGTGCTGGCCAATGCGTGTGTGGCGCGGGGCATCAGCGCACTCGTCACGGACGGCGGCGTGCGGGACAGCAGGGAGATCCGCGAACTCGGGTTCCCCGTCTTCTCCAAGCACGTGTGCATCGAGGGAACGGTGAAGGAATCCCTCGGTCCCGTCAATCAGCCGCTGGTGTTCGGCGGCCAGATCATCTATCCCGGCGACGTCATCAAGGGCGACTGCGACGGTGTGGTCGTGGTCCGGCGTGACGAGGTCCAGGTCGCCATCGACGCCTCCCGTGAGCGGGACGCCGCCGAGGCCGCCTACATCGAGCGGTACAAGAAGGGCGAAACCCCGATCCAGGTCAGCAACCTCGCCCAGGTGCTCGAGGCGAAGGGTCTCACCGTCGACCAGTGAGCAGGCCGCTCCCCGCCGCAGATGTCCATCGGAGTTCGACGACGAAGGCGTAGGTCATGACCGTTGAAGAATTGGCTCCACCCGTATCGGCGCCGGATCGCGCCGCCCCGGGAGCGTTGGCTCACCGCGCTGCCCTGTCGCAATTGCGGGACGCGACCGGCATCCTCGGCCTCGACGAGGGCATGTACCGGCTGCTGGCCACACCGCGGCGATCGCTGACGGTGTCGGTGCCCCTGCGGCGCGAAAACGGAAGAGTAGAGGTCTATTCCGGCTACCGTGTTCAGCACAATCTCACGCGCGGGCCCGGCAAGGGCGGGGTGCGGTTCCACCCCGACAGCGACATCGACGAAGTGACCGCGCTCGCGATGTGGATGACGTGGAAGTGTGCGCTGCTCGGGTTGCCCTACGGCGGGGCCAAGGGCGGCATCGCGATCGATCCGCGGGGGTTGACGCTGTCGGAGAAGGAACGGCTGACCCGGCGCTACACGCAGGAGATCCTCCCGTTCATCGGTCCCGACAAGGACATTCCCGCCCCGGACGTGAACACGGATGAATCCACCATGGCCTGGATGATGGACACCTACTCCGTCAACGCCGGGTATTCCGTCCACGGAGCCACGACCGGCAAACCGCTCACCGTCGGTGGGTCCAACGGCCGCGCAGGCGCCACGTCCCGCGGCGTCGTTCTCGCCGCACTCGACGCGATGCGGCACTGCCACCTCGACCCCACGGGACGCACGGTCGCGGTGCAGGGTTTCGGCAAGGTCGGTGCCGGTGCCGCGCGGTTCTTCGCCGACGAGGGCTGCCGCGTCGTCGCGGTGTCCGACATCAGCGGAGGATGCTACCGGGCCGGTGGACTCGACATCCCGGAACTCGAGGCGTGGGTCGCAGGGGGTGAGTCGCTCGCGTCGTACCCGAACGCGGACTCCATCACGAACCGGGAACTGCTGGGCCTCGACGTCGACGTTCTGGTTCCCGCCGCGATGGACGGCGTCCTGACCGCCGACAACGCCGACGACGTCCGCGCCCGCATGATCGTCGAAGGAGCGAACGGGCCGACCTCACCCGAGGCCGACACGATCCTCCAGAGCAACGGCGTCACCGTCGTCCCCGACATTCTCGCGAACGCCGGCGGCGTGGTCGTGTCGTACCTCGAATGGGTCCAGAACCTGCAGGCGTTCTCCTGGACCGGTGCCGAAGTGGACCGGAAGCTCTGCGTGTTCATGCAGAACGCCTCGCGCAGCGTGTGGGCCCTCGCCGCGGAGAAGTCCCTGACCCTGCGGCGCGCCGCTCACGTCATCGGTGTCGGGCAGGTCGCCGAAGCGCACGAGGCGCGGGGACTGTTTCCCTGACGGCGGTATCAGTTCCTCAGGGCGGTATCAGGGGGACGTCACAGCGTGGACACCTGCTCCCGAAGCGACTTCGTGGAGTCGATGGTCGTCCTCGCCGGGTGTGTCCGACCCTCCGGTCAGTTCGTCGAGGAGGATGTAACCGCCGTAGCCGAGACCGGCGACGGCGAGGACAGCGGCGTACAGCCGGTCGAGCATCAGTTTCTCCGTATCGTTTTCGGAAACCCCCGAGCCGGGCAAGTATGCCGCGGCACGGACAGTCGGGGCCCTACCCGATCGGGTAGGTTTACGGGCAGGATTCGACTGACCGTACGGTAGGAAACCCGGCGCGCGCCCTACTTGACGGCGACCACGTCGACCGGACGAATGTCGGGGTCCCTGGCCAGCAGGTCGGGGCCGACGTTGGCCAGCGCGGCGGGGATCGCTCCGCTCAGGTGCGCCTGCCTGCCGTCCTCGTTCTCGAAGGTGTCGAAGATGCCGTACGTGGTGTCGCTGACCTTGAACGCGTACCAGGTGACGGTGCCTTCCTCCGCCGCGGCCAGGGCGCGCCCCTGCTCCAGGAACGCAGCCAGTTCCTCGCCCTTGCCCGGCTTGGCCTCGAGCAGGGCCAGAATTCCTCTGTCGATCGTCACGATGTCTCCTCCTCGTTCGTTCCGACTCGCGTGCACCCACCTACGACGCTACGAGCGTCGAGCGGGTGACCACCACCCCTCTGACACAAGTTGCGACCGGACTGTTCGTCACCTGGTGGTGACTGTTTCGGTCTCAGGGCTGTCAGCATCGACGTCTCGAAGAATCGGTCGAGTCGTGCGGCGGTTCTCGCGTTCGAGGTCTGCAGGTAACGGTCGATGGCGCGCGCCAGACGCACGCGATATTCGGCCGGTTCGACGCCGAAGTCGCGCCTGATCTTGTCGGCCGGTGGATCCCCGATGGGAAGCCACATGACGGCGAGATCGAGAATCTCGTCGTCCAGAGACAAGCGTGGTGGTGTCATCGAGCGGAACTCATCAAGGCCGGCGGGGAGGGGAAGCCGCCGACAGCCTGTTCATAGGTGTGTGCAACGCGCAGAACCGTGGCGTCGTCGAACGTGTTGCCGACGATCATCAGCCCGGTCGGCAGGCCGTCGACGAGCCCCGCGGGAACCGAGCAGGCGGGGTGACCGGTGACATCGAACGGGGCGGTGTTGCCGACCATTGACAGCGCGACGTCGAGGTAGTCGCCCAATGCCACATCTGCAGGCGGGATCTTCTTCGCGGTATAGGGGACGGTGGGCATGACCAGCACGTCGTAGTCCGTGAGCGCGGCGTCGTAGGCCGCGCGCAGTTCCGGGACGAGTTGGCGCGCCATCGCGTAGTACTTTCCGCCGCCGACCTCGAAGGTGTACCGGCCCGACAGCCCCACCAACTTGACCGTCTCGGACAACTCGTGACCGCGCTCGAGGCGCTGAGCGGCGAAATGCGCGATCAGTTCCGGGTCGTAGAATCCGTCGGTGTTCATGCCGTAGGCGTTGCCGTCGAGCATCTGGTACGCGGCACCCTCGGTCGCGATCACGTTCCAGACGTGCATCGCGTCGAGGTGCCACGGAATCGACACGTGCTCCGCCGCGAGTCCGGCGCTGCGCAGCACGTCGACCGCGGCGTGGACGGCGGCATCGACCTCCGGATCGGACCCTGCGGTGCCGAAGCCCTCGGCCACGACTCCGACGCGCAGCCCGGAGGCCGTTTCGGTGAGCGCCGCCAGGTAGTCGACCGGCTCGACCTGGCGTGATTGCCGTGGATCGGCCCCGTCCGTACCGGCGAGCACACTCAACATGGTGGCCGCGTCGGCGACGGTCCGGGTCATCGGGCCGAGATGGTCGATGGTCCTCTCGATCGGAAATGCACCGGTGTAGGGGACCAGCCCGTGCGTCGGTTTGTGACCCACGATCCCGCAGAATGCGGCAGGAATGCGGATGGAGCCGCCCTGGTCTCCGCCGACGGCCAAATCGACCTCACCGCTGGCGACCAAAGCGCCGGAGCCACTGGAAGATCCACCCGAATTGCGGGTCGTATCCCACGGATTGCGCACCGGTCCCGGCTGCGAGGTGAAACTCCCGCCCGAGAAACACAGATCCTCACATACCGATTTTCCTGCGATCGTGGCGCCGGCATCGAGCAGCCTGCGGACGACCGTGGCGTCCTGCCGCGGGACGAACCCCTCCAGGGTGCGCGATCCGTTCATCATCGGAACACCCGCGACCGCGACGTTGTCCTTGACCGCCACGGTGCGGCCGGCCAGCGGACCCCCAGAGGAGCCGTCGATCGAGGTCGTGACGTACCACGCTCCGAGACGGTTGTGCTCCGGTGCCGGCGGCGCCCAGGATCGCTCGGGGGCCGGTGACGCCGCACGCCGATAGAGCTGCTCGACCGCGATCGGCGCAGTGAGGGTGGCCTCGACGGCGGGGGCGAACTCGTCGAGGTCGACGGCGGACAACCCGAATCGGAAATGCTCGTTCAACGCCGCCAATCGGGCGGAATCGGGTGCAGGCAACGAAGTCATGAAGGTGCGCTCCTCAGCTGTGCAGTGGCGCCCGCGGGCACCTGGTCGAGGGCCGGCTGTCGGTCCGGATGCGACGCAGGACCCGCCGGCATTTCCCGGTGTTCTACGAACCGTAGAAGCCGCCGAACCGCAGCGTTTGTCTCAGAGTGACAGCCCGCTTTGCGCTCAGTGCCAACTTCGCCGCCGAGGCCTGTCTCCAGCGGAAACAGTGGTCAGCTGTCATTGACAGTGACGCCGGATTGCTCTTAGCGTGACGTGCAGGCGAGGGAAAGGGGCTGCTCATGCCGTTGTCGCTCGCACCGGGTGGCGAGCACCGCCGCACGGAGGTGATCCGGACAGCTGCCCTCCGAGACTGGGTCGAGGTGATCAGCGAGACCTTCGTGGCATTGAAGATCAGCCCGGGCGAATCCGATCGCTTCGCGGGGGCGGTCCACACCCGGCGATTCGCGCATCTGCTGGCCGCCGACGTCCTGGCCACACCGCAGACCTTTCACAGGACGCCGCAGCTGACCGACCGGCATCCGCTCGACCTCATGCAGATCGGCATGGTCGTCGCCGGTGAGGGACAACTCGTCCAAGACGGACGAACCTGCACACTGCGGCCGGGCGACTTCGCCATCTACGAATCCTCCCGCCCGTTCACCTGGAACCTGCGACCGGAATGGCACCTCCAGGTATTCACGTGGCCGCGCGGTGCCGTCTCGCTGACCGAGGGTGAGTCGCAGAAACTGACGGCACGGACCGTGCGATCCAATTCGGCAGTAGGACAGCTACTGTCGCCGATGCTCGCCGGACTTCTCGCAGTCGAGAAGGAACCGTCGCCAAGCGGTGCGATGCGGCTGGCGGACGGAATTGCAGACCTGGCAATCACCGCCGCACAGGAAGAGGCTGAGCCGGACGATCCCGATGTCACCGCACGCGACCTCTACGCGAACATGCTCCGGTACATCGAGCGGAATCTCGACGACCCGGACCTGTCCCCGCAGCGCATCGCCCATGCGTTCTTCATCTCCACGAGAACCGTTCACAGAGTGTTCGCTCGATTCGGAAACACCGTGGCAGCCACGATCCGGGCACACCGACTCGAGGTCTGCCGTGACGCGATGCTGTCACCGCGCAACGCCTCCCGTTCGCTGACCGATATCGCCGCGCAGTTCGGATTCATCGATCTGTCGGTATTCAGCCGAGCGTTCGCCACCCGATACGGCGTCAGCCCGAGCAGGTACCGGGAATTGCACCGGTAACCGAAGGCTCCCGGGGGAGCGTTGCGCGATCAGACCGAAGAGAGGTACCGATGCTTGTCAGGTCCGGGTTTGCATTACCCGTGCGGACGACACGGGCCTCCGACTGGGAGGACATGCTGCGCGAGCACTTCGTCGCCCTCAGTGTCTCGGGCATCGAAGACCGCCCCCGGTTCACCGGTGCGGTGCGGTCGTCCGAACTTGCTCATCTCAAGGTGTCCACAGTCCAATCGACCGAGCAACGGATCGCCCGCAGCGGCAGCCTGGCCAGAGCCGACCGTGCCGACTACCTCCAGATCGGGCGGATCCGTCGTGGGCGTGCCGTGGTCACCCAGGATGACCGGGAGTGCGTACTCGATCACGACGACTTCGTCCTGTACGACACGTCTCGCCCTTTCGATTGGCGGATCGACGGGCATCCGGATGACGGTTCGTGGGTGCTCGAGGTCTTCACGTGGCCGAGGAGCTCACTGTCGTTCAGCGAAACGGAGATTCACGACCTCACCGCGATAGCCTTCGACGGCCGTGCCGGAGCCAGTGGGCTTGTGGGCCGGTTCCTTCACGACATCGTGACGAGCCGGATCGCATCCGATGCCGGAGCGGGGAACGCAATCGTGGACGAGGTCGGCGACCTGGTCACTGCCGTCCTGCGGGCCGTCGGCCGGCCGGTCGGCGCGCCACGTTCGAGTACCTACCGCGCAGCGATCACGATGATCGACGAGAGCCTCGGAGATCCATCGCTCTCGCCGTCCGTGATCGCCTCGGCCCTCGGCATTTCCACCCGGCACCTGCACCGGGTATTCGCCGAGCAGGACACGACGGTATCGCGCGTCATCCGAGTGCGGCGACTCGAGCAATGTCGCCGCGACTTGGCCCAGAGCACGACCCCGGATCGCTCGCTGGGCCAGATCTCTCGCCGTTGGGGTTTCGCCGACCCCTCACTGTTCAGCCGCACGTTCAAGAGCGAGTACGGGATGAGCCCGCGCCAGTACCGGGCGACGGCGGCAGCGCCGCGGACCTGACGTCGGGACGCAACTCGAGTTGTCCCTCTCGTCCAAATACCTGTCTCTCTCGGTCAGATTCGCCGTCGGTCGGGGAGGTAACTTCTGTGTTGCCGGGATTTTCAGCCGCCGACGCGGCGGCCCGCACGCGATGAACCAGAACCAGGAGCCCTCATGGAATCTGCAATCAGCGATCACCTCACCTGCCCCCGCACGTTGACCCGACGCGTCCCGGATGGCTACCAGCCACCCTTTCCGATGTGGGTGGGACGTGCCGCCGAAGAAGTGCAGCAGGTGGTGATGGGATACCTCGGTGTGCAGTTCCGCGGTGACGCGCAACGCCCGGCCGCGCTGCGCGCCATGCGCGACATGGTGGCTGGTTTCGATCTGCCCGACGGCCCGTTGCACTATGACCTGACCCATCACGTCGACAATCAGAGTCATGAGAATCTGATGGTCGTGGGCTATTGGAAAGATATTGCTGCCCATGATCGTTGGCTCCAGTTTCCGGAGGTGGCCGACTGGTGGGCATCGGACGAGAGGCTGTCGGAGGGGCTGGGGCACTTCCGTGAGATCGTGGCCCCGCGGGCCGAACAGTTCGAGACGCTGTACGCGTTCCAGGACGCCCTTCCGGGTGTCGGTGCCGTCATGGGCGGTATCAGCGGCGAGATCAATGAGCACGGCTATTGGGGCTCGATGCGCGAGCGCTTCCCGATCTCCCAGACCGACTGGATCCAGCCGTCGGGTGAATTGCGCGTACTCAGTGGTGATCCCGCCGCAGGTGGCCGCGTGGTGGTTCAGGGTCACGACAACATCGCACTGATCCGCTCCGGGCAGGACTGGGCCGAGGCCGAAACGGCGGAACGCAACTTGTATCTCGACGAGATTCTGCCCACTCTGCAGGACGGCATGGACTTTCTGCGCGACAACGGACAATCGGTGGGCTGCTACAGCAACAGGTTTGTGCGCAACATCGATCTGGACGGAAATTTTCTCGACCAGAGTTACAACATCGGCCACTGGGGTTCGCTGGACAAGCTCGAACGCTGGGCGGAATCTCATCCCACCCACCTGCGAATCTTCACCACTTTCTTCCGCGTCGCAGCCAGCTTGTCGAAACTTCGCCTTTACCATGAAGTCTCGGTATTCGACGCGCGCGACCAGCGATACGAGTACATCAATTGCCATCCGCTGACCGGCATGCTGCGTGATGCGCAGCCGCCGCAGTAGAGCTATTCGCAATTTTCAGCCCCTACAGAGAAGGTGAAGAATGTCGGTAACGATCGAACACACACCAGAGAACGCGACTCCCGCACAGGCACCGGCCGCCGACCGCGCCTGGGCGCTGTTCCGGGCGCTGGACGGCAAGGGATTGGTTCCCGAGGGATACGTCGAAGGCTGGAAGAAGACGTTCGAAGAGGACTTCAGCCCCCACCGCGGCGCAGAACTGGTCGCCCGGGCATGGACCGACGACGAGTTCCGGCAACTTCTGCTCACCGACGGTACCGAGGCCGTCGGCACGTACGGGTACCTGGGACCGCAGGGTGAATACATCGTGGCGCTCGAGGACACGCCCACACTCAAGAACGTGATCGTCTGCTCTCTGTGCTCGTGCACCGCCTGGCCGATCCTCGGCCTGCCGCCGACCTGGTACAAGAGCTTCGAGTACCGCGCCCGCGTGGTTCGTGAACCGAGAAAAGTGCTGTCCGAGATGGGCACCGACATTCCGGAGGGCGTCGAGATCCGGGTGTACGACACCACCGCCGAAACGCGCTACATCGTCCTGCCCCAGCGGCCGGCAGGCACCGAGGGGTGGAGCCGGGAGCAACTCCAGCAGATCGTCACCAAAGATTGCCTGATCGGGGTCGCGATCCCGCAGGTTCCGAGCGCCTGAGCACCCGAAGAGAAGGAACAGATCCATGGATGGAGTACACGATCTCGCCGGTGTCCAGGGGTTCGGTAAGGTCCCGCACACCGTCAACGCCGACATCGGCGGACCCTTTCACGCGGAGTGGGAGCACCTCCCCTACAGTCTGCTGTTCCTCGGCGCCGCAGACCTGGGGGCGTTCAGTGTCGACGAAGTCAGGCACGTCGTCGAACGAATGGAACCACGCCACTACATGATGACGCCGTACTACGAGCGGTACGTCATCGGCGTCGCAACCCTGATGGTGGAGAAGGGAATCCTGACCCACGACGAGCTCGAGGCGCTCGCGGGCGGCCCGTTCCCGTTGTCCCTTCCTGCGGAATCGGAAGGCCGGCCGGCGCGGACGGACGGCATCACCTTCGAGGTGGGGCAGCGCGTTCGGGTCCGCGACGAGCACGTGCCCGGGCACATCCGGATGCCGGCATACTGCCGCGGCCGGGTCGGAACGATCACCCACCGCACCACCGAGAAATGGCCGTTCCCCGACTCGATAGGCCACGGGCGCGACGACGCCGGTGCCGAATCCACCTATCACGTCCAGTTCACGGCGGAGGACCTCTTCGGCGAGGACACCGACGCAGGCAGTGTCGTGGTCGACCTCTTCGAGGGATACCTCGAAAAGGTAGCCGCCTGAACGCATCCGACACGATGAACACAGACCGGCGGTGGAAAGCCTGCCCGGAACTCCGCGCCTCCGCCGCCGGTCTGTCGTCGAGTACAACCAGATTCTCCGGAAGGAACCGACCAATGAATGACACGCGCCTCCCCGTCACCGTGCTGTCCGGATTCCTCGGTGCAGGAAAAACGACACTCCTGAACCAGATCCTGCGCAACCGTGAAGGCCGGCGCGTCGCGGTGATCGTCAACGACATGAGCGAGATCAACATCGACAGTGCCGAGGTCGAACGAGAGATCTCGCTGAGTCGATCACAGGAAAAGCTCGTCGAGATGACCAACGGCTGCATCTGCTGCACTTTGCGGGAGGATCTCCTCGACGAGATCAGAACCCTGGCCGCCGACGGACGATTCGACTACCTCCTGATCGAATCGTCCGGCATCTCCGAGCCCCTGCCCGTCGCCGAGACATTCACGTTCATCGACACCGACGGGCACGCGCTTGCCGACATCGCGCGATTGGACACCATGGTGACCGTCGTCGACGGCCACAGTTTTCTCCGGGACTACCGGTCCGGCGGTCCCGTCGGGGCCGACGCTCCCGAGGACGAACGCGACATCTCCGATCTTCTGGTCGATCAGATCGAGTTCGCCGACGTGGTCCTGATCAGCAAAGCCGACCTCGTCTCCGCCGAGCACCTCGCCGAGCTGACCGCCTTGATTCGATCGCTGAACAAGACCGCGGACATCCACGCGATATCTCACGGACACGTCCCACTCGACGCCATCATGGATACCGGCCTGTTCTCCTTCGACAGGGCAGCCCAGGCGCCCGGCTGGCTGCAGGAACTCCAGGGAGAGCACACCCCCGAGACCGAGGAATACGGAATCGGTTCGGTCGTCTACCGCGAAC
Source organism: Rhodococcus sp. ACS1 (assembly GCF_002300155.1). NCBI lineage: Bacteria > Bacillati > Actinomycetota > Actinomycetes > Mycobacteriales > Nocardiaceae > Rhodococcus > Rhodococcus sp. ACS1. The sequence continues at coordinate 57,897 of NZ_NSDZ01000004.1, forward strand.
GCGCCCCCTTCCACCCGGGGCGGCTACACCGGTTCCTCACCGGCGACTGGACGAACGGCAGACTTCTCCGCGCCAAAGGGTACTTTTGGAACGCCGGCCGGTTCACCGAGATCGGCAGCATCTCCCAAGCCGGTCACATGATCCGACACGGGTACGTCGGACGGTGGTGGAAGTTCCTCCCCGACAGCTACTGGCCGGAAGACGACTACCGCCGCCAGGGAATTCTCGACAAATGGGAAGAACCGGTCGGTGACTGCCGACAGGAACTCGTCTTCATCGGCCAAGGCATCGACGCCGACACCCTTCGGCATCAGCTCGACATCTGTCTCCTCACCACCGCGGAAATCGACTTTGGTCCCGACACGTGGTCGGGGTGGCCCGACCCCCTCGGCGCCGGTCACTCCGATCACGTGACCAGCCAGGTAGCCCAGACGAGCACCCTCTGATCCTGTCACCAGCGGCACTGGCCAACTCTGCCCAATGTGAGTTCTGGTTTGGGCAAACTTTGCCAATGTCCGAAGGTGCTCGCCCTCATAGCGTGGGCTGCGTTGGAGTTCCGATCGCCACCGGCTGATCTCGACTACCCGCAAGCCACGTATAGAGGAGATGTCAATGCCCGAAGCAATCGAGGTCCGCAAGGTTCCCCTGCACAGCGTGTCCGACGCCGGCGAGCTGGCGAAGCTCATCGACGACGGTGTGTTCGAAGCGGACCGCGTCGTCGCAGTCATCGGCAAGACCGAGGGCAACGGCGGCGTCAACGACTACACGCGCATCATCGCGGACCGGGCCTTCCGTGAGGTCCTCTCCGCCAAGGGCAGCCGAAGCGCGGACGAGGTGGCCGGGGTGCCCATCGTCTGGTCCGGCGGTACCGACGGTGTGATCAGCCCGCACGCAACGATCTTCGCAACCGTGCCGGCGGAGAAGGCGGTGAAGACCGAAGAGCCGCGACTGACCGTCGGTGTCGCGATGAGTGAGCAACTTCTCCCCGAAGACATCGGTCGCACGGCGATGATCACCAAGGTGGCAGCAGCGGTGAAGATGGCGATGGACAACGCCGGAATCACCGACCCCGCCGACGTGCACTACGTGCAGACGAAGACGCCGTTGCTGACGATCCACACCATCCGGGACGCCAAGAGCCGCGGCGAGACGGTGTGGACCGAGCAGACGCACGAGTCGATGGACCTGTCGAACGGTGGTACGGCACTGGGGATTGCCGTCGCCCTCGGCGAGATCGAGATGCCGGGCGATGCCGACGTCATGCACAGCCGGGACCTCTACTCGTCGGTCGCATCCTGCTCCTCGGGTGTCGAGTTGGACCGGGCTCAGATCGTGGTGGTGGGCAACGCGCGCGGTGTCGGCGGCCGCTACCGGATCGGGCACAGCGTGATGAAGGATCCGCTCGATCAGGACGGCATCTGGTCGGCGATCCGGGATGCGGGACTCGAGCTGCCCGAGCGGCCCCACACGAGCGACCTGGGCGGCCGGCTCGTCAATGTCTTCCTCAAGTGCGAGGCGAGTCAAGACGGGACGGTGCGCGGCCGCCGCAACGCGATGCTCGACGACTCGGACGTGCACTGGCACCGTCAGATCAAGTCGTGCGTAGGCGGTGTCGCGTCGTCGGTCACCGGTGACCCGGCGGTGTTCGTGTCCGTGTCGGCCGCACATCAGGGCCCGGAGGGTGGCGGCCCCGTCGCCGCCATCGTCGACCTCGGCCAGTAGTTCCTGGTCGCACCGTGAACGAGGGTGCGTGGCCGCCACCGGGCCGCTGCGCACCCTCGATCGCCAGCAATCGCTTCCGAAACCGTGGAGAGGTTCACAAGTGTCACACGTCATCGATCCCGTCGACGCGGGCGATTCGCCCCGGACTGACGTCGAACCCTTCGGCGGTCCAGGAGGATACGACGATCTCGTCATGTGCGACGCGCTGACGCTCAGCGGCTTGATCAAGAGCCGCGAGGTGTCGTGCGTCGACGTCATGACTGCCTATCTCGACCACATCGAACGGCACAATGGCAGTGTCAACGCCATCGTTGCCCTGCGGGGCCGGGACGAGTTGCTGGCCGAGGCGCGCGAACGGGACCATCAGCTCGCCGACGGGCACTACCTCGGCTGGATGCACGGGTTCCCGCACGCCGTCAAGGATCTCTCGGCGGCCAAGGGGCTTCCGTTCACGTCCGGATCACCCATTTTCGCCGACCGGATCGCCGACGCGGACGATCTGTTCGTCGCGCGGATCAAGGCGGCGGGTGCCATCGTCATCGGCAAGACGAACACCCCCGAATTCGGACTCGGGTCCCAGACGTACAACCCGGTATGGGGTACGACGGCGACACCGTACGACACGTCACGCACCGCAGGTGGAAGCAGCGGCGGTGCCGCCGCGGCCCTGGCATTGCGGATGGTCCCGGTTGCCGACGGCAGCGACTACATGGGGTCGCTGCGAAATCCGCCGGCCTTCAACAATGTTGTGGGATTTCGTCCTTCCTGGGGACGCATCCCCGAGGCAGGCTTCATCGCTCAGGGCGCGGTGGTCGGCCCGATGGGTCGGTCGGTTGCCGACGTGGCGCAACTCCTGTCGACGATGGCAGGGCCCGACGCAGGCGCCCCGCTCGGCATCGGCGAGGATCCCGAGGTCTTCACGCGGAACCTCGAGCGGGACTTCCGCGGAACGCGGATCGCATGGGTGGGCGACTGGGACGGGTACCTGGCGACGGAACCCGGAGTTCTCGAGCTGTGCGAGTCCTCGTTCGACGCATTCCGGAACATCGGCTGCCACGTCGAGGCGGCGCTTCCCGATTACAAGCCCGAAGACATCTGGCAGCTCTTTCTGAGATGGCGCTGGTGGGCACAGCTCGGCTTGGTCGACCTCTACGACGCCCCGCAGACACGCGAGCAGATGAAGCCCGAATTCGTGTGGGAGATGGAACACGGAATCGCACTGTCCGCGCTCGACGTCACCAAGGCCGCGGCGGCCCGCAACGATTGGCAGGCCGCACTCACGAAGATGTTCGAAACGTATGACTACATCCTCGCGCCCAGTGCTCAGGTGTTCCCCTTCGACAAGTCCACACACTGGCCCACCGAGATCGCCGGCCGGCCCATGGACACCTACCACCGGTGGATGGAGACCGTCGCACCGTGGACGATGACGAGCCTCCCGGTTGCCGCGATGCCGGTCGGTTTCGATGGCCGCGGGCTCTCGATGGGAATTCAGATAATCGGCCGACACGGCGCTGACCGAGCCGTCCTCCAACTCGCCCACGCGTACGAGCAGAAGACGAAGTGGACGCAGCGCGTGCTTCCGCCGGCACTCCTCTCGAACTGAGCTGCACCCGTGGACGCAGTCGATCTGCCGTCACCTGCCGGATACGCGTTGACGATTCGGGAGGTGCTGACCCTCCCCAGCTTGGCCGGCTCCACGCTCATCGCGGGGGCGGGCGGACTGGAGCAGACCGTTCAGCGGGTCAACGTCATCGAGGTGCCGGACATCCTGCCGTGGGTTAAACCCAACGAACTGTTGATCACCACGGGGTTCCCTCTGCGACATGCAGATTCGGGCGAGCCGTTCGACCCCCTCGCGCTGGTCGAACTCGTCGAGGGCCTCGCCCGGTGCGGCGCAGCCGCACTCGGTGTCAAGGAGGGCCGGTACCTCGGCGATCTCCCTGCCGCGATGCTCGAGGCATCGGACCGTCTCGAAATCCCGCTGTTTCTCATCCCACACGACATCGGTTTCGACGAGGTGATGTCCGAGGTGTTCACACACCTCGTCGATCGGCAGGCGTTCGCCCTCGACGTTGCCGATCGCATGCACCGTGCCTTGACGAAGATCGTCCTCGAAGGTGGCGACCTGCCGCAGATTGCGGACGAGGTCGCCGCGCTGTTCGACGCTGCGGTGCTGATCTGCACACCGGACGGGCGGGTCAACGCGTCAGCGGGTACGACGGCCAATCTGCAGGTGTTGGAGGGGCTGCCGCTGTTCGACCCGTCCGGCCGGCTTCGCACCGAGCGTCTGCGCCACGGCCTGCAGCCGGCGCCGGGCACGGAAGCCGGCCAGATCGGCGTCGCACCGGTTCACGCGGGCGGGACCGAACACGGCGTCATCGTCGCCTTCGTGGGCGACGGCGGATTGGGCTCCGTCGCCGTGCAAGCGCTGGAGCGAGCCGCAACCGTTGTCGCGCTGGCGGTGACCAAGCAACTCGCCGTGTCGGCGGTCGAATCAAGGTTTCACGGCGACTTTCTGCGCGACGTACTCAACGGGAATGCCGGTACGGTTGCACAGATTACGGAGCACTGCGCGCAGCTCGAATGGGACGTGAACCGCGCCATGGTGGTCGTTGTCGCGGAGCTCGACCCGGACCCCGCTCGCTCGACCGCCGGCCCTGCGATACGGCCGCCGGGTGCCGGACGGATGCCGCAACAGAGACTCACTGCTGCCTGGAAACAGGTGGTCCGGCGCAGGGACCGGTACGCACCGGTGGTCGGGTTCAGCCACGAGGTGGTGGTGTTGATGCCGGTCGGTGACGACGACGCGAGAATTGTCGTGGACGATCTGATTGCGGCCGTCACCGGTGACCGTGGAGGCGGCAGGCATTCCTTCTGCACCGGCGTGAGCCGGGTCATCGGTTCGGCTGCCGAGCTTCCGCAGGCGTACGACCAGGCACGTAAGGCCGTGACGGTGGGGCGGCGCATGCGCGGGAACGGTTCTGTCGCACACTTCGACAGCCTGGGCGTCCACAGACTGCTCTCCCTGGTCGACGACAGCGCCGAGCTCCGATCGTTCGCCACCGAGATCCTCGGGTCGCTGGCGGGCGACGCAGACGAGGCGATCGATCTCCGCCAGACGATGCAGGCACTCCTGGACACCAACTGCAACGTCGCCGAGACTGCACGCGTCCTGCATTTCCACTACAACACGCTGCGATACCGAATCGGCAAGTTGGAGAGCATCGTCGGCCCGTTCACGACGGATCCCATTCTGCGCCTGGACGTCGCGCTCGCATTGAGGGTAGTGGAGATGGAGGGCTTGTGACCGATCACCACGATATCCGGGCCCGGCGGCGAGAGCATCGGCGATATTTGCTCAACCGGTGGGAAATCTTGGTAAATGGCTACTATCCCCGCACCCGCGCATCGGTGGAAAGCTGAGCGCAGCGTGCAGAAACAGCGCCAATGCAAAAGTCCCGCGGATGAACTCGTCCTCTCCGTCCACCGCTCTGTGATAGGACAGCAATGAACGCTCTGCTCTACCCAGGCATTGTGCTTCTCATTGTCTCCAACGTGCTGATCCCCCCGTCCCTTCTGCGTGTCCACACCGGAACCAGTCAGCTTCTGAGCTGGAATGTCACCCTGTCAGTGACAGGTGCGGCGACGATGCTGGTGAGCGCGTTGACTTCCACGGATGCATCGATGGGGCAGCGTTGGGCCACAGCGCTTGCCGGACTTCTGTGCGGCGGCGTCCTGGCTGTGACAATCGCCGTGTTGCTCAGGCCTCGATCCACCTGATCGGGCCGCGGCCCGCTATTCGGCGCGCTCCGCGACGAGTGCGGCGAGGCCGTCGAAGATCCGGGCCAGGCCGAATTCGAGCGCGTCGTCCTGCCCGGACGAGGAGCGGGCGGAGGCGAAGGCGGCCGCCGCCTCGGGATAGCGTTCGGAGTTGTCGGTGAGGATTCCCGTCATGAGCGCGTTCAGGGCCTTCTCGGGTGTGTCGGTTTCGGCGCCGGGGGCCGTCGACTGCTGAGCGAGGCTGCGGACGTGGCCGGTGATCAGGACGACCGAATCCAGTCGTTCTCCGCCGGTGAGCCCGGTGCCGCTCAGTGCCGAGAGGCCGGTTTCGAGCCAGCCCAGTTCGTTCGGTCCCATCACGCGGGGGCCGACGGCGACGTCCACGACCCACGGATGCCGTCGCAGACCCGCCCACATGCGCAGTGCCCACTCGTGGAGCGCTGCGCGCCAGCCGCCGTCGATCTCGGACAGGTCGGGTGCGGGTCCGAGAGCGGCATCGAGCATGAGGGCGGTCAGCTCGGCCTTCCCCGGGGTGTAGCGGTAGAGGGACATCTTGGTGAACCCGAGGTCCTCCGCGAGGCGCTGCATCGACAGCGTGGCGAGGCCCTCCGCATCGGCCATCGAGATGGCGGTGGCGACGATCCGCTCGAGGCTCAGCGCCGGCTTGGGGCCGCGCTTCGGTCTGTCCGGTGATCCCCAGAGCAGCTCGGCGGTACGGGGCTGGGTGACCATCTTGCGCTCCTCCGGCCGACTCTTGATCCGGAATAGTGTCTACCATACACTGAATTGTGTCCGTGAGACACAATTCATTCTCGGAGGGCTCCCATGCCGAACGAAACCGTCCTGATCTCAGGTGCCGGCATCGCCGGGCCCGCCCTGGCGTTCTGGCTCGCTCGCAGCGGCTACGCCGTCACCGTCGTCGAGAAGGCGCCGGCCCTTCGGGTCGGCGGCCAGGCTGTCGACTTCAAAGGGGAGGTGCACCGGCAGGTGCTGGAGAGGATGGGGATTCTCGACGAGGTGCGCCGCAGGCAGACCGGAAAGACGGACCTCCGGATCGTGGACGAGCGCGACAAGCACCTGGCGACGATGCCCGGTGAGTTCATCGGCGGGGACGTCGAGATCCTGCGGGGCGACCTGACCGAGATCCTCTACGAACGGACCGCGGATTCGTGCGAGTACCTCTTCGGTGATTCCGTCACCGCGGTCACCGACACGGAGTCCAGTGTCGAGGTCATGTTCGAGAAATCGCACGCACGCCGTTTCGACCTGGTGTTCGGCGCCGACGGCATCCACTCGGCCGTGCGCAAACACCGGTTCGGGCCGGAGGAGGACTTCGTCCGATTCCTCGGGTACTACTACGCCGTCGTCGGCACCACGGCCGCGGTGACTGCGGCGTCGCCCGACCGGGAACGCGCGACGGGATGGATGTACAACGAACCTGGAAGGATGGCCGTCGTCGGTGGACCGAGGGCTCCCGAATTGTTCGTCTTCGCCTCCGACCCGATCGACTACGACCGTGGCGACATCACCGAGCAGAAGCGACTGCTGGCCGCCGCGTACGCAGGTGCAGGCTGGCGCGTGCCCGGGTTGCTCGCGCACCTGGACGACGCGCCCGACTTCTATCTCGACTCGATCGCGAGGGTCGAGACCGATACCTACACCGCCGGACGCGTCGCCCTACTCGGCGATGCCGCGTACGGAAACACGCTGGGCGGCTTCGGAACCGGTCTCGCCCTCGTCGGTGCGTATGTGCTCGCGGGCGAACTCGCCGCCACCGGTGGCGACCACCGCGTGGCGTTCGGACGCTACAACGAGCAGATGCACCGGTATGCGAAGGTCGCCCGCAAGGCCGGCGCCGGACCGTTTCTCGCGCCGAAGTCGCCGACTCGCATCAGGCTGCGGAATTGGACGTTCGAGTCCAAGGCCCTGTTCGGCCTGATGATGAAGCTGACCGACTCCTTCGCCACCGACATCGACCTGCAGGACTACCCGGCGCTGCGATCAGCTGGGCGTCCCGGCAATGTTGACCATCCATGAGATACCGAATTGGTCGGTACAGGCACCGAATTCGTCTCCCCACATCTGCTTTTCGAGGGGCACCGACACGGAGCCGGCGTCCGAGAGCTTGGCCCAGTAACCGCGGAGCAGGTCGCCGTCGTCACCGCTCAGGCTCACTGCGATGTTGGTGCCCGGGTTGTGTTCCATGCCGGGCGGCGTGTCTGCCCCCATGAGGGTGAACCCGTTGTCGGATTCGAGCATGGCGTGCATGATCTTGTCGGCTCCCTCGGCGTCCGGGGCGCCGAACTCACCGAATGTGCTCACCGCCAGGGTGCCACCGAAGACGTCCTTGTAGAACTCCATCGCCTGCCGAGCGTTGCCGTTGAAGCTGATGTAGGGGTTGAGACGAGAGGTCATGAGGCATGCTCCTTCTAGGTGCCGGAACCGACAGCAACGACGGTACAACGACCGACCGACACGATGTGGGGAACGCAAAGCTCGGTACTGCACCAGGTGTTTCAGGGCACCGCGACGGTCGCGAACGCCGCCCAGAGCACCGGTGAATGCTCGATCGTCCGTTCCTCCCGCCAGGTCGCGACCCGGTCGCGCTGCCACGCGCAGAGCGCGCCGACCGCGTCGGGCAGTTCGTGTGCCGCGTCGATCGAACAGATGGCGTCCTGCAGCGGGCGCGCGTGCGGTGTGGCGCCGGCGATGCGCTGGAACGCGAGGTCGGTGGGAAGTGCCCAGCGGCTGGCGGTGACGAGTTCCGCCCCGCCGGCGATCATCGCGGAGACCAGTCCGAGGGCCTCGCTGAACCGCAGGTCGCCGCCGCTCTCGCAGGCGATGAGCGCAACCCGGCTCGGGATCGGCCACAGGTCGGCGCCGCGGATCGGTTCGTCGGTGAGTGTGTGCGTTCCCAGCAGGAGGTCTTTCGCGGACAACGGCCGGTGCGCGCGCGTCGGCTGGGCGAACCCGATGGCGTCGGCGGAGCAGGCGAGGTGCAGTTCGGCGTGCTCGCTCTGACCGGATTCGGGTGCCGCCGCGGTGACGTGCCCGACGTACACCAGCCGGCCCGCGCCCTCGCACAACGCCGCACCGAGCCATGCCCGGTCGACGTCTTCGCGGCGGAACACGTCCAGTGGTCGGTCCACGGCCGGGAGCAGCCGGTCCTCGCCGGCGTACGTCGCGACCCGCTGCGACAGCGGGCTGTCCGCGGCCATCCGCCCCAGGACGGAACCGAGAACCGAATCGGCGCGGAACCCCGGAACCCGGGGGTCGAGGACCGCGACGAGGGGGAGCCGGTGGCCGTCCGCCCAGGTTCGGACCGGGCGACCGGGTGAGTGCACGATGCTGAGCGGGGCCAGCAGGCTGACGTCTGCGATGTCGACGAGACGCAGCCCGGCGTCGGGGGCGATCAGTTCCCACGGCACCTGCGCGACCCGGGGTGACGGCTGGATCCGGAGATGGGGGCGCACGCCGCGCGTGAACAGCTCGTGCAACTGCCGGGCGAGGCCGAACGGGAGAAACGTGCGCGAGAGGAGTTGAGCCAGATCGTGTTCGGACTCGTAGCCGGAGAACGCGCCCGTGGTCAGCGAACGGTGCAGCCCCTGCGGGTCCGTGAGGTCGGGCAGGGCCAGGGCCAGCGCGGCGACGGCCTCGTCCACCTGCGCGGCGGGGGCGACGCCGACACCGCCGGGGTGGGAGTCGTGGGTCCACCGCCACGACGTGTACAGGTCGCCGGCGTCGGCCATCCGCACGATCGCGGTGGGCTGCTCGTGCGAGGTCGGCGGGTGGGACAGGTGAGTCGGCACCGCCCCAGCATTCCCTACCCACCCGGGCGGTGGCGTGCGTGCCACGCACCCGGGTGGATCAGGGGTCTAGCCGAGGGTGACCGAACTAGCCGACGGTTGCGGCCGCGGAATCCTCGGCAGGCACACCCGTTCGGATGAGCCGATCGAATGCGCTCAGCGCTGCCGTCGCGCCGGCACCGGCGGCGATCACGATCTGCTTGTACGGCACGGTGGTGCAGTCGCCGGCAGCGAACACGCCGGGGACCGACGTCTGGCCGCGGTCGTCGATCGCGATCTCGCCGCGATCGGACAACTCGATGCTTCCGGCCAGCCACTCGGTGTTGGGCAGGAGACCGATCTGGACGAATACCCCCTCGACGTCGAGCGTGTGAGCGGTATCGGTCGTGCGGTCCTGGTACGCCAGACCGGTGACCTTGTTGCCGTCCCCGACGACCTCCGTCGTGAGCGTGCTCAGGAGGATGTCCGCGTTGGGGAGGCTACGCAGTTTGCGCTGCAGCACCTCGTCGGCGCGGAGCACGGAGTCGAACTCGATGAGCGTGACGTGCTCGACGAGTCCGGCGAGATCGATCGCGGCCTCCACCCCGGAGTTGCCGCCACCGATCACGGCGACGCGCTTGCCCTTGAACAGCGGTCCGTCGCAGTGCGGGCAGTAGGTGACGCCCTTGTTCCGGTACTGGTCCTCGCCGGGCACGTTCATCGAGCGCCACCGCGCACCCGTCGACAGGATGACGGTCCGCGCGAGAAGGGAAGCACCGCTTTCCAGTTCGATCTCGACGAGACCGTTCTCGGTGGCGGCGGGCACGAGCTTCGCGGCCTTCTGGGTGTTCATGATGTCGACGCCGTACTGGCGGACGTGATTCTCGAGCGCAGACCCGAACTGGGGGCCCTCCGTGTAGGGAACGGAGATGAAGTTCTCGATCGCCATGGTGTCGAGCACCTGGCCGCCGAAGCGCTCGGCGGCGATACCGGTGCGAATTCCCTTGCGCGCGGCGTACACCGCGGCCGCGGCTCCGGACGGGCCACCGCCGACGACGAGCACGTCGAACGGGTCCTTCTGCGCGATCGCGGTGGCGGCGCGGTCGGCGGCACCGACGTCGAGCTTGCCGATGATCTCCTCGAGGCTCATCCGGCCGGAGCCGAAGAGTTCGCCGTTGACGAAGACCGTCGGCACGGCCATGATCTGGCGGCCGTCGACCTCGTCCTGGAACAGGGCGCCGTCGATCGCGACGTGGCTGATGCGCGGATTGAGCACGGACATCAGGTTCAGGGCCTGCACCACGTCCGGGCAGTTCTGGCAGGACAGCGAGAAGTAGGTCTCGAAGTGGAAGTCGCCGTCGAGGTTGCGGACCTGCTCGAGCAGTTCGGGGGACTCCTTCGACGGGTAACCGCCGACCTGGAGCAAAGCGAGTGCGAGCGAGGTGAATTCGTGGCCGAGCGGGATCCCGGCGAAGCGGACCTCGATGTCGGTGCCACTGCGGCGGACGGCGAAGGACGGGCGTCGCGCGTCGTCGTCGCGGCGTTCGTAGGTGACCTTGTCCGACATCGCCGCGATCTCGGTGAGCAGTTCGGCGAGTTCGGTGGACTTGGGGCCGTCATCGAGTGAGGAGACGAGCTCGATCGGCAGGGTCAGCCGTTCGAGCAGGGACTTCAATTGGCCGGCGAGCGAGGCTTCGAGCATGCGGATCTACTCCATCGGTCGGGGAGGAAAGGGATCGGAAACCGGAAACCAGCTCTGGGCGGTCCGGAAAGTGTTGGTGCGACACCGATTGCCCCCCACGGGAGCGGAGCACCGGGAACCGCGCGCACGGGCTCAGAAGGTTCTGAGCCCGTGCCTACGGTCGACTGGGCTACGTCAGATCTTGCCGACGAGGTCGAGCGACGGAGCGAGGGTCTCTTCGCCCTCTTCCCACTTGGCGGGGCAGACCTCACCCGGGTGCGACCGGACGTACTGAGCGGCCTTGACCTTGCGGACCAGCTCGGCGGCGTTGCGGCCGATGCCTTCTGCGGTGACCTCGGTGAACTGGATGACGCCGTCGGGGTCGACGAGGAAGGTGCCGCGATCGGCCAGTCCCTCGTTCTCGCGCAGCACCTCGAAGTTCTTGCTGATCTCCTGCGTCGGGTCACCGATCATGGCGTACTTGATCTTGCCGATGGTGTCGGACGATCCGTGCCACGCCTTGTGCGTGAAGTGGGTGTCGGTGGACACCGAGAAGACCTCGACGCCGAGACGCTGCAGCTCCTCGTGGTGATCGGCGAGGTCGCCGAGCTCGGTCGGGCAGACGAAGGTGAAGTCGGCCGGGTAGAAGTAGAAGACAGCCCACTTGTCCTTGATGTCGTCCGCGGACACGGTGATGAACGCGCCGTCCTTGAAAGCGGACGCCGCGAAGGGCTTGATCTGGGTGTTGATCAGGGCCATTGGAACCTCTATTCGTAAGACTGGAAGCCGACAGCGACGAGGCTATCCAGCAGATTGGAATAGGTCCAATCTATGAGACCTATTCCATAGATTGGATGGGGCTATCAATGGCGGTCGAATCGGACACTTCGCAGGTCAGCGTGGACATTCACCCACACGTCCCGGGGCGGTCACCGGACGTGCGGTGTGACCACCGTGACACCCTCCGGCCCTGAATCACCTCGCAGGGAAGGGAAAGTGGGATCACCAGGCCGGCACCACGCGGTGGTCGCGGACCTCGCGCCCATAGCGTTCCTCGGCGGCCGCGATCGAGGAGCCCAGCACGATCCGTCCGTCCGACGTCACGGCGAGCCGCGGGGGGAGGGGCACCGGCAGGCCGGCGCCGGCTGCGACTCCGGCCAGTGCGGCACCGAGCAGGAAGGGGCCGTCGGTGTCGGCGGCGCCGACCGGCGGAGGGTCGGGCAACTGCAGGGGCAGTCGCGCCGCGGTGCCGTGCCCGGCCCGGCCGATGTCCACCGTCGTCCCCGCGCACTGCGCCTCGACGAGGTCGGCGACCAACCGGGCGTCGCCGGAGGCGTAGGCGAGGCGGAACGCCAATTGCATCGCCGGATCGGCGATCTCGCGGTTCCACTGCTCGCGCTGTCGGCCGTTCGGAAGTGTGTATCGCACGGCGTCGATGGCGATCGCCGCGGGCACGGCGAGCGCGGTGGCCTGTGCCTGCGCCGCATCGTCCGGTGTGCCGGCGGCGGTCGGCGCGGATTCGAGGAGGGTCGCGTGCCAGAAGTCGACCTGCGCGCAGTGCAGTCCGAGCCCCAGCCCGCGGTACGTGGCGAACGCGGCGGCGAGCAGTCTCTCGCCCTCACCCGGTCGGCCCTCGGCGAAGGCGACGGTGGCGAGGCGCGTCTCGACGTCCGCGACGTCGAGCACCGCTCCGGACCCCCGGAAGTAGTCGAGGCTGCGGCGGTAGAGCGCCGTCGCGCGTGCGGTGTCGCCGCGGCCCTCGGCGAGAAAGGCCAGCACCTTCGATCCGATTCCCGCCCGGTGGCCGATCCCGGCCCGTTCGAAATACGTCTGGCTCGATTGCAGCAGCGGTTCCGCATCGTCGAGGCGACCCGCGCGGACACGCATGATGCCCAGGTTCTGCTGCGTCTCGGCGACCGCGTTGACGTCGCACGCCGTCTCGAATGTGGCGAGCGCCTGCCCGGCGAAGTCGTCGGAAAGGTCGAAACGCCCGGTCTCGAAATGGATGGCAGCGAGGTTCATCAACGGATGGCCCGCGAGCCCCGGGGCGAAACGGACTGCCGCGTCGAGGGACTCGGTGGCCACGTCGGCCGCGTGCGCCCACTGCTGCCGATGCATCGCGACCGCGGTGAGCGACAACAGACACGCGACCCGCAGATCACCCTGGTCTTCGCCGCCGGCCGCGAGCAGTTCCCGCGCCTGCTCGAGCGCGCCCTGCGCGCCGTCGAGATCACCGACGTGCTGCAGTGCCTGCGACAGGTTGACCAGCGCCGCCGGACGCATCCGGATCGCGTCGGCGGGCATCACCGCGAGGGCCTCCCGGTACAGGTCGACGGCCTTCGCGTGCTCGCCCAGTTCGTCGGACATGCTGGCCGCATTGATGATCGCGCTCGTCCGGAGATCGCCGGTGGCCCCGGCGGCGACCTGCTCGAACGTCCGGAGCGCCTCGGCGACGTCTCCCTGTGAGTAGGCCGCGGCTCCCGCGACAAGAAGGTCGCGGCCCGTCTGGTCGTCCACGTCAGAAGTCCGAATCCGAGGCGGCCGCGTCTATCTCGGCGAGCAGCGGCGCGTCCGGTCCGTCGTCCGGAGTCGGCTCCGCGGCCCGCCGCAGCCGCAGACGGGCCAGGGCTCGAACCCGCTCCCGGGCGTCCGAACCTCCGACGTCCGCGACACCGTTCACGCCGAACCCGGGCAGATACACGTCCACAGACACTCCCGCTTCCGCACCGGGTGGTGCGGCCGACTCGCCGAACCAGACGTCTCCCGACAGTCGCAGCGCGACGTCGACGGCGCCGGAGGCGGTGCCGATCAGGGCGCGGGGGCGGACATGATCCGGCACGGGTTCGGAGACATACGGTGCCGCAACGATACTGACGCGCACGGCGGTGTTCCCGGAGGTGCGCACCACCTCCCACGACACCGCGCGCTCGGAACAGTCGACGAGACCGGGAGGGTACCGGCGCCAGTCGGATCCCGTGATGCCTCGCTTCAGCACGAGGGTGCCCGGCCGCGTCGCGGTCGCGGCGCCTGCGGCGAGCGCGTAGTCGTCGGCCCGCCCGGGACGGTCGGAGAGCGTGGGTCCTTCCGGCGCGAGCGCGTCGTCCCCGTCGACGAGCAGATCGCAGTCCTCGACGAGTGTCGCGATCTCGCGGTTCAACAGCCCCGCGTCGAGCGCCGGGATGGCGTCGACCGTCGACGTCGGCCACCACCGCGCCGCCCAGTGCGCGAACGCGAGGCGTCGGGCGCCGACGGCCACCCGCGGCCGGGCCGGTTCGACCGTGACCTCGCTCCCGGTCTCGCCCTCGGCCACGGCGAGTGCCACCTCCTCGCCGAACACCGCCCACACCCAGTTCTGCGCCGAGACGACGTCGTCGATCACCGCGACCGGGACGGTGTATTCGGCGAACACACTCCACGACAGGTGCCCGCCGAGCACCTCCAGCACGGTCACGTCGATGCCCGCTGCGTCGTCGAGGACGCTCGGTGCGTTCTCTGGGGCGATGATCCAGACCCCGTCGGCGACGCGGTCGATCCGCACGGTGCCGGTGGTCAACTCGCCCTCGATTCGGGAGCATCCGCCGCATCCGCGAGCGGAATTGCGCTGAGCGCCTGCTTGACCCGCATGCGGTGGTCGAGGATGACCGACCGAGCCACACCGTCCAGGAGATCCCACAGTTCGCCTGGTTCGTGGACGGAGAACTCGCGGACGTCGCGGCCGTGCAGGCGGACCCACAGGCGGCGGAGGTAGGGTCGCCACGGCTCGCGGAGTTCGGCGGCGATGGCCGCCAGCGGATTCGTGTCGGGCAGCGTCGCCGCGTCGGCGTTCACGGTGAGGCGGCGCGCCTGCAGGACGTACGCCTCGCGTTGCCAGCGACCGTTGATCACCCGGACGGCGGTCGTGTCCGTGGCCGCGGGAGAGGATGCCGTCCCGATCGGGTGGAGACCAGTCGCGAGTGCCGCGCCCGTCGTCGCCGCGACCCGCAACGACTCGTCGAGAAGTGCCCAGGGCGAGCAACTTCGGGCGATCTCGGTGGTGACCAGTTCGTGGATCGGCGGTAGCTCCGCACGGTCGGTCGACGCGCGGAGCACCGTGAAGACGCGTTCGTGGACGGAACGGTCGAAGGGGAGCCCGAGCGCCGAGGTGGACGCCGACGTTCCGAGGCGTGGCGGTCCGGGGACGGGATGCACCGTCAGGCCGAACCGGTGAGCCGAGACCTCGGTCGTCCACAACGCAATCCCGTGGTGAGTCCCCGCACGACCGGCGATCAGGTCGTCCAGGGCGTGCCGTCCGTCGTCACCGTCCTCCTCGAGACGCGTGCCGGGACAGGCGTCGAGAACCGCGGACACCGCGCCGGCGTGGTCGCCCGTCGCGGCGCCCGACAGCGGTCGCCGCCCCCATGCGAGGTCGATGAGGGCGCTCAGTTCCCGTGCCCGCGCCGGGTCGGTGACGTGGGCCTTCAACGCCTGTGTGGTGCGGCCGGCGGCGACCTCGTGCACGTCGCGCAGTGTGTCCTCGGCGACGGACTCGTCGCGGAGCGGATCGGGTGCGCCCGAACCGGTCGCGAGTTCGAAACACCGCTGGAAGTACAGGTCCTGCGGATTGCCGTCCGTGATGCGCAGCGCCCGGCGGACCCGCTTGAGCAGCGTGAACCAGGCCGCGGTGGCCCGCAGTACGTCGGCGGAGGCGTGCACCCGGGTGGCGAGCAGCTGCGCCCCGTCGGCCGTGACGATCGGACCGGCGCACAGCGGGTTCTGCACCGGGCGGACGACCAGTGGATCGAGGATCAGTTTCACCGTGCGGCTCAGGGGTCCGCCGTCGGGCCCGCTGAGCGGTTCGACGCCGTCCAGTTCGCGCCACACCTCGTCGAGGACCATCGCGCGCGGTCGCCGAGCAGCCGCTGAGCCCCTCGGTCCCGTCCGCATTCGAGCAGGTTACCGCAGGCGCGGCCCGTCGACGCAGCGAGAAATCTGGGATCGGTAGGGCGCGAGAAGTTCCTACCTTTCTCACATCGGCTCCAGTCCGCGAGCCGAAGGAATCGACGACGGGCGCCGAGCGCCCTCACGAAACGTGAAGGACGGATCATGAACAAGATCGTTCGGACTCAGAAACGCGTCTACACCGCAGGCATCGTCGCGGCGGCCGCCGTCGCCCTGCTCGTCTCGGGCTGCAGCGACACCGGCGACAGCTCCGGCGAGGGAAGCTCCGAGCAGACCCCGGCGGGTGCGTCGGCGGCCGCGGTCGACGGCAAGGCGCTGGACGCGAACTTCGACGCGACCTGCGCCAAGCAGGGTGACACCCTGGCGCTGGCGCTGGCGGACACCGGCAACGCGACGTACGGCGACCTGGCGGTCTCCGCGACGATCACCGGCACCGACACCGTGCAGGCGGTCGGGATCGCCGGCAGCAAGGGCGGGTCGAACGGCCTCCCGTACGCACTCGGCTTCGGGCAGGGCATGCCGGGCGGCTCCGCGAAGGTCGTCAAGGACGGCGACACCTACACGGTCACCGGCGAGGGCGTCGGGGCGCCCGATATGAGCAACCCGACCGCGCCGAGTTCGGCGAAGTTCGACATCACGTTCGCATGCTCGACCGTCGTGGGCGGCTGAGCCCCGGCCCACCCCGGGACGCGCGCGGAGCCACCTCGAGTTCGCGCGCGTCCCACCTCCCCCCAGTTCAGGCACGGAAAGGACACCTCGTGAAGAAGATCGTGCGTACGGCCGCCCTGGTGTTTCTCGTCGGCTCGGTCGGCTACTACCTCTGGCACGGCCTCGGCGATCGCGGCCGGACGAACTACGGAATCGACGCGCTGTCGTGGGTCGGCCCGCAGATGATCTGGCCGATCGTCGCGGTCAGCGTGGTCGTGGTGTGTTTCGCCGTCACCGGCGACAGCGTGCTGGCGGCGTTCACGGGGCGCAACAGTGCCGCGTTCCGCAACGGAGCCGTCGGGATCGGAACGGTGCGGTCGGTGCAGCAGACGGGAATGAGGCTCAACGACCAACCGGAAGTTCGGATCGACCTCGCCGTGGAGGGCGACGACGGCACGATGTTCGAGTCACACGCCAGGATGATCGTGCCGCTGACCGAGTTGGCGCTTCTCCGTCCGGGTGTCGTGCTCCCCGTCCGCTACCTTCCCGGCCGCACCGACAAGGTCGAGATCGACCGCTCGGGTGACGTGGCATCGGCGCAGGACGCGTTGAACCGATCCATGATTCGGCAGGGTGTCACCACCCCGGCCAAGCTCGACATCGCGGCCCGCGGCATCCCCGCGCAGGCGGTGGTGCAGTCGCTCAGTGTGCCCGGGGAGATCCGCAACGGGAATTCGAAGGTGAAACTCGGGCTGGCGGTCACCCGGCCCGACGGCACGACATTCACCACCCGCGTCGAGAAGTTCATGCCGCCGCGCACCGTCGGGCACGTCCAGGTCGGCAGGGTGGTGACGGTCCACTATCTGCCGGGGAACGAGCAGGAGGTCGTCATCGCCCTGCCTGCGAATGTGTGACGGGCCCGCGGCAGGATCAGTCCTCGTCCCGGGGCGGCAGTCCCAGCGACCGGACGAGATGGAGGAGCTGTTCGCGCAGCGGCCCCACGTCGCCGACGGCGGCGGTGAGGGCCGCGTCCTCCTTCTCCAGGGTCAGCAGGTGCTGGTAGATCGCGCGTCCCGGCTCGGTGATCGCGACCCGTTTGCGGCGCTCGTCGTTCGGATCGGTCTCCCGGGTCACGTACCCGCCCCGTTCGAGGCGGTCGATGGTGCGGCTGATGGTCTGATCCGTCACCCGCGAGGCCTTCGCGATGTCGCGTTGCGAGGCCGGCCGGCCGGCGATCGTGTGCAGGCAGATCAGTCCCGCGTGGGTCATGTTCTGCGACCGGAGAATGTCCTCCCACGAGTGCTCGACCAGGCGCGCAGCCGTGGACAACAGCCGTCCGGTGGGCCATTCGTCCATGCCGTCGCTCGTCATTTCTTCGCCTCCATTTGCAATTTGCTCAGCAGGCTGAACAAAATAGGATCGTCGCAATCCGGACATCCGGTCGTCGAACCGTCCAGCATTGGAGAGCACGTGACCACAACTGCCCGCCCACGCCCGGTTCGTCGCCTGCGGTGGATTCTGCCAGCCGTGCTGGTGATCGTCTGGCTCGCCGTCGGCGGGTTCGGTGGGCCGTTCGCCGGCAAATTGTCCACGGTTCAGCAGAACGACAGCACGTCGTTCCTGCCCGCGTCGGCCGAGGCCACCGAGGTGTCCGCCCTGCAGAAGGGCTTCACCGACACCCGGTTCGTGCCCGCGATCGTCGTCGCCGAACGGACGTCGGGGATCACCGCCGCCGACACCGAATTCCTCTCGGGCACCGCGGCCGCCTTCGCCGGTTCGGAGGGATTCGGTGAGGAGGTGTCGCCGCCGATCCCGTCCGCTGACGGTCGGGCGCTGGAGATGTTCGTGCCCATCGACAGCACAGGGGAGGTCGGCGACAGTGTCACCGAACTCCGGGACGCGCTCGGTGCCGCACCGGACGGTCTCACCGTCCTCGTCACCGGGCCCGCCGGTCAGGTGGCGGATCTGTCGTCGGCGTTCGCGGGAATCGACGGACTGCTGCTCCTGGTGGCGGGTGTCGTCGTGATCCTCATCCTCATCGTCGTCTACCGCAGCCCGATCCTCCCGTTCGCGGTGATCACGTCCGCCGTCTTCGCGCTGGGACTGTCGAGTCTGCTCGTCTATCTGCTCGCCGACGCCGGCGTGATCGCGCTGAACGGTCAGAGCCAGGGGATCCTGTTCATCCTGGTGTTCGGCGCCGCCACCGACTACGCCCTGCTACTCGTGTCCCGCTACCGCGAGGAACTGCGAATCGAGCAGGACAAGTACCGCGCCATGCGGACCGCCTGGCGGGCGACACTCGAACCGGTCGCCGCCTCCGCGGGCACCGTCATCGCCGGCGTGCTCTGCCTGCTGCTGTCCGATCTCAACTCCAACCGCGGTCTCGGACCGGTCGCCGCCATCGGCATCGCGGCATCGTTCGTCGCCTCCATGACGTATCTCCCCGCGGTGCTCGTGCTCCTCGGCCGCGCGGCGTACTGGCCGAGCAGGCCCGCCTTCGACGCGCATCATGCCGAGAAGGACGAGGCCGCCGACCACAAGTTCTGGGCCGCGCTCGCCGCGCGGATCGGCGCACATCCGCGCCGATTCTGGGTGGCGTCCAGCTTGGTGCTGGTGCTCTTCGCGCTCCTGCTTCCTCAGTTCAAGGCGAGCGGCGTCGCGGAGTCCGAGACGTTCCTGCTCGACGTCGACTCCGTTGCGGGCCAGCAGATCCTCGGCGACCACTTCGACGCCGGTTCCGGTTCGCCGGCGGTGATCATCGCGAACGAGGGCGCACTCGATGCGGTACTCGACGCCGGCCGGGTCGACGGCGTCGGCGACCTCACCGTGCTGACCGCCCCCGGCACGCAGGACCCACTGGTGGTGGACGGCCGCGTGGCGATCGAAGCGACCCTGACCGATCCGGCCGATTCGGCCGCAGCCGAGGACACCATCGTCCGCCTGCGTGACGCCGTCCACCCGATCGGCGGTGCCGACGCCCTCGTCGGCGGCGCCACCGCCACGGACCTCGATACCAAGACGACGTCGACCCGGGACCGCACCCTGATCATCCCCGTCGTGATCCTCGTGGTGTTCGCGATCCTGTGCCTGCTGCTGCGTTCACTGCTCGCGCCGCTGCTGCTGATGGGGACGGTCGTGCTGTCCTTCGCTGCGACACTGGGTATCTCGTCCCTCGTCTTCGAGCACGTCTTCGGATTCCCGGGCGCCGATCCCGTCGTCCCGCTGTTCGCGTTCGTGTTCCTAGTCGCCCTCGGAATCGACTACAACATCTTCCTCATGACCCGGGTCCGGGAAGAGGCCCGGCGCATCGGCACCCGGCGTGGAGCTCTGCGCGGTCTGACCGTCACCGGCGGCGTGATCACGTCGGCGGGAGTGGTTCTGGCGGCGACCTTCTCGGCGCTCGCCGTCATTCCGCTGATCTTTCTCGCGCAGATCGCTTTCATCGTCGCGTTCGGTGTGCTCCTCGACGCGCTCCTCGTGCGGTCGCTCCTGGTGCCCGCCCTCACCGTCGACATCGGGCAGAAGATCTGGTGGCCGAGCACGCTTGCGTCGGCGCCGGAGCCGGACGAGAACGTCCAGAGGCATGCCGAACGGGTCCGCCTGGGGTCATAGTGGAACGTGATGTGAACACGACGAAAGGAAGATCGTGGACCATAGCGCGCTGTTGACCGACGCCTTCGATCGCATTCAGGAGGCCGTGCATTCGACGCTGGCCGATCTGCCGGCCGACGCCCTCACGTTCCGTGTGGACTCGGACGCGAACACCATCGCCTGGCTGATCTGGCATCTCACGCGGGTGCAGGACGATCACGTCGCCGGAGTCGCGGGGACCGAGCAGGTGTGGACGTCCGGCGGGTGGGTGGAACGCTTCGATCTGCCGTTCCGGGTCACCGACATCGGTTACGGGCAGTCCTCGGACGAGGTGGCGAAGGTGCGCACCGGGGCCGAACTGCTGCGCGAGTACCACGACGCCGTGCACGACCGCACCGTCGATTACGTCCAGACGATCGGCTCGGACGACCTCGACCGGATCGTCGACGAGAATTGGGATCCGCCGGTCACTCTCGGGGTCCGCTTGGTCAGCGTCGTCTCCGACGATCTTCAGCACGCCGGGCAGGCGGCGTACGTGCGCGGTATCTACGAGCGTCGCTGAGCCGTCGACGGCGTCTCGTTCGCGGCGAGCCACGCCTCCACTCGCCGCCGGGAGCGGCGGCCGACGCGGTCCCGGATGGCCGGACTCACCCGCGCCGCACCGTGCATCGTCCCGTTCCCGGCGAGTGCCAGCGGAACGAACCAGGCAGGCACGACCGGCAGTCCGAGTTCCCGCATGCCCCTCTTGCCGGAGAACATCCGCTGGATGCTGAGCAGGCGCTGGCGGTTGAGTCGGCGTCGCAGGGCCTCCGCGTGCGGGTAGTGGAAGCCGGCCCACGACTTCTGCAGTGAGTCGGCCAGCACCCGGGAGTTGTCGTCGGGGCCGGGAGCGAACATCCCGATCTGGCACATGGTGCGGCGTCCGGTGTTCTCGTCGTCGACCAGCCAGTGGTCGTCGATGCCCATCAGCCATCCGATGTACCGCCACAGGTGCATGACGTCCGCGCCCTCGTCGGCGGAGACCCACACCCCCAGCGAGCGGAGGCCGACGAGGAACGTCGTCGAGAAGAGCGCGAGCGTCCCCGCCTGATCCGACTGGTTGATCGGCATGCCCCAGTCGGACACGTCCCAGTCCTCGTCCTGCAGCAGCGTCAGATTGACGAACGCGTGCATCAACCGGACGTGGACCGACAGTTGCCAGCCGCGGCGGTCACGCTCCAGGCCACCCGGGAGGACGCACTCGTACCACCACCGCACCGTCTCGGCGACCCGCTGACCGGCGCCGTCCCCGACGAGCCTGCCGGTGGCCACGAGTTGGCGGGAGGTGGCGGCGCTGCGGTAGCCGTTCATCAGCGAACCGGTCGCGAGGAGGTCGAGTCCGGTCATCCCGCTGCGCAGGCAGACCGCGGCCCCGCGGTCGAGGCGACGGTCGTCGACCCACGACGGCCGGTGGTCCACCGCGTCGAAGAAGGCGACCAGTGCCGGCGCGGGGTCGGGCACGCTGCCGATGCCGTCGGAGAGTGCCCGGGAGAACTGGGCCATCGTCACGGTCTTGTCGACGAGCACCGCCCGCGCCAGCGCGGCACCGATCTCGTCCTGGCTGACGACCGCCCGGGCGTGGAGTTCCCGCTCCGCCGCGGTGGGCGTCGGATCGCCGTGCACGAACCGCGACAGCGTCCGCATCGAGCGGCGACCCCACTCGGAGTCCATGTCGAAGCGTCGCGGCGGCGTGACTTCGGAGAAGCCGGGGGCGGATTCCCGAGACTGGGTTTCTGTCATTTTCGAGGTACTCGATTCGGTCGTCGAGAGGGGCGTCCTGGTGCCTCAGCCCCGCTCGAGTTGCTGTGAGTTACAGTTCACTCCACCGAATCGGACGGGTACAAGTCGCATTGTGTGACAGATCGGGAAGGCTGCGCGAATGGGCACTGGACAGCGGAAAGACCCCTCCCAGCAGCGTTCGCAGGCGACGGTCGCACGCATCCTGTCGGCAACTGGTCAGGTTTTGCGGGCGAAGGGGTACACCGGCTGCAGCACGAATGCGATCGCGGAAGCGGCGGGCATCTCGAAGGGATCGGTGTATCAGTACTTCGCGAACAAGGACGAGATCGTCGACGTCCTGATGGACCGGATCATGGAGGAAACCACGGCAGCGTTCGGGGCGCAGCTCGAGCAGTCGGTCGCGGAGGGCACGTTCCTGAAGGACGCCGCCCTGCAGACCCAATTCCTCGCCGTCCTGGACGAGTACCGCGACGTCCTCGGTTCGCTGCTCAACTATGCCCCGCACCTGTCGCTGGCGGCTCACCGTTCGGTCCGGATCGAGGAACGATGCCGCGACCTGTTGCGTACGTATGTGACGCTGAATCCGTCCGCGATCGGCCCGGGTGTCGACCTCGACGCGCTGCTCCTGGTGCTCACCGTCAGCTATCGGGAGGTGGGCCTCGAGTACCTTCGCCGGGACCTGCGTGACCGGCGAAACCAGCTGGCCACTGCCCTCTACGACATGACGATGGGCGGCCTCGCCGGGACCGCGACACGCGGGGTGTAACGCGGAGGGGGCTTCGGGAGAAATACTTGTTGAGCCCATGGTGCTGTCGGACCCCGACCCGGCAGCACCAGGGGCCTTCTCTTTTCCACCCGGCCGCTCCTACCGACGCCGATGGGTCGGAGATCCCGGCACCTCCAGCGACACGACCCGCGCGAGTGCGCGCAGATCGCTCTCGATCCTTCGGAACAGCTGGTACACGGCGATGAAGGCGAAGATCCCGCCCAGGCACAGCGCGCGGACCGTCGCGTTCACGGCATCGCCAGTGCTCCCGCCGACGAAGCTGAGCCCGGCGACCCCGATCAGCGGGACGGCCGCGGCGACGGCGAGGTACCGCGGCATGCCCCGGCCGAGGGCCCGGATGTTGCGGCCGTCGCTTCCGCGCAACTCGCCGTGCGACAGCAGGATCGGGCAGAGGCACCGCACCGCGTAGAAGGTGAGGATGAAGAACGGGTAGGCGAGGGCGACCGCCCCGCACACGGCGAGGGACGCGAGGAGTTGCGTGTACGCGCGCAGCGGGATGCCGCCGGCCGTGAGTTCCAGGGCGATCGGGTAGGCGACCCCGGCGACGACCCACAGCCCGAAGCTGACCACGACCGCCCGATGTCCGAGCGCCAGCGTCGTGGCCCGTGCCTTCTCCAGCACCTCGGAACTGTAGGTTCGGCCGTTGCGGAGACCACGCGGCACCGTCAGCGACAGCCGACACCAGTAGACGATGAGAACCGCGCCCAGCGGAAACGCGATTCCGCCGATCACGAGGTGGACGAACTCCAGATCCTGCTGCGCCTCGGCGGGCAGCGTCGCGATGATGAGCACCTTGTTGTAGTAGTAGTTGTATCCCGCAGCCAGCAGATTCGGGATGCCGACCGCGGCGAGCACGATGGGCAGCGCCCACCGCCACATCCTCGACCGGACGCTGCCCGGCGCCGGGTCGACGAGATCGCGGGCGTGCGGGTCGAGGCAGAGCGCGAACTGACGCGTCAGCTTCCGGCCACTCGACCACCGGTCGTCCCGGTCGGGCGCGAGGGATTTCACCAGGATCCGCCGCATCGCGGCCGGACAGTCCTCGGGGAGCGCGGACCGCTCCGGGTCGACGCCCCGGCGACGTGACTCGAGAAGTACCTGCGGCGACGGCGGCGACGCGGTTCCGTCGTCGTCCGGGAACGGCCGCGCCCCGGTCAGCAGTTCCCACAGCATGACCCCCAACGCGAAGATGTCGCTGCGGGTGTCGAGGTCGGAGGCGGTCCGGCGGGTGTCCGGGTCGATCACCTCCAACTGTTCGGGCGACATGTAGGCGACGGAGCCGCCGATGAATCCGCCGGCGCCGCGATTCTCGACGCTGTCGCTCGAACTGACGTTGAAATCGGCCAGCTTCGGGATGCCCTCCAGGCCCAGCAGCACGTTCGCGGGTTTGATGTCGCGGTGCAGGACGCCGTGCGCCCGCGCGTAGTCGAGTGCGTCGGCGAGCCGCAGACCGATCCAGGCGACGGTCTCCGGCCACGACAGCGCGGCGATCTCGTCCCGCACACTCGAGTACTCGGGCCGGATCTCGCCCCGCGCCTCGAGGACGCGGTCCACCGAATCGAGCAGCAACTGTCCGGAGCGTCGCTCGGGTGGGGTCTTGCGGACCAGCCGCACCACGTCGAGGAGCGTGCCACCGGGGACGTACTCCATGAACAGCACCCGCAGGCGGCGATCCTCCAGCACCCGCTGGTCGTAGACACGAACGATGTACGGGTGGTCGAGCTGCGCGAGGGTCTGCGGCTCGTTGCCGATGTTGCGGGAGATCTTCAGCGCCACCCACCGCTGCATCGACCGCTGCCGGGCGAGGAACACCCGCGCGAACGCGCCGTGGCCCAGTTCCATCATCAGATCGAAATCGTCGAGGCGCCCGCCGACGTCGAAGTCGTCGTCCGGGCCGAGTGCAGCGCTCGCCGACCGCCGGTCCATTCGCCGGTCGTCCTCGAGCAGGGTCTCGAACCGGTCCGCCTGCTGCGGGTACTCGGCGACGTACTCCTCGGGATCGACGTCGGCGCCGCTCCGACTGCGGACCCGGTACTCGAGGTAGACGAGTTCCGGCGGCAACGGTTCGGCCAGTAGTTCCGGGAATTCGAGGCAGTACTCCGGGATGCGTTTCGGGCAGCCCGAACGCAGCCACCGATACTCGAGGTCCACCTTGATCAACTCGATCAGCGCCGCCCGCCGGATCGCAGCGGTGTCGGGCAGGTACTCGGTGAGTTCGGCCGGCGAACCCGACGACTCCCAATCCGCGACGAGTCGTTCGACGCCACTGTCGACGACGAACACCGGTTCGGCGCCCGACGTCGTCGACGGCGGCAGCTGAGTTTCCTCGCCCAGTTCGGTGGGCGGCCCAGTCGCGACCGTCGAATCACTCGGCGGGCGCTCGGTCATGGCGGTTCGATTCCGGGGGTGCAGAGTCCAGGCGGTGCACGGTGCGTGCACTTGCCAGGGTATTCCGGACGGTGCGTCGAGGGGTGCGGAAAGGCGGTGCCGTCACGCGCTTCGCAGCGACATCTCCGGCGGTTCCGGCGCCTGCGGGTACGTCACGACCGAGGTGAGGATCGGCCGATGCCGGGTGCGCCGGGTGACCATCCGGATCGCCGAGGCGAGGACCGGGACGTACACGAGCACGTAGATGTTCTGCAGCAGAAACGCGACCGGCCACGACGGAGGGAACAGGAACAGTCCGACGACGGCGAAGTCCGGGCTCCACCAGTACTGCCACGCCGCCGTCGACGCGAACAGTGCGGCGAACGCGAACCACCAGCGCCCGGTGTCCGTGACCGCCCGTTGCATCAGGTAGACCATCAGCGGCACCAGCCACACCCAGTGATGGCTCCACGAAAACGGCGACACCACCGCCGCGGTGAGCCCGCCGAGCACCACCGACAGCAACCGCTCGCCGCGTCCGTACAGGCGCACCGACACGACGAGGCCGACGACGGCGACGGCTCCCGCGAGGATCAGCCACAGCCACGGCGGTGCCTGCCCGTCCGTGAGCCGGGTCAGTGTTCCCCGCAACGATTGGTTGGACGGGTGCGCGTCGTCGGCGATGCGGGTGGAGTCGAAGAACGTGCTGGTCCAGTACCGGCGGGAGTCGTCGGGCACGATCACCCAGGCGAACGCCACCGTGCCCGCGAAGACGGACGTCGCGGCCGCGGCCGCCCGCCACTGGCGCAGGGCGAGGAGCTGGACGACGAAGAAGCTGGGGGTCAGTTTGACGGCCGCGCCCAGCCCGATACCCACCCCGCGCAGCACGCTGCGCTCCGGCCGGGAGAAGTCCCAGAGCACCCACAGCATCAGCACCAGATTGACCTGGCCGTAGAACAGCGTCGTCCGCACCGGTTCGACGAAGGTGCAGGTCACCGTCGTCAGCGCGGTGACCAGCAGCAGGTGCGGGGTGATCCGGTACCCGAGGATGCGCCAGCACAGGAGGATGCAGCCCGCCAGCACACCCAGGTTGAACGCCATCCACAGGTTGTCGACGTACGCGCCGGGTATGCGTTCGAGCGGCACGAACACGATCGCGGAGAACGGCGTGTAGGTGTAGAGCAACCCCAGCGCGACGGGTCCGCTGTACAGCGGCAGGCCGTGCAGAACCCGCCAGCCACCGTCGCGGTAGACGTGCAGATCGGCGCCGCCGGTGAACAGTCCGATCTTCGGCGTCCACGGGTCGACGGTGCCGAGCACCGCGACGACGGCCAACGTCGCGCACACCGCGAGCGCCACCACGGTCGCCGGGCGGCGAGGAAAGACGCGTGTTTCCATCTGCGCCCCCTGGGTGTGCGGACGTGTGCCGAAGGCTCTGACGCTAACGGCGCCCGCGAGATGCCCAGGGCGGCGACAGGCGGGTCGTCCGGATTCGTTACCGATCCGTACCGGCGCCGAGATGCCGCGGGCGCCGTCGCCGGCCGGGCCTACGCCGCGGACACCGTGTCGCGCAGGGCCCGGTACGCATACTCGGCGCGGTCGCCGACCGCCCACCCAGTGTGAGCGAGGACCGGGGCCTCCACGGAGAAGACGGTGCCGGCGGGAAGTGCACCGACCAAGTCGTGCAACGGGAGTTCACCCTCGCCGGGCAGCAGCCGGTCGGTGCGCGCTTCGGTGATCAGTCCGGCGTGATCGGCCGGCGCCGCGCTCGGGGCGTCGCACAGCTGAGCGTACGACAGCCAGCGGTCGGGAACAGCCCGGACCTCGTCGACTGTGCTGCCGGTCCGAGCCAGGTGCAGCGCGTCCACGACGAGCACCGCGGCGGGACTGGCAGCGTGCGTCAGAACGGCGGTGGCGTCGCCGAGGGTCCGGATCCGGCTGAAGGCCATGAACTCCAGCGCAAGGGACACCCCTCGTTGTTCCGCCTCACGGCACAGGCGCGCGAAGGTATCGGCTTGCCGGGTGGGCTCCGGGTCGTTGCCGTTCACCAGCACATAGCTCGCACGCAGTGCGGACGCTGCGTCGAGGACCCGCAGAGCGGCCTCCACGTCGTCTGTGTCGGTGATTCGCAGGACCTCGACGTCCAGGATCTCGATGCCCAGGTCGTCGGCACGGCGGCGAGTCTCCCGCACCATCGGGCCGTTGTCGAGCATCGGCCATTGAGTGTCGGTGGCGGCCGCTCTCGCCCGGATTCCCACACAGTCGAAGCCGGCGTCGGCGGCCGCGGCCACCAGGTCCGGTGGTGAGGCGTCGACGGCAGTGAGCGGCGAGAGTGACAGCAGTGGTCTGTCGGTCATGGCCGGGTCGCGTCCCCTTCTGCCGCGGCCAGCACGGCCGCGAGGTGTTCGATCGCGAACTTGTACCCGGTGATCCCGGCACCGGCGATGACGGCATTCGCGATCGGCGAGACGAAGGAGCGATGACGGAACTCCTCGCGGGCGTGAATGTTGCTGATGTGCACCTCGACGATCGGGATCTCCGGGACCACCAGCGCGTCGCGAACGGCCACGGACGTGTGGGTCCACGCGCCGGGGTTGATCACGATTGCGTGTGCGGATCCCCGGGCCTGATGGATGCGGTCGATCACCGCGCCTTCGTGATTCGACTGGAAGAACGTCAATTCGACGTTCAGTGGTTCGGCGGTCCGCTCGCACAGTATGCGGACGTCGTCGAGGGTGTGGTGACCGTAATGTTCGGGCTGCCTCGTCCCGAGCATGTTGAGGTTCGGTCCGTTGACGACCAGGAAGGTCGGTGAATGCATCGTGTCGTCCTCGCCTGACGGAGTGAAAAAGGTTGCGGTGCAGTTACTGCAGTCCGGCGAGGGCGCCCGAGGTGAGTGCGACGGGTTGCCCGGTCCGGGAGGATTCATAGATGGCGAGGACGATCTCGAGCGCGCGACGCGCGTCGCGTCCGGAGACCGCGGGCGCGCGGTCCTCGACGATGGCGCGGACGAAGTCCTCGATCTGCATCTGATGGAACGGCGCGAGACCGACATGGATCTGCGAGAGCGGCGGATCCGATTCGATGTCCGTCGAGTGCATCTGCAGGTACTCCTCCTCGCGCTCGACGGTCCAGATGTCGTTGACCGCCGGCATCCCCTCGGGGAATTCCGTCAGGCTCACGGTGCGCCCGTTGCGTCCACCGACCACGATCTGGGTGCCCAGACCGGGTGTGAAAGTCGTGCCGGCGGTGATGGTGGCGAGTCCGCCGGACGAGAACTTCACGGTGGCTGCGACCGTGTCCTCCACCTCGATGTAGTCGCCGTGCACCAGGGTGTCGATATGACCACTCACCTCGACGGCGTCGCCCATGAACCACTGCAGCAGGTCGATGTAATGAATGGCCTGAGTCATCAACACACCTCCACCGTCGGTGTCCCAGCGGCCGCGCCACGGGTCGGAGGTGTAGTATTCGCGGTCGCGGCCGAGCCGCACGGTGCAGGTGGCGACGACGGGATCGCCGCCGAGCGCGCCGGCATCGATGGCGGCTCGGATGCGCTGAGCGGCAGGCCAGAATCGGCGCTGGAACAGTACGCCGAACTTCACCCCCGCGGCGGCCGTCGCCTCGACCATGCGGTCGGCCTCGTCGAGCGTGATCGCGATCGGCTTCTCGCACAGTACGTGCAGTCCGTGTTCGGCGGCCGCGAGGACGATCGCTTCGTGGGTCGGGTGCGGAGTGCAGATGGTGACGGCGTCCAGGCCGCTGCCGAGCAGAGCCTCGAGGTCGTCGTAGGCGTGGGCTATTCCGTGTGCGGCAGCGAAGGATTTGGCTCTGTCCTGGTCGGTGTCACTGCAGGCGACCAGTTCCACCTCGGGCATGGCGTGCAGAGCCTTGGCGTGGTTGATGGCGATCTTGCCGCAGCCGACGATTCCGATTTTCAAGCGTGTGGTGGTCATGGGTTCTTCCTTGTCGTCGTAAACGTGTGAAGGATTGGTGGCGACGTGTCAGGCGATGGGCTTGCCGAGCTGCGCGAGCGGTGTCTTGTAGGTCTCGCGTGCGGTGGAGGCCGCCGCTGCCGAGATCAGGCATGCGACCGCCACCAGGATCGCGACCGGGATCCAGTTCGTTCGGCTGTCGCCGACGATGGTCCATGCGATGGTGGGTGCGAAACCGGCGAAGGCGAAACCGATCTGGGTGCCGAGCGCCATGCCGGAGAATCGCACCTTCGTGTTGAACATCTCCGCGTAGAACGACGGGAAGATGGCATTCGGTGCGCTGTAGCAGATTCCGGTGAAGACGATCGCGCCGGCAAAGATGAGTACCACGTTCGCGGTGGAGATCGCCCAGAAGTAGAGGAAGATCGACAGCGCGAGACCGACGACGCCGCTGATGAACACCGGCTTGCGGCCGATGCGGTCGGCGAGGACGGCGAGCGACGGCTGCATGAACAACGCGACGACGTTGGCGACGACGGCCGCCCAGAGCATGGTCGGGCGACTGATGCCGACCTCGGCGCTGGTCGCGAACGCGAGTCCGAAGACCGCGAAGATGGTGCCGCCGACCGACTGGAACGCGCAGAGAATCACTCGCAGCACGTCGGTCGAGTGGGTGCGCAGAAGTGTCGCGACGGGAAAGCGTTCGAGTTCGCCGTTCTCGCGATTCTCGGTGAAGACCTCCGGCTCCTCCAGCTTGCGTCGCGCGATGTACGCGGCGAAGACGACGATGGCGCTGGCGAGGAAGGGGATCCGCCATCCCCAGCTGAGAAGCTGGTCTTCGGGCAGGGTGGCGACGGAGAGGAACACCAGGGTGGCAAGGATGAAGCCGGCCTGCGTGCCGGTGAGGGTCCAGCTGGTGAAGAAGGCCCGCCGGTGTTCCGGGGAGTGCTCGAGGGTCAGTGAATTGGCTCCGGACTGCTCGCCGGCTGCCGAGATTCCCTGACACACGCGGAGGCAGACGAGGAGGATCGGCGCCCAGATTCCGATGTGCTTGTACTCGGGCAGGCAGCCGATGAGAAATGTTGCCGTGCCCATCAATCCGAGCGTGAACAGCATGATCTTCTTACGTCCGACGCGGTCTCCGAGATGTCCCAGCAGGACCGCTCCGATGGGCCGGGCGATGTACGCGACGCCGAACGTTGCCAGCGACAACAGGGTTCCGGTGGCCGCGCTGGACGAGGGGAAGAAGACCTTGCCGAAGACCAGGGCGGCTGCGGAGGCGTAGATGTAGAACTCGTAGTACTCGAGCATGCTGCCGAGAAATGCGGCGGTGGCTGCTCGTTTGACCTTCTGCAGGTCTGTCCGAGGACCGGTGCCCGTGGCATCGATAGTCGTCGTCATTCGGTCTCTCCTCTGTGCGTGCATGACACCGCCCGACTGGCGTTCGTATGGCGAACGGAAGTTCGTCCTGCGCAGGTCCTGAATCTAGCGCACCGGATGTGATGGGCGCAATAGCTTTGTACCTCGCGGGCCAAAAAGTGTCCAGTAGGTACAAACGGCGCGACAAACCCGCTCTCAGCAGGCGCGAAGGGTGTGTGGAGGAGCTTGTGGGCCGTCAGATGCAGACGTAGCGAACCGTGACGTCACCGATGACGGTGCGCAGGTGCGACCTGAGCTCGTCGGCGGCGAGATCGCGCTGGAACAGCGCGTCGAACGTGTACTGGTTGGAGATGCGGAACAGCGACACGCTGTTGATGAGCATGTGGACGTCGATGGCCTCGACGTCCCGGCGGAACACGCCGGCCTCCTGACCGCGGCGCAGCACGTCCTCGAGTACCGCCAACACGGGCATGCCGAGTCCGGCCACCTCGTCGGACTGCCGAATGTACTTGCCTTTCATCATGTTTTCTCCGCTGACGAGGCGGACGTAGGCGCGATGCGTGTCGTGGTGGTCGAACGTCAACTGCGCGATCAACCTCAGCGCATCGACCGGTTCGGCGTGTTCGAGGTCCACCTCGTGTTCGAGTTCGCGGATGAGTTTGTAGTTGCGCTCGAGGACGGCGGTGTACAGACCTTCCTTGCCGCCGAAGTAGTAATAGATCATGCGTTTGGTGGTCTGCGTCTTCTCGGCGATCTCGTTGACGCTGGCGCCGGACAGGCCCTTCTCGGCGAATTCCGCGGTCGCGACCTCGAGGATGTCGGCCTGAACGAGTGCCGGATTGCGCCGCGCTCTCGCGGGCGTGGCGCGACTGTGCGGGCGATCGCGGATCGCCTCTTCGTGTTCGTCGGGCGACGCTGTCATCGGTGGACCACGGCCCAAGCTTATCTGAGCGCCCGAAACGCTCGTGGGTCCCTCGGCGCCGGTCTTGACCGGGGCGGGGGTCGGTGCAACACTGAACTGGATGGTTCAGTATTCTGCTCTCGATGCTACGTTCGCCGCACTGGCAGACCCCACGCGACGTCGGATTCTCCGCCGGCTCGGTGACGGCGCCTGCTCGATCAGCGACCTCGCCGAACTCTTCGAGATGACCCTCACCGGCATCAAGAAGCACGTTCGACTGCTCGAAGAGGCCGGGATGGTTGTGACCGAGAAACGTGGCCGGGTGCGGTACTGCATGCTGGGGACCAATGCCCTCGAGCGTGAGGTGGCCTGGATCCGCGACTACCAGCTGTCGCTCGAAGGGCGCCTGGACCGTCTGGACGAATTCCTCAATCGAACGGAAGGCACGTCATGAGCACTTCGCAGACTCCCACGACCGCGACCGTCTCGACGCCGACGGACCGGGAGATCCACGTCGAACGCATCTTCAACGCTCCCCGCGAACGCGTGTGGGCCGCGTTCACGAGACCGGAACTCCTCGCCCAGTGGTGGGGTCGCGGAAACGAACTCGACGTCGAACGCTGGGAATTCGAACGCGGCGGGCACTGGCGCTTCGTCGAACACTCGGACGGCGAGACCCACGGTTTCGAGGGCAGATTCAGGGAGATCACCCCGGAGGAGCGCCTGGTGTACACGTTCGAGTGGGACGGCATGCCGGGCCACGTCATCGTCGAGAACAACACCTACACCGACCTCGGTGACGGGCGCACCAAGCTGTCTGTCGTCAGTCAGTTCCACACCCCCGAGGAGCGCGACGGCATGTTGCAGTCCGGCATGGAGGGCGGCATGAACGAGAGCTACGCGGCGCTGGATGCGGTGCTGGCGCAGACGAGCTGGTGACCGGAAGTCGTCACGAAGTGGGCGCGGAGAGGCTGCCGCCGATCGAATGACGGTGGTGGACTTCTCCTCTCAGTCTCGTCGTGATGGGGACGCCGTCCTCGGCGCCGGCCTTCATCTTGGCGAGGATCCGCACCGCCGCCTCCTGCCCCATCTCGGCCAGGGGCGGGGCGTAGGACGTGATTCCGGGCGGAAACACCTCGTACCATTCGGGGTTTCCGTGCGCGGCGACGGACAGGTGGCTGGGCACCGACAGGCCGAGGTCGGAGCAGGCGTGCAGGACGCCCAGCGCGATCCGGCTACTGGCGGCGATGACGACGTCAGGCAGGTCGCCGGCGATCGCGTGCATCGCGTTCCGCCCCCATGCCGAGGTGAAGTCGCCCTCGAGGATGCGGAAGCGGCGCCCGGCAGTTCCCTTGGGCGCCTCCGGTATTCCCGCGCGGTCGACGGCGTTGCGGAACCCGCGCATGCGGTCGGCGGTGGTGCTGTGATCGGCCCCGCCGATGACGAGTGCGAGATCGGTGTGTCCCGCCTGCAGGGCCAGGTCGGTGATCGCTTCGATGCCGAATTCGTCGTCGCTGACGACTGCGTCGGTCTGTAGCGGGACCGAGTGACGGTTGAGTTGCACGATCGGCACGCCGGTCGGCAATGTACGCCGAGCGTCGACGGGGACGTGGATGATTCCGTCGACGCGGTGATCGAGCAGGGAGCGCAGTCCGCGTTCCTCGGATTCCGGATCGTTGCCGCTCGCGCTGACCACGAGCTGGAATCCGGCCTCGAACAGAACGGACTGCAGCACGGCGGCGCTGTCGGTGTAGAACTCGTTCGAGATGTCGGGGAGTAGCAATCCGACGACGCGCGTCTTGTTCTCCCGCAGTGCTTGGGCGACCTTGTTCGGCCGGTAGCCCAATGCGTCGGCCGCCTCGAGGATTCTCTTGCGCGTATCGGGGTCCACGTAGCCGCGCCCGCTCATCGCGCGTGAGGCGGTACCCACCCCCACCTTGGCCAGCGCGGCGACGTCCTGAAGTTTGGGCACAAGCCCACCATACCCAACGTAACCGCAGGTAAAGGCGTCGAGGACGACGGCGGACGTCGGGGAAACGACCTCTCTTGACAGAACGAGTGGCTTACGCCACAGTGATGTGGAACCGATTCCACATGGCGTGAGTCACAGTCGCGGATGTGGGTGATCCACTACGTCAGGCGAAAGGCCCTTCGTGTCCATTCAGTCAAGAAACCCGTTCTCCCTCCTCACTCACCTGGCAGGGGACGAGGCGCAACTCGACATCTTTTCCGCCGACAGCTGCATCGAGAGCTGGCTGGCCACCGAGCGGGCCCTCGCCATCGCTCAGGGTGAGCACGCGGTCATCTCGGCAGACGACGCCGCGGCGATCGCGGCAGCGGCTCGCATCGACAACATCGACCGCGACTCCCTGTGGGAGACGTCGAAGAATGTCGGGTACCCGATCCTCGGGCTGGTGCGGCAGATCTCCGGGGCGCTGCCGGACGGACCGAACGGTCGCGTCCACTACGGTGCGACCACGCAGGACATCATGGATACCGGGCTCGCCCTGCAGCTCGCGCGGTCGCTGGCCGCGCTCGACTGGCAGCTCGGCGAACTCGGCGATGCGCTCGCGGTCCAGGTCGAGGCCCACGCCGGCACCGTGATGCCCGGCCGGACCCACGCCCAGCAGGCGGTGCCGACCACGTTCGGCGCCACCCTCGGGACGCTGCTGGGTCAGTTCACCCGACACCGCGAACGTCTCCAGCAGGCGGTGCCGCGGATCGCCGTGATCTCCCTGTTCGGGGCGGGCGGCACGTCCGCAGCGCTCGGAGCGAAGTCCGCGGACGTCCGGACCCGCGTCGCCGATCTGCTCGGCCTGCACGACACTGACATCCCGTGGCATGTCGACCGCGACGGTATCGCCGAATACGGCTGGCTCTGCGCCACTGTCGCGGCGACGTGCGCCAAGCTCGCCCGCAACATCGTCGATCTCTCCCGCACGGAGATCGGCGAGGTCTTCGAGCCCTACAACAGCCACCGCGGTGCGTCGTCGACGATGCCGCAGAAGGTCAACCCGATCTCGTCGGAGGCCATCATCGGACTGTCCCAGACCGCCGGGGCGCTGCTGTCGTCGCTGAGCCGCATCCAGGAGGCGGGCCACGAACGCAGCGCCGGCGAGTGGCAGATCGAATGGCAGGTGATCCCACAACTCGGGGTCCTGGCCGGCAGTGCCCTGTCCGAAGCGCTCGTCATCGTCACGGGCATGCGGGTCGACGCCGACAGGATGCGCGCGAACCTCGACCTCGACGGCGGGCTGGTCATGGCCGAGGCGCAGATGATCCAGCTCGCCGAAGCCCTGGGCCGCGAACGCGCCCACGACCTGCTCTACACGGCCGCGACCCGCGCCCGAACCTCGCATCGCGTGCTCGCCGACACCCTGCGCGAGGTCGCGGCGGAGGCCGGTGTCGCCGAACTGCTGCCCGCGCAACTCGTCACCGCCGACGATTACCTCGGTGAGGCGAAGGACATCGCCGCGAGCGCTGTCCGCGGATGGCACAGCGGTGCCGCAGTCGACGAAGACCTGCCCTCCATTCCGCAGCTGGCAAGGATCTGACATGCGCACACTCGCCCCCGCGACGGAGCAGCCACCGAAACTCGCAGGAGAGGAACGCTTCGACTTCATCCGCGGACGTCTCGGCCTGATCGCCGCGCTGCCCCTGCTCATCGGCATCCTGGTGCTGCCGATCGACATGCCGAATTCCCAGCAGGCCATGCTCGCGGTTCTGACCGTCGTGGTCCTGCTGTGGATCACCGAACCCGTCCCCATCCCGGTGACCGCGCTGATCGGCATCGCCCTACTCGTCGTCCTCGGCGTCGGCACACCCCAGGAGGTGTACGGGTCCTTCGGCTCCGCGACGGTGTTCCTGGTGATCGGCGCCTTCATCCTGGCCCGCGCAATGACGGTGCACGGGCTGGACCGGCGGTTCGCCCTCAAGGTGCTCTCGTTCCCGGGCATCGGCAACAGCACGTACCGCACCGCGGCGGCGTTCGGTGTCGTCGCCTGCATCCTCTCGATGTTCGTGTCGTCGTCCGCCACCGCCGCGATGCTGCTTCCCATCGGCATCGGCGTGGTCAAGACGATCGGCGATCTCATTCAGGAGCAGAACCCGGGCATCAGGACCAACCGCACCAAATTCTCTTGCCTGCTGATGCTGTCCATTGCCTACGGCGCGAGTATCGGTTCGGTCCTCACCCCGATCACCGGAATCGCCAACGTCATCGGCCGCGGCACCATCGAGCGGATGACCGGCTACAAGGTCGAACTGTTCGACTGGATCTCCATGTCGGCCCCGTACCTCCTCGTGATGGGCGCGGTCATGTGGGTCGCGCTGATCCTCGTCAACCGGCCCGAGGTGAAGCACATCCGCGGCGGGCAGGACTACTTCCGCGCCCACTACGCAGACCTCGGCCCGATGAACCGCGGCGAACGCAACGTCCTGGTGATCTTCCTCGTCACCGTTGTCCTCTGGGTGTTGCCGTCCCTCGTCACCACCTTCGGTGTCACGAGCCCGATCGTCACCGCCTTCACCGATCACCTCAACGAGGGATCCGTCGTCGTCCTCACCGCCGGTCTGCTGTTCTTCCTGCCCCGCGGGAACGGGAGCGGCGAATCCACCCTCACCTGGTCGGAGGCCGCCAAGATCGACTGGGGCACAGTTCTCCTCGTCGGCGCCGGCCTGACGATCGGCACCATGATGAACGCCACCGGACTCGCGGAAACCCTCGGCACCACCATCGCCCGGGCCACGGGTGTGCAGAGTTCCTGGGTTCTCGCCCTGATCGCGATCGTCATGGGGTTGGTCATCTCCGAGACCACCAGCAACACGGCCAGCGTCGGCATCGTCGTCCCGATCATCATCCCGATCGCCCTCGCCATCGGCGTCGACCCGATCATCCCGGCCATGGCCGGCGTGTTCGGCGCGAATGCCGGCGCCATGCTCCCGGTCTCGACGCCACCGAACGCCATCGTCTACGGATCGGGCTACGTGCCGATGATCAAGATGATCAGCACCGGCATCTTCATCGACATCATCTGCATCCCACTGATCTTCGGCGCCGTCGTCGGGATCGGATCCCTCATCGCGCTCCACGTGTGAGCACACCGACCGTGCCTCGAATCAGTCGACGAGCACGCAGCGCGCTCCGCTGAAGATGGTGGGCATGCACTTGTTGCAGTGGATGCACAACGATTGAGTGCGCGACTCGGCGCGGATACGGTTCACCAGATCGGGTTCGCGCAGCAACGCGCGGGCCATGGCGACGAATTCGAACCCCTCGGCCATGGCGGTGTCCATCCCCGCCCGGTCGGTGACTCCGCCGAGCAGGACGAGCGGCAACGCCACCGCCGCACGGATCTGGCGGGCGTGCTCGAGCATGAACAGGTCGCGGTACGGGTAGGCGTGGAGCATCGACTTGCCTGCCAGTTGCACGCCGAGGCGGACGGGCTGCGGCATGGCCGCGGCGAACTCGCGGACCGGCGCGTCACCCTTGAACAGGTACATGGGATTGAGAAGTGAACTGCCCATGGTGAGTTCGAGGGCGTCGACGCTGCCGTCGAGCTCCAGAATCCGGGCGACCTGGATGGCCTCGTCGAGCCAGAACCCGCCGGGGACGCCGTCGTCCATGTTGAGCTTGGCGAGGATCGCGACCCGGCCGCCGACGGCGTCGCGCACGGTCCGGGCGACGTCCCGCACCACCCGGGCCCGGTTCTCGAGCGATCCACCGTAGGAATCGGTGCGACGGTTCAGCTTCGGGCTGAGAAACGCACTGGCGAAGTAGTTGTGGCCGAAGTGGATCTCGACGGCGTCGAATCCGGATTCCACGGCGAGCCGCGCCGCGGTGCCGTGGGCCGCGGTGATCCGGGTGATGTCGGCGGTGGTGGCGCTGCGGATCATCCGCATGCTCAGCGGATTGAACGAGCGCGACGGTGCGAGCGCAGGCAGTCCGGTGGACTTCTCGTTCGCGACGGGTCCGGCGTGCCCGAGTTGGGCGGATGCGGCCGCACCCTCGGCGTGGATGGCATCGGTGAGTCGGCGCAGCCCGGGGACGGCGTCCGGGCGCATCCACAACTGTCCGCGTTCGGTGCGGCCCTCCGGTGCCACGGCGCAGTAGGCCACCGTCGACATCCCGACCCCACCCGCGGCGGGGCGGCGATGGAACTCGATCAATTCGTCGGTGACCAGCGCGTCGGGAGTGCGGCCCTCGAACGTGGCCGATTTGATGATCCGGTTGCGTAACGTGATGGGGCCCAGCGTGGCCGGGGCGAAAATGTCTGGAGGTGTGGTCATTCCCGCCCCTTCGTCGTGTGCAGTCGACGGTAGGCGGCGGGGATGTTCGGTGAGCGGGACATGTCCGCTGAGCGGGACACCACCGCACTCTCGCGGACGACCCCTCGACGTCCGTGAGCGTGCGGCGGTGGCCTCTCAGCTGACGGTCTCGGGCAGCTTCTCCGGTGCTTCACCGCTGGTCGCGCCGCGTTGCCTGCGCCCGAGCGCCCAGCATGCGAGCGTGATCGCACACGTGAACGTGAGCGTCGCGAACAGCTGGTTGCGTGCCGCGTCGTCGAACAACGCGAGCACCGCGACCGCGGCCAGCAGCGCGAGTGCGACATACGACAGATACGGGAAGCCCCACATCTTCAGCGGCAGATCCGTCCGGCCCGACTTCTCGGCGCGCCGCCGCAGCACGATCTGCGAGACAGTGACGAACGTCCACAACACCAGGATCGTCGAACCGACCGCGTTGAGCAGCAGCGGGAGAACACGATCCGGTGCCAGGTAGTTGAGGACGACGGTGACGAAACCGAACGCCACCGACGCCAGCACCGCCAGGCGGGGGACGCCGTTGCCCGACACCCGGCCGAACACCTTCGCGGCCGCCCCGCGCTCGGACAGCGAGTAGATCATCCGGGAACCGCTGAACAGCATGGCGTTCAGCGACGACAGCAGCGCGATGACCACGACGACGGTCATGACGGCGCCGGCGCCCGGCACGTGTGCGGCGTTCAGGACCGCGACGAACGGACCCGTCGCGAGTTCCCCCGCCGTCCACGGCAGCACCGTCACCATGATCAGGACGGAACCGACGTAGAACACCAGGATCCGCCACACGATGGACCGCACCGCCCGGCTCACGTTGCGCCGGGGCTCCGACGTCTCGGCGGCCGCGATGGCCATCACCTCGGTGCCGCCGAACGCGAAGACCACGATCAGCAGGCCCGCGGCGATGCCGGTGACTCCGGTGGGGGCGAATCCGCCGTGGCCGGTGAGGTTCGACAGACCGGGCGCGTCGAAACTCGGGATCCAGCCGAAGATCATCGCGGAGCCGACCGCCAGGAACGCGACGATCGCCACGATCTTCAGTGCGGCGAACCAGAATTCGAACTCACCGAAGCGGGAGACACCCGCGAGGTTCACGGCGGTCAGCACACTCATGTACGCCAGGGCGGCCACCCATTGCGGCACCCCGGGTAGGGAGGCGGCGGTGATCGCCGCCGCCGCGGTCGCTTCCGCGGCGACCACGATGACGACCTGCACCCAGTAGAGCCAGCCGATGGTCCGGCCGGCGATCGGGCCCATCGCCTTCTCGGCGTGGACGGAGAACGCACCGCTGTCGGGGTCGGCGGCCACCATCTCGCCCATCATCCGCATGACGAGGACGACGAGAAACCCGGCGATGAGGAAGGAGACGAGCACGGCGGGCCCGGCGACGGCGATGCCCGCGCCGGAGCCGACGAATAGTCCGGCACCGATCGCGCCGCCCAGACTCATCATCACCAGCTGCCGCGGTTTCATCGCCTGCTGCAGGCGCGTGGTGGAGGCCGGTGGGTCGTGAACTGTGTTCATGGGGTCTCCCGTGCCGTCAGACGAGCTGATCGAGTGCGATCTCGAACGCGGTACCGGCGATTCCGGTCGGCTGCGACGAACGCGCGAAGCAGCGCTCGAGCGCCGTCGCCACGGTGGCGGAGACGTCGCCGAAGATCGCCTCGTCCGACACCTCGATGTCGCCCTCCATCAGCAGCGCGAACGCCCGGGCCATGCCGCAATTGGCGATGAAGTCGGGGACGACGGCGACGCTCTTGTCGGCGTATTCGTAGGTGGGGCCGTAGAAGATCTCGTCGTCCGCGAACGGCACGTTGGCGCCGCTCGCCACCACCTCGAGGCCGCCCGCGATCAACCGGTCCACCTGGTCGCGGGTCACGAGACGGGACGCGGCGCAGGGGAGGAAGATCTCGGCGCCGGAACTCCAGATCGTCGAGTTGATCTCCTCGAACGGCACCATGCCGGCTGCGCGCAGTTCGTTGCCCTCCTTGGCCAGGAACAGCGCGCGGATCTGCTCGAAGTCGTAGCCGTCGGTGTTCGTCAATCCACCGTTGCGGTCGAGGATTCCGACGATCCGGGCACCGGACTGCGCCAGGTAGTACGCGGCGGCGGCGCCGACGTTGCCCCAGCCCTGCATGATCACGCGCTTGCCGGCCAGTTCGCCGCCGTAGACCCGGTAGTAGTGCCGCACCGATTCGGCGACGCCCCACCCGGTGATCAGATCCGACACCGTGTACTTCGCCTGCGGGTCGGGCGTGAACCGCGCATCCTCGACGACCTTCGCGACGCCCAGGCGCAGCTGCCCGACCCGCTGCACCCGCTCACGATCGGTCGCCGCGAAGTGCCCGTTGACGACGCCCTCCTGCGGATGCCACAGCCCGTAGCTCTCGGTGATCGGCACGACCTCGGCCATCTCGTCGACGTTCAGGTCGCCGCCGGTGCCGTAGTACGACTTCAGCAGCGGGGTCACGGCCTTGAACCAGCGGCGCAGCACCTCGTCCTTGCGCGGGTCGGTCGGGTCGAAGTCGATGCCCGACTTCGCGCCGCCGATGGCCGGACCCGAGACGGTGAACTTGACCTCCATGGTCTTGGCGAGCGATTCCACCTCGCGCCGATCGAGACCGCGGCGCATCCGGGTTCCGCCGCCGGCAGCACCGCCGCGCAGCGAGTTGATCACCGTCCATCCGCGGGCGGAGGTCTCCGTGTCGTGCCACTCGAAGACGATCTCGGGGGCCTTCTCTTCGAATCGGGTGAGCAGATTCTTCATGGCTTCTCTCGGTTTCTGGACGGCCGGGGCTCGGGGCGATCCGGCCGGTGTTCCCGGCCGTGCCCGAACTGTTACGGCGATCACTGTGGTGGGCACCACTCGTGCGCCGCAACCGGCTGCGCAGCAGATAGCCACGATGAACATCACCGAGAAAGAGGTTCGTCGATTTTCTATTCAATTTGTGCAGCAGAAGCGGGGAACGCGTTGCTAATCCGCGTCTGCGGGCGCGGTGCGGTAGGCCGGGGCCTTCGCCGGACGCGGTCGGTCGAGGGTTCGCAGCAGAGGCATCGACCGGTACGGGACGATCACCGACAGCACCATCACGCTGGTGGACCGGGCGACGACGCTCGACTTGTTCAGATCGATCAGCGTCTGCTGCAGCCCGAGGTGGGAGCCGGCGGCGATGCGGCACAGGATGTCGCCGGAACCGGTGGTCGCGAAGGCCTCGAGCACCCCGGGGATCGACTCCAGTTCCGACGTCACGGAGTCGAGTGCGCCCTGCGCCGTCTCCAGCGTGACGAACGCCTGCACGTCGAACCCCGCGGCGGCGATGTCGAGGCGCGGCTCGTACCCGGCGATCACGCCGGACTCCTCGAGTTTGCGCACCCGCGCCTGAACGGTGGCCCGCGCCACCTTGATCCGGCGCGACAGTTCCAGCACGCCGGCCTTCGGGTCGTCGTGCATGGCGTCGAGGAGGGCGAAGTCGAGCTCGTCCAACTGCACTGCGTCCTTCATGGCCAGACCTCTCCGAACGAATTCAACTAGTCCGACTGTATAAGAAAACCCTCCGCGAGGCGCCCGAAGGTGGCACCGCGGCTAGCTTCTGCTGGCTCGGTTGCCTATGTGGCCGGTCTGGGTTTTCGTAGTGACCCACACAACAGGCCAAGCCCTCCGTCCCCGAAACAGGAAGACAGCGATGACGATCGAGCAGACTCTCACCGACAAGGAACGCCTGGCAGGTCTCGACCTCAGCCAGCTCGAGCAGCTGGTCGGGCTCGTCGAATACGACGGCACCCGCGACCCGTTCCCGGTCAGCGGCTGGGACGCCGTCGTCTGGGTGGTCGGCAACGCCACCCAGACCGCCCACTACTTCCAGTCCGCGTTCGGGATGACCCTCGTCGCCTACTCCGGACCGACCACCGGCAACCGCGACCACCACAGCTTCGTCCTCGAATCCGGCGCCGTCCGCTTCGTCATCAACGGCGCCGTCGACCCCGGCAGCCCGCTGATCGAGCACCACCGGACCCACGGCGACGGCGTCGTCGACATCGCCCTCGCCGTCCCCGACGTCGACAAATGCATCGCCCACGCCCGCGCCCAGGGCGCCACCGTCCTCGACGAACCCCACAATGTCACCGACGAACACGGCACCG
This sequence comes from Rhodococcus sp. ACS1, assembly GCF_002300155.1. Classification (NCBI taxonomy): domain Bacteria; kingdom Bacillati; phylum Actinomycetota; class Actinomycetes; order Mycobacteriales; family Nocardiaceae; genus Rhodococcus; species Rhodococcus sp. ACS1. The sequence goes on from NZ_NSDZ01000004.1 coordinate 99,655, forward strand.
TCCGGATCGCCGCGATCGCCACCTACGGCGACACCCGCCACACCCTCGTCGACCGCAGCCACTACACCGGCCCCTACCTGCCCGGCTACCTCGCCCGGACCTCGTCGCACACCCGACGGGACGGCGCCCCCAAACGCCTGTTCCAGGCCCTCGACCACGTCGTCGGCAACGTCGAACTCGGCAGGATGGACCACTGGGTCGACTTCTACAACCGGGTCATGGGCTTCACGAACATGGCCGAATTCGTCGGCGAGGACATCGCCACCGACTACTCCGCACTGATGAGCAAGGTCGTCTCCAACGGCAACCACCGCGTCAAGTTCCCGCTCAACGAGCCCGCCATCGCGAAGAAACGGTCGCAGATCGACGAGTACCTCGACTTCTACGGCGGCCCCGGCGCCCAGCACCTGGCGCTGGCCACCAATGACATTCTCACCGCCGTGGACCGGCTCACCGCCGAGGGGGTGGAGTTCCTGGCCACCCCGGACTCCTACTACGAGGATCCCGAACTGCGGGCCCGGATCGGCAACGTCCGCGCCCCGATCGAGGAGTTGCAGAAACGCGGCATCCTCGTCGACCGCGACGAGGACGGCTACCTGCTGCAGATCTTCACCAAACCCCTCGTCGACCGGCCCACCGTGTTCTTCGAACTCATCGAACGCCACGGCTCCCTCGGCTTCGGCATCGGCAACTTCAAAGCCCTCTTCGAAGCCATCGAACGCGAACAAGCCGCCCGCGGAAACTTCTGAGCGAGAGCCGATGAGCGGGTGCGGCGACTTTCCCGCGGGATCGGTGCCGCCGCGAATACGATGACGCCATGAGCCCTACCGAGGCAGTGGTGGCCGGGGCCGGGCCGACCGGTCTCACGCTCGCTCTGGAACTGGCGCGGCGTGGCGTCGAAGTGCGGATCCTCGACAAGTCTCCCGAGCCGTTCGCGGGTTCGCGCGGAAAGGGATTGACCGCGCGCAGCCAAGAAGTGATGGACGATCTCGGTATCGTCGACGAGGTCGTCGAGGCCGGGTTCCGGCACCTTCCCAACCGGGTCGCGGTGCGGGGCCGGGTGGTGGGCGACAGCGACCCCCACGCAGACCTGAGCCCCACACCCGACCGGCCCTACGAGAGCGGGTTGATGATCCCGCAGTGGCGGACCGAGCAGATTCTGCGAGAGCGTCTCTCCGAGTTCGGTATCGACGTGGAGCGCGGCGTCGAGGTGGTGGGTTTCGAGCAGACCACCGACAAGGTGACCGTCCGGCTCGCCGGGGGCGGGACCGTCATGGCGCGTTACCTCGTCGGCTGCGACGGCGGACGCAGCACGGTGCGCAAGGCGCTCGGGGTGTCGTTCGAGGGGACGGGCGGCATCGAGGGCATGCTCCTCGGCGACGTGTCCGTCGACGGCCTGACCCCCGACCGCTGGTACCAGTGGTCGCACCCCGAGAAGGGATTCGTCGCGCTGTGCCCGTTCCGTGGGATCAACTCCTGGCAGTTCCAGGGAGTGCCGTTCGCGGACTTCGACGAGGAGGGGAACCTGCCCGAACCGTCGCTGGAGTACTTCCAGCGAGTGCTCGACGACATCGCCTGCGATCCCGGCGTGCGACTGTCCGCACCGACGTGGCTGTCCACGTGGCATGTGAACGTGCGCATGGTGGACCGTTTCCGCGACGGCCGGGTGTTCCTCGCCGGCGACGCCGCGCACGTTCATCCGCCCGCCGGTGGGCTCGGGATGAACACCGGGATCCAGGACGCCTACAACCTCGGCTGGAAACTCGCGCTCGTCCTGGCCGGCTCCGCGGATCCGTCGCTCCTCGACACGTATCAGGAGGAGCGGTTGCCGCTCGCCCGCTGGACGCTCGGGGTGAGCAGCGCGGGGCTGCAGAAGGTGACCGACAACCTCGGACGCGAGGACTCATCGGGGTTCGCCGGCGCGGCGACCGAGGACGGCCAGCAACTCGGTCTGGGCTACCCGTGGAGTTCGCTGTCCCGGGACGGGGACGTGACGACGGGCGTCCGCGCGGGTGACCGCGCACCCGACGCGCCGTGCCTGAGCCCGGACGGTTCCCCGCTGCGACTGTTCGACGTCTTCCGCGGGACGCACTTCACGGTTCTCGGGTTCGACGGCGGGCCCCGGCACGCCCTGCAAACCCTGGCCGAAGACGCGCCCGACGACGTGAAATACGTGGTGGTGGGTGATTCCCGCGGTCCCGGCGTGGACGTCGTCGACGACCGCGGTTTCGCGCGTAGCGCCTACGGGGCACACGGTGGCACGCTGGTGGTGGTGCGCCCCGACGGTTACGTCGCGCTCACCGCCCCGGCCACCGCGACCGACGACGTCATCGACTACCTCGGCTGCCTGGTGGGGAGATCGTGACGAAAGGCTGAACGATGCGTCACAAGGACGAGGAACTCGACTACGACGAGGCCGACCTCGAGGTCGGGCACCCGAAGGACCACGCGGCAGGGCCGACCGCGGTCGCGGTGTCGATGAAACGCGCGCTCGAGCAGATGGGTGTGGTCCGCACCGCCGAGACGTTGTTGCGGCTGAACCAGGCCGAGGGCTTCGACTGCATGAGTTGCGCCTGGCCCGACCCCGACCCGGGTCACCGCCACGCCGCGGAGTTCTGTGAGAACGGCGCCAAGGCGGTGGCGGAGGAGGCGACGCGGGTCCGGGCGACCCCCGAATTCTTCGCCCGCCACAGTATCGCCGAACTCGACTGCCACAGCGAGCACTGGCTGGGGCAGCAGGGCCGGATCACGCATCCGATGGTGAAGCGGCCCGGCGGAACGCACTACGAGCCCATCGAATGGGACGAGGCCTTCACGCTGATCGGCGAGCAGCTGAACGCCTTGGACAGCCCGGACGAGGCGATCTTCTACACGTCCGGCCGGGCGTCGAACGAGGCCGCGTTCGCGTACCAGCTGTTCGTCCGCGCGTTCGGGACGAACAATCTGCCCGACTGTTCCAACATGTGCCACGAATCGACCAGCATCGCGCTGCAGGAGTCGATCGGCATCGGCAAGGCCAGCGTCACGATGGACGACGTGTATCAGGCGAAACTCATTGTCTTGCAGGGGCAAAACCCGGGAACCAACCATCCGCGGATGCTGTCGGCACTGGAGAAGGCCAAGCAGAACGGCGCGAAGATCCTGTCGATCAACCCGCTCCGCGAGGCCGGGCTCGTCAACTTCAAGAATCCGCAGACGCCCCGCGGCATGGTGGGTCCCGGCACCGACCTCTCCGACCTGCATCTGCCCATCGCGCTGAACGGCGACCTCGCCCTGCTCCAGGCGTTCGGCTCACTGCTCGTCGAATGGGACGCCCTCGACCGCGAATTCATCGACCGTTACACGATCGGATTCGAGCTGTGGAAGCAGCACGTCACCGACCTCGACTGGGACGTCGTCACCCGGACGACCGGGCTGTCGCGGGAACAGATCACCGACGCGGCCCGGATGCTGCGGGATTCCGATGCCACCGTGTTCTGCTGGGCGATGGGGCTCACTCAGCACCACAACTCGGTGGCGATCATCAAGGAAGTCACCAATATCGCTCTTGCCCAGGGGAACATCGGGAAGCCCGGCGCCGGGCTGCTGCCGGTGCGCGGGCACTCGAACGTGCAGGGCGACCGCACGATGGGGATCTGGGAGCGCCCGCCGCGGCATTTCCTGGACGCGCTCGCGAAGGAGTTCGACTTCGACCCGCCCCGCGAGAACGGCTACGACACCGTCGATTCGATCCGGGCCATGCGCGACGGCAAGGCCCACTTTTTCCTCGGGCTCGGCGGCAACTTCGTCCAGGCCGCCCCGGACACCGACGTCACCGCGGCCGCGCTGCGCAAGACCCGGATGACGGTCCACGTCTCGACGAAGATCAACCGGTCGCATCTCGTGTGCGGCGACACGGCCCTGATCCTGCCGACGCGGGGACGCACCGAGCAGGACGTCCAGGCCGGTGGGCCGCAGTTCATTTCCGTCGAGGACTCGGTGTGCTCGGTTCATGCCTCCCGGGGTCCGTTGAAACCGGCCAGCCCGCACCTCGATTCGGAGGTGGGGATCGTCACCCGCATCGCCGAGGCCACGATCGGCGACCGCTACGGTCTCGAGTGGAAGAAGATGCGGGACGACTACGCGAACATCCGCCTGCACATCTCGCGGGTGGTGCCCGGATGCGAAGGGTACGAGGTGAACGTCCGCAAGCCGGGCGGCTTCGTTCTGCCGCACCCGCCGCGCGACTCCCGGACGTTCCCCACCCACTCGGGGCGCGCCGAATTCGCGGTGTCCCCGATCGACGTGCTGCAGGTGCCCCCGCGGCACGTGATCCTGCAGACGATCCGCAGCCACGACCAGTTCAACACCACGATCTACGGGCTCAGCGATCGGTACCGCGGCATCGAGGGCGGGCGCCGCGTGATCTTCCTGCACCGCGACGACATCGCGGCCCTCGGGTTCGACGACGGCGACATGGTGGACCTCTTCACGCATTGGGACGGTGACGACCGCGTCCGCTGCGCCCACGACTTCCGGATCGTCGAGTACGACACGCCCCGGGGGTCGGCCGCCGCCTACTATCCGGAGACCAATCCGCTGGTGCCGCTCGATTCCACGGCGACCGGCAGCAACTGTCCCACGTCGAAGTCCGTCGTCGTCTCCCTGGAACACGCCGGCAAGTACAGCGCCGAATGCCCACCGGAGGCGAGCCAGGACGCGGTCGGATCGGACCAGGTCCACAAGTCGCAGCCCCAGCCCGAGCACCTCTCCTGACGTGAGTGGCAAAGTGTGCCCCGGCACGCTTTCCCACTCACCTGCGCAGGTGAGTGGCAAAGTGTGTCCCGGCACGCATCGGCACTCACGTAGGCAGGGACCCGCGACAGATCCGGCTCAGCCCCTGTCTCGGTCACGCAGGTAGACGGCCAACGGTTCGTGGCGTTGTATGCGTGACAGGGCGATTCGCCGCGCCGCCGCCCACATCAGCGCGGAGATGGCGACGGCGAGGACGACGCACAGCGCGAAGTCCGCGGTGCCCATCCGCGTCTGCACGTCGGCCGGACGCACGAGGTTCCACAGCACGACCGGGACGACCGCGATCGCCGCCGAGAACGCAGGGAACACCCCGTACGGCACCACCAGCAGGATCAGCCACCGGACGACGACGGTGCGCCACCGGGCACGTTGTTCCCATCGCCACCGCAGCGGCCGCTGGTGATACGGGAAGTACACCCCGACCAGACTCGACCCGGCGAGCGCACCGAACGGGCACAGCGCCACCGCGACCACCACCACCGCAGTGAACAGCCAGTCCTGCTCGGCGAAACCGACGACGATCGCGATGGTCGCGCAGATCGGGGCGATCAGCATCCACAGCGCCACCGCCTTGGCGCCGAGCATCGCACCCAGCGCGTCCCGGTCGTCGAGTGCGGCGAGAACCCGCTCACTGTCCGGCGCCAGCACGTTGGTGGCGGTGACGTCGGCGTACATCCAGCCGGCGAGGGCCAGGGCGAAGCCGGACGGCCCGGTCCACTCGAACAACCAGCTCCGGGGCAGCAGGAACCAGGCCCCGATCATCAGGACGGCGTTGAACGCAACGGTCGCGAGCGTGTCTGCCGGGTTGCGCCAGATTCTGATCCACTCCGCACGAAGAGCGGCCATGACATTCAGCGTAAGCGTCGGGCCGGCCGTCGGAGCCGTGTCGGCAAGATCCCGGACGAACGGGACGCCGGTCCCTTCCACCTGGGACATCGGGTCGGCGACAGTGGTGCGATCCGAGAGAAAGGCCTGTCGTGACCATCGACGACGAGGAGGCAGCCGGGGCCGCGATCCTGATGGACACCCTCCCCGACCACCACAAGACCGTGCTGCGACTCCGGCTCGCGCACCGCCTCCCAGCCGTCGAGGTCGCGCGCATCCTCGGGACGAACGTCGAGGCCGTACTCCTCCTCCAGCACGCGGCGCTCAACCTCCTCCGGCGGCAACTCGAGGCGGGGGTGGTGGTCGACGGCGACAATCCGGCGTACGGGCGGGACTGATCGACGCTGCGAGATCCCGCGGTGCTGCCGCGGGAAGAGGTCCGGCTGCCGCCACGGCGTCGAGTCGGCGGGTTACCGGACTTGCCGAGCCTGGGCCGTGTTTCGCTGCCAGTTCCCCATCGCGCAGTCACTGTGCCGACGCCGTCTCGACCGCCCGGAGTTCGAGGAGGCACGCTTCGGGTTGTTCGGTGGCGCCGGGCATCGAGGTCACGAACCAGAAGTCACCGTCCCGGTCGACGCGAAACAGGTCGCCGGTAGCCATCCACTCGTCATCCCGGTCGAACACACCGCGCAGCGCGATGTCGTTGCCGGCGAAGATCTTCCCCGAGGCGTCGACGAGCAGTTGGCCGACTTGTCCCGGCCGAGCAGGCACCGCGTAGCCGTCCTCGTCGGTGCGGATCCGGCCGTCCTCCATCTCGACGACGCACACCCGTGGCGTTCCCGGCAGCGGTTTGCCCACCGAACCGATCTTGCGACCGCTGACATTGCCGAGGATGGCGTCCGAACGCGTCGAGGCGTACATCTCCAGGACACCGACCGATCCGAACCGGTCGCTGACCCGCCGCCACAGGTCGGCCGGCATCGCCGAGCCGACGAAGAGCCGAATGGGATGGTTCTTCCTGATTCGCTCCGGCGCGTCGACCAGCGGTTCGAGCATGTCGCGGGTGTAGGTCACCACTGTGGCCCGGTTGCGGCGTACCTGGGACCAGAACGTGTCGGGGTCGAACTCGTCGATCAGTGCCACGCGGGCACCGGATGCGGTTGCGGCGGCCGTCGCCAGCAGCAGACCGGTCGGGTGGTGCAGTGGGCTGCTGGAGTAGATCGTGTCGCCCGGGGTCAACGCGCACGCGGTCGAGGCCGCCAACGCGGAGGTCGCCCACCGGCCGTTGGTGATCAGATCGGCGCGGGTCTGCTCCTCAGCGCCGCCGAAGAGGACGAACGCGACGTCGCCGGCGCACCCCGGGTTCGCCCGGTACCAGGCAGGCAGGCGCACGCGGTCGGGATCGACCTGCTCGAGGTCGACTGCGCCGGACGGAATGTCGCGGTCTTCGTGGACTGCGCCGAGAACGAACACCGGCAGCGCGGTCGTTGCCGCGGTCGCCGCGTGCTCGGGGTCGGCGAGGATCTTCGTCACGTGCCCGAGCCGTATCTCTTCGGCAAGGTCGTGCCCCGGACGGTGCAGCACGGTGACCGCACCGATGCGGTTGAGGGCCGCGATCGCGACGAGGGAGCTCGGGCGGGTGTGCATGAGCACTCCGACGCGCTCGCCCTTGCGGACACCCGCCGACACCAGCCCGCAGACGACGCTGTCGATGCGTTGTTTGGTTTCCGCGTGGGTGTGCACGCGATCGGCGAACAGGAAGGCCACCTTGTCCGGGCGCGAGCGGGCCAGGTCGTCGAGCAGCGCACCGTAGGAGATCGTGGTGCGCGGACCCATCGATTCGAGCCGCACCAGGCGGGGCGCCGCAGCGGCCGCTTCCCTCGACAGCTCGACGACCGTGGTGGCCAGGTGCTTCCCGGCGCGCGACAGAGCGGCGGGGAGGTTGAACCCGGTTCCGGCGACGAGACCGGCGCCGTAGGTCAGTCCGGCGATGCTTCCGCGTGGGACCGGTGCCTCGATGTCGGAGGACGGCTCGAGTTCGTGTATGAAGTCGGGCAGGTCACCCTCGCCGTTCGTCCAGCGCACCCACGCACCGATGCCGGGCCAGGTTTTTTGCTTGGCATGTGAGCTGACCGGCAGCCCGAAGTGTCCGACCGGCAGGGTGCATTCGTGGATGTCGGCGTTGGGTGCCGCCCGCCGGACCGCGCGCACCGTCGCCGGAGGCGCCAGGAAGTCGGCCTCCCCGACGAAGGTGAGGATCGGGCAGGTGATGTCCGCGAATCCGACGGTGCGGTCACCGATCACGACGCCGCCCTCGACCAGGCGGTTGTCCGCGAGCAATTCGAGCAGTTCGACGAGTGCGGGACCGGACCAGCTGATCCACGCACCGGTTTTGAGGAATTTGCGTTGCGGTTCGCGTGGCAGCAGCGACTCGCGGTCGTGCAGGGCGAGCAGGAACTCGATGTCGTTGCGGATGTTGCGGTGTGGGCTCGACCAGTTGAACAGCTGTGTGACGAACCATCGGGGAAGGCCGGTCTTGCCGATGATCTTGCTCTCGAGCCCGACGATGCCCCAGAACAGGTCCTGTGGAACGACGCGGTCGATGTCGAGGGTCGTGAGCGGGCTGCCCAGCGCGATCACGCTCGCCACGCCGGCATTGCCGAGATACGCGGTCGCCGTGTAGCAGAAGATGCCGCCCTGGCAGTACCCGACGAGATGCACGTCCCGACCGGTGGCCTGCCGGACCCGTTGCACCGCGTCGGCGACGGCGAGTACGTGGTCACCGAACGTGCGCTCGTTGCCGCCCGGCTCGACCGCCGGATCTCCGAAGTCGACCACCCACGGGTCGAGGCCCTGCTCGCGCAGCATCGCGACCGCACTGGTCTGCGGCGAAATGTCCCACACGACGGCAACCTGCGACAGCGGTGGCACGAGGACGACCGGCGGAAGCCCGGCAGGCGAGTCCGGGTAGTAGTGCCGCAGGCGGTACACCGGTTCGTGTGCCACGACGTCGTGCGGTGCGGGCTCCTCCTCGGTCTTGAGGCCGCCGTACCTGGCGACCTCGATGCCGTTGACGATGGTGGCGATGACGCGATCGATGTTGCTCGCGGTCGGGGTCGAGCCCATTAGCTGTCTGCTTTCGGTGTCGGTTGGTTGCAGGGGGTGGACAGGATCAGGTCGGCGATGCGGCCCGGTTCCTCGAGTTGCGGGCAGTGGCCGCAGTTGTCGAGAGTCTCGAGTGTTGCCGTGGGCACCGTGGCCAGGAAGGCCGGCGCGCTGTTCGGATCGGCCAGCTTGTCTTCGCGGCCCCAGATCAGTAGGACCGGTAGGCGGATCCGGTCGGTTCGCAGGGGGTCGTGATCGCTCTCCCGACTCAGCGCGAGCAGATCGCTGCGCAATCTGCCCACATCACGCATGCCGTGGACGTGCTCCGCGTACCGCAGCGCGAGCCCGGACTCGGCGCGGCCTGCGGCGAGGCCGCGCGCATAGAACCGCGCTGCCCCGCGGCGGATCAGCGCCGCGGGCACGGGTGCTCGGTCGACGAACTGCAGCATCGGATCCAGGCAACGCAGGACCGTCGTGAGATACCGCAGTCGCCAGCCGTAGGCCAGGCCTGCCGGCCCGATGCCGACCACGGCGCCGAGGGGCACCTCGCTGCGGGCGGCCGCGCGCAGCGCGAGCAGGCCGCCGAGCGAGTTTCCCACCACAACCCCATCGCCGCGTTCGGCGTAGGCACGCACGAATCCGTCGACGAACGCGTCGTGGTGGGGCAACGCCGGGTGGGCCAGCCGATCGGCGCGACCGCTGCCGGGCAGATCGACCGCCACTGCGCGGCGGCCCCGGCTCGCGAACTCCTGGAGGAGCGGGCGCCACGAGTCCGCCGAGTCGGTGAAGCCGTGCAGCAGCAGGATCGGCGGCCCGTCTCCGTCGACTTCGAGCACTCGGGTGGATACGCCGGCGACGACGATCGGCCGCTCGTTGATCGGGGAACTCATGAGAGCAGTAACCCGCCGTCCACCACGAGCTGGCTTCCGGTCATGTAGCTGCTGGCGTCGGAGGCGAGGAAGACCATCGCCGCGGCGAGTTCGGCCGGGTCACCGAGGCGGCCCATGACGAGTCGGGGACCGATGAGTTCGGTGGGCATGCCGTCGGTCATCTCCGAGGGGAAGAACCCCGGGAGCAGTGCGTTGACTCGAATTCCCTTGCGCCCCGACCACTGTCGCGCGAGTGACCGGGTGAGACCGAGGAGCCCGGCCTTCGACGCCGAGTACGCCGTCGTGGGGGCGTCGAGTGTGGTGTGCGCCATGACGCTGGCCACGTTCACGATCGACGAGCCAGGCGCCATCGCCGGGGCGACGGCCTGAGCCATCGAGAAGCATGCCGTGAGGTTCACCGCGACGACCCGTTCGAACTCGGCCAACGACAGCCGCGACGCGGGTGCGTGGTCTTCGATGCCGGCGTTGTTGACCAGCACATCGACGCGCCCGAACCGCTCCACGGCCGCACCGACCACCTTGTGACAGTCGTCGGCGTCCGTGACGTCCGCGGCCACGGCGAGGCCGCTGCGACCGGTGCCGGTCACCGTGGCGAGGGTGTCCTCCAGAAGGGGTGCGCGCCGTGCGGCGACCACCACGTCCGCACCGGCCTCGGCACATGCCGCGGCGAACGCGACCCCGAGCCCCGACGACGCCCCGGTGATCACGACAACCTTGTCCCGAAGGCCGAACTTGTCGGCCAGGACGGGCCGAGGACCTGCTGTGCGGGCATAGCTCATGACTGATTCCTAAGTTGTGATAATTGTGTTCTGGCGCAACGAAGTTCGCTGAACGGTGACGATCGCGGCACTTCGTTCTCCTATACGACTGTATAGAAAAACATTCATATGTAAAGCCTGAAGCGCGGCGCACCCCGAGCTCCCGCGACGAGCGCGCGATGCGATACCGCTGACCAGTTCTATTTACAAACAGATATTTTCCGATACAGTTGTATAGCAACGAAGGGAATGTTGATGCTCGAATCCAAATCGCTCGAGGGCGTACGGGTCCTCACACTTGCCGTGAATCTGCCGGGACCACTCGCCGTCGCCCGCCTGCAGGTGATGGGAGCGGCGGTCACCAAGATCGAACCGCCCGAGGGTGATCCGCTCCGCAGCGCGTGCCCGCAGTGGTATCGCGAACTCACACAGGGCCAGCAGGTTCTCACAGTGGATCTGAAGGATCCGGCGGGACGCGAACGGTTGGATACCGAGTTGGCGGCCTCCGACCTACTGGTGACCGCCATGCGGCCCTCCGCGCTGCGCCGACTCGGGCTCACCGAACTGCAGTCGGTGCACCCACGCCTCGCGCACGTGGAGATCGTCGGCCACGACGGCGCACTCGAGGACCTGCCCGGTCACGACCTGACCTACCAGGCGGTGAACGGCACACTGCAGCCGCCGCTCATGCCCACCGTTCCCGTCGCCGACCTGCTCGGCGCCGAACGTGCCGTGTCGGCAGCTCTCCTCGCTCTCGGTGCATCGTCGAAACCCCGTCGGGGGGAGAGCTACCGTGTGGTCCTCGCGGATGCGGCAGCCGATGCCGGTGCCGCGGTGCGCCACGGACTGATGGGGCATTCGTCGACACCGCTCGGTGGCGCCGTTCCCGGATACGGCATCTACGCCACTTCCGACGGGCACATCGCCCTTGCGGCGCTCGAACCGCATTTCTGGTCCCGCACCCTCGGCGCCCTGGGCGTCTCGGGGGAACGCGACGAACTCGAGCGCATCTTCGCCACCCGGACCAGCAAGGACTGGGAAGAACTCGCCGAGCGGCTCGACATACCGCTCATCGGAATTCAGAAACCTGGACAAGGAGTACCAGCATGACCGTTCGCGAAGCCGTCATCGTCGGCGCAGTCCGCACCCCGGTCGGGCGGCGGGGCGGCGCCCTGAGCGCCTGGCACCCGGTCGACCTGCTCGGACAGACGCTGCGGGAGTTGATCGAGCGCACCGGCATCGATCCCGCCCAGATCGACGACGTGATCACCGGTTGCGTGCTGCAGCAGGAACAACAGGCGGGCAACATCGGCCGGCACGCCGTGCTCGCCGCCGGATTTCCGGAGTCGGTGCCCGCGGTGACCGTCGACCGGCAGTGCGGCTCGGGTCAGCAGGCGGTCAGCTTCGCCGCGCAGGGCGTGCTCGCGGGCTCCTACGATCTCGCGATCGCCTGCGGTGTCGAGTCGATGTCGCAGGTGCCGATGCCGGCCGCGATGGTGCCCGGGGCACCGCTCGGACCGCATTACAGCCCGCGCGAACTCGCCCGTTACGGCGGCGCCCTCGTGGCGCAGGGCCCGTCGTCGGAGCTGATGAACGAAAAATTCGACCTGAGCCGGGCTGCCCTGGACGCCTTCAGCGCCCGCAGCCATGGGCGCGCTCTCGCTGCGACCCGGGCGGGGAAGTTCCGCGAGCAGTTGGTACCGATGCGGGTAAATCCCGACGATGCGGCCAGCACGCTCGTCGAGAGTGACGAGGGCATCCGCGAGCACCTCGACCGCGACAAGATGGCATCGTTGAAGACGGTGTTCGCCGCCGACGGGCGCACCACCGCCGCGAACTCATCGCAGCTCAGTGATGGTGCCGCCGCCCTGCTGATCGCCGACCGCGCGTTCGCCGAACGCCACGGACTGACGCCCAGGGCACGGTTCCGCGCGCTGTCGGTGGCAGGCGCCGATCCGGTCATCCAGTTCACCGCGGTCCTCGACGCCACCCGCAAGGCTCTGGAGTTCTCCGGTCTCGGGGTCGACGACATCGACCTTTTCGAGGTCAACGAGGCCTTCGCCGGAGTCCCGATGATGTTCGCACAGGAATTCGGGGTCCCCGACGACAAGCTCAACGTCAACGGCGGATCGGTCGCCATCGGCCATCCCCTCGGATCGACCGGCGCCCGGATGCTCACCGACCTGCTGTGCGAGCTCGAGCGCTCCGGCGCATCGGTTGGGCTGCAGAGCATCTGCGAGGCGAACGGCACCGCCAACACCACCATCATCGAACGGATCTGAGGAGCAGTGATGACGAGCGCGATCATCCAAGGTCTACCGTCCACGCACGGCGACCACTACCAGTTGAACACCACCACCCTGATCCGGCACTCGGCCCGCACGTACCCCGAACAGCAGATCGTGTTCCGCACCGCGGACGGCGGCTGGGACCGCTACACCTACGCCGACGCCTACCGGCGGGTCCAGCGGGCGGCGAACGTCCTGACGTGGCTCGGGATCGGGCCGGCCGACATGGTCGGCATCCTGGATTGGAACAGTAAGCGGCACTACGAGCTGTATTGGGCGATCCCGGGTATCGCCGCGGCAATGCTGCAGATGAACCTGCGGCTGTCACCCGAAGACCTCGCCTACGTGGTGGGTCACAGTGACGCACGGTTCATCTTCGTCGACGAGTCCCTGCTCCCTGTCGCCGAAGCCCTCGCCCCACACGCACCGAACGTCAAGGGCTGGGTGCTGATGTCGGACAAGCCGATGTCGCAGATCAGCACCACGCTCGAGAACGTCCACCACTTCGAGGACCTCATGGCCGACGCGAGCGAGGTGTACGACTGGCCCATGATCGACGAACACGCCACCTACAGTGCGTGTTACACCACCGGAACCACCGGGCGGCCCAAGGGGATCTACTACTCGCACCGAGGAATCTACCTGCACACCATGAGTCAGGCGGCAGCGCTGAGTATGAGCGCGGACGACGCCGTCATGCTCATCACCCCGATGTTCCACGGACAGTCCTGGGGGCTGCCGCAGACCGGAACCTACAGCGCCGCGAAGATCGTGCTTCCCGGCCGGTACATGGCCGAGGACACCTCGGTGCTGGTCGACGAGATGATCGCCGAAGAGGTCACCGTCGCCAACGGCGCGCCGGCGATCTTCGAGCCGATGCTCGACTACATCAGGACCCTGGACGTCAAACCCGATTTCCGGCGGACGAAACTGCTCTCCGGTGCCACCGAGCCGCCACTGTCGATGATGCGCGGTTTCCACGACCTGACCGGCGCCGACATCCTGCACGGCTACGGCGCCACCGAGACCACGCCGTTCGTCACCGCAAACGGTGCGATCAAGCCGTCGCTGCGCACCACGCTCACCGACGAGCAGAAGTGGGATCTCAAACGCTCGCAGGGTCTTCCGGTCAACGGTGTGGACATCCGGATCGTCGACGCCGACGGCAACGACCTGCCGCACGACGGACAGGCGCAGGGTGAGATCCTGCTCCGCGGACCCTGGATCATCGAGCGCTACCACAAACTCGACGACGACGGCGACCGCTTCCAGGACGGGTACTGGCGCAGCGGAGACGTCGGCAAGATCGACGCGCACGGCTACCTGAAACTGACCGACCGCATCAAAGACGTCATCAAGAGCGGCGGCGAATGGATCTCGTCCATCGACATGGAGAACGCGATCACCGCCCACCCGAAAGTCGCCGAAGCCGCCGTGGTCGGCGTCCACCACCCGCGCTGGCAGGAACGCCCCGTGGCGCTGGTCGTCACCACGGACGGCGACGACCTGCCGATCGAGGAGATCCACGCCCTCCTCGCCGGGTCGTTCGCCAAGTGGCAGCTGCCGGACACGGTCGTCTTCTGCGACCGACTGCCCCGAACCAGCGTCGGCAAGCTCGACAAGAAGGTGATGCGCGCCGCGCACGCCGACATCTACAAGGACACCCTGTGACTGAAACACCGGCAATTCTCGTCACCACCCGGCAGGGCGGCATCGCCATCCTCGAGATCAACCGCCCCGCCTCGAAGAACAGCATGAGCAACGATCTGCTCGCCGCGATGGCCGCAGAATTGCGCGCCCTCCGGCACGACGACGACATTCGCGCGGTGATCATCACCGGGGCAGGCGGAACGTTCTGCGCCGGAGCCGACATCACCGGCTTCGACACTCTTCGTGACGCCGCGCTGCTCGGCGCGCGGGAGGAGTTCGGGGGCACGTTCTGGTCCGACCTGGCGACCTTCCCCAAACCCGTCATCGCCGCCATCGAGGGGTTGGCGCTGGGCGGCGGGTGCGAACTGGCCCTCGCCTGCGACATCGCCATCGCGGGTGAATCTGCGAAATTCGCAGTGCCCGAAGTCAAGCTGGGAGTGATCCCCGGCGCCGGGGGCACCCAGCGTCTGGTCGGTGCGGTCGGAAAGTCAAAGGCCATGGCGATGTTGCTGTCCGGTGACTTCCGCACCGCCGACCAAGCCTGCGCCGCGGGCCTGATCGCCGAGACGGTCCCGGACGGTGAGGCACGGGCGCACGCCGTTGCTCTCGCACAGCGGATCGCGAAGAATTCCCCGCTGGCGGTGGCGCTGGCCAAGGACGCCGCTCTGCGCGCACTCGAGACGTCACTGAGCCAGGGCCTCGAACACGAAAAACGCAACTTCCACATCGCCGTACGGTCTGCGGATTGTCACGAGGGGCAGTCCGCGTTCCTCGCCAAACGCGCCCCCGCCTTCACCGGAAAGTAGAAGCCCGTCATGTCTGAACTATTTCCCGATTACCGCTCCCCGTGGGAGAACGACGACCAGCAGGTGCTGCGGAAGCACGCCGCCGAGTTCTTCCACAAGGAATGCACACCCCATCAGGAACGGTGGGCCGCGCAACACCAGGTCGACCGTGACTTCTGGAACAAGGCCGGTGCCGCGGGACTGCTGTGCCTCGACCTTCCGGAGGAATTCGGTGGTGGCGGCGGCAACTTCGGCCATGAGGCCGTCGTCCAGCAGGAGTTGACGTTCGCCCACGATTCCGCGTTCGGGTTCGGGGTGCATTCCACGATCGCCGCCCACTACATCTCCGCATTCGGCACCGACGAGCAGCGGGCGCGGTGGCTGCCGAAACTGGTCACCGGTGAGCTGGTCCTCGCCATCGCGATGACCGAACCCGGCACCGGATCGGATCTACAGTCGGTGCGGACCACCGCCATCCGCAACGGCGACGACTACGTGATCAACGGGTCGAAGACGTTCATCTCCAATGGCTCGCATTGCGATCTGCTGATCATCGTCGCCAAGACCGACGCCTCCCTCGGAGCGAAGGGCATCTCGCTGCTCGTCGCCGAAACCGACAGCCTGCCCGGCTTCGAACGCGGTCGCGTCCTGCAGAAGATCGGTCAGCACGGACAGGACACCCGCGAACTGTTCTTCACCGACATGCGTGTCCCCGTCGGCAACCTCCTCGGCGGCGTCGAGGGCCAGGGCTTCTACCAGTTGATGCAGCAACTCCCACGGGAACGGCTGAGCATCGGCATCACCGGCGTCGCCATGGCCGAAGCCGCCGTCACCGAGGCCATCCGCTACGCCAAGGACCGCTCCGTGTTCGGCAAGTCGGTCCTCGACTACCAGAACACCAAATTCGTGCTGGCCGAATGCAAGACGGAGGTCCTGGCCGGCAAGACACTGATCGACCACTGCATCCAACGGGCCATCGACGGCACCCTCGACGCCGCGACCGCATCGATGGCCAAGCTGTGGGGATCGGAGAAGCAGTGCGAGATCGTCGACCGCTGCCTGCAGATCTTCGGCGGCTACGGCTACATGATGGAATACCCGATCGCCCAGATGTACACCGCGGCACGCGTGCAGAAGATCTACGGCGGCACCAACGAGGTCATGAAAGACCTCATCGCCCGCACCCTCTGACCCACCCCAGTCGTTCGTCCCCGCATCACTTCACAGGAGTACACCCATGAACATTTCCGGCACCACCGCCCTCGTCACCGGCGGCGCATCCGGCCTCGGTCTGGCCACCGTCACCACGCTGGCGAAGTCCGGCGCCCGCGTGATCGCGCTCGACCTGCCGTCCGCCGACCCCGCCGACCTCACCGCGCTGGGGGAGTCCGTGCAATTCGTGCCCGCCGACGTCACCGACGACGCCGCGGTCACCGACGCCGTCGCGCTGGCCAATATCGATCGCGGACTGCGGATCGTGGTGAACTGCGCCGGAATCGGCAACGCCATCAAGACCGTAAGCAAGGACGGACCGTTCCCACTGGACGCGTTCGAGCGCGTCATCAAGGTCAACCTCACCGGAACCTTCAACGTCATCCGCCTCGCCGCCCACGCGATGGCGCAGAACGAGCCGGTCGCAGGTGAACGCGGAGTCATCGTGAACACCGCCTCGGTCGCCGCGTTCGACGGGCAGATCGGGCAGGCCGCCTACTCCGCATCGAAGGGCGGCGTCGTCGGGGCCACCCTGCCCATCGCCCGCGATCTGGCGTCACTGCAGATCCGGGTGAACACCATCGCCCCCGGCCTGTTCAAGACCCCGCTGCTCGCCACCCTCCCGGAGAAGGCGCAGCAGTCCCTCGGCGCCCAGGTCCCGCACCCCAGCCGACTCGGGGATCCCAGCGAATACGCCCAGCTCGTCGAGGCGATCGTCACCAACCCGATGCTCAACGGCGAAACCATCCGCCTCGACGGCGCCATCCGCATGGCACCGCGGTAACGACGCCCCGGCAACGAAGGAGCAGCACGTGTCACAGGCATACATCGTGGACGCGGTTCGGACCCCCGTCGGCCGACGCGGGGGTGGCCTCGCCGGCGCGCACCCGGTCGACCTCGCGGCGCATGTCATCCGAACCCTGATCGGGCGCAACGATTTCGACCCAGCCATGGTGGACGATGTGATCCTGGGGTGCCTGGACACCATCGGGGCACAGTCCGGCGACATCGCCAGGATCGCGGCGCTCGGGGCCGGACTGCCGGAGTCGGTGCCCGGGGTCACCGTGGACCGGCAATGCGGGTCCTCCCAGCAGGCGGTGCACTTCGCGGCGCAGGCCGTGATGAGCGGGACCGCGGACATCGTCGTGGCCGGCGGCGTCCAGAACATGAGTCAGATCCCGCTGATGTCGTCCGTCACGGCCGGCGAACCGTACGGTGCCACCGATCCGTACTCGGGTTCGAAGACGTGGACCGCCCGGTACGGCGGCGAAGAGATCTCCCAGTTCCGGGGCGCCGAACTGATCGCCCGGCGATGGAACTTCGACCGCTCCGCGATGGAGGCCTACGCCCTCGAAAGCCACCGCCGGGCCGTGCACGCCCTCGAGCAGGGATACTTCGACGCCGAAATCGAACCCTTCGACGGCGTGGCCGTGGACGAGTGCCCACGCCCGGCCACTACGGCGGCGAAGATGGCAGCACTGCCCACCCTGACCCCGCAGGGCCGGCTGACCGCCGCGGTATCCAGCCAGATCAGCGACGGTGCCTCGGGCATGCTCATCGCCTCCGAGTCGGCGGTGAACAGATTCGGCCTCACACCGCGCGCCCGCGTGCACCACATGAGCGTGCTGGGAGCGGATCCGATCATGATGCTCACCGCCCCCATCCCGGCGACCCGCCGGGCCCTGGACCGATGCGGCCTGTCCATCGACCAGATCGACGCCTACGAGGTCAACGAGGCCTTCGCGCCCGTCGCGATGGCCTGGCTCCACGACATCGGAGCAGATCCCGAACGGCTCAATCCCCACGGCGGCGCGATCGCCCTCGGCCACCCGATCGGAGCGACCGGCACCCGGCTGATGACCACCCTGCTGCACGAACTCGAATGCACCGGCGGGCGGTACGGACTCCAGGCCATGTGTGAGGGCGGCGGCCAGGCGAACGTCACCATCATCGAACGGCTCGGCTGAGGTCCCCCCGGCCGGAACGACAGTGCGGGTGCACCCCGAGGGTGCACCCGCACTGATGTCTGCCGTAATCGCGTGACCGGCGGGCCCGGCCGAGGTCACGAAGCCGGATCGGGATCCTCCATCCCCACCACCAGAACCGGCCGATCCTCCACCGGCGCGTCCGGGCCGGCCAACTGCTCCCACATCGTGTTGATCATCGGCGCGAGAAACAGCTGCCCGAGCTGGCGCACCAGAACCTCGATCACCTGCACGCTGTCGCGTTTCTTCGTCGAGGCGACACCGGAGTCCCGTAACTTCGTGATCTCCGCGTACGTGAGGTCGGTCAGACGCTCGAGGAGACGACCCCTCGGGCCCGGATCGAGCAGTGCGCGCCGAATATAGTTCACGACAGTCGGATTCGCCTCCAGCATCCGGCCGACCGCCTCGTCGCGTGCCGACGCCACCTCCGCCGGCGACCCCGTGCTCGCGGCTCCCGCGATCGCGGTCGCGAAATAGTCGATGACCAACTGCTCGACGGCATCTCGGATACCCGCCTTGGTCTTGAAATGGTGCTGCACCAGCCCCACCGTGACCCCCGCGGCCGCGGCAACCGCCCGCATCGACACCCGATCCTCCCCGTCACGGGAATACAGATCGAGCGCCGCATTACGAATGCGGGCCTTCGCCGTCAGGTCCGCATCGCTGGCACGTGGATCAACCAAGGGCTCCATACCCACCTCTTCTCTTCTCACCGCCACTATACAGATGAGCAACAACCAGTACGACTGACGAAACCCGGTATCCTCGACGAAGGTCTGCATCCCCGCGCCACGCGGGCCCAGGCCCGGACATCACCCCTGGTCTTCCACAACCAGACAAGGCATGAGATGCCGCGGCCAGAAGGTTCAATCGGTGGGCGCCAGCGGTGTGGATGCGCGGCGTGCAGGTAGTGCATCGCCGTCGGAGTACTGGGTCTGACCACTACAGCCTTGAACATCCGTTGGGCGTTCCGCAACGTCAGGGGACCGCCAGGTGCGATGGTTTCGGCCGCCGTCAACGCAGGTCCCGTGGTCCGGAACCGTGAGTACCTTTCCCGTGCAGGAGGGTTGCGGCCCATTGATCCGACTCCCGATGACACTCCGGTACGTCATTTCCGCGGCGTGCTGCCACACCCTGGAGTTTGTCGACCCACGGGTTCATTCTGAGGAGGGCCGGAAAGGAGAGTCAGAATGATGACAATCATCACGAGAGTTGTGCTTCGCGAGGAGGGTGCCGAGCGATGGGACCGCGCAATGCACGAGCGCGTTGCTGCGGCGCGCGACAAGCCAGGGTGGATATCGGCGCAGCTTCTGAAAGGGGTCGATGAGCCACTCGAGCGGGCAATTGTCGGCGTCTGGGAGACGAGCGAAGACTGGTCGGCCTGGCATCATGACGAAGCCTTCCGCTCGACTCGTGAAGAGCTCGTGGGACTTGAAGCCGGCCAGACGGATTCCACGTGGTTCGAGGTGGTCCAGAACACTGCGACTGAAGAAGACTGATCGGGCTGCCGGCAGCTACCGGCTGGAACAGAGCACGTGTGGTCCGGGCGTGCTGATCGAGCCGCGCCCGGACCACCAGGGGGATCCGGTTGTGCCGGACTTTCGGTTCGGCGGTGCATATCCGGATTCGTCGAAGCATGCTCCGTTAAATGTTCGACGAAGTAAAAGGAGTTTCGTCCCTCACGAACTCGTGTCCGGAATATGACGCTGCAGCACCGTCATCCATGCGTTGGCATGCTCAACGGCATGGACGCCAAGGATGCCAATTCTCATATCGTTGCCTGCCCGCCCCGCAGGTACACCGTGGTGGTGTGGGTGAAGAATTCGCGTGCCGAGCGGCCCTGCTCCTTCGGACCGTATCCGCTCTTCTTCGCGCCGCCGAACGGGACGTGGGGGTCCGCGCCGGCGGATTCGGAGTTGATGTGCAGGATGCCGACGTCGATGTCGGCGATGGCGTCCAGTGTGCGGGTGAGGTCCTGGGTGAAGATGGCGGCGGAGAGACCGAATTCGCTGTCGTTCGCCAGGGCGAAGGCGTCGTCGACGCTTCCTGCTCGCCGGACCGCCAGTACAGGGCCGAACAGTTCCTCACGCCAGACATCGGGGGCCTGCGAGGGTAGCTCGAGGATCGTCGGCGGGACGAAATACCCTGTTGCCAAGGCGCCCTCGGAGTATTCGTGGCCGCCGGCGATGGGGCGCGCGCCCTGCTCGATGGCGCGATCGATGCCGGCCCGGATCGAGGTGCGGGCGGCGGCGTCGACCACCGGCCCCATCTCGGTGCCGTCCTGAACGGGGTTACCGACATTCAGCGCGTCGGCGCGCTTGCCGAGTTCGGCGAGGAAGTCCTCGGCGATGTCGTCGGTGACGATCAGCCGGGAGGTCGCGGTGCACTTCTGCCCGGTCGAGCGGAACGCGCCGAGCAGCACCTGCTCGGCGGCCAGCTCGAGGTCGGCATCGCCGAGGACGACGGCAGCGTTCTTGCCGCCCATCTCCGCCTGCACCGGCACGCCGCGGGCGGCGCCGGCCGCGGCGATCCTGCGGCCGACCCCGGTGGAACCGGTGAACGTGATCGCGTCGATGCCCGGATGTTCGACGAGACCGTTGCCGATGGTCCGGTCACCGATCACGAGGTTCAGCACACCGCTGGGCAGGCCCGCGTCGGTGAGGGCCTGCGCCAGGCGCATCGCCAGCAACGGCACGGTGCTGGCCGGTTTCCAGACCACGGTGTTGCCGTAGGTCAGGGCCGGGGCGATCTTCCACGCCGGGATGGCGATCGGGAAGTTGAAGGGGGTGATCACACCCACCACGCCAATGGGTTTGCGGGTGACCAGGATGCGTTCACCTCGTCGCGGCGAGGAGAAGACCTCGCCTGCGTCGCGGTCGGCGTCGTTGCCGTAGTAGCGCAGGATCTGGGCTGCGCGCAATACCTCGCCGATGCCTTCGGGCCTGGTTTTTCCTTCTTCGCGGGCGAGTTCGGTGCCCCACTCCTGGGCTGCGTTCTCCACGGTTCCCGCGGCACGGACGAGGATCGCGCCACGCTCGTGCGCGGGTGTACGCGCCCACTCACGCTTGACCCGTTGAGCTGCCGCGACGGCCCCGTCGAGTGCCGCAGTGTCGGCCAGTCGTCCCTGGGCGACGACGACGTCCGGCTCGGCCGGGCTGGTGCTGACGACGGTATCGCCGGCGCCGGCGAGCCATTGTCCGTCGACGAGATGGTGCAGGTGTCCGGGTGTGGTCATGTGGGGGCCGTCCTTCTTCGGGTGCGGGGTGCTACAGAGCGGCGAACGCTTCCCGGAGAACCGAGAAGCCTTCGCGGAGGAGTTTGTCCGAGATCGACAGCGGGGGAAGGAAGCGCAGGACGTTGCCGAAGGTGCCCGCGGTCAGCGTGAGCAGGCCGTGCGTCAGGCAGTAGCGGTTGATCGCGGCGAGGGCCTCGCGGTTGGGAGTCTTGGTGCCGGGCTGGACGAGTTCGATCGCTACCATGGCGCCGCGCCCGCGGATGTCTCCGATGATGTCGGTCGTGGCGGCGATGTCGCGCAGTTCGCGGAACATGATGTCGCCGATGGTCTGTGCCCGCTCGAGCAAGCCGTCTTTCTCGATGGTCTCGAACACCCCGAGCGCCGCCTCGCAGGCGGCGGGGTTGCCGCTGTAGGTGCCGCCGATCCCGCCTGCGTGCGCGGTGTCCATGATGTCGGCGCGACCGGTGACCGCGGCGAGCGGCATCCCGCCGGCCAGTCCTTTCGCGGTCACGATCAGGTCGGGCACGACGCCCTCGTACTCGGAGGCGAACCACGTCCCGGTGCGCGCGATGCCGGCCTGCACCTCGTCGGCGACGAATACGATGCCGCGGTCCCGGCAGAAGTCGGCGATGCGGCGCAGGAAGCCCTCGGCCGGGACGATGAATCCGCCCTCGCCCTGGATCGGTTCGACCACGACGCAGGCCACCGCGTCGGCGCCGATCTGGGAATCGACGAGCATCTCGAACTGGGCGAAAGCCTCGTCGGCCGCATTCTCGGCGCCGCTAGGCCACCGGTAGGGGTATGCCATCGGTGCGCGGTACACCTCGGGGGCGAAGGGGCCGAAGGTGCTCTTGTAGGGCTGGTTCTTCGCCGTCATCGTCATCGTCATCAGGGTGCGCCCGTGGAAGGCGTGATCGAAGGTGACCACCGAGGGCCGTCCGGTCGCCGCCCGCGCGTACTTGACGGCGTTCTCCACCGCCTCGCTGCCGGTGTTGAACAGCGCGGTGCGCTTCTCGTGATTACCGGGGGTGAGCCGGTTGAGCGCCTCGGCCACCGCGATGTACGGCTCGTACGGGGTGGCGAGGAAACAGGTGTGCGTGTACTTCGCCAGCTGGCGGGAAGCCCGCTCGACCACCCGCGGGGCGGCGTTGCCGACGGTGGTGACGGCGATGCCGCTGCCGAAGTCGATGAACGAGTTGCCGTCGACGTCGACGAGGACTCCGCCACCGGCGGCCGCGGTGTAGATGCCCGCGCCGCTGGTCAACCCCGCCGGAAGTGCGGCGGATCGGCGGGCCGCGAGTTCCTGGGAGCGGGGTCCGGGTACCTCGGTGACGATGCGGCGTACCTGCTCGAGCTGCGGTCCGCCGACGGGTGTGTGCACAGCAGTCATGTCGTGTCCTCCAGTCGGGTCACCGAGGACTGTATGAGCTTCGGATCGCCACATATATGGCACTGAGGTACAAGAGATGACAAATCTATGGCCGGTTCGTCTAACTCGTTTCTTCGCGGTTCCGCACACACTTGTTGACCAGGACCACTCGGGAGGAAGCTGCGATGGGCAAGAGCGCCGCACCGACAGACCACATGTCATCACCATCAGCTCTGGACCTGGACGACGCCGTGATTCGGCTGGTCCTCGCCAACGCACACGGCGTGGACGTCCCGCGCATGAAATTTCTGTCCGGAACGACGAGCGACCGTGTTGAGGCGATAATCCTCTGGCCCGGGACGAGTCCGTTGCTGGCCGATGTCGCCATGGTGTTCGAGCACTTCGGATTGCGTGTCGCTGATCGGGACACGATTCCGCTTCCCGAAGATCTGTCCGCCCGCGGGACATTGCACAGGTTCACTTTCCAGACGCCGCAGGCGTGGCGCAGTCGGTCGGTGAGTTTGGTGTCGGAGGCGTTCGAAGCGCATGCGCTGCATGCTTTCGAGATCGACGGCTATGCGAAGCTGATCCTCACTGGTGGGCTGTCCTGGCGGGATATCGTTCTCGTCCGTGCCGCGAGCCGGTTCGTCCGCCAGGCCGGGCTCGGGTTGTCCGAGAGCTACGTCATCGACACCCTCCTGCGGCACAGCGAGTTCGCCGAGTCTCTTGTGCGCTACTTCGGTGCGCGGTTCGATCCCGAACTCGACGACCGAGGTGCGGCTGTCGCGGAAGCTGTTTCGACCATGCGTGAACATCTGGATGCCGCAACGACCTTGGACGAAGATCGGATCATGCGGTCGCTGGAGTCGTTCGTCACCGCATGCCTACGGACGAACTGGTACCAACCCGACGCCACCGGCACACCGAAGCGCTACGCCTCGTTCAAACTCGACTCGAGCAAACTCGCACTCACAGGACCCGTTGTCCCCTATCGCGAGATCTACGTCTACGCCAACGACGTCGAGGGCATCCATCTGCGCAGCGGGGCCGTCGCGCGGGGTGGGTTGCGGTTCTCCGACCGCCCCGAGGACTACCGCACCGAGGTCCTGGGCCTGATGAAGACCCAGACGGTCAAGAACTCCCCGATCGTCCCAGTAGGGGCTAAAGGTGCCTTCGTCCGGAAGAATCCGGATATCACTCCTGCAGAAGCGTATTCGACGTTCATTCGCGGTCTGCTGGACGTCACCGACAACATCGTCGACGGTCGCACCGTCGCTCCGGGACAGACGGTCACGTACGACGGCCCGGACACCTACCTGGTGGTGGCCGCAGACAAAGGGACGGCGTCGTTCTCGGACCTGGCGAACACGATAGCCGTCGACGCCGGGTACTGGCTCGGCGACGCGTTCGCTTCGGGCGGCTCGAGCGGATACGACCACAAAGCCATGGGCATCACCGCACGCGGCGCGTGGGTCTCGGTGCGCCGGCACTTCGACGAACTCGGCGTCGACGTCGACACCGAGCCGTTCACCGTCGCCGGCATCGGCGACATGTCCGGTGACGTGTTCGGAAACGGAATGCTGTTGTCCGAGTCGATCAAGCTGGTCGCTGCGTTCGACCATCGACACATCTTCATCGATCCCGACCCCGATCCGGTCATCTCGTTCGCCGAACGCACACGCCTGTCCGCGCTTCCGGGATCCACCTGGGATCACTACGACCGCACCACCCTGTCCGCCGGCGCCGGCATCTGGCCGCGCACAGCCAAGAGGATCGCACTCTCCACCGAGGCCCGGGAACTGCTCGGCGTGCAGCAGCACATGAGCTCACCGAACGAGCTGATCAAGGCAATCCTGACCGCCCGCGTCGACCTGCTGTGGAACGGTGGAGTCGGCACGTATGTCAAAGCATCGACCGAAACCCATGCCGACGCCGCCGATCCGGCCAACGATTCTGTGCGAGTGGATGCAGCGCAGCTGCAGTGCGCGGTGATCGGGGAAGGCGGCAACCTCGGGCTGACCCAGCGGGCGCGCATCGAATACGCGCTCGGCGGCGGCCGAATCAATGCAGACTTCATCGACAACGCCGCCGGCGTCGCCACCTCGGACCTCGAGGTCAACCTCAAGATCGCACTCGACGTCGCCGTGCACGCCGGACGGATCGACCAGGACGAACGCAACACCCTCCTGGCCGTCTCCCGCCCGGATGTCGCCGATGCGGTGCTCCGCAACGGCGAAAGCCAAACGCTCGCAATCAGCCTCGCCGCCTCTCAGGCTCCGAGATTGCTGAACCGTCACGAACGACTCATCGACAACCTCGAACACAACAACGGCGTCAACCGGACTATCGAGGTGCTGCCGACCAAGAAGGAATTGGTATCGCGGACTCAGGCCGGTCTCGGCCTCACCCGCCCCGA
Source organism: Rhodococcus sp. ACS1 (assembly GCF_002300155.1). NCBI lineage: Bacteria > Bacillati > Actinomycetota > Actinomycetes > Mycobacteriales > Nocardiaceae > Rhodococcus > Rhodococcus sp. ACS1. Next base: position 124,967 of record NZ_NSDZ01000004.1, read on the forward strand.
GATCGCGGTCCTTCTCGCCCAATCGAAGAACGTCGTGCAACAGGACCTGCTCGAATCCGCTGTTCCCGACGAACCGGTCTTCGCCTCCGCGTTGACCTCTTACTTCCCGTCGCGGATCCGCCATCACCTCCACGAGGAGATCCGGCACCACCGGCTGGCGCGGGAAATCGTGGCAACGAAGATTGCCGACGACCTGATCAACCATGTCGGTCCCGGCCTGATCTATCAACTCGAGGAACGCCTCGGCGTCAAGACGCCGGCGGTCGCGCGGGCCTACGCCGTTGTCCGGGCCGTCTTCGACATCGACGAGCTGTGGACGGACGCCGAACGGCGCACCGACATCACCCCAGTCGAGCGTTGGAACCTTCTGCACACCCTCCAGCACTTCATCGAGCACACCGCATCCTGGATTCTGCGCCACCGGCCGGCGCCACTCGACGTCATCGAGGAGATCGCTCGGTACCGTCCCGGCGTCCGCGAGTTGGTCGCCGGTCGTCCCCGCCCGACCACGATCGCGGAGACGACGGAGCGACTTCGGTTCCTCGCCGAGGCGTTCGCCCTGATCGAGACCGCCCGTCGGCGTGGTTGCCCGGTCGAGACTGTCGCGGCCGCTCACACCCGCGTCGACACCATGCTGGAACTGAACTGGGTGACCAGCCGCCTCGAAGACCACGTCACCACGAACTGGTGGGATGCGATGGCCGCAGCCACCGTGCGCGACGATCTGGCCGAGCGGCATCATGCGCTGATCGGGGCGATCCTCGATCTCGACAGCGACGACGAGGACCACGTCCGCGTGTGGGAGGACCGCGTCGCCCACGCCGTCAGCCGCTTCACCCGCATGATCGCCGAACTCCGCCGTGACGGCGTGGTCGACGTCTCCCGCGCCTGCACCGCCGGCGCCGAGCTGAAACTGCTCGTGAAAAGTACCCGCGAAGACGGGCTGTCCGGCTGAATGTACGCACCGCCGCCCGCGGACGTGCGTCGATGCCAGGTCGACCTACCTGACCCGACAAAGAATCGGTTGCGATTGTCAGTCCTCGTCACAAGTCGGGAGGGCGACGTTTCGGCACAGTACTGGGGGAGGACGATTGAAGGAGGAGATGAGCGCAGTGAAGCTTCCCCCGTTACAGTATGTGGCCCCGCGGTCCCTTGCACAGGCGTGTGATCTGCTGGCTGCCGACGAAGATGCGAAGGTCTTGGCGGGGGGACAGAGCTTGATGCCGTTGCTGGCGATCAGGCTTTCCTCGCCATCGACCCTGATCGATCTAGCGCACGTACCGGATCTGGTGGGCGTGGACGAGGCCGGCTCGTACGTGCACATCCGGGCGATGACCACCCACCAACAGGTCATCACGTCTCCGATCGTCCGTGAGCATCTGCCGTTCGTAGCGGAGGCGGGTGCGCACATCGCGCACGCGCAGATCCGCTCGCGCGGGACATTGGGCGGATCGATCGCCCACGGCGACGGGGCTGCGGAGTGGCCCTTGACGGTCTTGACGCTCGACACGATGGTCGAGGTCGAGAGCGTTCGTGGTCGGCGCACCATCGAGTCCGATGACCTCTTCGTGGGCCCGTACATGACGTCGATCGCACCCGACGAGGTCGTCACCGACGTGTGGATCCCGAAGAAAACCGAAGGCTGGAGTTTCCAAGAGATCGCGCGCCGAGCCGGCGACTATGGTTTGGCGCTGGTGGGTGTGTCGACGGAAACCGGTCCCGACGGAACGTGCACCGCGGCCCGCATCACGGTGGGCGCGGCGGCCGGAACAGTGCAGCGCGTGCCGGCTGCCGAAGACTCGGTGGTCGGGAATGCCCTGGACGAGCACACTGCGCGCCGCGCGGGAGAAGCTGCGCGGGAGTCGTTGAGCTTCATCTCCGACATCCACGGCTCGAGCAACTACCGAGGACACCTCGTTCAAACACTGGTAACACGCGCTCTCATCGAGGCAGGAGCTCGCCGATGACATCGAACGAACAACCGAGTGACGTCGTCACCGTCTCCATGACGGTCAACGGCCGATCAACCGACGGGCAGACGAAAGCCCGTGAGACACTCGCGGACTATCTTCGTGACGAACTCGGTTTGACGGGAACGAAACTCGGATGCGAGCACGGAGTGTGCGGCGCGTGCACGATCCTGGTGGACGACAAACCTGCGCGGGCCTGCTTGATGCTCGCAGGGCAAGGGGACGGGCGCGAGGTGCGAACCGTTGAGGGACTCGCCACCGGCAACCGCCTGAACGAGCTGCAACAGTCGTTCCGGAAACACCACGGGCTTCAGTGTGGTTTCTGTACCGCCGGCTTCCTGATGTCAGCGACCGCCCTGCTGGCGGAGAATCCGAATCCGTCCGAGGACGATGTTGTGGAGGCGTTGTCGGGAAACATTTGCCGCTGCACCGGCTATCAGACGATCGTGCAGGCCGTTCTCGATGTCGCCGGCAACACGCCCAAGGAAGAGTCATGAAGTTTCAGCACCACGAGTCGCCGCCGATCACCCGGAAACTGATCGGACAGCGAGTACTGCGCAGCGAGGACGTTCGGCTCGTGACCGGCCGGGGCCACTATCTGGCGGACATCTCGCTTCCCGGCCAGCTCCACGCCGCATTTGTCCGGTCCCCGGCAGCGCACGCGCGTATCGCCGCTATCGATCTGAGCGAAGCGGTGGCGGTGCCGGGTGTGCACCTCGTGTGGACCGGCCGCCACGTCGAAGAATTCTGTTCCGGGATCGAGGCTCAGTTCACAGCCGAAGGCTGTGAACTGATCACGATGCCCCTGATGGCGCGCGAGGTGGTCCGCTACGTCGGCGAGCCGATCGCTGTCGTGATCGCAGACTCGCGGGCGATAGCAGAAGATGCGTGTGACCTCGTATCCATCGACTTCGACGATCTCGAGGTCGTCCTGGACCCCCGCAAGTCCATCGAGGGAGGACCCGTCGCGAACGGGGAGCGCCCGGACAACGTCGGCCTCCGCGGTAGAGCAAGCTTCGGCAACGTCGACGCGGCATTCGACAATGCCGAGCACGTCGTATTGGCGCTCTTCCACCCAGGTCGGGTCTCGGCGTCGCCCATGGAGACACGCGGCTGTCTGGCCTCGTTCGACTGGTCGACGCAGAAGCTGAAGCTGTGGACCTCGACCCAGATGCCGCACTACGTGAAGCTGTGCCTCGGGCTCTATCTCGGTTTCTCGGAGGCCAGGTGCGAGGTTCTCTCACCCGACACGGGCGGCGGGTTCGGACAGAAAGCGCACATCTACCCTGAAGAACTCATCATGCCCCTCGCGTCCCGAGAACTCGGTACCCCGGTCAAGTGGGTCGAGGATCGCCGCGAGAACCTCCTCGCGGGCGCGCACGCTCACGAGCAGTACGTCACGATCTCCTACGCACTCGATGCCGACGGTCGCATCTCTGCGGTGCGAACCCACGCGCTGGTCGACGGCGGGGCCTATCATGCACCGCCACAGACGATGGCGGTCGAAGCCTGGTGCACGGCAGCCGTCACACCGACAGGCGTGTACGACATTCCCGCCGCCGAGTACGTCTACGAAGGGGCAGTGACGAACAAGTGCCCGGTGGGGGCCTACCGCGGCGTGGGGTACATGGCGGGAACACTCGCGCGCGAATGTTTGATCGATGAGGCCGCACGCACACTGGGACTGTCCCCATTCGAGATTCGTCGCCGCAACGTCGTTCGCGACTTCCCCTGGGTCAACCCGCAAGGTATCGCCTACGAGGAAGGGTCCTGGGCGCGCTGCATCGACAAGCTCGAAGAGATGGTGGACTATCCGGCTTTCCTCGAGCGGCAGGCGGAGGCGCGCGAGAGGGGGGTGTACCTGGGTCTCGGAATCAGTGTGTTCGTCGAGAGTAGCGGTGAGAGCACCGGGATGATTCAGGCACACGGCATGAACGAGACCTATCACGACACAGCCACCGTCAAGATGGACCCGACCGGCTCGGTACTGGTGACGACCGGCATCAATTCTCAAGGGCAGGGCCAGGAGACGACCATCGCGCAGATCGCATCGGATGTATTGGGAGTTCCGTTCGAGGCGATCACCGTCGATGCCGGCACCTCCACGAAAGGCGCCTACGGCAGTGGCACTGTCGGAAGCCGTGGCGCGGTCATCGCCGGCGGCTGCGTGAATAGGGCCGCCGCCGAGGTCAGAGAACAGTTGATCACTGTCGCGGCGCACATGCTGGGCGTTGCAAAAGAAGACATCGAGTTGTCCGATGGTCAAGTCACGAGCAGGAGCGATCCAGAGGCCAAGATGGAGATCGCCGATGTGGCGATGGCTGCATACTACGACTCCAACGCGTGGCCGGACGGGTTCGACACGCGCCTCGAAGCGACACGAGCCTGGGATACTTCTCGTCCCATGTTCTCCAACGGCGGACACGCGATGATCGTCGAACTCGACCCCGAAACCGGTATCGTCAATGTCGAACGGGTGTACTCCGTCGAAGATTGCGGAGTCATGATCAATCCCATGATCGTCGAAGGGCAGATTCGAGGCGGCGTAGTCCAGGGCATCGGCCTGAGTCTTCTGGAACAGTTGGTGTACGACAACGCCGGTAACCTCACCACGACATCGTTCCTCGACTATCAGGTACCGACGATGGATGTCTCTCCACCCTTCGAAATTCAGCACCTGGAAACACCGTCCGCGATCTCGGCCGCGGGTATCAAGGGAATGGGAGAATCGGGGTTGATCGCCGCCCCCGCCGCCGTACTCAACGCGGTCAACGACGCACTGTCCGCGTTCGGTGCCACACTTCACGAACTCCCGGCGACTCCGGAGCGGGTCTTCAACGCAATCGAGGGCATCACCACACCCGAGGACCCCCAACCGTGGAGGCAACTGTGGGATCGGGCAGGCATCGCCGCCGCGGACCCCGGTGACGCCACCGTCGTGTAATCGATTCGGTACGAAACCCATTCGGGTGATCGCCGGGACCTCCCGCCGGGCGAGGCTGTGGATCCACTGCGAGCACAGTCCCGTCTCCCGCACGTCACGAGCACGTCAGCGCAACGACCCCACTGAGGATGACACATGGAAAACCCTGAAACGCAGATCAAGTCGCGCTCTGACGTTCTGCCGGCCACTGTTTCGTCCGACACGCCAGTGCGGCACCTCGACCAAGGGCATTTGTCCGGACTGCAGGCCGGCGGACTAGCTGTCGCGACATTTGGCCCCGGAGTCGGGATCGTCACCGTCCCCGCGTTCACCTGGATGGTGGCCGGGTCCGGGTCGTGGCTCTCCGTATTGCTCGCAGTCCTGGGCACCAGCCTCGTCGGAATCTCGATTGTGCTGTTCGCCCGCCGCTCCGTGGGTACCGGATCGCTGTATTCGTACATAGGCGAGAGCTTCAAACCCTGGGCGCGAATCGTCACGGCCTCTGGAGTCGTCGTCGGATACGTCTTTGCGGTTGCGGGGCTTCTCGCGGGGACCGGAACCTATCTCGTCAGCTTCCTCGTGTCGGAAGGAATTGTCGGAGACGCCGGCGACGGCGTGTACATCGCCACATACGTCATCAGCGCCGCCATCGCGGCGATGTTCGCCATCCGGGGACTGGATGCGTCGGTTCGCGTGAGTGTGAGCCTCGCACTGATCTCGGTTCCGGTCGCCGTCGTCGTAGTGGTAGGGGCGATCAGGAACACCGGAATCGACCTCACATCGCAACTCTCCCTCAGCGGCTCCAGCTTCGGTGGAGTCACACAGGGCGTCGCGACAGCTGCCGCCTTCCTCGTCATGTTCGAGAGCAGCGCCGCGCTCGCCGCCGAGACACGCGCACCGCGAAAGACCATCCCGCGGGTCGTCATGGCCGTACCGATCGGTCTCGGCACGATCTTCGCGCTGGCCACGGTCGTTCAGTACGGGGCACTGAACGCCCTGCCCGCGGAGGCGCTCGTCAACGCATCTCCTCCCGCCGCACTCGCACGAGCGGCAGGGTTCGACTTTCTCGCGGAGGTCGCCGACCTCGTTGTCGCCCTCGGTCTCTTCGTCGCAATCGTGGGCTTCTTCAACTACGCACCACGCGTGGCAATGACCATTGCCAACGAGGGGCTTCTGCCTCGAGGTCTTGCCGCCGTCCATCCCCGACTTCGGACTCCTGCGCGCGCGATCGGCGCCTTGGCCGTTGTCTCGGCTGCGCTTCCGTCGGCCTTCCTCGCCTCGAGCGACGAATCGGCATTGACAGTGAACGTGGTTGTCACCACGCTGGTCACCTACTTCTGGGTGGTGCCGTATCTACTGATCAGCCTGGCCGGCGCCCGGCTGGTCCTCCGCGAACGACGCCTTCCTTGGTTGCTACTGCCGGCGATCGCGCTCGGCGCGGTGATCATCGTGTGGATTCTGGTCGCCGGGATCGCCAACACGAGACCGGACATTCTGGGGATGTCGGTCTGGATTGCGGTCGGCATCTATTTTGCCGTCACCGTCGGGTTCTATATAGCTTCGCGTCGAAACCCGTTGTTCTCCAACGGTGAAATTGCGAATCTTCCCGAAACGCACGACGCGTAGTTCAACGAGAGGGAGGCCGGGATGACACGCGACGTCATCGTCGTAGGGGCGGGACTTTCCGGGCTCCGTGCGGCTCGTGATCTTCGAGCCGCCGGGAGATCGGTCTTGGTGATCGAAGGTGGCAGCCGACTGGGCGGCCGGCTGTATCGGCGACCGTCGGCGATCGATCCGGCGGTAGATGTCGAAGTCGGGGGTGCATACTTTGCGCCACGTCACCACAAACGAATGGCCGCGGAAATCGCTCGGTACGGCCTGTCGACCCGACCGGCAGCACTGAGCCGGGCCTTGCGCCGAAGCGATCGACAGAACGGGCTGTCAATCCCTGAGCACGAGAAGGCGGCAACGAGAGCTGCTGTGCGCACCGTGCTCCGGGACGCGCGCCGCATCACCGTCGGGGTAGGACTGGAGTATCAAGGCCTCGACGATCTAGACATCCCGGCCCAGGAATACCTCGACGCTCTCGATCTCACGCCGACAACGAAACCGTGGGTGAAGGCGTGGTGCCGCACGATTGTCGGCAGTGAACTGAATGCCGTGTCGGCATTGGGCATCCTCATGCCGATTGCGGCGCACCAACACTGTGTGTCCGGGGCCGCCCTGTCGCACTGTGCGGAGATCGTGACCGGGACGTCGTCCCTTGTGAGTTCCTTGGCCGGTGACGTGGACGAGATCCGGTCCGACGGTGTGATCACCGCCCTGCACCAACACCACGATGGCGTCGACGTATGCGTCGGTGACGACGAGGTGATGACCGCCCGGCACGTCGTGTTGGCGACACCGCTGAACAGCTGGCGTGGCATCGACTTCGATCCGGCACTTCCCACGCGTCGTGCGCACATGGTGATGGACAGTCGGGGGTGCCGGTGCGTGCGGCTCCACATCCATGCCCGAAACGTTCCGGACGGGCTGTTCCGCTTCGGTGATGACGCAATTCCTGTCCTCTTCGATACCGGTGCGGACTCTGGCGGAGGGCGGATCCTCACTGGCTACGCCGACGGCATGGTCATCGACCCGAGGAACCTGGAGCACGTGCGCGCCGCAGTGCGGTCCTCTCTGCCGGACGCGGAGATCGTGGGCGTGGACCATCACGACTGGTCAGCCGATCCGCTGTACCGAGGGTCGGGTACTCATGCTCGGGTCGGTCAGCCGACGATCATGCACGAACGCCTCGGTGCGGATCACGGGCGCATCCATTTTGCGGGATCCGATGTCGCTCTGAACTATCCGGGATATATGGAAGGCGCGCTGGAAGCAGCCGAGCGTGCGGTCGAGGCCGTTCTCGCGTCCGAACGCCCACCGCCGTCACCCGGCGCAGCGTCGGTACAGGGATGACCGACCCGCACCCCGCTCTACCCGTCGCTGGACTCGGATATGTCGGTGTCGGTCGAGTCTCGTATGTGCAAGGCACGGTCGACGGCTTCGACAATCTGCTGGTAGCCGGTGCATCGGCAGATGTTGCCGGAGATCGCCTCGCGGATTTCCGCCGCGTTCATCTCGATTCCGCTGTCGTAGAGCGGTTTGAGTGACATCAGGAACCCCGAGGTGCAGAATCCGCACTGGAGTCCGTGGCATGCCGAAAACGACTCCTGTAGGGGATGCATGTGTTCGGAGTCATCGGCAAGTCCCTCGACCGTGTCGACGATCTCGCCGTCGGTCTGCACGGCGAGAGTCAGGCAGGCGCGAACCGGCTCACCGGAGAGCAGGACGGTACACGAACCGCACACGCCGTGCTCGCACCCCACCCGCGTACCGCGGAGCCCGAGTTGGTGACGCAGGAAATCGGACAACAGAAGCCTCGCGTCGACTTCTCGGGTGTGCGTCTCACCATTGACTTCGACAGTGACGCGGTGTGTGCTCACGAGTTACTCCTTGCACGTCGCGCAGCCTCGGTGACGGTGCGCGAAACCATGGTTGCGATGACTTGCCGGCGGTAGTTGGAGTCGCCGTGCAGGTTGGGCATCGGGGTCAACCCCGTGATTGCCGCAAGTGCCGTTTCGGCGATGATCGGGTCTTCGACTGGTTCGCCCGTGACGAGGGCCTCCGCCTCGTGGCATCTGAGAGCGGTGGGGCCGCCACCGAGGACCGTGATCCGAGCGCGGGTGCATACGCCCCCCTCGTCGAGGGTCAGGACCGCGGCAGCGCCGCCGATGGCGTAGTCACCGTGGCGGCGAGCGAATTCCGCGAACGCCGTACCCGTGCCCGCGGGCAGTCGTGGCACGCGAATCTCTGTGATCATCTCGTCGGGTGCGAGTGAGCTGACGAAATGTCCGACGACGAGATCTTGGATCGCCAGGGTCCGCTCGCCGCGAAGTGATCGCACGAGTACTTCGGCGTCGAGGGCCATGAGCGCAACAGGGAGTTCCGCCGAGGCGTCGGAGTGAGCGAGTGAACCGCCCGTGGTCCCGCGGGTACGGATCTGCGGGTGCGCGATCCAGCCGGCGGCCTCGCGCAGGAGAGGCAACTGCTCGGCAATGGTGGGGGAGGTTTCGAGCTTGTGGTGGCGTACCAGCGCTCCGAGCGTGATCTGGTCATTTCCGACGGTGATGTCGGCCAACCGGGGGATACGGTTGATGTCGATGAGGACGGACGGGCGTGCGAGCCGGTAGTTCATCAGTGGCATCAAGCTTTGCCCGCCGGCGAGCAGCTTGGCGTCGTCGCCGCCGTTACGCAGTCGGGTCAAGGCATCGTCGATGCTCGCGGCGACTTCGTAGTCGAATGGAGGGGGCTTCATCGTGAACAGGACCCGACGTGAAGAGGAATCATTGATTCACTATCTCTCCCCGGGGAGCCTCGGCGCTGCGCAGCGATCGACAATTGGGGTGGCGGAGATTGTCAGACTCACACAACTTCCGCTTCAGGGACTCCGAGGAAGGTCGGTGAGCGCGTTCGCGGCGGTGATGGCGCGGAGGGCAGCATGCAGGCGCAGTGCGACCACCAGTTCGTCACGTTTGCCCAGAACGCTGATTCCCAGTTGCTCCTCCACCGAACGCAGACGATAGGACACGGTGCGTTCGTGGACGGCCAGTTCGCTCGCTGCGCGCACCGCATTGCACCCTGCCGCGAAGTAGGCGCGAAGCGTCTCGAACAGCACATCCGTGCGAGGGTCGGCCGGATCGAGCGCTCCGAGCTGCTGGGTGACGAAGTCGCGGGCCGCCTGGATGTCTTTCATGAACAACGATTCCAAGGCGATATCGGCGTACCAGGTCACCGGGGTGTTCGACCAGCGGCCGACCCGGTAGGCGCGCCAGGCCTGCTGGTGACTGGTACGGAATCCCGCGATCCCACTCCCGGGGTTACCGAACGCGTAGAACGCCCCTTCCTGCCGATCGAGCTCGACTTTGAGGCGATGCACGTCCTCGTCGGGGTTGCGTAGTGAGTACCACACCAGCACGGTGCCCGATGTGCCCGCCAAATTCACCCTCTTGGCAGAACCGAGCAATGCCGCAACCTGATCGACCAAGTGGTCACGGCGGTCTCCCCACACGACCGCGGCGAGATGGTTTTCGGCGAAGGGATAATCGAGTGGCGGAGGATTATCTGTTCGTCCCGCGATCAGTTCGCGCAGGCTCGTCCGTAGTTGACGGTCCCGGGAATGGAAGAAGAACGAGTATTGCGAGTCTTGGTATGCCCGGATCACCGCTTCCAGGACAGCGTCGTTCCAGTCGAACTGGAAGCGGGAGATCTGTTGCTGAATCGCTAGTTGAGTCTGAGGATCGTCGATGAGGTCGGTTGTCTCGGAGAGCAAGACATCCAGCATCGCCGCTTGCGCGACCCGATACGTCCGAATGAGCAAGTTCAGGTCGATACCGGCTTGTGCGACAGCACGCGCCTCCGCCGTCGCTTCGTCCAACGGAGCGCTACTCGGCTCCGCCGCGCCCTCGAGTCCATCGATGATCGATCGAAGTGCGGCCGCGATTCGCTCCGTCTCGCTGACCGCAAGCGCCGGGTCGACATCCGCAGTGAACTCCGGGACATCGGATCGCAGACGCCGGCGAACCAGATCCGTCAGCTCCCCGATCCGGCTCCGCAGCGAGTGAGTTACCCCCTCGAGTGCCATCCTGTCGACCACGAACAAAACTGTAGATGACCGAGTCGGTGCTGTCTGGCCCGGTAGCATGGCGTGGTGTTCATCGAGCAGGGTCTGCGGCAGCTCACGGATGCCACACGCGAGAGAATCCCCGAAATCTATGAAGAGATTCGTCGCAGGCTGCGTGCGGAGGCACATACGGAAGGCGCCCCGGACAACCCGCAGCTGTCCTCCGCTGAGTCCGATACGATCCTTGCCTCGTTGAACGATGTCCTCACCCACATCTCCGACCCGAACAGCCCCCTCACCAGGGCGTCGAATGAGGCGCTCCGCGAGGTCCGCGTTTCAGTCCAGGCGGGAGTGGGATTGCACGATCTGCTCCATGCGTCCCGAATCGGTCAGTCGGTGACGTGGTCGTTTCTCCTGGACGAGGCATATCGGAGTATTCCGGATACGCAGGAGCGAGCGGCCGTGCTCAGGCATGCCAGCGCGCGTCAGTTCGCATGGAACGACGCGGTCTCCTCGGCGATCGTCGAGGCGTTTCAGCAGCAGAGCGCCGCATATGCGCTTCAGAGCCACGAGCGCCGGAAGATGGCGACCCTGAACTCGCTTCTTGCCGGACTCCCTGTCGATACAGCGGTTCTCGACTACTCCCTGCGCGGTCAGCACTTGGCGGCGATAGTGTCGGGAACGAGCCCGGAATCGGTCGCGCGCACCATCGGTCAGCACATGAAGATGTCGTTGAGACCGCTTGTTGCGTCGACGCCGAACGGGATGGGCTTTCTGTGGATTCCGTGGCCCCGCAGATCCGGGCCGCCCAAGGACGAACTGGGGGACATGTCCGTTGCCGAAGGTGCTCACGTCGCCTTCGGAACCGTCAACGAGGGACTGGAGGGTTTCCGGGTCAGCCACCGCCAAGCCAATGAGGCTCACAATGTCGGGAAGGCCCTCGAGCTCTCCATAACCTGGTATGAGGACACCTCGCTCGAGGCTCTGGCGTTGCATGACACTGCCGCGGCCCGTGCTTTCGTTCACGAAGAACTCGAGCCCCTCGGCGACATCGACGACCCGAGCAACGTTCTGATCGAAACGTTGCGGGTGTACTTCACAAACGGCGAGAACGCGGTGCTCACCGCGCAGAAGCTGGATGTGCATCCGCGCACGGTTGCCTACCGGCTGAGGTCGGCCGAGTCGAAACTGGGCGCCGAGCGCCTCCGGCGCGGCGAGTTCGCCGTGGCACTTCGGCTCGGCCGACTCGTCTCGGCCCTGCCGCGTGAGGACGTCGGTCCGGAGACCAACCCCGGACTCCCCACGCCGGCGCTGTGACAGGCCTCGGGGCCGACCATCCAGTGGACAGCCGGCCCCGTGCTACCGCATCGTCAGTCCACCAAGAACCACACCTCTTTGAAGGTGCTGTGGAATGTCCAGTGCGAGGTGTGTCCCTTGGGGAGGAACGCCAGATCACCGGTGCGGATCAGGACTGGCTCGGTGTCCTCGAGCGCAATGCTGACCGACCCTTCCAGGACGTAGATGATCTCGTTCGAGGTCAGTTCGTACGACGTTTGTGACGGCTCGCAGGAGAAGACGCCCGTCCCGAATGCGCCCCGGGATTCGCCTTCGTTCAGAGTGAAGCCGTGGCCGTCCGGGTCACCCTGATGGATAGTGACTCCCTCCGGCTGCCATTTCTCCAACGGAGCGGAAGCCGCTGAGACAACCTTGATCTCACCCATCTGTGTGCTCCTTTGCCGGCGAATCGTCAGTAGTGACCAGATGATCGGCAAGCCAGTCGGCCATCTGGAACCGGGGGCGCGGACCGAGATTGTGACAGCAGTGGTCACCTTCGTCCTCGACCACGATCGTCAGCGGGGCGTTGACGGCGTGCTCACGCAGGGTCTCGAGGAAGCTCGAAGGAATCTCGTCGAGCATCCCGTGAAGTATGTAGGTCGGACAGGTCAACCGGTCGAGGACGTCCCGAGTCTCCAAGGCCTGGTGAACATGCACCTGGGCCTCGTCCAGGGTCTTTACCTTGCTGACGTAGCGCCAACTCTCCATCGTCATGGGTGTCTCGGTGTCCCACGAATCCATGTCCGCGAAACCGCCCCAGCACACGCATGCGGCGACACGCTGATCACATGCCGCGGACTTGAGAGCGTAGTTTCCGCCCAAACTGCGCCCAAGGACACCGACCGCGTCGGATCGCAGGTCGTCCCGCGAGACGAGATAGTCGATGACTGTGGAGGTGTAGCGTTCGAAATCGCCGGAAAGCTCTCGGTGGACGAACATTTCCCCTTGCCCGGGCCCATCGAACGTTGCGGTTGCCATTCCGCGTGCGAGCAGGAGGTCTTCCATCAGGCGGCTCTCCTCCTTTGTGCTCTCGAGGCCGCCCAACAACACCACCACCGGGTGCGGACCGGCGCCTTCCGGCACGCGGAGAAACACCGGCATCGGCGTCCCGTCCACCGACAACTCGACCAGCTCGGCTGCCGGCGTCAGGTACGGTGCCGCTTTCCTGTAGAGCTCGACCTTCCGCCGTTGACCATGTGCGCGCTTGTCGTCGAACCATAAGAATTGCGCATACTGCACGCAGATGGCAGCGAGGTAGTAGTGCTCGCCCGCAGAGAGGGTGTGCGCGGCGCGTACGCACTCCTCTCCGAGGCTCTCGTAGTCGTCCGCCCGCGACATCCAATATTCGAACCAACCCTGGTCCGATGGCCGATCGCGAGCACCGACGATGTCGGCATAGGGAACACCATCCAGGATCAAACGGCCCCAGTTCAGCATCTCGTGTTCCGGCGTAAGTACCGGAGGCTGCGAGGACAAAATTTCCTCCTCATAATCAAATTTCGTCGATTCGCGCATCAGCGCTCGATCAGTAATTGTCGGCGTCCGTCGGCCACAAGTCGTGTGCATGAGAGACCGATCAGAGACACAGATTTGTCCATTTCGGTAGATCGAAACACCCCAACCCCTGCGCGATACTGAAGCTCACGCGCGACCAAGGAAGAGTGATGACGAACTTAACTGAGCCCGCGGTGTCAACTCGCAACAAGAGCTGGATCGGTGAATCCATCCGGCGCCGCGAGGACGAGCGCCTGCTCACCGGCAAGGCGTTGTTCGCGGCTGACATCGATCTCCCACGCCAGCTGCATCTACGTATCGTGCGGTCGACCTACGCCCATGCACGCGTCCTCGCTGTCGACGTGGCGGACGCGAAGCGGCATCCTGGAGTGCGGCTCGTGCTCACTGGCGACGATCTTGCACATCTCGGCACGATCCCACTGCAAGACCTGGGCTACCACGAGGACTATCCCCAAATCGAGACCTTCACCCAGCCTCCACTGGCAACAGATCGAGTGTTGTACGTGGGCCAGCCGGTAGCCGCCGTGTTAGCGGACGATCCATACGTTGCCGAAGATGCTGCCGAACTCGTCACCGTTGACTACGAAGTGCTCCCCGCGGTGCTCGATCCGGTGGACGCCCTCGATACCGACGTCGAACTCTTCCCGGGGGTCGGCAACGAGGGTGTTCGGATCGAAAAGGGATATGGCGACGTCGACGCCGCCTTCCAGAACGCGGCACACATCGTCTCTCACGAGTACCGCACTGGCAGGCACTCCGGGGTGCCGATGGAAACCCGTAACTGTGTAGTACAGCCAGACCCTGGCCGCGACGTGCTCTTCGTGTCGGGGATCGTCCATGTGCACGACTCCCAAAAGGTTCTCGCCCGGATTCTCGGTATGCCCGACACCAGCGTGCGGATGCGACACAGCGAGATCGGCGGAAACTTCGGAGTCAAAGGTGACATTTTCCCGGAGTATGTCGTAGCGGCCTGGGCGGCGCGGCACCTCGGCAGACCTGTGAAATGGGTCGAGGACCGATCCGAGCACATGGTTGCGACCTCTCACGCACGCGAACAAGTCCACCGCCTCGAGGCCGCACTCGATGCGGACGGCCGCATCCTGGGACTGCGGGATGAGATCTTCCACAATCACGGTGCATATTTTCGCCAAGCGGAACCGCTGGTCAGCGATATCACCTCGGTCATCGTCGTCGGACCATATCGAATCCCCTCGTACTCGGTGACCCTGCACGCAGTGCTGACGAACAAGACACCGGTCGCGGCGTATCGCGGCCCTGGACGGTATGAATCGACGTTCGCGCGTGAACGCCTACTCGATCTCGCGTCGCAGAGGGTGGGAATCAGCACCATCGAGATCCGTCGTCGCAACCTCCTCACCGCGTCCGACTTGCCGTGGAATCCTGGCATCGAGATGGTGCACGAGCCGTATCACTTCGTCTCCGGCGACCCCGCCGAACACTTGGAAAAAGCCCTCACCCATATTGGTTGGGACACCTGGGTGACCGAGACCGAGCAGCTACGCCGTGAAGGGAAGAGCGTCGGCATCGGCGTCGGAGTCCTGATGGACAAGGCCGGCCTGGGACTGTACGAAACCGGTGCCGTGGAAGTCAGCGCAGTGGGACGCGTTCGCGTCCTGACCGGCGCGTCGTCGGTGGGTCAGGGTATCGAAACTGTGCTCTCACAAATCGCCGCCGAACACCTGCAGATCAATCCGGAACGAATTGACGTCGTACACAGCGACACCGACCTCGTACCGGACGGCGTCGGGTCGTGGTCGAGCCGGTCGACTGTGCTCGCCGGCGGGGCAGTACGTGAAGCCGCCCTCGCCGTCGTCGCGAAAGCCAAACGCCTCGCGAGCACGATGCTGGACGTCCCCGAAGAACGGCTCCGACTCGTCGATGGTGCCATCGCCGATTCGGAGTCCGAAGCATCGATCAGTCTCTACGAGATCGCGGGCCGCCGAGACCCGTACACGGCGCGTCTCGAGGATGACGAACCCGGCCTTGCCGCTCACGCGGTCTATCGCAACAACGAGATGAACTATCCGTACGGGGTCACCATCGTCCAGATCGAGGTCGATCCGGCGACCGGCGGACATACTTTCCGGCGGTTCTTCACCACCACCGAGGCCGGTCGAATGATCAACCCGATGACGACGCGCGGGCAGATCATCGGCGCCGCCGTCCAAGGCATTGGTGGAGCGCTGTACGAGGAGTTCGCGTACGAGGAAGACGGAACGCCCATCGCGACCTCGTTCATGGACTATCTCCTGCCTGCCGCTCAGGAGATGCCGGAGGTCGACATCTTCGTCACCGAGGACGCGCCTTCACCCGATAACCCTCTGAAAGCCAAAGGATTGGGAGAGGTCGGCATCATCGCGGTCGGCGCTGCAGTTGCGGCAGCACTCGATGACGCAATCGGCGACGGACTCCACACTGATCGGATCCCGGTGACCCCGCAGCGGATCTTCGAACGCTGTCGGTCGAGGAACAAATCTGCCGACTGAATTGTGTGTCAACACAATAGGAACCACCACGGCGAACCACGAGACTTGGAGCACACCCCGCAGATGGCAGCCGTGAAAGCGCAGCCTCGCCGGGACCGCTCAACGAAAGGACACCCATGTCGCAGGTTCGTCACGTGTTTCTCTGGCGCGTCGCCGAGGGAAGCTCCCAGCAGGAGATCGTCAAGATCCTCGACACCCTTCCCGAACGGCTCTCGTTCATCGAGTACTGGAGTGTCGGTAGCCATCAGGGTGACCCGGGCGAGAACGGAGCGCCGTGGGACGGTGCCCTGATCACCGACTTCGCCACCTGGGAAGACCTGGAGAAGTACTCCACCGATCCCTACCACCTCGACGTGGTGGCCACACTGATGCCGATGTTCTCGGAGCGTGCGGTCGTCGACTTCGAAATCGAGGGCAAGTAGATGAGCCAGGACATCGACACCAAACCCTCCCCCCGGGCGGGAATTACGGTCGGCACCAGCCCGTGGGGGCCGGACGACCAGCTGGGTGCGCTGAACTACCTCAAAGAGGACGTGCGGGTGGACATGCTCGCGCGGGCGGACGCCTCCACCCTTTACGACCTTAGCGTTGACTACTTTGTCGGAATGCCGAGCTTCCAGGGCGCCGGTGACCCCGGATACCAGATCTTCCTCAGCCACACCCCGCAGGGAACCCTGGTCGACAACCTCAACGGCGCCGGCGACACGGTCAACCGCCACGTCTGCTACTCGGGTGACGTGGTCTTCATGTACACCCACACCGGCACGCACATCGATGCCCTGAATCATTTCGGTGTCGATGGCGAGATATACAACAATTTCGGTGTCGAGGAGAACCTGGGTAGCCGGTCCTGGACCAAGGGAGGTGCTGAGCAGATTCCGCCGATCATCACCCGCGGAGTCCTCATCGACGTAGCGAAACTGCATGGTGTCGAATGCCTCCCGGATTCGTATCCCATCACCGTCGACGATCTGCAGCGGGCGCTCGACGCGGCTGGCCTCCAGCTGAACGAGGGTGACGTGCCGTTCGTCCGCACCGGACGTATGCGCTACTGGCCGGACGGATCGAAAACGCTGGGGAATCCCCCCGGACTCAGCCTCGACGCGGCACGGTGGCTGACCGATCAGAAGATCGCGGCCGTCGGTTCCGACCAGGAATGCGTCGAGGTCGGTCCCTCCGAGCACGAGGACAATTGGTTGCCCGGACACTGCCACTTCCTGGCCGAAACCGGTGTGCCCATGATCGAGTTGCTCAACCTCGAGGAACTGTCCGCAGACGGGGTCGACGAATTCTGTCTGATGGCGGCGCCGATCCGATTGCGTGGAGCGAGCGGCGCCCCGATGCGCCCCATCGCCATGGCCTTGCGAAACTGAGGAGTCGAGGTGGAGATCTCGCGTATTGCCGTCGTCGGCGGCTCGATCGGCGGATTGACAACCGCTCTGCTGTTGCGGGATGCGGGCTTCGAGGTCGACGTCTACGAACGCTCGACGAAGCCGTTGTCCGGATTCGGAACGGGCATCGTTGTTCAACCCGAACTGGTCAAGTATCTCGTCGAGCGGACCGACACCGAACTCGACGCCATCAGCGTCCCGTCCTCCAAGATGCGTTACGCCGACGCCCATACCGGTGTCGAGCTCGGGACCATCGACGCCGCATGGCGATTCACCAGCTACGACGGGATCTACCGCCGACTCCATGAAGTCTTCGGGAACGAGCGATACCACCTGGGCAAGACCGTGGTGGGTATCGGTCAATCCGCCGACCACGTGGAACTGCGTTTCGCAGACGGTACCGATGCCGGCGCAGACTTCGTCGTTGCCGCTGACGGTGGAAGTTCGGTCATTCGGCAGCGACTCATTGGACGAAAATCCGACTACGCCGGGTACGTGACATGGCGCGGCCTCGTCTCACCCGGGGCGTTCGACCAGTCGACCTGGGGCTACTTCGACGATGCGTTCACCTACGGGCTGTTGTCGGACGGGCACCTGATCGCCTACCCGATTCCTCCCCGCGATGGCGACGAGGGGAGGCGCCTGAACTTCCAGTGGTACTGGAATGTGCCCGACGGAGCGCAACTCGACGAACTCATGACGGACTGCAACGGCATCCGCCTCCCGACCTCCGTGCATGCGCACCAGCTGTGTGTGCGGCAGCGCAAGACTCTCGACACCCGCGCCGACGAGCTGGCACCGCCGTTTGCCGAGCTTGTCCATGCGGCGGAGAACGCGTTCGTGACGATTGTGAGCGACGCGGACGTCGACGCGACCGTGTACGGCAGGATCGCCCTGCTCGGCGACGCCGCCATCACTCCCCGTCCGCACGCCGCAGCAGGTGCCGCCAAGGCAGCCAACGACGCGTGGACCTTGGCGGACGCTCTGTCCTCGAAACCGGGACACCGGGTCGAGTCGCTCGCCGAGTGGGAGCGAACCCAGCTCGCCGTCGGACGCGCATATCTGGCGAAGGTTCGTCAGATGGCTGGACGACTTCAAACCGGTGGCGATTTTCCACCCGGGGAGCCCGCATTCCGGTTCGGGCTCCCGAAAATCGGCGAACCTGTTTCCGCAGGCCAACCATAAGATTGATTCGTTATCCGTACCACTGCGAATAGGTAGTCTGATGCAAATCTCGAATGAATTCATCGTCCCCCTGCCCCCCGACGAAGCGTGGCCGGTTCTTCTCGATCTCGAACGTGTGGCTCCATGCCTCCCGGGCGCAACGATCACCGCCATCGACGGTGACGATTTCGAAGGGAAGGCCAAGATCAAGGTCGGCCCCATCACCGCGGAGTACAAGGGAGCTGCCCGATTCGTCGAACGCGACGAGGCAGGGCACCGCGCTACGCTGCGGGCCACCGGTAAGGACGCACGCGGCCAGGGGAACGTGTCCGCGAACATCGGACTCCGCCTCGTCGCACACGAGGGCGGCTCGCGGGTCCTCGTCGACACAGAGATGGACATCTCCGGGAAGATCGCACAGTTCGGTCGTGGTGTCATCAACGATGCTGCCGCCGCGCTGCTGGGGGTGTTCGCGGAGCGTCTG
Source organism: Rhodococcus sp. ACS1 (assembly GCF_002300155.1). NCBI lineage: Bacteria > Bacillati > Actinomycetota > Actinomycetes > Mycobacteriales > Nocardiaceae > Rhodococcus > Rhodococcus sp. ACS1. The sequence goes on from NZ_NSDZ01000004.1 coordinate 143,918, forward strand.
AACGAACTGATGGTCGGCGGCGAGGCCACCGGCGAAGCCGCCGCGACGACAGGTGGGGCAGCCACCAACGGCGCCGCGCCACGGACAGTCAGTCGCAGTACACCCGCGAACCAGGACGAAGCCCTCGATCTCGTGAAGCTGGCACGCGAATCACGAGGTGGAAGCACACCGGCCGCCGGATTCGTGCAGCCGGCATGGATCCCGGCGATCATCTCCGGCATCGCTGCGATTATCAGCGTGTTCGCGGCCGGCTACGCGGCGGGGAAGAACAAGAGCAAATGATCGGCTCCCGACCCGACCCCGCTCGGGATTCGCTCAACGTTGTCGCGATCCAGCTCGAGTACGACCGATCCGAGCCAAACAGCTCACGCATCCGCCGCGTCGACGGCCTCATCGACGATACGGCGGGCGCAGACCTGGTGGTGCTGCCGGAACTGTGGGCGCACGGCGGGTTCGACTACGACGCCTGGACCGATCGTGCCGAACCGCTCGACGGCACCTTCCTCGATACGATGTCACGCGCCGCGAAACGTAACAGCATCTGGCTCCACGCCGGCTCGATCATCGAGCGGGAGAACGACACTGCCGGTGCGCGGTTGTGGAATACGTCGATAGTCCTCGATCCGGACGGGGAGATCCGCGCGACGTATCGGAAGATTCACCGCTTCGGCTTCAGCGACGGAGAGCCACGACTGCTCACGGCCGGAACCGAATCCGTCAGCATGGGCATCACCACCGCAGCGGGAGCGGAAACAGTCGTGGGGTTGTCGACGTGTTACGACCTTCGTTTTCCCGAGCTCTACCGGGAACTCGTCGGGACCGGTACCGAGGTGCTTGTGATTCCCGCCGCGTGGCCGAGAGCACGAGTCGAACACTGGACGACACTCGGTCGTGCACGTGCGATCGAGAACCAGACGTATGTCGTTCAGTGCAACTTGGCGGGTGTCGACGGCGATGTCACGCTCGGCGGCCGCAGCCAGATCGTGGCCCCCGATGGAACCGTCGTCGCCTCCGCCGGAGATTCCGCGGAAATAATCAGCGCAACAGTGGAATTGGAAAGCTTGCGAGAGTTGCGGCGCACTTTCCCGGTGCTCGCCGACCGGCGGCTGCGATAGCGGAAACATCGCGACCACGGCCGCCGCGGCGCCGGACGCCGTCGAGACAGGAGAAGCGAGAATGCGGGACATCCTCGACGACATCATGCGAGTGTGGCGCACTGGTCAATCCGTTGGTCTGGCGACCGTGATATCGACCTTTCGTTCTGCACCGAGACTTCCCGGTAGTGCGATGCTCACGACGATGCAGGGTCAGGCCGTAGGTTCCGTCTCCGGGGGCTGCATCGATGGCGCAGTCTACGACTATTGCATCGATGCCATAGGGACCCGCCGTTCCGGCGTTGCCGAGTTCGGGGTCAGCGACGACTCGGCCTTCGCCGTCGGCCTGACCTGCGGTGGAACCATCGAAGTCTTCGTCGAGGCCATCTCGCAGGATACCTTCCCGGCATTCTCGGGTCTCTACGACGATGTCTGCGCCGGAGCGCCGGTGGCCGTAGCAACCACGATCAGTCACCCTGCCGCACATGCGGTGGGGAAGAAGCTCGTTGTACGCGGCGATTCGACGGAGGGAGGCCTCGGATCGGATCAGCTCGATCATGCGGTCGCCCGCGACGCCCGCGCCCTCTTGGCATCAGGGCGCAACTCCACGCTCGAGTTCGGTGTCGACGGTTCGTGCGACGCAGACGACGTGCGGATTTTCGTTTCCGTCTTTGCCCCCGCACCACGGATGGTCGTGTTCGGTGCCAATGCGTTTGCGTCCTCGCTGATCGATCAAGCTCGACTACAAAGGTATTCCGTCACTCTCTGCGATGCCCGGCCGCTGTTCGCCACGACAGAACGGTATCCGGCCGCCGCCGAGGTCGTCGTCGACTGGCCGCACCGCTATCTCGACGGCGAGATCCGCGCAGGGCGAATCGACGGTCGCACCGCTCTCTGCGTTCTCACGCACGATCCGAAATTCGACATCCCCCTTCTCCGGCGGGCACTTCGCGACTGTCCCGCCGGATACATCGGAGCGATGGGATCACGCCGAACCCACGAGCAACGGGTTGTGAGTTTGACGGAAACAGGACTGACCGATGATGAGATGGGCAGGCTCGCGAGCCCTATCGGACTCGACCTCGGAGCGAGTACACCGGAGGAAACCGCGGTGTCGATCATGGCCGAGCTCATTCAGATGATGCGTGGTGGCTCTGGAAAGCGACTAGCTCTGACAAGCAACAGAATTCATCCCGCACAGCCGATTCGGATGTGAGATGGATCCCCGAGAAAAATGGAGAACTAGATTCCCTTGGAAACTCGCTGAAGGGCAAATACCAATGCGTCTGAACAGTTTACCGACCTCTGCCAGCCAGGCTTCCCCCTGGCTGTCACACACCCTGGCCGCCGATTCTTCCCTCAGTGCACCGCTGATGTCGGCGACAACCGCTGACGTCTGCATCGTGGGCGGCGGGTACACCGGGCTGTGGACCGCGATCGAACTCAAACACCGCGACCCCTCACTCGACGTCGTACTTCTCGAAGCCCGTGTCTGTGGCAGCGGCGCGAGCGGAACGAACGCGGGTTTCCTCATGAATCTGTGGCCGAAATTCCCGGCACTCGTCGCGCACGTCGGCAGAGCCGAGGCCATCCGAATCGCGCAGGCTACCTCCGACGCGATCGAACACATCGTTGCCTTCTGCTCCGAACATCACATCGACGCGAAGATCAGCCGCATCGGATGGTTATGGACGTCCACAACCGAGGATCAGGACGGCGCGTGGAACGATACGTTGCAAGCAATCGCGGACGCCCAGGGCAACCCGCTGCGACTTGTCGATCCAGATGCGGCAACCGAACTGTCAGGACACGCAGCCCGCGGAGGCGCGCTCGATCCCACGGCTGCGACGCTGCAGCCCGCGGCACTGGCACGAGGATTGAGACGTGTCGCGATAGAAATGGGTGTCCGGGTTTTCGAGAACACGCCAGTAACGGGAATCGGCAGCAGTGGCGAAGTATCCATCGAGACGATCGACGGACAGGTCACCTCCCGATCCGCGGTACTCGCCATCAACGCCTGGGCAAGTGCGATCCCCGAGATCCGTCGGCGGCTAGTGCTCACCGCCAGTGACAACCTGATCACGGCACCACTCGCAGAAGGGCAACTGGCCGCCCTCGGAACCGATGGGGTCGGCACGTCCGACTCGCGACGACTGCTGAACTACTGGCGCACCACGAGCGACGGATCCGCCCTCTTCGGGAAGGGCGGAGTCGGACTGGGCTTCGGCCATCGCGGGGCCAGCTCGCTGTACGGAGCCGCGCCGAGACCGCGTGACCTCGAACGCCAGTTTCGCGCGACTTTCCCCGACCTCGCCGATGTCCCGATTGCCGCTACCTGGCGGGCCCCCGTCGAATACTCGATCAACTCGCTGCCCTTTTTCGTGCCGGTTTCTGGTCAACCACGAGTTTTCGTGGGCGCCGGATACTCGGGAGACGGTGTCGGCCCCGCCTGCTTGGGCGGCAAGATCCTGGCCCAGCTTGGCCCTCGGAGCCGACGACGAGTGGAGCCGATCGGGATTGACCCGGCTCCCGCGCGGGTGGCTTCCTCCCGAACCGATCCGATTCGTCGGCGGACAATTGGTACGCGCCGCCCTGACCCGCGCAGACAACGCCAGGTCTTCGGGTAAGCAGGTCGACCTCGTCACCACAGCCATCACCAAACTGGACCCGACGTCATGGGTGTGAAGGCACTCGAGGTATTTCGGCGCGGTGCGGTCGGAGGCAGTATTCACGGAGTAGGCCGGCCGACTGATTCCTTCGGATCGATAGAAGTCGTGACCGGATCGCTCCACGGTCAGAAGGCTCCGCACACCCCGAACGGAACCCTGATCTCAACCCTCGACGAGGCACGTGCACGGTGGCTCGGGCAACGGATTCCGGCGTCGTCAGGACGGTTCGTTCCGACCCGACTCGAAATCGACTACCGGACAGCGCTACAGCCCGACGAACGCCGCGTGCGAGTGCGCTTCATCGTACTTCGGGCAGGCCGCACCGGTGCCGTCCTGCGCGAGATCGTGCAGAACAGCAACACCCAGCGAGTGATCGCCGAGGCAGTCACCGCGGTGGAGCTTTGGGACACGAGTATGTCCTATCGGCTGAGGTTGAGCGACGAGCAGCTCGCTTTCCTACGCTCGGATTTCGAAGGGATCCAACGTTGATCGAATCCGTCGCGGATGCCAGTCGATCAGAGCTATCGGAATAGGGCAAACGGGAGTCTGTCTTTGTTGCGATCGGTATATCCGGGTCGAGGCGCGGCGGACCAAGATCATGACGCGGCTCACAGAACGTGACCGTCGTCGGTGCGGGACACGACAGCCGAAGAGCGTCGGAGGCACGCACCGAGGTGCGCCCCAACAACGGAAGTACGTGATCAGATGACGCCGACGAAGTCGAAAACAACGTTGCCCACCCCATCCGGGGATCTCCGAGGCACACTCACCACCCCCAAGATCACCGTTATGGTGGTGGCTGCGGCAGCTCCGATCTCCTGCATCGCCGGGATCATCCCTCTCAGCTTCGCGATCGGTAGCGGTGCGTCCACGCCCGCTGCGTTCGTCATCGCGGGCGTGGTACTGCTGCTCTTCTCGGTCGGCTACGCGGCGATGAGCAGGAGGATGAGCAGCGCAGGCGGCTTCTACCAGTACATCGCTCGCGGGCTGGGCAAGCCGCCGGCGGTCGCGGCGTCGTTCGTCGCGATCGTCGCGTACAACGCCGTGGCCCTGACCTGTGTGGCCGGGATCGGCTACTTCGGAAGCGTCCTTCTGGACTCGGCCTTCGGGTGGACGGTCAATTGGGCGGTCCTCTCCGTGGTCGCGGTGGTCCTGGTCGGGTTCCTCGGCTACCGCGAAATCGACATCGCTGCACGCGTCCTGGTGTTCCTGCTGGCCGCGGAGGTCGCGATGGTGGTCATCCTCGACGTCGCGATTGTGTTCGAGAAGGGCGCCGATGCGTTCCCGCTGTCGATCTTCACGCCCGACAACGTGATCAACACCGGTTCCCTCGGCCTCGGGCTCATGTTCGCCCTGCTGTCCTTCATCGGTTTCGAGTCCGCCGCTCTCTACGGCGAGGAGACCCGGGACCCCAGGAAGACGGTGCCGCGCGCGACGTACCTCTCCGTCACCGTCATCTCGGTCTTCTACTTCCTGTCGTCCTGGATCGCTGTCGGCGCCATCGGGCCGGACCACGTCCAGGCGGTCGCGTCGGAGCAGTTGGTGACCACGTTCTTCAACCTCAGCGACGCCTTCGCCTCCTCGTCGCTCACGACCGTCTTGGAGTTCACCTACCTGACGAGCCTGTTGGCGTCGCTCCTCGCCCTCCACAATGCGTCCAACCGCTATCTGTTTGTGGCCGGTCGCGAGGGTCTGCTTCCGCGCTGGATCGGCACCGTGCACCCTGCCCACGGGACACCGTCCCGTGCCAGCTTGGTGCAGACGACGGTCAACCTGATCGCCGTGATCGTCGCGGTGAGCGGCGGGTTGGATCCCTACCTCGATGTCGTCACGGCGATGACCGGGCTCGGCACCTTGGGCGTCGTGCTGCTCCAGCTTGCAGCCTCGGCGGCCATCGGTGCCTACTTCGTGCGCCGTGGGGAGCGACTGGTCGGCACCCTCGCCGCGACGGCCGCCGCATTTGTGAGCCTGGCCCTGCTGGTGGTGCTGATCGTCAAGAACTTCGACACCCTCACCGGCGTCTCCTCGCCACTCATCGACGCGCTGCCCTGGGTTCTGGTCGGCATCGCGTTCATCGGCGTGATCTACGGGATCTGGATCAAGGTGAACCGGCCGCAGGTGTACGCCGGAATCGCGACCGAAGCCGACAACGAGGAGGACCAGTGACTGAGGACGCAGCCGTCGGGTCGCTGAAGGGCACGGTCGCAGTCGTGACCGGGGGAGCCTCCGCCCACGGGATCGGGCGTGCCACCGCTCGGCTTCTCGTCGCCCGGGGTGCCCATGTAGTGGTGGGGGACGTCCAGGACGACGCCGGACAGGCGCTCGAGGCGGAGCTCGGTCACAACCTCATCTATCGGCACCTCGACGTCAGCAGCGAAGCCGACTGGGCGTCCCTGATGGATGCGGTCATCGATCGGTTCGGCAACGTGACCGCCCTGGTCTCCTGCGCTGGGATCGCGCTGGATGGAACCATCGAGTCCACACCGATGACCGACCACGACCGGGTAATCGCCATCGACCAGATCGGCGTCTGGCTGGGGATCCGCGCCGTCGCACCCTCGATGCGGTCTGCCGGTGGTGGTTCGATCGTCAACATCTCCTCCGTGGCGGGTGCCGTGGGGCAGCCATGTCTCGGGGCGTACAGCGCGGCGAAGTGGGCCGTGCGCGGCATCACCCGACAAGCCGCGAGCGAGCTCGCCGACAGTGGCATCCGGGTGAACACCGTCCTGCCCGGGTTCATCGACACGATGATGGGCGGTCAGGGCGCGGATCAGCGAGAGAGCCTCCGGCTCAACAAGGGGCATTCGGGCGCCACGGTGCCGATGGGCAGGATCGGGGAGCCGGAAGAGGTCGCGCGGCTGGTGGCCTTCCTCGTTTCCGATGAGAGCAGCTACTGCACCGGCGCGGACTTCGTCATCGACGGCGGCCTGCTGGCGGGTCCGCTCGCCGAGGCTGCGGACTGGGGGTAGGTCGCGCCGCGGATCGACCTGGTGACGGGTTCGGCACTGGGAGTCTGTATCCGCAAACAAGGTTCGGTTCGCTCCGACCGAATTGCTGCATGCGGACCGTGGTTGCCCGCGATCCGCATGCAGCGAGTCGAGTTGAGTTTCCGATACCGGCGGCAAGGTCGGTAGCGCAGATGCCAGAGTGCGTGCAGTTCTTCCGAATCCGGGTCATCGGGCGCTAGCCCGGTGACGGAAAGTCGGGGAGGCGACGACATCTCGAAGCGACGTGAGCCGGCCCGTTCCACCACGGAGACACGCCACGGTGATCGTGATCGGTACCGACCCCCTACCGCCAGCGCAAGATGGCCGAGGGCAAGACCTCACGCGAGGCCATGCGATGCCTCAAACGGCAACTCGCAAAGCGGTTATGGCGCACAATGGGTGACGACTTCGAGCAACGCCTCGCGATGCCGTTGTCCGCGTAGCACACCCATGCACACACACGGGCGGACTACTGGTGTGCATCTGGCTCAAACAGCTCGCGGGTCAGGAGACGCGCTCTAGCTGAGTCCGATCGAGGTGTCAGCAGCCCCGACCGCCGACCGCCCCATGTGGAGGATCGGGAACGGGCGCCCGTCTCCATCAGTCGCCGATCGACTCAGAACGACGAAACCGTAGTGTTGGTAGAAGCCGACAGCCTGCGGGTTCTGCTCGTTGACGTCCAGGCGCAGATCGGGGTGGTACTCGATCGCGCGCAACAGAAGCGCCGAACCGACACCATGCCCGCGGTAGGTACTGTCGACGAACAACATCTCGAGTGAGTTCCCCGCCAGCCCCGAGAATGCCACCGGCGTCTCCTCGATCTCCGCGACCGTCAGTTCGACGGCGGGGAAATAGTCGCTGAGCATCCGTGACTCGTAGAAGGCAACATCCTCCGGGGTGAGAAAGTCGTGGGTTGCCTCAACGGCGCTTCGCCAGATGCGTACGAGTGCCGGCCACTCCGCCTCGCCCTCGCACGGGCGGAGAACGAATCTTTGAGATGTGCTCATGAGTGCACACTACCGACGGTTGAAAGCCGGTCGTCAACCGATTTTGTCTGGATTGAACGAGGCTCAGAGGGGGCGACCGACCGGTCGGGAAGCCCATGAAGCCACGCGAGCAATGGTGCGGGTCGACGCTTCCTCGTCGACCCGCACCAAGTCCTAGTGATGACGGCAATGCCGACGGTGCTCTGTTGCCGGGCGTGGAACGATCGCAAAGACCTGCTTGATCCGTCCGGCACTGAACCACGGCAACAGAATTGTCGCTTCCTCTGTACTACCGCACTCAGCTTGCCCGCTCGAAGCCGGCGCCGTGCCGCGCGGATCCACTACTCTTTCGCCCCGTCCGTGCCCAACGGAACACGACCATCCCCGCGAGCACAATGAGGATCGAGATCGGAGCCGCCCACGTCATGTAGATCGCCACTCCCGGCTGTGGATGGACGATCGCGTTCACGTACACCCAGGTAAAACCAGCAGCTCCGACTGCCGCTGAAAACATGACTCCGACGGTCAATTCCTTTGTCCTCGCCAGGAATATTGCGCCGCCGACAGCGATCAAGATGTACGGAAGGACCCACATGTAGGGGAAGAGCGTGGCTACCGCGGTGTAGATCTGGAGTGTGCTCCCACCGGTGACAGCTGCCAGGATCGTGGGGAAGAGGAAGGTCAAGACCGCGATGGCGACGATCGCTGTCACGGGGGTGTGCGTGCGCGGACTCACCTTGCCGAGGGTGCTGGGAAGAAGCCCGTCGGTTGCCATAGTCGCGAGCACACGTGGCGCGTAGTTCATGAATCCGATGAGGACAGCCAAACATGTCAACACCAGCGCAAGGTCAGCGATGCCCCCGAGGAAACTGAGCCCAGCATGATCGGCGAGTGCGGCGATCGGCGACTCGCCGGCCGTCATGGCACTCTGAACCTCATCGGTTGCGAGCGCCGGAACCGACAGAACCGTCGCAACGAGGCCGATACCACCCACGATCAGCGGAACAGCAATGATGACCCGCGGAACGGTTCGTTTGGGATCTGCAGTTTCGGCTGCGGTCGCGGCGCTCGCCTCGATACCCACCAGGAAGGTCGCGGTCAGAACCACACCCATCGTGAAGCCGGTGAAAGTGAAGTCGTCGAACGAGAATTGGATCTTCAAGTCGAAGTCGCCGCTGAAGAGGTTAGCCAACAGAATCACCGCGACGACAGGTGCGGTGATGGCCATCAGACCGATGCTCAGACGCGCGGAGGTGTCCAGTCCCCGATAGGCAAGAACGGCCGCTCCAAGAAGAGCTACCGCGAATATCACGATCTGTCCGGGCAGTTCGTTCGCGCCGGAAATTCCAAACGACGTGCTGAGCAAGCTACCGGTGTACAACGCGAGGGCACCCAATGCGGCCATCATTCCGACGACATAGCCCACCGCGAGCGAGGCGCCCGAGACGAGTTTCGGGAATGGGCCGAGCGCGTGCCCAATGTACGAGTAGAGGGCGCCGGATACGACGAACCGGGATGCGAACGGCGCGATAGTCACAGAGACGCACGCCATGATCACTGCGCCGACTAGGACCGAGAGCCACGCCGACGAGCCTGACACGCTCATCACGAACGCCCCGACAGTCGCAGCAGTCAAGACCGGGCTGAAAACAACTACTGCGAGCCCAAGAGCTTTTCTCCCGCTCAGGGTTCCCTCTTCCAGTCCTGTCACTTCATTGACTGGGTGATCTCCGGGATTCATCTCGGTCATTTAATCTCCCGTTCGGGGTAGCTGGGGTGCGGTGGTCCAACTATCGGCCTCGGCGGGACGTTGCACCATATACATCAGTTGAGAAAGCGCTCGCGGTTCTTGTCCCTCGATGAACAAGGTCGGATGCCTGGCTTCGAAGCTTGATCCGCCCTCGATGTGCCATCGGACCCTTGAACCCCCGATGTCCTCTTCGTCGTTGTTGACGAGATACGGTGCAGCAGAGTCTCGCTCGAGGGTCCGGAAATGCAGGCGGCGCGGAGCTTCCGGTGTTCTCATCGTCTTCGACGTGTGAGATGGCCCGGCGGGCCTCGCCGGCGACGGAGCCCATCGGCGAGACGTTACCCAGCTATCCGTGCCTGATGCTGTTGAACGCGTCGGCACAACGATCATGCCTGCTCTGCACGGTCGCGGTGGTCTGCGATGAAACTTCGAGCGGCAATGTGTGCGTGAGTTCACTGTCGTACGCGTCAGCGTCCCAACCGAGTATTCGTTGCTCGCGGATGAAGGGGAGGGGAACCGCGGGGTCGCTGGTGTCGATCTCGCGTGCAAGCCGGTGGCCGTCAAAGACGGATTCCGCGATCACCCGGGGCTCGAGACAGTCACCGATCCGCAGAACGCGAGTGATGCCGTTCTCTTCGAGCAGCTCGGGACTCACGGTCAGCTCATCATAAAGCGTTGAGCGGGAGAGCCGTTGCGTAACCAGGACAATACTGTCTACGTGCCATTCGCTCACCTTGCCCGAGTGGTAGCTGTTGTGCCCGCGTACCAGTCCACGTTCGATCGACGTGACGACGTGGCTCGGAACCAATTCGACGTCCAACTTCAGGAGATTGTGGTGGACGTGGCCACCTTCATCGGTGAAGAACAGGTAGCTGCCGATTTGGTCACTGGGCGAGACCAGTGTGACCGTCTTTCCCTCGGAAGCAAGTTTCTCCGCGAGGCTCGATCCCATGAAGTAGCCGTCGCAGTCGTAGACCAGAACACGGTCTCCGGGTACCTCGATACCGTCAAGCATGATCTGCTCAGGTGTATAGACGAAGTCGGCGTCGGCTCCGGGTATCGGTGCATGTGTGATGAGGTTCGCGCCGAGTGGATCCCACTCGGCGCCGGTTGCCACGATCACCGTTGATGCGCCGTAGTCGAGAACATCGTTGGCTGACAGATTCCGTCCGGTCAACACTGCCACGTTCTCGAGCTTTCGAAGCTGGGACTCGCGGTACTCGACTACGCGCCTCCACGTGCGCAGTCCTGGGAGCTCAGAAATCCAGTTGACGTGTCCACCGATGTGGTCGTCGCGTTCGACCAAGTGGACGTTCGCGAATCCTCGCTCACCGAGAACCCGGGCACATTCCATTCCCGCCGGTCCTGCGCCGATGATCAGGATCGGCTCCTCCGCCATCTCGGATTCGTTGAAGCGTTCGGGATGCCATCCTCGCCGGTATTCCTCACCGACGGTTGCATTCTGGGTGCAGACTATCCGGCCCCCGCCGTTGTTGAATCGCGAGACGCAGATATTGCATCCGATGCATTCGCGGATATCGTCACCGCGACCTTCGAAGATCTTTGTCGGGATGAAGGGATCGGCAATCGCCGGCCGCGCGGCCCCGATGATGTCGATGACGCCATCCTTGATTGCCTTAGCCATCAGTTCCGGATCCGTGAATCGTCCGACGGCAGCGATTGGCTTTTTCGCGTACGGCCTTACCTGCTCGATGTATGACCGCTGCCAGAACGGCTCGAAGAATCGCGAGGAGCTCACGTCGTCCTCGAGGTGCCCCACCTGCATGTCCCAGAGGTCCACCATGTCGTCGAGAAGTTCGACGACGGCAATGCCGTCATCGCTTACCTTGAATGCGCGGTCGGATTCGTCGTTGAATGAATCGAGACAGAATCCGGCGACGATTGCGCAATCGTCGCCGACCGCTTCGCGCACCTGCTCGATCGTTTCACGCCAGAATCGTGTGCGATTCTCGATCGAACCACCGTATTCGTCTGTTCTGTGGTTCCAGTACTTCCACAGAAATTGCAAGGGGAGTGAGAATCCTTCGCGAGCTGCGATTTGCACGAGATCGAAACCGATATCACGTGCCCGGATCGCTGCATCGACATAGGATCGCTGGATTCGTCGAATGTCGCGCTTGTCCAGCGCGTAACAGGAATGTCCGGACATGGCGCTGGTGACCTGTGATGGTCCACCAGCAGGAAGTCGCGTGACGAAGCCCGTGTGGTCGGCCCCCATGTAGACCAGCTGAACACCCGCGAGTGCATTGAACTGATGCACCCGCTCGACCATCAGTCTGAGATTGGCTTGGTCGCGCTGATCGATCAGTCTCGCCTGCACCCAGGGGGCATCGTCGCTCTCGGCGTCGACGGCGCAGTACTCGGTGTTGACCGCGGCCCAACCTCCCTCGGCTCGCATTCCCCGTAGGTAGGCCTGTGCGCCGGGGTACTCGACCCCGAGACCGGAGCAATGGGGCGCGACGTAGAAACGGTTGCGGAACAACTTGTTGCCGACGCGGATGGGCTCGAAGAGCGGGGCGTGTCGTGGATCGGGAGCCATAGGACCAAACATAGGAGCTCGAGGAGGCGTAGTGGTCTACGCAGGGGACCAAAGCTGAGTGTCGAACTTGTGCTCCAGGGCTAATGCCACGACGGGGTTGTTCGACCAAGCTCAGGGATGTCGGCATAGCCGAATTGTGCGGCTGACCTCCTATTGGGGGACTTGCGGGCTATTCGGGTGGACGGTGACTCGATGCCCCGCCTGTGCTGGCAGTTCCATTGGAAAGGACTTCATGCGCCTAATGAGAATTGGTGCAATCGGGCAGGAACGTCCGGTCGTGCACATCGACGACGAGCATTACGTCGACGTTTCCGACGTCGTCGAGGATTTCAACGAAGCATTCTTCGCAGACGGCGGACTAACCACGCTTCGAGCGCTCGTCGACAATCGTACCCACCGACTAACCCGTTTTGCAGGGGAACGCATCGGGGCGCCGATAGCCAGACCACATCAGATCCTCTGCATTGGGCTGAATTACAGTGACCACGCAGCCGAGGCCGGCCATGCTGTTCCGTCAGAACCTGTTCTGTTCACCAAGGCCCCGAACACCCTCGTCGGCCCTGACGATCACGTCCGGAGTCCTCGTGGATCATCCAAGCTGGACTGGGAAGTGGAACTCGGCGTCGTAATCGGAAAACGCATCAGCTACCTGGATTCGATCGACGACGCCTGTGACGCTATCGCCGGCTATGTGCTGGTCAACGATGTCAGTGAACGCGGCTTCCAGATGGAACGAGGTGGTCAATGGAGTAAAGGCAAATCTGCCGAGACATTCAACCCAGCGGGCCCGTGGTTGGTGACACCGGACGAGATCCCCGACGTGAAAAACCTGGATATGTGGTTGGACGTCAATAATACCCGCCGCCAGTTCGGGTCCACGTCAAGAATGGTGTTCGATCCATTCCATATCGTTCATCATCTGAGCCAGTTCATGGTGCTGGAGCCGGGCGACCTGATCAATACGGGTACCCCGGCCGGCGTCGGTATGGGATTCACTCCGCCGATCTGGCTACAGCCGGGCGATGTCATGGAATTGGGAATTACCCACCTGGGTGAACAGCGTCAAACCGTATTGTCGCCGCGATAGCGCCGGTTCACGGCGAGCGGACGCTTCCATGGCGGCGCTGACAGCAGGACTTCATCGACAAGCGCCAATTGTTGTCGCACTGGGCATATCCGGTGCGCACGAGTCGACCCTATGCTTCGTGACGCTGCTCACGCTGCCGGCAATGAATCAGTTAGGTGGAGGTGGAATGCGTTACTCATCCTTGGAACAGGCCGTGTGGAATCGAACAATCTCCCGAGCAGAGCCACTCGAGGAGGCCGGCGTGTCGGTACACGCCGATGTCGGCTCGGCACTCGATGCCAGCGACGCCGTTGTTCTCACGGTTTTGGATCTCGACTCGGCCCTGAAGATCCTTGACGGTCACTTCGCCGCACTTGACGGCAAAGCGGTCATCAATCTGATGTCGGGTACGCCCGCACTCGCCGGCACGTTCTACACCGCCGGACTGGGGGCGTTCTGTGAAGCGCTCGCGTTCCTTCGGGACGGCAACATCGACCCCACACGCCCCGAGGTCGCGCTCGACTACTGGTTCGAGCTCTTCAGGCGCAAGCGATGCAGTTCGTGGATTATGGTGACAAAGAAGACTTCGCCACGTCAGAGGCGACACTTGCCGTGTACCGTGCCGCAGTACGACAGTGGCGAAGCACCATGCTGGCCGCTGGTCAGCGCGACAGCATTATGGCTGCGGCACAGCAGAACCTGGAGATCGCCGATGAAGCTGGGTACGGAAATTCCAGCTTAGCCGCGCAAGTGCTGACGATGTCGTCCCGGCCGGAGTGATCGACACGAACGATCCAGCGCGGAAGCTTTCGCGCTTCAACCCTCTCGATTAGATGTGTGAATTCCCATGAACTCTCGTGAGTATCGCCAATTTCGCGGGCGACGTCGCGCCGCTCGGAGCCAAGCCAACCGCGTACGCGTCCATCCTGACACCGAGGCGGAGCACCTCATCGTGTTCGCCGGTATGTGGGTGCCATTCGGGGGCGCTACCGAAGAGGAGATCCTTGTGCACTTCGGCATGACGAAGCGCCGGTTCATCGAGCGGTTGTGGCAAGTCCTCCCCGCGTCGAATTGTGGGCAAGACGAGATACGAAATTTGGCGAGCACATACCCGCATCACTGCCGAACAGGCGGTCCGGGCGGTTGACGGCTGAACGGACCCACATCGAGGTCGATAGGGCGGAAGGTGCTGCCGGATGGGGCGCCCATGCGCGCGCCCCGGACCGCGTGGTCGCTAGACTCGGGTGGTGGACATCCGGGACGCCGAATACCTGGTCGCCGTGGCCGATCACGGCAGCGTCACCGAGGCTGCGCGGGCGCTGTTCATCGCGCAGCCGTCGCTGTCGCAGGCGATCCGCACTCTCGAACGCGATCTGGGTGTCGAACTGTTCGATCGCGGGGGACGGAAACTGCGGATCACCCCGGCGGGCGCGTCGTTCGCGCATGCGGCGCGGCAGGTGCTCGCGGACGTCGCGCGGGCTCGAGCCGTCGTGCACGACGTCGCCGAACTGCGGTCCGGTACGCTCACGATCGCCGTTCTCAATTCGCTTGCCGCCGATCCGCTTCCGCGCCTAGTCGGCCGGTTCCACCGGCAGTTTCCGAGTGTGGTCCTGTCCACGGTGTCGGCGGACGGTCCCGACGGCGTCGGCCGCGCGGTCCGGTCGGGGGAGTGCGACCTCGGGCTCACCGAACTGCTCGTCGACCAGCAGGGCCTCGAGGTCCGGACGGTGGGGGACCAGGAGATCGTGCTCGCACTGCACGCAGATCTGGCGATCGAACTCCCCGATCCGGTGCCCGTCGGCCTGCTCGCCGACATTCCGATGATCGTCGAGATCGGGTCGCGCCCACGACTGCCGGTGAACAACATCGCCGTCGAATGTGCGCATCGCCAGTCGATGTGGGAACTGGTGGTCCAGGGGGCGGGGGCGACCCTGCTCCCGCGGCGCGTCGCCGAGCAGGAACTACCGGGCGTCGTGGTCCGCTCGCTCGCGCCGCCCGAGGTGCGCACCGTCGGGATCGTCCACCGGCCGGATCCGCTTCCGCCCGCAGCGGCGGCGTTCATCACTGCGCTCGACGAGACTCACGGCGCGAGCGTGCCGAGGAACGCGCGGCCGGCGGGCGACAGCCTGGCCTCGTCGTAGATCACCCCGTACGGGGCGGTGATCGGCGGGTCGAGTGGGCAGATTCGTGCTCCGCCGCCGGCGGCCCGCTCCGCAAGGGTGCGTTCCATGAACGACATTCCGACACCCTCGACGACGAACGCGCCGACTGCTTCCCGCTGCTCGACGACGGCCGACAGGGTGGTCCGCCTCCCCGCGGCCTGCAGCGCCTTCTCGATGACGGTGCGCGAAGACGATTCCTTGGGCAGCCCCACCACGGGAATGTCCGGAAGGTCGTCGAGCGGGAACGGATCCCGCCACACGATCTCGGCGTCGTGCGGAACCACCAGCCAGTATTCGTGGATTCCGAGGACGCGGGTCGTCAATCCTGGTGCGGAAAAAGGAAAATGACTGAAGGCGATCTCGCAGTGCCCGTCCCGGATCAGCGATGCGACGACGTCGACCGGACGCAGGTCGGCGAGCCGGACGACGACACCCGGATACTGCTTGCGGAAGGACCCGATCAGTTCCGTGACAGGGCCTTCCGCGACGTGCGCCGACGCACAGATGTCGAGGCGTCCGCGCGGCAGACCCGAGACATCGACCAATGAGCTCTCGGCGGCCACCAGGTCTCGCACGATCTGCCGCGCAGGACCGACGAACGCCTTTCCCGCCGCGCTCAGCACGAGGCCGCGGCCCACGCGGTGGAACAGGTCGACACCGAGGTCACGCTCGAGATTGCGCAGCCCCTTCGACAACGACGGCTTCGTGACGCCCAGGGCCTCGGCCGCGAGCGCGAGGCCGTCGTTGTCGACGGTGGCGAGAAAGTACTCCACGTGACGCGACTCCACCAGTGAAGACTACTGCGTGAAGTCGCGCCGGCTGTCAGATGTGACGTCCGCCGGTGACTTCGAGGACGGTGCCCGTCATGTAGCTGGACAGGTCGGACGCGAGGAACAGCGCAACGTTCGCGATCTCCTCGGGCTCGGCGCCGCGGCCCATCGGGACCTCCTTGAGCTTCGCCTCGATGATGTCGGCGCGCAGGGCCCGGATCATGTCGGTGTTCACCACGCCGGGCTGGATCGCGTTGACCCGGACGCCGAGGTGGGCGACCTCCTTCGCGGCGGCCTTGGTCAGGCCCACCATGCCGGCCTTCGCGGCGCTGTAGTTGGTCTGCCCGACCATGCCGACCTTGCCGGAGATCGACGAGATGTTGACGATCGAGCCCTTGCCTGCCTCCCGCATCGCGATCGACGCGATCTGGGTGCCCAGCCACGCGCCCTGCAGGTGCACGTCGATGACGGAGCGGAAATCGGCGAGCGACATCTTGCGCAGCGTTGCGTCGCGGGTGATGCCGGCGTTGTTGACCCACACATCCATCGCGCCGAAACTGTCGAGCGCCGTCTTGCCCAGGTTCTGCATCTGGTCCGGGTCGGTCACGTCACAGGCCACGGCGACGGCCTGGAAGCCGTCGGCCTCGAGCTTGGCGGCGGCGCCCTTCACGTTGTCGGCGTGCATGTCGCCGAGGACGACCGATGCGCCCTCGCTTGCGAACTTCCTGGCCATCTCGAAACCGATGCCCTGGGCTGCGCCCGTGACGACGGCGACCCGTCCCTCGAGAAGTGTCATGTGTGTGTTCCTTCCTCAGTTGTACGAACGTGTTCGGCGTGCGGGTTCAGGCGGTCGCGCAGCGCGGACCGCAGGACCGCACCCCGCGGGGACAGGGGCAACTCGTCGACGAACACGACTTCCCGCACCTTCTTGTACGGCGGCACCGCGGCAGCCACGAACTCGATCAGTTCCTCGGCGGTCGGGTGCGCGGCGTCGGCCACCACGAACGCGACCGGCATCTCCCCGACCCCGGGGACGGAGCGGCCGACCACCACGGCGTCGTGAACGCCCCGCCGTGACAGCAGCAACTGTTCGAGTTCCTGCGGATCGACGGTGTAGCCCTTGTAGAGGAGTGCATCCTCGGGTCTGCCAACCATGTCGAATATCGAATTCCATCTCGCCGGGAGTTTGTTTGTCCGCGAATATGCCCGAATTGAAATCCGGGCGGGTCGACATCTATTCAAGTGCCTCGGACCGCCGTGGTCAAAGACGCGGAAGGAAACCGACAGTTGCCTTCTTCCTATGGGTCGTAAACAGCCTCTGCGCTGCGAGTTCTCGTTCGGAGGGCGCGCTTGACAGCGCGGCCCGGTTGCTGGATATTCACCTCATGGCTGAACGCGAAGTGAGTGACGAAGACTTCAAGGATATTCTCGCGCAGACGAGGACCTTTATTCAGAAGGAAGTAATTCCCCGGGAAAATGAAATCGCGGAAAAGGATCTGATTCCGGACGACATTCGCCGCAAGGCGGCGGAGATGGGTCTGTTCGGGTACGCCATCCCGCAGCAGTGGGGCGGGCTCGGGCTCGACCTCACGCAGGACGTGGAAATGGCGATGGAGTTCGGGTACACGAGCCTGGCGTTGCGGTCGATGTTCGGCACCAACAACGGGATCGCCGGCCAGGTGCTGGTGAACTTCGGTACGGACGAGCAGAAGTCGGAATGGCTCGAGCGCATCGCGTCCGGCGACGTGGTCGCCTCGTTCGCGCTGACCGAGCCGGAGGCCGGATCGAACCCGGCGGGCCTGACCACGCGCGCCGTCCTGAAGGACGGCAAGTGGACGATCAACGGCACCAAACGGTTCATCACCAACGCGCCGCTGGCCGATCTGTTCGTCGTGTTCGCGCGCACCCGTCCCGCCGACGAGACCGGCACCGGCATCGCGGTGTTCCTCGTCCCCGCCGACACCGCCGGTGTGGTGGTCGGGCCGAAGGACAAGAAGATGGGCCAGGAGGGTGCCTGGACGTCCGAGGTGGCGTTCGACGACGTCGTCGTCGCCGAGTCCGCGCTGGTCGGCGGCAGTGAGGAAGCCGGCTACCGCGCCGCCATGACGTCGCTCGCCCGCGGCCGCGTCCACATCGCGGCGCTCGCGGTGGGCAGCGCCCAGCGTGCGCTCGACGAGTCCGTCGCGTTCGCGGCGGTGACGAAGCAGGGCGGCACCCCGATCGGCGACTTCCAGCTGGTGCAGGCCATGCTCGCCGACCAGCAGGTGGGCGTGTCCACGGGCCGCGCGCTGGTCCGGGACGCGGCGCAGAAGTACGTCAGCGGCGAGGACCGCCGGATCTCCCCGTCCGTCGCGAAGCTGTACTGCACGGAAATGGTCGGCAAGGTCGCCGATCTGGCGGTGCAGGTCCACGGCGGATCCGGGTACATGAGAGACGTTCCGGTGGAACGGATCTACCGTGAGGTCCGGCTGCTGCGCCTGTACGAGGGCACCAGCGAGATCCAGCGCCTGATCATCGGCGGCGGCCTCGTCCGCGAAGCCAAGAAAGCACTCTGAGCCATGTACCACGCAGTGATCTGTGAACCTGTCCGCACCCCCGTCGGGGGATTCGGCGGCATCTACCGCGACATCCCCGTCACCACCCTCGCGTCGACGGTGCTGAAGGGCCTGATCGAGCGGACGTCGCTGACGTCCGAGGACATCGACGACGTCATCTTCGGTCAGGGCTACGCCAACGGTGAGGCGGCGGCCATCGGCCGGATCGCTGCGCTCGACGCCGGTCTCGACGTCACCGTGCCCGGCATCCAGCTCGACCGCCGGTGCGGCTCCGGACTCCAGGCGGTGATCTACGCGGCCATGCAGGTGCAGACCGGGATGAGCGATCTGGTGATCGCGGGCGGCGCCGAGTCGATGAGCCAGACCGAGTTCTACAGCACCGGGATGCGCTGGGGCGTCAAGGGAGCGTCGGTGGAGTTCCACGATCGGTTGGCCAAGCCCCGCACCAACTCCGGCGGCGTGAACTTCCCCGTCGAGGGTGGCATGATCGAAACCGCGGAGAACCTCCGCCGCGAGTACTCGATCAGCCGTGAGGAGCAGGACGCGTACGCCGCCGAATCCCATGCGCGTGCGATCCGCGCGCAGGACGGCGGTCTGTTCGACGCCGAGACGATCCCGGTGACGGTGCCCGGCAAGCGCGGCAAGGACCCTGTCGTCCACACCACCGACGAGCACGCGCGTCGCGACGTCACCGTCGAATCGCTGTCGGCGCTGCGGCCCATCCGGTCGCGCGTCGACCCGGAGGCGACCGTCACCGCGGGCAACGCGTGCGGCCAGAACGACGCTGCCGCGGCCGCGATCGTCACCACCCCCGAGAACGCGGAACGTCTCGGCCTGCGCCCGTTCGCCCGGCTCGTCAGCTGGGGCGTCGCCGGCGTGGAGCCGAACCGGATGGGCATCGGCCCGGTTCCGGCCGTGGACAAGGCCCTCACCCGGGCGAAGCTCACTCTGAACGACATCGATCTCCTCGAGATCAACGAGGCGTTCGCGGCGCAGGTGCTGGCGTGCGCACGGGAGTGGAAGTTCGACGAGTCCGATATGCGAGACCGGTTCAACGTCAACGGATCCGGCATCTCCCTCGGTCACCCCGTCGGCGCCACCGGTGGCCGCATTCTGGCCAACCTGCTCCGCGAACTGGACCGCCGCCAGGCCCGCTACGGCATCGAGACGATGTGCATCGGCGGTGGGCAGGGCATTGCGGCCGTATTCGAGAACGTGAACATCTGACCGTCTCCACCCTGCCCGGTACCGGGCCGACCCGAAGAGAGCTCATGCGCGTATTTCAGAACATCGACGACGTCGAAGCCGCAGTCGGTGAACATCTCGGCCACAGTGACTGGTTCGAGATCACGCAGGACCGCGTGAACGTGTTCGCCGACGCCACCGGCGACCACCAGTGGATCCACGTCGACCCCGAGCGGGCCGCCGAGGGTCCGTTCGGCGCCCCCATCGCCCACGGCTACCTCACGCTGTCGTTGCTGCCGAAGCTCGGGGCCGACCTGATGCGGGTCGAGGGCACCAAGCTGGTGATCAACTACGGACTCAACAAGGTTCGCTTCCCGAAGCCGGTGAAGGTGGGAGCGTCGATCCGGGTCGGCGGTGAGATCGCGGGGTTCGAGCACACGAAGCAGGGCGCGCAGGTCGTCGTCAAGTACACCATCGAGATCAAGGGCGAGGACAAGCCGGCGTGCGTCGCCGAGACCGTCCGCGTCCTGGTCGCCTGAAACGAGGAACAACATGCGAAGAGCAGCACTGGTCGCCCCCGTCCGCACCGCCGTCGGCCGCTTCGGCGGCGGACTGCGCGACGTACCCGCGGAGAGCCTTGCGGCGGCCGTCATCAAGGAGACCGTCGCGCGGTCGGGCATCGACCCAGAACTCATCGAGGACGTCGCGATGGGGCAGTCGTACGCCAACTCCGAGGCCCCGTGCATCGGACGGTGGGCCGCACTCGAAGCGGGACTGCCGATCTCCGTCGCCGGACTGCAGACCGACCGCCGCTGCGGCACCGGGCTGCAGGCCCTCGTGACCGCGTCGATGATGGTGCAGACCGGGGCCGCGGACGTCGTCCTCGCCGGCGGTGTCGAGTCGATGAGCAACATCGAGCACTACACCACCGGGGCCCGGTGGGGCACCCGCGCCGGGTCGCTGAACCTCTACGACCGCCTGGACCGCGGCCGGGAGCGCTCCCAGCCGGAATGGCGGTTCGGGAAGATCAGCGGAATGATCGAGACCGCCGAGAACGTCGCGGCACGGTGCGGAATCGGCCGCGAGGAATCCGACGCGTTCGCCGCCGACAGTCACGCCAAGGCCCATGCCGCTTGGGAGGCAGGCAAGTTCGACGACGAGGTGATCGAAGTGAAGATCACCGACCGCAAGGGCAACGTCTCCGTGGTGGCGCGTGACGAGGGCATCCGCCCGGACACCACCGCCGAGTCGCTGGCGCGGCTGCGCAGTGTCGTCAAGGACGGTGTCGTCACCGCGGGCAACGCGAGTCAGCAGAACGACGCGGCGTCGTCGATGCTCGTCGTCGCCGAGGACAAACTCGACGAACTCGGGCTCGAGCCGATGGGTTTCCTCACCGGGTGGGCCGCCGCCGGGTGTGAACCGGGACTGATGGGACTCGGCCCGGTCGCGGCCGCGTCGAAGCTGTTCCGCCGCACCGGTGCGAGTTTCGACGACTTCACGCTGATCGAGCTGAACGAGGCGTTCGCCTGCCAGGTGCTCGGGGTCCTGAAGGAGTGGGGTTTCGAGGACCGGGACCGCCTCAACGTCAACGGGTCCGGCATCTCGCTCGGACACCCGATCGGCGCCACGGGTGCACGGATGACGACCACCGCGCTGCACGAGTTGAAGCGGCGGGGCGGCGGCAAGGCGCTCGTCACGATGTGCATCGGCGGTGGGCAGGGAATGGCCGCCGTCGTCGAGGGTGTCTAGCCCCGACCGGCCCGGGCGTCCGCCGGCTCCGATGCCGGGGCCGGTGGACGCGACATCACGTTGTTGACGAGCAGCGCCGCGAAGACCACCGCGCACCCGATGGCGCCGACGGCGAGAGCCGTCTTGATCCCACCCTCGGTGGGGTGCAGGTCCGGTGCCAGGTTCGCGGCGAGCACCGCACCCGCGACGGCGCTGCCGAACGAACCACCCACGGTGCGCAGCACCTGGTTGAAGCTTGCGGCGCTGCCGAGTTCGGTGTCCGCGACGCTACGGGCGATCAGGGCGGGCATCGCCGCGTACGTCATGCCCATGCCCATCCCGAACCCGAACATGCCGGTCAGGATTTCCCACAGTTCGTCGTGGGCGAACCACAGGAGCACGCTCGAGGCCGTCACGAGGCCCGCGCCGGAGAGCAGCAGCGTCCGCATGCGCACCCGCTGCGAGAGCGCGCGCACGAGTCGGTTCGCGCCGAAACTCGCCACCGACAGCGGAAGCATCACGAATCCGGCCCAGAACAGCGGCAGCGCGATGCCGTATCCGGTGGAGGCGGGCGCCTGCGCGATGAGGCTGCCGATCGAGAGTCCGATATACATCGTGGCGCCGAGACCGATCGCAGTGCTGTTCGCGACCAGTACGTCGCCATTGCGCAGCACCCGAAGGTTGATCAGCGGATTCGCGGTGCGCAGTTCCACGACGCACCACAGCGTCAGCAGAATCGCTGCCGCGGCGAAGAATCCGACGGTCCACGGAGAGGCCCATCCCCACCGCGATCCCTCGCTGACGCCGACGAGCAGTGACGCGAGACCCGTTCCGACCAGCAGCGCGCCGGGGACGTCGAGAGTGCACCGAGGTGCCCGCTCGTCCGGTCCCGCGGGAATCACCCGCCAGACGACGACGATGGTGGTGATCAGGAACAGAGCGGCGAACCAGAATGCGAAGCGGAACCCGAGAAGGTCGGCGAGGATGCCGGTCAGGGGGTATCCGAGCCCGAGGCCGGTGGTCACCGTCACCGACAGGCTGGAGATGCCGACGCGGGCCTCGCTGTCGGGGAGGTAGCGGCGGGCGAGCGCGATCGTCACCGGAACGATCCCGTACGTGAGTCCCTGCAGAGCGCGTCCGATCAGGAAGACGGTGAAGTTGGGAGCCGACGCGGCGATGATCGAGCCGACGAGGATCGTCGCCAGGGAGCACAGGAGCAGGCGCTTCTTGTGGGGTCCGTCGCTCAGCCGGCCCATGATCGGCGTGGCGATCGCCCCGACCAGGAGGTTGACGGTGAGCATCCACTGTCCCGTGCTCACCTCGACGTGCATGTCCTCGGAGATCGTGGGCACCAGCAGCATGCCGAGGGAACTGACGACCGCGGTGGTCAGGGCGGCATAGGCGAGGGCAGGCAGTAACCGGGGACGTGTCGCGGAGTCAGTCGGTGGGTGCATCGTCCACCAACTTGCGCAGAATCGGGACCAGAGAGTCCAGAGTCGTTTTCTCCTCCGCCGTCAACCGCTCCGCGATGGCGTGTTCCAGCCACTCCAGGCCCTTCGACCGCTCCTGCGCCAGCCTCTCGCGACCGGCATCGGTGAGTTCGATCCAGATCCGGCGCCGGTCTTGCTCGTCGGGGGTGCGCGCCACCAGGCCGAGACCTTCGAGTTCGCGCACGGCCGTCGCAATTGCCTGCGGAGTGATCCTCTCGGCCGACGCGAGCGTCGAGGCCGACGTCCGTCCGTGCTTCGACAGATACGCGAGCACACCTATCTTGCCGACGGAGATCGTCCTGCCCGCGGTGAGTTGTCGCCAGATCGGGCGTAGGGCTTCGCGAAGAACCTGCGCGGTGGACTGATCGGTGATCATGAGCGAAGCGTACAACCCAATTGATCAATTTAGTTGTCTAAATGGGGAGGCTCACACCGGGCCGCTGTGCTGCTGAGGGCCGCCGACGAGCTGGCCGACGCGCCGGCACGACTGACGAAGAGGGAACGCCAGGTCGCCGGCCTGATCGCCGAAGGCCTGACCAATCAGGCCATCGCCGACCGCCTGGTGACCTCACCCCGCACCGCGCAAGGACATGTGGAGCACATCCTGGCGAAGCTGGGCTTCACCTCCCGCACCCAGGTCGCGGCCTGGGTCGTCGAGCGAACGCAGGACTAGGAGCTGCGGGGCATGACGTTGTGGGTCGCCGCGGCGCGACGACGCCATCGCGGCGCTGCTGCTGTTCGAGCTGTCGACCCTCGGGTGCGCCTCGCATGTTTCTCGTACGCGTTCAGTCACGAGTTCGGCATGCCGCCGTCCGTCGTGAGCCGCCGAGAGGACGCATCCCGGAATCGGTGAATTCGTCTGTCACGAAACGGTTTCCCGTGAGGTTTCAGCATTGTCGCCGGAAGTCGGTGAGGATGCGGTCCCGCAGTGCCGGATCGAGTTCTTCGATCGACAGTTCGCCGAGGGTGTGCACCGTCTGTTTCATCTGGTCGACGTAGTGGGCGCAGCCGCCGCATTCGCCCACGTGCGTCTCGAACCTGGCCTTGGTCTGCGCGGCGAACGCATCCTCGAGGTAGACGGTGACGAGTTCGACGAGTTCCTGACAGTCCATCGTTCGTTTCGATTCCTTCACGGGAGTGCCTCCTGAGTCCCGCCGACCCAGCGTCTGCGGCTATTGCCACAGTGTCCGGAAGTGCCCGGATCGTTACACCGGATGGAACGGCGTGCGGATGCGTGGTGGCGACAGGCGCCGCGGGCGTACGGTCGAGGTCATGACCGAGGACAACCAGGTTGCGCCGTGGGACGACATCTACCGAGGCGATGCGAAGGAATTTTCGGGGCCGGTGCCGTGGAACATCGGTGAGCCGCAGCCCGAGATCGCCGCGCTGATCGCGGAAGGCAAATTCCGCAGCGACGTACTGGACGCGGGGTGCGGACACGCTGAAACGTCCCTGCAGCTGGCGGCGCAGGGGTACACAGTGGTCGGTCTGGACCTGTCGCCGACTGCCATCGCGGCAGCTCAGGCGGCAGCGGCCGATCGTGGCCTGACGACGGCCACGTACCAGGTGGCGGACATCAGCTCGTTCACGGGTTTCGACGGCCGATTCGCCACGATCGTGGACAGCACCCTCTTCCATTCGCTGCCCGTGGACCGGCGGCGCGACTACCTGCAGGCTGTGGCCCGGGCGGCCGCACCCGGCGCGTCCTATTACATCTTGGTGTTCGCGAAGGGCGCCTTCCCCGAGGGGCAGGGACCGAACCCGGTGACCGACGACGAACTGCGGGAGGCTGTCGCCGAATACTGGATCATCGACGACCTCCGCCCGGCCTTCATTCACGCGCTGCTCGGGCCGGAGGAGGCCGCGAACTGGCAGCGCGACGACAAGGGCCGGGCCATGCTGCCGGCGTGGCTGCTGTCGGCGCACCGCGACTGAGGCACGAAGCGGGACTTCGTCGACGCCTACGCGTGTGCGCCGACGTGGTCGAGGTGCGCCGTCATGCCCATCGCGGTGGCGGGATCGGTATCCCATCCGATGGCGGTCGCCGCGAGCAGTGCTGCCGCGGTCGCGGTGACCTGGGGTTCGGGGATCACGGTAAGGTCGCGGCCGGTGACCGCCTTCTTGGTCTCGACCCATCCGGGGGATCGGGACCAACCACCTGCGGCGTAGACGGCAGGCTGCCCGGGTAGGCATGCCGCGACTGCGTCCTGTGCGCGGGCACCGATCCGCGCGAGGGCGCCGAGAACCGCGGAGGCACGGGAGAGCGGTGACGTGGGGGCGTCGGGGGTGTAACGGGGCAGCGCGCCGCCTCGGCTGCCGGGGACGAACACCGGCGCGTGCAGGTAGTCGTCGGGTGGGGTGTCGCCGGAGATCATCTCCTGCAGGCGGGCACCGACGGCGGCGTCCTGGGAGGCCCATTCGACGTTGCGGGCGAGTTCCTCCACGGACAGCACAGTGGTTCCGGCAGAAAGGATTCCGGGTGCGACATCGAGGTCGTCGCTGCGGGGTATGCCTGCCTCGGGAGCCTGGGCGACGACGACCTCGGCGGTGCCCATCGAGTCGAGGACGGCACCGGGGTCCATCGCATGCACTCCCCAGCCGCCGATCGGGTGATCGTGGCCGCCGGCGACGACGACGGCGTCGGGGTCGATGACACCCGCGGTGACGAGGCGGTCGGAGAGGAACCCGCCGATGACGTCACCGGCCCGGCGCACCGGTGGCAGTAGGGCGGCCGTGCCGATACCGGCGGCCACCCGGTCGTCGATCCACCGCCGGCTGTGACCGTCCCACGCGGCGGTGCGGGCGGCGAGGGTGTCGCTGAAGAACGGGGTGCCGGTCCACACACTCGACGGATAGTCGGTGAGCGCGACCCACGACCGGGCCTGCGAGGCGCCGGGTTGGTCTGTTGCCCAACGCCATCCGACGAGGGTGCGTGCGGCGTCGTCGGCGGCGCAGAGTGCCGCGTCCGGCCGGAGCCGCGGGGCCAGGTCGGCGAACACGTCGGCGCGCCGGGTGTCGAACCAGGCCAGTGCCGGGGTGAGCGGGGTCAGGGCGTCGTCGACGAGCACACCGTCCTCGCCGACCCCGGCCACGCTCACCGCGTGCACCCGGTACGTGTCCGAGCAGATGTCGAGGATCATCTCCTCGATCGCGAACAGCAGATGCTGTGCGTCGACGGACAGGTCGACCGCACCTCGGGGAGTGGTGCGCCGACGCCTGGCGACGACCGCCCCCTGAGGTGTGAGCGCCACGACCTTCGTGTTCGTGCTCCCGATATCGACTCCGCACACCACCGGTGAGCGCCCGCTGCGGTCTCGTGTCATCTGTACTGTCCTCGTCGTCTGCCGTTGGAGTACCCGCTCAGGCGGGGAAACTCACCTTCCGGGTCAGGGTGCCGATCTCCTTGAGCACGCGTTCGCCTTCGCTGCGTTCGCGTTGCCAGATGTTGCGGCCGACGATGATTCCGCGGGCGCCGGCGCGCAGGGTCTGCCCGATGGCGTCGACGGTGTCGTTGACGTCGCCGGCGAGGGGTCCGCCGGCGATGACGAGGGGGACGCGGAGTTCGTCGACGAGGCGGGCGGTGCGTTCCTCGCCGGGGAAGGCGATCTTGATGATGTGGGCGCCGAGGTCGTAGGCGATGCGGGCGACCTTCTCCTCTTCGACGACGACGTCGTCGGTGCGGGGTGCGCCCATGATGACCGGCTCGAGGACGAGGGGGATGTCCCAGGCGTCGCAGGCGGTGACGATCTTGCCGACGCGGGCGCACATGGTGGCGCGTTCGCTGCGGGAGATGTTCCAGGGGAAGAGCATTTTGACGGCGTCGACGCCCATGCGGACGGCTTCTTCGACGGTGGTGATCAGTTCGTGGGAGCCGCCGCCGTCGAGGGTGGTGACGTCGTAGTAGGTGTCGATGGTGAGTACGCGGCTCAGGTGTGGGTGTTCGGCGAAGAATTTTTCGGTTTGTTTGACCTGTCCGGGGGTCATCATGAATCCGGTGACGTCGGTGTCGGCCCAGGCGGCGAACGGTGCGGAGGGGGTTTCGAGGCCCTTGATGCGGTCGAAGATCAGTCCGTGATCGACCGGCATGATGATCGCCGCCCGGTCGTTCGGCAGTGTGCGGCGCATCCGGTATTCCATGCTCATTTTCGGTTCACTTTCCTTCGTGGGTTTGTTCGAATGGTTTTCAGGTACAAAGCGGCTAGTGCGTCCAGGCTGCGTCGACCGGTCCGTCGTGACCGCCCACCGCGGCCGCCGCGCACTGGATCAAGAGGGCGACGGCGACGGCGCCGGGGTCGAGCACGCCGCGGGCGACCTCGCCGACGTACGACGCGCGGCCGCGGCGGGCCACGATGTCGCGGGTGGTCAGGGCGCCCACTCGCGCGGCCTCGGCGGCAACGTCCAGCGCGCGGACCGGGTCCGCGTCGGCGGCCGCCTGCTCGCTCAGTGCCTGTGCGGCGGGAACCAGGGCGTCGACCATCGTCTTGTGCCCGACCTGCGCCTTCCCGTACCGCTGCACGGTCGCCACCGCCGCGGCCAGTCCGTCGGCGAGTTCGGTCAGGGTCGGGGTGTCCCCGGTCGCGCAGCGGGCGATGTCCCGGAAGAACATTCCGAACAGCGGGCCGCTGGTGCCGCCGGTGCCGAGGAACCCGCGCGAGACGGCGGTGAGCCACGCGGTGAACGTCTGCGGCGACGTCGCGGCGATCTCGTCCTGGACCCGGGTGAACGCGGAGGTGAGGTTGGTGCCGAAGTCGCCGTCCCCGGCCTGGCGGTCGAGTTCACCGAGGGCGGTGGCCGCGCCGCCACCGGTGGAGGTGCCCAGCACCGTGGTCAGCATCGCGGCCACCCAGCGGGGCGCGAAGGTGGTCGGCAGTGCCGTTGCGGTCGTCGAGTTCATGTGTTGGGCTCCTTACCAATTCAGCGCGGGGGTCCGTACAGGGGCGTCCCACAGTTTCAGTAGGTCGGCGTCGACGAGGGTCAGGGTGACCGAGAAACCGTGCATGTCGAGGGAGGTCACGTAGGTGCCCACCAGAGTGCGTGCGACGGTGATGCCCTGCGCGCCCAGGAGCCGGTGCACGGCGCGGGCGGCGATCGACAACTCCAGCGGGTAGGCGCCGCCGAGCCCGTTGACGATGGCCAGGACGGCGGAGCCGCGCCCCAGCCCCAGATCCCGGACCAGCGGGGTGACCAGCATTTCGCTCAGTTCGTCGGCGGAGGCGTACCGGGCGCGGGAGATGCCGCGTTCGCCGTGGATACCCACGCCGAGTTCGACCTCGTCGGCGGCCAGGTCGAACGCCGGGCGGTCCTCGCCGGGGTGGGTTCCCGCCTGCAGGGCCAGGCTCATCGTCCGGGACGTGCGGGCGACGCGGCGGGCGGCGTCGGCCACCTCGGTCAGTGATCCGCCGAGTTCGGCGCGGGCTCCGGCGATCTTCTCCACCGCGACCACCGCCGCGGTGCCGCGGCGGCCCGGTCCGTCGGCGTCGCCGTCGGTGTCGGTGTCGGTGGCGAGGTCGTCGTCGACCAGCACCATCTCGGTGTCGACGGCGTGGTCGCCGGCCAGTTCGCCGGCGATGGTGAAGTTCAGGACGTCACCGGTGTAGTTCTTCACGATCTGGACCACGCCACGGCCGCTGTCGGCGGCCAGCGTGCCCTCGTGGACCTGCAGGGCGGTGGGGCTGGCGAACACGGCACCGGGGACGGCGACGTCGAGCATGCCGCGGCCGACGAACCCGGCGTGCAGCGGTTCGTGCCCGGACCCACCGCCGGAGACGAGTCCGACCTTGTCTCGGGCGGGGGTGGCGCGGCGGATCAGGCCGCGATCGGTGTCGTAGGACACCAGGTCGGGGAAGGACAGTTCCATGCCCTCCAGCGCCTCCGTCACGGCGGCGCCGGAATCGTTGATGATCTGCCGTTTCATTGCGGCGGCTCCTTCGAAATCGAGTACTGCGGTGCGCCGCTGCGCGGCACGGGTGGGATGTCGTGGGTGGAATGCCGGGCCGCCCCCTGGGCGGAGGCGGCCCGGCTGTCTGGGGGACCGCGGACCGGGTGTGGTTACCGGCTCGCGTCGCCGGTCACCGTGGTGTTGTTGTCGTGGTGGTCGATGACGTGGTGGGTTTCGACGTCCAGGTCGCTCAGGCTCAGGCCCTTCTCGACGATCTCCTGCGACTCGGGCGGCAGGGTCAGCCAGTGCACGCACAGCGCGGCGACCACGTACAACCCGGCGAAGATGATGGTGACACCGCCCGCGCCGATCAGGCCGAGGAAGACCGCGACGATCAGCGGGCCGACGAACGTCGCGGCACCGGCGCCGAGGTTGAGCACCGCGATCGCGTTGCCCTTCTTCTCCGGGGCCATCAGCGACATCAGCACCGAGATGGGGGTGAACCCGGCCAGGGTGATGCCGCACAGCGCGGCGCACAGCGCGGCCACCCAGTAGGCGCCGAAGGTCTGCGGCAGGAAGTACAACAGCAGGCTGCTGACCGCGCAGCCGAGGCAGCCGAAGATGCGGAGGGTGCGGTGCCAGCCGATCTTGTCGCTGACGATGCCGAAGATCAGGTTGGCGAAGATGTTGGAGGCGCCGACGATGAACACGAGACGCAGCCAGCCGCTGGTGCCGAAACCGAGGTCGTCGGAGAAGATCGTCGGCAGGAACACCAGGAACCCGAATTGCGGTGCGGTGTTGATGATCCGGATGACGCAGCCGAGACCGACCCGCGGGTTCTGGAACGCGATCGCGATGCTCGCGACCAGACTCTGCCCGGTGGTGGTCGAGTGCGGGGCCAGCCGGTCACCGCCGGAGACGCCGCGCAGCCCGATCAGGGCGAGCAGGCCGCCGGCGATCACGATGCCCAAAGACAGCCACAGCGTGGTGTATTCGCCGATGATCGGCTCGGTTCCGCTGGCGAGCAGCGAACCGAGGGTGGGCAGGCCGCCGGTGAAGGCGAAGTAGAACCAGCCGACGGCCGAGCCCAGCCGGCGGGCGGGACTCGCGGCGAGCACCCACACCAGGAAGCCGTACGCGAACAGGGGGTATCCCAGCCCGCGGATGCCGTAGCAGATCAGCATCAGCACGTAGTTCTCGGTGCCAAGGGCGACGGCGAGGAACAGTACCTCGAAGACGCCCCAGATCGCGAGACCGAGCCACATAACCCGGCGCGGGCCCCACGTTTCCGACAGCGCCCCCGACAGCCACGACCCCAACGTCACCATCAGGCCGTAGACGCTGATGACGATCGCGGCACGCGAGTCGCTGCCGGCGCCGTGATCGGCCAGATACGGTGCGATGTAGCCGGATTCGACACCGTCGCCGATCATGAAGAACAGCAGGCCGACGAAGCCGAGGAACAAGGTCGGGGGAAGGCCGATCCGTTCGATGAACGAGGCGAATCTGCCTTCGGAGATCTGATGTTGCATCGAAATGTCCGATCAGGAGTGGGGCAGGATGTGGACTTTGAGTGCCGAGTCGCTGTGCGCGGCGGCAATGGCGTCGCCGTACTCGGCAAGGGAGAACGTTTGGGTGACAAGACGTTCGACGGTCTCGGCGATGGACGGCATCATCGCGACGGCGTCGGCGAAGGAATTCGCGACCGACTGTGAGCCGACGAACGTCAGCTCGCGGTCGAACAGGTCGTAGGGGCGCAGCGGAATCGTCTTCTCGGAGCTGACGACACCCATCTGCAGCAGGGTTCCGCGTTTGTCGAGCAGGTCGATCGCGGCAGACACGGCAGCGGGGTGGCCGCTGGCCTCGAGCGCGACGTCCGCGCTGCGGGGCGGAAGGCTCTCGTCCGGTGCGAACGCGGCATCGGCGCCGACGTCGAGCGCGGCCTTGCGGCGGGCCGGGCTGGGCTCGACGACGTGGATGGTGCGAGCACCCGCGGCCCGGGCGACGACGACCGCCAGCAACCCGATCGACCCGGCGCCGAAGACGGTGATCCGGCGGTCGGTCAGTGACGGGGAACGGCCGAGGCCGTGCAGCACGCAGGACAGCGGTTCGATCAGCGCGCCGGCGGCCATGCTCATCCCGTTGGGCAGCGCATAGACCACCTTGGTGGGCACGCTCACCAACTCCGCGCACGCCCCATCCGAGGTGACGCCGATCGGCACCAGGTAGTCGCAGAGGTTCGGGGCGCCGGCCAGGCAGTCGGGGCACTTGCCGCAGGCCACGTTCGGATCGACCGCCACGTGCTGACCGACCGCGAAGTTGTCCACACCGGGCCCGACCTCGACGATGCGGCCCGCGAACTCGTGACCGGGCACCACCGGGAACCGGCCGGTCGGGTAGTCGCCGATCACCAGGTGCAGGTCCGTCCCGCAGACGCCGACCGCGGCCGGCTCGATGACGACCTCGCCGACCTGGGGCACCGGGGCGGACGTGTCCACCAACTGGTGATTCCCTTGCCCGTCGAGCACAACTGCGCGCATGTCGTTTCCTCCTCGCTCCTGCGCCGTTCGTTCTGTGCCCGTCTGTCGGACTCATCAGCGCTGTGACGGACATTACAACGAGGTGTCCATATTGTCTAGCCCATACGTACTGTACGGACAATATTGTTTCTGACGAATCTGCACCGACAGGTCTCACCAGCGTCGCCCGGCTGTTACATCCCCGGCAGTTCTGTTCGGGTGACGGTTTGGCGCCCCTAGGGTGACTGGCGTGGGTGGCGGCACGACCACATTCTTGAAACCGATCACGACGCTCCCGGTCTCGATCGACCGGCATCACGGGCACGTATCCCAGTCGTATCTTCGGAATGGAGGAATGGATGTCGCCGAATTGTCATGTCGCTTTTGCGCAACCGAGTGTGGAAACGATGGAGGGCCGTATCGACCGGTACCGGCTGGAGGAGGACGGCTACGTCGTCGTACGGGACGTGCCAGGTCGTCTCGCGGCGTTGGAAGTGGTTGGTTCCCTTGGTGATCTGGTCCCGCAATACAACGGGCTGCTCACGCACGAGGTAACGTACCGCCCGGGCAACGATCATCGGGCGTACTCGCAGAGCGCGAACACGATTCTGGCGCACACCGAGGCCCCGGGCTGGGATCCCAGCCCCGCATACCTGGCGCTGTACTGCCACCGGCAGGCGCGCTGCGGCGGCGGCCACACCGATCTGCTCGACGTCCGGCGACTCGTCGACGCCCTGGAACCCGCCGAGGTCGCTCTGCTGACAGATGCCGAACTGACGTTCCCCGGCCCGGGCGGCGGTGTACGCACCACGATGCTCGGCTCGGACGACACCGGCCGCGCCGCGCTCCGGTTCAGTTACAACCTGTTGACCGCCGCCGATTACGACCCGCACCGGGACTCCGACGTCGACGATTCGCGGCTGCCGCTCGGCCGGGCCGGTCGCCGATTGGCGCATCGCGTCAGCGACCTGTTCCACGAGCTGCGCACCCGCGTGCTGATCCCCGAGAATGCGCTGCTCATCTGGGACAACCAGCGCATGCTGCACGCGCGCTCGGAGTACGCCGACCGCGCCCGTCACCTCACCCGTTTCTGGGCCGGCGACCGGACTCGCGCATGATCATCGACGACCTGCAGTGCTCCGACGCCGAGGGGCTGGTCCATCTCCCCGGACTGCCGTCGTTCGATCCCGCCGACGAAGCGGAGAACGCCGTCATCAGCCGCCTCGCCGGCAACTGGCACCGACGGTCGACGGTGAAGCGCGACGAGCCCGACCTCGACGAGCTGTTCGACGCAGGCCGGGCCGACTACCCCGAGAAAATCGTGCCGTTCCGTGACCATCCGACGTGGCGGGCGATGCCCGACGCGCTGCGGTCGCGGCTGCTGAGC
The DNA here is from genome assembly GCF_002300155.1 of Rhodococcus sp. ACS1. Classification (NCBI taxonomy): domain Bacteria; kingdom Bacillati; phylum Actinomycetota; class Actinomycetes; order Mycobacteriales; family Nocardiaceae; genus Rhodococcus; species Rhodococcus sp. ACS1. The sequence continues at coordinate 176,704 of NZ_NSDZ01000004.1, forward strand.
TGGGCCTGGATCGCGTACAACCGGCACACGGTGCTCGCCGAGCAACGCGTCGCCAACCCTGCGTTCGCGCTCGTCATGGACGGGGAGTTCCCCGGTCTCGGCGGCCAGGACATGGATATCGCCCTCGCCCAGGCAATGGTCGACGAGCAATACCACACCCTCATGCACATCAACGCGAGCGCGCTGACCAGACGAAAACGGGGAAACCCGTTCCCCGACAGCGCCTTACCCGAATCGCACACGTCGCGGACACACCGCCGGCTGCGCGCCCATGCCGCCGAACGCTGGCAGCGCAGCCTGACGACGCTGGCCTTCGCCACGGTGTCCGAGATCTCGATCAACGCGTATCTCGATCTGCTGTCCGACGATCACGACATCCAGGTGGTCAACTCCACCACCGCAAAGCTGCACAACCGGGACGAGTACTGTCACGCATCCATTTCCGACGAGATGGCGAAGCTGGTGTACGACGTGCTGGACCCCGACAAGCGCCGCTTCTTCCTGGACATGCTCGTCGCCGGGCTGGACGCGTTCGTCGCCACGGACTACTCGACGTGGGAGGCGATCTTCCGGATCGAGAAGGTCACCGGTTGGGAGAAGATGCTCGCCGACGTGCGGGCCGAGAAATCCGGTTCGCGGCTCGTGCGCGACTACAGCGGTCTGTATTCGCTGATGTCGGACATGAATGTCCTGGGCGACGTCGACTTCGACTGGGGTGTGGCGGTGACGGACAAATGACCGTGCTCGATCTCGACACCCGCACGGCCCTCGCGCCGCGATCGATCAGCGGCGCCCGGCTCCACAAGCTCGTCGCCGAGCGAACCGGCGACCCGATCCTGGGGCACGAGGCCCACGTGGTGTCCCAGGTACTGCCGTTCAAGGTGAGCAGCTACGTGGTCGACGAGTTGATCGACTGGGACCGCGCGCCGGACGACCCGATCTACCGGCTGACCTTCCCGCACCGCGACATGCTCGAGACCGCGCACTTCGACCTGATCGAGCAGGCCGTGGTGCTGGGCGATCGGAGCGCCGTCCGGCAGGCGGTCGACACGGTCCGGGCCGCACTGAACCCGCACCCCGGGGACCAGCTGAGCATGAACGTTCCCCGGCACGACGACATCGACGGTTCGGGCATGCAGCACAAGTACGCCGAGACACTGCTGGTGTTCCCCCGCCAGGGGCAGACCTGCCACAGCTACTGCGGATACTGCTTTCGCTGGGCCCAGTTCGTGGACACCCCGGATCTGAAGATGGCCATGTCCGGCCCGGAGGCGATGACCCGGTACCTCGACCTGCACCCCGGGATTACCGACGTGCTCGTGACCGGGGGTGACCCACTGGTCATGCGGACCGAATTGCTGGCCTCGTATCTGGAGCCGCTGCTCGAACCGGGGCGGGAACACGTCGACACGATCCGGATCGGCACGAAGGCCGTCTCGTTCTGGCCGTACCGGCTGTTGGCCGGACCGGAAGCCGACGACCTGCTGCGGTTGCTCGAGCGACTGACCGCCGCAGGCAAGCACGTCGCGATGATGCTGCACCTGTCGCACGTCGCGGAACTGCAGACCGATGCCGCACAGGAGGCGTTGTCCCGGCTGGCGTCGACCGGCGCGGTGCTGCGCGCACAAGCTCCCGTGGTGCGTCACGTCAACGACGACCCGCGCGCGTGGGCCGACCTCTGGCAGGCGCAGGTCCGCAACCGGGTCGTGCCGTACTACATGTTCGTCGAGCGGGACACCGGTGCGCGACCGTATTTCGGTCTGCCGCTGGCGCGAGCGGTCGACATCTACCGCGAAGCGCTGCAACGGGTCTCCGGACTCGGGCGGACCGCGCGGGGCCCGGTGATGTCGGCGTCGCCGGGGAAGGTCGTGGTCGACGGCGTCGTGGATCTCGACGGCGGACGCGCGTTCGCACTGCGGTTCCTGCAGGCACGCCGACCGAACCTGGTCGGCAAGCCTTTCTTCGCGAAGTACGACGAGTACGCACAGTGGTGGGACGACCTCCGCCCCCACGGCCCGCGCGACCGCGAATTCTTCGGTGTCGGGGGCAGCGCGTGAAGGTCACCGCGCACGAGATCAGTTTGACGCAACGGCATCTGTGGCGTTCCGCCAGAGAGGCGATTCCGGTGCAGCGGGGACTGGTGGTCGAGGTGGAGCAGGACGGTCTCGCCGGGTTCGGCGAGGCCTCCGCGTTCATGACCGACCACTACAACTCGGGTCTGGACCGGATGCACGCAGATCTGCGGCGAATCGCGCCACTATTGATCGATCTGGGTCCCGACGACCCGGTCGCGGTGTGGCGGGCGCTGTCCGCCGCGCTGCCCGATTCGCCGTTCGTCCTCGCAGCCCTCGACACCGCGGTGCACGATCTGCGGGCACGGCTGCTCGGTGTGCCGCTGTGGCAGGCTCTCGGCCTGGAATGTCCGCGGGAGTTGCGCTCCAGCTTCAGTATCGGGCTCGACGAGACCGACGTGATGGTCCGCAAACTCCGCGAGCGGCCGGGATGGTCGGCGTACAAGATCAAGCTCGCGGATCCGGGCGATCTCACCGTCGTCAAGGAACTGCGCTGCCATACGAACGCACCGTTCTACGTGGACGGCAACTGCGGCTGGGAGTTGTCCCGACTGCTCCCCGTGCTGCCCGGTCTGCAGGAACTCGGTGTGCAGTTGATCGAGCAGCCGTTTCCGCGCTCGGCGTGGCGGGACGCCCGGATCCTGAAGGAGCGCAGCCCGATCCCGGTGATCGCGGACGAGAGTATCGCGTCGCCGCGGGACCTGGACGCCTGCACCGACGCGTTCGACGGCATCAACGTCAAACCGATGAAGGCCGGGGGCATCACCCCGTCGCTCGCTCTGCTGCGCCGGGCCCGTGAACGCGGCCTGATCACCATGCTCGGCTGCATGCCCGAGTCGGCGGCCGGGGTGTCGGCGACGGCCCATCTCGGCGGATTGGCCGACCGCCTGGACGTCGACGCCGTCGACCTTCTCGCGGTGAACACCGGCCACGGACTGGCACTCGACGGCGCCGGCCGCGTCACCCTCCCGGATCGTCCCGGTTCCGGCTATCTCCCCGATCCGGCCGCCCACGGCTGGCGGGTGCGGCCGGTGCCGGCCGCCGACGTGCGACCGATCCGCCACGCGGTGCTCCGGCCGGGTCAACCGGCCGAGACCTGCGCCTACCCCGAGGACGCGCACGTCGGCAGCCGGCACTTCGCGACGCTCGTCGCGGGGCGCGCGGTCGGCGTGGCCTCGCTGTACCACGAGGATCCACCCGAAAGGCACGCCGTGCCCGGTCTTCTCCCCGGCCGGGGTTGGCGCCTCCGCGGGATGGCCACCCTCGAGGAGGTCCGCGGCACCGGTGCGGGGACCACACTGCTGCGCACCGTTCTCACCGACGCCGCGCTGGCCGGCGCCGACCAGGTCTGGTGCAACGCCCGCACGACCGCCGCCGGCTTCTACGTCAAGCAGGGCTTCCGGATTCTGGGTCCGGAGTTCGACATCCCGGGCATCGGCCCACACGTCTTCATGCATTGGAGTGCTTCATGATTCGCCGGACACAATCGGACACCGGCTCGCTGCTCGACGAGCAGGAGGCCCGCTGGCTCGCCTCGATCGCACTCGTCGAGGCGGGAGTGCCGGAGGACGACGCCGATCTGGTGGCCGACGCGCTCGTCGACACCTCCCTGCGTGGCATCGACACTCACGGGTTGCGGTTGCTGCCGCAATACCTGGACGAACTCGCCACCGGTGTCGCGAATGCCGCGGCGTGCCCGACCGTGGTCCGGGACCGCGGGGCCGGACTGCTGCTGGATGCGGACGGCGCACTCGGCGTGCTCGCCGGACTCGCCGCCGCCCGCCTGGCGGCCGACCGGGCGAAGGCTTTCGGCGTCGCGGCGGTGGGTGTGCGCAATTCCAACCACTTCGGCGCGGCCTCGGTGTACACCCGGCACCTGGCCGGGCAGGGGATGATCGGTATCGCAGTCACGTCCGCCGCCTCCCGGGTCGCTCCGTTCGGTGGCATCGAGCCGCTGTTCGGCACCAACCCGATCAGCGTGGCCGCGGGAACGGGGGACGACGGGCTCGCCCTCGACATGGCCACCAGCCAGGTGTGTTTCGGTGAGGTCAAGCACCGCCGGGCCGAGGGCCGACCACTGAACAGCGGCTGGGCCACCGATTGCGACGGGCGGCCCACCGCGGAACCCGACGAGGCGTACGCCCTGTCGCCCCTCGGCGGATACAAGGGGCAGGGCCTGGCGATGGCAGTCACCCTGCTGGGGGCCGTGCTGACCGGGTCGCCGCCCGACTGGCATCTCGAGCAAGTCGGTGAGGGAACCCCCGGTCGCAGCCGAGGAGTCGGCCATTTCGTCCTCGCCCTCGCCCCCGGAGCATTCAGCGGCCATGAGCAATTCGCGGCCGGGCTGGCAGACCTGCTCGGCACCGTCCGCGGGGCAACGCCCGCCACCGGGACGCCGGTGGTGGCACCGGGCGACCCGCAACGCGCCCACGAGCGCGAACGGAGGGTGCGGGGGATACCGCTGGACGCCCCGACCGCGGAGGTCTTCGCCGCGCTGGAAACAACTTTCGACGGAATTTCCGTCACCAGGAAGGAAGCGTCTCGATGATTCTCGTACTGATCAGCCCACGCGCGGCCGGGCTGCCCTTCGCCCAGTGGCTGCCAGAGGAGCGCGACCGGCTGGTGGCGGTCTGCGCCGCGGGAACGGATCCGGGTGAGGGGTTCGCCGAGATCGTCACGGTCGCCGACTACTCCGACGTCGATGCCGTGCTGGGTGCCGCTCGGGAACTCGCCGCGCGGCACCGGCCGACCGCGGTCTTCGCCCTGGCCGAGGTCGACGTGGAGCGGGCCGCCCGACTGCGGGGCGAACTCGGTCTGCCCGGTCTGGATACCGCCACGGCGGGCGCCTACCGGGACAAGATCCTGATGAAGGAATTGGCGCAGGCTGCGGGAATTGCCGTCCCGGCCTTCGCGCCGGTGCGCCACCCAGCAGACATCGTCGAGTTCATGGGGCGCAACGCGGGCCGCGTCGTCGTCAAACCGCGCAGCGGATCCGGCTCGACCGGCGTGTACGTACTCGATTCGCCGACGCAGGCAACCGGACTCGCCGACATCGTCGCGGCCACACCGTACGAGGTCGAGGAGTTCGTCGACGGCGTCGTACACCATGTGGACGCATTCCGCGTGGCCGGAGACCCAGTGGCCGCCATCGCCTCCCGCTACACCGGCCAAGGGTGCCTCGAACACTGGACCGACGCCCCGTTCGGCTCCCGGTCGGTCGACACCACCGACCCGGTCTGTGCGCGCCTCGTGGACGAGACCTGGCGGCTCGTCGACGCACTCGCCTCGCCGCCCACCGTCTGCGTGCACGCCGAGTTCTTCGTCACCGCCGGCGGCGACATCGTGCTCTGCGAAGTGGCCGCACGGATCGCAGGCGGGCCGATACCGACGATGCTCCGCCACGTCCTGGGCATCGACCCCCGGCACCTCTGGGCGCGGGTGGAATGCGGGCTGCCGACCGACCTGGACGCTGTCCGGGACCGGGTGGCGACCACCCCGCACGCAGCGTTCTACGGCGTGCCGCCGCGCCAGGGCCGGGTATCGCGACTGCCGGACGCACCGCCGGGCGTGCACGACTTCACGCTCAACACTCACATCGGGGACGACTGGACCCCCGCCCGGTATCACGAGCGCAAGTCGGCGGACTTCCTCGCCTACTGGGTGGTGACCGACCCCGATTTCACCGCACTGGGACACCGGCTGATCGACACCGCGGACCAGGTGAGTGCTGGATTCGCCTGGGACCGTGTCGAAAGCGAGGACGCGGCATGACCGCCACCGAGGTCGACGGGTTCACCGGCCACGTCCTGCCCCGCGGCGCCCGCCCGACCGCCGCCGACTTCGCGGGCATCGCCGACCCGGAAATCATCTGGGAGGACGCGCGGTGGTGGCGGTTCACCGAACGCACCGACCTGCACGAGGTGCGTTACCTCGAGGTCCGTGCGGACGGCCGGACCGTCGCGATCGCGCCGCTGCTGTTCACGGCGCGACCCGGGGGCCTGCTCTTCTACGACCCGCCCCGGCTGGCGGGAACCGCAGGGCCGATGGCCGAACCGGAGTTGCTCGATCACCCCGATCGGCTGCGCTGGGCCGAACTGACCGAGGCGTTGCCGGCCGCCCGCGAGGATCAATACCCGTCGGTGGCGCTCGCGACGTTCGGAAACCATCACGGGGTCGCGCACGCCCCCGGCCGTTCGCACGATCAGCGCCGCGCGGTCATGGCGGCCCTGCCCGACCTGCTCCATCAGGCTGGTGACGAACTCGGCTGCCGCAGTGTGGCATTGCTGTACATCGGAGGAGTGGAGGTCGAGGACGTGGACGGTTCCGCGTCCCGCGCCGGGTACACGTCGGCCCTGCTGGGCGCCGAGGGTGTGCAGGACCTGAGCGGCCACAATTGGGCGGAGTACGTCGCGAGCCTGAGCAAGCGGCGTCGCGGCCGGCTCCGCAAGGAGGTCGCGGACTACACCGAGGCCGGCCTGCGCACAGTGGTCCGCTGCGGTCCCACGGCGATCGACGACGAGGTTGTCGCCCTCCAGGTCGCGCACCGGGCCAAATACGGACTGCCCGGCGGAGAAGACCGGGTGCGACGCGATTTCGACGCCGTCCGTGAAGAATTGGGCGATTCCTGCGTGGTGTTGGGCGCCGAACTCGACGGTCGGCTCGTGGGTTTCGTCCTCTACCTCCGCACCCGCGACACGTTGTTCGCCAGGACAGCCGGATTCGCCCCGGGCGTTCGTGGCTGCTACCTGACACTGACCTACCACGAGACGGCGCGGTGGGCGGTGGAGCACGGCATCCGTCGCGTCCACTACGGCCTCGCCGCCTACGAGGCCAAGATCGCCCGCGGCTGCCGACTACGACCCCGCTGGGGCTGGTTCGCCTTCCGCGGAGAAGGCGCCGACAAGTATCGAGAGGCTCTGACGCTGCAGTCGCGCAGCATCGAGCGGCGGCTGGACCTGGTCGGCGCACCGGCAGTCCCCGTCCCGTCCCGGCGGCCCGCCGCCACCGAACCGAAAGCAGAACAATGGAACTGATCCCGACCGGTACCGTCTGGATGGACGGTGAATTCGTTGCCTGGGACCAGGCGCAGGTCCACGTGCTGACACCGAGTCTGCACTACGGATGGGGTGTCTACGAGGGCATCCGGGCCTACGCGACCGACCGCGGTCCGGCCGTGTTCCGGCTGCGCGACCACCTGCGCCGGCTGCACGACTCGGCACGGGTATATCTGCTGGACCCCGGGTGGTCGGTGGACGAACTCACCGAGATCTCACTCGAACTGCTGCGCCGCACCGGCCTGGACTCCGGCTATCTGCGACCGATCGTCTACCTCGGCTACGGCTCGATGGGTGTCGCGCCCGCGCTGGACACGGCTCGCGTGGCCGTCGCGGCGTGGCCGTGGGGTTCGTACCTCGGCGAAACCGCGGACCAGGAGGGCTGCCGACTCGTCGTCAGCAGCTGGCAACGCAATGGGGTCCACTCGGTCCCACCCCTCGCCAAAGCAACAGGTGCGTACGTCAATTCGGCTCTGGCCAAGGTCGGGGCGCTGCGCGCCGGATACGACGACGCACTGATGCTCACCTCCACCGGGCACGTGGCCGAAGCGTCCGCCGCGAACATCTTCGCCGTCCGCGACGGTGAGCTGATCACCCCGCCGGTCGGCGACAACATCCTGCCCGGTCTCACCCGCGACACTGTGATCACGCTCGCCCGTGACCTGGGGATCACGGTCCGGGAGCAGAGTCTGACCCGCAGTGAGCTCTACGTCGCCGACGAGGCGTTTCTCACCGGCACGGCCGCCGAAGTCGTCCCCGTGGCATCGGTGGACGACCGCCCTGTCGCGGCAGGCGGGTGCGGCCCGATCACCAAGCAATTGCGCGACGTCTTTCACGACGTGGTCCGCGGGCGCGAGCCCACCTACCGTCACTGGCTGGAGTACGCATGAGCACACGTTCACTGCCCTCGGCCGCGCCCGATCAGGTCGCGGCGGTCTGGGATGCCGACGGCCTCGGCATCCTGGAGGGCGCCGTCACCGGATTCGCGAGTAAGGCAGACCCGCTCGACGGCAGCGCGTGGGCGAATGCTCGTCGCGAGGAGATTGCCGACCGGGTGGTCGACGTGATGGCCGCCCGGGCCTGGTTCGCCCTGCCGGAGCCGTCGCACGGCCGCGCCCGGAGAGTGGCCCGGCGGTGCATCGCCTACTCGCTTGCCGCGGACACCGCCCGCGCCGACGGGAGCGGCACCGCCCGGGCCGACTGCTGGGCCCTGACCACCCATGCGTTGGAACTGCTGACGATTCGCGAACACTTCGACGCGGCCGCCCAGCGGTCCAGGGAGCTTCTCGGAGTGGCTCCCGAGGGAAGGTTGCTCGCGGCCTGGCAGATGGTGGACGACGCGCTCGGCGCCCTGAGCACCACCCGTCACGAATGGGTGGGGGCAGACCCCGCGACCGTCGCGGCCGCCGGGTGGGTGCTCGTCGACCGGATGAGCCGACTCCTCACCGCGGCGGCGCTGGTCGCGCAGTCCGCTGCAGCCGAGTCGTCCCCGGCCACCGACCTCCTCGTCAACGCGGCCCGCCGGTACGCCTGGAACCACCTGCGCGGGCCTGCCCCTGAGGCGGCGACCGCCACCCACGTGCAGCGGTCGGCCGATCTCGTGCAGGCATTCGTGACGCCGGGGACACTCCCGTGAACGCCCGCCTGCGGCGGCTGGGTGAGGCCCTGCTTCCCGACAGCCCGGCCGGTCGCACGCTGGCCGTCGGCGCCGGCATCGACTCGCTGGGCACCGGGATGTTCTTCGCGTCCTTCGCGCTGTACTTCATCGGCGTGGTCGGTCTCACCGCGAACCAGATCGCCCTGGCCACCACGACAGCGGGTGCGCTCGCGCTCCTCGCCCCGGTGCCGCTGGGCAGGCTGGCGGACCGGGTGGGGCCGGGCCGGTTCTACGTGGCCCTGCTGTTGCTGCGCGGCCTCGGCTACGGATGCTTCGCGCTCGTATCCGACTTCACCGGCTACCTCGTGCTCACCGTGCTGCTCACCGCGGCAGACCGGGCGAGCAGCCCGATCCAGCAGGCCGTCGTGACGGCGGTGATCGGCGGCCGCGACCGGACCCGGACGATGGCCACCATCCGCGCCATCCGGAACGTGGGTCTCACCGTGGGGTTCCTGCTGGCGGGCGTCGTCTTCGTGACCGGCACACCCGCCGCGTTCACGGCGCTGTTCCTGGGCAACGGAATCTCCTTCGTGGTCATCGCGTTCGCCGTCCGGCTCGTGCTCCGGAGGACAGGAACGGTCGTACAACGCAAGGCTCTCCCCGTCGGTCCCGAGCCGGCCGGAACCGCGGTGCGCTCGCCGTTCCGCGACTGGTGGTTCATGGTCTTCACGGTCGGCAACGGCGTCCTGTCGCTGTACGACACCGTGCTGATCGTTCTGCTCCCGATCTGGGTCATCGAGTACACGTCGGTGCCGATCGCCTGGGTGCCCGTGCTCATGGCGGCCAACACCGTGCTGACGGTGGTCCTGCAGGTCTACGTCGCCCGGTTCGCCGAGGGTACGGCCGCGGCGGTGCGACTCCTGACGTGGACCGGGGCACTGATGGCCTTCTGCTGCGGTGCACTCGCCGTCGGCCAGATGGCCGCCACCACGTTGGCGATCGTCGCCGTTGTCGTTGCGGTGGTGGCACTCTCGATCGCCGAGAACATCCACTCCGTGGCCGCCTGGGAACTGTCCGCCGAACTGTCCCCGCCGCCCGCCGTCGCCCGCTACCTCGGCGCGTTCAGCCTCGGCATGACGGGCCAGAAGGTCCTCGGCCCCACCATCCTGGTCGTGGTCCTGTTGCCGGCCGGGCTCCTGGCCTGGCCCGTCCTGGCCGGGACGTTCGGGGCCGCGGCGGTGGTCTCCCGGACGGCGGCGCATCGCAGTCTCGCGGAACGCGCACGGACGAGGGCACTCCCGGCCGGCGACCTTTCTGCCCTGTCTCCCTTCTCGACACTCGAGGTGAAGAAATGACCGAACACGTCCTCGTCGTCGGCAGCGGCCGCGACCTCCCGGGCCGGGTCCGTGACGCCCTGCCCGGCACACAGACCTCGGTGATCTGCCGACTGGAATTCGTCGCCAAGCTTCGCCGTCTGACCGAGCATGCGCGGGTCATCGCCGTGCGGCACGACGCCCCGGACGAGGAGTGGATCGCGCTGGCCGCGGCCGCGCACGCACAGCATCCGTTCACCCGGATCGCCACGTTCGGCGAACGCGACCAGGACCGCTGCGCCGCGATCGGGGAGGCCCTCGGCCTGTCCATTCACTCGCGCCGCACCGTGGCGTCGGTCCACGACAAGAACGCCATGCGGGCCGCGCTTCGCGAGTCCGGCGTCGACGGAACCGCCTCCGCCGTCGTCGCCGACGTGGATGCGTTGCGCGCCTTCGTGTTCGAACACGGGCTCCCGTGCGTCGTCAAACCGGTGTGTGGCGCGGGCAGTGCCGGGGTGGCCGTGGTTCGGGAGGAGGGCGCACTGGCTGCGGCGTTCGCGCGCGCCGGGGGCGATTTCGACGGCCTGACCACCAGCGGGGTGCTCGTGGAGCAGTTCCACGAGGGCCCGCAATTCAGCGTGGAGGCCTTCTCGGAATGCGGCGAACACCAGGTCGTGGCCGTCACCCGCAAGTTCTCCGATCCGGCGAACTTTGTCGAGCTCGGGCACGTGGCCCCCGCCGACCTCTCCACGGCGCAGGAAGAATCGATCCATACGTATGTCACGAGGGTGCTCGACGCCGTCGGGGTGGAGTTCGGTGCCACCCACACCGAGGTCGTGCTCACTCCGGCCGGGCCCCGGGTGATCGAAACCCATGTGCGGATGGGTGGCGACGAGATTCCGTCCCTGGCATTCGACGCCACCGGCGTGGACCTGGCCGAGTGCGTCGTGCGGCAGACCGTCGGGGAGAAGGTCCTCCCAGGGATCAGGGCCGCTCTCGCCGAGGAGCGGCCGGCCCGCTGTTCCGCGATCTGGTTCGCCGCAGTGCCCGTCGCGGGTGTCGTCACCGACGTCAGCGGATTCGACGACGCCCGGAAAGTCGAGGGCGTCACTGACGTCCAACTCCTGGTCCGGCCGGGCGACGCGGTCACCGGCCTGGAATCGTCCGATTCCCGGGTCGCGTACGCGCGCGCGGTCGGGAACACCGCCGATCGGGCGCTCGATTCCGCCCGGGAAGCCGTCGCGCGACTCGGGTTTCAGGTGCGCGTGGCCGCCGCGAGCACGGTCACGGTGTGATCGGCGTCCGCCGAGCACCACGGGATCACCGACCTGTCCGTGCCGGCAACGGGCCGGGCCGGGTTGGGATTGTTCCGCCGCTGCGACCGCTGACGTCTAGTCTTGCTGCATGACCTGGGCGGTGCGGGACGGCGACGAGGACGAATTCGCGTACGTGTTCACCGGCGAACTCGCTCAGCGTGTGGTGGACGAGGTGAGCCCTCGCCTCGACTACAACATCAATCTGATGGACCGCAATGGCCGGATCATCGGGTCGGTCGACGGGGCGCGTATCGGAACGGTGCACGCCGGTGCACTCGAGGCCATCCGGGACGGCCGGCGAGTTCTCGTGGACGCCGACGAGCAGTCGGCGGATGTCAGGGCCGGGATCAACATTCCTCTGACGCTCGATGGGCGGATCGTCGGAGCCGTCGGGGTCACCGGTGACCCCGCGGAGGTCGAGTCGGTGTGCAACGTCCTCGCGCTCACCGTGGAACTGTTGCTGCGAAATGAACAGCACCGGGACAGTTCGCGGTGGCGGGAAGCGGCCGTGCGTGAACTGCTCCTCGGCCTGGTGAACGGAACCGTCACCGAGAACGGCCTGCTGGAAGCGTTACGCCACATCGGTTCACCGATGACCCCGCCGTGGAACATCACCGCGGTCGTCCCCGCTTCCGGCAGCGGATCGTCGTCCCTTCCCTCATCCACATCGGTGGCCCTGCTTCGACGGATCCAGGGGGTCTCCGGTGTGGTTGCGGCCGAATTGCAGGGCGCGGTGTGGGTTCTGAGCGGTTCGGTGACAGACCGCACCCTCGCCGCGAGCCGGCAGCGGCTGCGCACCGGCGACGTCCGCCTCGTCACCGGCAGGCATGCTGCCTCGTCTCACGAATTGTCCGTGGACGCTGCCCGGCTGGGCCTACTCCTGCCCCGGGTGCACCTGCTGCCCGCGGGGGAGGAGATAGAACTCTCCGCATTGGTGCCCGAAACAGCTGTCGCACAGCAGTCCCTGGATATTTCCCACGACACCGTGGAGCGCGTCCTGACACCGCTGTCCGCGACCCTGCGCGAGACCGCTCGCGCCTTCCTCGACCACGATCTGTCGATCGCGGCGACGGCGACTGCCCTCGAGGTGCACCGCAACACGCTGGTCCAGCGACTCGATCGGATCCAGCACGTGACCGGACTGAACCTGCGCACTTTCGACCACGCCGTCGCCATGCGGCTGGCACTCCTCGCGGCTGCGGCGCTGGAGGATCCGTACCGCGGAGCGTGAAGCGCCGCCGAGCGCGCCAGAGTGGCCGACAATATGCACATATATGGCCGTCCAAATTGGGTGAAAATCTGTGCGGAATGGACATATGATGCCGGACTTGGGAGACCTACGCTCTATTCATGCGAAAGCGCACACCTACCGTTGTCCTCGCTCCCGACTCGTTCAAGGGGAGCCTCTCCGCCGTTGACGTCGCAGCCGCGATGGCCGCCGGTGTCCGCGTGGCGCTCGGCGCCGACGTCCGGATCGTGCAATGCCCCCTCGCGGACGGCGGCGAGGGCACGTTGCAGACCTTCCTCTCGGCGGGCAATGCCGAGCCCCGGGTGATCCACGCGCACGATGCCCTCGGACGCGAACGGACCGCCCGCTACGGACTGTCGAACGACGGCAGGGTCGCGATCATCGAGGCCGCGGAAGCGAACGGTCTGCCGCACGTGGCGGACGTTCCACCGTCACCGTTGCGGGCGGATACCTTCGGCGTCGGCGAAATCGCAGTCAGCGCATTGGAAGACGGTGTCGACGAGATCCTTCTATGCATCGGCGGCAGCGCAACTACCGACGGGGGCACCGGGATGCTCCGCGCACTCGGTGTCCGATTCCTCGGCGTAGACGGTCGCGACGTGGCACCCGGCGGTGCGGGGCTCGGTGACATCGCTGTCATCGACGAGTCGCAACTGCACCCCCGTGCACGGTCGGTGCGCTGGCGCGTCGCGACCGACGTCGACAATCCCCTCTGCGGGGAGAACGGGGCGGCCGCGGTATTCGGGCCGCAGAAGGGTGCGACGGCCGACCAGGTCCGCGAATTGGATTCCGGACTGGGACAGTTGGCGATCGCTCTCCGCACTGCGTACGGGGCCGACGTTCTGACCCTGCGCGGAGCGGGAGCGGCCGGCGGCATGTCGGCCTGCCTGAGCGCAATCCTCGCCGCGGAACTGGTGCCCGGGAGCGACCTCGTCTCGGAAACGGTGGGGCTGCGGTCACTGTGCGCCGACGCAGACCTGGTGATCACGGGGGAGGGGGCGTTCGACGCGCAGTCGCTGCAGGGGAAGGTAGTGCAGGGCGTCGTTCGTCAGACGCCGCCGGAGTGCCCCGTGGTCGTGATCGCCGGCACGGTTCGCTTGTCCGCAGCCGAGATTCGCGCTGCCCGGATCTCGGCGGCGTTCTCCATCGCCCGTGGACCGGCGGAACTCTGCGAATTGCTCGACAACACCGCCGAACTCCTTCGGGAGGCAACCGCTCAGGTCGTCGGACTGATCGACAGTCAGTGGAGCCGCCCCGCGTCGACGCCGACGCATCCGCGGGCGACCGCGGATAGTCCGTCGTGAGGAACCTGTCGAGTCACACAACCACTCTCATCTCAGCCGCGAGGAGCCACATGCCCACCATTGATCTCGAACGGTCCGCGTCACACACCGCACAGCCCGGTCTGCTCAGCACGTCCCGGCGCACGAAGATCGTGTGCACACTTGGACCTGCTACCGCCACCGGTGACCGTATTCGCGAACTCGTCGAAAGCGGTATGGACGTGGCGCGGCTGAACTTCAGCCACGGCGAACACGCCGATCACGAGGAGAACTACAAACGCGTGAGGGCGGCCTCGGACGCGACGGGCAAGGCGGTCGGTGTCCTGGCCGACCTGCAGGGCCCGAAGATCCGGCTGGGCCGGTTCGCGGAGGGTCGCACCACGTGGGCCAACGGTGAGGAGGTGCGGATCACCGTCGACGAGTGCGAGGGCACCCACGACCGGGTCTCGACCACCTACAAGCAGTTGGCGGAGGACGCCAAGCCGGGCGATCGGCTGCTGGTCGACGACGGCAAGGTCGGTCTCGTCGTCTCCGGTGTGGAGGGCAACGACGTGATCTGCCGGGTCACCGAGGGCGGCCCGGTCAGCAACAACAAGGGTGTGTCGCTGCCGGGGATGAACGTGTCGGTTCCGGCGCTGTCGGAGAAGGACATCGCGGACCTGGAGTTCGCGCTCGGGTTGGGTGTCGACTTCATCGCGTTGTCGTTCGTGCGGTCCCCGGCCGATGTGGAGCTGGTGCACGCGGTGATGGACCGGGTGGGCCGGCGGATCCCGGTGATCGCGAAGCTGGAGAAGCCGGAGGCGATCGACAACCTCGAGGCGATCGTGCTGGCGTTCGACGCGGTGATGGTCGCCCGCGGTGACCTGGGGGTGGAGTTGCCGCTCGAGCAGGTGCCGCTGGTGCAGAAGCGGGCCATTCAGATCGCCCGGGAGAACGCGAAGCCGGTGATCGTGGCCACGCAGATGCTGGAGTCGATGATCGAGAATTCGCGGCCGACCCGCGCGGAGGCGTCGGATGTCGCGAACGCGGTCCTCGACGGTGCGGACGCGGTGATGCTGTCCGGTGAGACGTCGGTGGGTAAGTACGTGATGGAGACGGTGCGCACGATGGCGCGGATCGTGGAGGCGGTGGAGAACGAGTCCACCCAGGTGCCGCCGCTCACGCACGTGCCGCGCACCAAGCGGGGTGTGATCTCGTACGCGGCCCGCGACATCGGGGAGCGCCTGGATGCGAAGGCGTTGGTGGCGTTCACGCAGTCCGGGGACACGGTGCGGCGGTTGGCGCGGTTGCACACGCCGTTGCCGTTGCTGGCGTTCACCCCGTTGCCGGAGGTGCGCAGCCAGTTGTCGCTGACGTGGGGGACGGAGACGTTCATCGTCGATCCGGTGGACAGCACGGATGCGATGGTGCGGCAGGTCGACAACGCGTTGCTGGGGTTGGGCCGGTACCAGAAGGGTGAGCTCGTGGTCATCGTGGCGGGGTCGCCGCCCGGCACCGTAGGCTCGACCAACCTGATCCACGTCCACAGAATCGGCGAAGACGACCACTAGGCGTCGGAAACGACTATCCCATGCCATCTTTGACACTCACGGTTCGACTGCTGACACCCCACTCCGATCTCTGGGACTGGCAGACCCGCGCGCTGTGCCGCACCACCCGTGCGGACGTCTTCTTCGGGCCGGACAGCGAAAGCAGAGCAACGCGAATTCGCCGGGAGAGGCAGGCGCAGGAACTCTGCCGGAGTTGCCCGGTCCGAAACGAATGCCTACGCCACGCACTCGACGTCGGCGAACCCTACGGCGTCTGGGGAGGGATGACCGAATCGGATCGGCGATTCGGCCTCGATCGGCCCCAACTGGATCCGCACGCAAACCGCAAGCCGGCCAAGAGGCTTCGCATCTCACCGCGGCACCCTCGCCCCGGAAGGCAGTGACTGGCTGACCGCGGTGGGTCAGCCTTCGACCGCGAGCACGGGTGCGGGACTGTCGAGCAGAATGCGCTGTTCGATGCTGCCGAGCAGGAGATTCCCGTCGGGGGGATCGGTGCCGGACCCCGATGACGACGAGGTGTACGTCTACCGACGCGTGGCGATTGTGTCACCGACCTGCTCCACCACAGCTGGCGCCAACTCAGGCCCACACTGGCCGAGTTGTGGCGTCTTGACGACTGGTATCTAGATATTTAGTATCTAGGTTATGCGGATGTCGCGAGGTGTCGAGTGGGCGATGCACGTTGTGCTGTCGCTGGCATGGGTGGATGACGATCGTCCGGTGTCGACTGCTGTGCTCGCACGCAGCTACGATCTACCGGCGCCGTACCTGAACAAACAGTTGCAGGCGCTCGTGCGCGCAGGGATTTTGACCTCCGTGCCCGGTGCCGCAGGTGGATTCGTGTTGACCCGCTCGGCCAAGCACATCAGTGTCCTGGACGTCGTCACCGCTATCGAGGGTGCCGAGGAGGCATTTCGGTGCACCGAGATCCGCGCCCAGGGCGTCGGTGCAGACATGCCGCCCGGCCAGCTGTCGATGCCGTGCGCGGTGTCGATGGCGATGCGGAAGGCGGATCTGGCGTGGCGGCGGGAGTTGGCCGGTCAGAGCGTCGACGACGTGCGAGTAGAAGCTGAACGACACGCGCCTGGACTCGCCGAACGAATGCGCCAGGCGTACGACCGGGGCTGATCGCAGGCGCCGCTGGTAGTTCCGAATCGTCCGTCCTACGTGGGCGGCTCACGCACAAGGAGAATCTAGATGTCAAATGTCCTGATTATTGGAGGCGGATTCGCAGGGGTCTGGGCGGCGGCGAGCGCCGCCCGGCTGCGACGCGATGCGGGCGTGCCGCGGAACGACCTTACGATCACACTGGTCGATGCTGGTGACGACCATGTCATCAGGCCCCGCCTCTACGAGCGGGAGCCGGAGAACAAGCGCTGCTCCCTCGATGGGCTGCTCGGCCCCATCGGAGTGGAGCGGGTCGCGGCCACGATCACATCCATCGATACCACCACCAACCAGGTTCACGGGATCACCCGAACCGGTGATACCACGTCGCTGAGCTACGACCGTTTGGTGCTGGCCACGGGCAGCCAACTCGTCACCCCCACCATTCCCGGTTCCCAACATCTCTTCGACATCGACACGCTCGGTGCCGCCACCTATCTCGACGGACACCTGCGTAGTCTGCCCGCATGCCCGGACTCGGAGGGCCGATACACGGTCGTCGTGATCGGGGCAGGATTCACCGGGCTCGAGATCGCCACCGAACTCACCGATCGACTCCGCGAGATCGCCGCGGATGCGCCGATCCGGGTGATCTTGCTCGATCGCGGCGACGTCGTCGGATCCGGGCTCGGTGAGGGACCGCGTCCGGCGATCCTCGACGCACTCGACACCCTCGGGGTCGAAGTCCGTCTCGGCGTGGATGTGACCTCGATCGACGCGCACGGGGTGGAGCTCGCCGACGGCGACCGGATCGCCGCGAACACTGTGATCTGGACGGCGGGCATGCAGGCCAGCCCCTTGACAGCGCACATCTCCGGAGAACGAGATCGCCTCGGCCGTCTCACCGTCGATGAGCATCTGAAGGTGGCCGGTCTCGCGGACGTGTTCGCCGCGGGAGATACCGCCGCCGCGCATGCCGACCCTGGCCACGTCGTGATGCAGAGCTGCCAGCACGCGTTGCCGCAGGGAAAGTTCGTCGGGCACAACGCTGTCGCCGATCTGCTCGGCCAAGATCTCGTGCCGTTTGCTCCCGCCTCTTATGTCACGTGCCTTGCTCTTGGACCGGCCGGGGCAGTCTTCGCTTCCGGGTGGGACCGACAGGTGCAGATGACAGGCGCAGAGGGAGCGGCGGTGAAGAAGTCGATCAACACCGTTGCGATCTATCCGCCCGTCGGTGATCCGGAGGCTCTGCTGTCGCTGGCGGTCCCGGACGGTACCTGGCGATCGGCCGAACTTGCGGCTCTCACCTGAGAATTGCCCACACGACGCGGATGCCGGGAATGCCCCACTGCGTCGGTGGCGCTCGTCAGACATTGAAGGTTCGGTCTCGAGGAGGCAAGATGGATGACTCTGTACCCTGCGAAGTTCTGCGAGTTGACCGGTCGCCGACCCGAACCGGTCTTGCCCGCAGCACGTTCTATCGGGGCGGGTTGTCGATGTGGGCGTGGGTGGCGCAACGAGTCAGTGGGATGGTGATTTACGTCTTCCTGTTGGTGCACGTGGCGGACAACCTGATGTTGCGGGTCTCGCCCGCCGCCTACGACGAGGTGATCGGCACCTACAAGACCCTGGTGATGGGTATCGGCGAAATCGGACTGGTCGCCGCCATCCTCGGACACGGGTTCAACGGGATCCGTATCGTCCTTCTCGATTTCTGGGCAAAGGGCATCGACAAGTCCCGCTGGATGCTGTGGACCGTGATCGTGTTGTGGGTGCTGGTGATGGTGCCGTTCGTCATTCGACATCTGAGCCACTATCTGTGAAAGGCGAACTAACGATGGATGAGACAGCGAACATCGCTGCTATAACCGCCGAGCCGAGACGCTCGAGTTTCGAGAAGTACGCCTGGCTGTTCATGCGGTTGTCTGGAGCTGTGCTGCTGGTGTTGGTTCTGGTGCACGTGTATGTCAATGTGGTGGCCGGCGACGGGGTGTTCAAGGTCGACTTCGCTTTCGTGGCAGGAAAGTGGGCGAGCCCGTTCTGGCAACTGTGGGATTTCCTGATCCTGCTGTTGGCGGTCCTGCACGGCACGAATGGGGTGCGGGTCATCATTGCCGACTATGCGGCGCGGCCGGCGCTGCGGTTCTGGCTGAACACACTGGTCACGGCGGCAGCAGCACTAATGTTGGTCGCCGGGGCATTGACCATTTTCACGTTCGACCCGTGTCCTGGTGCGGTCGGGGATCTGCCCTCGTTCTGTCCGGTACCGGCAGCACCGTCACACTAGGAGTGGATCATCATGTCTTTGGGACTCTTCTTCGAAGCCGTTCTCGCCGTGGCGGCGGTATTCATAGTGTGGTTCACAGTTTTCGTTCTTCGGCAGCTCGTCCGGAATCGGCTGGGACGGTGAGTAGGGTGAACAAGAGATTGGTGGCGATGGGATCGGCGATTGTTGTCGGCGCCGGGCTGCTCGCGTTGGGTGCAACGGCCGTGGCGATGGTCGCGACCGGGACGATTCCGGGCATCGCGGTGGGGGTGGCGCTGACCGTGTTCGGCGGTGTCATCGGAGTGTTGACAGCCAGCCAGATCCGATTCGGCCGCACCGCCGACATCATGCTCGCAAAGATGGTTGCTCAACAAGACTATCGAGGATACCCAGAGCTGGCACGCAGTCCCTCCGGTCGTGTGCTGCCCGCCGCGACCAGTGAATATCTTGCCCGATGCCGGGCGGGTGTCGCCGCTCGCCCCGATGACTGGCGGGAGTGGTTCCTCCTGGCCGGGGGGTACGAGATCGCACGGGACCACCGGAACGCGGTGCTCGCGTTGGCTCGAGCATCCGCACTCCAGAAGTCGGACTGAAACGCCGTGCGATCTTGACCGAACTGCGACGCGAATTGGGCGCAAGTTTCGATACGGGATAAGCGAGTATGGCAAGAGCCACACGCGCAAGTAGAGTTCAAAGATACTCCGCGTATCCACTACTGAATCGGAGAGCGTCCGATGCCTGACTACACGCTTCGTCAGATGACTTACTTCAAAGCCGTGGCCGAGTCAGGATCGATCTCAGGCGCTGCGGACCGCCTACACGTGTCTCCGACAGCTCTGTCCGCCGCGATCACCGAACTAGAGCGAATCTTGAAAAGTCAGCTCATGGTTCGTCGCAAAGCTCATGGTGTGAGTCTCACTCCAACAGGAAATTTCGTTTACAGCCGGGCTGTCGAGTTGCTGGACCTCGCAGATGAGGTACAGCTGGGTGCGGCAAATTGTGGAACCCAACTCGTGGGACCACTGGTCATCGGGTGCTACTTCTCACTCGCGCCGCGAATTCTGCCGGGTCTCCTCGAAGGCTTTGGCGCGCTTCACCCTGACGTCGCCATCGCCTTTGTCGAGTCCACTCAGGACGAGGTACAACGTCGACTGTTGGCTGGTGAACTCGACATCGCAATTGTCTACGATGTCGATCTCGGCGACGGATTGTCTTCCGCAGACCTGTACCGCACGTACGGAAAAGTCCTCCTGCCCGGTCTGCATCGGCTCGCTGATCAAGAGACCGTCACGCTGGCAGAGCTCGAGGATGACCCGTTGGTCCTGCTCGATTCAGCACCAAGCAGCGAATACACCCTGTCACTATTTCGCGACGCATTCGTGGATCCCACTATCCGATACCGTGTCTCCGATTATGAACTTGCCCGATCTCTCGTTGGGCGGAGGATGGGATATTCGATCGTCGTCCAGACGCCGGTCGCCAGCGTCTCGGTGGAGGGCCGGCCCCTCCTGGTCAAGTCAATCACGCCAGCGGTGTCTCCCGTCTCGGTCAAAGTCGTGTGGCCTCGAGACGTACGACTCAGCGATCGAGCGCAAGCGATGATCGACTTCGCAGTTTCTTCCTGCGGCGCAGATGATCTCGATGGTGTCGCCACTGCCGACGACATCCGCCTGACATGAGGGTACGCCCCGAGAGGTTGATGTAGCGTTCGCGGAATGTGTCGGCGAGGACGTGACCAGAAGATGATGTCCCACTGAACATCCACCGGAAGTCGGGCGTCGTCGGCATCGAGCTCAGATCACCCCGCCGTACTGAGACAGATGCGCTACTTGCGCGGAATTGTCCACTTTAGTGCACTTTAACGCCGACGACGCGCTGGCTACATTTAGTCGTAGACACAGGTAACGGTTGTCGCCTAGATCGTCCGGAGGCGATCCGTCTTCGATGCGGGTCAGCTGACGCTGCGGTCCACGATCGGCAAATCCTCGAATGCACAGCAAAGGACAGATATGAGCCTCACAGGGAACATCGCAGTCGTGACTGGGGGAGCAGCAGGGATCGGTTACGCGATCGTCGAGGCGCTCCTCGAGCAAGGAGCGTCCGTAATGATCTTCGATCTGAATGGAATCGTGGCTGCCGAGGCAGCGGCCTCATTGTCGAAGCAGTACAAGGGCAGAGTGGCATCGTGTCCGGGTAGTGTGACATCCACGTCCGACCTGGACGCCGCGTTCGATTCTGCCGAAGGTCTATTCGGACCTGTTGACGTCCTCATCAACAATGCCGGATTCTCAACCATAGCGCCGTTGATGCATCTGACTGAGGAGGATTGGACAAGGGTCCTGAGTGTGTTGACTACCGGACCCTTCCTCGGCACAAAAATATTGGCAAATCGTGCGGTAAAGCATGGTATCCCAGCTAATGTCGTGAATACATCATCGCTGAACTACAAAGCAGCGACCAATGGGTTGGCGCACTACTGCACTGCCAAAGCCGGCGTCAGTCAGTTTACGAAGGTCGCCGCGTCAGAACTCGGGCAGTATGGGATTCGGGTCAACGCAGTGGCGCCAGGACTGGTACGGACAAATCTCACGGAATCGGCTGGATTGACAACCGGGCTGAGTGGGCAACGGTTCCTGGAGAGGACCCCACTCGGGCGTGTAGGAGAGCCTCGTGACGTCGCGAAAGTCGTCGCCTTCCTGGTGTCGTCAGATGCCGGGTGGATCACAGGGCAGACGATCTCCGTTGATGGTGGAAACGAAATTCGGGGCCTCCACAGCTACTGGGACACGGCCTTAGAGCAGGCGGCCCTCGATGGCGTCTGATCGTGACTCGGGAATCGGGAGCGGCGCGAACTCGCGACTAGACTCCTGCTGATTCAGTGAAAGTTCTTCCTCGAGTACCAGTTTTACCAGCTCGGCACGATTGCGGACGGAAAGCAGCGCGAAGATTCTGCTTGCATACTTCTTGACGGTGTCGAGGCTCAATGTCAGTATCGCTGCTACTTCTTCGTTGGTACTCCCATCCGCAATCAGCTCGACCACTTCAATCTGTCGAGCAGTGAGACCCTCCCTCCATGACCGCAATCTCGTGGTCGGAAGCGCCCGCGCGAGCAGGGAAAGTTGACGAGCCAATAGTCCCAAGGCGTATATCCCCTGCGAGTCAGGTTTCTGCTCTTCAGAATCGAACAGTCCGACTAAAGCATGGGCGCCATGAGATAGATCAAGGTGCATCAAAGATGCGCTACGGAGGTGGTTGCGATAAAGGAAACCGGTGAGATACTCAGACGGACCAGAATCCAAATTTCTGAGCTGGCGAGCGTTGATTGCCGGGTGCCGTCTCAGCAGTGCTTGTGATTGTGGAGTGGCGAAGACGTCTTTGGTATGCCAACGCTCTTGGTATTCGTCCAGCGCAGCACCCGTGGTACGGCCAGTCGTCACCGGATTCGGATCAGAGAACGCGGAGCTAAAGGTATGCCCAGTCCAGAAAGTCGTGTTGGGGCAACGGTAGTACCGATGTAGTGACTCCATCAACTGAAATTTGAACGAATCCAGCGTGGCACTCCGTGAGCATGATTCGAGTATTGCGAAGATTCGCTCGTATTCAGAACTGGGAAGCGCCAATGGCCGACGGGGCGAAGACATGGTCGAACTCCTGGTAGTTGTGATGCGAACTACTCTGCTCCACCGCCGGCGGTATGGCAAGCGGACCTGGGCGATGAAGCGCCGGCTGAACGGACCGCGGTGCGAGGAACAACTTGATGTGCGCAAAATACGGCAATCCGGCGATGTGCTCGGGATACCTGGGATCAAACAGAAGGGATATGAGATGCGGGCATGGGTCTATCACGGAAATCAAGATCTAAGGATAGAGGATGTGCCAGAACCGATTCCCGGTCCGGGGGAAGTCAGGGTGCGAATTGCATACAACGGCATCTGCGGGTCCGACTTGCACGAGATATTCAATGGCCCGATGTTTACCCCACTCGAGACGGCGCACCCGACGACCGGCCATCGAGGACCTGTCGTGCTCGGGCACGAAGCGTCAGGAATCGTCGACGCAGTAGGGTCGGGCGACATCGATGTCGAAGTGGGCCAACGAGTCGCAATCGAACCGGTTTTTCGTGTGCCTGGCGACGATGCGAACTACAACCTCGACGCGGCCTTCTACGGTCTCTCGCTCAACGGATTCTTGGCGGACTGCGCCGTCGTGCCCCGAGGAGCACTCCACGTCCTGCCTGACGAGGTAAGCCTGATGGACGGCGCACTCTCGGAGCCGATCGCGGTCGCCTGGCGCGCGGTTGAGCGGGCTGATCTCAGCGTTGACGACAGCGTGGTGGTCTTCGGCGGAGGGCCCATTGGCATTGCCGCAGCGTTGAGTCTCCGCGCGAAGAAGATCAACCGGATCGTCATCGTGGAGCCAGCTCACCGTCGGAGGAGCGTCGTGAGAGGCATGGGCTTCGACACTCTCGATCCAACATCCGCTGACTTCCGGGACAATCTGGCATCACTTGCAGGCTCAGGAGTTCAGGCGTGCATCAACGCCGCCGGCGTTGCGCCGGTGATGGCGCAAGCGATTGACATACTCGCTCCAGGCGGCAAGCTGATGGTGGTTGCCACGCACCTGGAACCGGTGCCGATCGACCTCAACCAACTCCTCATGGCAGAGAAGACAATTCTCACCTCGATCGGATACCGCGACGACTTCCCGAATGTCATCGAACAGCAGGCGCGAGGCGCATTTCCGACGAGCAGCTGGGTTGAGACAGTGCCTTTTGACGCACTGGTCGAGACTGGGCTGAGTCGGTTGAGAACAGGCGAGGCAATCAAGACCCTCATCGAGGTCAACGGCGGATAGTCCCCGCACTATCAGTGCGGTGACATCGGACATCGATGTCATGACATTGCAGAAATTCATCAGAACCCAAGAGAAATCCCTACAGGAGGCAATCATGGCCAAACTCCGCTTCGGTTACTTCATCGCTCCCGTCCATGCGCCGGGCCAGAACCCCACGGCAGCTCTCGAACGCGATCTGCAATTCGTGGAACACCTAGACATGCTGGGATACGACGAAGTGTGGTTCGGCGAGCACCATTCTGCCGGTAGTGAGATCATCGCATCTCCGGAGATCATGATTGCAGCGGCGGCACAACGCGCGCCGCGCATTCACTTCGGAACCGGAGTGACTTCGTTGTCATATCACAATCCACTATGGGCGGCCGATCGGATCATGCTGCTCGATCATCTCACTCGGGGCAGGACAATCTTTGGAGTAGGACCGGGCTCTCTCCCAACTGATTCGGCGATGATTGGTCTGGATCCGACGGAAACGCGGGAACTTCTGCAGGAGAACTTGGACATCGTGGTTCGCCTGCTGCGGGGGGAGACCGTGTCCGCAAAGACGCGTACACATGAACTGTTCGATGCCAAGCTTCAACTTTCGCCATTCTCTGCTGACGGAATCGGCATCACTGTAGCCGCGGTCGCCTCTCCCACTGGTGCCCGGCTCGCCGGCAGATACGGACTGGGGCTGCTTTCGATCGGTGCAACTCTGTCGGCGGACGGCTTCAATGCTCTTGCCCATCACTGGGATATCGTGGAAGAGCGAGCGGACGCCAACTCGGCAACCGTTGATCGGCGCAACTGGAGCCTTTGTTCGCCATTCCATATCGCAGAAACCGAAGAAGAAGCACGCCGACAGGTCGCGTATGGCATCGAGCACTGGTTCGAATACTTCCAGCACGTCGCCGCCTTCCCTCAGATGGCCGTGAACGGAAGCGAGGTGAACGAGATGATCGACTTCATCAACCGATCGGGCATTGGCGTCATCGGAACCGCCGAACAGGCACGGATCCAGGTTCAGCGACTGTGGGACCAGTCCGGTGGATTCGGAAGCTTGCTGCAGCTGGGCCACGACTGGGCGAATCCCCAAGACACCAAGAGTTCTGCGGAGCTGTTCGCTCGAGATGTCTTCCCCCATTTTCAGGGGCAGTATCAGTCGACTGTCGATGCCGCGAATCGTGCGCGTGCAGTCCGCACAGGGCACGCGGAGGCCCAGCTCGACGCCGTTGAGCATATGCGTCTGAAGTACGCCCAGGAACTAGCCGAGAAAGCGTGAGATCATGACAAATCGTACAGTCGATCCGCTAGAAGTAATCTTCCGCGATGCGATGGCTCACGTGTGCACCCCGGTCGCAGTCATCACGGCCCTCGACGGCGAGCGTCCGCACGGAACAACGGTCAGCGCCTTCATGTCACTGTCGATGACACCTCCGATGGTCCTGATTGCTCTTGACGATCGTTCCGATCTACTCGAACTGATCCGGGCTACAGGCAGATTTGCGGTCAACGTGTTGAATTCGGAACAAGGCGATCTGGCCGTGTCGTTCGCGAAGAAGGGTCCGAGCAAGTTCGACGGAGTCGAGTGGAGTCGAGTCCGGGCGTTGCCAAGGATCGAGGATTGTCCGGTGTGGATTGCCTGCGTCGCCGAAGAGCTCGTGTCTGGAGGCGATCACACAATAGTTACCGGATCCGTCGAGGCGGTGGAAACCCGTGCCTCGAGTCCGTTGACCTATCACGACCGCACGTTCGGTACCCATGCGATCTCCGAGTCCCGACTTGAAGAGAGCGCATGATGTTCATCGAACTTTCGTTGGGATTCGTCGCCTTGCGAGAATTTGATGATCTTTCTCGTCTCCACGTCCAGGCACCCCCAGAAATGACGTTGGAGAGTATCGACTCTTCACTGAGAGCTGCCAACCTCGGCCGAATCGATGACCTGGGTACGGCGATCACGATCAGTGAACTTCGAGCTCGCATCAACGAGGTCTGGGCTCCGCGTTCCCCAGCGTTCGACAAGATGATCGCCTACGCGACAGACAAGGGTTGGGTGTCGAGCGACGGTCGCGATCTTCGCGCGCACATCATCAGGAAGGAATCGAAGATGTAGCTCGGGTTTACGCACTGGCATCGTTCGAGAAACTGAAGGTTCTGGGAAGAAAATGAAAGTCGATACAGCAGAACGCGCGATCACTGCGATCGCGCGTGGGAATATGGTGGTGGTCCTCGATGACAAGGATCGCGAGAACGAAGCTGACCTGATTATGGCTGCCGAGTTTGCCGATACCGATGCCATTGCGTTTTACCTGCAACACACGTCTGGATTTCTTTGTACCGCAATAACTGAGGACCGATCGCACTCTCTTCATCTCCCCATGATGGTAGAGAACAACACCGAGAGCCATCGAACCGCATTTCTCGACAGCGTCGATGCCGCCAGAGGGATCACCACCGGCATCAGCGCCGCGGACCGTGCAGCCACCATCCGCTTGCTGTCAGACCCCTTGACGGTCGCCGGGGACCTCGCTCGTCCCGGGCATGTTATGCCTCTGCAGGCAAGAAGCGGCGGCGTCCTGGCACGCGCCGGGCATACCGAGGCAGGCGTCGACCTATGCAAGCTTGCCGGAATCCAGCCGGCCGCACTAATTTGCGAGCTCATAACGGCGGACAGAAGGGAGATGCTGCGTGGTGACGATGCTATTGCATTCGCACGGGAGCATAATCTCGCTGTAGTCACTATTGCCGACCTGATTGCCACTCGCGAGCGAGCAGAAGCCAAGTTGCATCGCACTGGAAGAGCGACTGTGCCGACTCCCTATGGAACATTCACGGCAGTGGCCTATCGCGCGAGGAACAACGTAGAGCACCTTGCGTTGGTGCTGGGCGATGTCAACAGTGGCGTTGCGGTGCCGGTCCGGGTCCACAGTGAGTGCATGACCGGTGACCTCTTTGGTTCGTTTCGGTGCGATTGTGGAGACCAACTAGAGGCGTCATTGACACTCATTGGCCGTCGCGGTTCGGGGGTCGTGATCTACATGAATGGCCACGAGGGTAGGGGAATCGGACTCGGTAGAAAACTGCAGGCGTATCAGATGCAAGAGGAGCAGCAACTCGATACTGTCGATGCCAACACGGCCCTCGGCTGTCCGGTCGACAATCGGGACTATGCTTCCGCCGCATCGATCATCGTCGACCTCGGAATCGAATCCGTCGCGCTCATGACCAACAACCCGGATAAATCTGAACAACTAGCTGCTCTCGGAGTGGTGATCTCATCACTGATACCGCTGCAGACGCAGCCGACGAGGTTCAACATTTCCTACCTGGTGGCCAAGCGGGATCGTTTGCGGCACATTCTCGACCTGCCCGCGTCAACCTGAGGGCAGCTGGCCTTTCGAAGTCATTGTGCGATCGGGTTCCCTACTTGGTCATCGGGGCTGAGTCCGATCACTCCCTAGCTCCAATTGTCGCAATACTGGCTGATCTGTGGACGATTGGCCGCAAGCATCGTCCGATCCCGCGCGCAGTCAAACGGGTGAGTGCGCCGGGGTCGCGCATCCCTTCACCCGCGGAGAACCGATGGATACCTACGATCAGGCGCTGCTCGACTTCGCTCTGCGGTGGAGCTTCTATGGTGGCGGTGACGATTATGTCTTCACGGAGTTCGGAATATCGCCGGCGACGTTCTACCAACGTGTGTTGGTGTTGGTGGAGAAGCGGTTCTCCACGTTTCTCGACACGCGATCGAAGGAGCACCTACGCCGGCACTGCACCGAGAAGCTACTCTCGATGGAGGGCCAGCTCATGCCTCTGGAACATCATCTGCCGTCTGAGTCGCAGGCCCTCTGCGCGGGGAGCATGCGGGAGTGCGATGTGGGAGAGGCTTCTTGACGGCCACGGCACTATCGCCGGCTCTTCCGTAGTCCTCGCAGTGGACAGAGCTCGCTGCGTAATCGTCCTCGGCCTCGATGATGGATCGAAGCCAACCCGCGGGAGGTCAACGACCTGTGTCGTGGAGGAGCGCCGTGTCCAACCTGCGAATGGACGGATCAAGAACCTCAGGCAGGAATAGATGTGGAACAGGCACAACGACAATGACATTCTCGACTTCGCGCTTCTCTGGGAGCCTCTTGGCGGACCTGGTCTCGACAATGTCGCAGCCGCCTTCGCCATCGATGTCCGTGAGTACCACGTGCGACTCGGCGGTGCTGCCAAATCCGAGTTGGCCAGACTTCAGCAAGGCATCACGTCTCCCGAGCGCATCTATGGGCTGTCCACCATTGCAGCGTTTGATCGGGATCTCCGCACTGATGGGTGATAAGACCTGAACTGGCTTGTGGCTCCGGAAACGATCGCTCCGTAAACGTGGAATCAGCAACGCCGATTTGGTGCCGTTCGACGGCGAGTTCCATTGCAGTCCGGCAGACCTCTGAGTAGCAGTCGCCCAATGTCATTGGTTCGATACGCCGAGCTGCTGCTTGGCGGGAAGGATCGATGATGACCGAAACACTGGATCCCATGGCAGCGACCGAGGTGGATCAGAAGCAGTTGGCCGAGCAACTCATGGCCCAGGCCAAGGAGCAGGGGGTGGATTTGATGGGCCCGGACGGGCTATTGAATCAGCTCACCAAGATACTGATTCCTCGTTCACCCCGCAGATCGTCAAGAAGCGTCAACGTCGGCTGACCGGTATCGGCGAGATCGTATCATTGCTGACAGCAAAGGGTTTAGCTACCGGCGAGGTCTCTGCCCACTTCCAGGATGTTTACGGAGCGACGGTGTCGAAGGACACCATCTCGCGCATCACCGACAAGGTCGTCGGCGAGATGACCGAGTGGCAGAAACGGCCGTTGGACCGCGTGTGCCCCGTGGTCTTCGTCGATGCGATTCACGTGAAAGTGCGGGATGGGCAGGTCACGAGCCGGCCGATGTTCCCCCGCACGCGGGAGGGACCCCTGTCGCGATCGGGGTCACCGTCAACGGCGAACGCGACATTGCCCGATGCCATCAACGCGGTGTCGGAACTCGCAGTGGTGCCGACGTGCATTATTCATCTGATACACAACACCGTTCGGATCGACGCCGGACAGTACTGGGATGAGATGGCGCGTGATCTCAGACCCGTCTACACGGGACCGTCCGAGTCTGCGGCGAAGGAACGATTCGGTGAATTCGGTGCGAAGTGGGGCGAGCGTTATCCGGCGATCGTACGGATGTGGGGGAACGCGTGGACAGAGAACGCGGCCGTTCCTGGACTATGACGTCGAGATCAGGCGAGTCATCTGCTCGACAAACGCAATCGAGTCGGTCAACGCCCGTTACAGGCGTGCGATAAGGGCTCGTGGACACTTCCCGACCGAGCAAGCAGCCCTGACATGTCTGTATCTCGCCACACGGGCTCTGGACCCCACCGGGATGGGTAAGGCGCGATGGGTGATGAGGTGGAAGCCAGCGCTCAACGCGTTCGCAATCACCTTCGAAGGCCGCATCACCCCGAACGGTAACTAACCGACGCAGAGGTCGGATCCAACCTTGATTGGACACTCCCAGTTGCCTGTTGTCGTCTGCATTGCCGGTGTTGTTCGTGCCACGGGCGTCGACCCTGTCGGCGCCCATTTCCGGAGGGGTCGGGAGAACCATTGAAGAATTGGTCGCAACCCCCGTGGTCTATGGTTCATGGTCTCATTGAAAATAACTGCAACAGTCTGTAATTCAGAGCGCCCTCGGGCCGGCGTTCAGATCGCGGATAGATTAGCAGCTCGTGGGTTCGCGTGCGATGAAATGTTTGAGGTCGAATCCGTCTGCGGTGACCTCGGCGGGGGTGGGTGTAGTTCCTTTGGCCAGTGCCTTGCGGGCCGCTATGTGCACGGCTGGGTTGTTGAGTGATTCGACGCAGGTCAGTTTGTCCTGGCGAAACCGGTAGACGGAGAATCGCCCGGAGTGCGGGTCTCCGTGCGGGACGCAGAGGTCGTCGGCGTTGCCGATGCCGGCTATCTGTAGTTTTATCCGGCCCTGGTTGCTCCAGAACCAGGGCAGTGACGAATATTCGGTGGGGGATCCTGTCAGTGTGCGGGCCAGAGTCCGGGCATGGTCGACCGCGTTCTGCACGGATTCACGGCGAGTCGGCGTGCCGGCGTGCGGGCAGGGGAATTCGGCGCAGTCTCCGATCGCCCAGATGTGCTCGTCATTGGTGCGGAGGAACGCGTCGACGAGGATGCCGCCGTATTCTGTGGCCAGTCCTGCGGTGGTGGCGACCTCGGTCGCGGGTTCGACGCCGATGCCGACGACGACCAGATCCGCCGGGTAGCGCCGACCGTTCTGGCCGAGGACGGCGGACACCTGAGTGCCGTCGCCGTCGAATGCGGTGATGGACTCGCCGAGGACCAGGCGAATACCATCCGCGGCGTGGGTGTCGGCCACGACCTGTGACATGTCGGCGGAGACGGCGCGTGCCATCGGCCGGGAGTGGTGCTCGATGACCGTCACGCCGAGGCCCCGGGCCCGGGCGGCGGCGGCGAACTCGAGCCCGATGAACCCGGCGCCGACGACTGCCACGGTGCGTGCGGTGGCCAAGGCGTCGTGCAGGCGCGAGGCGTCGTCGGCGGTGCGTAGGTAGTGGATTCCGCTGAGGTTGGTCCCGGGGACGGCCAGGATCCGGTTACGTGCCCCTGTGGCCAGTACCAACTCGGAGTAGCGCAGGTTCTCGCCGTTCGACAAGTGCACCGTGCCGGCCGTGCGGTCGATGTCGACTACGGAGGTGGCCTCGATGAGGGTGATGTCGTGGTCGGTGAGGAACTGGTGTGTCTTGAGCGGCAGCGGTTCGGGGGGCGCGGCCTGCGCGAGGTGATCCTTGGACAGCGGCGGCCGTTGATACGGAAGCCCTGCCTCGGCGTTGACCAGAGTGATCGCGGCGGTGAAGTCGTTATGTCGAAGTGATTCGGCGAGTTGGGTTCCGGCGTGGCCTGCGCCGACGATGACGATGTGTTCCATGCTCAGACCTGGCTCTCGGGGAGGTCGACCTCGATGTCGGTGAGTGCGTCGGTGATCGTGATCTGGCAGCCGAGGCGCGAGCGGGTGTTGTCGCGGTCGGTGGCGGTGCAGTCGAGCATCTCGTCCTCGTCTTCACCCATCGCGGGCAGTGCCTCGAGGTAGGGCTCGCGTACGTAGACGTGGCAGGTGGCGCACATCGCCTGTCCGCCGCATTCGCCGACGATCCCGGTGATTCCATGGGTGACGGCGGCGCGCATGACGGAGGTGCCCGGTTCGACGTCGAGGACGTCGGTCTGTCCGCCGGGATGGTGAAACGTGAGCTTGGACATCGAAAATGCCTTTCAGTTGTCCCAGGTGACGGGAAGGGTGATCAGTCCGCGGAACACCCGAGTGCGAAGTGGGTGAACTACGCTCCCCACCGGACCGGAAGAGACGTCATTCCGCGAAAGACCCATCCCGCGGCTGTGGCAGGGTTGTTCTCGTCGAGTCGCAGTCCGGGAAGTGCCTCGAATAGTTGTGGAAGAGCAATGCCGGCTACCGCCGCGCGGGCCACCCAGGCGCCCGCGCAGAAGTGGTTTCCTCCACCGAATGCGAGGTGGGGTTGCTTGGCGCGATTGATGTCGTAATCCTCCGGGTCGTCGAAGACGGCGGGGTCCCGGTTCGCTGCACCGACGGCCACACCGAGACGCGCACCTTTCGGAAGTGAGATGCCCTCGAGGACTGTCGCGCAGGTGGTTTCACGTGGATACATGCCGATCGGAGCCACCCATCGTACGGCTTCGTCGAACACCATCGAATACGACGACGGGTCCGCCAGCACCTGGGCCAACTGATCAAGGCGCGACAGCAATGCCCAGACGGCCACTCCGAGTACGTCGCGTGGCTCGTTGAGACCACCGCCGATGGTCATCTTCATGTTCGCGCGGATTGCGTCCATCGGGATCGGAAGTTCGGCCATCTTCGACAGCAAGCTGGAGTCGGGATGCTTCCGTAGGTAGGGCAGAATCTCGTCGATCGCGTCGTCGACTTCATCGAAGCTCTGATCCGAGCGGGCCCACACGTCGGAATCGTTAGCATAATTGCCAGTTCCATCCATCATCGTCTGCGACCATCGCTGCATGTCTTCCTGGGTCGCATTGTAAAAACCCATCACTTGCCGAAGGTTTTCCGCCGCGTATGGTGCGCAGTATTCCCACACCAGATCGGCTGCTGGTCCCGCGGCCTTCAGCTGGCTCAGGTACTTCTCGCTGTTTTGTAAGAAGATGGCATTCCACGTGTCCTTGATTGCGCGCGGCCGGAGGACGCCACCATATGATCGGCGATCGACATCGTGTTCGGGATCGTCCTTTCGCAGCATCGAATGGCCCATCGCGCGCTTCATCAGAGAGTCCGTCTCATCTGCGGAGAAAGTCGCTTGGTCGTTTTCGATGATGTGACACGCGTGATATCCAGTCACCATGTACCGGTTGACTTCCGGCACCCAATGTATGGGCGATTCCTCGCGCATGCGCCGGTAGATCGGGAACGGATCCTGATGCAAGTCGGAAATCGTGACCCAGTCGGCAGTGGGGGCTGCATCTGCGCCCCTCAGCTTGTCGGAAATTACTGTCACCGAAGCTCCTTTGTTCGTAGGGCGCATCCGTCGCTTGACTGGCGTGCGCCGACTTCCAAAGTATGAGCGGGAGAGCATATGCGGGGAAAGTTCACATATCCTCCGTATATCCACCGGATTATGGAGGAAGGTGGTAATACGTGGTCATCGATGCGCGCGCTCTCGGCGTCGGCAGTCGCCCCGGTGTCAATTCGTTGGGGGTGGAAAACCATGCAAGCTTCGTTACCCAGGGCGTTCGACGCTTACGCCAATTACTCGAGATGGTGTGGTGGGTCGCCGCAGTGGATGCGGTGTCAGCCGTGCGTTGTCTACGGCCGGACGCCGCGCAGGTGCCGGACTGCCCGACGCGGTGGTCGATCGCAGTTGCGGTGGTGACCGCCACTGCGAATTCGCGTCACAGTCCGACAGCGCTTTCGAGGAGATCGAGTTCGGCGTCGAGGTGGTCGAGCATGGGGTGCAGATCCGGGACGGTGCGGCGGCAGCCGGTGAGGCCGAAGACGATCTGGTCGTCGCTGCTGGCGGCGGTGATGTTGAGTGCCTGCCCGGTGGTGGGGATCGAGAGCGGGTAGAGGGATTCGAGGCGGGCGCCGTTCCAGTACAACGGGGTTCGGGGACCGGCGACGTTGGAGATGACCACGTTGAACGGCGGACGCAGCGGCCCCCGCCGGCCGAGGAACATCTCGACTCCGAGCGGGGCGGCGCCGAGGGCGCTCATCGCGAGCACCTGGGCGGGGCTCATCGCCTGCAGCGCGGCCTTGCCCTCGTTCATGCAGTTGCGCACCGTCTCGAGGCGGTGCGCGGGGTCGGGAAGGTGGGTGGCCAGGTTGCACATGAGCACTCCCACCCGGTTGCCTCCGGGAGTGCGGTCACCGGTTCCGGTCTCCGGCGCGCGCAGCGACACGGGGACCATCGCGATCAGCGGGTTGTCGGGCAACGCGTCGCGGGTGTGCAGGTAGGCCCGCAGGGTGCCCGCGCACATCGTCAGCACGATGTCGTTGATGGTCGCGTCGGCGTGCTTGGCCAGCAGCCGGATCCGTTCGATGGGGAACGACCGGGCGGCGACGTGACGGGCCCCGCTGATCGGCACGTTGAACAGGGTGTGCGGCGCGGTGAGCGACAACGCACCACCCTTGCCGTGCAGGGCGCGGTCCACGGTGCCCAACGCCGCGGGCAGCAGTCCGGCCACCTCGCCCGCCGCGGCGCGGGCCGCGTCCCACGCCATGGCCGGAAGCGCGGAGCCGGGACCGGTCGTGACGGCCGTGCCCGCGTCCGGCACGGCCGCCAGCGGGGTCCGGGGCTGCCAGGGGGTGGGCATGTTCCGGCGGTGCGGGTCCTCGCTCATGCTGTCGCGGAGCAACCTCATCGCGGACGCGCCGTCGGCGAGGGCGTGGTGGATCTTGGTGTAGATCGCGTAGCGGCCGTCGGCGAGGCCCTCGATCAGGTGCATCTCCCACAACGGCCGGCTGCGGTCGAGCAGGGTGCCGTGCAGCCGCGACACCAGGGTCATCAGTTCGGCCATTCCGCCCGGCTGCGGCAGGGCGTCGCGGCGCACGTGGTGCTCCAGATCGACCTCGTCGTGCGGAAGAGTGTCCCAGCCCCACTGGCCGAGCGACGTCACCGAACGGCGGGCCCGCTTACGGAAGGGCGCCGCCACCTGATCGCCGATCAGCGCCGCATCGAACATCGCTCGCACGTCGGACGCGGACGATCCGTCGGGTGGGGTGAACACCGCCAGGCCGCCGACGTGCATCGGATGCTCGCGGGATTCGCCGAGCAGAAACAGTGAGTCGGTCGGCGCCATCGGGAACAGCATGTGGTGTCCTTACCGTTCCCGAAACGGGATCTGCCTGCGCGGATCCGTTCCCCCCGGAACTGTCGTTCATGTCGATATTGCCGTGTGTAAAAGTAACGTTTAGGTGTGGTTCATGTCACAAACCGGTCTCGCTGTTTTAGTTGTACAGCACAGCCACCGTTTCCGCCACACACACGATCACACTCTTGCGATCAGACGCCCGTGTATACGGTCTTCCCCCAGGTGTAGAAGTCCACGGCGCTGCGACCCTGCTCCCGGAACGTGTTCGTGGACGAGTCCTTCACCCCGCCGAACGGCACGTTCAGGTCCAGCCCGGCCGTCGGGCGGTTGATCTTGACGACGCCGGCCTGTGCCCGGGCGGCGAAGTCCGTCGAGCGCGCCAGGCTGTCGGTGCAGATGCCCGCGGTGAGTCCGTAGCGGGAATCGTTGACGGCGGCGAGCCCGGTCTCGTAGTCGGCGACCTCCAGGACGGCGACGACCGGCCCGAAGATCTCGTCCGTGACCGCCGGATCGTCGAGCGGGAGATCGGTGAGCACGGTGGCCGGGAAGAAGAGCCCGGCGGACGGGTCGCCGGCGTAGTCGCCGTGCCGCAGTGTGGCGCCGCGTTCGACGGCGGAGCGGACCGCGGCCTGATCCTGCTCGAACTGCGCGCGGCTCACCACCGCGCCCATCCGGGTCGTGTCCGCCGAGCCGTCACCCGGAACGTACCGCGCGGCCTCCTCGACCAGCGCATCGACGAACGCTTCGCGGATCCCGGGGGTGACGTACACGCGGGACGTCGCCGTGCAGGCCTGCCCGGTGAGCCCGAACGCGCCCGCAGCCACCACCTGTGCGGCGTTCCGGGCGTCGTCGAGCACCAGCACCGCGTTCTTGCCGCCCATCTCGAGCTGTACCCGGGCCCGGCGCGCGTTCAGGATGTCCTGCAGCCCCAACCCGACGGTGGTGGAGCCGGTGAAGGACAGCCCCGCGACGCGGGGGTCGCGGGCCAGGGCGTCACCGACCACCCGTCCCTTGCCGTGGACCACGTTGAATACCCCGGCGGGGAGACCGGCGTCGTGCAGGGCGCGGGCGAGGTGGGTGGCCGACAGGGGCGTCAGTTCGGCCGGCTTGAGCACCACGGTGTTGCCCGAGATCAGAGCGGGTGCCGTCTTCCACGCCGGGATGGCGATGGGAAAGTTCCACGGCGTGATGAGCCCGAAGACGCCCAGGGGCTCGCGGCGGGTGGTGATGCTGGTTCCGGGCAGCCCGCTGGGGAGCACCTCGCCGGTGGCCGCCCATCCGAGGGACCCGAAGAACCGCAGTACGTCCACGGCGCGCGTGACTTCGCCCCGGGCCTCGGCGAGGGTCTTGCCTTCTTCACGGACGAGATCCGCGGCCACCGCGGAACCCCGTTCCTGCAACAGGTGTGCCGCCGTGATGAGGATGGCGCCCCGGGCCGGTGCGGGGAGCGCGGCCCAGGCCGGCTGCGCCGCGGCGGCGGCCGTGACTGCGGCGTCCACCTCGGCGGTACCACCACTCGGCGAGTAGGCGGCGAGCTCGTTCGGGCGGGCCGGGTTCCAGCGCGCGGTGTCGGCGCCGCCCAGCCATTCGCCGTTGACGAGGTGCTGCGCGGTCGGGACGTCGTTCCGGATGTGTGAGCCGGTGGGCTCGGTGACGGTCGTGGTCATCGTGTCTCCTCGGGAGGTGGAGGGCTGTGTTCTGCCCTAGAGGCTGCGGATCAGGCCGCCGTCGCAGCGGAGTGCGACGCCGGTGATGTACGACGCCGGGGCGCTGCACAGGAACGCGGCGGCGGCGCCGAATTCGTCGGGGTCGCCGTAGCGGCGGGCCGGGATCGTCTTGCGCGATTCGATTTCGATGTCGGTGACGGTGACACCTCGGCGCTTGGCGGCGGCCGCGTCCAGCTCGGCCACCCGGTCGGTGGCGATCCGGCCCGGCAGCAGCAGGTTGACGGTGACGCAGTCGAGGGCGACTTCGGCTGCGAGGGTCTTGAGGTACCCCGCCAGGGCCGCGCGACCGGTGTTGGACATCGCCAGATTGGGCAGGGGCGCAGCAACTCCGGAGGAGCCGATGGCCAGAACCCGGCCCCAGCGACGCTCCCGCATGCCGGGTAGGACGGTCGAGACGAGTGCGTGGTGCGGGCGGAGCAAGATGTCGAATGCCGCCGCGAGATCGTCCGCGCCCAGGGTCGCCGCCGCGCCCGGTCTGGGGCCCGGGGCCGTTGAGGAGCTGCGCGCGGCGGCAGGCAGTCTGACGTTCCACGCGTGGTTGTAGGCCGTAAACCTGTAAGAACATGTCCTTCTGTGTCATAATGACCACGTGAAGTTGAGCCCGTGGGCCAAGGAGCAGGGGGTCTCGTACCGCACTGCGCTGAATTGGTTCCACGCCGGAAAGCTCCCCGTGCCCGCCAGGCAGCTCCCGACCGGCACCATCCTCATCGACCCGCCCGTTCGGGAACCCGGTGTGACCGTGGCATATTGCCGCGTCTCCTCGCCCGAGCAGAAGCCCGACCTCGAACGCCAAGCCGGGCGAGTCCTGACCGGCGCAGGGGAGCGTGGGCTGTCGATCGACCGCACCATCACCGAAATCGGGTCCGGGCCGGGCGGGCGGCACGAGAAGCTGCGGAAGCTGCTCGCCGACCCGACCGTAACCACGATCGTGATGGAGCACCGCGACCGACTGGCTTCCTTCGGAGTGGAGTACCTGGAAGCCGCGTTGTCCGCGCAGGGGCGACGCATTGTCGTGCTCGATGATTCCGAGGTCCTTGATGATTCCGGGGTCGCCGACGACCTGGTGCGCGAAATGACCGAGATGCTGACCACGATGTGCGCGCGCCTGTATGACCATCGCTCCGCCCCTCGGAGGGCGGCGGCAGGGGTGCGCGCAGCGCAAGCCGAGCCCGGGGAGCCGACGTGATCCGGGCGTATCTGTTCGCCCTCGATCCGACCGAGGCGCAAGCCGACGCGATGGCCTCGCACTGCGGTGCCACACGGGTCGCCTACAACTGGTGCCTCGCGCGAGTGAAGGCGAACTGGTCGCAGCGTGCCGCGGAGCAGACCTACGGCCTGACCGGTGATCAACTCACCCCATGGATGGCCACTTCCGCCTACGGCCTGCGGAAAGCGTGGAACGCGGCCAAGAATGAGGTGGCGCCGTGGTGGAAACAGAACAGCAAGGAGGCGTACGCCTCGGGCTGCGCCAACCTCGCCGCCGCGCTCGCCAACCGCACGGCGGGCCGAGCGAAGATGCCCCGGTTCAAGTCCAAGCGGACCGCGCGCATGACGTGCAAGTTCACCACCGGCCAATTCGGGCTGGTCCGCGACCGCCGGCACGTGCAGTTGCCCGTGATCGGGGTGGTGCGCACCAGTGAGTCGACCCGCAAGCTGGCCCGCAAGATCGAAGCAGGCACCGCGCGTATCCGGTCGGCCACCCTGTCGTACCAGCGTGGCCGCTGGCATGTCTCGTTCTCCGTTGACCTCCCCGACACCGAACCCGCAGAACGCACCGGTGGCCGGGTGGTCGGCGTCGATCTCGGTATCTCGCATCTGGCTACCCTCTCGACCGGTGAGCAGGTGCAGAACCAGCGTCGCCTCGATGCCGAGTTGCGGAACCTGCGCCGCGCCGAACGGGCCTGCGCTCGCCGCCTGGGCCCGGACCGCCGAACCGGTGTCGCGCCGTCGAACCGGTGGAAGAAGGCCCGCGCCCGCGCCGACCGCATCCACACCCGCGTGGCGAACCTGCGTCGCGACGACACCCACCAGTTCACTACCCGTCTGGTGCGGGAGTTCGACACGATCGTGATCGAAGACCTGCACGTGGCCGGGATGCTGCGGAACCGGCGTCTGGCCCGGCACATCGCCGGTGTGTCGTGGGGGCAGATCCGCCGTCAGCTCACCTACAAGACCGAACGGGCCGGGGTCCGGCTCGTTGTGGCGGACCGTTGGTTCGCTTCTTCCAAGACCTGCTCGGAGTGCGGGACAGCGAAAGCCAAGCTGCCCCTGAATGAGCGGGTGTTCGCGTGCCTGGCCTGCGGGATCGTCCTTGATCGGGATGAGAACGCGGCCCGGAATTTGGCCGCTTTGGCGGTCGACACCGGCGAGTTGCGCCGGGAGCTGCCCGATGGAAGCGATGTCAGACGGGCGTGCTCGCACGCTCCGCAGTCGCACCGCCACGGGAAGAGTCCGACAGGACTCAACGCCACCACCGCAAGGTAGTGGCTCGATGAAGCGGGACATAGCATCACACTTCATCGAACGGTATGACGCATCACGGCATTTCATTTCACTCTCCCGTGATGTCCGAGAGCTGCGCAAGGGTGAGGCCCTTCTCCTAGCGAATAGGCGAATGTTGTTGCCGCCGGTCGTCAACAGGGAACTCGTGGCGGGGGAGTGGGCGTGGCGCTCTCGACCGTCATCGGATCCGCGATTGTCGAGGTCGGCACGAGGGGGTTCCCCGCAACGACGGGCGGTCAGAGTTCGATGTACAGGAAGTTGTCGCCCCAGTTCGTCTCACCGGCAGTCGTGGCGAAGTAGAAGATGCGCTCGGAGAATCCGCAGTCGAAGTACTGGGCGATTTTCGATTCGCCGGGAGCGAGCGTGCCGAGGGTCGTGCTCTCGTACACGAGCGGGGTGTGGACAGTGACACCGGTGGCGGTGCCGTCGCCCTCGTTGGTGACGCGCACGGCGCACGCACTGATGCCTTCGATATTTGCCTGGGTGATCACGAGATCGGGGCCGTCACCCAGGGAGCCGAACGGCGCGGCGGACGCCGTTGCCGTTCCGACGGCCATCAGTCCCGCGATCATTGCCCCCGCCACTGCCGTACGTCGAAGGTTGCGCATGTTGTGCCCTTTCCTCGGTTGTCCGGTACTCAATACACAGTGATCTCGGTGCTGCTGGGGATGTGCGGGCGGTCGGTGGTCAGCGTGACCTCGACGCGACCGGATCCCGTCTCGAGGTGGGCCCACGGTTCCGCCGGGAAGTCGAGCAGTCCGCCGCTGACGTCGGCCGACCACGATCCTGTGGCACCGGTATCCAGGTTGCGCCAGTGCAGCGTCGCGAATACCGAGCACAGCACTCCCGGCGTCGCCGACACACCGACGAACGTCGCGTTCAGCCGAACGTAGACCAGCCCGGGCAGCGCGTCGGTGGCAACGGTGACTCCTCCGATCCGGCCGCCACAGGCAATACCGTGAGCGACCGTCGCGGTGTCCGG
Organism: Rhodococcus sp. ACS1; assembly: GCF_002300155.1. Lineage (NCBI taxonomy): Bacteria > Bacillati > Actinomycetota > Actinomycetes > Mycobacteriales > Nocardiaceae > Rhodococcus > Rhodococcus sp. ACS1. The sequence continues at coordinate 215,973 of NZ_NSDZ01000004.1, forward strand.
AATGTTCACCCACCGGTCCTGCGTTTGATCCGCCGCGGCAGGGGCGGCGGCACCGAACAATCCGGCCAGCACCAGTCCGGTGATCGCGATCGACTTGCCGAGCGTGGGAAGAGACATGGTGCTCCAGATCGCCGTCGGTCAATGGTCCCGACGGTACCTCGGAAACCGAGCGTCGGCGTCGAACCTGTAGTCACTCCGTGGTGTGATCGAGTCATGACCGAGGAGAACGAGATTCCCACCATCGTCACCGCCAGCCGCGTCATCACTGCCCCGGCGCGGGTGATCTTCGAACTGATCGCCGACCCGGTGCAACAGCCGCGCTGGGACGGCAACGACAATCTGGCCGAGGCCGCGCCCGGACAGCGGGTGCGCGCCGTGGGAGACGTATTTACCATGACGCTGACCAACGCAGGCATCCGCGACAACCACGTGGTGGAATTCGACGAGGGACGGCTGATCGCCTGGACGCCGTCCGAGCAGGGCCATCCACCGCCCGGGCATCTGTGGCGCTGGGAGCTGGAGCCGCTCGACGAGAACCGCGTCCGGGTCACGCACACCTATGATTGGTCGTGCTTGACCGACGACCCGAAACGCCAAGAGCGGGCCCGCAGCACCACCTCCGACTGGCTGCTGGCATCGGCGGACCGGCTTGCCGAACTCGCCGAGGCGAGCGACGGGCAACCACCCGCCTGACAATCGAGGCCTGTCGGCGGCGGGCACTGTGCGCCACGCCGCCGACGGCTCCGATTACCGCCCCGGTACGACGGAGATCGTTCCCTGGCAGACGGCGTTCTGGGAATTGACGAACCACCATCCCGCGCCGGTCTGGACGGTGACGGTGAACGACACCGTTCCGGTTCCCGTCCAGGTCCGGTTGATCGGGATTCCCGGGTTCTGCTGCCACGCCGCCTCGTCGCTGACGCTGTGGCCGGTCGCGCCCGTCGTCGTGTTGTGCCAGTCGACCGACACCCGCGTGCCGTACCAGTTGATTCCGATGCTCGGGATCAGACCGCCGGGCGGCGTGGGCAGTTCGTTCCCGCCGCTGAGCAGGATCGCCGGCTCCAACACCGACCCACCCGGTCGCAGCGACTCCCCGGACGAAGCATTGACGGTCCACGTGAACGGCGGCGCCCAGACGAGCGGATTCGCGCTCGAGCACGTCATCGTCGTCGATGTCGGTGGTGCGGGCTGAGCATGTGCGACCGCACCCCCTCCTGCCACGACAGCGGTTCCCAACCCGACAGTGAGTGCCGCAGCGCATGCGCGGCGCCCCAACTGGTTGCTCATGAGCCCTCCCATTTCTTCATTCCCCGAGACTCGAGACGTACCTCGCCCCCTGGACTTTCGGCGGCGGACAAGAATTCGTTACAGCTCGTGCGAGTCGGGCCTCTCTCACGCACACGTATTCACTAGTTCCGGGCCGGTGGCAGGTCGCGTTGCACCAACAGCAATTCGGAGGCCGCGATGACACCGGGGAAGTAGAAGTAGCCCTCCGGGGACTGGACCAGATCGGCATCGTCGATGCCGTGGACTTCCCACACGTCCACTGCTCCACCGGTGTTGTTCATCCGCACGAACCAGTCGCGTTCCCGCTCGCCTGCAGCGAGGAAACAGCCCTGTTGCTCGGGGCGGTAGCTCCCTGCGATACCGCGAGCCGCACCCATCCGACTCCAGTCCAACCCGTATCGGGAAATGGATGCACGATTCAACACCGAGGTGACGTGGTAGCGGGGTGGCATTAACCCAAAGTAACTCGGAACATGACTATTACACAGTGAATTTCGGTCCCGACCGGATGCCGGAAGCGGCAGTGGCGTGGCAGTTCTCGGCCGGGCCCTTCAGTTGGATGCTGACGCAAGATCGCTCGCTGTCAGCGCGAGGATGTCGTCGGCGTGGCTGACGGCGATGAAATGACCACCACCGCTGACCGGGTGCCAGACGGCGCCCGGAGTCCTGTCGGCCACCGTCTTGTTGATGATTTCGGGGACCAGGGTGTCTGCGCTGCCCTGCCAGAAGTGCACCGGGCGTTTCACTTTGGACATGTCGAACGGCCAGGCCTCGTAGAGCATCGTGGCGTCGACGACGAGTCCGTCTGCGCCGTGGCGAAAACACTCCCGGCTTGCCTTCAGAAAGGCTGTGAGGACGTCCTCGTCGGCCAGTACCTCCTGGTCTGCCGCGCACGCCGACTTCGTGATCGCCTGCCCGTAGCGATCCTCGAAATGTGTGGCACTCATGCCGAGCAGCTCGTACATGAGCGTGAAACCGGGGTGGAAGTGCAGCGCCAGGCGACCGCCCAGCGCGTCCACGCTGCTCAGATGCTTCGCGGCCCAGTTCGCGCCGAACGTTCCGTAGTTGCCGCCGGCGATGCACACGACGCTGACCAGTCGCATCGGGTCCAGATACGCGGCCGCCGCCAGGGCCCACGGCCCGCCCTCGGACCAGCCGGTCACCGCGAACCGGTCGGCGTCGAACGAGTCGGCCAGCAGCAGGAGGTCGTCGGTCCAGCTCTCGAAGGTGCGACCCGGCTGGAGGTCGGACCGACCGATGCCCGGCCGATCCGCGCAGACGAATCGCAGTCCGTTGGCCTTCGCGTACGAGTCGAACAGTTCGGCCTCCAGTCGGCTCGACGGTCCGCCGTGGTTGTGCAGCACGAGCGGCCCGCTCGGGTCACCGGCTTCGAGATACGTGATGGTCCGGCTGCCGATCCGGATGCTTCCCTCGCTCGTCACGTGGACTCCTCACAGTGTTGGCCGGACGCCGAAACCGGGTGGGCGGCGTCGAAACTGCAGGTACTCGGATCTTTTCCATACTAGGCTCGACGGGTAGTCTGTCCCGAGCAGTAGGGGGTATCCGGCGTGGTGCAATCGACGGAGCGGCACGGTGTGCGCACGCGCGGCGGTCGCGGATCTCTCGCCTTCCTCTCGATCGTCCTGGCCGGGGTCCTGCTTGCCGCCGGGTGTGGGCAGCAGGACTCCGAGTCCGGTGGCGAATCGCAGCAGGACCAGACGACGTCCGAGGCGAACCTCGTGCCCGAGGACGTGGTCGTCGCGCTGGATGGAGTGCAGAGCTACTTCCCTGAGATCGAGCGACAGACCGCGACGGGTGAGAACTCCACGGCGGCCGGTGCCCCCGAAGCGACGCGAATGGTCATCTACGAAGGCGGCGATGGGCGAAGGGTCACGATCTCCGTGGATCAATATGCCAGCCCCGACGCGGCCTCCACCGCATTCGAGCAGGCGATCGGCAAAAGTGAAGTCGTTCCGGGTTTCGTGGCGCTGCCTGCGCCCGCCGGCGTCGGCGACAAGGCGTTCGCCGGTTCCGTAACTCAGGGAGCGGACACGCACATCGGGTACGGCGCGCTCGCCGGTGAGTACGTCATCGGGGTGACCTCGGCCGGCTATCCGGCCACTCCCGAGAACGTCGACAAGCTGACCGGTCTCACGCGCGACGCGGTCGCGAAGGCCACCACGGCATAGGGCCGCGCCAACACCGCGTCAGGATTGCGGTCGCCGGAGTCAGATCGGCGTCAAGACCCGCCGAATCCTCGCGCGACGGGGGTAGATCTGGAACTGAATCCCCGAGTCGGCCCACCCACGGCCGTCGACGGATCGAGGAGGTTCCGATGACGCTTCATCTTCCCCATCTGTTCGCGCACGAGCAGTCGCGGCAGAACACGGTGCTCGACCTCTCGGTGCTCGGCGCGACCGGGCCGGGCATCGAGGACGCGCTGCGCGCGGTGGTGGAACAGCCGCAACCGCGGCTCGTCGGTTTTCGCTGCGCCGCGGATTCCGAAGCCATCGACGACGCGATCGCGCTGATGGAACAGGTCCGGCGCGACTACGGGGTGATCCTGACGGAGCTGGTCCTGGCGGACGCGGATCGGGTCGATCTGCGCGAGGCCGTCGACGAAGCCCTGGACGAGGCCTGCGCCCGGAACCGGTTCCCCCGCCCGAGTGTCGTGTTCACCGGGCGCCCGGCTGTTTCCGCCTTGACGAAATCTTGACGCCGTCACCCCTTGCGCCCGGTTGAACGCGCGTTTAGCGTATTAAACATGCGTTCAACCAATGTCGCTTCCGGGGTCCCGCAACCCGACATGACCACCCGCGCCCGAGTGCGCGACGCGGCCATCACGGTGTTCGGCAATCACGGTTTCGGCACCGGAGTGCGGGCGATCGCCACTGCCGCCGGGGTGTCACCCGGCCTGGTCATCCACCATTTCGGTTCGAAGGACGGTCTGCGCGCCGAATGCGACGAGCACGTTCTGCGGATCATCCGGGAACAGAAGGCGGAGGCCATTTCGACGCCCGGGCCGGCGGGAGCCATGCAGGCCCTCGCCGACATCGAGCAGTACGCCCCATTGGTCGCGTACATCGTGCGGAGTTTCCAGGCGGGCGGAGGTCTCGGCGAATCCCTCTTCGAGCACATGGTGGAAGACACCACGCAGTACCTCGAACTGGGAGTGGCGACCGGAAGTGTCCGGCCCAGCCGCAACCCGGCGGCGCGGGCCCGCTACCTGACCCTCTACAACGTCGGCGCGATGCTGCTCTACCTGCAGATGCGCGCCGACAAGGAAGTTCCGCTCGATTACGCCACGGCCATCCGCGACCTCGCCACCGACGTCACGCTGCCCGCCCTCGAGATGTACACCGAGGGTCTGCTGCCGGATTCGTCGATGCTCGAGGCGTATCTGGCTACCGAAGACGGCGCCGCGCAGGCGGGTGCGGCACCCCCAGAACATACCGACTCCCCGAACTAGGAGCAGCTATGAGCGTGATCATCGAAGTGCGCAATCTGGTGAAGACGTTCGGACGAACCCGGGCGCTGGACGGACTCGACCTCGAGGTCGGCGAAGGGGAAGTGCACGGGTTCCTCGGGCCGAACGGGGCAGGCAAGTCCACCACCATCCGCGTCCTCCTCGGCAGCCTCCACCCCGACAGCGGTGAGGCCATCGTGTTCGGCCGCGATCCGTGGCGCGACGCCGTCGCACTGCACCTCGACATGGCGTACGTCCCCGGCGACGTGACACTGTGGCCGTCGTTGTCCGGCGGCGAGACCATCGACCTCCTCGCGCGGATGCGCGGCGGACTGGACGAGACCCGCAAGCGGGATCTGATCGAGCGTTTCGACCTCGACCCGCGGAAGAAGGGGCGGGCGTATTCGAAGGGCAACCGGCAGAAGGTTGCCCTGGTGTCGGCGTTTTCGTCCGACGCCCGCCTGCTGCTGCTCGACGAGCCGACGTCCGGGCTGGATCCGTTGATGGAGCAGGTGTTCCGTGAGTGCGTGGGCGAGGCCCGCGACCGCGGGGTGACGGTGCTGCTGTCCAGTCACATCCTGTCCGAGGTGGAGGCGCTGTGCGAGCGGGTGACCATCATCCGGTCGGGGCGGACCGTCGAATCCGGGACACTGGCGTCGATGCGGCATCTCAGCCGAACATCGATCACTGCCGAACTTCTCGGTGATCCCGGCGATCTGAGTCGCATCGACGGCGTGGCGGACATCCAGTTCGACGGGACCACGCTGCACTGCCAGGTCGACAGCGAGCATCTCGGCCAACTCATCCGGGTGCTCGGCGACACGGGGGTGCGGAGCCTCGTCAGCAAGCCCCCGACCCTCGAAGAACTCTTCCTGCGGCACTACGAGATCGACGACGGCCCGACGGCGTCGTCCGACACGGTGGAGAAGGTGCGGGCATGACTACCGCGACGGTGTCCCGGTTCCGGCCCGTGGAACCGGCGCCGGTATCTTCCTCGGATTTCACGGGGACGCTGCACTTTCTGCGGTTGTTCCTGCGCCGGGACCGGATCGCGCTGCCCCTGTGGGTGCTGATCTTCGCGCTCGCGCCCGCGCTGTACGTCACGAGCATCGCCGACATCTACACCTCGCCGGCCGACCTGGCGGAGTTCGCGGCCACCACGGCGGCCAGCCCCGCGCAGATCGCCATGTACGGGCCGATCTTCAACTCCAGCCTCGGTTCGGTGGGGGTCTGGAAGGCCGGCATCTACTACACGCTGATCGGGCTGGTGGTGATCCTGACCGTCATCCGGCACACCCGCGCCGAGGAAGAGACCGGCCGGGCCGAGCTTCTCGACTCCACCGCCGTCGGACGGTATTCAGGTCTGACCGCGGCGCTGATCCTCGCCGGTGGTGCCTCCGTCATCACCGGGATTCTCTGTGCGGCAGCGTTACTCGCCCGCGACCTCCCGGTGGGCGGCTCGGTGGCCTTCGGGACGTCGCTGGCCTGCTCCGGTCTGGTGTTCACGGCGGTGGCGGCCGTTGCGGCCCAGGTGAGCACCGGCGCCCGCGTCGCGCGCGGCATCGCGTTGACGGTGCTGGGCGTCGCGTTCGCGTTGCGCGCGGTCGGTGACGCCGGCAGCGGCACCCTGTCGTGGTTCTCGCCGCTCGGCTGGGCCTTGCAGATCCGTCCGTATGCCGACGAACGCTGGTGGGTCGTTATCCCCAGCCTGGTTACGGCGGCCGTACTCACCTGGGCGGCATACGCTCTCCTGCGCCGTCGCGATGTCGGCGCCGGCCTGATCGCCGAACGGCCCGGTCCCACCGACGCATCGCCTGCGCTCGCCGGAACCCTCGGGCTTGCGTGGCGGATGCACCGCGGCACACTCGCGGCCTGGACCGCCGGGCTCGGACTGTACGGACTGCTGATCGGCAGCGCCGCGAACGGCGTCGGCGGCCAGGTCGGCAACAGTCAGACGATCCGCGACATCATCCTGCGGATGGGTGGGTCGCAGTCGCTGGAGGAATCGTTCATCGGCTACGCGTTCACCATGCTCGCCATCGCGGCCGCGGCCTACGCGATCTCCGCGTCGTTGCGGTTGTACTCGGAGGAGAACGCTCAGCGTCTCGAGCCCGTGACCGCCGGTTCCGTCGGCCGGGTCCGGTGGGCGTCGAGCCACATCCTGTTCGCGTTGCTGGGTCCGGCGGTCGCGATGGTGGTGGCCGGGGTGGCCGGCGGGCTCACCTACGGCGCGTCCGTCGGCGACGTGGGTGGGGCCCTGCCCGGCGTGGTCGGGGCGGCGCTCGTGCAGCTTCCCGCGATCTGGATGCTGGCCGGAGTGACGGTCCTGATGTTCGGTGTCGTTCCGCGGTTCACGCCGGTGGCGTGGGGAGTGCTCGTCGCGTTCCTGCTGATCTTCATGGTGGGGTCGATCGCGCAGTTCCCGCAGGCGGTACTGAATCTCGAACCGTTCAGCCACGCTCCGAAGCTGCCGGGCGGCCAGTTCGAATGGGCGCCGATCGGGTGGCTGCTGCTGATCACGGCCGCGCTGATCGTGGTGGGTGTGGCGGCGTTCCGGCGGCGCGATCTGCGCTGATCCCCGGCCGGTGTGCACACTGAAGGCATGGCACGTGTGCACACCGGCGAGTCCGTCCTGGCCCGGACGGTGCGGATCGTCGAATCGTTCCGTTCCGACGATTCGCTGCTCACGGTGTCCGAGATCGCCCGGCGGTCCGGTCTCCACATCTCCACGACGTCGCGGCTGATCGACGAACTGGTGGGATGCGGCTGGCTCGAGCGTGAGGACCGGAAGGTGCGGATCGGGGTTCGCCTGTGGGAGGTGGCGTCGCGGGCGTCCCCGACCCTCGGGCTCAGAGAGGCGGCGATGCCGTTCATGGAGGACCTGCACGCCGTCGTCGGGCAGCACACGCAACTCGGTGTCCTCGAAGGCGACGAGGTGTTGTTCATCGAGCGACTCACGGCGCCCGGAGCCGTCGTCAACTACACGCGCATCGCCGGCCGGATGCCGCTGCACGTCTCTTCGTCCGGGCTGATCCTGCTCGCGCACGGACCGTCGGAGCTCCAGGAACGGATCCTCGGAGAGCCGTTGAAGGTGTTCACCGACAAGACGATTCGTACCCCACGACAGTTGCGGGGTGTGCTGGCGGACGTGCGCCGGCACGGCTACATCCTCTGTGCCGGTCACCTGTACCCGGACACGACGGGTGTCGCGGTTCCGGTGCGGGACGGCACCGGCAAGGTGGTCGCCGCGCTGTCGGTCGTCGTGCCGAACGACGAGAAGGCGTACGCGCAGATCCCCGCGCTGCAGGCGGCCGCGAAGGGCATCGGCCGCGTGATGGCGACCGCGTCGAAGTAGGCCCTCTGCGGTGGACTATCCGCCCCGCCCGTGCCACGGTGGAATCGGAACCACTTCTCCCGGAAAGCGCAGCGCCATGGAAAGCACCGCACAACCCAGCCCCCTGGAATGCCCGGACTGCCACGCCCTCACCGCGGATCTCGAGGCCCACAAACTCTGGCATTCCCGGCTCGTGCACGACATCGCCACCGCGGTCGACAAGGACATCAGCCGACGGGCACACACCACCTGACTCAGTCGGCAGACACGGCGAGCACGACTTTTCCGCGCACCTGCCCGTCGACGAGGCGACGGAGGGCCGTGGTGGCCTCGCCCAGCGGGTACGTCCGCTCGACGACCGGTGTGACGTCTCCCGACTCGACGAGGTCGCGGAGCACGCGCAGGTCGGTGCCGTCCTCCTTCGAGACGAACGCGCACAGCGTCCGACTCGAGAAGGGGGACAGCGCCAGCGCGCGGAGTTGGCGATCCGTGCCGCCCAGCCACCGTCCGTCCGTTTCGCCGCCGACGATGACGAGTCTCCCGCGCGGAGTGAGGACCCGGCGCAGCCGCGACAGCGACGTGTTGCCGCCGATGTCGAGGACGACGTCGTAGCGTCGTCCGAGCCGGGTGACGTCGTCGGTTGCGTAGTCGACGACGTGATCGGCGCCGGTCGACCGGACCAGGTCGACCTTCGCGGTGCTGCACACGCCGGTGACCTCCGCGCCGTACGCCTTGGCGATCTGCACGGCGAACGTGCCCACACCGCCGGAGGCGCCGAGGATCAGCACCGACTGCCCCGCCGCGACCCTGCCGTGGTCGCGTACCGCCTGCAGCGCCGTGAGCCCGGAGATCGCGATCGCCGCGGCCTGCTCGAACGTCAGGTCGGCCGGCTTGTGCGCGAGTTTGGCCGCGGGCGCGCACGCGTACTCCGCGAACGTCCCGGTGCCGATGCCGAAGACGTCGTCGCCGGGCCGGAATCCGGTGACGCCGGGGCCGACCGCTTCGACGCGCCCGGCGAGGTCCATCCCGGGAACGGCGACCTTGGGCCTGCGGAGGCCGTACCCGGCGAGGCGCAACGGGTACGGGAGTCCGGTCACGAGGTGCGCCACGCCGCGATCGACTCCCGCCGCGTGCACTCGGACCAGCACCTGTTCGGCGGCAGGAACGGGTATCGCGACGTCCCGCAGTTCGAGGATCTCGGGCGGCCCGTAGACGTCCCGGACGACGGCCTTCATCGTGCCGCGTTGGTGCTCGGACGCGGAAGTGGGGCGTTCGGGTTCGGTCGGTGACTCCATTGTCGGGGCTCCGTTCGGAGAGTGATCGGCCTCTGCTTACAGCGTACGCTTACAATGTAAGCCTGATGCGTACAACGTTTAACTGTCCCGATGGAGAATGAGCGATGACGGAACTCCGTGTTCCCCTGACCCGGGAGCGCGTCCTGCGCGCCGCCGTCGACCTTGCCGACGACAGCGGTGTCGACGCGCTCACGATGCGCCGGATCGCGCAGGCGCTCGGGGTGGAGGCGATGTCGCTGTACCGCCACGTGAAGAACAAGCCCGACCTCCTCGACGGCATGGTCGACGTCGTCTTCGGCGAGATCGACCTGCCGCAGACCGGGCTTGATTGGAAGACCGCGATGCGCCGGCGGGCGATCTCCGCACGCGACGTGCTCGCTCGGCACCGCTGGGCCACCGTTCTGATGGAGTCCCGCGCGACGCCCGGTCCCGCGACGCTCCGCCACCACGACGCGGTACTGGGGATTCTGCGGGCAGCGGGATTCTCCATCGAGCTTGCCGCGCACGCCTTCTCGGTGCTGGACAGCTATATCTACGGGTTCGCGATGCAGGAGGCGAGTCTGCCGTTCGGCTCCTCCGGCGAACTCGCCGACGTGGCGGAGGCGATCCTGGCGAGTGTCCGGGCCGACGAGTACCCCCACCTCACCGAGTTCGTGACGGAGCACGCGATGGCTCCCGGCTACGACTTCGGCGACGAGTACGAGTACGGGCTGGATCTCGTTCTGGACGGACTCGAGCGTGTGACGGCACCGGAAATTCGCCTGGGGGAGTGACCTCGGTTGCGGCCTCGACTTTCAACTATTGAAAATGCTCTGGCGGCTCGGCCCCTGCTCGGAAGATCCTCGAACAAACGCGAGATCGAGGAGTCGAGATGCCACAGAACCCGGTTTCTTCCGGTGCGCCAGCGGACGCGGCGCTGCGAGTTGTCGCCAAAGAGGTTGTCGCGGAGGGTGTCGTAGCGCTGACCTTGCGGCACCCGGACGGCCGGCGGCTGCCGGACTGGGCGCCCGGCGCCCACATCGACCTGATGCTCCCGAACGGGCTGACCCGCCAGTACTCGCTGTGCGGTGACCGTTGGGACGCGCACACCTACCGGGTCGGGGTGCTGCGGGAACCCGCCGGCCGCGGCGGGTCCGCGTACGTCCACGACGAACTGGCCGAGGGCGACCTCGTCGGGGTCGGCGGCCCGCGCAACAACTTCCCGCTCGCCCCCGCGCCGAGGTACCTGTTCATCGCCGGCGGTATCGGAATCACTCCGCTGCTGCCGATGATCCGCCAGGCAGAACTGATGGGAATCGACTGGCAACTCCTGTACGGCGGCCGCACCCGGACGTCCATGGCGTTCCGGGACGAACTCGCCGGCTACGGCGACCGGGTGGTCGTCGTGCCCCGGGACGAGCAGGGCCACCCCGACCTGCCCGCGTATCTCGCCGCCGCGGCCGCCGCCGAGGCGAAGGTCTACGTGTGCGGACCCGGGCCGCTGCTCGCGGCCGTCGAAAGCTGTTGCGCCGACTGGCGTGTGGGCTCGCTACGGACCGAGCGTTTCGTGCCGCAGGACCGGGGCGCACCGCTGCGCGACGTACCGTTCGAGGTGGAACTCGCGCGCTCCGGCCTCGCGGTGACGGTGACTCCCGGCGCCAGCGTCCTCGACGCGGTGCAGGCGGCCGGGGTCAACGTCCTGTCCTCGTGCCGCGAGGGCACGTGCGGGACCTGCGAGACGACCGTCCTTGCCGGCGCCCCCGACCACCGCGATTCCGTCCTCGATGACGACGAGCGATCCGCAGGCGACTGCATGCTCATCTGCGTCTCACGGTCGTGCTCCGACCGTCTCGTGCTCGATCTCTGACACACCCAGCGAAGGGATTTCCCGTGACGATGTTCGCCCCCGCCCCCGCGTTGCCCGTCAGCGACGCCGACCCGTTCGCCCTCGACGTCCTGCAGGACCCGTTGCCGTTCCAGGCGGACCTGCGGGATGCGGGCCCGGTCGTGTACCTGCGGCGCTACGACGTCTTCGCGCTCGGTCGCTACGAGCAGGTCCATGCCGCGCTGACCGACTGGCAGTCGTTCCACTCCGCCGCCGGGGTCGGGTTGAGCAACTTCCGGTACGAGACCCCGTGGCGGCCCCCGAGCATCCTGCTCGAGGCCGACCCGCCGCACCACGACGCCCCGCGGGCGGTGCTGAGCAAAATTCTGGGTCCGCGCGCACTGCAGAAGCTCAGGGCGTCGTGGATTCGGGACGCAGACATCCTTGTCGACCAGTTGCTCTCTAACACAACCGAATTCGACGTGGTCACCGACCTCGCTGCCGCGTTCCCGCTGCGGGTCTTCCCGGATGCCGTCGGCATCTCCGGCACCGGACGGGAGAACCTGCTGCCGTACGGGGACCACGCCTTCAACAGTTTCGGTCCGCTCAACAGCCTGGTGGAGAAGGGGGCGCCCCGGGTAGCCGAACTGTCCGGCTGGGTCAACGAGCAGTGCGCGCGCGACGCGCTCACCGGCGACGGCTTCGGTGCGCAGATCTGGGCGGCGGCGGACCGCGGCGACATCACGTACGAGCAGGCGCCGCTCGCCGTGCGCTCGCTGCTGACGGCAGGCGTGGACACCACGGTCAACGGGCTCGCGGCCGTGCTCTACGCGTTCGCAAAACATCCGGAGCAGTGGGCGAGGCTGCGGGAGAACCGCACGCTGGCCCGGACGGCGTTCGACGAGGCCGTGCGGTGGGAGTCATCGGTCCAGACGTTCTTCCGCACGGCCACGAGTGACACCGAGATCGGCGGCACGGTGATCCCCGACGGCAGGAAGATTCTGATGTTCCTCGGTGCCGCGAACCGTGATCCGCGCAGGTGGGACAATCCGGACGCGTTCGATCTCGGCCGGAATCCGTCCGGGCACGTGGGGTACGGGATGGGCATCCACCAGTGCGTCGGCCAGCATGTCGCCCGCCTCGAATCGGAGGCGTTGCTGACGGCGCTGGCATCCCGGGTGGAGTCGCTGGAGATCGCCGGGCCGGTGCGCCGTCACCTCAACAACACGCTGCGGTCGTGGGAATCGGTGCCGGTGCGGGTGCGGCTCGCCTGACCATACGTACGTATGTATTGATACTGCGGAAAGTCGCACGACTCGGGCGGTCCCGCCGATACGATGCTCCCAACCCCCATCGCCGCGGAGAGAGGGACCACGGACTCGCTCGTCCGTATCCACCGAACTCACCACCGAAGAGTAGGGCTCGCTCGTCAGCGGTGAGAACTTCTGGGAGACAAAGGTACTCGATCGGGGGGTGGTCCCTCGAGCCTATTGGGGAACACGGTGCTGGAAGTGGCAATGTGGGCGACAGCCCCTCCACGACGGCGTGATCATCTTCGACGCCGGCGCGACCCGGCGCGTGCTCACCGGGTCGACCGATGTCGGCGACGTCAGCTGGGTCACGCCCACCACGCTATGCACCACCGACTGTGTCACTCACGGCACTCTCGCGCACTCATGGCAGCTGGTCGCCAAAGGAAAGCTCCCCGCCGCACAGAAGGGCATGATCCACGCAGCCTAGGTCATGGCCGGATCGGCGATGGACCTCCTCGCAGATTCAGCCCTGCTGAAGCTCGCGACGGAGGAGTTCCAGGAACGAACCAACGCTGGCTGCGGCGATCCGTCGGTGGCGCCGCGTCCTTCGGTGGATTCGAATCACGCGGTGGGGGGCTTACTTCCGCCCAGTTTCGCGGTAACAGTCTCGGCAGCGGTTACTAAACGATCTCGGTACCGTTCGACCTCCGCGCCGGATAATTGATTGGGAAGCTGATAGAGACTCAACAGGAGCTCCGGCTGAGCGTCTACACCGAATATCGGTGCACTGATGATTCGGACATCGTATGTGGCGGCAGGGTCGATCTCGGCCGGTTCATATCCTTCGAGGCTGAGCGCGCGGGCGGCTGCGGTGACCTCCCCTGCCAGATCGCCCGTAGCACCGGTCAGCGGAAGCCGGGCAACAGCCCCTTCGAATCGCACCTGAGCATCGCTGCGAAGTACGAGCGACCAGCCACGTTCACGGACGCGGGAGGTTGCTTGCATGAGTAGGTCGCGATTGAGTGCCTGTCCGCCGCGTCCGATCCACTTGTCGAATTCGCGTCCTTCGGTCCAAGCCATCAGTGGCAATGCGAGCGGCGGAACGAAGGGCATCCGTTGACCGAGACGGATGTGTGGGGACGTCGGGAGAGTGCTTGCCATGCTGCTCCCTACCAGGACCAATTGGTCCCTGATCGAGACGGAGGCGCAGCATTCGACACCCAGCTCGCGGGCGATGGCTTCCATCTCGGGACGTGCCTGATCGACGATGCTGAGGGGGCGTAGCAGGTCAGCCTCTCCGGGGGCGGTGAGAGACGTCGACGAGAAGCAGCCGTAGCCGCCCTGGAAGAATACGAGCGGTGAGGTCGCATCATCGACCTCGAGTGATGCGACACGACCTATGACCAGGAAATGGTCACCCGCCTCGTAGATGGTATCGATCACGCAGTCGATCCACGCGATGGAGTCGTGGATACGCGGATTGCCATGCTGTGTCGGTGTCCAGTCGATCGACGCGAACTTGTCAGAACCCTTCAGGGCCAGGCTTCGGCAGATGTCCTGCTGGCCGGCGCCGAGCACGTTCACGCAGAAACGGCCGCTTTCGCGAATCTTTGGGAAGGTACTGGAGGTCTTGTCCGGAAGAAAGGCGACCAACGCTGGATCGAGCGAGACCGATGTGAAAGAGCCGACGGCCATGCCGACCGGTAGGCCTGCCGAATCGGTCGAGGTAATTGCCACGACGCCGGTCGGGAAGTGGCCGAGCACGGTGCGAAAATGCACCGGGTCGATCACTGTGCTGATCTCGGTGAGTGTCATCGGGTCATCCTTCTCGGCGTCAGGGCGTAGGTGCCGGTTCATCCTTGGTGATCGCGCTGGTACGGCTCGGGCTTCACCGAACTCCGAGCGCCGCCCGATCACCCTCGGTCCGCCTGAGGTGGAACTGCGTATGTCTACATCGCGGTCGGGCATGTGACGTGCGTCGCTCTCCAAATATGGTCGCACCGATCGCGAGACGCGTCAACTCTAACGTTGAATTTAATCTACAAGTGCGTTGACAATAGAGACGGCGTTCTCGAGTCGGTGGATGTCATGTGACGTGCTGAGATGTCCGCATTTGAGGATGTGGTGAGACGGGGCTGAACGGACCAGGCGTCTACATAAGTGTCAATTGTCGATGGAACGTATCGGTAGGCCGAACCTCGTTGACTTCAAATTGGGCGACAAGGGAACTGGCGAGTAGTGGTCGAGCAGCCAGCGGGTCACCAGCCGGGCTCGCCTCGGTCGAGAAGATCCGTACCCTGTCCGGTCTGCAGGGTTGCTCGATGCCGACGACATGATCGTGCTTGTGGGGCCGCGACTACAGTCGGATTGTCATCGTCGCCTTCCCGCGTGTCCCACACCCCGCTCGCGGTGAGCGCCGACAATCGATGAACAGCAGCAGCACCTCACACGAGCTTGCCTCGAGGCGAGCCCACCATTGGTCAGCGTACGGCAGCGAAGCCGCCGTCCACAGGTAGTAACTGGCCGGTGATGAAGTGCGAAGCATCGCTTGCCAGGAACACTAGAACCGGTGCAAGGTCTCTCTCTGCGTTACCAAATGTTCCCCCGAGCGGAATATCTTTGCGTAGCTGTTCTTGATATGCCGCGAGCTCATCCGCTCCCAGTGAGCTGGTGTACTTGTCAAACATTGGTGTATTGACATAGGGAAGAACAGCATTGACTCGGATTCCAGACGGACCCCATTCTCGTGCCACTGTCCGAGTCCACGTGTGTACGGCACCCTTCGACGAGCCATATGTGGAGTTGGAGAGTTCGCCGGTAAAGCCTGACATCGATCCGAAATTGATGATGGCACCGGTGCCGACATCCTTCATGATCCGGAAGGCCGATTGGTTTGTGTGGATCGTGCCGAGTACGTTTACGCGGTAGATGCTGTCGAAAAGTTCGTCGGTTATGTCCTCGGCCATTGCGGATCGCTGGAGGCCCGCGATGTTGACGAGGACGTCGACACCACCGAGGTCTTGTGCCGCGTTGCGGAATAGTGAATCTGTTGCGGGCCCGTCGGTGATGTCCAGTCTATTGAAGGTGGCGGTTCCCGGCCCGGTCTCGGTGGCTTCTCTGGCGACTGTGTTTCCGTCCTCTTCGTTCAGGTCGAAAGAATAGACCTTGGCGCCTTCGGATACATAGGACTTGACTATTGCAGCACCGATGCCCTGAGCGCCGCCGGTTACCAGAATTCGCTTGCCTTCGAGCAGCATTGATGATTCCTTCGCTATTGTCGGTTGGGGTGTACGCATGTATACGGGGAACGGTCAGGACGAGCTTGCCGATCACCTCTCGGATGTTGACGACATTCAATGCTTCGGCGACAGCGTGCATGGGGTACGTGTTCGACACCAGCGGTCGCAGTTTGCCTGCGGCGAATAGTCGCGCGAGCCCCTTCGAGTTTGCGGGCCTTCTCTTCGGGATTCGACTGCACAAAGGTGCTCCAGTAGACACCGACTACGGAGTAGCCCTTCATGACCTGGCTCTCTGCGTGCGCAGTCTCGTGGTCAAGTAGGTCGATGAGTGTGTTGGTGACGGAGTGGGTTGTTGCCGAGTTCGACTCCGTACGTCGATCGGCCACGAAGGTGGCGAACTCCAGTCCGTTTCCTATTCCAATAGCCATGATCGTCGTAGGAGTCTGAGTGGTACACCGATTTGAGGATCTCGACGTCACACCGATCGACTCCGCGGCAGTAACGGTGGATAACGTCTGTGATGGCCTGCTTGTCCAGCAGGTTCTTCAGGTCCTCGTTCATGTCCAACCTGTCTGCAATCGTTGGGCGAGTTCGATCGACGAACGCGTCACAGTGCGAGTTCTTCACGGTGTTGATTTCGCTGCGTTCCTCGAATAGTCAGCAAAGCAACGGTACTGATGGCTGCACAACCGAGGGTGTAGTAGGCGGCAGAGAGGGGATCGCCAGTCGTAGAGGCCAACCATGTGATGATGTACGGTGCAGTACCGCCGAAGATCGCCACGGACAGTGCATAAGTCACCGAGACCCCGGTTGCACGATTACGAGTGCGGAAACGCTCGGACAAGAACGCCGGCATGGGTCCTCCCACGACGCCGATCAGAATCCCTGCGATGATGAGCGCCACCAGGCCTCCACCGAATCCCAACTTCAGCATGTAGTACAGCGGGTAGGACAGCACAACCACGGCAATGGAGCCGAACAGCAGTACGGGTCGTCGGCCGATTCGGTCGGACACGGCGCCGAACAGAGGCATCGTCAGTCCCGCAATCAGTCCAGTCACCAGCGCCAGGAAGTACGAGCGCTCGAACGACATGTTGTAACTGGTGGACAGAAACGTGGGCATGCCGACCATGAACGTGTTTCCGACTGCGTTGTAGACCACCACCACGCCCAGGGTGGTCAGCAGGTATGTCAGCGGACGGCGTCCTGCACTTGTGGGGGAGACGAGATCCCCGGCCTCGGCCTCGACCTTGACCTGCTTGAAGTGCGGCGTCTCGTCGACCTTCAATCGCAGATACAACACAACGATCCCCATGGGGGCTGCCAGCAGAAATCCGATCCGCCAGCCCCAGGAAGCCATTGCATCCTCCGAGAGGAGGACCGCGAGCAATGTGGCAACTCCACCACCGAGAACGAAGCCCAGCGTCGTTCCCACGAAAGACCAGGATCCGTATACGCCGCGCTTGTTCGCAGGCGCGGACTCGACCATCAGCGATACTGCACCACCCATTTCACCGCCCGCCGAGATGCCTTGAGCGATTCGGCACAGCGTTAGAAGCAATGGTGCGAGCACCCCGATTGCTTCGTGCGTAGGTAGGAGGCCGATACAGGTCGTCGCAACGGACATCAGGGCGATGATGAGCGCCAAGACTGGCTTGCGCCCGATTCGGTCGGTCATCCGCCCGAAGATGAGTGCACCGATGGGGCGGAGGAAGAACGCCAGAGCGAAGAGCAGGAACGTCGAGAGAATAGAGGCCGTCGGGTTCTCGGAGGGAAAGAACAACGGTGCGATGATCGGAGCCATGTAAGCGTAGATGGCAAACTCGTACCATTCGACGAGATTTCCAAGAGAGCCTGCTACCAGCGCTTTTCGTGACTTGCTGACATCCAGCACCAGTTCGGTACCTGGGGTTGAACTCGTGGTGTTCGACATGGATTCGTCCGTTTCAGGATGTGCTCCACCCATCCGGCGAGGTGGATGCAGCAGGGAAGACTGGTTGATGTGACTCGAGCCACATCAACGTCAACGTGAATGTTGCCTTCGTCGGCGCCGAATGTCAACGCGTACGTGGACGGGGTGGCAAAAATCAACTTCGGCGTTGACAAATTCAGGTGCCTCCTGCCACGATAAGGGGGCGACTCGTCAACGCGCGCGTTGAAGGGTGAGGGTGATCTGGGCGAGGAGCGCTTGCCTCCGGTAGCCACATCGACACGAGAGGTACTCGAATGAAGACAGTGCAAGGTGAGTTCACGGGCCCGGACGGTGCAACCGAGGTGGGCTTCAATCCAGACAGGCTGACCGAAGCCGAGGTCCGGACGGCTGTTGGACGCGCAAACATTCCCTCGCTGCTGATGGTCGTATTCCAAACCACCGGGGACGAGAAGTGGCTCGAGGCACCGTACCGACCCACCCGAGGAAAGGGGCTCGGCGATCACGACTCCGGCGGTCTCGACGAGGCGGTGCAGAACGAGATTCGCGAAGCTGCTGTCTCCGCCATCCTCGACCTGCAGAACGGCGCCCGACCGGCCATCGAGGCACCGTCCCCCGAGCTCACCGTGCGCATGATGAGCGTGTGCATGGGTGAACCCGTCGGTGCGGAGTACGGACCGATGCTCTCGCTCGAGTTGGCTCGCCGGGCGGCGCCGGAGTCGGCGCATCTTGCCCTCGATCCGATCGACGCCCCCGAAGGCTTCTCGGTCATCGTCATCGGCACGGGCGTCGCCGGCATCGCCGCCGCCCAGCAGCTCGAAGAGATGGGGCTGAACTACGTCATCCTGGAGAAGCAGCCCGAGGCAGGCGGGAACTGGTGGCAGAATACATATCCCGGCGCCGGCGTCGACACGCCCAGCCACCTGTACTCGTTCTCGTTCGCCAAGAATGACTGGACTACGCATTTCGAGCTCCGCAACGAGCTGCAGGGTTACTTTGCTCGGGTCCTGAAGGACCTGGGCGCGGGAGAACGTGTGCGGTACGGAACCGAGGTGCGATCGGCGACCTACGACGAATCTGCAGCTCAGTGGACCGTCGAGGTGCGAAACCCAGACGGTTCTTCCTCGACCTTGCGGTCCGATGTGGTGATCAGCGCCGTGGGCGTGTTGAATCGACCGAAGAAGCCCACCCTTCCTGGCATGGAGCAGTTCGAGGGGATCAGCTTCCATTCCGCCGACTGGCCGGAGAACCTCGAACTCGACGGCAAGCGCGTCGCGATCGTCGGAACGGGTGCGAGCTCGATGCAGATTGCCCCGGCGATTGCCGATCAGGTAGCGCAACTGACGATCTTCCAGCGTTCGCCCCAGTGGGTGGCTCCGTTCGAGAAGTTCAGGATGCCCATCCCCATGGAGCTGCGGCGGCTCATGCAGACGTGCCCGATCTATCACAGCTGGTACTGGATTCGACTGTTCTGGCAGTTCGGCGACAAGGTCATCGAATCGTTGCGAGTCGATCAGGAATGGGATCACCCCGAGCGTTCGGTGAACGCCCGCAACGACGCGCACCGGGAGTACTTCACCCGGTACATCACAGCACAGGTCGGTGACCGGGAAGACCTTCTCGACAAGGTCATGCCGGACTACCCCCCGTTCGGAAAGCGCATTTTGCTCGACAACGGCTGGTACTCGACCCTTCGGAAGGACAACGTCGACTTGATCGACAGGTCCGTCGCGTGTGTACGGGCAGAGGGGTTGGTCGACGATCAGGGCACCCAAACCGACGTCGACGTGATCGTGTGGGCTACCGGGTTCGAGGCCGCACGGTTCGTCAGCTCGATGGATGTGCGCGGAGTCGGTGGACTCTCGCTCCGCGAGGCCTGGAACGATGACGACCCCAAGGCATATTTGGGTGTGTCCGTACCCGATTTTCCAAACTTCTTCATGCTGGGCGGGCCGAACTCGTTCCCCGGCAGCGGTAGCTTCATGTTCTTCATGGAGGTCCAGATGCGGTACATCCGAGGCCTTCTCACCGAGATGTTCCGCAACGGAATCAAAGCCCTCGACGCGACACCCGAGGCGAACCGGGAGTACAACGAGCTCGTCGACTCGACGCATGCTCGTACGGTCTGGACCCACCGCGGAATGTCGACCTACTACCGCAACTCAAAGGGGAGGGTGGTATTCGTAATGCCTTTCTTGAACGTCGAATACTGGCAGATGACCCAGCGCCCCGACCTGGAGAACTACACCGCACGCTGATCCACCGACGAAGAATGCCCCGGCGCCGCATACGGCGCCGGGGCGTTGTTCGTCGGAGGAAGCACCTGGTCTTGGACGTGCGTCGAAGGTGTTTCGCCTGTGGGTTTTCGATCAAGCGGGTTGTGTCGCTGCCGTTGAATGAGCGAGGTCGCCGGTATCTGGGGTTAGCGGCCAAGAAGAAACCTGAATATCGGAGACCTCGTGCCCAGCGAAGCGGTGCCGGGCCGGCCGGGGACACTGTGGCGGGACGTCAATGTGGACTCGACCATCGCGAGGGCCCACCAGCACGCGACCGGCGCCCGCCGGGAGCCGCAAACCATGGTCGATCATCGGTCACCGCAGGGCAGCGTGGTGACAGTCCGCAGTTCACCGCGGTTGTCGAAGCGATCAGCGTGCCACGGCCCGGCCCTGGGCGGCCCCGGAATCGACCGGACTGCGTTCTCGCGGACAAGGCCTCGAGCACTACAAGCAGCGCCATGCAGTCGAGAGCGGCATCAACCAACTCGAGTAGAACCAGATACAAGCTTGCGGTTCGCTGCACCTAAGGCGCCGCTACCACGTATCGATTCGCCGCCGCACGCTGGACGGGCGGTCCGGCCGCGGCGTGCTGATCACCGAGGTGATCCAAGATCTCGTCGTTATCGGATCGATGACGTCGTCGATCTCGAAAACCGACGCAGCATTGATCGCCTTACCCTGCTTTTCGTACTGCTCGAGGTGAGCTCGGTAGGCCTGGTCCCGTTCGTCGTCGTCCTCGATGGCGTCGAGCTCACGGCGGAAACCGAGCTTCACGGCGCCTTCCGGGCCCATCGCACCGAGTTCACCGGTCGGCCATGCCACGATTGCGTCGGGAACACGAAAACTGCCTCCGGCCATCGCCTGGCCTCCGAGTCCGTACGCCTTACGCACGATCACGGTGCAGAACGGCACCGTGAGGGATGGCGCGATGACGAACAGGCGGCTGACGTGCCGAACCGATGCCGTTTGTTCCGCGTCGGGTCCGACGAGGAAGCCCGCCGTGTCGCAGAGCGACACGATCGGTATCGCGTAGGCCTCGCAAAGCTGCAGGAAGCGCGCCATTTTGTCTGCTTCGGCGCTTCCGATGGTCCCACCGGCACGGCTTCCGTCGTTGGCAACCACGCCTGTGGGCTGCCCTTCGATTCGTACCAGCGCAGTGATGATTCCCGGTGCGAATTCGCGGCGAAGCTCCAGCACAGAGTCTTCGTCTGCGATCGTGTCGACGACGGTGCGCATATCGAAGGGGCGGCTGCGACGTTCGGGCACGACGTGCCGCAGCTGCCGCTGATCGGGTGCGCTCCAGGTTGTCGTGGACCCACGAAAGTAGCCCAGGTAGCGTCGTGCGACGGCTACTGCTTCTGCCTCGTCATCGACGAGCACGTCGATGACACCGTTGGGGCCCTGAACTGATACGGGCCCGATCTCGTCTGCACCGAAGGATCCGAGACCACCCCCCTCGATCATCGCCGGACCGCCGAGGCCGATTGTCGAGTCCTGTGTGGCGATGACGACATCACAGGCTCCGACCAGGGCCGCGTTGCCTGCAAAGCATCGTCCCGACGCGATCCCGACTGTCGGCACTACCCCGTTGAGGCGGCCGAGTGCAACGAACGTTCCCAGATCCATCCGTGTTGCGCGAGACATGTCGTCAGTGTCGCCTGGCCTGCCGCCGCCACCCTCGGCGAACACGACGACAGGGGTCCCTCGCCTGCCGGCGAGGTCGAACATCCGCTCGGCCTTCTTGTGGCTCTGGAGGCCTTGCGTCCCAGCCAGCACGGTGTAGTCGTAGGCCAATGCTGCAGTCGGATGACCGTCGACGGTTCCGAAGCCGGCGACGAGACCGTCTGCAGGTGTGGAGCCTTCGAGTTCAGCAAGTGATTTACGGCGGCGCTGTGCTGCGACCACAAGTGAACCGTACTCGTGGAACGGTTCGGGATCATACAGGTCTTGCAGGTTCTCCCTGGCGGTGCGCTTGCCTCGCTCATGGCGACGTTCGACGGCACCTGCGCGGGCTTCGTCGAGAGTTCGTCGGTGTCGAGCCAAGATGTCGTCGAGGTCGGATCGCGCGGCGGTGAGGTCGATCCGGTCGATGACAGCCGCTTGCTCGGGTTGATGTCCGTCCGGTTCGATGACGGCAAGCAGTGTTCGGGCTGAGACCGACTGGCCGATCTCCACGTCGACTGCGATGACGGAACCGGCAACTGGCGAGCGTACGTCGGTTTCCATTTTCATCGCTTCGACGGTGACCAGGACGTCGCCGCGCTCGACGGTGGAACCTGCTTTCACCGACAGCGCTACGACGGTACCGGTCAGTGGAGTCCGAACGTCGATCGATGCCTCATCCGACACCGCCTCGCTTGCCGGGGCTTCCGTCACCAGGTGGTCGTCGATCGTCCGTGTCGTGGTTCGACCGCAGCGAAACGCGTCGCTGCCGAGGAACCATTGGAGCGTGGAGATATCGGTGTCGAGGTCATCGAGACGAACCTCGTCGAGGGATGAATTCAACTCTGCAGCGGCAGTGGCGAAGTCACCGTCATCCCGGTGAACTATCACCTTTGCGAGCAAGGGGTCGTAACCGGTGCCGACCCGCATCCCGGTCTGCATGTGGGACTCGACTCGAAGGTGCTGTCCGGTAGGAAACCGCACTTCATTCAGTCGGTCCGAACCGTCCGGTCTGGGTCCTCCGGTGATCCTGGCCTCGATTGCAACACCATGGGGAGTGCCGAGGACATCGGGGGAGAGGTTCAGGTCCGAGAGAGCCCTGTGTTGTGCGAGGTCGATCTGGAGGTCCACTAGGTCCAGGCCGGTAATCTGCTCGGTGATACCGTGCTCGACCTGCAACCGGGGGTTGGCCTCGATGAAATACCACCGGTCGAGGTCATCGGCGTCCACGAGGAATTCGAACGTCGCCAAGCCTCGCAGTGATACTGCGGAGGCGAGTGACAAAGCAGCGGTGAACAGTGCCTCGCGCGTTGTGTCGGGCAAGAACTGCGCCGGCGCGATCTCGACCATCTTCTGATGGCGACGCTGTCCAGTGCAGTCGCGGTCGAACAGGTGCATGGGGAATTTGCTACCGTCGCCGGCCACCTGAACTTCGATATGGCGGGCACGCGGGAGATATGCCTCGACGTAGACGTCGGGAATGCCGAAGCTACGTTCGGCTTCTGAACGGCACCTGTCGATGGCTTGATCAAGTTTCTCGAGATCGTCCACTATGCGCATGCCGCGCCCGCCGCCACCGGCGGAGGCCTTGACTATGACCGCGGTCGTTCCGAGCGACTCGGCGAAGTCGCGAGCCGCTGTCTTGGTAGTCGGACCAGGTGTGGCGGGCAGCACCGCAACAGAGCATCGGGTGGCCAGCGCTCGGGTGGTGGACTTGTCCCCGAGAAGGCGCAGAGTTGGACCGTCCGGGCCCACGAACGTCAGCCCGGCCGCGGCGCATGCTTCGGCCAGCTCCGCACTTTCGCTGAGGAACCCGTACCCGGGGTGCACGATCGCTGCCCGGGTCGACGACGCCGCTTCACAGATGTTCGCTACGTCCAGATACGCCGACGGTCCGACCCCAGGGATCGGAATCGACTCGTCCGCACGCGTCACATGCGGAGAATCAGGCTCGTCCTCGCTGTACACGGCAACGGTGCGCAGACCTCGTGCGGCCGCAGTGCGCATGATTCGGAGCGCAACCTCGCCGCGATTGGCGATCAGCAACCCCGTCATGCGGAGGTGTCGGTGGCGGCGAAGCCGCCGTAACCGCCTTGGAAGAAGATAAGGGGAGACTCGGGTGTGTCGAGTTCGAGATGATGGACCCGTCCCACGACGATGTAGTGGTCGCCGGCGTGGTGCACGGCGTCGACCTCGCAGTCGATCCACGCCAAAGAACCCAGAATACGAGGCGTTCCCGAAGGTGTCGGTGTCCAATCGACATCTGCGAACTTGTCGTCGCCTTTTCGGGACAAACTTCGGCACACGTGCTGTTGATCGTCCCCGAGCACGTTCGCGCAGAATCTCTGCGCCGCAAGAATCTTGGGGAATGTCGTCGACGACTTGTCGGGGAGGAAGGCCACGAGTGGGGGTTCCAGCGAGA
Source organism: Rhodococcus sp. ACS1 (assembly GCF_002300155.1). Classification (NCBI taxonomy): domain Bacteria; kingdom Bacillati; phylum Actinomycetota; class Actinomycetes; order Mycobacteriales; family Nocardiaceae; genus Rhodococcus; species Rhodococcus sp. ACS1. The sequence goes on from NZ_NSDZ01000004.1 coordinate 239,941, forward strand.
CAGAGGTGAACGATCCCACCGCCATGCCGACCGGTCGACCGTCGGCGCCGATTGCTGTTACCGCTACCACCCCTGTGGGGAAATGACCCAAAATGTTGCGGAACAGTTGTGGGTCGATAACCCGATCGTCGTCGACGACCACCGATCCCTCGACGACTCCCGGATTCCGGGTGCCGATCATTTGATCGTCAACCCTGCGTCGACGGGAAGCATCACGCCGGTTACGTATCTGGATTCATCGGATACGAGCCAGGCCACAGCATTGCTGATCTCCTCGGGTTCGAGGATGTCGATCGGCAGCAAGTTGCTGATCGAGTTACCCATGTTGGTCGGATCTGCCAATGCCTCCGCCAACGCGGTGTTTCCCACCACCATCGGTGTGCTCACCCCGGTCGGGTGTACCGAATTGACCCGAATGTTGTGCTCGGCCAGCAGCACGGCGTACTGGCGCATCAGACCGACGACCCCGTGTTTGCTCGCTGTGTAGCCGATGCCTGCACCGGAGCTTCCCCCCACAGCCTTGATTCCGGCCGTCGAACTCGTCATCACGATCGATCCACCGCGCCCCTGCGCGATCATGCGCTCCCGTGCGACCTCGACGGTATTGAACACTCCGACCAGATTGACGCCGATCACGTCCGCGAAGACTGCGTCACGATCTCGTTCGTGAGCTTGCTGCGGCGCGATGCCTGCATTGGCCACGACGATGTCGACTCCGCCGAGTTCAGTGGCGCCGGCCTCGAGTGCGGCCGACAGCGCCTTCTTGTCGCGCACGTCAGCTGTTCGGGCAACGATTCGACGATCGAGTTTCTCCACAAGCGCGACTGTCTCGGCAAGATCGTCCTCTGTCGCCAGTGAATACGGCACAGTCTCGATCGAGCGGCAGATATCGACGGCAATGATGTCAGCGCCCTCTTCAGCGAGCCGTATCGCGTGGCTGCGCCCCTGCCCGCGGGCCGCACCGGTGATGAATGCAACCTTGCCTTCAAGCGTGCCGCTCATAGGAAATCTCCCTCTCGAAATGGACCTGGGCTGGGCATCGAAGAAATAAGGTGCCCAGCCCGACATTCTGTGTGTCTGACGTCTCCGCCCACGGCGGACAGCCGTCGACATGTGACACAGCTCGTCGTGTCGCTACCACACCGAACTGTGACGTGCATCGCTCCCTCGGAAGCCTGCCTTCACGCGCCCATTCTGTCAACTGTGTCGTTGATGTAATCCACAGCCGCGTAGATTTTGGCCCCTGCGTGCACGTCGTTGGAGGTTGACATCTATGGCACGGCGCACAATGATCGGAACTGCGATCTACGCTGACGTTGATCGTGGCGCGTACCGACGACAACGGATGCGCACAACGAGCTCGCCCCTAGGGAGTAGACATGACCGACATCGAGGCCAGGGTGCGACGGCTCGAAGACCGAGCCGAGCTTCAAGACCTGGCGGTTCGATACTTCTTGGCGTCGGACTTCGACGACTTCGACGCCATCGCCGACGCCTTCGCGCCCGAGGGCACCTTCTCCGCTGGAGGTTTCCCCGGTGCAACCGGCGGAAACGGGATCGCCGACATGATTCGGCAAGCGCGAACGGCATTTGGTACCACGATCCACACGCCCAACTACGTACTCGTCGATTTCGTCGACGACGATCACGCAACGGGTATCGTCGGCGCCCACCTCGAGATCGCGTCGGGCGGTACGACCGTGTTCGGCGCCGTGCGCTACGAAGATGAGTACGTTCGCGTCGATGGCCGCTGGCGATTCGCTTCCCGCAACATGCGCACCATTCACGTGGGCCCTTGGGACGACGTCGCATCGTCGTTGACCGCGGAGTTGCCGGTCCGCTGGCCCGGTGCCGACGCCGCAGTGTCCGACTATCCCGTCAACGCCTGATCCTTGCGGCGCGCCGAACCCGAGGCGTAGTCGAACTGCGGGAGTCACCCGCAACCAATTCCAACGTCTTCGTGAATCTACGAAGACGTTGACAAAATCAAACTGGAAAAATCCAGTTCGCCGGAATCGAACCGGTCGCAAAATCGTAACTCGAAGGAGATCCTCATGACTGCCACCCGCGAGGTGTCCACGCGCGAGCTCACCGAGCTCGTCGAAAAGGGAAAGATCGAACGGGTTCTGTTCGACTACGCGTACAACCTGGACATGAACCTTCCCGACCAACTCGCCGAGCTCTTCACGGAGGATTGCTACGTCGCCTACGGGCCCGACTTCGGCGCCGAAGGGCGCGCTGCCTACCGCGAGACACTCGACGGAATCGGCACCTTCTTCACGGCCACCAGTCACCACGTCTCGAACGTTGTCGTCGACTTCTCCGAGGATCTGACCTCGGCCAAGGTCCGTTCGGTCCTCTACGCATGGCATCGGTACACCAAGGAAGGCAAGGCCGACGGCTACTTCTTCGGCCAGTACCACGATGACTTCGTGTACGACGACGAGCACGGCTGGCGTTTCTCCCGACGGGAACTGCGTGCGTCCGGTGTCGTCGACTTCCACGTCAAGAAGCAGATTCCGATCGGACGGGCATGACAGCGGTCACCGAGACCAAACCGGACGCTCAGTTCGAGAACCTGCGGATCGAGCATCGGGGCCCCATCAGTTGGATCGTCCTGAACCGACCGGACAAGGCCAACTCTCTGTCGAACGAGCTGCTGGATGAGTTCAGTGCAGCGTTGGCCGCGCTGGCAACCTCCGGAGGTCCGGTCATCGGAATCCGCGGCGCCGGCAAGGGCTTCTCGGCCGGCTACGACATCGGCCAGGTCGGCAAAGTGGTGGCGGATCCGGATCCCGTGGCTGACCGAGAGCGACTGGCTCGCAACGTCAACCGATTCCTCGCGATCTGGGATCATCCGAAACCGGTGATCGCCGCCGTACACGGCTACTGCATCGCGGGAGCAACTCAGCTGTGCGTATTCACTGATATCACCTTCGTGGCACGCAACGCGAAGATCGGTGAACCGGCGATCCCGCTCGGTGGTGGGTACATTGCCCCACTGTGGGCCCCGCTGGTCGGCCCCAAGCGCGCCAAAGAACTGGCATTCGTGCCCGGTAACTCGATCGACGGCACTACCGCGGTCGAGTGGGGCTGGGCCAATCACGCCGTGGACGAGCAAGACCTGATCGGTGAAGTCGAAGCGCTTGCCGCTCGCATCGCACGCACGCCGTCGGACATCCTGCGGATCAAGAAGCTGTCCATCAACAGGAGTATGGAAGCAATGGGCGTGCGCACCGCGGCGCAGGGCGGCGCGGAAATGGATGCCCTGCTCCATCTGTCGCCGTCGGTGGCCGAGGTCCGCAGGTTCGTGGCCGAGGTGGGCCTGAAGGGCGCTATCGCCGCCTACCGCGTACCCGTGGAACTGACCGATCAACCTATGGCAGAGAAATAATGAGGAAGGACTTACCGTGAGCAGCGGAATCTTGTTCGAGCTGGACAATCACGTCGCACGAGTGACACTCGATCGCCCCAAGGCGCTGAACTCCATCGATCCCGAAATGGATTCGGCGTTGTTCGAGGCATGGACCGAAATCAACTCAAATCCTGACATCTGGGTCGCTGTGCTCGGTGCGACGGGGGAGAAGGCATTCTGCGCCGGTGCCAACGTCAGCGGAGGGACTGAAGGTGATGGCCGCAGGATTGCACTCGGTGGTGGCCTCACCGGCGTCGGTGGACCCATGCTGACGCTGCGCAAGCCTCTCGTCGCGGCCGTTCAGGGCTATGCGATCGGCGGCGGTTTCGAACTCGCCATGTGTGCCGACATCATCGTCGCCGCGGACAACGCCCAGTTCGGCATTCCCGAGACCAAGGTGGGCATCATCGGCGAGGCAGGCATCATGCACCGTGCGATTCGGCAGCTGCCGCATCACATCGCAATGGCCTTGATCCTCACCGGCGAGCGCATCGATGCACAGCAAGCCGAGCGATACGGACTCGTCAATGAGGTCGTCCCGCTCAAGAAACTGCTCGAGACTGCGACATCGTGGGCAGAGCGAATCGCCTCGGCGTCGCCTCTCGCCGTTCAAGCAGCGAAGGACGCTGTGCTGTCACGCGCGGGATGGCCGCTCGACGTCGCGCTGGCAACCCGATACGAGCCGATCGAGGCATACGCAAACAGCGCCGACAGGCTCGAAGGCAGGGCAGCGTTCGCCGAGAAGCGTGCAGCCCAATGGACTGGTCGCTGACCGTACGTACGTGACGTGAGCTGGGTCGGGATGATCGCTGCCTGACCCAGTGCACAGGGCCTCACAGCCCAGGAGCTGCTCACCGCGTGTGGCGGTGTCGGTTTCATTCTCTCAACCTCGCGCCCTCGAGGAACAAAGCACAGAAGGCCTCGCTGGTCTGCTTGGCATCGACTTTGCGCATTCCAGGTGTGAGCCACCGATGTGTCCAGTTGATCATCCCGAACAGCGACTTCGCCATCAGCTGCACGGGTACCTCGCTACGCAGGGTGCCCTCGTCGACGCCTTGTTGCAAGGTATCGAGAACAATGGCTTCGAAGCGCTTGGTCTTACGCGCCATTTCCTTACCCCACGACGTTGTGTCCAACTGCAACTGAGCCATGTCCTCCTGGATATACAGGTAGACGTAGGGATAGTTCCTCTCGTATGAGTTCATCTGTTGCTCGATGAGGCGGCGCAGTTTTCCGATCGCGTCTTCGTCGCTACCGATGATTTCCTCAGCAAACGCGATGTTCTCATCCAGCACACCGACCAAAATGTCATGAAAAAGGGCCTGAAACAGCTCTGTCTTGCTCGCAAAGTAGTAGTAAATCGAGGCTCTATCGGTCCCGAGCCGCTCGGCAATGTCGTTGAGTGTTGTCGCTTCGAAGCCCTTCTCTCCGAAGATGGCTGCTGCAGTGAGTAGCAGTTCCTGACGCTTGGCCTGGTAGTTGGGGCTGCTGTCATTTTGGGCACTGCGACGGCGTCGGCTCATGCCGCTGTTGGCTGCGGTCGAGGTAATCATGTCAAACAATATGCCGGGACCGACGTGATTGATCAACACCTACGTAGATTCTCAACCGATTAAATCAATCAGGTGCAGAGCAGATTCCGAACGATGTAGGCGACCTGCAATCGCTAAGGGCCGATATCGGCGGAGACGGTTCGCCCTCGGCCACTCCGTAGGGACGCGCTCTAGCCCGGTCGATAGCGGGACGTCGGGTGAGATCCAACTTCAGATTCCGCTCTCATCTTGACACAATCTCATGTTGATACAATCAACTCTGACGTTGACAGCGTGGGGCGAGTCGCTTAGCGTGAACGTCAACGAGATCTTCTACGCGCAGCACGCGAACTCTGTGCCATTCATACAGGCAATTCGTCGGCGATATCGCTTACGACGATCGACAATTTGAGGACGACATGACTGACTTCGGCGACTGGTGCACCGTCACTCCGCTCGGCGATCTGTTGGTGCGTGGAGCACACGCCCATCCCGACCGCGACCTGATCGTGTTTCCTGAGGAGCGATTCACCTACGCTGAGGTCCTCGAGCGTGCAGTTGCGGTTGCACGTGGGCTGCTGGCTATGGGGGTTCAGTCCGGCGACCATGTCGCGCTCCTGGCCCCGAATGGTGTCGAATTCGTCGAGGGATTCTTCGGATCGGCTTTGATCGGGGCAGTCGTCGTACCGCTCAATGCACGGCACAAGGCCAAGGAACTGGGTTACATCGTCGAGAACGCAGATATCACCGCGCTACTGACAGTGTCCAGTCCTGACGCCTACGTTGATTTTGTCGAGGTTCTACACGAAGCGCTGCCGTCGTTGGCGACTGCCAGCGGCCACGGCAACCTCGACCTACCCGAAGCGCCGCGTCTGCGTCGTGCGCTACTGCTCCGAGGCGCGAACAAGCCCGGATTCACTTCCAGGGCAGACCTGGATGCTGCGGCAGAGACTGTCGACCCATCGCTCGTCCATCGACATCGCCGACGAGTCAGGACGCGGGATATCGCCGCGATCCTGTACACATCGGGGACGACCGCCCACCCCCGTGGATGCTTGCTCACCCACGAATCGATGACGCGTGGCCCGGTGGAACGGGCGACCGGTCGCCTGTCGGCGGGAGAGCGCCACATCAGTTGGGCCGGCGGTCCTCTGTTCCACATCGCTGCACTGGCCCCGTTGATCGGCGCGATCGGTGCCGGGGGAACGTTTCTGACCGACACGTTCTTCGAACCTGGTCGCGCCATCGAGCTGATCAGGGCTGAGCGACCGACGTGCGTCTGGCCCTGGTTCCCCGGACCAATGCAGATGATGATGGCGCACCCGAACTTCGACGCGGCCCAGTTCGACTCGATCCGGTACCTGTTCCTGATCGGCCCCCGGGTCCTCATCGAACAGGTGCAGAATCTGTTCCCGGCGGCCGAATTGATGGCAGCATGCGGAATGACGGAAACGACCGGAATCTATGCGCTCAGCGAGCCGGACGAGTTGTTCGAGGATCGAAGCGGTGCACAAGGTAAACCCGTGCCGGGAGTTGAGATTCGTATTGTCGATCCGTTCGACGGTGCGGAGCAGCCCGTGGGGGTTCCCGGTGAGATCTTGATTCGAGGGTATTGCGTGACCGAGGGGTACTACAAGGATCCCGTAAAGACCGCCGAGTCGATCGATTCCGACGGCTGGTTGCGGACCGGGGACCTCTACAGTCGTACCGAGTCGGGGTGCCTGGTGTTCCACGGACGGCTCAAGGACATGCTCAAGGTCGGTGGCGAGAACGTTGCGGCCATCGAAGTCGAGTCGTTCCTCTGTGAGCATCCTGCGGTGTTGACTGCCGCCGTGATCGGCCGCCCGGACGACCGGCTCGACGAAGTGCCGGTGGCCTTCGTCGAGGTCCGAGAAGGCCATCAGCTCACAGAAGCGGAGTTGATCGAATTCTGTGACGGCAGGATCGGCCGGTACAAGGTTCCGCGCGCGGTCTTCTTCGTCGAGGCGGGGGCGTGGCCGATGTCGGCGACGAAGATCAACAAACGAGGGCTCAAAACACAACTGACGACGCCGGCCAAGTCCATGAGCGCAGCCGGATGAGTTCCGTGACAGTCGGATTCGAAACCCAAGATCTTCGTGTGTTGGCGGAAGAGATTTTGGAAGGAGTTCAGGATGGAGCCGGCCTCGATGAGCAAACCCGTGTGCTCACACATATCGCGGTTCGCGCGGTAGCAACGACGATGGATGTCGCGGGTACCGGCCGCTACATCGAGGAGGCGCTCGACCTGGGCCTCGACGCTGCACAGATCCAGGAAGCGCTGACGGTGGTATCGGGACTCGGGGTGCACACACTGTTCGAGTCGTCCAGGCAATTGGCGTCTGCCGTTCGCCGCAGAAACGGCGGCGAGGACGCACCGCTCGATCAGACGCAGCAGAACCTGTGGGATCGCCACATCGGCACCGACCCGTACTGGCAGCGCATGGAAGCCGAGCTTCCGGGCTTCTTCGACGCACTGCTCAGGATGTCACCGGAAACGTTCGTAGCGTTCTTCGACTACTGCGCGGTGCCGTGGAAGAGTCGGGCACTGCGGGCAGTGACCAAGGAATTGATCTCTCTCGCCGCCGATTCCACTCCCACCCACCGATACAAGCCCGGGTTCCTGCTACACCTGAGAAACGCGCTCGACCTCGGTGCCGGTGCCCGCAGCATCCGCGAGGTTCTCGAAATCTCGGCGGCCGCTCCCGAGCACCGCGGCGTCGGCTGACTTAGCCGTTTCCGCTCCCGCGGGCCGACACGAAGGGCACCACCGCTGCGGCGAACCAAGTGTTTCACTCCAGTCGGGCTCTGGTCGCTGCCGCGAGTGAGGCTGCCACTTGAGAGCGGCGGGCTACTCCCAACTTACGGAGCATGTGCGCGACGTGCCCCTCGACGGTTCTGACGGACAGGACCAACCGGTCCGCGATCTCCTTGTTGGTGAGTCCGTGTGCCACGTATTGTGCGATGTCCATCTCCCGGGGTGAGAGTCCGACCACCGGATGTGACGATGTCGACGGGCTGTCGTCGGGCTCCTCGTCCAGGGCATAAGCGATGAGTTCGGCTATCGACAGTGTCGACCCGCGACGACGCGCTGCCGTGTAGACCTCGTCTCCGAGCGAAGTCCGCGCACGGGATTCGTACACCTCGCGTCGCTGGACCCAGTGCCGAGAACCATATAACTGCATGCCGAACGATTCCCACATCGACGATGCTGCGCCGAGAAGTACGGCGGCGCGTTCCCCCGACCCTGCTGCGGCTTCTGCCCAGGCGAGAAGGTCGGTGACCAGTGTGGCTCCGACCGTGTCGTCGAAGGCGCGGTTGAGCGCGAGGGCGTTCATTGCGTGGGTGATTGCCTCGTCGTGACGACCGCGAACCAGCGCTACCAATCCCAATCCGTACACCGCGTAGGACAACATCCATCTCTCTCCGGTGACCGATGCCTGCGCGTGGACGAACTCGAAGTTCTCGGCAGCGCGTTCGGTCTCACCGCGCGAGCTGCAGAGCATTCCCATCTCGATGTGGGCCGTCCACATCAGATCGGTGATGCCGGGGAGACGCTCGTATAGTGCCAACGCGTCCGACAGGTGGCGTTCGCCGGCCTCGAAATTACCGCCGAGGTAGGTGTTGAGGCCTTGCGTCTGCAGGGCGAATGCCAGTGTCGCATCGTCACCGAGTTCGCGTGCGCGCCGCGCGGCAGTAGCGAGCGCTCGGGCTGCCTGGACTCTCTCGCCCTGCATCGTCTGCAGCAATCCCAATGTCGCGTTGAGCTGAGCTACGACATCTTCGGCCATGTCGTCGTGCCCGAGGAACTCGGTCACCCACATCCGGTGTTCTCGTACCGAAAATGCCGACGACCACAGGAACCAGGTCGCGACGAGGCTTGACGCGAGGTGCAGCGTCTCCTGATTCCGGTCGGTCAGCGCAGTCTGTAGCGCCGACCGTAAGTTGGCGCGGTTCTCCCGAAGCCGGGTGCTCACACGCTCCTGCTCAGCCCCCGTCCATGACCGGCGGGCGGTGCGCACCAGTGCAGCGCACCAACGCAGGTGTGCCACCCGTAGCTCGGCCTTATCGCCGTCGGACAGTTTGCTTGCACCGAAGTGCCGGATCGTCTCCAGCATCTTGAACCGGACGCGTCCCTCGCCGGTGGTGCGTTGTAACACCGACTTGCCGATCAGGCCGGTGATCGTATCCAAAATGCTTGCGGCATCGACAGGAACTCCAGCACAGATACTTTCGGCCGCGGCGAGGTCGAATCCTTCGGAGAACACGGACAATCTGGCCCAGAGCACCTGCTCCTGCGTAGTGCAGAGATCGTAACTCCACTCGACCGTCGCATACAGGCTTCGATGTCTGCTCGGCCCGCCGCGGTTACCCGTTGTCAACAACGCCAGCCGGTCGTCGAGACGTTCGGCGAGATCTTCTACGGACAGCGCGGTCAAGCGAGCGCAAGCCAGTTCGATAGCCAGCGGCACACCGTCCAGTTGGGTGCATACCCGGCGGGCGGCGTCCCGACTCGAATCCGTGATGGCGAATCCGGACAGTGCGGCCGATGCGCGGCTCTCGAACAACTCGATGGCGGCCCCCGGCCTGCCCGGGTCACGGTGGTCCGTCATGGACAGTGGCTCGAGGACGTGCACGTGCTCGTCCGGAATCGACAGCACTTCACGACTGGTGGCCAGGATCTTCACATGTTCGGTCTTCCGCAAGAGCAGCGAGATCAACTCGGCGCACGCGCGGACAAGATGCTCGCAATTATCCAGCACCAGCAACAGCTGCTTGGTTCGGACCGCTTCGAGGAGCGATTCGGTTGCACTTCGTTCCGGTGTATCTCGCTCATCGAACCCCAAGGCGTCCAGAATCGTCTGGGGGAGCAGAGTTTCGCTCCGCAGCGACGCCAGCTCCACGAAACGGACTCCATCGGCAAAGGCCCGCCGATACGCAGCCGCGGCCACTGCGGCGAGCCGGGTCTTGCCGATACCGCCGGGGCCGGCGACGGTGACGAGCCGGCTGTCGCCGAGCAGTGCCCGGATTCTGTTCAGTTCTTCGCTGCGACCGACGAAACTTGTCGAGAAGAGTGGAATATCGGTTGCACTGGACGTGCGGACGCTCGATGTGCGGGTGTCGGTTGGTCGGGAACGCTCCTCCTTGATGCGGCGGACCGCGCTCGCCAGAGTATTTCGCGAGCCGCTCCATTCGAGTTCTCGATGCAGTTGTGCCACCGTCACGTCGGGATCCGCGTCGAGCGCCGCAGCGATGCGGGGCCGGAGGGCGTCAGCTGACGACCCTGACCGTGGTCGGTGGTCCCGGGGTGGTGCCTCGAAGTTCAGGGCGCGGCGCACTGTGTTGCGCGAGACCGTCAATCGCGTCGCGATGCCCGAGATCGATTCACCGGATTGTCGAAGCTCGACTATCTCGCGCCACTCGTCAGCGTTCACTGTGCTCTTTCGTCCGCATGGGTTGATTTGTGATGGGTGTCACCGGTCGATCATGCGCGTGCCGGGCCGCGTGGTCAAGATCTGACAACGTACACATTGACAACCGTGGATCGGTGCACGACAAAAACGGAGCGCCCTGACCTGCATCAAGTGCGCCGCGCCGGGATAGGTGGTGATCCGAGTGCAACTACGGTTTCGTGCACGGCGCGGACGGTACACAGTGATACAGGTCATACACGAGCAGATCGCTGCACAGACGGAGCATCCAATGAGCACGCCGGAACAGAACATCGACTCAGCCAACAATTTCGCGAAGGTCTTCTCCACGGGCGACGTGGAACGGATCCTCGACACTCTCCACCCTGAGGCGACCTATTGGGTGTCCGGGGGTATCGACGGGATGTCGGGAAGCTATGACAAGGCCGGTCTCGGTGCGCTGCTGAGCGGGGTCACTTCCGTGTACGAGAACGGTGTTCTCGAGATCACTCCGACTGCGGCGATCGCGCAAGGCGACAAGGTGGCCGTCGAGGCCACCTCGTACGCGAAATTGAAGAACGGCAAGGTCTATCAGAACCAGTACCACTTCCTGTTCAAGTTTCGCGACGGGAAAATCTTGTCGGTCAAGGAGTACATGGACACCAAGCACGCATATGACATTTTCTATGCCTGACAAAAAGTTTCGCACCAGCACCGGGCAATCGACCACAAATTCGTAGAAAGGCAGTTCACGATGGCAATGGAAACAGGACTCATCGTCCACCCTTACATGCGCCCCGAGCGGACCGCGCGCCAGACGTTCGACTGGTGCGTACAGCAGGCCATCGAGACCGACAAGATTGGCTTCGACTCGATCATGTTCTCCGAGCATGCATCACAGCGTTGGGAGAATATCCCCAACCCAGAGTTGATCATCGCAGCAGCCGCACGCCAGACCGAGCGGATCAAGTTTGCGCCGATGGCTCACATCCTTCCCCACCACAGTCCGGCGAAGCTCGCGATCATGGTCGGCTGGCTGTCGCAGATCCTCGAGGGCCGGTACTTCCTCGGCGTGGGTGCCGGCGCCTATCCAGACGCCTCGTACATTCATGGCATCAAGAACGGTGAAGACACGCAGTTCACCAACGAGATGGTTCGCGAGTCCCTCGACATCATGGAGAAAATCTGGAAGCGCGAGCCGTTCTTCTACGAGGGACGCTTTTGGAACGCGGGCTACCCGGAAGAGAAGCACGGCGACGAGGGCGACGACCAGCACAAGCTGGCCGACCTCAGTCCGTGGGGTGGTGCACCGGAGGTCGCCGTGACCGGATTCAGCGCCAAGTCACCGTCGATGCAGTTTGCGGGCGAGCGTGGATTCCGACCGATGTCGATCTTCTCCGGTCTGGACGCCCTGAAGATGCACTGGGACATCTACTCCACTGCCGCGGAGGCCAATGGGCACGTCGCTGATCGCTCGCGTTACCACGTGTCCCAGACGGTATTCGTCGCCGACACGGACAAAGAGGCGAAGCGGCTCGTGATGGAAGGGCCGATCGGGTACTGTTTCGAGCGCTACCTCATTCCGATCTGGTGGCGATTCGGCATGATGGACGGCTTCATCAAGGACGCCGGCGCGGACAGGGCCGACGTCGACCTCGAATGGGTTGTCGACAACGTGTTCTGTGTGGGCTCACCGGACACCGTCGTGGAGAAGATCAATACGTTGTTCGAGGCCAGTGGCGGATGGGGCACCCTGCAGATCGAATCCCACGACTACTCCGACGATCCGGCGCCCTGGTTCAATTCGCTGGCAATGATTCAGGAAGAAGTGGCTCCCAAGATTTCACTTCCTACAGCGGTGACGGCGTAGTGCGCGGTTCGAACGAAGCACAGAAATGACGTAGCGGTGATGAGGGCAAATCGCCCTCATCACCGCTACGTCTCAGGGGAACAATGCATCATCTCCGATGAGACGCCGGTGGGTATTCCCGGCCGGTGATGCCCTATCGACGCTTCGTCGCGAGACGAACGAAATTCGAGCAGGCATCCATCGGATCCCGGTGCCCAGAACATCGATGAATGTCCAGGGAAATAGAACCGAGTGTGACTGTCAGTTCACAGCGACCGTCTCGTGCGTGCCCTCCACATGCACGTTCGGGACGACCTCCGTCGCGAACAGGCGCAGTGACTCCACCCACGGTGCCGGATCATCCAGAGCGTCATGGGTGTTGACAGCCAACTGACCATACCGGAAACCTGCCAGCTCGAAGGTCTTCTCGATCTTGGCGATGACGGTTTCGGGGCTACCGCACAACCAGACGTGGTCGGCCAGGTAGTCCAGGTCGACATCGTCGATGTCGACCTTCTTGTCTGCATCGTCGATGAAGCCCTGAAGAATCCGGTACTTCTGGTAGACCGGCATGAGGTACTTCTTCCACGCGTGGCCCAGGGCGCCGTTCTTGGCCTGCTCCTTCGCTTCCTCGTCGGTCTTTGCAACGTACACGTCGCGGGCGATCTTGAAGTTCGCACCCTGCGGCGTTCCACCGATGGATCGGACAGCCTCGGAGTACGTATCCCACTGCGACTTCAGTAGTGCAGAACCGCCGTAGAAGGAGATGGGGGTCCATCCGCGTTCGCCGGCGAGTCGATGCGAGGGGGAGTTCTTGCTCAAACCAGTGACAGCAATCTCGAGACCGTCTGCGCCGCCGTGCGGCGAGTGATCTGCAGTCAGATGGTATTCTTCACCCTCCTTGACCTTGAACTCACCATGCGATGCGACGCTACCGGGATCGATCTGGCTGTCGAGGCGGGCTGCCTTGTAGTACTTGCCTTCGAAGTTGAAGGGTTCCTGGCGCCACACCTTGTCCATCACTTCGAGCCCCTCCATCAAGCGAGGGTGCGCTTCGGACAAGTCGCCGGGCTGACCACGCAGTACGGCCTCGTTCTCCCAGGATCCGGCCCCAACGCCGAGGAAGTATCGGTCCTCGAGCAACTGAGATGTGTACCCGACCTGGATCGCGAGTGTCGACGGGTTGTGGAGAGGCACGATGTGCGCCATTGGTGCAAATCGCATGCGTTCAGTGATCTGCGCTGCCGCGACGATCAGCAGTTCAGGGTTGGGGATATTTTCCCACGCCTGCATGCCGTGCTCGCCGATCATGAAGTCGCGATAACCGAACTTGTCGGCGGCCGCAGCAAGGAGCAGCGAGTACTCGAACGTCTCCTTGTCCTTGCGCCCGGGGCGCATGTACGGAGTGTGAAAAATTCCGCATTCCATCTTTGATCTCCCAATCTGGTGTCATCGTCGAGGTATCGATTTAGGTCGTGTTGACAGTGCCGTGCATTCCGGTCGGATCACTCTCTGGAATGAGCCTCCAGTCGTTCGGTCGCTCGTTGCGGGATTGCATCATTCATGCGAATCCGTATGTGTTCGTGTCGGCCTCATCGGTGATGGGCAGGAAGGCATCGCGCACGGGCTCCGTGCATATCGGCGACTCAGCACGGCTGTGTCGTTGGTGCGCACAAGCCGATCACCGCACATCCAGATTAATGGTGATCGCGATCACGGTCAACTGCCACGTTGACGTTGATTTTCGTGCTCGAGAAGTATGAGCTCTATGCATTGCACCCTGCAACCCCGTCAAAGCTAGTCGCGAAAATGTCCTTGTAACAGAAGTATTTGATTCGGCTTACAAATAGGGCGAGTCCGGCGTTGAGTCATCAGGCGACGCTCATCAATGATCGAGTTCGTACCACGTCAGCCGAGAGTGCCGCGATCAGTTCTTCCTTCGATGCGAAGGCTGCCTGCCCACGCATCCGATGCTCCAGCTGCACAGTGATCGTGAGGCCGTAGAGGTCGCCCGAGAAGTCGAGCAGGTGAGCCTCGAGAAGCCTTACCCCCGACCGCCCGTAGAATGTGGGTCGCCGGCCGATCGAAATGGCGGCGGTGAAATCCGAGCCGTCCGGCAGGAGGCACCGACCGGCCCACACTCCGTCTGCAATCGAGTTGGAATCGTCTAGCTGGAGGTTTGCAGTCCGGAACCCAAGCTCTCGGCCGCGCTGATCGCCCCGCACAACCATCCCGACGACGTGGGTGGACTGCGCGTCGTTCTCCGTCATGGATTGCGAGCTGGGTAGGTGGCTGTCGGGCGAGACGGAGCCGAACGGCCCACTACTTATGCTCATGCCGAAATGCCACATCATCGTACGAGCCTCTGGTGAGAAGTTGAGCAGAATCGGCGAGCGATATCCGCATTCCCGCACGACCTCGACTAGGTCTGCATTGACGTCGGCCAGCCCCACTGCGCCGTTGCTGTGTCGCGCCACAACCACTGTGCCGTAGCCATTTTCGGCTACCTTGGCCAAGGCGGCAGTGGCGATGTCAGGTGTCAGGTGCGGTGCTGGGTCGACTTCGCTCTCCAAGCACACGACGGGCGTGCCGAGGCGCGGGGCGGAGTCGAGGGAGTATGCGACATATTCGGAGTCGGTGACGTCGCTGCGGTATCCGACGCAACGGACCTGTCCGAATGTGGACTGCCGCATGAGCGTGAACTGTGTGTGGAGATGCGATTCGGCCATTCGCCGGTAGGTGACTACGTCCTCGATCGAGACAACACCCATTCCGTGGGCGGCGGCGAACCGCTGTGCCTCCTCGGAGCTGGAGATGCAGGTGGGATCATCCTCGGAGACCAGGGCAGTGAAGGTTCCGGCCTGACGGAGGCCTGCCACGCTGACCAGGTCGACTGCGGCTTCCGCAGCAGTTCGCCGCGCCAGGACCCCGGCAGGATCCGTACGCACCGGCAGCACGTGTCCTGGCCTGGTGAATGCATCGGCGGCACTGGACCCGTCCGACAGCATAGTTAGCGTTCGGGCCCTGTCTGCGGCCGATATACCGGTGCCCGGCCCAACGGCATCGACGCTCACGGTGTACTCGATGCCGGAATGGTCACGGTCCTCGCCAACCATCCTGGTGAGCTGAAGACGGTCGCATTCAACAGCAGGGAGCGCAGCACAAACCAGACCGGAGCCGAACCTGACCAGGATTGCTATTGACTCGACAGTTGACTTCTCCGCCGCAAGCAAAATATGGGCGTCATCTGTCGGATTCGCACCTGTCAGCACAACAGGTCGTCCGGCGCTGAGATCGGACACGGCACGTTGCACCCGAGTGGTCGGACAGTCCATCGTCGGCCTCAATTCTTCCAGGGTGATTGCCAAAGCACTGTGACGAGCGTCGCAAAGATCCTCGCCGCTGTCAACATCAACGTGGACATTGAAATGTTTCCGGGGATCGCCGCGCTGCGGCCGTACAGGAGATGTGCCCGTGCCGTAGGCCCGAGCGAGTGCAGCCTGGTGGCACGGAAGATCCGAAGTGGGGAAGTGAGGGGCGTATCTCGATGTCCAACTAGGACATGACAGGGGATGTGTCGCCCTGTGCGAACCATCTTTGGATGGCGTTGGTGAAATCAGTTGGGTCGCGTGCGCGCACCGGCGACAAGCTTCGGCTGTGTAGATGCGCTCGGGCTGCTCTACCGCCTGATAATCAGTGCATTTCCCTGGCCACCGCCGCCGCACAGCGCTGCAGCGCCGACGCCACGGCCGCGACGCTTCAACGCCGCAGCAGCCAGCTCGTGCGAGCGCGCAGCGAAGGCATCCTGGCCCGCGCGATCCAGGTCGGTACCCTGGACGTAGCGGTCGGTCGCCTCGCCCATGGAGACTTCGTCGAACGCGCAGATCAAGGCATCGCGGTCAAGTGCGTCTTCGAGAGATGCTGCGCCGTACCGTAATCCGCCGCGTGCTCCACGCACGATGTAGGGAGCGCAGGTCATCGACTCCATACCACCTGCGACGACGATATCGGCCTCACCGGACTTGATGAGCCGGTCTGCGTCGATGATTGCCTGCAGTCCGGACAGGCACAGGTTGTTAACCGTAACCGCTGGGGTGGTGAGTGGAATGGACGCCGCTGCCGCTGCCTGGCGTGCAGGGTTAGGCCCAATACCGTTCAGTTAGTGATGGTTGCGATACGATGAGGTGTGCCTCGGAGTGGATGGGTGAAGCCGGTCTCGGATCGGCGGTTGTCGGATGTGGTGTCGGTGGGGTTGCTGACCAGGGTGTTTCCCGCGTCCTTGGTCGATGAGGTGATCGCGGAATGCGGTCGCAGGGAGCAGCGAAGTCGCACGTTGACCGCTCGCGTGACGGCGTACTTCTCGATCGGCATGGCATTGAATTCGCAAGGCTCCTACGAGGAGGTCTTCGAGCAGCTCACCGACGGTTTGTCGTGGTCGTCGGGATGGTCACAGTCCTGGTCGCCGCCGACGAAATCGGCCATATTTCAGGCCCGTTCACGTCTGGGATACGAACCGGTGCGGGAGCTGTTCCGCCGTGTCGCACGACCTCTCGCCGACACGGGTACACCAGGATCCTGGCTCGCCGGGCGCCGGTTGGTGGCCCTCGACGGGACCTGCCTCGACCTGCCCGACACCCCGGCCAACGCCGAGCATTTCGGGCGGCCGGGATCGAGTCGCGGCGAGCAGTCCGCGTTCCCGCAGGCGCGGTTGGTGGCGGTCGCCGAGTGCGGCACCCACGCGGTCTTCGACGCCGCGATCGGATCGTGCCGCACCTCCGAGCGGGAGCTGGCGCACGATCTGATGGACACCCTCGAACCCGGGATGCTGCTGCTCGCCGACCGCGGCCTGTACGGATTCGACATGTGGACCCGGGCCGCCGCCACCGGCGCCGACCTGCTGTGGAGGGTCAAATCGACCCTCTCGCCTCGGCACCTCGAGACCCTCGACGACGGATCCTGGCTGGCGCAGATCATCCCCACCTCCGGAAAGAATCGGCGGCAACGAACACCGCTCACGGTGCGCGTCATCGACTACACCCTCGACGACGGGCGGGAGAACCCCGAGCAGTACCGGCTGCTGACCACGATCCTCGACCCCTCCGATGCACCTGCAGAAGAGTTGGCCCTCGCCTACGCCCAACGGTGGGAAATCGAGAACACCCTCGACGAGCTGAAAACCCATCAGCGCGGACCACGCGCCGTGCTGCGGTCGAAGGCCCCACCATTGGTGCAGCAGGAAATCTGGGGGCACCTGTGCTGCCACTACGCCATCCGCACGCTCATGCTCGATGCCGCGACCGCCGGCGGTCACGACCCGGACCGGGTCTCCTTCGTCGCCGCCTTGCGGATCGCCCGACGATCCCTGTCCCACAGCTCTTTTTCCCCCTCATAACCACAACGCTGCCACGAGATTGTGGAACCACGGCATCGACAAATTATTGCGCCGAATCAACCCCGCACGCCGCCACCGCGCCAACCCCCGGGTCGTCAAACGCAAAGTCCTCAAGTGGGCAGCCAAACGCGCACACCATCAACACCATCCACAACCCACCCAGCCGCCGAAATGCACCATCCTTGTTCACTAACTGAACGGTATTGGGGTTAGGCCCGACGCCTGCCTGGACGACATTGCCCAGGATGACTGCATCCACCGCGCTCCTGTCGACCCCTGCCCTCGCTAGGGCGCCGCGGATGGCATGCGCTCCGAGTTCGATGGCATTGAGCGAGGCAAGCGCCCCGGCCGGCTTTCCGATGGGGGTACGAGCGCCGGCTACCAAGACCGTCGGTGTCACGTGCGTCTTCTCCGAGTTTTCTAGGCTGGCAAACCAACCGTTTGGTCGAGGTCGATCGTGGCTCTTCTTCTGTCTCGTCGTTTCGCGGACCGACCCGGGGCATAGGGTCCAGGTGGCAACCCACAGGCACACGCGGTTCCGGGCCTGTGGGTTGCCAATACTCTCCGGTTACAGGACTGCGATCAGGCGCGCGTCCGTTACACCTTGCTCCAGGCGGCGCAACCCTTCGGGAATGTCGTCGAACGCGATTTGCTCGGTGTTGGGCCGAACCGATCCTTCCGCGACAAGTGCGAGTATCGCGCGTGCTTCCTCCTTCGTTCCATTGGACGCGCCTACGATGCGGACTTCTTTCATCGTGATGTTGGGAATGGACACCGATGATGTCGCTACCCCCAGGCCCACCTCGACGATGCGGCCACTGTGGCGAATGGCATCAACCGCGGAACTCAGCGTTCCGTCGGCGCCCGCGAAGTCGATGATCAAGTCCAATTGCTCGGACTCGAAATCGCGGATGTCCTTCGAACAGGCCTTCGCACCCAGCTCGCGCGCGAGTGGCCACCGCGACTCGTTGAGCTCGGAGACGAACACGATGGCCCCTGCCGCTAGCGCAATCTGGACCCCGAAGTAGCCGAGACCGCCGAAGCCGATGATGCCGACTTTCATCCCGGATTCGACCCGTCCAGCGGTATGTACTGCCCGGTACGCCGTCCGTCCGGAGCAGGTCGCCGGCGCGGCATCGCGGAATGAGAGCCCGTCGGGCAGTTTGACCGGGAGATGGGCCGGGACCTTGACTTTCTGTGCGTACCCACCGTTCAGCGCGGTTCCTGGCCCATCGGTAGTGGCAGGCACTCCGACGCGGTCACCTGTCGCGAACTCGGTGACATCAGATCCGACTGCGGACACGGTACCAACGATCTCGTGTCCGAGGATGATGGGAACGTGCCCCAACAACTCCGTGATGGTCCCGTCCATGAAACCGATGTCCGAGTGGCATAGTCCGACGGCCCCGGTATCGATGATGATGTCGGCGGGTCCGGGCTCTGGGTCAGCCACGTCGACCTTGCGGAGTGGCTCGTCTATCGCTGTGAATTGCCATGCCTTCATCTGTTCAGAAGCCTTTCGATGTCGATGTGTGCGAGGACTTCACCACTGCAGCGGCAAGCTGACAACGGCGCCAACGATTCCAGATCGGTGTTCGATCTTCTCTCCGGGAACGATCTCGAAATCCGGAATACGGGCGAGCCACTCCTTCAGCGTCGTCGTGATCTCCTTCCGGGCGAGGTAGGAGCCCGCACAGTGATGCACTCCGTGGCCGAAAGTGAAGTGTTTTGGATCCTTTCGACGCAGGTCAACGTCCATGGGACATCCTGTCACCTGCGGATCCAGTCCGAAGAGCATCGTCGGCACGGCGACCATGTCGCCGTCGAGGAGGGTGGCTCCGTCCATCTCACTGTCACCGTTGATGATTCGAGCGTCGGCCACCAATCCGTATCGACGCAATAACTCCTCGGCCGCGTTATCGATGAGTTCCGGATTATCGACGAGTGTCTTTCGATCGGAGGGGTTCTCGGCAAGATGTTGCATCATGAAGCTGAGAAAATTGACGACAGTGTCCAGTCCTGCAAGCAGAAGCAGCCCACAGATTCGCAGGCATTCGTCCTGTGTCAGCGGGCGTCCCTCGACGGTGCTCGTGACAACCGCACTGATCGCGTCCGGACCGGGGTTCTCGCGTCGTTCGTTGATAACGGGCCCAAGGTAGTCGAAGAAAAGGTTCGTTGCCTCGGTCATCGTCATCGTACCGTCGGGTCGCGTCATCTGGTCCGCGATGAACTTCAAGCGAGCCGAATCCGAGCTCGGCAGGTCAACCAGACGCAAGAACACCTCGACCGGGAAGATCTCGGCGAACGCCTTCGTGAAGTCGCACTTGCCTTCGGCGACGATCGACTCGATCAGTCCAGCCGCGATGCCTTCGATTTCGCTCTCGATGCGGCGGATCGACCCCGGGCCAACGGCGGCGTTGAGCACTTTCCGGTACGGCCGGTGCTCGGGCGGGTCGAGAGAGGTGGGTATGAAACTGTACTGCTCGCCCGCTTCCTTCGGCAAGAAGGGACACTTGCTCGAGAAGGTCTCGTGGTTCTCGAATACCTCCTTGATGAGGTTGCCGCGCACAGCGATCCAGTGCCCACCGTTGCGTGGCGTCCACACCAGGCCGTGGCCGTTGTCCTGCAACCCGGCCCACGCAGCCTGAAGGCCGCTGCTGATGTCCCCCGGCGCGAACATGTCGAAATCGACCACTCGCTCTGGCGGTACGTTGCTGGGAAGGTTTTGGGTGTCGATGCTGGTCGTCATGGCATATCCTTCTGGTTGGTGTGAGCGATTTTGGTAGTCACCACTGTTCGGGTGCGACTCGAACGATGAGTGAAGCCAAGTCGTCACGCATGACCACCTGGCAACCGAGGCGGCTGTTGGGTAGGACTTCGGACGCAGCGTCACCGAGCATTTCGTCCTCGTTGGCGGTCTTGGGGGGCAGCTTTTCGAGGTGACTCTCCACGTACACATGGCAGGTGGCGCACGATGCGCTGCCCCCGCAATCACCGACGATCGATTCGATGCCATGTGATACAGCGGCTTTCATGATCGAGGTTCCTACCGGTACCTCGACTTCCTCCAACTCCCCGTCGGGGCAGATGTAGGTGACGGTTGGCATGGGTTGTCCCTTCATAGCGCTTCGATTGATTGATCGCTCAGGCGTGAATCGTCTCCACAATTCGCCGTTTACCCGACTGGAACGCGGCAGCATGGTTGATGGCATCTACTGCGATGAGTCGACCGTCTCTCAGATACTCGACTGCGAAGGAGGTGCCCTCTGAGTCGTCGATGACTCGTGTCTCGTCATATCCGGTGGAGAGCCCAACGATCTTCAGGCTGTGCTCGTACTGATTCGACCAAAACCATGGAACTTGCCAGGGTTTCGGTTCTCCACCGGTCAACGTAATTGCAGCGCGGCGGGCATGTTCCACAGCATTGGCGACTGATTCGATTCTCACGCGGCGGTCGTAGAATCCACTGTGGAAGTCCACGCAGTCCCCTAGGGCGAGGATGTTCGGGTCGCTGGTAGTCATCGAATCGTCGACCACGATTCCGTTGCCGATCTCCAGACCAGCGTCGCTGGCGAGTTCGATATTGGGCTCCAACCCGACTCCTACTATCAGATTGTCGACATGGTATTCAGTCCCGTCAGACGTCGCGACACGATCTACTCGCCCGTCGGCACCGAACGACAGGCTCTTGATCGTCGTGGAGGTCAAGATCTCCACTCCTCGTTTGGCATGTTCCCGTTCGAAGAACTGCGAGACCACCGGTGCCGTCACCCTCGCGAGAACGCGGGGCGCGGCTTCGAGCAGGATCACTCTCTGGCCAGCCTTCACTGCGGCTGCGGCCACTTCCAGTCCGATGTAGCCGGCGCCCACGATCATCAAAACGTGCCCGGTTTGAAAGCAGGAACGCAGTCGCGCGCAGTCGTCGAGGGTGCGCAGCTCATGGACGTTGGTGGGCCGTGTGTCGAGTTGAGCAATGAGCGGGAGCTCGCGGGCGTGGCCTCCGACCGCCAGGACCAGACGATCGTAGGAGAGGCACTGATTCGCATTCATGCTCAAGGTTCGAGCAGTTGCGTCGATGCCATCGACGCGACTTCCCAAGCGAAGGTCGACGTTCTTCTTGGCGTATAGCGGTGCGCCTTTCAACGGATCAGGGTCAGCGAAGACGGCGTCCATCTTCAAGAGGTCCTTCGACAGCGGCGGCCGGTGGTACGGCGCGTAAGCCTCATCGCTCAGGACAACGATTTCACCTGTCCAGCCTGCGCTTCGGGAAGCGAAGGCAACCTCGGCGCCGGCGGTGCCACCGCCCACGACGACAAGTCGCCCTCCCACGGCGGTCTGATTTTCGCTTGTCACAAGTCACACTCCATCTCGGTGGCGGTTCCTCGGGCGTCCTCGGCCCACCCGTTCAGCGCGTTGAAGGCGAACGGAGTCTGTGTTCCGCCGCAGCTACCGCGTGTGAGTAGAAGTTGTTCCGACACTGGAGACTTTCTCCTTCATTCGCGGGCGGCCAACGAGGTGCGTGTCACGAGCGCTAATTGCCGTTCAGCCTTCGTGGTGTCGCAGTGGCGCGTTGTCCGCTTCGCTGATCTGGGCGGCACCGGATACCTCATGCTGTTCGGCGGTGGGCCGTCAACGGTGGAGGCCACGAGTACCGGCGTCCTCGGTGGGTTTGAATTCGGGAACGGATTCGGTCGAGGGCAGTTCCCGAGTCGATGTCGATCTATTGGGCTATTACCAACCTAGGCGTGCAGGCTGTCGATTGCATCGGGCGCTCGGCACACAGATGGCTCGGAATTTTAGTCTGTGCGCCCAATCACAGTCTTCGCGCAAAGTGGGCTCGGTCATATCGGGCGGCGAGGGGTCATGGAGAGGCGTGTCCTCGCCTGGACAGCGAAGAGCCCGTCGACTGATGCGCAAGCTCATTCTTGCCTTAGTACTGCCGCCCCAAGCCAAAAGGCCAGTTCCAGTGCGTTTTCGAGGTCCAGCCTGTGATCCCGTACGGGGTACCCGAGCTGGTCTTCGATCTTCTTGAGCCGGTAGACGACAGAGTTCTTGTGCATGTGCAGCGCGTCAGCGGTAGCGGCGTAACTGCCGCCCGTTCGTAGAAACTCTCGTAGTGTCGCACGCAGCTGAGCGGCGGCGGTGTCGTCGACTCCGAGGGGACCCAGGATGTCGGCCACCCAGGCTCGGGTTGTGCTCAGGTCGTTGCACATCAACGTCACTGCTCCCAGGTCGCTGGCGCATACGATTCCTGGACCAGACGATTCCGACGCCTGCACGACGATTCTGGCGAGATCGGCTTCGTTGTGAGTACGCACGAACCCCTCGACGCCGTCGCGAGGCTGCCCGATTGCGACGATGACAGGACTGTCCCAACGGCGCTTGACAGCGCTCAGACGTTCACTGTCGACGGTCTCAGAGTTGCCCAGCGGCAACCACGCTCGTGCCATGTGCTCGTCTCGTGCCTCGAACAGAGGAGGTGCACAGGTGCCAAGTTGGCATGCAAGAGCAGTTGCGGCCGATTCGAGATGCGCTAACCCCACTTCGGGGCTCTGCGTGCGGTCGCTCCACGCGATGATGCCGAGATGGAATTGGCCGAAGTGGTATCCCAACAACTTCTCGGTCGGTTCGACCTCGACAGGGCGATTCGCAAGAATATCGTTGATTCGTGCTGATCTGGAGGCGCTACGACGCGATCGCCAAGCGTCTCGCTCGAATTCGTAGGTGGACAACAACTGTTGGGCGATCAGGTTTACGTGGGCGGATACCAGGGTTGTGATCTCGAGTGCGGCACCAGCGGTGACCGTTGCGCTTTCGCTGCGAAGGGCTAGCTCCTGCAAGCACCAGCGAACGACACTGTCTTGGTACAGCCGGTATGCATGCTCGAGAGCTGTAATCGGGATGTCGCGCTGCGCGAGCAATCGAGCTAGCTCGGTGGCGGGCCCCGACGGCCCTACCTGTTCGATTTCAATGTCGTGCCGCAAGATCTCCATTGTAATGGCGAAGTTGTGGGCTGCACCGGCATTCAACTGGTCGAGGATCGGTTGATCGGCGGCGAAATATTCGATCTCAGTGATCAGGCGCGCGACGATAGCGCCAGCAATCTCGCTGAGGCGGGCGTCGGCAACGGCCGTGATCGCTGAGACTATCTCTCTCACTTGCGAATCAGCATGGTCCGGTCGGCTGCCTTCGACAGGGTCAGGCAATTTCGCCACCCTTAGTCTGCCGTTCCGATTCGGAGTCTGTGCGTTCGGAGGTTAATCGCTCGAGTGGTCAATGTTGGCTTTCGTTCATCGCAGAGTGTGGGCGAGCAGCGTGCAGAGTGCGCGTTTTCGATTGAGAGCCGGCGATTCAACGATGTCACGCTCGTACGGCTTTGCGACGGTGTTGCAACCTGTCGGTCTTGCCCCATGCTGCGCGATGCGTTCGGGCGTGTTTCTGCTGAGCTGCGCTTGTAGGGAAACCGGCATTTTGACCATCGCCTGCGATTCTAGAATCGGCAACCTCCTCTTCTTCGGACGTGACGGGCGCCACAGGTGATCACTGTAGGCTTTTCAGGCCGTCACCGTCAACGTCAGGGTTGATTCGGGCTGTGGTCGGCATGCATTCGCGGTGACCTAGAGGTCGCCGCAGGCGCCTACGCAGCGTGGGGTCATTGAAGCCTGCGGCAGTGCCTTCGGCGCAGGTCAACGCGCGAAAATGTGATCAGCCCCCTCGTAGACGACATCTCCGATGCACGGCTCTGGTTGGCCGGAGCCTCCGCGGCATCGACTGCCTGCACTGGGCGTGGTGTGCACCGAATACGTGCCGCGGTCCTGGCACCCCAGACGACTCACCAGCCCCCGATCAGGCGCTGGTCCTTCGTGATTCGGAGGCCTCAACCGGGTTAGTCGACGAGAAGGGTGCCACAGACAACCCCCAAACACGCCGGCGGTGACCCCGTAGCCCGAGCTGCAGCGTTCCCGTGCGTGTGTACCCGGCCAGAGCCATACCTCGTCGCGGTGTGCGAGAGCCCTCAGGGTGGTCCTCGGCCAGCTTGATCCTGATTACGGTGTCGGTCAGGTGGTGCAGTCCGCGCTCTGCGCGCGAGATCATCGAGATGGGAAGATGCTCATCCGCGAGGCGGCGGAGGATCTGGAGGGTGTCGGCGAATGTGGCTCGATTACGACCCGGTCAGCTCGCCCTTCGGCAGCAACCGCACGTCGCCGGCCAGCGCCCCGGCGATCGCCACCCGCGCTTGGGCGCCGGATAGTTGGCCTGGGACGTCACGTTGGATCGATGCTCCGAGCCCAACGCATGGGAGTCCCTTAGGGGTGATGAGGAGCCCTTCCGCAATGCCCACGCGGCCCTGCGGCGTGAACAGTTCCATGACGGCCGCGCGGCGCCGACCTGGTGGTGAATCGGCCAGTGTGGTTTGGCGCTGCTCGACTGCCCAGCCCAGGTGGGGGAGGCCTGACCCGCGCCGACTCAGACGGGCGTCAGCACTCGGCGGCTCGATAACGGCGATTCTCCGCAGTAGCGTGCTCATGCCTGCCCCAGACGGCAGTTGCACGTCTCGCCGCAGCGGACCTCGAGGCGGTCGGATGTCGTAGGCCTCCGCCCGCGTATCACACGCGCATGTTTCACGGTCGTCATGCTTGACTGTCCAATGGTATTGGAGTGCAGTCGAGTCCGCTCCCAGGTAGTACGTTCGGTGTGCGGTCGGCCTAAGCGTCGGGGTTCAACGCACCCTCGAAGAAGAGGCTGCAGAAGGCGTCGATGGTCTGTTTCGCATTGACCTTGCGCGGTCCCGGCTTCAACCACCGATGGGTCCAGTTGATCATCCCAAACAACGCCTTGGCCATCAGTGGCGTCGGGATGTCAGCGCGGAAGGTTCCCTCGGCGACAAGCTCCTCGAGCAACTCGGAGACGATCTTCTCGAACCGCTTGGTCTTCCGGAGCATGTCCTTGGCCCAGGGCGTCGACTGGAACTCGAGCTTCGCCATGTCTTCCTGGATGTACAGGTAGACGTACGGGTAGTTGTTCTCGTACGACAGCAGCTGGAGTTCGACCAGGCGGCGGAGTTTCTCGGCGGGGGATAGATCGAGTGCCAGCACAGCTTCCGCAGCCTTGATGTTCTCGTCGAGGACGCCGCTGACCACATCGTGGAAAAGCGCCTGAAAGAGCTCCTTCTTGCTGGCGAAGTAGTAGTAGATTGACGCGCGGTCGGTGCCGAACCGTTCCGCGATGTCGTTCAACGTTGCGGCTTCGTAGCCCTTCTCCTGGAACACGATGGCGGCATCCCGCAGCAACTCGCGGCGTTTTGCCTGGTAGTTGGGACTGCTTTCGTTCTGCGCGCTACGCCGGCGCCGGCTCATCCCGCTGCTGGTAGTCACTGTGGTTCTGGGCACCTACGGAATGGTACGCGTATCCCGCCCGAACTGCTATCAACGTTGACGTCAATCAACTTCAACGTTGACAAAGCGGGCCTCCGTCGCATAACGTCGGTACAACCACCGCTTTGGCTGCTATAGCTCCACACTAGTTCCATGAGTGAGGGTCCATGACGTACAACGGCGACTGGTGCGAGGTGACACCCGTCGGAGACCTCTTGGTCCGCGGTGCCCACCGTCATCCTCATCAGGACCTGATCGTCTTTCCCGGCAACCGCTACACCTACGAAGTGGTCCTCGACCGTGCCACCCGTGTTGCCAGGGGCCTGCTTGCGCTCGGCGTGCAGCTCGGTGACCACGTCGGACTCCTCGCCCCGAACGGCATCGAATTCGTGGAGGGCTTCTTCGGCGCCGCCTTGATCGGCGGTATCGTGGTTCCGCTCAACGCCCGGCACAAGGCAGCCGAGCTCGCGTACATCATCGAGAATGCCGATCTCAAAGTGCTCCTCACGCTGGCAGGAACCGATGAGTACGTCGACTTCGTGGACCTTGTCCATGACGCTCTCCCGTCCTTGTCTGGGGCGGCGTGCACGTCACGGCTCGCGCTCCCCGAGGCCCCACTGTTGCGGGGCGCTGTGCTCATGCGGGGTGAGGGCAAGGCCGGTTTCATCGGGCGATCAGAGTTCGACCACCTGGCCGGACGTCAGACCTGCGATGACGTGGATCAACAGCGGCTGCGTGTGCGCGTCCGTGACACCGCGGCGATCCTCTATACATCCGGGACGACAGCACACCCCAAAGGCTGCATGCTCTCGCATGAGGCGTTGACTCGCGGTCCGGTCGATCGTGCCGCGAAGCGGCTGACGACCGATGGGCGTCATATCAGCTGGGCTGCTGGACCGCTCTTCCACATAGCAGCTCTCGCACCATTGCTGGGAGCCATTGGGGCGGGTGGTACGTACCTGACCGACATCTACTTCGAGCCCGGGCGGGCACTCGAGCTGATTGCACGGGAACGCCCCACGACCGCCTGGCCGTGGTTCCCCGCCTCGATTCAGGCTCTGTTGGATCATCCGACGTTCGATGCCCGGGTCTTCGCCTCCTTGCGCTATCTGTTTCTGATCGGGCCGCGCGTTCTCATCGAGCAGGTGCAGCGAATGTTTCCGGCCGCCGAGTTGGTGGCAGCGTGCGGGATGACGGAAACCGCGGGCATCTACGCCCTGAGTGAGCGGTCGGAGACCGTCGCCGACCGATCTGGAGCGCAGGGAAAGCCGGCGCCGGGGATCGAGGTACGCATCATCGACCCTGATACCGGCGCCGAGCAGCCGATCGACGTGCCCGGGGAGATCCTGGTGCGTGGCTACTGTGTCACCGAGGGCTACTACAAGGATCCGGTCAAGACCGCCGAGGCTCTCGACGCGGGCCGATGGCTCCACACCGGCGACCTGTACAGCCGCAGGGAGTCCGGCTGTCTGGTCTTCCACGGACGGCTCAAGGACATGCTCAAAGTAGGTGGAGAGAACGTCGCCGCCATCGAGATCGAAGCGTTTCTCTGCGAGCATCCTGCCGTGAAGACCGCCGCTGTCATCGGACGCCCCGATGAGCGGCTCGACGAGGTTCCAGTGGCATTTGTCGAGATCCGAGCGGGTCACACACTCCGAGCGGATGACCTGATCGAGTTCTGTCAGGGAAGGATCAGCAATTTCAAGATGCCCCGTGCTGTGTACTTCCTTTGCCCCCATGAATGGCCGATGTCCGCAACCAAGATCAACAAGCGCCAACTGCAGGCCCGACTCGCGGAACTGACAACCGAAATGGACGCCTTGTAGGAGGACTGCATCAAACTTCAGCTCAACGGTCGCGATCATTCATACTGTCGAGCGGAGCGTCTGTCGCGTTTCGGCGCCGTCTCACTATGTTCCGACGTATTCGGTTGAGGGACACTAACGTCGCAGCGACCCGGTTGGGGCATGAAGTCGGCGAGAAACTCGTGTGTGATGGCTTCTCTCTCCCAGAGCATTTCCGCGCTCGCCGTCAACTCCACGGTGGTGTGGAGGACGAGCGCCCTGTCAGTAGTGACGGAGGAACTCGCCTTTCCGGCCACTGACGCGATGCACGAGCACCGCTATCTTCCGGACTGGCGTCGCAACTACAGACTCCCGTCCACCTCGGTTTTTTTGACGAAGGGCAGCGTGGTGCACCGCTCGCGGTGGTTTGCTCACCCCTGTAGCCGCGCCGCACACACACCTCGGATCGCTGCGCGCGTTTTCTCGGAGGTGATGGATCGGTCCGCGTCGAGTATCCGTGCGAGCCTGTTGAAGTAGGTCGGTGCGTCCATACCGAACTCCTCGAAAATCAGTCTGCTCGAGCCTCCGCCGAAAGGGTGCCAGCGCAGCGCGAATTCCAGCATCTGGCGTTCGAAACGGTCATTGGCGTCTGCGAGCACGTGCGATCTCCGATTCTTCGCGATGCGTTTCGTATTCGAGAAACGTCTACTCGGGAGCGCCGTTTTCGTCTGGCGCGGTGGAGGATTGATGTTCCGGCGAGCGAGCGTTGCGAGCCAGCGCTCGGATATTGCGCACATCACTGTCGAGGGCCGCAATCAGCTCTTCTTTCGACGCGAAGGTGGCCTGGCCGCGGATCCAGTGGTCCAGCTGCACGGTGATCTCACGACCGTACAGATCTTCCTGGAAGTCGAGTAGATGCGCCTCCAGTAGTCGTGGTCCCACGCGCCCATAGAACGTAGATCGTCGCCCGATCGACACGGCCGACATCACAGATCGTCCGTCGGGGAGAACACAACGACCAGCCCACACTCCATCGACGAGTTCCGTGTAGACGTCCTCGTCGACCACCAGATTGGCCGTCGGGAAGCCCAACTCGCGGCCTCGCTGATCACCGTGTGTGACCACGCCGCGCACGGAATGAATCGACGTCGAGGTCGATCCCATTGGCGATTTCGTTGTGGGAGCCGCCGCAGGATCGTTGGCCGGATCCAGCACGGCAGCGATCCCGAGATCGCACAGAGCGACGTGGAGATCTGCTGGTGATGCGAGCAGGCGGGGCGCAGTAATCCCCAATTCGCGAAGGATCTGCGCGATATCGGCGTTTCTGCCTACCCGCTTGCGGTCACGCTCGTCTGGCGTGAGCGTGAAGGAGTCAATGTCGTTCATGTTCCGCTCCACAACAATTGCGCCGCCACCGTGGCTGGCAACGAACGCGAACATGTCTTGCAGGCCCTGGTCGACGGGGGATGCGTGGGGCGCGTAGTTGGACTCTCGGTGTACATGCACCAGAGGGGTGTCGATGGTGTGCGGTTCTCCGATCCGGTAGGCGACATAGTCGAACCCGGTGGCATCACTGTGGAAGCCAGACGTGCGGAGATCGCCGTACGGTCCAGCGTGGGTCACAGTGAAGGTGGTACGAACATGCAGATCAACGGCTCGACGATAGAGAATGAGATCGTCGGCGGTCACCCAGTTCAGTCGGTGAACCTTGGCAAACTGACGGCACTCGTGTGCGCGCGCATTCTGGGTGGGGTCCTTCTCCGAGACCAACGCCGCGAATGCGCCCACCCGCCGAAGTCCTGCCGCCCGATTGAGATCGGTGATCACTTCGGCTGGGCCCGGATAGGCGAGTACACCACCGTCGTCTACGCAATGCGGAATTATATGGCCTGGTCGGGTGAATTGGCGGGCTGTACTCGCGGGGCTGGCCAGCTGCCGAAGAGTGTGCGCTCGATCTGACGCTGAGATACCGGTGCCGACGCCATCGATTGCGTCGACCGCCACCGCATACCAGCCACCGGATTGCTGACGGTCCGTTCCCGCCATGGGCGGGAGGTCGAGACGGGTGCATTCACGCCGTGTGACGGCAGCGCAGATGAAGCCGGAGCTGTGCTGGACGAGGAACGCGACAGAAGCCGGCCATGCCTTCTCCGCGGCAAGAAGTAGATATCCATCGGGATCACCGGTCGGGCCGGGCGCAAGCACGATGGGCCGGCCGGCAGCGAGGTCGGAGAGGCTCTGTTGTACCCGCGTCATCGAACTAGCCATATCGGTGGATCTCCATTCTCTTGCTGCCAGCGGTAGAAGGAAATATCGGAGACTGTGTTACTGCCGAACTAATGCGCGGATTCCTTCTGTGACAAGGATCGCAACTTTTCCGAATTGAGTCAACATCAACGTAGATGTTTAGATTGGGCTGGCGGTTTGGGGGTCGTATGGGGAGTCCGAGTTGCCATTGCAAGGTGCGTGCTCGTCGAAAGGGCTGGGTGGTTGCTGAGGGGTCGGAGATTGCATTGACATCTCGCCGTCGCGGGCGTGGTCTATTGCCTAGGTCGGCGCGAAAGGTTGGTTGGCACGCTAACCTGACGCCCCCGCCGAAGAACTCGGCGGCTATCGTCTCATTGCCGCCGTCTCACAAGGCCCCCGCACAGAAGGTAGTAGGGGCGCTCCGCACAGGCGGTGCGCTTCAGCATGAGGCGGCCCACCGAGGTCGCCGGAAACGAAGGATGCGAACTGTGGAAATTCAGGGAACCGCCGCACTGGTCACCGGAGCAGCCTCGGGCCTCGGTGCCGCCACCGCCAAGCGTCTCGCCGACGCCGGAGCCACCGTGTTCGGACTGGACCTGCAGCAGTCCATCGAACGCGCCGGCGACACCGTCCCCGACGGCGTCACCCTCCTCGCCACCGACGTCACCAGCGGCGACGAGGTCCAGGCCGCGATCGACACGATCGTCGAGTCGGGCCTGCCGCTGCGCATCGTCGTCAACTGCGCCGGCGTCGGCTGGGCCGGCCGCATTCTGTCGAAGAAGGGCCCGCACGACCTCGAACTGTTCCGCACCGTCATCACCGTCAACCTGCTCGGCACGTTCAACGTCCTGCGCCTCGCCGCCGACGCCATCTCCAAGACCGACACCGTCGACGAGTCCGGGCAGCGCGGCGTCATCGTCAACACCGCATCCGTCGCCGCATTCGAGGGCCAGATCGGCCAGATCGCCTACTCCGCATCCAAGGGCGGGGTGCACGGCATGACCGTCCCCGCCGCCCGCGACCTCGCCCAGTTCGGCATCCGCGTCAACACCATCGCCCCCGGCATCATCGACACCCCCATGCTCGCCGGTGTCACCGACGAATACCGCAAGGGCCTCGAAGCCGGCGTGCCGTTCCCGTCCCGCCTCGGACAGCCCGCCGAGTACGCACAACTCGTCCAGATGATCGTCGAACACGACTACCTCAACGGTGAGACCATTCGTATGGACGGCGCCCTGCGCATGGCGCCGCGGTAGTACGAACGTCGCTGCCTGGCTGTGGGTTTCGGTTTATCGTTCAGTGCTGTGACGTGGCGGGCCGGTCGAACGTTCGACACGACGGACTCATCTTCCGTCACAACTGGATTCGCCTCGTCCGCGCAACTCCGATCGAGATCCGGCGGCACATCTGTGAACTGGACGGGCTTGTAGGGAGGCCTACTCCGACGGGCTCACGCCCATGCGGCTCGTTCGAGTTGTATCTGAGGGCGGCCGGGATGATGTTTCACCGCCCGCTGACACCGTTTCACCGCCCGCTGACACCGACGGGCGCTACCGCTCTGTAGATGACTCTAGTCGTGAGGACGCACCCACTGTGCCGGAGTCAACGGTAACGTAGACAGAAGTGCTGGTCGAGATGCGGTCTCGTCAGAGTTGTCCGCCAGGATGGCCAGGTGGTTCAGTCATGCTCACCCTGTGCATGCTCTACAACCCATGCCGCGATCTGAGCTCTCGAGGTGAAACCGAGTTTGGTGAGGATGTTTTCCACGTGGCCTTGCGCGGTTCGCCGGGAATCTACGAGTTGGGTGGCGATGGCCTTGTTGGTCAGGCCTTTGGAGACTAGGTCGGCGACTTGACGCTCACGCTTTGTCAAGCTTGTCGTATGATCGCTGCGCGGCGACGCAGGCGAGGTGTGCTCGCTTAGGGCAAAGGCCACGGCCTCTTCGAAGTTCATGGCCGCCCCCTCCCGATACGCCGCCTCAATCGCTCGTTCGCCGAGTACCCGTCGGATCTGCTGCTCGCAGTGCTCATGGTGCGGAAGCAGGTTGTGGAACAGCACCGAGGAACTGCCTACTGACCGGCCCAGTGCCTGGGCCGCGGCCAGCAGGACGGCTGCACGTCGTGCGTTGTCCTCGCCGACGGCGATCCACGCCTGCGCCTCCAGGGCCACGGCGGCAGTGAGAGGTTCGTCCAACAGCCGGGTTAGATGTAGGCATTGCTTCAGTAACCGACCCGAACGATCACGATCGCCCTGCTGGAATACGGCCACCCCCATGGCCCACAGCGCATATGACCGAAACACTGATTCGCCGTGAGCTTCGGTGGTATCGAGTACTTGCTCATGGCAGTCGATGGCACGAGAAGCGTCTCCCTGCAATTCGTACGCCAGACCGAGCATCAAGAGAATCCACACCTGATCTGACAGGTTGCTGTGGGCGCCGAAAACCTCGAGGGCTTCCTCCAGGCGGGCGCAGGCACGGGGTATATCGCCGCTGTAGAGGGCCAGGAGTCCTTCGGCATGGGCGACGCGCGCGTGGACTACTGGGTCAGCCATTTGCTCGGCCAGGTCGTGCGCCTCGTCGACTCGCGCAGCTCCGGCGGAGATCTCGCCCTGCAGTTCGGCCAGGATGCTGTCGGCGTACAGCGCTTCGACTCGTGCGGCGGTCGGCTGCTCTGGCAGACAATCAAGCGTACGGCTCAGCCAATGCCGTCCCTCGCTGAGAAGGCCGCGGGAGAGCCAAAACTGGAACAGCGAGGCGGCGATTCGCAGTCCTGCCGTATCACTGCCGGGGTCGGATATCCGAAACTCCGACAGGGAGTACTCCATCGCGCTACGCAGATTCGCCTGTTCCCGCTCGAGGCGTCCGATCCACTCCCGTTGGCGGGGGCTGATCCACTCAGCCTCTGCCTGTAACACCAACTGCTGGTACCAATCCCGGTGACGGCGGCGCAATTCGGGATGCTCCCCGGACTGCTCGGACTTCTCCCGGCCGTAGTCTCGCAAAGTCTCGAGCATCCGGAACCGCACCACCGCGACTGCGTCCTCTCGGATCAGGATCGACTTGTCGACTAGCGAGGTCACCGCATCGAGCAGATCACCCGCGTCGAGATCCGTGGCGCAAACGTCCTCGGCCGCGTCGAGTTCGAAGCTGCCTGCGAACACCGACAGTCGGGCCCACAGCTGCTGTTCCTGCGGCGTGCACAGGTCGTGACTCCAGTCGATGGACAGTCGTAGCGTCTGCTGGCGTGTGGGTGCGCCGCGACTGCCGCGTGTGAGCAGAGTGTAGCGGTCGGTGAGCCGCTCGAGGATCTGCTGGGGCGACATCGCTCGTAATCGTGCCGCCGCCAACTCGATCGACAGGGGCAGGCCGTCTAATTGTTGGCAGATCAGGGACACCGCGCCGCGATTGTCCTCGGTGAGTTCGAACCCTGGTACCGCGGCGGAGGCCCGATCCACGAACAAAGTCACCGCATCGTACTGAGGGAGCCCGCGCAGGGTCGGCGTCCGTTCGGAGGCGGGGACCGCCAGCGGCGGCACCCGGAGCACCGCCTCGCCACCGAGGGCGAGGGCTTCGCGGCTGGTGGTCAGAACCCGCAGCTCTGGGCAGGTGTGCAGCAGCTTCTCGGTCAGGGCGGCGGCCGCATCCACTACGTGCTCGCAGTTGTCAAGCACGAGCAGCAGGTGCTGCGGAGTGAGAAACTCCGCCACGATGTCGTCGAGTCGGCGAGCGGACCGATCCCGCACCCCGAGAGCGGCGGCCACCACACCCACGACCAACGACTCATCCTGCAACTCACCCAGCTCGACCCACCGCACCCCGTCGGCAAATCCTTTCCGGGCATCAGCGGCCACCCGTAGGGCGAGACGTGTCTTGCCGACACCACCGATACCGGTCAACGTCACCAAACGTGACGCTGACAGCATGCTCTTCGTTTCGGCCAGCTCGTTACGGCGACCAACGAAATTGGTGAGCGCGAGAGGTAGGTCTCCCACCGAGGCTCGTACGGCAGGCGACGATGTGCGGTGAGCCGGCGTGGACTCCGCAGGTTGAGTGGCTGTACTCGCTAAGTCCAGATCGTGGCCTGCAGCGCCGACGCCGCCGGACAAGGCCATCTCATCGACAGGGAACCCATAGACGCGTTGAATCCGGCGCAGTTCGTCACCGAATGCGGCGGCGGTAGCGGGACGGGTCTCCGGGTCTGCGGCCATCGCGCGCTCGATGACCTCGCTCACCTCGTCTGGGATGCCCTGCTCGCGTAGGTCCGGTACCGGCTGGGTCGTGATCCGCAAAAACTGGGCGATTACCTGCTCACCACTGCGGCGCTCGAATGCCGCATGCCCCGTGATGGCGCAGAACACGGTGGCGCCGAGGCTGTAGACGTCCGATGACTCGCTAGGAGGGTCGCCGCTGAGAACCTCGGGTGCGGTGAAGGCCGGCGAGCCGGTCACGGTGCCCGTGGCGGTCTGGAAGCCGCCGGAAACGTGGGCAATGCCAAAATCGGTCAGCGCCGGCTCGTCGAAATCAGTGAGCAGGATGTTCGCGGGTTTCACGTCCCGGTGCAGGATGCCCTCCCGGTGCGCGGATTCCACCGCCGCCGCTATCTTCACCCCCACCCGGAGCGCGTCCTCTAGCGGTAGCGGCCCATTGCGGCGAATCCGTGCCTCGAGGGAGTCCTTTGGGTGATATGGCATCACGATGTAGGGACGGCCGGTCCCCGTGACACCGACGTGCAGGGCGGTGACTATGTTTGGGTGACCCGTCAGGCGGCCCATTGCCCGTTGTTCACGGAAGAACCGGGCCCGATTCTCCTCGTCCAGGTCGGCTTCGAGGATCTTGACTGCCACGGTGCGGTCCAGCGACGGCTGCAGGCATCGGTAGACAACACCGAAGCCGCCCCGTCCGATTTCGTGAGCATCTTCGAACCCGGCCGCGATCAGCTCCTCCGTGACCGATGGAGTCAGTGCTTTCTCCGTCTGGAAGGGATCATCGGCGGCCATAGGAAAGTCCTCTCACCGTCCTAGACAGCGTCGAGCGCAGAATCCGATCGGTATGGGTCTCGAGGACTCAAACACGCCACTCACCTCAGAAGGTTGTTCCTTCAGGATATCGATTCTTGATGATTGCGATGGATTTCTCGAACGATGAGTGACATTCGGCCAGACCAATCGGTCTGGCCGCGATAACGAAGGTGTCTATCGCGGCGGGACGCTGCCGTGATGGTGGATCGCGTGCACTCAGGGCCCATGGGCAACAGATCTTCAGAGTCGATCTATTCGTGCAGCATCCTGCAGGGTACTGCTCCAGAATCGGCGAGCTCGACGAGTCACTCTTGACCGGGTCCTGTCGACTCGAGCCGCGTGCGCAAATGCGCGCTGAATGCAGTCCGCGGCCCGTTTGTTGCGGACACGGTTGAATCTGGTCACTACTCCGGAACTCGGCGTTCACCCTCCATCGGAACACGACACCCCCGCTCGAGGGCAAGCTCCCTACGGCGCGTCATCGGCTCAGCCACCGCCGGCACTTTCATCGAGTACTACGACTTCGCGATCTACGGGTCGATGGCACCGATCATCGCGAAGGCATTCTTCCCCAACGCGGAGCCCGTCGTCGCGCTACTGAGCGCGTTCGCCGTTTTCGCCCGCGCGTTCGTGACCCGGCAGCTGGGAGATTCGTGAGGGGTCCGATCGGTGATCGCATCGGCCGCAAACGGACCCTGTCGGCGATCGTCCTGCTGATCTCCATCGCAACCGTACTCATTGGCCTCATACCTGATTACCACGGCATCGGAATCGCAGCACCGATTGCACTCGTCGCACTCCGGCCGCCCGTATCGCCTGGATGCCATTGCTGCTGGCCGTGGCCAGCCAGCCGGTTCATCTTCGCGCCGACGATGAGCGGTTGCACCGCCTCTTTCATGGCCGCAGTGACGGTACCTAGGTCTGGGCAGCGCAACGACGTCAGACACCGGGCCCGGGTTGACGTGATCGGCTCGCGGGCGAACCGATCAAGGCAGGTGTCTACCCAGGGTCGGCACGTCGGCGAGGGTCCGCAGCAAATCGTTTAGATGTGTGCACGACGCCGCCCCCGAAATCAACGACGGTATCGTCCGCCGGGCATCGGATGCCGGCATGCCGATGATGTTCTGCACCGCCGCGGCCGCTACAGGACACTCGAGATATGGCAAGACCCTCGGCGTGGCGAGCGCTTCGATGATTTCGTCTGTGGAGAATTCGACTATTGCGTGCAAGTCGTACTCGTGAATCACAGTCTCTATCCCGGTCCCGTCGGTGTGGCTGTCGCGGAACGACGCGTCGACCCTCCACCCTCGGATGTCCCTGACGACATCGGTTCGTCGCAACCGGCGAACTGCGTGGTGGTCCAACGACGGAAGTCGATGCCATGCTGCTGCGTCGTGGTCCTCGAGTGCGGGGACGATGGGTCCGTGTGGAATCGGGATCGCCCCAGACCGGGCAAGCTCGAGATCGACGGTCCCGCCTTGGCGCCATCCCATGCACACATCGATGCGGTCGAGGTTGGGTTGCTCGCGAACTTGAGCGCCCGCGACTGCGGTGGAATAGCCGGACACGACCAGGGCGACCGGAAGGTCGTCGAGGAGCTGAGAGGTGATCGAGCCAGGTTGCGCTACATCGGCTTCAGCCACCGCTTTCCGGAATCCTCGACGCAGACCTGTTCCTACGAGTCGACGGACTTCCGATGACGAGTGTGGTACCACCACCGAATCGACCATACCGTCACGCTTCGTCATTGTGATCGTGAACGATGTTTCGGAGATCGTTTCATGGCCGCCGCGCCGAGTGAGGAGATCTCTTCCTCCGCAGGTGAACTGAACATGATCGGGTGGGTCTTGTACATGGAGCACGTCGATGCTCGTGGTGCGCCGAATCGAGCCCTGAGCTCGCGGCGGCAGCGCTGCCCGCGGGTGCCCCTCAGTAGCAATTCCGTTGGGCAGCATCTTTACTCCTTGGTCAGGTAAGGCGTCGGACGGAGTCGACCGACTGACTGTTAGGTGGGTTTCGATCGTAGGGTCAGAGGGATGGGTCGATGACAGCCTTGATGACCGCTCCGGTGCGGATCGCTTTCAACGCTGCGCCTGCGTCGTCGATGGAAAAGCGGTGAGTGACCAGGCTCGACAACGGCACGGTGTCCTGACACCGTGCGACCAGCTGTACGGCGCCGTAATAGTGCCTGGGTTTCCGGAATGTTGCCCCGGTGATCTGGACATTTTTTGCGGTGAGCAGTCGCGGTGACACGGGGATCCTCTCCCATCGCAACCAAGCGACGTCTGCGTAGCTGCCCCAGTTGGGTAGGTCTGCCTTCTCGGGAACCGAGAATTCTCGCATGGAGTGTTGTCGAGGATCGCGCACGAATAACATCTGTGGCACAGAGCGATTGGCGCCCAGTACGCCACATCACCCACTTCAACCGGTACGCCAGCGTAATCCGTAGTGATGTCGACGCCGAGTTTCTCGATCCTGCCGACACCCTCATGGCCGAGGACGATCGGGAATGGCATCACGCCGGCATCGCCGGTAACGATGTGGGCGTCGCTCCCGCACACTCCACCGACCACAACACGGACAAGCGCCCCTGTTGGTGCGGGCTCGGGGACATTGACCTCCCAGGTCTCGTCATTATTGGGGCCGACGAGGACAGCCGCGTGGGCGGTGGACATGACGAGCTCGCTTTCTCGAGGGGAGAATCCAGTGGCAATGACCGGAACGTCCAGTCAACTTCACACTGGAGTCAACACTCCAGTTGACCGACACGGGACTGCATGTATTGCATGCGATCGAGGTAGGCGCAGCGTGACCGAAACGGCTCGGAACATCGCGCCGCACGTGGGTGCGGTCCGTCGGCCGGGGTGAGAGTCTCGAGTTCTGCGGGCGGGTGTCGGCGGCGCATCGCGCGACGACGAGCGGTCCAGGTCGCCCAGGTTATCCCCGCGCGGTGCACCAGCCTCGCTGGTGTCGACGCTCGACGGCATCTGCGCGGGCGGAGTCGTGGTCGCGTCGCTGTCGACCTGCGGGGTATCGCGACGAGGTTAGCCGTGAGATCGCCGATTCGGTGACCAGGGCATCATCGCGACCGGCTACTGCGCCGGAACCCTTCAGTAGCGCAACAATTGGTGCGGAAAGCGTGCGCGTGATGTGGATCGAACCTCGCGACGATCGGCGACGGGATACCCGGTCATGCGTGCGTTTCGGCGGTAGCGAAGGCGCCGTATCGGCCTTGGAAGAAGATGAGGGGTGACTCGGGAGTGTCGAGTTCGAGGTGGTCCACGCGGCCGACGACGATGTGGTGATCGCCCGCATCGTGCACAGCGGCTATCTCGCAGTCGATCCAAGCCGAGGAGCCCAGAATGCGGGGCATTCCCGATGGTGTCGGGGCCCATTCGACGTCGGTGAATTTGTCGTTGCCCTTGCGGGACAGGTTGCGGCACACGTCCTGTTGGTCCGATCCCAGTACATTCGCACAGAACCGCTTGGCAGCACGAATTTTCGGAAATGTGGACGACGACTTGTCCGGAAGGAAGGCAACGAGAGGCGGATCAAGCGAAACGGAGGTGAACGATCCCACCGCCATGCCGACGGGGCGGCCCTCATTGTCCGCCGCTGTCACCGCAACCACTCCTGTGGGGAAGTGGCCGAGGATGTCGCGAAACTGTCGAGGATCGATCACGCGGTCATCATTCAAGGCCAGCGAAGCCTTCGAGTTCATAGCGTGCTATCCAATCGTCTGTGAATGCAACATTGCTATCGAATCCACCTGGGTGTGATGCGCGTCGCTTCTCCGTAGCTTGCCTGCACGGTCTGACTGTGTCAACCATAATGTTGATGAGATCCACGTACGTGTAGATGGAGTCTGTGTGCATGCGTCCGACATTGGTTGAATGCCTGTGGTGCAGTGCACGAACGGCAGCGAATGTGATCGCCGTGGCGCTCGCTCAACCGTCTCGCTGTCGATCGCCCGAGTGCTTCGGCCGGTGCCGTCGAATCGGCTATCGTGCTTGCCTGTCCGTTGCACCGGACGGTCGGTTCGCTCGGGGAGGTAGGCCGTGTTCATGGTGGAGCGCAGAGATATGCACAACTCGGGAAACCGGTGCTCGCGATTTCCCGAGTTGTGCGATCATGAATTCGGTTTTGCGCCCGAGGCTGCCCTCATCCTCCAGGCCCGTTCGATCCCGTGGTCAGGGTGGGCTGAGCAGTTGTCAGCTGACGGCCACGGTTTCGTGAGTGCCCTCGACTGGGATGTGCGGAATAACTTCCGTCGCGAAGAGGCGGAGAGACTCCACCCAGGGTGCGGGGTCGTCCAAGGCATCGTGGGTGTTGACGGCAATCTGGCCGTATCTGAATCCTGCCAGGTCGAACGTCTTCTCGATCTTGGCGATAACCGTCTCGGGGCTTCCGCAGAGCCAGACGTTGTCGGCGAGGTAGTCCAGGTCGACATCGTCGATATCGATTTTGTGGTCGGCGTCGTCGATGAATCCCTGCAGGATCCGGTACTTCTGGTACACCGGCATCAAATACTTCTTCCAGGCATACCCGATCGCACCGTTCTTCGCCTTTTCCTTCGCCTCTTCGTCTGTCCTGGCGACGAACACGTCGCGTGCGATCTTGAACTTGGATCCCTGTGCCGTCGCACCGACGGATTGGCACGCTTCCGAGTACGTCTTCCACTGAGACCTCAGCAGCTCCGACCCGCCATAGAAGGAAATTGGAGTCCAGCCGCGTTCGCCGGCGAGTCGGTGTGACGGCGAGTTCTTGCTCAGTCCCGTCACTGCGATCTCGAGGCCATCTGCACCACCATGAGGGGAATGGTCGGCAGTCAGGTGATACTCCTCGCCTTCCCTGGTCTTGAAGGAGCCGTGCGATGCGACGCTGCCCGGATCGATCTGGGCGTCGAGCCGCGATGCCTTGTAGTACTTGCCTTCGAAGTCGAACGGTTCCTGACGCCAGACCTTGTCCATCACCTCGAGCCCTTCCATCAGTCGCGGATGGGCTTCGGAGAGGTCGCCTGGCTGGCCGCGAAGGACGGCCTCATTCTCCCACGAGCCGGCGCCGACGCCGAGGAAGTAGCGGTCTTCGAGCAGCTGCGAGGTATAGCCGACCTGTACGGCGAGCGTGGACGGATTGTGTAGCGGCACGATGTGCGCCATGGGGGCGAAACGCATCCGCTCGGTGATCTGCGCAGCAGCGACGATCAGAAGTTCAGGATTGGGAATGTTCTCCCACGCCTGCATGCCGTGCTCGCCGACCATGAAGTCGCGGTAGCCGAACTTGTCGGCTGCAGAAGCAAGCAACAGTGAGTAATCGAACGTCTCCTTGTCCTTGCGTCCCGGGCGCATGTAGGGGGTGTGAAAGATTCCGCATTCCATGTTTGTTCTCCTAGTATTTCGCCATCATGAGTGAGCTTTTGTAGGGTCGTGTCGACAGCTCCGTGCTGTCTCGTCGGATTACATTCGGACGGCGCCTCCAAAGGCAGATATGGTCCTCTTCGAATGAGCGAGCGTCAGCCTCGGTGGCCACGCTGATTCAGGTCATGCCGTCTGAAAGTGTGTTGCACCGATGTGGCCCAACAACTCGTCGTATGCGGCACAACCGCGTTCAATTTGCGCACGAGTTGCATCGATCGCACTGTCAGGTACGGCCACGGGGTTGCTGATGCTTCCGTTGAGCTGCAACGTCAG
The DNA here is from genome assembly GCF_002300155.1 of Rhodococcus sp. ACS1. NCBI lineage: Bacteria > Bacillati > Actinomycetota > Actinomycetes > Mycobacteriales > Nocardiaceae > Rhodococcus > Rhodococcus sp. ACS1. Next base: position 280,673 of record NZ_NSDZ01000004.1, read on the forward strand.
GGCGCGCTCCACTGCGGGAAAGTTACGCAGGAAGGGGGAGCAGTAGCCGCAGTCTCGCACGATCTCGGCCAGATCCGCGCGGATGTCTGCGGTGCTCGCTCGGCCGTCGTTGCGCCTCGCCACAATCACTGTGCCGTAGTCATTTTCGGCGACCGCCGCCAGTGCGGCTGTGGCAACTCCTGTCGACAAGTGGGGTGCGGGATCAACCTCTTGCTCGAAACACACCAGCGGAGTGGTGGCCGAAGGTGAAGAATCGATTGAGTACGCCACATACTCGACGCCGGACACATCGCTGCGATAGCCGACACAGTGAATGTGCCCGTAGTCAGAATTCCGTACGACTGCGAACTGAGTCCGCAGGTGTGATTCCATTGTGCGCCGGTATGCGACTACGTCCTCGAGCGAGACAACAGCGACATCATGCGCGTCGGCGAAACGCTCGGCCTCGGCAGTCTCGGCGATCAAGGTCTGATCATCCTCGGAGACGAGAGCGGTAAATGCGCCGGCTCGACGAAGTCCTGCCACAGTTGCAAGGTCTACGGCCGCTTCTGCCGGACCTCGACGGTCGAGCACACCCCCAGGTGCTGTTCGGGCAGGAAGGACATGTCCTGGTCTGGTGAAATCGCCGACCGCGCTGGAGCTGTCGGCCAGCATCCGGAGGGTGCGTGCTCGGTCGGCTGCAGAAATGCCGGTACCGGATCCAGTGGCGTCGATGCTCACGGTGTATTCGGTGTTTGCACGATTCCTGTCCGCGCCGATCATGGGTGCGAGTTCGAGGCGGTCGCACTCGCTGCCAGGCAGCGCTGCGCACACGAGGCCAGAACCGTATCGCACAAGGAACGAGACGGATTCCACCGTCGACTTCTCGGCTGCAATCAGAATGTGCGCGTCGTCGGCAGGGTTCGCGCCCGTCAAGACCACTGGCCGTCCCGCGTAAAGCTCGGACATTGCCCGCTGAACACGGGTGGTCGGATCATCCATCTGTGGCCTCGATTCTTGCGATGGCATGTGCACTGTGACGAGCGTCGCAAAGATTCTGCGATGTGTCAACATCAACGTAGACATTTTGTCTTGGTTTACTTGTTGGAGTTGGGGTTTGCCTGTTGGCGGTCGCTACTTTCAGGCACTGCGCTTGGTATGAAGTGGAGGAACGCCGACGGATCCCGAAGGCCTTGATGGGTTCGAGATGTATTGGCGAGCAATATAGTTGACCGGGTGTCGACCGCACCGTCGAGCGAGTTCGACTCGCCCGGATGTCGACCACGGCTGCGTCTAGCGTGGGGGGCACGCACGAGCGTGTCTCGAGGATGGCCGATGTGGAAAAGGGTAGCCGCGAACCGCGAGACATGATGTGTATGAACCGATTCCGCGCTTGTAGACTCGGATGCGCCGCACTCGTCACCGTCGCCCGTGATATATCCATCTCGGATGGAAGGGAATTCGAACTTGCGGGTGAGTCCTGAGGGGGATCCATTTTGGGCGAATCTGGCTCGATCCCATCTCGAAGATTCGATGATTTCGTGAAAGAGTCGCCGAAAGTGCTGCAGTGCAGCATTATTAGCTATTCAAATTTTGGACGTGGGTCGCACGGTCGAAATTGCAGGGACTGCAGGCTGTTTCGACACGATCGACTGCGAAGTGGTGCGCATCGATTCGTGTGAGCAACCTGATCGATGCCGCAGCGCGTTGGCGTCACGAATCGAGTTGCTGCATCTTCCTTGCTGCATCCGCAACGCAGTTGCGAGCCCGCTTGGTGGCATCGACACATCGACTACGCGTTGGACGCCCGCCGACCTGTTCCTGCCGGCGACGGGCGCGGCGCGCGTGGCCCTGCGGGTGCATCATTCTTTAGCTTGGCTGGCGCGTTCGACTCCTTTCGCCGGGCGCGCGGGTCCTGCCCACGCGCGCTGATGGTCTTGCTGACGGCATTAACGGTACCAGGTTCCGAAAAGATTTGGTGACCCAACTCTCAACCGATCCCTGAATGCCGGTCGGTATGCTCGATTGACCATGACGAACCGCGGTAGTGCACGAGGGCGTCCCCGTCGAAGTTCGCGACTCGAGATCGAGCAGCGCGCAATCGGGTTGTTTCTGCGGGACGGCTACTCGAGTACCAGCATCGAGGCGATTGCAGTCGCTTGCGGCATCAGCAAGACGACCTATTTCCGTTACTACGGGTCCAAGTCTGAGCTGGTCTGGTGGGTCTTCGACGAGTACATCCGAGCGACGGAGGATGCCTTGAACTCGGCAGACCTCGAACTTCCGGTGATGGCAGCGATCCGTCAGGCCGTGATGGAAGCCACCGGCGGGGTAGCTGATGACGAGGGCACCTGGATGAAGCGGTTCGAGCTACTCGACACCACGCCGGAGCTGAGAGACGGCGAAGCTGCCCACTGGCAAGCCTGGGGTGAGGCCATCAGTCGCTATGTGGCCGCGAGAACAGGCTCGCGTGCGACCGACGTCGTACCCGCTGCTGTCGGCGGCGCTTTGCAAGCGGCATATCTCGCCGGCTTCCGGGAGAGCTCAGCAACTGGCGAGTCGTCCACACAAACACTGGCGCGGCTCGATGCGACGTTTGCGCTGATCAGCCAGCCTCTGCAGGCCTGGATCAACTTCGAGCAAGCCCACTCGGCACTAATGGGTAGGCATCCCCTTGTGGGATCCACTGCTGGACCGTGGGAAATCGAGTCGTCGGACGGGATCAGCCCTCGCCCTCGTTCACATAATCAACAAGGTAGTTGACTTCCAGTGTGTCTGATACGAATCTCTCGGGGTAGGCGACGCATCGCAATGATGCAACAGCCTGGCAATGACCGGGATTGCTCCTGGTCATTTCCTGACATCAGGTGAGGACCCTGCCGGCGTTCTGTGTCCCAAACACCACTTCCTGACGCTCGGCGAGCAAGCAACCGTGGAAGCTTCACAGGGTTTGGCCGGTCGTTGAAACGCCCCTCCCGGTTTGCGGTGCAGGTTGTACGTGTCACGTGATGGCCAGACGGTCAGATGTTGTTGCGTTGTTTTGCGGTGAAAAGTGTCAACCTACAGTCTCGAACCGCCGCATCTATCGAGAGTGCAAGTGGTCCATGATTTGTGCGATGTACTGGGCGCTCATCCCGGCGCGCTGTCGACGGCGAGCCGCCCGTGCCGCGTCGAGATCGTCCGCGCCGGGCCGCAATCCCGCCATCATGCAACGGTAGCGTCGTGCGACTGTCGCGTTGGGCCGGGCGGGCCCCGCGATCATGGAGGGCTGGCTCCTCGGTCACGCCGGTGGGGGAGCCGTCGCCGACGTGCTCTTCGGGGTGGTCTACCCATCGAGCCGGCTGGCCGAGACGATCCCCCTCCGACTCGAGGATGCCCGGCGTACCTCGACTTCCGGGCGCGGCGGGCCCGTGCTGTACGGGTCAGGTCTGTTCGTCGGCTACCGGTTTTACGGTCGGAGGGAGGTGTCAGTGAGTTTCCCTTTTGAGTATGGCCTTTCGTATTCGAGCGTCGACTATTCGGCCGCCACCGCGACGCCGACCGCCGCCGGACTCGAGGTTGCGCTGAAGGTACGAACACCGGCCCCGGGACGGACGTGAGGTGGCGCTATTTCGATGCGGCGCTATCGCGGTTGGTCGTCGAAGGCGGCGACTGCCGGGTCGGGCGTGTTCGACGACCCGGCACTGCTGCGCATGGCCGCGTCGATGCCGTTGAACCGCGTCGCGGTATTCCCGGGCAGCCCGATCGGCACTGAGCAGTTGGATGCGTTGGTCCAGCGCGCCGAACGGCCGCCGCGAGTGATCACCCGCGGCGGGCCGGTCTGTTGTAGCTGGTTACGACGTGTCGGAGGCGGACTCGTCCATGTCGAAGAGTTCGCCGATCAGACCGCCCAGGAATCGCCGGTGCTGCGAGGACACTTCGGCCGCCGCTTCGCCGTCCCGGGTTGCGCACAGGGCGATCAGTTTGTCGTGGTGTTCGATGGCGTCCTGCCAGCCGCGGAGGCTGGAGAACTTGCGGTAGTAGATCCGGTGGATCTGCGGGTGCACCTGGTGCATGAGCCGCTTGAGGAGTGGGTTGGCGGCCGCCTCGACGATGATGCCGTGAAGGGTGTCGTCCGCGGCGAGAGCGGCACTGATGTCGTTGGCCTTGATCGCCTGCGCGAGGTCGTCGTTGGCGCTGCGCATCACGGCGATCATGTCGTCGGTGAGGTTGGGAACCCCCGTCTTCACGGCCAGCTGGTCCAGAACTTCCATCACTGCGAGCGTTGATTCGACGTCGGCGCGGTTCAGCGGGGTGATCCGGGTGAAGGCGGCGGGTTTGGCCTCGACGAGTCCGGTGTCGATCAGCCGTGCAAGCGCCTCACGGACCGGGGTCCGGCTCAAGCCGAGATGTTCAGCCAGTTCGCTGTCTTTGACCTTGGATCCGGGCGCGAGTTCACCGGTGACGATCGCGTCGCAGATCCGCTCGAACGCGACGTCGCTCATGCGAGGGCGCTCCACCGGATTATCACGCAACATACTGGATACTGTAACTCTGCAGGCCGCACGCTCCTGGGGGCGCGTGGGCGAGCGCCGGGCGCCCTTGCCGTGAAGACGCCGAGAACATCTTCCGTCACTAAACCAATATATTGGATGTGGTGTACTGTTCGACGAGCGGCGATCGACGTCATAGACCCTGTCGAGTAGAACGGCGAATAGGTGTTGGTGGAAAAGTTGAGCGAGTGCGATGTGCGGATCGAGCACGACTCGATTGGAGATCTGGCGGTACCGGCGCGAGCGTACTACGGCGTCCACACCACCCGCGCGATGGAGAATTTCGCGATCACCGGGTCAGCGATCGGTCAGTACCCGGCGCTGGTTGCATCGCTGGCGACAGTGAAACAGGCTGCTTGCCAAGCGAACCGAGACCTGGGTCTCATCGATGACCGGCGCGCCGATGCCATTGTCGCCGCGTGCGCGGAGATCCGCGGCGGGGCGCTGTTCGACCAGTTTCCGATCGACCCGATCCAGGGCGGAGCGGGTACCTCGTCGAACATGAACGCCAACGAGGTCATTGCGAATCGTGCCCTCGAGATCCTGGGGTTCGGACGCGGCGCCTACACCGAACTCGACCCCCTCACTCATGTGAACCTGGGGCAGTCCACCAACGACGTGTATCCGACCGCGATCAAGCTGGCGCTGGTCGAGCATCTCCGGCGGTTGATCGCGTCGCTCGGCCGGCTCGCGGAGTCGTTCGAGCGCAAGTCGATCGAATTCGACGACATCGTCAAGATGGGTCGCACCCAACTGCAGGACGCGGTACCGATGACCCTGGGTCAGGAGTTCGCGGCCTACTCGATCATGTTGAACGAGGACTGCGCCCGGCTCTCCGAGGGAGCGCTTCTGCTGTTGGAATCCAACCTCGGTGGCACCGCCATCGGCACCGGGATCAACGGCCATCCCGAGTACTCCGCGCTCGCCTGCAACTATTTGCGTGAGTTGACCGGTGAACCGGTCGTCCCGGCAGGCAATCTCATCGAGGCTACCCAGGATTGCGGAGCATTCGTCCAGGTCTCCGGCATCCTCAAACGTGTCGCCGTGAAACTGTCCAAGACGTGCAACGATCTGCGGCTCACGTCCTCAGGGCCGACGGCGGGGCTCGGCGAGATCAATCTGCCTCCGGCCCAGGCCGGTTCGTCGATCATGCCCGGCAAGGTCAACCCGGTCATCCCCGAAATGGTCAACCAGGTCGCGTTCGAGGTGATCGGGAACGATCTGACGGTCACGATGGCCGCCGAGGGTGGGCAACTTCAGCTCAACGCGTTCGAACCCGTGATCGTCTACAGCTTGCTGCGCTCGACGACGCACCTGGCCGCGGCAGCGGACACCCTGGCTGTGAAGTGCGTCGACGGGATCACCGCCAACCGCGACCACCTCGAGCGGGGGGTGCGGCGCTCGATCGGCATCGTCACCGCGCTCTCGCCGTTCATCGGGTACACCGCCAGCGCGGACATCGCCAAGCGGGCCCTGGCGACCGGCGCCTACGTCGGCGACCTCGCCGTCGCCGACGGTCTGCTCACCCAGGCGCAGGTCGACGACATCCTGTCGCCCCGTCGGCTCGCCGGCCTGCTCACCGCGCCCACCGTGGACCGCGAATTCGCCGCACTCGACCCCGTGACCGGTGTCGCCGCGCACTGATCGACCCATCACACCCCGCACTATCGAGAGAAACGAGAATCGGATGACCCTCACATCTCCGGCACAGGCCGTCGTAGTCCCCGCGACACATGCGCGCTCTTGGCTTCTGGTCGCGGGCTCGCGCCCGGAAGAGTTCGCCGAAGCCACGAACTCGGCGGCCGACGCAGTCATCTTCGACCTCGAGGACGGCGTCGTTCCGGCCTCGAAAACGCTGGCCCGCGACCATGTGGCCGGCTTCCTCGCCGGTGGGGGTGCCGGGTGGGTGCGCATCAACAATGTCACCACCGCGGACTGGGCCGCTGATCTGGACGCGATTCGCGGGCTCCCCGGCCTCCACGGCGTGATGCTCGCCAAGACCGAATCCGCGGACCACGTCGACCGCACGGCCGCCGAGCTGCCGCAGACGCCGATCCTCGCCCTGGTCGAATCGGCGCGGGGCGTCGAGTTCGCCTTCGACATCGCCTCGGCGGACTCGACGACCCGAATAGCGTTCGGCACCGGCGACTTCCGCCGGGACACCGGCGCCGGCGATGCGCCCGACGCATTGGCGTACGCGCGGGGGCGACTCGTCGTCGCCAGCCGCGCCGCCGGGATCTCCGGTCCCATCGACGGCCCGTGCCTGACAGGCGAACCCGATCTCACCGACGCCCTGGCCGTCACCAGGACGATGGGCATGACCGGCAAGCTCTGCATGCGTGCCGGTGACACGGCGACCGTCAATCGTGAACTGTCCCCGCAACACACCGACGTGGCATGGGCCACCGAGGTCATCGCACAACTCGGCGCACAGGGCGAGAACGTCGCCGACGGTAGCGACCTCCCCAAACTCGCTCGCGCCTTGCGAATCACCCACCTGGCCGACGTCTTCTCGGTGTCGGCCTGAGATTGTCGTCCGTCGACTCCGACCAGTCCCGGTCGCGGGTGTAGAGCAGTTCCGCAGCGCGCACGGCGAGCCAGAGCTCGGACAGTGAATTGGTGTCCGCCAGGTCGCGGGACGTCAGCGCCTCGACCTTGCGGATGCGGTACATGACGGTCTGCCGGTGAATGTGCATCGCCTGCGCGGTCTGCTGCCACGACCGCTGGTTCTGCAGGAACGCGTCGAGTGTTTCGACGAGTCTCGAGTTGTGCTGTTCGTCGTAGTCCAGAACCGGCCGCAGGATCCTGTCCACCAGGGTTTGTGCGTCGGCCACGCTCGACAGCCCGACCCACGGGACGGCGCTGCCGTATCGGGAAACGATCGTCTCGCGTCGTTCGGCGATCGACAGTGCCCACAGGGCCTCCCGGGCCGCATCCTGAAAACGTGCGAGGGACCCGAGGGTTCGGCTGATGCCGATGCGGGCGGTTGGGCCCAGCGCGCGGGACAGCACGGAGTCGGTGTCCGGGCCGTCCGGCACCAGGACGTGCGCGGTACCCATGCGCACCAGGCACAGATACGGAAGGGTGTGCCGCCACAGCGAATTGTGCAGTTCGAGCATCCGTTCCGGCTCTTCGCTGCGCGCCGCCACCAACACGGCGGACTCGGGTTTCAAGCCGAGATCGGCGAGCTGGGCGGTGACCCCGGCGATGTCCATGCGTCCTTCGAGCATCTGGGTGAGAAGCCCTGAACCGTAACGGCGTTCGTGTTCGAGCATCAACTGTGTCTGCGACAGTTCGATGGCGACCACGGTGGCAGCGTGCTGGAGTTGGATCGGGTCGACGCCGACCCGTGGATCGCTCAGCGTGACGAGTGCGGCGCCCGCGTGGCGGGGGATGTCGGTGAGCATCGCCGCCCGGTCGCCGATCGACGGAAGTCCGTACGCGCCGCCCGCCACGTTCTTCGACGCCTCGGACAACGCCACCACGGCGTCGCTGATCGTCGGGTCCAGCGGGGTCGTGCCCGGAAACCAGGGCTCCCCGGTGGCGCGGTCGCACACCTGAATCTCGCAACCCAGTTCGCGCGCGAGTGCAGACAGAAGGTCGGCGGGCGCGGCGCCGCGGGCGGTGTGCCTGCGGATCAGGTCGTAGATCCGGACGGTGCGAGCGAGGCGATGCGACTGATCGACGAGCGTGGCCTCCGCCACCGACCGGGAGATGGCGACGAAGGGGAGTGGGTACCGGATCCACAGGACCGGAAACCCCAGCTCGTCGCTGGTGCGGGTGAATGCCGCCGTCAGGCGCGGGCAGTACATGTTCTCGCCGATGCCCAGCCCGGCTACTCCGGCGTCCGCGAGGTGCCGGACCAGGTCGGCCTGCTCCTTCGCCGACTTCGGGAACGACATGCCGTTGGTCATCAGGAACTCGCCGCCGGTGACCCATCGCCACGGTTCGGGCAGGTCGGAGGTGTGGGTCCAGGTGACCTCGCGACCGAGACCGGACGCCCCGGAATACACCTCCAGGCGCAGGTGCGGGATCTCCACCAGCTCACCGACGGTGACAGTCACGGAGCCTCCTCTGCGTCAATGCCCAATCGCGTTTGTGCGATCGAATAAAGCGTAACCACTGGTTTTGCGCATTGGCTACTCGTGCTGCGCCGGAACGGCCAGGCAGTCTGTGTTGGACGTCACAACCGGCAGCACCCGCACTTGATCCAGTCCAGGAGCCCCAATGACTAGTACCGGTCATCTCATAGACGATGCACCGTTGACCTCCTTCCACAAGAAGCTGACAGCGTTCTCCTCCGGCGGGCCGTTCATCGACGGCTTCGCGTTGTCGATCATCGGCGTCGCGCTGATCACCCTCGAACCGGCCATGGATCTCAGTGCCACCGAGATCGGTCTCATCGGAGCGGCCAGTCTGGTCGGTATCTTCGTCGGCGGCGGTGTGTTCGGGTACGTGACGGACAAGATCGGCCGGCACGTCATGTACATCGCCGACCTCGTCGCGCTCGCCGTGTTCTCCGTCCTCTCCGCGTTCTGCGGTGAGGCCTGGCAGGTCATCCTGCTGCGGTTCCTGCTGGGTGTCGCCATCGGCGCCGACTATCCGATCGCCACGTCGCTGCTCGCCGAGTTCCTGCCGAAACGGCAGCGTGGCCGACTGCTGGGTGCCATGTTCGTGGTGTGGGCCGTCGGCGCCGCGGCCGCGTACGTGGTCGGTTTCTTCGCGAGAGGCCTCGGACCCGACGCGTGGCGCTTCCTGCTGGCGAGCCCGGCGATCTTCGCGATCATCACGCTGCTCGCCCGGATGGGCACCCCGGAGTCTCCCCGCTGGCTGATGAGCAAGGGGCGGATGGCGGAGGCCGACGCGTCCATCAAACGCGTCTTCGGCGAGCAGTACGGCGTCGCCGACCTTCCCGAGGAACCCGTCGTCAGCACGTCCTTCTTCCGGGTCTTCCAGAAGCCCTACCTGCGACGCACCATCTTCGTGGCGATCTTCTGGACGGCCCAGGTGATCCCGCTGTTCGCGGTGTACACGTTCGCCCCCGACCTTCTCGAGTCCTTCGGGCTGTACGGCGACGCCAACCTGTACGGCGGCTCGCTCCTCATCGCGATCCTGTTCGTGGTCGGCGGCATCCCCGGACTGTGGCTGGTCGAGAAGATCGGCCGCCGGAAGTTGCTGATCGGGTCGTTCGCGATCATCGTCGTCGCACTCGCCGTGCCCGCGCTGATTCCCGACGTCTCGGCGAAGATCTTCTTCCTCGCACTCGCGGTGTTCGCCATCAGCTCGGGTGCCTCGAGCTTCCTCGAGGTGGTCTACCCGAACGAGTTGTTCCCCACCGAGGTTCGGGCCACCGCGGTCGGTATGGGCACGGCAATCAGCCGCATCGGCTCTGCCGCAGGGACCTATCTGATGCCGATGGCGCTGGTGACGTTCGGAGCCAGCGGGGCGTTGATGATCGGCGCGGTGGTCACCCTGGTCGGTCTCGTCGCCTCCATTTTCCTCGCACCGGAGACCCGCGGCGCGTCGCTGTCGGACACCGCGTCGAAAACCGAGTCGGAAGAAGTAGAGAAGTCCGCCGAACCTGACCCGGCGCCCGTGACCCGCGCCTGACCTGACAAGAACCTTCCCGAGTACAGGAGAGACAGCCATGCCCCAGCCCAGAGAATCCCTCGTCGGTGCACTGCCCGCAACCCAGGTTCCCCGCTACGCCGGCAAGGGCACGTTCGCCCGGATCGCCGACATCCACGAGGTCGACGACTACGACATCGCGATCCTCGGTGTCCCCTTCGACGGCGGCACGTCGTACCGGCCCGGCGCCCGGTTCGGCCCGATGGCCGTCCGGCAGGCGGCGCGTGCGCTGCGCCCCGGCTATCACGTCGAACTCGGCGTCGCACCGCTCGAAGAAGTGCAGGTCGTCGACGCCGGTGACGTGACAGTGACGCCGTACGACATCGGCGAGGCCTGCCGGCAGATCGAGGCACACGCCTCCGAGATTCTCGGCGGCGGCGACCGCAAGATCGTCTCGATCGGCGGCGACCACACGATCGCCCTGCCGAACCTACGGGCGCTGCACGCCAAGCACGGACCGATTGCCCTGGTGCACTTCGACGCTCACCTCGACACCTGGGACACCTACTTCAGCGCACCGGTGACGCACGGGACGATCTTCCGGCGCGCGTTCGAAGAGGGTCTTCTGGTCGAGGACCACTCCATCCACGTCGGAATCCGCGGTCCGATCTACGACCAGGCCGACCTGAACGACGACGCGCGGATGGGATTCCGGATCATCCGCGCGGGCGATCTGGACGTGATGGGCATCGAGGCGGCCGTCGACGTGGTCCGCCGGCGCGTCGGGGACGTCCCGGTGTACGTGTCGATCGACATCGACGTCCTCGACCCCGCATTCGCCCCCGGAACCGGCACGCCGGAAGCAGGTGGCCTGACATCCCGCGAACTGCTCCGGATGCTGCGCCAGCTGACCGGGCTCAACGTCGTCGGCGCCGACGTCGTCGAGGTGGCCCCGGCCTATGATCACGCCGAAATCACCTGTGTCGCAGCCGCTACCGTGGTATTCGACCTCGTGTCGCTCATGGTCGCGGGTTCACAGCGCGACACCGTGTCCGCGGCGGCCGAAGCCATCGGCGCATCGGTGCCGAGTTACTGAGCGTCCCGAAGAGCGGCGCCCCGGAGACGGGGCGCCGCTTCGTGGCGTTGGTGCGGGGTGCACGGACGACCCCGGTGATCGTGCCCTTCTGCGACGGGTGGAGGATCGAAGGTGTTTCTGCGGGCCAGTTCTGGAACCACGATCACGCCGTTTGGCATGTCTCACGCACTGGGCTGGCCGGTCTTCTCTGCACCCATGCCTGAGAACCCCACTGAGTAACCGCCGTCCACGGGCATCACAACTCCAGTCATATAGGAGGATTCATCGCTTGCCAAGAACAGTGCTGCAGAGGCGATCTCATCAGATAGACCCCAACGATCCATAGGGATTCCGGCGACTCGGGATGTGCCTGGCGGCGGAGTTGGGAACAGTCGGGCGTGCGGCACAAGGCCCGTCCAGATCGTGCCGGGGCACACTGCATTCACGCGGATGTTGTCGTCGGCGTAGTCGAGTGCGGCGGCCTTCGTGAGCTGGTTGACGCCCGCCTTCGCCGCGCTGTACACGCCATGATGCTTCCAGCCGACGACCGCCGTTGCCGATGAGATATTGACAATCGATCCGCCGCCGGACTCCCGCATGGAAAGGATGCCGTACTTCATGCAGAAGAAGACCCCTCTGAGGTTGACTCCATGAACACGGTCCCAATTCTCTGTGGTCTGCTCGTGCAGTGGCATCAGTCCGCCGCCGAATCCCGCGTTGTTCACAAGGATGTCGATCCGGCCGTATTCTTCCTCGGCCGTCGCGATGAATCGTCGAACATCCGCTTCCTCACTGACATCTGCTTGAACCCCGACGGCCGCGGTACCGATCTCGTCGGCGACGTCGATGCCATTCCGGCTGATGCTTACGCAGACGACCTTCGCTCCTTCGCTGGCGAATCGATGTGCCATGGCCTTTCCGATGCCCGAACCCGCGCCGGTGATGACTGCGACCCTGTCCTCTAAACGCATTCGCATTTTCCCTCCTGCGCTGCGGACTTCGCCGGTGCGCATGTTGACTTCATCGGTCATTCCACAGCGACGTCCGCATCTCGTCGCTCATTGTTCGACGGAGGCTTTTCTCGACCTGAGAGTCGGCGAACCACCCTCAATCGGGCTTGCTCGTCATCTCTTCCGTGTTCATGGCCTCAGAACAGCGTCTCCGGCACGTGCGTCGCTCGGCAGGTTTAATGTATCGTCCGGTCGAAAATTCCGCTAGATTGCGGCCGTGGTGAATGTGAAAGGGTCCGAAGTGTCAGTGGGCGGAGGACATCTCGCTTCACTCCAGCCTGGGGTACCGCTCCGGCAGTGGGGATTTGCCGGTAGGTGCCTGGGTCTGCCGGCAGAACCCGTATCGCATGGGGCATTCGCGGGCGGATGCGGACGTGCTGCTCGTCTCTTCACTCGGGCTCGAGGCCAGCCAACACGAGGCGGACGTGTTCACGGACGGCATCGTCATCGAGCGGCCTGTGGCCGACGACAAGGCGGAAGTAGAGGGGTGCATAGAGCAAGTCGAGTACGACATCAGGGTCGGCAGGTCGGATCTGTCCGGCGTCGATAGCTGCGCGCACAATATCCAGCCCGTGGCGTCGCCGTTCGTTGATGTAGCCGTCGCGGAAGGCATGCGCAATCTCGGGATCGAACTGTCCCGCGGCGATAAGGGCGGCCATCGCGGTGCCTGTGGCGCCGCGGAAGGACTCGGCCATCTGCAGCAGTCGGTCCTCGACCTGATCGAGTTGGAAGTTGTCCGGGTACGGCAACACGTCCCCCGATTCGCGAAGAAAGGCCGACATTATGACCGCGGCTCGGTTCGGCCACCACTTGTAGATGGTTACCTTACTGACGCCGGCTTTCGCGGCGATGGCCTCGACTGTCGCGGCCTCCAGGCCCTGCTCCAGTAGCAGCTGATAGGCCGCGTCGAGGATCGCTGCTTCGGCACGCGGACCGTTCTGGGTTCGCCGTGGGCGCGTGGTCCCAGGTTTGGTCGACTCGGCTTCTGTCGGAGTTGGCATAGGGGCACCTCACTGCATCGTCTGAACGCACAGTTCAGTTCAATTGTCCGCCCGCCACCGTAGACGGCCGGTCGTAGATCGTCTATTTGCTCGCGCGGCCCTGACCGGCTCATTGCATGAATGGCCGTCCGTCTGTCCGGATGCTTCTGTGCGCCTCTATCGCTGTTCTCCGCCTGTCGGGTGTTGACATAGAGCCATCCGCCTCCAACAATGAAGGCCACTGTTATGAACTGAACGTTCAGTTCTATTGTAAGTTCGGACAGACCTCCCGAAAGAAGAGCGCCAATGTCTACTGCCCCCGATCCGGAGTACTCCTCCTTCGAATTGCCAGTCACTCGAAGGGAAGACAACGGCCCGATCTCGGATGCAGAGCTCGCCGTCCGCTGCGACCTGGCCGCCGCTTACCGACTCTGTGCACTATTCGGCTGGGACGACCTGATCTACACCCACATCTCAGCTCGCGTACCAGGGCCGGAGCATCATTTCCTTGTCAACCCTCTCGGCCTCGGCTTCGACGAGGTCACCGCCTCGAACCTGGTCAAGATCGACCTCGACGGCAACGTCATCGGTGACAGTCCGCACCGGCCAAACGCTGCCGGCTTCGTCATCCACGGTGCGATCCACGGCGCGCGGGAAGACGCTCAGTGTGTGATGCACCTACACACTGAAGCGGGCATGGCCTTGTCCACCTTCGAGAACGGACTGCTGCCGCTAACCCAGCACGCGATGCGCTTCCACGGTCGTCTCGGATATCACGACTACGAAGGCATTGCGCTCAGCTCGGACGAGCAGCAGCGATTCATCACCGACCTCGGCGACAATATTGGTCTGATCCTGCGCAACCACGGCACCCTCACGGTTGGACGCAGTGTGGGACATGCGTTCACCGAAACCTACTATCTGGACAAGTCCGCTCGGACCCAGCTACTCGCACTGTCCACAGGCAGGCCCCTGATCATTCCTCCAACGGAGGTAATCGAACTGACCGTCCGGCAGTGGCTCAATGATCTCGGCACCTCCAACGACCGGGAATGGCCGTCTCTGCTGCGCAAGCTCGACCGCACCGACCCGTCCTACCGGGATTGAGGCGGGTGTTGTGAATCTCGAGGACAGAGTGCTGAACCCGATGGCGGGCACCGCAGGCGTCGGGCTTTCCGTGGCGCTTGCGAGTAACCGGCTGACCGGAGCCGACTCGTGAGAGGTCAGAGTCTCCGCCGAACGTTCAACGAGCACTGGGAAACTGCCGTCGCCGACCACGGCGACCAACCGTTCCTGGTGTTTCACGACGACACGGACACAACGACGTATTCATACCTCGACTTCGATCAGATCGTTGCAGAGACCGGGGGCACCCTCTGCCGGCACGGGGTCCGGCGAGGCTCTGCAGTACACGTCGCCCTGCGAAACAGTCCCGCGTTCGTGGCGCTCTGGCTCGCAACCGCGCGACTCGGTGCCTTCCTGGTGCCGGTTGACCCAGCCTCTGCAGTACGCGATATCGCCAGCCAGATTCGACGGACCCAACCCACGGTGGGGGTATGTGCCCGATCCCGGGCGGAGACGTACCGGGCTGGGGCACAGGGAATGGTCCCCACAATTCTCGAGATGGACGAAACGACCTCCGACGTATCGCCTGATGGGCCACTTGTCGCTGACCAACCGGTCACCGTGGCAACCTGTGACATCGCACTATTCGATCGACTCGCGGTGATGTTCACGTCAGGCACAACCTCCGAGCCGAAGGGCGTAAGCCTCACCCAGGAGAACTACAGCACGGTCGGAGAAGTCATGGCTGCTGCCGTCGGTCTCCGTCCAGAGCACCGCTGGCTGGTGGCACTGCCGCTCTTCCACGCCAACGCTCAGTACTACTGTTTTGCCCCTGCCATCGTGACCGGAGCGAGTGTCGCACTGACCCGAACCTTCTCGGCCTCACGCTGGGTTCATCAAGCACACGAATTGGGGGCCACCCACGCCAGCCTGTTCGCCGCACCCATTCGTATGATTCTCGCTCGATGCGGCATCGATCGTCCGCCACTGCATCTCGAACACGTGTGGTTCGCCCAGAGCCTCGGCCGTGAGCACTATGAGCATTTCGCCGAGCTCGTGGGTTGCCGTCCTCGCCAGCTCTACGGCATGACGGAGACGGTTGCCGCGGTGACCGGCGACACCAGTGTCCCCTTGCGTCATGACGTCATCGGGGAACCGTTAGGCAGTCGTGTGGTGGACGTTGTCGATGCCGAAGATGGCCAACCGACTCCACCCGGCACGCCGGGAAAGCTCCGCGTACGGGGAGTGCGGGGTTCTGACCTCTTTCAGTGCTATTTGGACGACCAGGAGACGACGAACCGCGCCTTCACCGATCTCCCGGACGGCACGAGCTGGTTCGACACCGGCGACCTCGTGGTAGCCGATCCGGACAGCGGTATGTACCGATTCGTGGGTCGTGCCGACGACGTCATCAAGGTATCTGGCGAAAACGTCAGTCTTACCGAGGTGGAGTCAATAGTCGCGCAGGCGCCGGGAGTATTGGAGGCCGCCGTGATCGCGCAACCAGACCCCATCCGCGATCATGTTCCTGTGGCGTACGTGGTGCCGCGGGACAGCACGCAACCACCAGATGTCGATGCCCTGGAACAATGGGCGATCGGCAACTTGGCGCCTGCAGCGAGGCCGCGATCGTGGCACGTCATCGATGAACTCCCACGCACCAGTGTCGGCAAGGTTCGGCGGTTCCGAATTGCCGTGGGCACTGCGAGTGTTCATCCGGTTGTCGACCTCGTGGGGCGGACACCTGACCGTTGAGGAAGCTTCTGGACAGTGGGTGCCCGAGACAGTTTGTGGCACAACCCATGTCGTGGGAACATTCTTGGGTGAGAGTTACCGTCATTGGTGTCGGCCGGATAGGCGAGGCACTCGTAGCAGGACTGTGTCGAGCGGGGATGCCCGCCGAATCGATCACCGTCATCGGCCGCAGCGTGGAACGAACATTCGATGTCGCGCATCGGCACGGGGTCCGAGTGGCCGATCTGCACGCTCTTCCCGACAAATGTGACGTTCTGGTCGTGGCGGTGAAGCCGCAGCAGATCGAGGAGGTGTTGACCGACCTCGGTTCGGCGTTGCGCGAATCGGCCCTTCGCCCGGTCGTGTTGTCGGTGGTGGCCGGGGTGACCACCGAGCGGATCGAGCAATTTCTTCCCTCCGTGGTGCCGGTGGTACGTGCGATGCCGAACACGCCGATGATGCTGGGCGCCGCGGTCACCGCGATCGCGCGTGGCGTCGCGGCAACCGAACACGATTTGAGGCTTGTCGAGTCCGTGCTGGAATCGGTCGGTGAGGTACTGCGCGTTTCCGAGGACCAGCTCGATGCCGTCACCGCAGTCTCCGGATCGGGTCCTGCGTACGTGTTCCTCGTCGCGGAGATGATGATCGACGCCGCAATGGCACTGGGACTGGACCGGGATACGGCAGGCCGGTTGGTGACCGGAACGTTGGCCGGTTCAGCCGCGATGCTAGGTATCGGTGATGTCGACCTGGTCGAATTACGGGCAGCCGTGACATCGCCTGCGGGGACAACTGCCGCGGCGTTGGAGGTCTTCGAAGGATCCGAGATTCGACGGACTTTTCAGGAAGCACTGACAGCTGCACGTGACCGTTCCATCGCATTGTCCGACATGGTGCGACCGCCCCTGATTCGGATCTCTGTCGACCAGAACTGAGTGACGGGAGCGGCGCACCATCGCGGGCGCCGCCCTATGAGCCCCGCATACGATTCTCCTGATCCGGTGCGCATTTGTTACTGATGCGGCACGTCACTCGTCCCGTTCAGTTCGCGCGGGCCAAGGAAGTCTTGCTCTCCCCGACAACTTTGCGGGCGGGCGTACGAATGAGCAGCGCGAGAAGTAGAGCGGCAAGGCTGCATACGCCGATGAGAGCGAAGACCTGCAGATAGGCGCTTTCCGTGCTGAAGTTTGTTCCCGGAACGACGGACATGCTCAGAATCATCGTGGAGATCGAGGTTCCGATCCCGGCGAAGGCTTGGCGGGCAACCGCGTTGACGCCGGTGGCTTCGCTGGTGTTCTCCGCCGGAACGGCTTCGACGACGAGGTTCGGCAGCGACGAGAGTATGAATGACGTGGCCATCGTCAGGAACAACGCAGCGACGATCATGCCCGCGACGGTCGTATGAAGCACCGAGAGGGCGACCGCCCCGAGCATGGCGAAAACGGTGCCGATAATCAACGCTCGCCGGGACCCAGCACGTGCAGACACCCAACCGCTGACCGGTGAGAACAGGAACCCCACGATTGCCGTGCAGAATGCCAGCGCACCCGCTGCGGTTGGGCTGAGACCCAGACCGACGGGCGCGGTTGTCGGATTCTGCATGATGAGCGGGAGAAGGAAACCCGTCGAACCCATCGTGCCGATCGCAAGAAAGGCGGTCGCAAACATCGTCAGCATGAGATTCCGATGGAAGAACAGACGTAAATTGATCATCGGAGAGTCGATACGAAGCTCCCACCAAGCCCACAGCCCGAACAATGCGATTCCGGCGAGGATGGTACCGATCGTCCGGCTGTCCATCCACGTCCACGACTTGGAGTTGGTAATACCGAAAAGCACCAATGCAATTGCCGGCGCGAACAGTACGGCGCCGATCCAATCGATGCGCGCGACCTGTGCGACGACCGTCGATCGGGGGAGTGCTGTGCAAGCCGCTGCCGCGAGCAGGGCGACCCCCGTGGCGGCGATGAAGATGTAGTGCCAATCCAATGTGTCGATCAGCGCGCCGGCGATGATGTTTCCGGATGCGCCGGCGAGCATTGCGCTCCCCGCGATTACCGCCACTGCTACTGGGACGCGTTCCTTCGGGAGGTACTCGCGTGCGAGCCCAAAGCACAACGGCAGGATCCCTCCAGCCACGCCTTGAACCGCTCGACCGACGATAACCCCGATGAGCGTTCCTGTTGACACGCTGATGATCGACCCAATTGCCGAGATCAGCAGCAGGAGGATCAGCATTCGGCGGCGTCCGTAGATGTCACCGAGTCTTCCGCATACGGCTGCGGAGGCGGCGGCGGTGAGCAGGAACGCGGTCAACACCCAGCTGACATCAGCAGGAGAGGCGTCGAACGCCGTCATCAACCGCGGAAGTGCGGTGAACATCATCGTCGATTCGAATCCGCTGACTATGTCTGCGAAGAGAAGGATTCCGATGATGACCGAAAGTGGTCGTAGCGGCCGAACGCTGTCGCTGACTTCTGAAGACATCGATACTGACTCTCTCGGACATGCCGGTCACTCTCTTGGATGGACCGGTCGACGACCATGCGGGGACGAAGTGGGTCGAGTAACAAGCAAAGGCAATTGAACGTGTGTGACGGAGGCAACATTAGACCAATCGGTCGAAATATGCAATGAGGCGCCTGACCTCGGAAAATGCCGGGATCTTTGACCCTTGCGCGGGCGTCGGTCGAGTGGCTCGTTGCGTTCGGTGGGTGTGCGGTGGTGACCGAGTTGATTCGACCGTTTCTGCTGCGTCACCCGACTCCCGACGCACGCCCGAACGAGTCTCCAATATATCAGGTCATTCTGATATATTGGAGACTCTTCGGCACTTCTGCCATGCACCTGCGGACGAACGCGTACATCGAAGCCCCAAAGCTGGAAGGACCCTCATGAACTCGCGAGCATTGTCTGATCTGGGCTCAGATCCGAGTATTACCGAAGCCAAACTATTCAAGGATGCAATGGCTTCTTTTCCGAGTGGCGTGACAATCGTGACGACTGTGGACGACCGAGGAGAATGGTGGGGATTTACGGCGTCGTCGTTTTGCTCCGTATCAATGGATCCGCCCCTCGTCCTCTCCTGTCTCGCCAAGACAGCGCAATGTCATACCGCATTCGAGAAAGCATCTCGCTGGAACGTTCACATCATCCATGATCAACAGCAGGATATTGCGGGTCGGTTTGCAACTCGAGGTGCGGACAAATTTGCAGGCGGCACATTTCAGGCCGACCGACACGGAATACCGGCCCTCCCTGACGCGAGCGTTCTCCTCAGGTGCGTGGCTCATGCAAAGTCCGACGGCGGAGACCACACGATTTTGATTGGAAGAGTGGAGGATACTCAACTCAGCCCCCGGGTTCCGACAGTCTACTTCCGCCGGGCGTTCCACGGATTTTCCGACACCTTCGCGTGAGGTAGTCGGGAAGACCCGCCCCGGCCGGCCGCCGACCGGGGCGACGTCACCGCATCCGGTCGATCGTCAAACGCTTCTGGACGACCTCGGCCCAAGGGCATCCAGTTCGTGACTTCGTGTCGTCGAAGACGGATACACGGTGTTGGTGGCCGGCCGGCAGCGACCCGAACTCATGCTGGGTCGGCGAACACTATATTGTTCCCGCCGCCTTGAGTTTTGCGATCTCATCGGCTTCAAGGCCAAGCCATGATGTGTAGATTGTCTCCGTGTCGGCTCCCAGGTCGCGCCCTAGGTGCTCCACCCTGCCCGGCGTCGCCGACAAGCGAGGTACTGGTCCTTGCACCTGCATGCTGCCCAGGTCGGAATCTGATACGCGGACAAACGTTCCGCGGGCCATGTGATGCTCATCATCGAGCAGTTGCTGTGCGTTATACACCGGTGCCACGGCAACCTGCTCGCGACTGAAGGTCTCCATGACCTCGTCAAATGTGCGGGCCTCTACCCAGTTCGCGACCATTTCATCGATCTCATCGGCGTGTTCGAGCCGCATCTGCGGGTCCGCGAACTCCGGTACGTCGACCAGTTCGGGTCGCCCGATCGCCTTGTAGACGCGCAGCGCGATCGAGGGTGCACTGCCCGACATGACAATCCATCGGTCATCTTTGGTTCGATAGGTGTTGCGCGGAACGGTGATCGACCACCGATTGCCTTGGCGTGTGGTATTGATTCCGAGTTGATCGTAGGTGAGAACGGACTGCTCGAGCAGTCGCGCGAGGGGCTCGACGAGGTTTACGTCTATCTTCTGTCCACCTCCACCTCGAAGGTCGCGGTGATAGAGCGCAATCATGGTGGCGTAGACAGCGTTGAGAGAGGCGACACCGTCTGCGAGCATGAAGGAGGGGAGAGTCGGCGGGCCTCCGGCTTCACCGGTGGTGTACGCGAAACCGCTCATTGCTTCGCCGAGGGTTCCGAAGCCAGGACGGTCGCTGTCGGGGCCACCCTCGCCGAACGCCGTGATGTGTAGATAAATTAGATGCGGGTGAGTGTGGCGCATCGACTCGTAGTCGAGTCCCCACTTCTCGAGTGTGCTCGGCCTTGTGTTGAAGATAATTACGTCCGCCTCGGCGGCCAGGTCTCGTATCAGCTGTTGCCCTTCGGCGGTACGCAGGTTGGCGGTGGCAGTCTTCTTGTTGCGTGCGACGCTCTTCCACATGAGGCCGATACCGTCCTTGCGGACTCCCCATGCGCGAAGTGCGTCCCCACCTTGGGGTTCTTCGATTTTGACCACTTCCGCGCCGAACTCCGCGAGGTAAGTCGCGACCAATGGCGCTGCGGCGAGCGACGCTGCGTCGATCACGCGAAGGCCCTCGAGCGCCTTCGTGTTGTTCGAGTTCTCAACCATGATTCTCCTCTACATGCGAACGGTGCCCCGAGTGTCGGTCGGTTGGTCTGGACCGACCTGACGCGCACCGTCTGTGACGTGGTCAGTCAACGTTGTTGACGCTATTGAAGTCGATCGGAAATCAGAGATGGGCACACCCCGTGCTCTCGGAAATTACTTCAGCAGCCCTGCGACGACGCCGCAATCGTGGAGTTTTCCGATCTCATGGTCGGCCAAACCGAGTACGTCGGTGAGGATTTCGTCCGTGTGCTCGCCCAGTTGGGGGGCGCGACGTGCGGGGAGTCGTCCCGATTCGGCGAAGTTGAGGGGAGAGGCCGGCATCGGGTACGTTCCGACGCCGGGGTGCTCCACCGGAGAAAACATCGTATTCGCCGACGACAGACGACGATCGTCGAGGAGTTCGGTGAAGGTTTGATAGGGCCCCCAGGCCACTTGCCGCTCGTTCAGGATTCTGGCGACCTCGGGCAGTGTTCGCTGCGCGAACCACGGCCGGAGGCATTCGGCGATTCGTTCGCGAGCGACATAGCGACCCGTCTCCGTTTCAAGGTCGACACCGCTTTCGCGCTCGATGTCGTCGCAGCGATCCGTGAGGCCGGTGGCATCGCGCAAGGCTGACCACTGTCGGCCGGTAAGCCCGACAACCATCACATGGCGACCGTCGGCCGTGCGGAACGGCGCTCCGAACGCGCCGTACAGGTAATTGCCGTCCTTGTCTGTCCCGCTGTTTCCGCCTAGTGCGGCTTGCCCGAGCCGGCCGAGATTGCCGACCATGGCGAAGGCAACATCGGACAGTGAAGCATTGATGAGTTGGCCTTCGCCGGTGCGTGTGCGGTGTCGTTCCCCGGCGAGCAGGCCTACCGCCGCGAGAGTGCCGAGCGCGATGTCCCAAGCGGGTAGGACGCTGTTGACGGGGGCGTCGTAGTCTTTGGCGCCTGTGACGGACGGGAATCCTGTGGCGGGATTGACGGTGTAGTCCACTTCGCTGCTGCCATCGCCGTTGCCGGTCAATACCACCATGATCAAGTCGGCGCGCTCTGCGCGTAGTCGGTCGTAGTCGAGCCAGCCTCGGGCTGGGAAATTTGTCAGGAAGATTCCGCCGCTATCACCGGGCGCCGTGACGAGTGCCCGGACGAGCTCGCGGCCCGCGTCTGAGCGTAGATCGATCTGGATTGACCGCTTACCTTTGTTGAGACCGGCCCAGAACAGGCTGTGGCCGCCCTCTGTGACCGGCCAGCGGTGGTAGTCCAAGCCGCCGCCGATTTGGTCGAATCGGATGACGTCCGCACCCATCTGCGCCAGTGTCATACCACCGAGAGGCGCGGCTACGAAGGCCGAACCTTCGATAATCCGCATCCCGGCGAGTACGCCTGCGGTCATGTCATTACTCCCACGATGCGCCAGTCGAGAACGTCCACCGGCGCGTTCCCATCAGGCTGCACCTTGTGTACGACCGAACGCAGGTCGACCAAGCGGCCGACCTCGCCGAGTGGTTCGACGTCTTCGACCTCGATTGTGCTGAAAACTGTGTCGTTCTCGTAGACCGGGGCAAGGTGGTCGCAGCTTTGCCATCCAACGATGGCGGCCAAACCAGGCAGTGTCTTCGACAACTGAGCCGAGGCAAGACCGATCGTGTGGCCACCGTAGACCAGTCGCTGAGACCCCGCCGCACGGTAGTCGTGGTGGACAGATGCGAGATTGAGAGTCAAGCGCGCCAACTCCGGGGCGGAGGTGACCACGTCTCCGTATTTCACTGTCCATCGATCACGGACCGACACCGGTGTAGTCGTCGGCAGGAGCGACAGGCGCCAGTCTGCGGTCAGGTCTCGCAGCACCTGGCGATCAAGGCCCGAACTGATGGCTGACAAATCATCCTGGTGGTTGGTCGTGATGTGTGCGGCACTCATCGGGATCATCGCGCAGCGTGAAAAGTCGAGAACAACACGGTTTTCCTGATCGACGGTCTTGATGCGTAGCGCCATCATCCCGGTGGGATGACGGTCTTCACGGCGCTTGTTTTCACGAAGTGCAATGACCTCGGTCTCTGTATAGAGGGTGTCGCCAATTTCGGGCAGTCGTCGCAGGGCCAACCCGCGATAGAACAAATTTGCCTTGGCACGTTGACTGAAGTGCGTCGACTGTCCGATTGCGACGTCCCACACGAGGGCGGGGTTGGCTATCTGTCCTCGTGCTCCGGTCACTCTGCCGGCGAGGTGCGCGTCGAGGGCGAGCGGCACCCGGTCACCGAGTATCGCTTGGTGGGTGGCCGCAAGTCCCGTAGTCAACGTCAGTCCGGGCGACTTGGCACGTTGCCCGATCGCGAGGTCGTCGAAGTATGGGCCTTCCCGCCGCCGGTGACTCTCGGGTGTGGCGTGCACGATTGATTCAGTTGATGACACAGTTCTCCCTCACGGCGTGTGATCGGTCGATGATGGCCAGGTTCCTGGTACGGAGCGGGTCGGTCAGACGCTCGATGGGGTGGCGCAGTCGATCTCGGTGGCGAGTTCGTGTAGCCGGAGAATGCGATGGGCATCTCGAACGTGCAGACCCTCGACCATGCGACCGTCAACGACTAGGACACTCTCACCTGCCTCACGGGCCTTGTCGTAGGCGGTGATGATCGCTCGTGCGCGGTCGACTTCCGGCCGGCTCGGTGCAAAAGCTGCGTTAGCCGGTGCGAGCTGAGACGGATGAATCACCGTCTTTCCGTCGAAGCCCATCGCTCGGCCTTGGCGTGCCTCGTTCGCGAATCCCGCGTCGTCTTCGATGCTGTTGAAGACCCCGTCGAGGATGGTTTTACCCGCAGACTTCGCCGCCAGCACCGCCAGAGACAGAGCGGCCATGATGGGGGATCGCCCTGGCACGTGCAGCGCGTGGATGTCGTTGATCAGATCATTGGTGCCGATCACGAGCACGTCTAGTCGCTTGCTGGCAGCTGCGATCTCCTCGGCGTGCAGGAATGCGGCCGGTGTCTCGACCATCACCCAGAGTTGCAGGTGTTCTGGCGCTCCGGCGGCGCCGAGTGCATCCGCGAGTAGACGAACTTCCGCAGCTGAATTCACTTTCGGGATGAGAATGCCGTGGGCACGTGATGACGCAACCGCGCGGAGGTCGTCACCATGCCAGTCGGTGCCCAGGCCGTTGATACGGACGACGAGCTCTCTGGGGTCGTAGGCGCCGGAGTCGATCAGCTCGCATACACGTTTCCGTGCCGATGCTTTGGCCTCGGGGCCTACTGCGTCTTCGAGATCGAATATGAGCACGTCAGCCGGCAGTTTCTTGGCTTTGTCGAGGACCCGTGGATTGTCCCCGGGTACGTAGAGGGCTGAGCGTCGGGGACGTGAGCGGGTGGTCACAGGTTGCTCCTGTCGTACGGAATCGAGAGTAGGGATGCCGTGTCATGCCGTGGCCCACGCTTCATGGTTGACGTGACGCGGCAGACTCGAATATATTCGATTGTATCCAAAACGTCCGGTGAAGCAAGCATCCACGGATGCGCGAGTGGTTGCCCTCATCGAGCAGAAGCTGTGAGCGCCAACCCCACCGGAGGGCACCGGATCCACTCTTCGCAGCCTCCCCACGGAAGCGGCTGGTCTAGATGAAGAGCACCGCCGAAAGCAAACGAGAAGGGCGCCATCTGATATGACAGAACCACGGGCAATGCGACCGCGCCGCTCCGAACTGGCCACGCCTGCCAGCAACGATTGGATGTTCGCGAAATCGGCGGCCTCGGGCGCCGACCTCGTGTTCCTCGACCTGGAGGACGCTTGTGCACCCGCCGAACGGGAAAAGGCACGGGGCAAAGCCGCTGTCGCGTTACGCGACCTCGATTGGGGACATACAGCCCGCGCGATCAGAATGAACGGCATCGACACGAGGTGGGCGTACGACGACGTAATCGAGGTCGTCACCATTGCTCGTGAGTCGCTCGACGTGATCATCGTGCCCAAGGTCCGCCGTGCGCGGGACGTGTGGTGGGTCGACACCCTGCTCACCCAACTCGAGGAGACCATCGGCCTGGAGAAGAAAATCGCGCTCGAGGTACTGATCGAAGAGACCGAGGGCCTGCAGAATGTCGACGAGATCGCTCATGCCAGCGACCGGCTGGAAGCGATCATCTTTGGCGCGGGCGACTTCTCTGCATCGCAGGGCGCGCGCGTCGATACGAACTTCGACCCGGTGGTCGACTTCCCCGGCGACATGTGGCACTACGCCCGGTCCCGGGTGATCGTCGCTGCACGCAGCGCCGGGATCGATGCCATTGATGCGCCGTTCCCGAACTACAAGAATCCCGACGCCTACCGCACGGCGTGCGACCGGGCGGGAGCTATGGGCTACTCGGGAAAGTGGGCCATCCACCCGAGCCAGGTAGAGATCGCCAACGACGCCTTCGCTCCCACTCCGGAGGAGATCGCGCACGCCGAGCGGGTGGTTGCGGCCTACCGCGACGCCGAAAATCTGGGCAAGGGGGCTTCTGCGCTCGACGGGATGCTCGTCGATGCCGCCCACCTGCGCCACGCCGCCACCATTGCCCACAGGGCCGAACTGCTCGGTCTCGCCGGGCAGAACAGGAGAAACCTATGACCCGCCAGATGACCCTCGTCGGCTTCATGCAGGCCGGCAACGTGACCGTGTACTCGGGCTCGTGGCGCTACCCCTCGGCCCAACACTCCTTCCTGACGATGGAGTACTACCAGCACGTCGCACGCACTTTGGAAGAGGGCAAGTTCGACTTGGTCTTCTTCGACGATCGCCTCGCCATGCCCGGTGTGTACGGCGATTCGGTTGCCGGCGCCGTCCGCCACGGCGCGCGTCCGATCAAGCTCGACCTCACAGCGGTCCTTGGCGGGATCATCGGCGCCACCAGCCGGATCGGCGTGGGTGCGACGTACTCCACGACCTATTACGAACCGTTTCACGTCGCCCGCACGTTCGCCACGCTGGACCACCTGTCGGGCGGCCGTGCGGCGTGGAACATCGTCACGTCGGTGAACGACTCGGAGGCGCAGAACTTCAGCTTGGAGAACCACCTCGATCACGACGCACGGTACGACAGAGCTCAGGAGTTTCTCGAGGCGGTCGTCGCACTGTGGAACTCCTGGGAGCCCGACGCGATGGTGCTGGATCGGGAGAGCGGCGAATTCGCCGATCCGGACAAGGTTCACGAGATCAACCACGAGGGCAAGTGGTTCAAGGTGCGCGGGCCGCTTACCGTGCCGCGCACCCCACAAGGCCGCCCCGCGCTGCTACAGGCCGGCTCGTCCGGTCGTGGCCGGGAGTTCGCCTCCGAATGGGCCGACATGATCTTCACCGCTGACCCCGGTCTGCCCGTAGCACAGCAGCACTACCGGGAGCAGAAGGAGCAGATTGCCGCATCAGGCCGCAATCCCGATGACGTCAAGTTGCTGCCCATGGCCTACGCCGTGGTCGGCGAAACACAGATGATCGCGGAGGAGAAGGAACGGCTGTTCCTCGACGCGTACGTGCACCCGATCGCCTCGCTCGCCCTGCTCTCCGAGGCGCTGAACTACGACTTCTCCCAGCACGAACTCGACGATGTGGTGACCGACGAGATGATGGCGGCCAGCGGAGGAATCCGCGGGCTGGCTCAGGGCGTCCGGCGCCACCTCGACCGTGACGTCACCGTCCGCGACCTGGCGGCGCACCGTGCGACGTTGCTGCAGGGCCCCCGATTCGTCGGTACCCCCGAAAGTGTCGCGGACCAGATGCAGGAGTGGTTCGAGAGCGGTGGTTGCGACGGGTTCGTCCTCGCCGCCACCCACCTGCCGGGCGCATTCGAGGAGTTCGTGCGGATGGTCGTCCCGATCCTGCAGGAACGTGGCATCTTCCGCCGCGACTATGAGGGCCCGACGCTTCGCGATCATCTTGGAATCTCGGCGCCTCCTCATCCGTCCACCGGATCCTGACCCCTCGGCAAGGACCGGCGACGCTCCGTACCGCCGGTCCTTCCCGCCACGGTATATTGGCAGCATCACATCCAATCGATTGGATTCAGAATGGAGGGACGATGGCGGCATCAATGCACCTCGATGCACGATCACTCGTCTCACGGATTGCGGATTCTCTGCGTGAGCAGATCATCACGGGCAAGTTGGAACCCGGCATGCGGATTCGTCAGGACGAATATGCCGAAGCCTTCGGGGTAAGCCGAACTCCACTGCGAGAAGCCTTCCGACTGCTCGAGTCCGAAGGATGGATCGACATGCGCCCGCGATCCGGGGTGGAGGTAAGCAGGTTCTCGTCGGCCGAAGTCCAGGAGATCTCCGCCATGCGTCTCCTGCTCGAACCGCTCGCCATCCGCGTGGCGACGGTCAGCCATACGGACGCGGATGAGCGATCAATTCGGGATATTGCTCGAGGTCTGATCGCGGAACAGCCCTCCGATGGAGTGGCCAGATTCGACGCCATCGCCGAAGCGAATCGCAAATTCCACTACGCCCTTTACGGATTCGACGATGAAGTAGTACTCGACCCAATCCAGAGCGGGCTTCGTGGATACTGGGAGCGTTACTCGAGGTACCGACGCGTGTACTGGAACGTCGACGACCATCTCATGCATTCGAATGAAGGTCATCAGCGAATTCTCGACGCGTGGTCAGCGCGCGACGCCGATCGGGCAGAGCGCGAGCTGGCGCGGCATATTTTGGGCGCGGTGCGATCCCTCGTGTACGAACTGGACGAGCATCGCGCGTCGTCGTTCTCTCCCACTCTCCATGAACTCGCGAAGCGCTACGACTTCGATCTGTTCTGACCCTCCCTTGACGCGGAGGAGCAGAGGGCATGAGGGCACACCCGCAAGTTTCTGATATATCATGACGGCATGAGTTGTGCGAATGTCCGATCCTTCACCATCTCGACGAAGGCGGCGGGCGATCCTGCGTTCGCCCTGCTCGGGACGCTGTGGATTCGATGATGCAAACGTCCGGCAAAAGTTCTCGCGGCCGCGGCGACAGTAGACGAAATCCGAAGCTCGGGGCGACGGTACGGGACCGTATCGCGGAAGTCCTGCGTGACGAGATCATCAGCGGAAAACTATCCAAGGGAATGCGGATCGATCTGGATGAGACCGCTGCTGAACTGGGAACCAGCCGCACTCCGGTTCGCGAGGCCTGCTTGGTGCTCGTACACGAAGGTCTGGTGGAGGTAGCACCGAGGACTGGGGTATCAGTAGTCGGCCTGACCCCACGCGATGTCGAAGACAACTTCGCTCTCATGGCGGTCCTGTCCGGTACCGCTGCAGCATGGGCTTCTGAACGTGGAACACCCGAACAGCACAAGGAAATCCGTCTCCTGTCGGATGAGGTTCGTGCTGCAGCAGATGCGGGCGGTGATATACGGACAGCGAATTTCTTGTTTCATCGAGCAATCAATAGGGCGAGTAATTCAGCGAGATTGCTGATACTGCTTCGGCAGACTGGACGACTTATCCCCACGTCCTACTTCGATATGATCCCTGAACAGGCGAGCTGCGCGCTGCGCGAGCACGACGATATCGTCGCGGCGGTTATCGCCGGCGATCCAGAGAAGGCACGCCGCTTGTCAGAAGAACATCTCGTTCGAGCGGGACGAGCCTTCGTTTTACGTATGTTCGGCGAGAGGGAGTCATCGGCCGTCGAGAAGTCCGGGTAATGTCCCAGCGGCCTACTGGGACCTGTCGGACTGTCAGCCGACTGGGCCGCCGACTCGGTGGGGGTATGCGCTCACTAGAACGAGTACCTCCTCTTGGGAACAGTTCGATTCAGGGATGACCTGCCACAATCGCTCGATGAACCGGTGCATTGTCATTCCGAAGTGCACGAGGACTTCCTCCTCGGTGGCGCCCCCGAATGGTGCCCATTTGCTGGCAAATTCGATGAGGCGCTCCGCCTCGGTGTCGGGATGATTGCGTTTACGGTTGGCTTCGATCGAAGCGGCGCGACGCATTTGGCGCCACTTGCGGTACTCACGAGAGTTCATGGGAATTCACATCCAAATAGTCGGGACAGCCGAAGCCTTGGAAGTTTGGGGACCCTCGCCGCACGAGGGAAATGCGCAGAGTGCCAGTCGCTCTCGACCGACACACTGCTCATGCCACGCCGCACCAGCTCCGTGAGACCGCCGGGTGCATCATCGACCGAACTGCACAGTCAGCACTCGATGTCGCGGAGAAGATATGCGAGCACAATGTTTTCGAACTCGGCTTTGCGCTCGATCATCGCCCAATGGCCGCAGTTGTGGAAGACGTGCAGTTCGCAGTTCGGGATCAGGCGCATCGGCATGAGGGAACTGTCGAGTGGGGTGACTCGGTCGTCACGTCCGAAGGTGATCAGAGTGGGCGCCTCGATCTTCGTGAGGGTCTCGACCTGGTTGACAGCGGCTGCTCCGTTCCGTCCGCGCATTCCGGCGAGAGCTGCCGAATTGAACAGCTTTCTGACGTCGCTCAGCGCCGTGGGATCCGATGCTGCCTTCCAGCGACTTTCGACGAACTCGTCGGTCAGGATAGCGGTGTCGTACACCATGGATTCCATCCATGCCACGAGGCGTTCGCGTGTGGGGTCTTCGACGAACTGGACCAGGAGCTTGATTCCCTCGGACGGCGCCGGGCTGTACACTGGGGTTCCGACGCCGCCGATCGTGACCAGTCGCTTCACACGTTCGGGATGGCCGGCAGCGAGTCGGGCGGCAATGCTGCCGCCCATGGAGTTGCCGACGACCGGAACCGCGTCGAGCTCCATGCCTTCGAGGAAGTCGAGTACCGCCGGAAGGGCCGCCAGCATAGGGTTGTCGTCACACGAGTAGCTCTTGCCGAATCCCGGAAAGTCGAGAATCAGAGTGCGGAAATGTTTCGCGAAGATCGGCAGGTTGCCCTGGTAGTTGCTCCACCCACTGACACCGGGACCGGAGCCGTGCAGAAGAAGCAGAGGGGGGCCGTCTCCCGCCTCGTGATAGTGGAGCACGCCCTTCTTCGTCTCGAGGGTGCGGCTGGTGTTGTCGTGGGTGATTTCCTGCAATGTCGCGGTCACCGATTCTCCCCCTTGGCTGCGACCCAGCCATAGTTGTGCCAGTAGGTCTCGAGTTCCGTCACCGGCGTCGGCCACGTCTCGATGTAGGTTGCGCCTTCGCTTCCCGCGGTCATCGTGTACGCCGTCCCGGCACGGCTCACGAAGATGTCGCCGGCACGCACTGTGACCGTTTCGGGTTCCTCGTTGTCGTAGTGCTCGATGTTGTACTCACCCGCAAGCATGAACAGCATCTCGTCCATGTTGTGATGATGGCGAGGAACAGTGAATCCCGGAGTCACCCGCAGCGGATTGCGATTGAAACGAGGCCTGTCGATCGGCTTGCTGGTGACGAACATGTTCCCCTCGAAGGTCGCGCCGAAGTCGACCGGTGCGTCCGCGAGGAGTCCACCTTCGTTCCAGAAGTAGCTGGGGCTGGCCTGTTGATCGAGACCCATTGGTACCCAATCGAAACCGTCGACAAGGTTGCCGAATACGAGTGTCATTGCTTCATCGTAGTTGCGGGTCGATCGACACGTCTTGCGTCGATTCCGCTCGATGGAATGGCCGAGTGGGGCGCCGATGGGTGACGTTCGGTTCTATGCGGTGCTGGGAATGAATTCGGGCTTGAACGCCTGACTCACCAGCCTGGGTGTTCCCGGAGATGTCGTCTCATTCGGAACTGGGCGAGCCCTTCGTCGCCGGCAACCATGGCGTCGACGATCGCATCGAGCTCGGCTCGGTCGTCCGGTGTCTGATCTGTCGAGCGGCAGGGATCGCTTGGTCGACGGCCTGTGCCGTACTCGTCCCAGAGAGTGGCCAGAACGGAGCGGAACAGCATCAGCACCGGATCTCCGCTCAGTGTTGCGACTCGATCCCGGAGGCAGGTACTGCACCGGCCGGCCTTCGAATCGCGCCTCTGTCGATCTCCCCAGAGTTCTGCTTTGTCAAGCATCCCGGACCTCATCGCGGCTGTGAGGCAGCCCAATTCGACTTCCTCGCGCACTGCGCGCAGGTGCTCGACCGTCACTCCGCGGAAGTCCAGGTACAGGGCAATCGTCCGGATGCTGGAGGTCGGATCGGGCTCGAGAACGACCAGCCCTCCCCCTGGTCCTCGGCGCATACGAGCCACGCTGTAGTGCTCGAGAATCCGAATCGATTCGCGGAACACCGAGCGACTCACCCCGTACCGTGAAACGAAATCGGCTTCCGACCCCAGGACTTCGCCGACGTACCGGCCCTCGCTGACGATGTCGTCACGAATGCGCCCTGCAACGGACCCGGCCAACTTCCTCTCCCGTGGCCATTCGTCGGGATCCAGGTCCATCGGCCCGATCGCCGTACTCTCTCCGGGCTGGGGGTGGACGAGGCCACTCAACCATGTGGCAGCTCTGTCGAGGTGGGTCACCAGGTCACTTTGTGCTCGACTGCTGGCGCCGGCCACTATCGATTCGGCAATCGCCAGATGTTGCCTGGCGGCCGCGCAACCCTCCTCCTCGGTGTTTCCGGCGATCCCTCGTGCACGATGGGTGTATGCCGCCGTCAATCTGACCAGGATGTCGATGTACAGCTCGAGTACCGGGTTCCCGGAGAGACGACCCAACGCTATGTGGAAGTTCTCGGGGAGACGACCGTCCTCACCGGATGCGCTCGATCTGAGCTCTTGCACTCCGCTCTCGGTCAACGATTCCGAAACGGCCGCGATGGCCATTCGTTCGAAGACGAAGCGGGCATGCACAACCTGCTCCACAGTCGCCCCGGCGTACTCCAGGTAGATGACAACTCCGCGAATGGCCGGAGTCGGATCGGGGGTACCGACGACGAGCCCACCGCCCGGCCCTTGTCGCATCTGCACCACCCGAGAATGCTCGAGCACCCGGATCGCTTCACGCAGGATCGACCGGGACACCCCGAAATGCTCACGCAGCGCAGTTTCGGAGCCGAGAACTTCGCCGATCGGCCACTGTCGTTCGATGATCTCGTCGACGATCCGTCGAGCAACTTGGACGGCGAGCTTTTCGGGTGCAACTGCTGCCGGCTCTTTTCCCTCCGGAAGTCGCATCTACCAGGAACTCCTATCCCCTCGATCCGAGCATGGACGCTCGCGATGTGATGCACAAGCCCATGCCCAGGCACGTAGCCTACGTCATCGCTGGAAGTGCGTGTCTGGCGCTCAGAACGTCATCGGCCCCCCGACAAGCACAGTTGTGGGGGGGCCGATGGAGGTCACTGCGGGGGCGGTGAGAACCGATGGCCCCACAATGCGCCCTCGGTGATTGCATAGGTCGGTGTCTCTTCGCTGACCTGCAATCCGTCCCATCCGAACTCGAAGGCGTAGTTGTCCGGCGAGTAGACGTAGAACGACACCATCTGGTCGTTGGTGTGCTTGCCGAGCGTGTTCATCATCGGCAGGTCCATGTCGTAGGCGCGATCGAGGGCCAGGCCGACGTCGTCGAGGGTCTCCGCCTCGACCATGATGTGGACGACCTTGCCCGCCGGGCCCGGCCTCGGCGTGATACCGAAGCTGTGGTGCCTGGGGTTGCATCCCATGAAGTAGACCGGTCCAGCGGTGTTCCGCTCGACGAATCCGAGGATTCGGTTGTAGAAGTCGAACGTCTTCTCGACGTCCTCAGCCGTCACGATCACGTGACCGAGCCCCATGTTTCCGGTGACGAACTTCGACACCAGCGGAGTGTTCACCGGCACATGATCGAGCACCGGCCCGTAGAACAGCTCGATCTGGTTGCCGCCGGGATCCGCGAATCGGGCGAAACCGCTCACTCGGCGTTCCGCGCATTCCTCCTTCGACCCGGAGGACACCTCGATACCCTCCGCACTGATCGCGCGGACCAGCTCGTCCAGCTCTCGCCGGTTCATCACCTCGAACCCGATCGCCGTGCAGGACGACTCCTCGGCGGGAGTCACCACCACTCGGGCGGGATAGTGATCCATGCGGAAGTACAAGGAGCTCGGGTCGGCGCCGTCGACGGGCATGAAGCCGACGAAGTCCTCTCCAAACCGTTTCCATGCGTCGATATCAGACGTGTTCAGTCTGATGTAGCCCAGGGAATGAACCCCCATGCTCAACTCCAATCCGGTGGCGGTACACGATGTACGCAGTTACGCAGTTGCGTATGCGGAATTCATTTCAGTCGTTGAAGATGAACCTGTCGGCGACCCGGTGGTGGTTCCAGATCGTCATTTCCTGCTCTTCGCTCAGCCGGTGGCCGTCGAAGCTGGGGGAGTGCATACCGACGGTGACGTCCTTCATGTTCGCGAAGTCCTGGGAGAAGACCTGCCCCAGGTCGGCGTCGCGGTAGTCGTCGAAGTACTGCGGTTCGAACTCGCGCTTCTTGTCATAGTCGGCGACCGGAATCTGGTCGAGACTGAAGATCTCGAACAGGCACTTGTTGGGATCGTCATCGATCGGCCGCGCCCGGTACCAGAACGCCGAGCCCTGACCCGGAAGGATGATGCTGTTCGGGAACACGTTCCAGGAGCTGCCTGCCTCGGACCACTGCTCGGGCGTGATCACCGGCCAGTCGTAGCCTTCCTCGATCGACAGCTCCCGGTAGAGCTGGAGGAAGTATTTGCCCGCAGTCATCCCTTCGGGCAGTTCGGCCGTCTTCAGTGCTTCCGCGACACGCCAGCTGCGCTCGTTCTCGAGACCGCGCATATCCTCATGGAGGTACTGGATCGAGGCTGCGATGCTCAGGCGCTCGTCGGATTTGCCGTCGCCGGTCTTCTTCGACGGATCCTTACCGTCGTTCCTCGAGGACGACGCCTTGGGCCCGAGTGCCGAGTAGTGGGCGTGCCGCTCGTATACGGTCGTCGGGGCCCACGACCGATTGTCGAGTTCCTTCAGCGAGGCGAGCTTGTCATCGGACTTGTCGAGGCGGAAGAGTTGGGGGTGGGTTCCCGCCACGTGGTAGGCCTCGAGGAATGCGTCCATCGCCGTCTTCCAGTTGCACGGTGCGATGATGCCCTTGCCCCACCGGTACCGGAAGTTCTCGAGCTGGAACGGCGCGAAGATCCTCGCGACGGGGTCGAGGTACTCGAGCAGAGGCATGGCCTCGGGATCGAGGTTGATGAAGACGAAGCCCGCCCACTGCTCGGCCCGAACGCGGACCAGGCCGAGGTCGTCGTCGGAGCGGGGAACGAACTCCTCCCGGTCGAGCACCAGTCGGATGGAGCCGTCCAGGTTCCAGCGCCAGCCGTGGAACGGACAGATCAGCGAGCCGACTCGTCCGCGACCCCGGGCCAGACGGGTTCCCCGGTGGCGGCATGCGTTGTGGTACGCCCGGATCTCGGTCTTCGACTCACGAACGAGCAGGACCGAGAACTTGCCGATCTCGTACTCGACGAAGCACCCGACGTCCCGTAGCTCTTCGACGCGGCAGGCGATCTGCCATGTGTGGGTGAACATCTTGTCGAGTTCGAGCTTCAGGAACTCCTCGTC
The DNA here is from genome assembly GCF_002300155.1 of Rhodococcus sp. ACS1. Taxonomy (NCBI): domain Bacteria; kingdom Bacillati; phylum Actinomycetota; class Actinomycetes; order Mycobacteriales; family Nocardiaceae; genus Rhodococcus; species Rhodococcus sp. ACS1. Next base: position 314,892 of record NZ_NSDZ01000004.1, read on the forward strand.
CAGGTAGCGACCCTTCGGAATGAAAGCCCGGTCCAGGCGGTACTTCTCGGGCACCTTCTCCGGCGGAACGTCACCTTCGAACCAGATGGGCCGATTCATCCGAAGCTCATCTACGACTGTCATCGCAACCACACTTCCTGTAACTGGCGTTCAATCGTGCGTCTGCACGTGGGCAACTTGGCTAGGCGTTCGGGCCGGCGATCTCGACACCGTCGGCGATCCGGGCGACGTGGATGCAGTTTCCCGGGCATCCGTCGGCGGCATCGATGACGTCGAGGCGAAGGCTGTCCGGCACGTGTGCGGATGCCCCCTCTTCGGTCAGTAGTGGACCCGCTGGTTCGCTCTTGACATGGGCGACCCCGGCGTCGTCGAACTCGAAGACGTCGGGGGCGTACTGGACGCACAGACCGTCTCCGGTGCACAGGTTGTGTTCGATCCACACCCGGACTTCGTCACTCATGCGATATGCCTTCCTCATCCACTAACTGCTCTGGGACCTCGAGATCGACCGATGCCTCGGCAGCACAACGAGGCCGGTACGGCCGGCGGTGTCTGGGCGCCGTTGGCGATACACGGACCGCCGCCTGAACCACATCTGGTCTGCACAACCGGGCGGAGCCGCCCGGCTGCCACCCGCCGAACGCTGCCTGTATCAGGCTTGAAAATCACTCTCCAGCAGTGGTTTCGTATTGTCCATTTGTCGTTCCATCAAATGGAATAGGCGCTGCGGGTACTTCGTGACGGCGTCCTAAGCTGTGTCGGTCACAGAGCGATTCTCATGTCGGTGCCGGGATACCGCTCGACGTCCCCCGTCAGAAAGCGAACCACCGGCGATCCGGCTGATACGCACGTTCGCCCCCTACCTCCCACGGAGGAACACCGATGTCACTACCCACACCGACAACTGGCAGAGATCCCGATTCTGCACAGGGCTGGACCGCCACGATGATCGTCGGAATCGTTCTCATGTCGGCAGTGCTCGAAGCGCTCTCGCTGGGCAACAGCATGGTCTCGATCGGTCTGCCCAGCATCCTGAAGGAGTTTCCGACAACGCAGGGCGGTTGGCTGATGACCGTCTACTTCCTCGTCGGTGCAGTCTGCGCGCCACTCCTCGGTAAGGCCGCCGACCTCTACGGCAAGCGGCGGGTGCTGCTGATCACCATGACGGTGGCCGGGGTGGGAGCCCTGATCTGCGCCGTGGCTCCGAGCTTCACGGTCCTGCTGATCGGGCGAATTCTCCAGGGCCCCATTCTCGCAACGCTCTCGCTGATCCCGTCCTTCATTCGCGACATCTACCCGCCCAAGCAGGCCGCGTTCGCAGCGAGTATCACCGTCACCGGAATGGGAGCATTCACGATCGCAGCACCCACGGTCATCGGATGGCTGTTGGAGCACCACGGCTTCCGCGGAATGTTCCTGTTCGATGCGGTATGGACCCTCGGCCTGTGCATCGGGATCTGGGCGATCCTGCCCGAATCGACGAATCGTCGTGAGGCAAAGCCGGACTTCCTCGGTGGCCTCATCCTGGCCGGTGCCGTTGTTCCCGTGCTGCTCTACGTCAGCATGGGCCGGACCTGGGGTTGGCTCGAAGCCTCGCCGCTGCTGCTCATCGGGATCGTTCTCGGGTGCGTGTTCGTGTGGCGCACGCGGAACGTCGACGAGCCCATCATCAAACTCGCGCTCTTCCGACGTAAGCCCCTGGTGTTCGTGGCGTTCGCGGGCGCGGTTGCCTACTCGGTGTCGGCCGCGACCTATCAGTTGGTCCCGCTGCTCGCGATGACTTCGCGGGACAACGGCGTCACGTACGGTCTCGGATTGAACCCCCTGGAATTCTCCAGCATCGCCACTCCCAAGCAACTGGCGACTGTCCTCGGTGGCGCTGTGATCGGCGTACTCCTTGCGCGAGGACGAAACCCTCGTGCATTCCTGACCCTGGGAATCGCTGTCTTCGCGGCATCATTGGTGTCGTTCGCGCTGGCGCACGATACTTTCGCCACCGTGATGATCGGCAGCCTCCTCCTCGGCCTTGCCGGTGGCGTATCCACCGCTGCGGTTCCGAATTTGGTGATGCGTGCCACGCCCGCCGGCGACCAGGGGTCGACAGCCGGCACAGTGCAGTTGTGCACCACGGGTGCATCGTCGATTCTTCCGGTCGTCATGTTCGCGGTCCTGGCTCCGTATATGGTGTCTGCACCGGAAGGCGGTGTGTTTTACCAAGATCAGGGCATCACCACGTGGCTGTGGATCTCGGCCGCGATCTGTGTCGTCGCACTTCTCGTCGGTTTCACGGTACTTCGTGAGCGGCGTGACGAGGCCATCGAGGAGTTCTCGGTCGACACCGCGGAACCCGCCTCGGACACAGCTGACGGAGTATCGCCGAGTACCGGCGATCTGGAGCGCAACAAGCTCTGACTTTCCATATCCGGGTCTGCCGCCGGTCAGGCCGGCAGACCCGGTCATCATTGCCATACTTCAGGAGGACGGCCCATGGCCGAGACCGTTACCACAGACATCCTCATCGTCGGCGCAGGTCCTGTCGGACTGTTCGGCGCATACACGGCGGGCTTCCGCGGACTGTCCACCGTGCTCGTCGATGCCCTTCCCCAGTGCGGTGGACAGATCACCGCGCTGTACCCAGAGAAGGAGATCCGCGACATCGCTGCTGTCCCGGGGGCACTCGGGCGGGAGGTCGTCGCTGCGCTCAAGGCGCAGGCAGACGCGTTCGAACCGGTCTATCTCCTGGGGCGTGAAGCGGTCACTCTTGCCTACTCCCCGGACGGCCGACCGGTTGTCACGCTGTCCGACGGCACCGTCATCGATGCCGGAGCGGTGATCGTCACCGCGGGTATCGGGACCTTCACTCCGCGGACGCTTCCGGCAGGCGAGGAGTTTCTCGAGCGTGGCTTGAGCTACTTCGTGCCGGACCCGCAGGAACATGCCGGCCGTGACGTACTCGTCGTGGGAGGCGGGGACAGTGCAGTGGACTGGGCCCTCGCACTGCGGAAGATCGCCCGCTCGGTGACGTTGGTCCATCGCCGCAGCGCGTTCCGGGCCCATGCGGCGAGCGTCCGGGAACTGAACGACAGTGGTGTCGAGATCATCACCGACGCACAGGTGGAGTCGCTCCACGGGAACGGCACCGTGCAGCGGGCCCACGTTCGCATCGACGGTCAGAACGACCCTCGGGTTCTGCCCGTCGATGCGGTGGTCGCCGCGCTCGGCTTCATCAGCAATCTCGGACCGCTGACGGAATGGGGTATGGATCTGGATCGTCGCACGATCGTCGTCGACAGCCGTATGCAGACGACGGCGGCAGGTGTCTATGCCGCCGGCGACATCACCTCCTATACCGGGAAGGTCCGGCTCATGTCGGTCGGGTTCGGTGAGGTGGCCACCGCAGTCAACAATGCGGCCGTTGCTTTGGACCCCACACTCTCGCTCTTCCCTGGGCACTCGACAGACGCTGCCTGAGCCCGACTCGGACTGAAACAATCAGGAAACCTGAGGGCCCCCGAGGATGACAACCTCGGGGGCCCTCAGTTCTTTGGGTGGGTCGGCGATCAGCCGTTCGAGTCAGCCATGTCCAGTGCGGCCAGGTAGGAGAAGACCATGGACGATCCGACAGGGCCGCCCGCACCCGGGTAGATCCGCCCGGTCATCGGCGCCATGGTGTTACCCGACGCGTAGAGGCCGGTGATGACGGAGCCGTCCTCGCGCAGAACCCGGGAGTTCTCGTCGGTCTTCAGTCCGCCCTTCGTCCCGAGGTCCGACAACACGATCTGCGCGGCGTAGAACGGCGACTTGCCGATCAAACCCAGGCACGGATTCGGTCCGTCCTCATGGCTGCCGCACGTATTGACGATGTTTCGGTCCCACGGCGCGTCGCCTCGACCGAACGCTTCGTCCTTCCCGCTGAGTGCGTACTCGTTGAACTGTGCGACGCTCTTCGTCAACGTTCCGGCTGGGACGCCGATCAGTTCCGCCAGTTCCTCGAGGGTGTCGGCCTTCTGGAGGACGCCGGCCGCCAAGAACTTGTCGATGTCGAACCAGTCCGTGGACTGCGGCGCCACCGGCGGTGAGGAGAATGCCCGCTCGTTGTCAAACTGGCGTTGATCGAACACCCAGTGAACCGGGATGTGCGAGACATCCGAATTCCGCTGTGCACGAAGAATTTCGTGGCCGGCCCTGTCGTACGGGAGTCGTTCGTTCATGAAGCGCTCACCGGCGTCGTTGACCCAGATTCCGCTCCACACAGAGGTGTAGAACACCGGACGTTCGTTGGGAACCACGAGACCGGGAGCGAACCAGGCTTCTTCGAGGAGATCCGTTGCGGCACCGATCTCCATTCCGGCGACAAGGGCATCGCCGGTGTTACCGGGTGCTCCCTGGGACCATTCGCCCGTCACCTCCGGTTGGTACTTCTGACGGAACTCTCCGTTGCGCTCGTAGCCACCGGCCGCGAGGATGACACCGCGCCGGGCGCGCAACGTGATCGAATCTCCGTCGGAGGTTGCCTCGACGCCGACGACCCGACCGTCTTCGACGACGAGCCGCTTCAACGGCGTGTTCGTCCGGATCGACCCGTTTCCGGTTTCCGTGAACGCGAGCAGCAGGCGAGCGATCAGTGCCTGCCCACCGGTCATCACGTCGCCGGGGTGGGCGCCGGAGCGTTCGGCCCACTGCGGACGGCGCACCAACGGCTCGAGATCTCCCAGGGCCGAACGGTCAAGGGGTTCCGGGAAGATCGTGCGGCCACCGGCCAAGCTGCCCGGCGCCTTCTCGAAATAGTCGGGTACGCCCAGCCAGAAGAACTGTCCCAGCCACGAATGGCTCTCGAGTTCGTCGATCATGGGTGCACCGGCCCGCAGGAAAGCTTCCCGCAGAGCCGACGGTGCGTCCTCACCGACGATGGCGTCGAGGTAGGGACGGGCCTGGTCCGGTCCCGAATCCAACCCGGCGCGACGCTCGGCAGCGTTGCCCGGCAGCCATAATCCCGATCCCGAGTAGGCGGTGGTGCCGCCGATGAACTCGGTCTTCTCGATGACGAGTGTTCGGAGCCCACGTGACGCTGCGGCAAGCGCACCAACCAATCCAGCACCCGAACCGACGACGATGACGTCGTAGACGTCGTCAGCCTCATTCTTCTGCAATTTCATTCCTTTCCTGCGTCGCGGGAAGCCCCGAGACCGACCTGACGATCAGTTGACAGAGTTGGAAGCCATTTCCAGTTTCGCGAACATGTTCGCGCTCGCCTCGTCGAGTTCCATTACCTCGATGAAGTGTCCGAGTTCCGCAGTCAGGTCCAGGTATCCGAACCGGATACCACCACTGACTCCGTACTGCGCCCACGTTCGACCACTTCTCGCCACCAGTGCGGAGGCCTCGTCGAAGTCGTCGACACGAAACCCTGCATGGTGGAAGGTCGCCGGAGTATCGGCGCGGAGCTTGCCTCGGTAGAGGTCCACCGCACCGCCCACCGGCCGGATGATCTCGATGTTGGTCGCTCCGGCGTTGACCAGAGCAACATCGATCACCCATTCTTCGGCAACCGCACCATCGACGACGACGAATGATCCCTCGAGTGCGCCCGGATCCGTGGCCGAAGGATCGCCGTGTGCAGCCCCGTCGAGTGTCCGGCCCAATGACGATCGATAGCTCTTCACGCACTGGACGGTCCCCAGGCTTGTCTCCAAGAACGCTGCCGCGGCATCGATATCCTCGGTTACGTATCCCAGCTGCATGCAGTTGCGCATCAGATCGCTCAACGACTTCACAATGAATCCTCGCCCTCGGCTTTAATGTTCGCGCGTGGACCCATCCGACAGCGCGCTCGGAACGCCAAGTCCACATCGTCTCCACTGTCGTCCTGTCGGGTCACCCGGTCCACCGCTCATGCCATCTGGCGGAACAGGATTCGAATCGCCGATATTTCCGGGTGGAGATCGGCATGCGTGGCGAGGTATCCGAGCTCCGAATGTTGACTGGTGCGCGGGATGGCTCCACCATGGGGGGGTGAACACCTTGAATGTCGCATCGAGCAGGACTCCGGATGCGGGAGTGGCCACTGCCCCCTCCGGCGTTGCGCTCTCCGACGCTGCCGAGCGGTCGTCGCGAGACGCATACTCTCGATCGGATTCCGAGCGCATCGATCACATCTTGATCACCATGCGGCGAGCCCTCCGGCAGGTGGAAGCCATCGGCTCCGTTGACGTGGAGCTCCTGGAGCGGAACTCGACTGCCGGCCTGGTGATCGAACGCGTTCTCGCGAACCTGACGGACATGGCATTCGACATCAACTGCCACGTTTCCCGGGCGAGCTCAGGGCGCACGCCGGAGACCTTCTCCGAGTCGTGCGAAGGTGCCATCAGGTCCGGGCTGATCGACAGGGAGCTCGCGTCCGAACTCATGCCTGCCGACGGGCCCCATCACGTCGTGATGCAGCTGTGTCTCGACACCGAGCCCGAACAGGTCGAGGCGGTCGTCGCCAGGGCGCTGTCCGCATTCCAGGAGTTCGAGCGCCGAGCCACCGAGTGGGCCGGCCGAGGCGACGTCGTCTGACGTCGCCTCGACCAGGTCGGGCACCTGCTGAGCGTGAGGGGGACGGCGGCTGGTGTGTGGTCGGGGCCCCGGCTCGGGTGTCAGTCGAGGATGTCTCGGACCTGCGTCGTTTCATTGCCGGGCAGCGTCATGGTCCGCGCCACCTTCATGTGCTTGTTCCAGTGGGCGAAGGCACCGTCCCCGTCGCGGTCGCGGAGCAGCTTGATCAGCCGTCGCAGGGAACGGACGAACAGCCTGTAGCGCTCGTGGGCGGCCTCGGCATCGGCGACGGCGCGTTCACGGGCCACGTTGGTGGTGTGTCGCTCGAAGATTTCGTGGAGCATGCCGGCGATCAGGGCAAGCGTTGCGTTGCCGGACAGTTGGACCATCCGGAGGTGAAACCGTGCAGCGGCGGGGCCGAAGTCGCCCGCCGCAAAGGCGGCGGGGACCTCCTCGTCGAGCAGCCTCTCCAGTTCGTCGAAGTCGTCCTCGGTGCCGGATTCTGCCAGGATGCGAGCCGCGGCCGGTTCGATGGCCTCTCGGGCGACGAAGACGTCGGCGACGGTGGCGCCGGACAGCTCCAGCAGGAGCGACGCGGGCCGTGCGACCACTTCGGGACCGGGTACACACACACGGGCGCCGGAGCGTGACCCACGGCGGACCTCGACGAGGCGTTCGGCCTCGAGCACTCGAACCGCCTCACGCAGCGTCGGTCGGCTCACCGCGAAATGCTCCATCAATTCGGCCTCGTGCGGGAGGTGATCGCCGTCCTTCAGTTCGCCGTCGACGATCATTCGGCGGAGCTTGAGAGCAACCAACTCGGCAGTTTTCGGAGTGCGAATGGCACGCGTCGAGAGTGCGCGCTGCTCGAAGACTGGCGCAACGGTGGCGTCATCGGTCATGGGTGCGTACACCTTCGCTTTCAAGGGTGACTATGAGTACTCAGTAAAGCACCCCAGCGTACCGGTCGTGCTGAATGCGGTCCTGACCTGTGGTTTTTCCTCGGACCTGGCCGGAGTGTTCGCGCTTTCGTCGTGACAGGCGGGTGCCTGCCATCGGGTGACGTCCGATCACGATCTTGCAGCCGCCAACATAGTCAACTATGTTAGCTTTGTATTCGTCGACGGTGTGGTGGATCACCGTGATACCTGCCGCCGGATCTCCGGCACGCGCCTAGGAGCAGCAATGTTGAAGACACGGTTCACCGAGGAATTCGGGGTCGAGCACCCGATCGTGCAGGGCGGCATGATGTGGGTCGGCCGCGCGGAACTCGCCGCAGCAGTGTCGAACGCCGGTGGTCTCGGTGTCATTACCGCACTGACTCAACCGACCCCGGATGCTCTCGCGCAGGAGATCGAACGCTGTAAGGCGATGACGGACAAGCCGTTCGGGGTGAACCTGACCCTGACGCTGTCCATCAACCCGCCGCCGTACGCGGAGTTCCGCCAGGTGATCATCGAGTCCGGCGTCAAGATCGTCGAGACCGCAGGCTCGGATCCGACCGTGCATGTCGAGCACCTGAAGGAACACGGCATCAAAGTCATTCACAAGTGCACGAGCGTGCGCCACGCGCTCAAGGCGGAGCGGATCGGTGTGGACGCCGTGAGCATCGACGGTTTCGAGTGCGCCGGACATCCCGGCGAGGACGACGTGCCAGGTCTCGTCCTCATTCCGGCGGCGGCGGACGCGCTGACCATCCCGTTCATCGCCTCCGGTGGGTTCGCCGACGGCCGCGGCCTTGCGGCTGCTCTCGCGCTCGGTGCGGACGGCATCAACATGGGCACCAGGTTCATGTGCACGCAGGAGAGCCCCATTCACGAGAACATCAAGAATCAGATCGTCGGGGCTTCCGAGCTCGACACCCAGCTGATCTTCCGTCAGCTCCGCAACACGATGCGTGCCTCCCGCAACTCGGTCAGCGAAGAGGTTGTCGACATCCTGAACAAGGGTGGACGCTTCAAGGAAGTCAAGGATCTCGTCGCGGGTACCCGAGGCCGCAAGGTCTACGAGGAGGGTGACCCGGAGTTCGGTATCTGGACCGTCGGTGTCGTCCAGGGCCTGATCAGGGACATCCCGGCCGCGGGTGAGGTGGTTCGGCGTACCGCCGCCGACGCCGAGGCGCGTCTGCTCGACCTCTCGCGTGACGTGGTTCTCGTTCCCGCGGCCTCCGCCGCGATCTGAGGGGGACACGATGAGCGAAGCGGTTGTCGAAGCCACTACCGAAGATCCGCACGAGCCGCCGCTGCTCGTCGAACGCGACGGGTTCGTCACGGTTCTCACCCTCAACCGGCCCGATCGGCGCAACGCCATCGATCGGGCGATGCGCAAGGCGATCAAGAAGGAACTGTGGCGGGCGGATACCGATGACGAGGTCCGCGTCGTCGTCATCACCGGTGCCGGAACATCTTTCTCCGCGGGAGTCGACCTCCCCGAGGCGCTCTCGGGTCCGTCGCCACGAACCGAAGGGCCGACGCCCACCCAGGTGCTGCGCGGCATCTCGAAGCCGGTGATCGCCGCGGTCAACGGCCCCTGCTACACCGGTGGCTACGAGTTCGCGGTGAACTGCTCGTTCATCGTCGCCTCGGACCGCGCCGAATTCGCTGACACTCACGCACAGATCGGGCTGCTCAACGGCTGGGGCGGAAGTGCGATGCTGCCGCGGATGGTCGGGCTGCCTGCCGCGATCCAGTTCGTCCTCAGCGGCGAGCCGATCGACGGTGCTGCCGCCGCCCGAATCGGCCTCGCAAACGAAGTGGTCGCGCACGAATCGCTCATGGCGCGCACCCTCGAGATCGCGCACCGCATCGCCGACGGGCACCCCGCGGCGATCCAGCGAATGCTGCGACTGCTCAAGGAAGGCGCGGGCGTTTCTCTCTCGCACGCCCTGAGTCTCGAGGCGGAGGCCGCGGTGACGTTCCGATCGAACGGAAGCGACGTGAGTGAGCGCTTCGGTAGTCGGCGCGGTCAGAAGAGCTGACACAAAAACTTTCATTCCCGGTATGCAGTTCCGTACCGAACGAACAAGGGAGGTGGCGCGGTGGAAGAGACATCCACGGCGGTGCTCGACGCTCGCACCGGTGACTGGCGGTCCCGGCTGTCCGTACTGCTCGACGAGTATCGCAAGCGCCCACGACCGGCCACGTCACGCGATCGCTTCGACGCGTCGACAGCGTGGCAGTCCGAGCTTGTCGACGCCGGCTTGGCGGCCCCGGGCTGGCCCGTCGAGGTCGGTGGAATGGAACTCTCGCTCGACGATCAGCTCGACTACTACCGCATGGTCTCGGCTGCCGGTGCACCGAAACACCCGTGTGCGATGTCCTTCATCGTGGCCCCCACGATCATCGTCCACGGCTCGCAGGAGCAGAAGGATCGGTTCCTCGAGCCGCTGCTGCGCGCCGACGAGTTCTGGTGCCAGGGGTTCTCCGAGCCGGGGGCCGGTAGTGATCTGGCGTCACTGTCGACCCGGGCCGTTCGTGACGGCGATGTCTACCGTGTGACGGGCCAGAAGATCTGGACGACGAAGGCTGATAGGGCCGACTGGATCTTTGCACTGGTGCGGACCGGTCCTGCCGGTCGCGGAACGTCGGGTATCACGTACCTGCTGATCCCGATGGACTCGCCGGGCATCGAGATTCGCCCGCTTCGCGATGCGGCCGGCGGCCATCACTTTGCCGAGGTCTTCTTCGACGATGTCGAGGTCCCCGTCGCCAATCGGCTCGGCGACGAGGGGCAGGGCTGGTCCATCATGCGTACCTCCCTCGGGCACGAGCGTGCCACCGCGTTCCTCGCCGACGAGTTCCGCTACCGCGGCACCGTCGACAAGGTTGTTCGACTGGCCGTCGATCGGGGATACGCCGAAGATCCCGTGATCCGCCAGGAGATTGCCCGGATCGAGACATCCGTACGGAGCATCGCGGCGAACAGCGCGCGAGCACTCGAGGCCGTCCTCCGGGGGGAGGACCCGGGGGGTGTCGCTTCCGTCAACCGACTGGTCAAGTCGGAATTCGAACAGCATCTGCACAGGCTCGCCCTCCGGTTGACGGGCAGTGCCGCCGTACTGGGTGCGCGGTCCGAGGGCACCGCCGAGAGCGGCCGCTGGACCTACGGCTACCTGATGTCGCGGGCCACCACCATCGGCGCGGGCACCGCCGAGATCCAGCGGAACACGATCGCGGAGGGGGTGTTGGGGCTGCCGTCGCACCGTGGAGAGGGCCGGCGTGCCCCGGCCGTCACGCCGGGTCGGCCACTCGCGGCGCCGGAGGGCGACGAAGCAGCGCTTCGGGAGGTCCTCGGCTCGGCGATCTCCTCGTACGTCGAGACCGAAAACCTCCTCGCCCGGGAGACCTCGCCGGGTGACTACGACATCGGGCTCTGGGACGAGTTGGTCAAGTTCGGGCTGCCGGGTTTGGCCGCTCCGGAGCGACTCGGCGGCGGCGGTGCACCCCTGCGGCTGCTCTGCGCGGCTGTCGAGGAGGCCGGATACCGCCTTGCTCCGGTGCCGCTGGTGCCGACCGCAATCGCGTTGGAGGTTCTCCTTGCGGCTGGTGCAGACAGGGCGGCCGAAGCCGTGATCAAGGGAGCCACCGCCGCGTTCGTCGCACCCGTCGACGACGGCGGCTGGGTCTGCGACACAGAATTGCCGGTGTGTGGCGCGGGCCGGTTGACCGGTGTCGTCGAGCGAGTGGCCGGCGCTCCGGTCGCCGACATCCTGGTCGTGCTCGCCACCGATGCCGCTACCGGTGAACTTCTGCTGGCGACCGTGGAACCGGGTGCGGCCTCGATCACCGTCCAGAACTCGATCGACATCACCGCGACGGTGGGTATCGTCGCCCTGGACGCGACACCGGCAACGGTGGTGGCCGTGGGAGCCCTCGTCGCAGACGCGCTCGCTGCGGCTCGTCGGGTGGCGCAGTTGCTGGTCGCGGCGGACTCCGTCGGCGTTGCCAACCGCGCGCTTGCCCTCGCCGTCGAATGGGCCGGGCAGCGTGAACAGTTCGGGCAGGCCATCGGGTCGTTTCAGGCGATCTCGCACAGGTGCGCCAACCTACTGGTCGGTGCGGAGGGCGCACGTGGGCAGGTTCTCGCGGCAGCGGATCGGGACGGCGTGGACCCGGATGCGGTCCTGTCCGCAGAACTCGCATCGGCCGAGGCGCTGAGCACTGCGGTGCGGTCGAGCGAAGAGTGCGTCCAGATTCACGGCGGCATTGGATTCACGTGGGAGCACACCGCACATCTGTTGTTGCGCAGGGCGATTGCGAACGAAGCCTGGCTCAGTCGGCCCGAGGTGATGCGCGACCGGGCGGTCACGAAGTTGCTCGACCGCGTCAGATGAGCGGAGGGAACGCCCCTCGACGGGGTCTGGCTGCGCCGCTCGCCGAGCTTTGAGGGCATGGTCTGTGTGACCGGGCGGCCGATGCTTCGTCAGCGGAACCGCAGCAGTCCTTCCTGCATCGTGCTCGCCAGCAGCATGCCGTCCCGGTTGTAGAGACGTCCCCTGCTGATGCCGCGGCCGCCGCCCATCCAGTACCCGTGCTGCTCGTACAGATGCCATTCGTCCGCGCGAAACGGTGCGTGCAGCCAGACGGTGTGATCCAGGCTTGCCAGTTTCAGCCCGGGGGTGTCGATGTGCCGGGCATGCGGAGGTAGGGCGGCCGAGAGTAGGAACAGGTCCGAGCAGTACGCGAATCCCGCTGCCTGAACCAGAGGTTCGTCGTCGAGAACTCCGGGGGTCCGGACCCAGGCGCGCTGCCGGGGTGGTAGCTGCTCGCCGCGCCGGTTCGCCACGCGGGGATACTCGCCGGGGAATCGGAACTCGACGCCGACGTTGACGAGCAGTCGGCGCAGCCACTCCGCATCGCCCAGATCGGAGGCGCTCAGGCTGTGCTCGAAGCGGGGGAGATCCTCCGGGGTCGGGCCAGGTGTCGTGGTCGTGTCCTGATGGGTGAGGCCCTGCTCGTCACGATGGAACGACGCGGTCGCCAACAGGATGGTTCGATCGTTCTGAACCGCTCGTACGAGACGAGTGGTGAAGCTGCCGCCGTCCCGGACGCGTTCGACGCGGTAGTCGACCGGGAGGTCTGAGCGACCCGGGTGGATGAAGTGTCCGTGCAGCGAATGGGGGTGATGGTCGCCGTCGACGGTCCGGCCGGCCGCCACGAGTGCCTGGCCCAATGTCTGGCCCCCGTAGATGCGGCGGGCGACGGTATGCGATTCACCGCGGAACAGGTCCCTGTCGAGCTGCGCGAGCGTGAGAATCTCGCCCACGGGAGGGCGCCTGAGTGATGTCAGGGACTCGGCCCCGTGTGGAAGCGGCATGGCAATTCCTCATACTGTTTCACAGATTCGGCGCCGTGGCCGAATCTGTGCCCGGGCCGGGCGGCGCCGTGGCCGATTGTCGATGCGAGCCGAATCGGCCACGGCGAAAGAAGCTTTGGCAGGTCGATCAGCGGGGCGCGAATCGCTGACCGGCGTCCAGGCGCAGGGCCTGCCCGTTGAGCATCGGGTTGTCGACGATGGCGAGTGCGAGCTTGGCGAACTCCTCGGGTCGGCCCATGCGCTTGGGGAACGCCGCATCCTCGACGAGCGGAGCGACCTGCTCGGCGGTGAACTTGGCCGTGGCGCCGGTCGCGAACAGGCTCGGGGCGATGGCAAGGACGCGGATGCCCTGCGGGCCGAGGTCGCGGGCCATGACCAGTGCCATCGCGGCAATGCCGGCCTTCGCGGCGCTGTACGCTACCTGGCCGATCTGGCCCTCGTAGGCCGCGATCGAGGAGGTGTTGACGATCACGCCGCGCTCGTCGTCCTCGGGCTCGTTGTGCGACATGTGGAAGGCCTGGAGCCGGTTCAGATTGAACGTCGAGACAAGGTTGAGGTCGATGACCCTCTGGAAGCTCTCGAGGTCGTGGGGGCCGTTCCGTCCGAGGGTCTTCTTCACGGTCCCGCCGCCGGCGGTGTTCACCGCGATGTGCAGGCCGCCGAGATCGGCGACGGCGGCGGCCAGTGTCTGTTCCGCACCCTCGTGATCGGTGATGTCGATCGGGTGGAAGATCGCGCCGATCTCGGTCGCGACGTCCTTTCCGGCGCTGCCTTCGCGGTCGAGGATCGCGACCTGGGCGCCTCCCGCTGCGAGCGCCTCGGCGGTCGCCCGCCCCATGCCCGACGCGCCACCGACGACGACGGCCTTCTTGCCGATGATGTTCATTCCAACGATGTCCTTACGGTGAGGAGGTTCCACGAAATCGATCTAAGGGCACTTATAGTACTATCTAAACTATGTGACGCGCGCTACCCTACTGAAGTAGTCGGCGCGCCACCCAGGGCATCGACACGACCGGCTCCCACGGTCGTACAGCTCACCCCGTGAATGGAGGAATCGTGATTCTCAAGGTCGGTCAGTCGTTGGCCAGTGCAGTCGACACCACCACCCTGGTCGTGCTCCGTCCCGTCGAGGGCGACGTGACGCTGACGTGTGGTGGCGTCCCTATGTCGGAGGGAAAGACCCCCACCGGGGACGGGACGTCGATCGATGCTGAGCACATCGGTGGTGCGGTGATGGGCAAGCGCTACGTCGACGAGGCGTCGGGCCTCGAGGTTCTGTGCACCAAGGCCGGGCAGGGTCAGCTCGCATTGGGCGGCGGAGTACTCGCGCTCAAGGGTGCCACACCCCTGCCCTCCTCGGACTAGTGTTCCGGGCCCCGAACGACGAGTGGAGTGACGTATGAATATTTCCATGTTGCTGGACATGGCGGTGGACGGTTTCGGCGACCGCGTCGTGATCGGCACCCGTGATGCGGGCATCACCGCATCACGACTGAAGGACCTTGCGATTGCGGGTGCGGACGCGATCCGCGACTCCGGCGCCGATGCGATCGTCTATTTGGCGGTGAACGGTCCCGCTTTTCCGGTGGCAATGTTCGCGGCCGCACGCGCCGGCGTGCCGTTGGTCCCCGTGAACTATCGCCTGGGACGTGAGCAGCTCGACACGCTCTTGGCGAATCATCCGCGAGCTTTGGGGATTGCAGACCCGAATCAGGCGGAGGCGCTCGAGCGCGCGGGTCTGAACGTGCGCTCCCCTGCGCAATGGCTGCAGCAACTGTCCGCGTCCGACGTGACCGATGCCGGCGAGGACGAGGTTCTCGACGCGGAGGGTGCGGCGGTGGTCATCTACACGTCGGGCACGACCTCGGCGCCCAAGGGAGTTCTCCTGCGGCACGAGAATCTCTCGTCGTATGTGATCGGCTCCGTCGAGTTCGCGAACGCCGAGGATGCGGACGCCGCTCTGGTGAGCGTGCCGCCATATCACATTGCAGCGGTCGCGAACGTGATCACCAATCTCTACGCCGGCCGCCGCACGATGGTTCTCGAGCAGTTCACGCCCGAGCAGTGGTTGGACACGGTCCGGCAGGAGGGCGTCACGAACGCTCTGGTCGTACCGACGATGCTCGCGCGAATCGTCGACTCCGATGCGGACAAGTCGGTTCCGGCGTTGCGCGGCCTCGCCTACGGGGGAGCGCCGATGCCCACACGAGTCATCGAGCGGGCGCTGGAACTGTGGCCCGAGGTCGGATTCGTCAACGCCTACGGTCTGACCGAGACCAGTTCGACCATTGCGGTTCTCGGTCCGGACGAGCATCGGGCCGCGATCGGATCGGGCGACGCGCCCGTGCGTGCGCGTCTCGGTTCGGTCGGACTTCCCGTCCCGGGCGTGCAGATCGAGATTCGTGACGAGAACGACGCGGTTCTCGGCCCCGGTGAGGTGGGCCGAATCTGTGTCGCCGGCGACCAGGTCTCGGCCGAGTATGCCGGTGTCGGGCGCCTGGTCGACGAGCGCGGCTTCTTCGACACACGTGACAAGGGCTTCGTCGATGACGAGGGCTACCTCTTCGTCGGCGGGCGGGTGGACGACACGATCATTCGTGGTGCGGAGAACATTGCGCCCGCGGAGATCGAGGACGTCATGCTCCGCCACCCCGCGGTGCTGGACGTTGCTGTCGTCGGACTGCCCGACGAGGAGTGGGGTCAGCGGATCGAGGCGGCGGTCGTGCTGCGTCCCGGCGAGAGCGTCGACGGGGAGGAGTTGCGGTCCTTCGTTCGGAACGCGCTGCGTAGCAGTAAGACTCCCGAACGAATCGCCTACTGGGATGATCTGCCGCGCACGGAGACCGGCAAGCTCGTGCGGCGCCATGTCGTCGACCGCCTCGTCGAACGGGCTGCGACGGCCTGATCCGTCCAACTCTAGGCTTTACATATATAACTAAGTTGACTTACTGTGGTAGCGGGGTATCGGTCTCACCGGCCCCGCGGCCGGTTCACTGGCGCTGACGCTGTTCGCGCCCATCGATCACGGAGGTATCCATGACCACGGCGGAGAAGGCCGAAGCCGAGATCTACGAGTTTCTCGACACCGACATCCAGCGGGCCAGGGATCTCGTCGGCATTTATCACGCGGTCACCCAGCGCGAGCAGTTCAGCCGGGTCACCCCGGACGTCATTCGCAACTTCGCGCGCTCTTACGGTGACGACAACCCGCTGTTCGTCGACGAGGAGTACGGCCGCGACACTCGCTGGGGTGGTCAGATCGCCCCGCCGATGATCAACATCGCGCTCCGGCAGGAGCTGCTCGCAGACTCGGTCCCGCGCGAACAGCGCAGGCCGGCCTTCCGCGGCATCCACGTGTTCGTCTCCGGCAGCACCACCGACTGGTACCGCCCGGTGTACGACGGTGACACGATCTACTCCTTCCACGGTTTCGAGAAGGTCGAACTGAAGGAGTCCGAGTTCGCGGGCCGCTCGTTGCTCGTCACTCGCATCCACGTCCAGTTCAACCAGCGCGCCGAGGTCGTGCAGGCGCAACGTGTGCTCACGATTCACACCGAGCGGCACGAGTCGAAGAAGCGGAAGAAGTACGACGCGATCGAGGCGGCGACGTACACACCCGAGGACATCGCGGCGATCGACGAGCTCTACGCGGCAGAGAAGCCGCGCGGAGCGGAGACCCGCTACTGGGAGGACGTCCAGGTCGGCGATTCTCTCGGCGACATGGTCAAGGGGCCGTTGACCGCGACCGACATGATGGTGTTCCATTCCGGCGGCTACGGATTCGCTCCGTACACGCCGTCCGCCGGGCGCCTGGCTCACAAGAACCGCAAGCGCATCGGTCCGTTCTACATTCCCAACGAGCAGGGCATTCCGGATGTCGCGCAGCGGATCCACTGGGACAGTGAGTACGCGCGTTCGATCGGCCTTCCTGCCGCGTACGACTACGGCATGATGCGCGATTGCTGGTTGACGCACTACCTCACCGACTGGATCGGCGACGCCGGCTGGGTCGAGTCGATGTCGAGCCAGATGCGAAAGTTCAACTACCTCGGCGATACTCACTACTTCACCGGTCACGTTGTCGGCAAGCGAACCGAGGGTGACCGGCACCTGGTCGACCTCGAGTTCCGCGGTACCAGTCAGCGCGGCGAGGTGACCTGCCCGGCTACCGCGACGGTGTCGTTGCCGAGTCGCGCATCCGATCTCGCGATTCTTCCGACGGCTCCCGCGGAGTGGGAGCGGATCGCCGCGCAGATGCTCAAGCGGCACGGCGAGTTGCGTGCGGAGAAGCGCCGTTCCGATCGGGCGTGACCGGCCGATCGATCGGACCCTCGAACTCAGGTCTGCCTGGGGCGTGCGTGCAAACCGTCCCAGGCAGACCTGCTCCAGCGCCGGCCAATCCGGCGATGGCGATCCGCGGTCCGATCGATCGAAGAATTGCCCATAACATAGTAGGTATGGGTGTGCCCGTACTCTCCAGGAGGAACTGTGGACCTGAGCAGCTTGACCACGGTGATCGCAGAGCTTGAAGACCACGTTCTGACCATCACACTGAATCGTCCGGACCGGTTGAACTCGTTCACCAACGAGATGCGGAGTGAGTTCCGGACGCTGTGGGACTACGCGGCCGAAACCGACGACGTGCACGTCATCGTGCTGCGGGCCAGCGGCGAGCGCGCCTTCAGCACCGGCATGGACGTCAAGGAGGGTACATACGTCTCGGAGAACGTGTTCAGCCGCCGCGATCCCGGGGCGGAACTGTCGCCCAAGCAGAACGGCTGTTGGAAGCCCCTGGTCTGTGCCGTACACGGGATGGTGGCCGGCGGTGCGCTGTACTGGATCAACGAGGCGGACATCATCGTGGCGAGCGATGATGCTCAGTTCTTCGACCCGCATGTCTCCTACGGAATGGTTGCCGCCCTCGAGCCGATCGGGCTCGCGCACCGCATTCCGATCGGAGAAGTGTTGCGGATGGTCCTGCTCGGCCTCGACGAACGGATGTCCGCCCAACGTGCCTACGAGATCGGACTGGTCAGCGAGATCGTGACCCGGGATCGGCTGTGGGACCGGGCGCAGGACCTTGCCGCACGCATCGCGTCCAAGCCTGCGGCCGCGATCCAGGGTAGCGTCCGTGCAATCTGGGAGTCGAAGGATTCGACGCGCTCGCAGGCGCTGGCGACGGGGATGTCCTACACGTCGCTGGGCAATCCGGTCGGCAAGGCACAAATCGTTCGATCCGAGGTTCCCACCCGGAAGTACGAGGTCCGATGACCACGTGCGCTACCTCGTCGATCCGCCGCGGTGCGAGGGGTAAGGAGACCTGAGATGGACTACGGGATGACCGCCGAACTCGAAGAGTTTCGCAGTGAGGTCAGGGCGTTCGTGGCCGCGAATGCTCCCGATATCCCGCCCAAGGCGGGAGTGCGGAGTGCCGAGAACCCCGAGGAGCTCGCGCTCCTGAAGGAGTGGACAGGCAAACTCTTCGCCGCCGGATACGTGGGCGGGTCCTGGCCGGAGCGGTTCGGCGGCCGGGGCGGCGCACACTCCGCTGAGCGGGACGTCGTCGTCGGCGAGGAACTCGCGCGCGCACGAACGCCCGCCGCCGTGCAGGGCGCGGCCAACCTCGTTGCGAATGCGCTGATCGACTTCGGAACCGAGGAGCAGCAGGCGAGGTATCTGCCGGGCATCCGCTCAGGAGAGTTGATCTTCTGTCAGCTCTTCAGCGAGCCGAGTTCGGGCAGCGACCTGGCGTCGCTGCGAACGAAGGCGACACGGACCCCGGACGGCGGATTCCGCGTCAGCGGACAAAAGGTCTGGACCACGAACGGGCAATGGTCCGACTTCGGCTATCTGCTTGCACGGACGGATCCGGACGCACCCAAGCATCGCGGCATCAGCGCCTTCATCGTCGATATGCGATTGCCCGGTGTGGACGTGCGTCCGCTGCGGGAGATGACGGGGACGTCGGACTTCAACGAGGTCTTTCTGGACAACGTCGAACTCCCTTCGGATGCCCTGATCGGCGAGCTGAATCAAGGCTGGTCGATCGCGAACTCCAGCCTCGGGCACGAGCGGAGTGGGGTTGCGACCAATGCGGTCCGTCTACGTCAGAACGTCGCTGCCCTCGTCGACCTCGCCGCGAAGGTGACGATCAACGGGCGGCCGGCAATCGAGGACGGCGCAATCCAGGAACGGCTCGGCGGCCTGTCCGCCTCGGTTGAGGCGCTTTCCGCTTTGGTGTACGCAAACATCAGTCGCTGGTCCCGAAAGTCGGAGCGGGTATCCGACGGTCCGATGGCGAAGCTGCTCTTCAGTGAGCTGGGAGTCGAAATCGCGCGTCTGGGGATCGAACTCTGCGGTGAGGCAGGCATTCTCGTGGAGAGCGACGCCGGAGCCGTCGATCACGGGCGTTGGCAGGACGAGTTCCTGTACGCCCGCGCCTACACCATCGCCGGGGGCAGTTCCGAGATCATGCGGAACATCATCGCCGAACGCGGACTTCGCATGCCACGCTGAGGTATTCGCTGCACCCGATCGCCATGGGGGACCCGTGAACACGGGTCCCCCATTTCTGCGTTCGTCAGACAAGCTATAGATTGACCTAGTTAACTATGTGATCTATCTTGAGGTGTACGCGTCCATTCGGCGCGATCGGAATTGCCGGGGCGGCGCCATGAAGGGCGGGCCGGGGGAGCTCAGGTCTTCCTCGTCGGCGGAACTGGAGGCGATCAGTGGCGGGAATCAGAGACGGATTGGGTGCCCTGTGGTCGGCGCCGGATACCGCGAACATGATCCAACACGAGGGTCGATGGTTCACCTGGGGTGAGGTGCGAGTCCTCGTCGAGCGCATCGACGAAGCGTTGAGCAGCGTCGGTTGCGGTGAGGGGTCGCGTATCGGGGTGGTGCTCGGCAACCGCGTGGAGTCGATCGCGGCGCTGGTCGCAATCCTCGGGAAGGGGCGCACGATTGTCACGCTCAACCCGATGCAGCCCACCTCTCGGGTGACGACGGATTTGGTCAACTCGATGCCGCAGGTGGTTCTGGCGCCCGCGGCACTGTGGTCGGAATCGGAATTCTTTTCGGCAGCAGGTAAATCGGGAATCGTCGGCTTCGCGGTCGACGGATCGGTGGTCGAGCAGCGTTGCGGGGGCCCGGACGTGACCATCGAGGCTCCTCGGAAGGAGCAGAACCCGGTCGCCGTGGAAATGTTCACCTCCGGCACGACCGGCCCACCGAAGCGGGTGCCACTGACGTGGCGCCAACTCGACGCAGCGATGTCCGCGGTGCACAGTCACACCGGAGCGGCTGGTCCGGATCGGGAACCGCTCACCGGGCGGGTGTCCCTGGTGACCCTGGCGATCGTGCACATCGGCGGCCTCTGGGCCGTGCTGCAGGCGCTCACGGAGGCACGCCCCTTCGTGCTGCTGCCACGCTTCACGGTGGAGGGCTGGGTGGGTGCCGTGTCCGAGCACAAGCCGAGGATCGCCAGTCTGCCCCCGGCGGCGATGCGCTCGTTACTCAGTGCGGACCCCCCGGCCGAGGAGCTGGCGAGTTTGCGTGCCGTCACCGCGGGCACCGCGTTCGTCAGCCCGGACCTGGCGGACGAGTTCATCGGAAAGTACGGGATTCCCGTGCTGATCGTGTACGGCGCCACCGAGTTCTCCGGCGCCGTTGCCGGCTGGACCAAGCCGCTGCACATCGAATGGTGGACGCGGAAGCGCGGAAGCGTCGGACGCCCGTTCCCGGGAGTCGACCTGCAGACCGTCGACGACAACGGCGAAGTTCTGCCGGTCGGCCAGACGGGTCGATTGGAGGTGCGGGCCGGCCAGACCGGTGCCGGTGCCGATGGCTGGATGCGAACGAGCGACCTCGCGCACCTGGACGAGGACGGATTCCTCTACATCGACGGCCGGGCGGACGACGCGATCATTCGGGGCGGCTTCAAGGTTCACCCGGAGGTTGTCTCGGATGTGTTGCGAGCGCACTCGTCCGTTCTCGACGCGTGTGTGTTCGGCCGGGCCGACGACCGTCTCGGACAGGTTCCGATTGCCGTGGTCGAGTTCGCCGAAGGGGCGCAGGAAGTGTCCGAGGACGATCTCAAGACCTTCGCCCGTGGCAAGTTGACCGGCTACGAGGTCCCGGTCGCCATCCACGCGGTCGACGAACTTCCACGCGGGGTGTCGCTCAAGATCGACCGCCGCCGCCTGCTCGACATGGTCGCGGAGATCGAAGCCGCACGGGTCTGACCATCCCGGCGGGCGATCAGCTACGCCGCACCACCGAAAACACTCACTCGTCCCGAGCCGATGCCAGGGACATCAAGGAGCACAGCATGACCGCAGTCATCGTGGAAGCAGTTCGTACCCCCGTCGGCAAGCGCAACGGCGGCTTGTCCACCGTTCACCCGGCCGACCTGTCCGCCGTCGTTCTCAACGCACTGGTCGAGCGCGTCGGGATCGATCCCTCCGTTGTGGAGGATGTCATCTGGGGGTGTGTGCAGCAGGTCGGCGACCAGGCCAACGACATCGCCCGCAACGCGGTGCTCGCGGCGGGTTGGCCGGAGACAGTTCCAGGTGTGACTGTCGACCGGCAGTGTGGTTCGTCGCAGCAGGCACTCAATTTCGCCGTCGCGAGTGTGGCGGCCGGACACTACGATGTCGTCGTCGCCGGCGGCGTCGAGTCCATGTCCCGCGTTCCGATGGGTTCGGCCGGTACCTTCGACGGATCGCCGTACAGTCCCGCATTCATGGAGCGGTACAACGGAATCAAGCCCAACCAGGGTGTCGGTGCCGAGGCGATTGCGGAGAAGTGGGGACTGACCCGTTCGGACCTCGACAAGTTCGCGGTCCAGTCGCACGGGCGCGCCGCCGCCGCGCAGGACGCGGGGTTGTTCGACGCCCAGATCATTCCCGTCACCACTCCGGACGGCACTGTGATCTCCCGGGACGAAGGCATTCGTCGCGGTACGACCGAGGAGTCGCTCGCCAAGCTCAAGGCCGTGTTCAAGGAAGACGGTGTCATACACGCGGGTAACGCTTCTCAGATCTCTGACGGCGCGTCGGCGTTGCTGATCATGAGCGAGGAGGCAGCAGCGCGGTACGGGTTGACTCCGATCGCGAGGATTCACACCGTTGCCGTCGTCGGTGACGACCCGGTCATCATGCTGACCGCTCCCATCCCGGCGACCGAGAAGGTTCTCGCCAAGTCCGGTCTTGCGCTCGACGATATCGGTGTGTTCGAGGTCAACGAGGCGTTCGCGAGCGTCCCGCTCGCGTGGCTGAAGGACATCGGTGCGGACCCGGCGAAGGTCAACCCGAACGGTGGAGCGATCGCTCTCGGGCATCCGCTCGGCGGATCAGGTGGTCGAATCCTCACCGACATGATTCACCACATGCGCGTCAACAACCTGCGCTACGGCCTCCAGACGATGTGTGAGGGCGGCGGGCAGGCGAACGCCACCATCCTGGAACTGCTCGACGCCAACTGAAATCTGCTATCGAACAAGGAGATATGGTGACTGAATCCAACGAATCCGTGGTGCTCGTCGAGCGCGTGGACAACGTCATGGTGATCACGATCAACCGGCCGGATGCGCGCAATGCCGTGAACTCGGCCGTCAGTGCCGGAGTCGGTGGCGCCTTGGACGAGGCTGCCGCGAATGCCGAGGTTCGTGCAATCGTTGTCACCGGCGCGGGCGACAAGTCCTTCTGTGCGGGTGCCGATCTCAAGGCTCTGTCGCGTGGCGAATCGGTGTATGCGCCGGGCCATCGTGAGTGGGGCTTTGCCGGCTTCGCGAAGAAGTACACCGACAAGCCGACGATCGCCGCGGTCAACGGCACCGCGCTCGGTGGTGGTACCGAGTTGGCCTTGGCTGCGGACCTCGTCGTCGCATCGGAGAACGCGACATTCGGTCTTCCCGAGGTCAAGCGTGGTCTCCTCGCGGGCGCGGGTGGAGTCTTCCGGCTTCCGGTGCAGATTCCGCAGCGTCTGGCGATGGAGATGATCTTCACGGGCGATCCGATCACCGCTGCGCGGGCCCTCGAGGTCGGCCTGATCAACCAGGTCGTGTCGGCCGGCAAGGTCGTGGAGGCCGCGGTCGATCTCGCGCAGCGGATTGCCGTCAACGCGCCGCTGTCCGTCCAGGCCAGCAAGCGCATCGCCTACAGCGTGATCGATGGCGTGCAGGTCGAGGAGACCGCGCGGTGGGCGCTGTCGGACGCCGAGTGGAACCAGCTCGCAACCAGTGAGGACGCGAAGGAGGGCCCGCGCGCGTTCGCGGAGAAGCGCGAGCCGGTCTGGAAAGCCCGCTGATTCGAGGCCCACAGGCCAGAGGTGTCGGCCCGGTTGGCAGTGTGACCACTGCCGACCGGGCCGCTGCCGTGTTTCCGCTGGTGGCGACAATTCGCACTCCAGGGTCGGGCAATACGCAGAGAGGCGGGGTCCGGCTTCTGCCGGACCCCGCCTCTCTGCGTGCGGATGCGTTGCGCTCAGGCGCTGATCACACGGCGCCGGTGGTACCTCACCGATCCGTCGAGGAGTTCGTCCACCTTGATCCGGCGGATCAGGAGGTGAACGTCGTGTTCCCAGGTGAACCCGATACCGCCGTGAACCTGAAGCGCGGTCTGTGCGGTCGTGCTGGTGCCCTCGCCCGCGTAGGCCGCCGCCGCCGATACCGCTCGCGTGCGGACCTCGAGGTCGTTGCCGTCCAACGCCACAGCGGCGGCCCACAACGCCGCGCGGGATGCCTCGACGGAGAGCGCCATGTCGGCGCAGTGATGCTTGACTGCCTGAAAACTGCCGATCGGCCGGTCGAACTGCGTCCGCTGACCGGCGTACTCCACTGTGAGGTCGAGAAGCCGGGACGCGGCTCCAACGGCGTCCGTCGAGCGGTACGTGGCGAGCTCGTCCCGGGTGAATGCCAGCGTGCCTGCCGGTACGACCGACCACTCGCCCGTGTCGAGCGTGAGATCGAGATCGGCGACCGCCCACGATCGGGTGAGGTCGAGGGTTTCGAGGGTGCGGATGGTGACGGCGTCGACGGAGACGACAGCGGCCACTTCCGTGCCGTCCGCGGTCGATGCGAGGACGAGAACCCGCTGGGCGTCGACGAGTCCGGTGACAGGGGCTGTCGTACCGTGCAGCCGGAGGGAGGTTCCCTCGATGTCGGCGTGCAGTGCCGGCGCCTCGAGCGAGCCGGCCGCGGGTACGGTCAGGGATTCACCCGACGCGGCATCTTCGAGGGCGGGGTGCCCGATCTCTTCGAGCAGGCGACAGGCGATCGCCAACTCCGCCAAAGGAACCGAGCTTCCGGAGCGGCCGTGTTCTTCACACAGCACGAGTAGATCGACGTGGGTGCCGCCCAGGTCGGACGTGAGCAGGCCGATGGTGCCGGATTCGGCGATGTGGCGAAGCGCGCCCTGGGGGATCCGCGCGGGACCGTCGTCGATCGTCGGTCGGCGGACGAGTAGGGGATCGTTCTTGGCGAGCCAGGCGCGCTCGGTCTCGGCAAGGGCAACCTGCTCGTCGCTCAGAGCGAAGTCCATGACACTCCTCAAGGAATCGTGCTTGTTGACGTAGTTAACCATGTGCACTAGCTTTTCGGCTAGTGCGCTGTGTCGGAGTCGGCGGCGCCGATCGTGGATGTGTGGAAGATGGGAGCAACGTCGGTGGAGTTTCTGCGTGTCGAGCGTAGCGGCGGTGTCGTGACTGTTGTCATGTCCCGCCCGGAGAAGAAGAACGCCGTGAACCTGGCCATGTGGCACGAACTGGCCGAGATCTTCACGTCTATCGAGCGGGCACACGCGGACCGTGTCATGGTGCTCACCGGCGACGGCGGCGACTTCTGCTCCGGAGCCGATCTCGCGAGCCTGACGGGTGGGGACACGCTCGACTTCATGTCCGACGCCAGTGAAGCGGCTCGCACGCTGCATGCCATGACGATCCCCACCATCGCGAAGGTGGACGGCGTTGCCGTCGGAGCGGGATGGAACCTGGCCCTGGGGTGTGACCTGGTGGTGGCAACCGATCGGGCCCGCTTCTCGCAGATCTTCGTTCGTCGTGCGCTTTCGGTCGACATGGGCGGCTCCTGGCTGCTCCCCCGGCTGGTCGGTCTACAGAAGGCGAAGGAGATCGCCTACTTCGGCGACATGTACTCCGCGCAGGAGGCGGCGGATCTCGGCCTGGTGACGCGGATCGTTGCACCGTCCGAGATCGACATCACGGTCGATTCGATGGCCGAGCGCCTCGCCGCGGGCCCGGCTCGGGCGTTGTCGCTGACGAAGCAAATGCTGAACGCAGCTGTCGAGGGCGGAAGCATGGAGCAGGCGCTGCGGCTCGAGTCGCAGGCCCAGGTCAACAATATCGGTGGCGAGGATGCCGCCGAGGCCAAGGCGGCCTTCCTCGAGAAGCGCACCCCGGTGTTCGGTGCGCGCGCGGCGCTGTCGGGCGCTACCGGCTGACGCTCGTGCGACCCGCGCGAGGTGGGGCACGAACAAGGAGACGGAATATGGGGACGGTGGGAGCGTAGTCGCTCCCACCGTCCCCATATTCGTGCGCACGCCGGGGGCGTGGCGTGTGTTTACACCGGCGCCATCCGGATCGCGCCGTCGATTCGGATCGTCTCGCCGTTGATCATCGCGTTGTCCACGATGGCGAGCGCAAGTTTCGCGTACTCGGCCGGATCGCCCAGTCGGGTGGGATGGGGAACCTGGGACGCGAGTGAATCGCGCACCTTCTCGGACAGACCGCCGAGGATGGGCGTTTCGAACGTCCCGGGGGCGATCGTGACGACGCGAACGAGCTTGCGTGCGAGGTCGCGTGCCGCGACGATCGTCATTCCCGCGACGCCGGCCTTCGCGGAGGAGTATGCGGCCTGGCCGATCTGGCCTTCGAAGGCGGCGACGGACGAGGTCATGATGATGACACCGCGCTCGCCGTCGACCGGTTCGTTCCTGACCATCCGGGCGGCGGCCACGCTGGCCACGGTAAAGGTGCCGACGAGGTTGGTGTCGATGACCTGCTTGTACAGGTCCAGGTCGCCGGGTGTGCCGTCCTTGTTGACCAGGCGCACCTTGCCGCCGCGACCGGCGCAGTGAACGACGGCCCGCAACGGCGCCGACTGTTCGGCCGCCGCGAGTGCCGCCCCGACGGCCTCGGGATCGCGGACATCGGCGGGCATGAACGTTGCGAGGTCGCCGAGCTCGTTGGCGACAGCCGCGCCGTTCGAAGACGGGAGGTCGACGATGACCGTCGGTACGCCGCGGGCGATGAAGGCCTCTGCGGTCGCCCTGCCGAGGCCGGAGGCGCCGCCGGTGACCGCGGCCGACGCGTGGGTGAGGTCCATGGATTGTGCCTTTCGCTGATGTGTGAGCGAGGACCTGGTCGAACGAACCAGCGTCCCGAGAGTCCGTTTGCTAACGTAGTTATAGAGGTTATATTTGTCTACTGTGGGTGACGCTCGGACTTCACCCCGCGTGACGGACGGAGTGGAAATGGATGCAGTGGACTCGGGTTTGTTGATCCTGCGGGTCTGTCTTGGGCTGACGATGGCCGCACACGGATACGGGAAACTGTTTCGTGGAGGGCGGATTCCGGGAACCGCTGGATGGTTCGAGAGCATCGGAATGCGCCCCGGCCCGGTCAATGCGTGGCTCGCCGCAGTCACGGAGGTCGCCGCAGGAATTGCGCTCGCGCTGGGCCTGTTCACTCCCTTCGCCGCCGCTGCGTTCGTCTCCCTGATGTTCGTTGCCGCGTGGACGGTGCATCGCGGGAAGGGCTTCTTCATCGTCTCGGACGGGTGGGAGTACAACCTCGTCCTAGCGGTGGGTGCGGTGGTCGTCGCGATCGCCGGACCCGGCGCTGCGAGTCTCGATCATCTGCTGTTCGGGCACGATCTTTTCGCCGGCTGGGTGGGTGGTCTGATCGCGGTCGTCGGCGGGCTGGCTGCCGCGGGTGCGCTCCTCGCTCTTGCGTACCGGCCTGCGCTTGAAAATCTTCCGGCGGACGTTGCGTGAGCGCGCACGCGGCGGAATTCAATGCTCCGGGGTTGGTCAATCTGCGTGACATCGGTGGATTGACCCTCGTCGGCGGTGGGGTGACCGCGACCGGCGTCCTGTATCGAGGGGATGCCCCGTATCCGGGTGACTCCGCGGTGCCAGACCTCGAATCATGGCCGCCTGCAAGCATTGTCGATCTTCGGGGTGTGCGAGAACGCGCCCGCTTCGCCTACCAGTGGGCTCCGGATTCCGTCGTGCACCACGTGCCGATGTTCGACGCTGCAGCGCCCGACGCAGCGCCCACCGACCTGGCAGCGGTGTTCGTACGCATGCTGAACTGCGGCGAGATCTGGGCGGGTGACCTACTTCGGGCCGTTTCCCGCTCGCGCGGCGCGACGCTCGTGCATTGCACGGCAGGCAAGGACCGAACCGGTGTTGCTGTCGCGGTTCTGCTGCTCGCTGCGGGGGTCGAACCGACGGCGGTCGTCGCGGACTTCGTTCGTAGCGAGGACGCATTGGACAGCCTGCATCGGAGGTGGATCGATGCCGGTGTGAGGAAGCGCGATTCGCCGCCGCTGCCGGAGAAGTACATGCATGCGCCGGTTGAGGCGATCGAGCCGGTCATCGAGCAACTGAGTGCAACTCCCGGGGGGCCGGCCCAATGGATGCTCGACAACGGAGCGGATCCGGCCGACCTCGACAACTGGCGTGCCCGGCTGCGAGGAGGCGGGGAGAAATGACTCGCCCACCGACTCGATCTGGCAGGTCTGCTGTGGCGTGCGAACTCGTCGAGCGGTGGTATCGCGAGGGTTACTACAGCCGCCGCACCTGGGTGGATGTCCTGTCCGAGGACTCCGTCGGCTCTGACGCGCCGATCGTGTACGCGGCGGCAGACGGGGCCCGAACGGTGACATCGATCGGTGAGATTCGACAGGCCGCGAAACGGGTGGCGGCGGCGCTGCTCGCGCTCGGTGTGGGCCCCGGGGACGCCGTGGCGGTGCAGCTACCCAATCGTATCGAGGCGTCGGTGGCCTACGCGGCCGTGCTGCTGGCGGGCGCGATCCTCGTCCCGATCGTGCACGTCTACGGGCCGAACGAGGTTCGGTTCATCCTCGAGCAGTCGGAAGCCACGGTGCTGATCCAGCCGGATCGCCGGCGGAGGACCGACTACCGCGATCGGATCGACAGCTATTCGGGGCTGCCGTCGCTCCGGCACGTGGTGATTGTCGGCGACGCTCCCGCAGGCACGCTCTCCTGGGACGGCCTGCCGATGTCGGAGGAGTACGTACGGCCGGCTGTGCATGCGGACGACATTGCTCTGCTCATCTACACGTCGGGAACCACCGCTGCTCCGAAGGGTGTCCAGCACAGCCACAATTCGCTGCTCGCCGAAGTGCGGTCGGCCCCCGGTGCATCCGGCGGCCGCGCTGATTCCGTGCAGCTCGTGTCGTTCCCGCCCGGACACATCGCGGGCGTCAGCAGTGTGTTGCGCCCCCTTGTGCACGGCCGCAGTGCCGTGTACATGGAGAGTTGGGATCCCGCCCTCGCCGCAGAATTGATCTCGCAGTATCGGGTCACCGCGACCTCGGGCACGCCTTTCCATCTCACCGGCCTCTTGGACGTGGACGACGTCGCGGCCAAGCTCGCCACCCTGGCGGACTTCCTGATCGGGGCGGCGACGGTTCCCGAAGGTCTGGTCCGGCGAGCAGCGCACGCGGGAATATCGACGTTCCGCTGCTACGGCTCGACCGAACATCCCACCGCCACGTCCGGTCGAGCCGGGGAGGCGGAGGCCGAGCGGCTGGGGACCGACGGTGCTCCGATGGCGGGTGTTCGGGTCCGTATTCTCGACGACCGCGGTGCCGACGTCCCGGTCGGGGTCGACGGTGAGGTCGTCCTTCAGGGGCCCGATCAGTTCGTCGGCTACCGGGACGGCGCGCTCGACGTGCAGGCGTTCACCGATGACGGCTGGATGCGCACCGGCGACCTGGGACATCTCGACCCGGCCGGTCGGCTGACGATCACCGACCGGATCAAGGACGTGGTGATCAGGGCGGGTGAGACGATCTCCTCCGGTCAGGTCGAGGATGTGCTGGTCACCCATCCCGCAGTTGTCGAAGGGGCTGTAGTCGCAGCCCCGGACCCGCGCTACGGCGAGGTGGTCGCAGCGGTTGTCGTAGTCGGACCGGGTGCCCGGCTCGGCCTCGACGAGCTTCGAGTGCACTTCGAGAAATCGGGACTGGCCAGGCAGAAGACACCCGAGCGGCTGGTCGTCGTCGACGAACTGCCTCGTACCGCACTCGGGAAGGTGCGCAAGGCGGACCTGCGCGTTGCGCACTTTCAAGTCGGGTAATTCGCGATATCACCGGGTTTCGTTGAGCTGACGCAGGTTCCGAGCGATCCGTTCAGTGGAACGAAGTGTTGACGCCGCGGCAGGTACTCAGAATTATGTTCCCAGAATCACAATCTCACTTTTGCTCGTCTTCAAGCGAAGGATCCACATGACGAAGGAAACCGAGCACTCGGACCTCATTGCCGACATCGGCCTTCGAGCTGCCGTGGCCGGACGTCAATGGCGGCCGGGTCTCCAGGTCGACAACGTGCGCCCGCTCACCGGCGGAACCTCGAGCCTGACCTTCATCGCCGACGTCTCCGATGGCGGCAAGGCGGAGTCGGTCGTCCTCAAGGTCGCCCCTCCTGGGCTCGAACCGGTCCGTAACAGGGACGTGATCCGCCAGGGTCGCGTCATGAGGGCGCTGCAGAGCGTTCCGGGTGTCGCCGCACCGGCGGTCCACTTCGAGGATGCCGCCCGCCCCCCGTTCGTGGCGATGGAGATGGTCCCCGGGGAATGTGTGGAGCCGCTCCTGGTCGCGGACCGTCCGCGCGACGAGGCGACCCGGGCGCAGACGCGCGCGCGGTACCTCGACGCCGCGCGGATGCTGGGGCACCTCCATTCGGTGAGCCCTGCCGACATCGGCCTGGGGGATGAGCCCGTCCTCTCACTGTCAGACGAAATCGACAGATGGACGCGGGCTTTCGAGACCATCCCGGATGATCTCCGGGGGGACTACCCGACCTGCGCCAAGGCGCTGTACGCCACAATGCCCGCACCGGCACCACCGGTTGTCAATCACGGCGACTACCGCTTGGGCAACACCCTGTGTGACGGTGATCGCGTCACGGCGATCATCGATTGGGAGATCTGGTCCGTCGGTGACCCGCGCATCGATCTGACGTGGCTCACCTACTTCACCGACGAGGTTCGGCACCCGGCTGCCGCCTTCGACGAGCCCTGCGGCACACCGACGGTCGCGGAGGTCACGACGACCTACGAGGAGACGCTGGGTCGCACCGTCGAGGACATCGAGTGGTTCCACGCGCTGACCCGGTACAAGGAAGCGGCTGCCACCGCACTGCTGATCAAGCGTGCGCGCAGGCGGGGAACCTTGAGCCCCGCATTCCAGAGGATGGAACCGGCGCTGCCCGGCCTGCTGACCGAAGCGCTCGAGTTCATCGGATACTGACCCGGTCGCTGCTGCCCTGATTGCTGGAACGAGTTGATCCGATGACAGAGACCGTGCCCGGACAGAACGATGCTCCACCGGTGATCCCGGGCGGTCGTCAGCTGCGCCGCGTGCCGACGCCGCGCAGGCAGGCCTCCTACGACGACGAGGTCAATGTTCTGATCCGAGCGGCACAGTCGGTGATGCTGCGCAACGGGTGTACCGAACAACCCAGGATCGCGGAGATCGTCGGTGCAGCGGGAATGTCCAACCAGGCGTTCTACCGGAACTTCCGCGGTCGCGACGACGTCATTGTCGCGACCTACGAGCAGGGGTTGCTGAAGATCCACGCCTACCTCGAGCATCGGGTGCTCGAGCAGTCCGGGCTCGAGGCGCGGCTGGCCGCGTGGATCGACGGGGTCCTGGCGCAGATCGAGGACCGGGCACTGTCCGAGCTCAGTCGGGTGATCATCTGGAACATGGGGCAGATCGCGAGAACGAAGAGCGAGATCGAACCGGTCGGCCACACCCGGATCCGGGAACTGCTCGGCCAGGTTCTCGACGAGAGCGGGGTCGCGGACGCCGAGCGCACGGCCATGTTCGTCCACACGCTGGTGATGGGGCTGACGACAACCTATCTCGAATCGGGGGAGCAACCTACCGAGGAGGTCCGGGCGCACCTGCTGCGCTTCTGCTTCGGTGCGATCACCGCACACTGAGGTTCGTAGTACACCGCGTCGCATCGCGATGCGCGAAACCGTAAAGGAAACATACGATGTGGGAATTCCAGACTGACGCCGAGTTTCAGGAGAAGCTCGACTGGGCGGACAAGTTCGTTCGAGAAGAGTGTGAACCCCTCGACCTCTTGTTCCCTCATCTCGGCCAGCCCTACAACACCGAGAACAAGGCTGCTCGAGCGATTCTCGCGCCGCTCCGCGAGCGGGTGAAGGAGCAGGGCCTGTGGGCCTGCCACCTGGGTCCGGAGCTCGGCGGGCAGGGATACGGGCAGATCAAGCTCGCCCTGCTGAACGAGGTGCTGGGTCGATCCATGTGGGCGCCCACGGTCTTCGGCACCGCCGCACCGGACACGGGCAATGCCGAGATCCTCGCCATGTTCGGCACCGAGGAGCAGAAGGCGAAGTACCTGCAGCCGCTCCTCGACGGTGACATCGTGTCGTCCTTCTCGATGACGGAGCCGCAGGCGGGTTCGGACCCGAAGGAATTCGTCTGCGCGGCACGCAAGGACGGCGACGAGTGGGTCATCAGCGGCGAGAAGTGGTTCTCGTCGAACGCGCGGTACGCCTCCTTCCTTATCGTGATGGCGGTGACGGACCTCGAGGCATCCCCGTATCGCCGCATGTCGATGTTCGTTGTGCCTGCCGAGACTCCGGGCATCGAGATCGTCCGCAACGTCTCCGTGATGGGCGATCGCGAGGAGCTCGACGAGGGTACCCACGCGTACATTCGGTACAACGACGTCCGCGTCCCGGCGGATGCGATCCTCGGTGGTCCCGGGCAGGGCTTCGAGGTGGCGCAGGCCAGGCTCGGCGGTGGCCGGGTCCATCACGCGATGCGGACCGTCGGCAAATGCCAGCGCGCGCTGGACATGATGGGCGAGCGTGCGCTCTCCCGCCGCACCCAGGGTGAGGTCCTCGCCAAGAAGCAGTTGGTGCAGCAGTTCATCGCCGACTCGGCAATCGAGCTCGAGCAGTACCGCCTGCTGGTCCTCAAGACCGCGTGGATCATCGACACCCAGCCGCACGGGGCAGCACGCACCTACATCGCCATGTGCAAGGTCGCGATGGCGAAGGTGTACCACGACATCATTCACCGTGCGATCCAGCTGCACGGCTCGCTCGGCAGCACCATCGAGACGCCGCTGCACATCTGGTGGACCGGTGTCATCTCGATGGGCCTCGCGGACGGCCCGACCGAGGTGCACAAGGTCGCCGTCGCCCGTGGTGTGCTCGCGAACTACGAGCCCACCGAGAACCTGTTCCCGACCGAGCACATCCCGACGCGACTGGCCGCGGCGAAGGTCAAGCACGCCGCCGTCCTCGAGGAGCACGGAATCGCGTGATCGATCACTTCTCGCTTGCCGGCAAGGTGGCTCTCGTGACCGGTGGCAGTCGGGGGCTGGGCCGCGAAATGGTGCTGGCATTCGCCGAGGCGGGTGCCGACGTCGTCGTCACCAGCCGGAAGGCGGACGCCTGCGCGGAGGTCGCTCGCCAGGTCGAGGCGCTCGGCCGCACGGCACTTCCGGTCAGCTGCCACGTCGGCAGGTGGGACGAGATCGACGCGTTGGTGGACCTGGCGTACGAGGTGTTCGGCCGGGTCGACGTCCTGGTCAACAATGCGGGCATGTCCCCGGTCGCACCGTCGTCGGCCGAGACCACCGAAGAACTGTTCGACAAGGTGATCGGCGTCAACTTCAAGGGTCCCTTCCGCCTGACGTCGCTGGTCGGTGAGCGCATGGCCGCCGGGGACGGCGGCTCGATCATCAACATCTCGTCCTCGGGCGCGATCTTCCCCCAGCCACGCTTCGGCCCCTACGCGGGGGCGAAGGCCGCGCTCAACGCGGTGACCGGGGCGTTCGCGCGCGAGTTCGGGCCGAAGGTCCGCGTCAACACCATCTCCGCGGGCCCGTTCCTGACCGACATCTCCAAGGCGTGGGCGCCGGAGAAGCGGGAGAGGACGCAGAGTGCGATCGGTCGGCCGGGACGGCCCGACGAGATCGTCACGACCGCGCTGTACCTGGCGAGCCCGGCTTCGAGCTACACGACGGCGTCGCTGATCCGCGTCGACGGCGGTCTGTACTGACCGCAGGCGCCGGTACGCAGCGGGGCGCGCTGACTTCCGACTTCTCCTCACGGCAAGCCCCATTCACCAGCAGGAAGGTTCCAACATGCGCGCAGCGCGGTGTGAAGTGCACGGAAAGCCGGACACGATCGTGATCCGTGAGGTGCCCGACCCGGTCGCGGGCACCGGTGAGGTCGTGGTGGGCGTCGAGGCGGCTTCGGTGAACTTCCCGGACGTCCTCATCGCGGCCGATCGTTACCAGTTATCGGTGCCGACACCGTTCACCGCCGGTAGCGAATTCGCCGGACGGGTGCTGTCGGTAGGCCCGGAAGTCGACGACCTCGCTCCCGGAGACGCGGTGATGGGAACTGTGCTGTCCGGTGCCTTCGCGGAGCGGATCACGGTCGCGCGGACCGCACTGTCCCCAGTCCCTGCGGGCCTGGACATGGTCCATGCGGCGGCGTTCAACGTCACCTACCGAACCGCCTACCACGCGGTGACGACCTTCGGAGGGCTCGAGCCCGGAGAATGGGTGGTGATCCTCGGTGCGGCAGGCGGTGTCGGGAGCGCGGCCATCGACATCGCGACTCGCTTGGGCGGCAAAGTGATTGCCGCGGTGTCAACTCCGGAGCGGGCCGAGGCCTGCCGTTCGATGGGGGCGGTGGAAACGATCGCCTACGACACCGAGGACCTGAAACAGCGCATCAAGGAGATCACCGGAACGGGCGCCGCCGTGGTGATCGATCCGGTGGGTGGCTCCTACTCGGAGCAGGCGCTCCGAGCAATCGCGTGGGGCGGGCGGTTCGTTTCCGTCGGGTTCGCGCAGGGCGACATTCCGCGGATTCCGCTGAACCTGGTGCTCCTCAAGGGTGCGATCGTGCGTGGCTTCGAGATCCGGACGCTGGCATCCCACCTTCCCGACGCGGTGGACAAGGGGCGCGGAGAGATTGAGCGACTGGTCGCGCAGGGAATGAAGCCGTTCGTCTCCGAGGTCTACTCACTCGACGAGGCACCGCTCGCATTGACCCGTGTGGCCGAGCGACGAACCACCGGAAAGATTGTCATCGACATGAGCGCGAATACCTAGATGACTAAGTTAGATTGACAATCTAAGTGATGTACCTCACTATTGGGTGCACCGCGGGAATCGGCCTCGGTTGGCGTTCCCCGTTTGCATTCGAATTCGTGTCTTGTATCCACACTTCACGCATGGCCGGACGAAGGGTCTTTCATGTTGAGGTTCATGGCATCACGACTACTGGCGGTCCTGCCGATGCTTCTGATCCTGACGATCATCGTGTTTCTGCTCGTCGAAATCGCACCGGGAGACCCGGCCGCGATCATCGCCGGTGCGGAGGCCTCACCGGAGGCCGTCGAGGCGGTCCGGGTACGTCTCGGGCTCGACCAACCGGTATGGCACCAGTATCTGACGTACGTGTGGAACGCGCTGCACGGCGACCTCGGAGTGTCGTTCTCCACCAACGAGCCCGTCACGGACATCATCGCCCGCCGGCTTCCGAGGACACTCTCCATCGGCCTGTTCGCGATGCTCATGGTGGTGATCCTGAGCATCCCGCTCGGAATCCTCGCCGCCGTCAAACGCGACAGCGCGTTCGACCGGCTCCTCACCGGCACTTCGGTGTTCATTCTCGCCGTACCTCCCTTCGTCCTTGCTGCGATCCTGGTGAAGTGGTTTGCTCTGGACGGTCTACAGCTCTTCCCTCCCACCGGATATGCACCGCTGAGTGACGGGCTGAGCGAGTGGCTGATGTACGCAACGCTCCCTGCCGTCGCCATTGCGAGCATCAGCCTCGCCGAACTCGTCCGGCAGGCCCGCGGCGGAATGATCGACGCACTCGAGCAGGACTACATTCGGACCGCCCGTGCGAAGGGCCTGAGCAAGATGATGCTCGTGGGCAAGCACGCCGCGAAGAACGCCGCGGTTCCCTACATCACCGTGCTCGGGCTGAACGTCGGACGCGTCGTCGGTGCTGCCGTGATCGTCGAGGCGATCTTCAACATCCAGGGTTTCGGTCAGCTCGGTGTCACCGCCGTCATCAACCGTGACATCCCGACGATGCAGGGTGTCGTCCTGGTGAGCGGCGTGATCGTTCTGCTCGTGACCTTGCTGGTCGACATCTCGTACGGCTACCTGAACCCGAGGATTCGAAACAGATGACCATAGTGACGAAGGCGAAGCGCACCAGGAAGATGTTCGGGTACACGCCCGGCCGGACGGTCAGGCGTCTCCTGCAGGATCGGGTCGGGATGATCTGCCTCGTCGGCCTGATGCTCCTGGTGTTCATCGGCATTCTGGCCCAGTTCTGGACGCCGAAGGATCCGACGGCGCAGGACCTGCTGCGCAGGCTCGAGAGTCCGAGCGGCCAGTATTGGCTCGGCACCGATGCAGTCGGCCGAGACATTCTCAGCCGGCTCATGGTTGCCACCGGAGTCGACCTGGCCGCCGCCACCCTGGCGGTCAGTATCGGTCTCGTCGTCGGTGCCGGTTTCGGGCTGCTCGCCGGCTACCTGGGCGGCGCCCTCGACTCCGTGACCAGTCGCGTCTTCGACGTGCTGATGTCGCTGCCGCCGTTGCTGTTCGCGGTGGCCATCGTCGGTGCACTCGGACCGAGCCTGACCAACGCGATGATCGCGGTCGGTGTGCTGCTCGCACCCCGGTTCTACCGGCTGGTGCGGGTCAGTACGAGGGAAGTGATCAGCGAGGACTTCGTGGAAGCCGCTCGCTCCGGTGGTGCCGGTCCGGCCCGGATCATGACGCGCCACGTGGCGCCGAATATATTCTCGCCCATGCTTGTTCAGATCTCCTTCGGAGTTTCCGTTGCGATCGTCGCGGAATCCGGTCTCAGCTTCCTCGGCCTCGGTGTTCAACCGCCGACCGCGAGTTGGGGCTCGATGGTGAAGGAGGGATTCGACAACCTCGCGATCAACAGTTGGACCATCGTTCCGTCCAGCGTGATGATCGTCGTCTCGATCCTGCTGCTGTCGCTGTTCGGTGACAGCCTTCGCGACGCGGTGGGCAGCCAGGGCGGGAGCAAGGCATGACGGTCACTACGGACGCGCTGATGCAGGATACGGTCCTTCGGGTCGACGGGTTGTGCGTCGACTTCGAGACGCCAGATCACGGCTGGACGCGGATCGTCGACGACGTCACGTTCAGTGTGCGCAGAGGCGAAACCGTGGGACTGGTCGGAGAATCAGGTTCCGGCAAGACCGTCACGTCGCTCGCGATCATGCGCCTGCTGGCCCGCAACGCACGCACATCCGGCTCCACCGTTGTCAACGACCGCGACCTGAACACATTGTCGGAGACAGAACTCGACCAGGTTCGCGGCGCCGAGGTCGCGATGATCTTCCAGGAACCGCGCCGCAGTCTCAACCCTGCGTTCCGGGTCGGTGACCAGGTCGCCGAAGCGGTGCGGCGGCACCGCAAGTGTTCGAGAAAGGACGCATGGGCGCGTGCCGTCGAACTGTTCGACCGCGTCGGGATCCCCGAACAGGCGAAGCGAGTTCACGCCTACCCGCACGAGTTCAGCGGAGGCATGTGCCAGCGCGTCATGCTGGCGATGGCACTGTCGTGTGACCCGGACGTACTGATCGCCGATGAGCCGACCACCGCGCTGGACGTGACCGTGCAGCGGCAGGTGCTCGGCCTGATTCACGAACTCCAACGAGAGCTCGGTCTCGGTGTCCTGCTCATCACCCATGACCTCAGTGTTGTCGCGGAAGTGTGCGACCGGGCGGCAGTGATGTACGCGGGCCGAATCGTCGAGGATGCGCCCATCCTCGAACTGTTCGACAATCCGCGGCACCCCTATACCGCCGGGCTCCTACACGCCATGCCCGACCCGGTACGGCATGCCGAGAAGATGGGCGTCATACCCGGACGAGTGCCACCCCCGCACGAGTTCGTGGATTCCTGTCGGTTCGCTCCTCGCTGCCCGTACGTGAAGGACGCGTGCACCGATGGTCCCATCCCGCTCTCGGCTACCGGACCCGATCATCTCGCGCGCTGCGTCCGCACCGGCGAGATCTCGCTGGAGGACGCATTCTATGACTGACACCACCATGACCGGTGCACGCAACCGTGTCCGATCAGGCATTCACGACACAGCACTGGCCGTCGAGGGACTGACGAAGTCGTACCCGGCCAGACGCAACCTGCTCGGGCGGATTGCCGAATCCGTCGAAGCGGTACGGGGAGTGAGCTTCGAGGTGCGGCGTGGTGAGACGCTCGCACTCGTCGGCGAGTCCGGTGCGGGCAAGTCGACTGTCGGCCGGTTGGCGCTGCGACTGATCGAGCCCACGTCGGGGTCGATCACGGTGCTCGGTGACGACATCACCGCGATGGGTGCGTCCGACCTCCGCAAGATCAGAACCCGGGCGACGATGATCTTCCAGGATCCGTTCAAGTCGCTCAATCCCCGTGCTCAGATCCGGTATTCGATTGCCGAACCGATGCTCGCCCAGGGTGGCTACAGCGCAGCCGATCGTGCCAAGCGTGTCGCGACGCTGCTGGACCGGGTCGGGTTGACCTCGCATCATCTCGAGCGCTATCCGTACGAGATGTCCGGTGGCCAACTGCAACGCGTTGCCATTGCCCGCGCTCTCGTGACCGATCCCGAGATCGTAGTGTGCGACGAGCCCGTCGCCGCGCTGGACATGTCCATCCGGTCGCATGTCGTCAACCTGCTGCGCGAACTGCAGGAGGAGCGAAATCTCGCCTACTTGTTCATCTCTCACGACATGTCGCTCGTGCGCGTCATCGCCGACCGCATCGCCGTGATGAAGCGGGGGGAGCTCGTCGAGTGCGAGGATGCCGCTGCGCTGTTCGCGAACCCCACGCAGGAGTACACCCGCACGCTGCTGTCGGCGATTCCGGCGTCGCACCCGAGCAGGCGGACATTTCGCCCTGCTCCGTCGTGAGGTCGTATCGAGCGGCGACCCAAGTGTTCCCGGAAGAAAGGCTCACTATGTTTCTACGGCGCACGATCCGTGTGGCTGCCGCACTCCTCGCAGTGGGGTTGCTCGCGTCCTGCGGTTCCACCGACTCCGGTTCGGGCGGTTCGGGTAGCCCGAACACGGAGGCAACTCTGAGGACCGGATGGACCACCGGGACCCAAACCCTCGACCCGCACATGGCGACCAGTGAGATCGTGACATTCAGATTCGGTCTCAACATGATCTACGACCGGCTGTTCACCGTGAAAGCGGACGGAACCGCCGAAGGCATGCTGGTCGAGAACTACTCGTACTCCGAGGACGGTTTGGCGCTCGTTCTCGACCTGCGAGAGGATGCGACCTTCCGCGACGGCTCGCCCGTTGACGGGGACGTCGTGAAGGTCAACCTGGACCGGGCTCGCACGCTCGACAGCCCCTCGGTGAAGTCACGGATGAAACCGGTTGTCGACGTCGCCGTTACCGGCCCCTATCAGGTCACGCTCACGCTGGCGAACCCTACCGACGTCGTGCCGTACATTCTGGCCGAGATGGCCGGCTTCATCATGCATCCCGATCTGATTGCCCACGGCAACCCGGCTGTCGAGACCAATGGCTCGGGCGCATATTCGGTTGACAGCTTCGCTCCCGGAGAGAAACTCGTCATCGTTCGCGATCGCACGGACTACTGGGACAAAAACGCTGCGAAAATCGCGCGCATCGAGTACGAGGCCATTCCCGACGCCCAGGCGTTCACCAATGCCATGGCCGGTGGCCAGATCGATCTGGGCCTGTTCGTGCCCGGTACCGTCGCAGCCCTCGACGGCCGCAAAGGGCTGGTCACCGTGAACATCCCGAGCGGCACCGGCGTGGAACTCTTCCTGAACCGGAACACGGCGCCACTCGATGACGTGAGGGTGCGGAAGGCGATCAACTACGCATACAACCGTCAGGAAATCGTCGCTGCGCTCTTCCCCGGCTCCGACGCCCGCTATCAGTACTCGCGCGCCGGCCTGCCGGGCTACGACGCGTCGCTCGAAGGCATCTACAGTTACGACCCCGAGCGGGCCAAGAAACTGCTCGCCGAGGCCGGTCACCCGGACGGGATCGACCTGGGCCGGGTCATCGTTGTCAACACGGTCACTCCGGGTGTGGCCGACGTTCTGCAGGAGCAGTTCGCGAAGGCCGGCATCAAGATGACGCCGATCGTGAAAGACGGACTCGAGGGCCCGCAGTCCTTCAGCCGTGGTGAGGCATCGGCCATGGTGCAGGTCTCGACGATGGGGACCGGCTTCACCGCTGGTTCCAACTACCGTTGGGGGCCCCGGACCAACCCGGCGGGTGTGACTCCCGAATACGAGAAGATGCTGACCGATGCCACCGATCCGCGTCGTAGCCGGCAAGAACGCGAGGCCTCCTCGGTCGAGCTCAACAGATACCTCGTCGAGGAAGCGTGGGGCGCACCGCTGACGTGGTCGACCGCTCCCTGGGTGATGAGCGACAAGGTTGGCAACTTCAGTGCCGAGATGGACTACGCCAGGACAATCGGGCCGTACGACCCGCGGTACCTGACGGTCTCCGGGTAACACAGTCGGACCCCCGGGCCGTGGATTCACGGCCCGGGGGTCCATTCACTGGCAGCTCAGGGGCGGTTCGCAGAGAACGGGCGACGAGTCAGCGATCGGCCCAGCCTTCGTCGTGCCAGTACGTTTCGAGCTTGTCGAGCGGTTCGGACCACGACTCGAGGTAGGTCACGCCCTCGGGGCCGGCGGTCATGACATGGGGAGTACCTGCCGTGATGGTCCAGAACTCGCCTGGACCGATGGTTCGACTGGCTGCGTCGCCGGCCTCGTCCCACGTGATGGTGAACTGGCCGCCGAACACGATGATCAGTCCGTCGAGGTTGCTGTGACGACGAGGCGTCGAGAAGTTGGCCTCGCATCGAAGCCCGTTCAAGTGGAAGGACGTGTCCACCTTGGTCGAGATCCACATGTTGCCCTTGAAGGTCTTCCCCGCGTCGACAGGGGCATCGGCGAGGAGACCGCCGTCGTTCCAGAAGTTCCTGGGGGAGATCTGGTCGACCGAACCGTCGACCCAACCTTCGTCGGACAGCAGACCGAAGTGCTCAATTGCCATGTCCGAAGTGTGTCGAACGCAGTTGGACGTGTCATCCGTGGGTTCCGTTGGATGGAATGAACGGCAACCGAGGAGTGGGTGACGCCGTTCCATGTAGTGGAATATCGACGACGGCGGGATTACCCGCTGCGCCTAATGTTTCGGTGTGACGCCCGGTGACGACCGGGTCGCGCAAGCATCGACGGACGGAAGAACAGTGGATGATCCGGTAAAGAACCTCGGCGAGGCGGGCGACCGACGCACGACATACGAGAAGATCATGGTAACCACCAAGAGCGGTGGCTCGCCCTCCGTGCTCATGGAAGCGGGCGAGGATTTCCTCTTCGATCAGGTGTGGACGCGCCCCGGATTGTCGATCCGCGAACGTCGTCTGATCACCCTCTCGTGCATTGCGGCGGTGGGGGCTGCGAAACCGATGGCGGCGCATGTTGCCGCTGCTCTGGAAAGCGGTGATCTCACGCGCGAGGAGCTGGAGGAAGCTGCGTTGCAGTGCGCAGCATATGTCGGGTGGCCTGCGGCGTCCCTGCTGGATCAGGCGATCCGTCAGCACGCGCCATCCTCGTCGTGAATCCCCCGAATCCCCGTCCAGAGGACATCAAAGCACGGCGCCGACAGGAAGCGAAGGAGTCGCTGGTATGACGACCACAACAGGGATCGAAGACGTACTCACTCCGTCCGAGAGTCACGTCCGCAAGATGTACATCGGCGGCACCTGGGTCGACGCGGTGTCCGGTGAAACAATTGACACCGTCAATCCGGCAACGGGTGAAGTTCTCGCATCGGTGCCTCGAGGCCGAGCGGACGACGTGGACCGCGCCGTAGCTGCCGCACGCCGTGCGTTCGACGGTCCCTGGAGTCGGTTCAAACCTGTTCAGCGTCAACGTCTGTTGCTGGACCTGGCCGATCTGTTCGACAAGCACTGGGACGAACTCAGCTTGACCGACACCCTTGACATGGGCAAGCCGCTGATCCGGACTCGTGCCGAGAAGGCGCGTGTCACCGGCATGCTGCGGTACTACGCCGGCATGGCAATGAATTTGGACGGCCGCACGATCAAGAACTCGCAAACGGGTGATCTGCTGAGCTACACCAGCAAGGAACCCGTCGGTGTCGTCGGCGCCATCATCCCGTGGAACGCACCGGTCGCCGCGTCGATCTGGAAGATCGGGCCCGCGTTGGCCACCGGGTGCACCATCGTGCTCAAGCCTTCGGAAGAAGCGCCGTTGAGCCCGCTGCTGATTGCCGAGCTGATGGACCGCGCCGGGGTTCCCGAGGGTGTCGTCAACGTGGTCACGGGCAACGGAGTCGAAGCCGGTGCCGCACTCGCCGAGCACCCCGGGGTCGACAAGATCGCGTTCACCGGATCGACGCAAACCGGTCAGAGTATCGTGCGGGCGTCCGCGAACAACATCAAGCGGGTGTCGCTCGAGCTCGGCGGCAAGTCACCACTGATCGTGTGTGCGGACGCGGACCTCGACACCACCGTGCCTACCGTGGCCATGGCGGCGTTCGCCAACTCTGGTCAGATCTGCATCGCCGGCTCACGACTGCTTGTCGATCGTGCCATTCACGACGAATTCGTCGAGCGCCTCTCGGTCTTCGCAAGCGAGCTGCGGGTCGGACCGGGCATCGACCTCGAGACCGAGATCGGGCCGCTGGTGAGCAAGCGCCAGCTCGACAAGGTCGTCGGCTTCCTCGACGCGGGGGTGCAGCAGGGCGCCACCGTCCGAGCCGGGGGAAGCCGTCTCGATTCCGGAGCGCTCGCCGCCGGTAACTTCGTCGCTCCCACTGTTTTCGGTGACGCCGACGACTCCATGTCGATCGTGCAGGAGGAGATCTTCGGTCCTGTCATCTCCGCGCTGCCGTTCGACACCCTCGACGAGGCTGTCGAACGTGCGAACGCGACGCCGTACGGGCTCGCCGGCGGTGTCTTCACCCAGAATGTCGGCACCGCGCACCGAGTTGCCGCTCGGGTTCGAGCGGGTTCGGTGTGGGTCAACACCTACCACCTCCTCGACCCGGCCGTTCCTTTCGGTGGCTCCAAGATGAGTGGATACGGCCGAGAGGGAGGCACCGAGCACATGGACGAGTACCTCGCGACGAAGACGGTGTGGGTAAACCTCGACTGACGTACCCGGCGAGAGTCAGGACCGGGGCTGGATCTCCGAGAGGAATTCGAGCAGTCCCTCGCTGAGGACGTCGTTGTCGTCGCCACTGACCATGTGCCCGGCACCACTGACATCCACATGACGCGAGCCGGGAATCAACTCGAGAAGTTCGCGTGCACCGTCGGGGCTGACGATGTCCGACTGTGCGCCGCGGATCAGCAAAGTCGGGACGGTGATCGTTCGTGCTGCCGCCCGTGCGCGGATCTCCCGCGTTGTGGCCGTGGCCAGTGTTTTCTTTCGATCGGAGAGGAGTTGAGGATCCCAGTGCCAGTACCAACGACCATCTCGCTCACGCAGATTCTTGCGCAGGCCGTCGGCACGCGGCGGTCGACGACGGTGGGGGTTGTAGGCGACTACGGCAGCGAGGGCATCGTCGAGTGTGTCGAAGCCGGCGAGTCCGCGCTCCAAGAATCCGGTGATCTTCGCCAGCCCCTCCGGCTCTGCCTTCGGGACGACGTCGACAAGGACGAGCGCTCGACTCAGGCCAGGATGGTCGGCTTCCGCGATGAGCGCGGCCGTCCCGCCCATCGACGCACCCACGAGAACGGGCGCCTCGCCGATCACGCCGACGATCGAAACGAGGTCCCGGGCGTACGCCTCGGTGCTGTAGTCACCGTCGGATGCCCAATCGCTGTCGCCGTGGCCGCGGGCGTCCACGGCATAAGTGCGCCAACCGTGTTCGGCCAGACGGATGCCGGTGCGCTGCCACGAGTGCCTGGTCTGGCCGCCACCGTGCAAGAGCACGACGGACCCTCTCTCCGTGTGGGATTCCGGACGCCACAGATCGGCGGTGAGGGTGACTCCGTCACCCGGCAAGAGGGTCCTGCTGCTCGTGATCGGCATGTTGCGGAAAGGCTTTCGTTAGTGGGGGCCGCTCGGCCGGGAGGCATCGCCCGGTCACGTGGCCCGGGTGGTCAGGCTTGTGTCGAAGATATCAGTAGGGACCGACATAGATAACTAATTGCACTAAGTGTTTGGGTATGTCATAGTGCGAGATGCGTAGCATTGCAGCACTGGAGAATTCAGAATCCAGGATCTGTCGAGGCCGAACGAGGCCGTCGGGGCGGAATTGCAGAGATTGGCGAGGGCCGACGTGCAGCGCGTCCACCTGGTGACGCCGCGCAGTCAGGCCGCCGGCGCACTGCAGAACTAATTGCGAAGTGAGAAATGCACATGGTGAAGTTTCCCATCGAGTGGGGCA
The DNA here is from genome assembly GCF_002300155.1 of Rhodococcus sp. ACS1. Taxonomy (NCBI): domain Bacteria; kingdom Bacillati; phylum Actinomycetota; class Actinomycetes; order Mycobacteriales; family Nocardiaceae; genus Rhodococcus; species Rhodococcus sp. ACS1. Next base: position 358,504 of record NZ_NSDZ01000004.1, read on the forward strand.
AGGTCAGGGAGTACGCCACCGCGACCGGTGCGGGTAGGCCGGCCTACCTGGACAATCCGGCGAGTGCGATACCGCCGACCTTTCTGGCAACCGTTGTGTACTGGAAAGCGATCGGCAACACCGTGCGCTCCGCAGAGGTCGCGGAAGCGTGTGCGACGGCGGGTGTCCCGTTCGACATAACAAGCCTGTTGTCGCTGGAGCAGGAGTACGTCTTCCACGGGCCGCCGCCGAGGGCGGGGGACACCCTGTTCACGTCCGAGCGGCTACACGACGTTCGGATCAAGCACGGCCGTAGTGGTCCCATGGTGATCGTTCGCTTCGTCGTGTCGTTCTGCGGCGACGACGACAAGGTTCGAGCCGAGTGCTGGTACACGTCAGCCTACGTGCAGAAGGGGAAGTCATGACGGAGTTTACTCTGGGACAGAAGCTTCCGGATCGAGTTTTCGGTCCTGTCACGATGACCGACATCGTGCGCTATCAAGGTGCCAGCGGTGACATGAACCCGATGCATCACGACGACGAACTTGCCCGATCGGCGGGGTTTCCGGCCGCGTTCAGTGTGGGGATGTTGGGTGCGGGCTGGCTGGCGGGATATTGCACGGAGCACTTCGGGGAGGACACGGTCCGGCGATTCCGGACGCGTTTCACAAACGTCGTGTACCGCGGTGACGAGTTGGTCGCCTCTGCGGCAGTGGCGCGACTCTTCGAACGCGACGGCGAGGAACTCGTCGAGTTGGCGATCGCATTGCGGAAGAACGACGGTTCGGTGGTCGTCGAAGGGGCGGCCGAGTTCGTCGTGTGAAGTTCGAAACTCGGTCGGTAGAACGCTGATCGAGTTCAGTGAAGGTGAATGGAGGAACCATGAGGACTGGAGTCAGCGAGCGTCCCGACCTGCCCATCGCGTTGGTGATCGGCGGCGGCGGAATGGGTATGTCGACTGCGCGTCGCTTGGGTCAGTCGCACCGAATCGTCCTGGCGAGCCTGTCGGCGGACAAGAATCCGAACCGGGAGGCGGTGCTCCGCGAGGACGGCATCGACGTGACGGCGACGCAGTGTGACATCACCGATCCCGAATCGGTCACAGAACTCGGAAAATTCGTCGCGAAGCAGGGGCAACTACGTACCCTCGCGCACGTGGCGGCACTGTCGCCGTCCGTCGGGGATTGGCGCACGCTGCTGACGGTGAACCTCATCGGGGCAACGCTCATCGAACGCAAGTGCCTGGAGCTGGCGAGGCAGAGCACCGCTGCGATCTTCGTGTCCTCGCTTGCCGCTCATCGATCCGATCCGCCGACCGACGAGATCATCTCGGTCCTGGACGATCCGCTGGCCCCGGACTTCTTCGACCGACTGGAAGCCCTGGTACCGGAGAAGCAGCCCGTTCAGGCGTACCGGCTGTCGAAGTTCGCGATCAACCGCATGTGCAGGCGCCGCGCGACCGCATGGGGCGCCAAGGGTGCACGCATCGTGTCGATGTCACCGGGACTGATCGCCACTCCCATGGGCGCCAGGGAATTCTCCGGCCAAAGTGGCAAACTCAAGCTCGAATTGCTCCGGAACACGCCCCTCGAGCGTGAGGGCACGATGGTCGAAACCGCTGACGCGATCGAGTTTCTCGCGTCGGACCGCGCATCCTTCATCACCGGCACGGATCTGCTGGTGGACGGGGGAACCCTGTCGGCGGTCCGGGCCGGCTGAACGAGCCTCGGTGGCCGCCGCTTCTGTCCAATAACGAAACAGCACAAAGGTGAATCATGACCGACTCAACTGACAGCACCAGACCTGCACCCCTTGCCGGCCTGGTCGTGGTCGATCTCTCCACGACGTTGGCCGGAGCCCAGGCCACCCAGTTCCTGGCGGACTCCGGTGCAGACGTCATTCTGGTGGAGGCGCCCGAGGGAAGCCCGTTGCGGCAGGAGCCCGGTTGGCCGGGCCTGCTTCGGTCTCGGCGCAGCATCAGTCTCGACCTGGACGCCGACGCGGATCTCGATGTGCTGGACGGTCTGTTGACCCGGGCCGACGTCCTCGTCACCACGATGCGGCCCGCGGAGTTGGAGCGCCGCGGATTCACCGCGGAGTCGTTGTCCGCGCGGTACCCGCGCCTGGTCGCGGCAACGATCACGGGGTGGGGAACCCAGGGACCCTGGTCCAACTACAAGAGCTACGAAGCATTGGTCATGGCCAAGTGCGGAATCTTCCACTCCAAGCGGCAACTCGCTCCGGGGCCCGATCCCACCTACGTTTCGGTGCCGTACGCGTCTTTCGGTGCAGCGCATTCCGCCGTGCAGGGAATCCTGGCGGCCCTGATCGAGCGTGAACAGAGCGGCCTGGGTCAGGTGGTCGAATCCAATCTGGTGACGGGTGTCGGTGCCTACGATCCGTACAACTGGTTCTATGAGATGATTCTTCACCGCTACCCGGACGCTTTCGAATCCCAGGTTGCGGCATTCGACGATCAGGGTCGCCCCCAGTCCCGTTTGATGTTCGCACTACTCGTGGCCACGACGAAGGACGGGACGTGGTTGCAGTTCTCGCAGAGCGCACCGCGGCTGCTGCAAGCGTGGGTGGAAGAACTCGGCATGGCGGAGGAGCTGACCGATCCCAAATGGGCGGGGTTCCCGGTGCTTCCCGATGCGGATCTGCGCTTCGAGTGGTGGAACAAGATGATTTCGAAGGTCGGGGAACGGACTCTGGCCGAGTGGGAAAGTACGTTCGAGCGTAACCCCAATGTGGCAGCCGAGCAGTTCCGTAGCCCCGACGAGGCGCTCGATCATCCACAGCTGGTTCACGAGAGACGAGTCGTCACCGTCGACGATCCCAACCTAGGACCTGTGCGTCAGCCCTCAACTCTCGTGCATGCGGGCGGTAACCCGCTGACCGACGTGCGGCCCGCTCCCCGCATCGGTGAGCATTCCGATGAGCTGCGAGCATTCGCGAGCTCGGCCCCTCCTGAGACGACTCCGGTCGATGGGAACGCGGACGGTGTCAAGAAGTACCCGCTCGAGGGGGTGACGGTACTCGAGCTCGGAGCGATGTATGCCGGTCCCTACGGTGCAACCTTGCTCACGGACCTCGGTGCACGAGTGATCAAGATCGAACCCCTCGGCGGAGATCTGATCCGAGGGATCATGGCCTATCCCGAGGCCGGCGGCGCGAAGGTGCTGCAAGGCAAGGAGAGTATCGCCATTGACCTCGGCACCGAAGAGGGCCGGGATGTGCTTCACCGCCTTGTGAAACAGTGCGATGCGGTACTCCAGTGCTTCCGCGCCGGCGCATCCAGGAGGATCGGCTTCGACGAGGCGTCCTTGCGGAAGATCAATCCAGATCTGGTGTACCTCAACGCGGTCGGCTACGGCGTCGACGGACCCTACGCTTCCCGACCGGCCTACGCGCCTTCGATGGGTGCGGCGTCAGGTGTGTCGGTCACCGATTCGCCGTTGGTCAGACAGGGGCCGGAGGATCGTGAGGAGCTCCTGACCGGTGCTCGCAGTCTCTACGCCGGGGGAACGGTTCCGGCGGTGCAAGCCGATGGTGTCGCTGCTCTGGGCGCGGGATCCGCCTTGCTGTTGGGCATCTACGCGAAGCGACGCGGGATCGTGCTCGCCGACCTCGTCACGACGATGTTGGCGAGTTGCACGCAGATCCTGATCTCGCGGAACACCAGCTATGCGGGCCGCCAGGCGGTAACGCGTGTCGACGACGAGTTCCGTGGGCTCGGCCCGCTCTACCGCATGTACCGGGCCGCCGATGGCTGGGTCTTCCTGGCAGCACCTGAACCAGACGAGTGGGCCCCGCTCGTCCGCGCACTCAGCGAGTACGACGAGATCAGAGACGAGAGGTTCGCAGATCCCGAGTCCCGGAGGGTGAACAGCGCAGCGCTGGTGGCCGCGCTGAGCAGTATTTTCGGCACGCGGAAGAAGGACCAGTGGGAGTCACTTCTGACGGCGCAGGATGTGGGCTGTGTTGCCGTCGCGCAGGAAACGGCGGAATGGTGCATGCAGACGGACGAGTTCCACAATGCCGGATACACGGCCACCGCTGTCAGCCCTGTGTTCGACGAGCATCGGCGGCTCGCGCCGCTCAACAGCTTCTCTCGGTCCGATGTCAAGGCCGACGCGGGTTGCACTCTCGGCGAGCACACCGATGCCCTACTGAGCGAGATCGGCTATGGCGCTGCGCAGATCGCGGAGCTCAGAGACAAGTCAATCGCGGGCTGATTGCTTCGAACGGCGGTGGGTGCGGGGGACGGTCGCGTCGGTCTTCAGGAGACTGGACGTTGTCGCCGAGACCGGCGCGGTCAGCATCCCCACCCACCCGTCCACGTAGCTGCTCAGCCTCGCCTCGCTGATGTGATGCTGTCGACGTGCGTGATCGCCGAGCATGTGCAGCACACTGTTGTACAGCTGGACTTCGCGACCGCGTCGAACTCGATCAGGCATGTCGGCAACCACTTCGAGCGGTATCTGATTGAGGACGTCGACAGTTGTATCCTCGAGCTGCCTGGGCCAGTACTCGCCATGCGAGCGAGGGTTCTCGTTCAGTTTGGCGAGGAAGGGCACAAACATCTCGCCGGACTCGATGCTTTCCACCAGGGGGCGCACTATGAGCCACACCGCAGTCCGGGGGTCACGGATGTTGTTCGCGGCACGAGCCTCCTCCAGCAACTCGGTTCGCCGTGCGTCGATGGTCTTGTACCGAAAAGCGATCAGTGCGCGAACGAGCCCGGCTTTCGATCCGAAGTGGTAGGCGATGACCGACGAGTTCGACTGACCAGCTTGAATCTGGATCTCCCGCAACGTGACTCCCTCCACACCATGCCACGCGAACAGGCGCTCGGCCGACGTCATCAGCAGTTCACGAGTTGCTTCACCTGTCGTGTGCCTGCGCCTGGTGCTGGTGGAATCATTCTCGGGTGGCATGGTCTGGCCTCTCCGCTGGTCGGTTGTGCAAGGTTCGTCGACGTGATCGCTCCACGATTCTCCCTCGATGCAAAGATAATAGACAAGTCTTAGAAAGTATGGACACCTCGCTAACTTAGTGAGATACTCGGTTGACCCCAACGCCGCGTGCATGCGGCCTGATGTTCGGAGGATTGCGCAATGCAGAAGATCTGGACCAACTCCGGCGATTCGCACTTTCTCGAGCCGGGCGATCTGTGGACGACCCGGTTGCCGAAGGCGCTCGCGGACCTGACGCCGATTTCCGAGAAGGATCCGGACGGCGAGTACGAAACCGTGCATGTCGACGGTCAGACCTTCCGCCGCAAACTGCCGACCTCGGCGGCTGTCGAGTTCCTGGAGGAGACCCGGAAAGCGGTCGGCATCCGGGATGCGAAGGCTCGCCTCACCGACCTGGACCACGAAGGGGTGTGGGCCGAGGTCATCTTCCCGTCGCTGGGGATGTGGTCCTCGACGTTCCGTACGCCCGAGTTGCTCAAGGCGTGCATGCGGGCAAGCAATGAGTGGGCGTTGGAAGATCTTGTGTCCGTCTCGGATCGCTACGTGGTGACTGCACAGGTTTCGACGCTGGTCGTCGAGGACGCGGTTTCCGAACTCGAGTGGGCAGCCGAGAACGGTTTCCATGCGGTCTTCCTGCCGACCACGCCGCACCCGAGTGCACCGGATTGGCACCGTCCTGAATGGGAACCGTTCTGGGATGCTGCGGAACGCGCTCGAATGGTTCTCGCCTTCCACATCGGCACGGATCCGGTGGATGTCACGTCCGGCGGTGCCGGTGTGGTGTACCGCGGACCCGGCGGTGCCGTGATGAACTACGCCGAGACGACCTTCTCCGGCCAGCGGGCCGCGATGAAACTGGTCGCGTCCGGTGCCCTCGATCGGCATCCCGACCTGCGGGTGCTGATCTCCGAGGGCGGTGCCACCTGGATTCCGTTCCTGGGTGATCGCATGCTCGAGGGGTACCGCCAGCACAGTAGGGTCGTGCGCCCGAAGCTCGAGCGCGATCCGAAGGAAACCCTGATGGCGCAGGTGTACGCATCCTTCCAGCACGACGAGACGGCGGTCGCTGCGCATGACGCCATGGGCTACAAGAATGTGATGTTCGGTTCCGACTACCCCCACATGGAGGGAACCTTCGGGCATACGCAGGACACCCTCAAGCAGTTGTTCGACGGCGTCTCCGACGAGACTCGCTTGCGGATAACCCAGGGTGCGTTCTACGAGCTGTTCCCGCACGTTCCGGCTGCTCCCAGCAGTGGGGTATGACGGCATGCTGAAGGATTCGGGAAGCCGTGACGTCGCGATCGTCGGTGTCGGAGCGACGCCCTACTACCGCAGGGGTGAATCCGCAGGCAAGAGCATCACTCAGCTTGCCGGCGAGGCCATTCTGGCAGCATGTGACGATGCCGGAATCTCGGTCAAGGAGATCGACGGCTTCGCGTACTACTCGGGAGCCGGCGCCGGTTACGGCGACAAGATGGAGACTGTGGACTTCATGGAGACCTTGGGAATCCCCGAGGTTCGGTTCACGGCAACACTCACCGGTGGTGGCGGTGGCTCGGCCGGAGCGATCGGCCTTGCCCGTGCTGCGATTGTGGCCGGAGACGCGTCCGTCGTGGTGACGGTCATGGCGTTGCAGCAGCAACAACAGCGGCTCGGAACCGTGATCTCGGCCAAACCGCCCACTCCGCTCGGTTCGTTCGTGCAGCCGTCCGGACTGGCGGGTCCGGGACACCTGATGTCGGTGCTGGCGCGTCGTCACATGTACGAGTACGGCACCACCCGTGAAGCTTTCGCCGAGGTCGCGATCTCGACGCGCAACAACGCCTTGAACAGGCCCAAGGCCATTCAGAAGGCGCCCCTCACCCGCGAGGAGTACTTCAACGGGAGAATGATCGCGGAGCCGCTCTGCGTGTACGACTTCTGTCTGGAGACGGAGGGTGCGATCGCGATCATCACGACGTCCGCGGAACGCTCCCGTGACATGAAGCAGAAGCCGGTCCCAGTGGTGTCGGCCGCTCACGGTGGATCACGGGACTGGGGCCGTGGATTCACCTGGTACGGCATGCCGGCGGACACGTTCACATCTTCCGGTCACAAGTCGGTGGCCGACCGCCTGTACAAGCAGGCCGGGCTCACCGCGCAGGACATCGACGTTGCCCTGATCTACGACCATTTCACCCCGATGGTCGTGATGCAGCTCGAGGATTACGGCTTCTGTGAGAAGGGCGAGGGTGGACCCTTCGTGGAGAGTGGTGCTATCCGCTACTCGCGTCAGAAGAAGAAGGGGGCCGTCGCCGTCAATCCCCATGGCGGACAACTGTCCGAGGCGTACATCATCGGAATGACCCACATTCTGGAGGGAGTCGAGCAAATGCGCGGGACTGCGATCAATCAGGTTGACGATGCCGACTACGCGTTGGTCACCGGGGGGCCCGCGGCTCTGCCGATCAGCGGCCTCATCCTGGGGCGTGACCGATGACCGAATCACGCCTCGCCTCGGTGCTTCCAACCGAAAGGGTAAGAATCGCCACCGATGCCTCGACCGAGCCGTTCTGGCAGGCTGCGAAGCAGCGTCGGTTGGTGGCGCCCAAGTGTAGTGACTGCGGGACCTTTCGACTGCCTCCGACGCCGTTTTGCCCGGAGTGCCAGTCGACGTCGATGGACTGGGTGGATCTGTCCGGCCGCGCGACCGTCTATAGTTTCGCGGTCGTGCACAAGTTTCCCGGGCAACCGAACCTGACCCTGGTGCCGGCTGTCGTCGAGCTGCCCGATGCCCCGGGGACGCGGCTTGTCACGAACATCGTCGACATCGCACCCGAGAAAGTGCAGATCGGCATGAGTCTGACGGTCGACTTCCATCCCATTTCGGATGGTTGGCAGTTGCCCGTCTTCCGCGTTGATTCCGAAAGCGAGGTCTGACACATGGACGGCGACTACGAGAGCGCACTCGAGGAAAAGCCACTCGAGTTCATGACGAGCATCGCGAACACTGGTGGATCCTGCGATGGCCAGGGGATTATTCCCGACGGGGATCACTACACGTGCTGGTGTTCGTGCGGTGGGTGGAACGTCGAGGCGCCTGACCAGCATGAAGGTCTGCGTCTCGCGCGGCTTCACACGGGCAGCATCGCGGAATGACAGCGACCGGCGTGGCCTGTTCGTCTTCGTCCTGAACTCGACTCGACCGGAGGGCAGCGTCGTCACAACGCCGCTCTCCCGTGTGCTGGGACCCTGTTCCGCGCACACGGGCGAGCGGCCTGGGTTGGGAAAGGGAGTACGGGATGGCACTGCAGGAGTACGCGCGGGATGTCGGTGAGATGAGCACAACGATGCGCGATGACAATGCGAGGCTCGGAATCGACATGCCCGAACTGGACCATGTTCCGGTGCCCGACTCATGGGCAGCGCTGGTGAAGCCGGGCGATGAGAACGACACTGCTTACGGTGAAATGGTCGCGCGATTGCGCGACTTCTTGGACTACGTCACTGCCGCACGGCCGGACCCCGACACTGTGGCCGCACTGCGCGACGATCTGGAACGGTGGGGCCAGCGGCTCGCACCGATTGCCGTTCCGGAGCGGGATCAGGTGTTCGGTCACCTCCGGGATCTGCAGGGGCGAGGCCAGACGATGTCGCCGACCTTTGTCGTCAGGGAGGCCGACCGCAACAATGTTCGGGGCACGGTCCGATTCGGCCGCTACTTTCTGGGCGGCAACGGGGCGGTACACGGTGGTGCGATCCCGCTGTTCTTCGACGAGGTCCTGGGTCGGTTGGCGAACTCGGCAGGCCGACGACACTCCCGGACCGCTTACCTGCACACCGACTACCGGTCGGTCACCCCAGTCGGTGCCGAACTCACCGTGCATGGATGGTTCGTCAGTGAGGAAGGGCGCAAGCGAGTTCTGCGTGCCGAACTGCGTGACGGAGACGTGGTGTGCGCGGAGGCGGAGGGGCTGTTCGTCAGGCTCAATCCCGGCCAGCCGTAGGACATTCAAGACTCGTCGGCCGGCGTCCGCGAATTCGCAGCGAGTGTGGATGGTGAAAGAGCCTCCGCTGCGTCGGCTCTAATTGTTTGTAACGTTTGGTCTAATTTATCTGGCGATACACGCCAAGAGAGTTGATTGGGAGTCACGCATGGGGAATGGCGACATTACATCGGGCGTCGGCACTCGCATGACGTCCCCGGATGCGGTGTTGGTGGTGGGCGCGTCAGCGGCAGGCCTCTCTACCGCGGAAGCGCTGCGGCGCAGGAATTACACGGGAAGAATCACCGTCCTGGGGGACGAGGTGCATGCGCCCTATGATCGTCCGCCCCTGTCCAAGCAGGTCCTCTCGGGGGCCTGGGAATCCGGCCGCGCAGCGTTGCGTACGGATGAAGCCTTGAGTTCCCTGGATGCTGACTTCATCCTTGGTGACTCGGCGGTCGGACTGGACCCGGCTACCCGGACGGTGCGAACGGCAGCGGGCCGAGACTTGCAGGCGGATGCGATCGTCATCGCGACGGGAGTGCGTCCCCGAGTCTTGCCGGGGACGGAGTGGCTGGGCGGGGTACATGTGCTGCGCTCGCTCGAAGATACAATCGCGTTGCGCTCCGACCTGTTGACGGCTACTCGGCTGGTCGTCGTCGGCGAAGGGGTTCTCGGGTCCGAAATCGCTGCAACAGCACGGGCACTGGGCGTCGACGTGACAATGACCGGCCCGCAGCCGGCGCCGATGGTGTTGCAGGTCGGTCCGATGGTGTCGGAACTGCTTGCGGAATTGCACCAGGACAATGGAGTCCGACTACGACTGGGCGTCAGCGTCGTCGGACTGACGGAAGCAGGCGGACGTGTCACCGGCGTCCGACTGGCGACGGACGAGGTTCTGCCAGCCGATGTGGTTGTGGTGGCGATCGGTGCGATCCCGACGACGGACTGGCTGACCGACAGTGGTTTGCGGCTGGACAACGGCGTGGTGTGCGACTCTCGTTGCCGAGCGGCAGACGGCATCTACGCCGTCGGTGACGTGGCCCGATGGCATCATGAGCAGCTCGGTGAACTTGTCCGCCTGGAGAACCGAACCAATGCCACTGAACAGGGCTTCGCAGTTGCCGGTGCCATCGTCGGCGAAGACGAACCCTACGTGCCCGTGCCGTACTTCTGGTCTGATCAGTTCGACGTGAAGATTCAGGTACACGGCGCACTCCCTGCAGATGCCGAGGTGGACATCGTCGACGGCGATCTGTCGGCTCGCCGGTTTGTCGCTCGGTATCGCAAGGAGGGGATTGTCACCGGCATCCTGGGCTGGAACATGCCGAAGCAATCTCGTCTGCGCCGACAAGAAGTGGTCGATGACCTGGCTGCCGCCGTCCGCGTCGCGTCGATGACCTGATCTCCGATCGTGGTGATGAATCCCCGGTGCAGCAACTTCGTTGCGGCACTGGGGAGTCTCGGTCTCGGGATCGGTCTAACGCGATGGGAAGTGGCAGGCCGCGTACTGCCCGGGACGAACCTCGCTCATCACGGGTTCCTCCTCGGCGCACTTTGCCTGTGCAGAGGGGCAGCGTGACCTGAATCGGCAACCGGCCGGCGGGCGCAGGGGAGACGGGATGTCGCCTTGGAGGGCGGGACCGGCAAATCCCTTGTCAGGATCGGTCAACGGCACGGAATCGAGCAGTGCTCGGGTATAGGGGTGTGCCGGCTTTTCGTAAACCTCGACGGCGTCACCGAATTCGCAGACCTTACCGAGATACATCACCAGTACGTTGTCGCTGACCGCTCGTACCACGCCCAGATCGTGGGCGATGAAGATGATCGTCAGATCGAACTCCTTCTTGAGATCTTCGAGGAGGTTCAGAATCTGAGCTTGCACCGACACGTCCAGGGCCGAGACCGGCTCGTCGCAAATCAGTAGGCGAGGATTGAGCGCGAGGGCCCGGCCGATGGCCAAGCGTTGGGCCTGCCCACCACTCAGTTGACGTGGCAGCATCGAGGAGAAGCGCTCGCTGGGTAAGCCCACCTGCTCGAGCACCGTCTGCGATGCCTCGGACTGGTCCTCGGCGGACGCACCCGCGATCGCGAGGCCCTCGGTGACGATGTCCTTGACAGCTCGACGTGGATTGAGCGATGCAACAGGATCCTGGAAGATCATCTGCATCTCCCGGCGCAGATCGCGCATACGCTTCTCGGGAAGTTCTTCGATCCATGTGTCGTCGTAGCGGATTCGTCCACCCGCTATGGGATCGAGGCGAAGTACGGCCCGGCCTGTCGTGGATTTGCCACACCCGGATTCGCCGACGATGCCGAGTGTCTCGCCCTTCTTGACGTCGAAGCTGATACCCGCGACCGCTTTGAACGATCCGCCTTTCGTTCTGTATTCGACCGCAAGGTCCTGAACACTGAGAAGAGTGTCTTCTCCGCGCAGATGCGCGGTTCCGCTACCGGCCACGGGGTGTACCTCCGACTGCTGAAAGAGATTGTGTTGATGCTGGATTCATGCAGGCGAACTGATGGTCCCTACCGACAGAGGTCATTGTCGGGCCCAGTTCCGTACATTCCGTGTCCGCCGCCTCGCAACGGGGCGCGAACCGACACCCTGCCGGTGGATGGGTGGGGGACGGCAGTGAACCCGCAATCAAGTTCAACGGTGCATGGCGTTCGTGCTCGATCGTCGGCGTTGCACCGAGCAGTGCATGGGTGTACCGATGGCGGGGCGCGTTGAACACCTCCCTCGTCGATCCGACCTCGGCCAGTTTGCCTGCATACATGACCGCGACGCGGTCGGTGCGTCCGGCAACCACTGCAAGGTCGTGGCTGATGAGCATCAGCGACATCCCACGCTCGGTTTGCACCTTCCTCAAGAGATCCAGGATCTGCCGCTGGATCGTCACGTCGAGTGCGGTGGTCGGCTCGTCGGCGATGAGCAGGTCAGGCTCACATGCAAGTGCAATCGCAATCATCACGCGTTGGCGCATGCCGCCGGAGAGTTCGTGCGGATAGTTGCGCAGTCGTTGCTCGGGATCGGGAACTCCCACTTCTTGGAGGAGGGTGAGCGCGCGACCGTGCGCTTCGGAACGCGAAACACCGAGATGTCGCCGAATTCCCTCGGTGAGTTGGCGTTCGATACGGACCACGGGATTGAGAGAACGACCGGGGTCCTGAAACACCATCGCAATCTGCTTCCCCCAAACCTCCTCCCTGTCTTTCTGGCTGAGTGTCAGGAGGTTGCGTCCCTGGAAGTACACCTCGCCGGTCAGGGAAGCCTGACTCGGCATCAATCCCATGATGGCGCGCGCCATCACAGACTTTCCCGAGCCGGACTCGCCCACGACTCCGAATGCCTCGGACGGCGCCACGTCGAAGGACACTCCGTCAACCGCCTGTACGACGCCGCGAGGCGAACCGATGTACGTATGAAGGTTGCGCACCTGAAGGACCGGGGTATCAACCATGTTCTCGCTGCCTTTCGGTGGGCAGAGCTGAGGAGCACTCATTGTCGTCTCCTTGTCACTTCTGGATCCAGAGCGTCTCGGGTAGTACCGACCCCATTCCGTACTGCACGACTCCACCGACGTTGCCGTTGGCCATGACACCCGGTGCAGCACGGGTGTAGAAGATGAGCGGGTTCAACTCGGCAAGACGCTGCTGGACCACCTCGTACGCAGCCACGCGCTCCGACTCGTCCTGGGAGGACAGGCCCTTGTCGAGTGCCTCGTCCAGTTGGGGATCGGCGATGCCGCTGTAGTTTCCGCTGGAGGAGCTGTGGAGACCGAACCACAGGCGCGGCTCGGGATCACTGAACATCAGGCCCGCAACCAGGGCGTCATAGTCCTTCCGCGCCATGATCTGGCCCAGCTGGGCCAGATCGATCGTCCGCACGTTGACCTTGATGTTGTTCAAAGTGCTCAGCTGAGTCTGAATCGCCTCGCCCAGAGCCCTGTTCGACGGATACAGCGAGATCGTGAATTCCAGCGGCTTGCCCTCTGCTGCCAGCTCGTCGAGGAGGCGCTGCGCCTCGGCCCGATCCTGCTCGGCGAGCGGGATGTCCTTGTAGAACGGCGAGGACTCGTCGAACAGGGTACGCGGCAACTCCGCCGTGCCCTCGAACACCGCATTGTTGATGCCGTCGAGATCGAGTGCGAGCGCGAACGCCTTGCGGGCCCGCACGTCGTCGAACGGCGCCTTGGTGGTGTTCAAGGCCAGATCCGTACCGCCGCCGAGCGGAACGACCGCGTTCTGCAGGCCGGCGTCCCTCGCCTTGGCGATGTTCGACCAGATGCCTTCGAGGGCGAGATCGGCTCCACCGCTGACGAGTGTGTTGTACCGCTGATCGGCATCGCCGATTGCGCGGATCTCGAGCTTGTCCAGATACGGGAGTGGTGCGTCGTAGTACTTGACGTTGCGGGTGAGCTTGATGACGTCCTGGCGAGACCACTGCTCGAGCGTGTACGGTCCCGCACCGATCGGATTGGAGTCGATGGCCTGCTGGCCGGCCCGCAACGAGGCCGGGGAGGCGATCCAGTTCATCGACGTTTCCACGATGGCGTTGGCGAAGTTCGGGACCGGTTCGACCAGGGTCACCTCGAGGGTGCGGTCGTCGACGACGCGGCTGCTCTCGATCAGCTTCGCCTGCGGTATGTCCGGTGAGGCGGTGGCGGGGTCCTTGACGTGCTCCCAGCCGAACTTGACGGCTGCGGCGTCGAACGGGCTGCCGTCGGAGAACTGGACGCCGTCACGGAGGGTGAGGGTGAAGGTCTTGCCCGCGTCGGCGGTTGTGAGGCTCTCCGCCAGTTTGAAGTCGATCTCTCCGGTTTCGAGATCGTTGGTCATCAGGGTGCCGTAGAGGGCATTGCCCAGAACTGGGGAGTTCGCCCACCAGTTCGTGATCTGTGCGGGGTCGAGGGTGCGCGGCTCCCACTGCTCGATGATCCGGCCGGTTCCGCCGGTGACCGGGTCACCGGCGGGGCCGCCGGCAGTTGCCGAGTCGGTTGAGTTTCCGCTGCTACACGCGCTGAGCATGAGCATGGCGGCGGCAGCGCCGGCCAGGAGCGCACGTCTTTTCGAGATCACGGGGGACCTTTCATGGGCTGAGAGGGTGAAAGAACCTGACACAGAAGGGTATCGGTCAGATCAGTCCAGCACGGTGCGGCCGAACCGCATCCGAAGGAATGGGGGGTCAATCATGGGTGTGGATCCAGAGCACCTCGGGAAGTACCGACCCCATCCCGTACTGCTGAATTCCACCGACATTGCCGTTGGCGACGACCCCGGGCGCAGAACGGACATAGAAGATGACGGGATTCAGTTCGACAAGACGCTGTTGGACAACCTCATACGCCGCCGCCCGTTCCGAATCGTCCTGGGAAACCCGTGCGTCGTCCAGTGCTGCATCCATCTGCGCATCCTTGACGCCGCTGTAGTTTCCTGCGGAGGCACCGTGAAGACCGAACCACAGGCGTGGTTCGGGATCTCCGAAAACGACAGCGTTCGTGATCACGTCGTAGTCCATCTGGCCGAGGATTTGACCTACCTGGGCGAAGTCGATGGTGCGCATGTTGACCTTGATATTGTTCAACGTACTGAGCTGCGTCTGTATCGCCTCACCCAAAGCCTTGCCCGACGGGTACAGCGACATCGTGAATTCCAGCGGCTTGCCCTCTGCGGCGAGCTCGTCGAGGAGGCGCTGTGCCTCTGCTCGGTCCTCGTCGGCGAGCGGGATGTTCTTGTAGAACGGCGAGGACTCGTCGAACAGGGTGTGCGGCAGCTTGGCGGTGCCGTCGTAGACCGCGTTGTTGATGCCGTCGAGATCGAGCGCGATCGCGAAGGCCTTGCGGGCCCGCGGGTCGTCGAACGGTGCCTTCGTGCTGTTCAGTACCAAAGTGGTGCCGCCGCCGGTCGGAACGACCGCGTTCTGCAGTCCGGCGTTCTTCGCCTTGTCGATGTTCGACCAGTTGCCTTCGAGGGTGAGGTCGGCGCCGCCGCTGACGAGGGTGTTGTATCGCTGATCGGCGTCGCCGATGGCACGGATCTCGAGCTTGTCCAGATACGGGCGCGGCGCGTCGTAATAGTTGTCGTTGCGGGTGAGCTTGATGACGTCCTGACGTGACCACTGCTCCAACGTGAACGGCCCGGCACCGATCGGATTGGTGTCGATGGCCTGCTGGCCGGCCTGCAACGAGGCCGGGGAGGCAATCCAGTTCATCGACGTCTGCAAGATGGCGTTGGCGAAGTTCGGGACCGGTTCGACCAACGCCACCTCGAGTGTGCGGTCGTCGAGGACGCGACTGCTGTCGATCAAGGACGCCTGCGGGATGTCCGGCGAGGCGGTTGCCGGGTTCTTGATGTGGTCCCAGCCGAACTTCACCGCTTCGGCGTCGAACGGGCTGCCGTCGGAGAACTGGACACCGTCGCGCAGTGTGAGGGTGAAGGTCTTGCCCGCGTCGGCGGACGAGAAGTCCTCCGCCAGCTTGAAGTCGATGCCACCGGTTTCCGGATTGTCGATCATCAAGGTGCCGTAGAGCGCGTTGCCCAGCACCGGGGAGTTGGCCCAGGAGTTGGAGATGAGCGCGGGATCGAGGCTGCGGGGTTCGGCCTGTTCGATGATCCGACCGGTTCCGCCGCTCACCACGTCCCCGGAGGGGCCACTGGTGCTTGCTGAGTCGGCTGAGCTTCCGCTGCTACACGCGCTGAGCATGAGCATGGCGGCGGCAGCGCAGGCCACGAGCGCACGTCTTTTCGAAATCACGGGAGGACCTTTCATGGTCCGGGTGAAGAACATGACAAGAGGGATATCGGTCGGATCAGTCCTGCATGGTGCGGTCGAACCGCAGGCGTAGGTGGTCACCTACCTGATTGAGGGCGAAAACGGTGAGGAAGATGACCATCGAAGGGACGAACACAATGTGCGGTGACGTTGCAATGGAGGACTTGCCGTCGCTGATCATTCCGCCCCAACTGGGCTGCGGCGGCGGCAGGCCCAGACCGAGAAAACTCAGTGATCCTTCGGCCACGATCAGCGCTGCAATCACGATGGGAAAGAATGCGCCCAGAGCGGGAAGAACGTTCGGCAGAATTTCCTTGAGCAGAATCCTGGAGTTGCTCGCGCCGAGATTCTTAGCTGCACGAACAAATTCGCGGGACGTCCAGGAGATCGTCGTGGCACGTGCCAGACGAATGAAAGACGGAACCGTGACGAGTGTCAGACCGACGAGAATCGTCTTGACGCTCGGCGTGAGGATCGAGGACAGGGCCAGCAGCAGGATCAGCGGAGGGAAGGCCAGCATCGCGTCTGCGAGAAGTGAGATACCGGAATCGACCTTCCGGCCGAAGAAGCCGGCGATCATGCCGAGAGTCGTGCCGATCGCCAGCCCCGTAATGCCGGCCACCGTACCGACCACGAGTGACACCCGCGCTCCGTGGATGCAGCGAGAGAGGATCGACCGGCCGAAACTGTCGGTGCCGAGCAACAGGTCGATCGAGCCGAAGCTGGGAGAGAGTCGCGATTCACCAACGGGGGCAGCGTAGTCGGCTATGGGTAGGAAGTTCGCAGTGACGGCGAGGACGAGGACCATGGCCAACCAGAAGTACGCAGACCAGACAATCACCGAACGCTTTTTCTTCTTGACACGAACGACCGGTTTCTCGACTTCTGCTTCGATGTCGGGAATTTGGTCCAAGGAGGGACTGATGGTCATGCGCGAACCGCCTTGCGAACTCGTGGATCAAGGAATCCGTAGCTGAAATCGACGATCATGTTGACGACGACGTAGACGAGGGCAACGAAGACCACAATGCCTTGGACAGTGATCACGTCACGAAGCGTGATGGACGACGAAACCAACTGTCCGAGGCCCGGAAGCCCGAAGAGGATCTCGACCACCACCGTTCCGCCGATGAGGCGGCCGAGGCTGATGCCTGCAAGCGTTATCAACGAGAAGGAGGAGGGGCGAAGCGCATGCCGGAACATGACGTACGTCCGCGACATTCCCTTCGCACGGGCAGCGGACACGTAGTCCTCTCTCAGTGTGCTGACGAGGTCGGTCCGCAGAAGACGTTGGAACGTGGCGATCTCGACGAATGCAATTGCGAGTGCGGGGAGGAACGCGCTTCGGAGATTGTCGCCGAGTCCGTCTCCGATCCGAGACCAGCCGGATACGGGGAACCACCCCAGCTTCAACGCGAGGAAGTAGATCAGTACGGGGCCTGCGATGAAGGCGGGGATCGCGAGGAATACAGACGTGACGGCGCTGATGCCCCGGTCGGTCGAACTTCCCGCAGTAGCAGCGGCGACCACCGCCAGAACGATTGCGATCGCCAGGGCGATGAGCAACCCCAGGATTGCAAGCTCGAGGGTGACGGGAAGGCGATCCAGAATTGCGTGAGTGACGTCCTGTCCCGTCAACGGCGACGTGCCGAGATTGCCTTGCAGCGCCGAGCCGAGCCAGTCGATGTATTGCCGCCACAGTGGCTGATCGAGGCCGAGCTTTGCGTTCAGTTCGGCGACCGCCTGCGGAGTGGAGTTTTCGCCTAGGATCACCTGTGCAGCGGATCCGGGGGCCAAACTGAGCAGGGAGACGGCGGCTACCGTCACCAGGAAGAGGACGAGCAGGCTTCGTCCAGCTCGTTTCGAAAGTGTGAGCACCATAGCGTTCGCCTTAGGCCCTTTCCATAGTGGTGCATGGAATGTCGTGTGATGTGCAGATGCGCGCACTGACCGTGGGTTTCGGCTGCGGTACGCGTGTTGTGGATGCGTGTGGCCTCTCCGAGTCGCTCCGGATGGGTGACTGTAGACCGTCAGGTGTCCCGCTTGCCGATGCGCGTGCGATCGAGATTCAGGGCGCAGCGAGTGGGTGGCTAGCCTGTCGTTGCACCAGGTCCTTCTCGAAATTGGTTCGCCTGAGGGTCTCCGTTCACTAAGTATACTAAGTCTTAGAAGACAACTTGCAAGCATCAATTTTTCGATGTGGGCGAACCCGGGCTGCCGATCGTGATCGGCAGGCCGGCGCCCGGTGTGGGTGAGGCATTGCGTCGGTCGACGGAGCCCGGTTGGTGCATGGTGTCTGATTTCGGTAATCGGGGTGGGTTTCGACAGGATTTGTAGTTCATCGACCCTTGGCTGCAACAACATTGGCGCGGTAAGGTCCGACTGACTCGCATCGAAACGCCGCGGCCTGAGAAGCTTGTGGGCCCCTCACTCTGCTGATAGGTGGAAACTATGTCGACGATCAGGCTGGGCAACGCTCTGATTGACCGTGTGGCGGAGCAGTCGCTACCGGTTTCACTCGGTCTGCTCACCGATGACGGAGAGTTTCTCTCTCGCCGAATCGCTCAACTGCCCGACGGCTTCCTGGACGAGGAGTCGGTGACCTTCCAGTTCTCGAGCCACAGTTGGGTGGTGAGAGTTGACGGTCTCACCGTGCTCGTCGATCCCTGTACCGGCAACGGCCGCGAAGGGCGGGGCCTCTATTTCGATGGCCTGAACGTGCCGTTTCTGGAGCGACTTGCCCAGTCGGGGGTGTCGGTCGATGCCGTTGACGTCGTGTTCTGCACCCACCTTCATCACGATCACTGTGGCTGGAACACGGTGCAGGTCGATGGTGCGTGGGTGCCGACGTTTCCCAACGCGACCTACCTGCTCGTCGACGAGGAGTACCGGCGGTGGGACACGTCCAGTTCGGATGTGCACCCCAACGAGTTCAACCCCAACACTTTTGACGAGTGCGTGCGCCCGATCGTCGACGCGGGTCTGGCCAAGGTCGTATCTGCACCGTATGCACTCTCGTCGGGTCTGACCATCGAACCTGCGCCGGGTCACACGGTGGGTCACGCGTTGATGCGTCTCGAGTCGGAGGGAATGTTCGCCTACTTCAGCGGCGACGCGTTTCATCATCCGGTCCAGCTGACTCGACCGGAACTCCATCTGCCCGGATGCGATGACTTGGCAACCGCGATCGTCACCCGGCAGGATCTGGTGAGGCGGGCGCTGGACGAGGGCGCTTTCCTGTTCCCGGCCCATTTTCCCGCGCCGCACTACGGTCACCTGTCCATTGACGGAGGCGAGGTGTGCTTCGTGCCCGGCGGTGCTCCGGATGCCGACCACGAACAGGCCGTGTGTCGCAGGTCCGGTGTCAACGCGACCGATTGATCGCATCAGGCCGGGTATTGCATTGTGTGCGAGGACCTCCGGACGGTGAACGATCGCGACATCGTCCACCGCACCCGGAGGCAAATCTTCGGTCGAGTCCGCTCAGCCCTGGAACATCGACAGTGGCACGCGTCCGACGATTCCGTCGAGTTCGCCGCCGGTTCGGCCGTCCGCCCAGGTGACATAGACGTAGTCGCCCCTGAAGAGTATCCCCGAGAACTCGTCGCCGCCACTGGAGGAGTAGTGGAAGCCGAAGGGCTGCGGCGCATGGTTGACCTGCACCGCCGGGCTGAATGTCTGGCCACCGTCGAATGAGACGGTCGCAAAAGCGTTGACCATGTCGTTGCCCAGCATCCGCCACATCACGCCCAACCGACCGTCGGGACCGTACTCGATCCACGGCTTCGCCGCACCGGCGGCGGGGATCGTGGTCGGCCCGGCCCACGTGGTGCCGGAATCAGCGGTGACGTAGACCGCGAAGTCGTTGCCGTCGGGCAGCATGACGGCGAAGCGGCCGTGCGCGGTGGGGTCTGCCGTCACCCAGGGGATCGGGTCGGTCGCGGTCCGCCCGACGCTGTCGGGGAAGGCCACGCCATGTGGCAGTCGTGCTGGATCGCCGTCGCTGTCCGTCACCGGGTGCGATGTGAAGGTTGCCCCGTCGTCGGTGCTGGCGAGGAACCGCACCTCCCCGGGGACGACGACGTTGTTCTCCACCGCAAGGGCTGTCGCTGTCGCGAGGACGCCATCATGCGCCGCGATCTGGTTGCCGAACGCCTGCGAGGGCAGCGCCGCCATCGGACCCCAGGTCAGGCCATTGTCAGAGCTGACGGAGACCTGATGCGGGCTCGGGCCGCTGGGGCCGCCTACGACGTCGATCCTGTTGGTGGCGTCGTCGATCCTCAGCCGCGGTGTGGTGGCGCGGAAGACGGTCGTGTCGACTGGCGCCGACCAGGTCTTTCCACCGTCGTTCGACCGTGCGACCCCGACACGACCCGCTCCCTCCGGGCAGGCACCGGACCGGTCGTCGGTGCCCGGGCAACCGAGCCGGTTGAATGCGGTGAAGAAGGTGCCGGTTGAGTCGACTGCCACGTTGGGGTCGCCACAGAACGGCCGGTCCCCATTCGGGAACTCCGTCTCTGTCCAACTCTTACCGCCGTCATTGGACTGGCCCACAGGGAGCATAGGGGTCCGGGATCGGCAAAGCAATAGTAAAGACCCCCGCATCTCAAGTGGCACTTGCCTATTCCGGGATTCTGGCACTGCGTGTCGTCGACATGCGCATGGCGGACGGTCTCGGAAGGTCAGGGAAGCTGGCCGGCCGTCGCGGGGTCGACAGGACTCGGGGCGTCGATCGATCCGCCATTCCACACACCGGAATCGCCTGACGCGGCCTCGCGTCACAGTCTCTACGGTGAACTCTGAAAGGTTAGTCTTGCCAACGCTGACCTAGCAAACTATGTTATCTAAGTAACAGAACGAAGGTACTCAAGCCTTCGTCTCGTTACGAGCGTGCGCCGGGATACCTCGGTCGCGAGGAGTGTTCATGCTGAAGACGCGGTTCACTGCAGCAGTCGGTGTCGAATTCCCCGCCGTGCGAGGCGCCGCGATGCCTCCGGGGTCGCGCGCGACTCGTCGGCCGATTCCTTGCCGTCTTCGCCCTCAACCAGGTCGGCGATCACCTGCGCCTGCGGTGTGACCGCACCATGCAGAACTGATCTGACCGAAACCTCCCCTGTGTCAAATTCTTTCACCCTCGAACCATGAAAGGCCCCCCGTGATTTCGAAAAGACGTGCGCTCGTGGCCGGCGCTGCCGCCGCCATGCTCATGCTCAGCGCGTGTAGCAGCGGAAACTCAACCGACTCTGCAAGCGCCGGCGGCCCCTCCGGCGACGCGGTCAGCGGCGGAACCGGCCTGATCATCGAACAGGCCGAACCCCGCAGCCTCGATCCCGCGCTCATCTCCAACTCCTGGGCAAACTCCCCGGTGCTGGGCAACGCGCTCTACGGCACCTTGATGATCGACAATCCGGAAACCGGTGGCATCGACTTCAAGCTGGCGGAGGACTTCTCGTCCGCCGACGCGGGCAAGACTTTCACTCTCAGAGTGCGGGACGGTGTTCAGTTCTCCGACGGCAGCCCGTTCGACGCCGCGGCCGTGAAGTTCGGCTGGGACCGCATCAAAGACCGCGCAACCGCCTCACCGGACATCACGCAGGCGTCGTTGATCGACAGCAGTCAGGTCATCGATGATCGGACCCTGCGGGTGACGCTGGTCGAGCCGGTGCCGAACTTCGCCAACGCTATTTTGCAGACGGGTATGAACTGGATCGCCTCCCCGGCGTCGTTGCAGGCCGGCCAGCAGTCCGTCGACTCCAATCCGATCGGTGCCGGGCCGTTCACGTTGGAGCAGTGGTCGCGTCAGGACGTCATCAAGCTGACCCGGAACGACAAGTACTACGACGCGCCGCGCCCGTATCTGGACAAGCTCGAGATCCGCGCGATCGGTGATGCCGATCAGCGATACAACACCCTCGTCAGCGGCGGAGCCGACCTCGCCCTCGAAGGTGTGTGGTCGAACATCGACAAGGCGAAGAACGCCGGACTGCAGAACGCGGTCGTTCCGCTCGGCGGCGGCACCACGATGGTGCTGAACAGCACGAAGGCGCCGTTCGACGACGCGCGTGCCCGTAAGGCCTTCGCGCTCGCACTCGATCTCGACGGCATCAACAACGCGGTCTACGGCGGTGCCGCCAAGCTGCCGCACACGTTGTTCGACAAGTCCTCGCCGTTCTACAAAGACATCCCGCTGGCCGACGAGGACCGAGCCGAGGCGCAGCGCCTCCTCGACGAGCTGGCCGCAGAGGGCAAGCCGCTGAATTTCACGATGTCGTTGTACCCGTCGGGCAAGGCTCTGGGCGAGGCGATTCAGACGCAGCTCAGTACGTTGAACAACGTCAAGGTCGATGTCCGGACAATCGATCTCGCTCAGGTGGGGCAGATCATGGCCAAGAAGGACTACGACACTTTGGTGAGCACAGTAGCCTTCTCTGATCCCGAACCGCGCCTGTGGTCCTCGCTCCACAGCGCCTCCGCCGGCAACACCAGTGGCATCAAGGATCCCGAGATGGATGCAGCGCTGGAGGCGGGCCGCATGGCTACCGATCCAGCGGAACGTACAGCGGCGTACGAGACTGTTCAGAAGCGCCTTGCCGAACTCAACCCCGTCATCTTCTACACCCGCGCTGCGCCTGGTGTCATCGCCAACGGCAACGTCGGTGGAATTCAGCAGTACGGGATGGGGTCGGTGCTCCCCGAGACGCTCTGGATCCAGAAGTAGGAAGAGGAGAATCGCGCACCTGTCCCCGATTCTTCGCAAGACGTCTGCACGAATCGCCATTTCACGACCGACGGTCCGGGCCCATCGCCCGGACCGTCGGCTTCGGGCTTTCAGGGTGCAGTGAAGGTCAGTGCGCGCCATTCGAAATGCCACTGCAGACCATCGTCGCGGACGAGAACCTTCGTACCGGCCAACCTAACGTTTGGCCCGTCGTTCCGTAGGCGGGGAGAGGAACACGTGGCTCGGCGGTCGTGTTCGGTTATGACGAGATGGCACGATACGGCCGTAATCTATTACTGCACTATCGGTTACAGGTCCTGGTCGAACCGAAAGTGGGGACAACGAACTGTTGATTTGAATGACCGGTCGAGATATGTTTGCAGTCACATTCGGTACGGCAAGGATGTCGGAGTTGAGTCGCTCTCGACTGCCGGAAGTCCACTTCCACAGGCAGGGCCACGCCTGTGGAAACAGTTGCGTATGGGATATGCGGAGATCGCCGCGCTCGCGACTCTCGATCGGCCGAAAGATCACGAGGAGAGACATGAAGATTGTCATTGACGAGGAGAAGTGCGTCGCTGCCGGACAGTGTGTGAGCGCTGCGGCGGAGGTGTTCGACCAGCGTGACGAGGACGGAATCGTCGTGCTCCTGAACCCTTCTCCTCCAGACGAATTGGCTGACGACGTCCGACAGGCAGCGGCGGTGTGTCCGGCTCTCGCCATTGTCATCGAGGAATAGCGTGGCTCCGTGATCGCCATGCGTAGAAGACTACAGATAGAGGACACACATGAATGAGACCGCCAAGGCTGCGGAGATTGTCGAATTTCCGATGGCCAGGTCGGGCGAGTGCCCGTTTGCGCCGCCTCCGGGGCTGCTCGAACTGCACAAGGAAGACAAGCCGATTCGTCGGGTCAGGACCTGGGACGGCAACACGCCCTGGCTCGTGACCGGCCATGCAGCGCAGCGCGAGATCCTGACCGACCCGCGGGTGAGCTCGAACGTGTGGCGCCCGGGGTACCCGCACACGACGGTGGCCATGCAGGCACATGCCGGCCAGTCGCTTCCGTCGATCAACAATACTGACGGCCCCGACCACGCCCACTGGCGGCGGATGCTGACGAGTTCCTTCACTCGTCGTCGGATGGAGAAGCTCAGGCCTGCGATTCAGCAGATCACCGACGACCTCATCGACCAGATGCTGGCCGGCCCCAACCCGACCGAACTGAACGAGGCACTGTCGCTTCCGTTGCCGTCGCTGATGATCTGCGAACTCCTCGGGGTACCGTACGCGGACCACGACTTCTTCCAGGAGCACGCCGGCGTCACCAACGCACTGAACAAGACCCCGGAGCAATCCGCCGAGACTTCCGCAACACTTCGTCGATACATCGCGGGTCTCATCGATGCGAAGATGGCGAATCCCGTCGAGGACGTCCTGTCCGACCTGGGGACGCGCGTGAAGGACGGCGAGCTGACGCTCGACGAGGCCTCTCGCCTCGGGCACATCCTGCTCGTCGCCGGCCATGACACCAGTGCCAACATGATCACTCTGGGTACGGGTTTGCTGTTACAGAACGAAGAGCAGCTCGCCCTGCTTCGTGAGCGATCCGACGATTCGAAGTTCGTGACCAACGCCGTCGAGGAACTGTTGCGGTACTTGACCATTCCGCACCTGATGGCGAAACGAGCGGTGATCGAAGACATCGAGTTCGAAGGCGAGACCATCCGCGCGGGTGAGGGACTGATCGTGTCCCTTCCCGCAGGGAACTGGGATCCAGAGGCGTTCCCCAACCCTGAGAAGGTGGATCTGGCCCGCCCGGCGGCGCACCACATCACCTTTGGTTGGGGCCCGCATCAGTGCATCGGACAGCAGCTGGCGCGCATCGAGCTGCACGTCGTCTTCAGCACGCTCTTCCGTCGTATCCCGACGCTGCGGCTCGACGCCGACATCTCCGAGCTGAAGTTCAAGGAGGATTCGCAGGCCTACGGGATCTACGAGCTTCCGGTGACCTGGTAATTGGCGAAAGATACTTCGCCGCGAATTGTGTCATTTCTGCTTGATGACGCGAGGGCTGTCGGGGCAATCGAGCATCCGAAGCCGAGTGGAGGAGGATTCCGTGGGGGTTCACGACTGCCGTGTTGTCGGGCGATCGGCGGGTTGCGCGGTGATTGCGGGATGCGATGAGAGGGAATGTTGATGAGTGCGGTGGATGCTGTTACGTCCGTTGATGTGTTGGTGGTCGGTGCCGGGGTGACCGGTGTCCATCAGTTGTATCGGGCTCGTGAGGCGGGGTTTTCGACGCTGGCGTTGGAGGCGGGTGGTGGGGTCGGTGGGGTGTGGTTCTGGAATCGGTATCCGGGTGCGCGGTTGGATTCGGAGAGTTACACCTACGGGTACTTGTTTTCGAGGGAGTTGTTCGACGGGTGGGAGTGGACCGAGCGGTTCGCCGGTCAGGCGGAGAACGAGCGGTACTTCAATTATGTGGTCGACGCGTTGGATTTGCGTCGGCTGATCCGGTTCGGTGCCCGGGTGATCTCGGCGGTGTTCGAGGAGGAGTCGGGCACCTGGTTGGTGTCCGCGAGCGATGGCAGCGTGGTGCGGGCGCGGTTCGTTGTCGCTGCGACGGGGGTGTTGTCGGTTCCGGCGTTCCCGGCGGTGCCGGGCCGGGAGGATTTCCGGGGGGTGTCGCATCACACCGGGTTGTGGCCGGACGAGCCGGTGGACTTCACCGGTAAGCGGGTCGCGGTGATCGGGACGGGTTCGAGTGGTGTGCAGATCATTCCGGTGATCGCGGACGAGGTGGAATCGTTGACGGTGTACCAGCGGACACCGAACTGGTGCACTCCGTTGGCGAACGAGCCGATCTCGGCCGAGCAGTACGAGCAGCTCAAAGCGGATTTCGAGCAGATGCGGGAGATCCTGAACGCGTCCGACAGCGGCTTTTTGCATCAGCGGGACACGCGGAAGGCGTTCGAGGACACCGAGGAGCAGCGGTGGGCGCGGTACGAGAAGATGTGGACCAGCCCCGGCTTCTCGAAGGTGATCAGCAATTACGCCGACACGATGACCGACTCCGCCGCCAACGAGGACTGGTGCCGGTTCATGGCGGAGAAGATCCGGGGCATCGTCACGGACCCCGAGACCGCGGAGAAGTTGATCCCGCGGGATCATGGTTGGGCGGCGAAGCGGCCACCGTTCACGACGGACTACTTCGAGGCGTACAACAATCCGAGGGTGTCGCTGGTCGACATCACGGCGACTCCGATCCTGCGGGTGACCGAGACCGGCATCGAAACGGCGGACGGGCTCGAGGAATTCGACATCATCGTGTGGGCATCGGGGTTCGACTTCGGGACCGGTGCGCTGACGAGGATGGGTGTTCGTGGGCGTGGTGGTCTGGCGTTGGAGGAGTACTGGGCGGGTGGTCCGCGCACGTTCGCCGGCACGATGTGCCGGCAGTTCCCGAACTTCTTCTTCCCGGGTGGCCCGCACGGCGCGGCGGGCAACAACCCCCGCTATGCCGAGGATCAGGTGGACTTCGTCGCCGATGCGATCGAGTTCATGCGTGAGCGGGGGTCCACGGTGATGGAGGTGCCCGCGGATCTGGAGCAGAAGTGGAACCAGATGATCGAAGAACTGGCCGTGCATTCCTCGTTCGGGGAGGCCAGCTACTTCTACGGCACCAACATTGCGGGTAAGCCCCGCAGTTTCCTGCTCAACCCGGGTGGCCGGCCGAAGTTGCGGGAGGCGTTGCGCGGGGTCCTGGACTCGAAGTACGCGCGTTTCCTGTCGTGAATCGGCAATCAACACAGAAGGTTTTGGCGATGGAGAAATACAGGTTCGACGGTCGGGTCGCGGTGGTGACCGGGGCCGGTCGCGGGATCGGGCGGGCCTATGCGCATCTGCTCGGCGGGTTGGGTGCCAGGGTGGTGGTGAACGATCTCGGCGGCTCGATCGCAGGGGCGGGTGCGGACGCCACTCCGGCGCAGATCGTTGCGCAGGAGATCGTCGACGCCGGCGGAGTCGCGGTCGCCGACGTCAGCGACATCTCGACCGTCGCCGGTGGCCGGCGGGTGATCGAGACGGCGGTGGAGCATTTCGGGCGGATCGATGTCGTCGTCAACAATGCGGGCAATGTCCGGTTCGGTGGTCTGCCCGACGTGGACGCGGACAACATCGACAGTCACCTCGCCGTCCACGTCATGGGTGCGTTCCACACCTCCCGTGCGGCGTGGCCGCACATGCTCGAGCAGAACTACGGGCGGATCGTCATCACCACCTCGATCGGGATGTTCGGGTTGCCGGACAACCTCGGGTATGCCACGGCGAAGGCGGCGGTGATCGGGATGGCGAACAGCATGACGCTCTCGGCGGGCGAGCACGATATCAAGATCAATGTGATCGCACCGAATGCGATGACGCGGATGGGTGGTGCCCCGTCGGACGGCATGGACCAGGTGCGGAAGGGGAGGGACGAGCCGAAGTCCGACATGGACCCGGCGCTGGTGGCTCCGATGGTGGGTTACCTGGCGCACGAGGCGTGTGAGGTCAGCGGGCAGACCTATCTGGCGGGGGCCGGGCGGTTCGCGCACCTGTTCCTCGGTGCCACGGAGGGGTACCTGCACCCCGATCCGCACCATGCCACCATCGCCGATGTCGTCGACAACCTGCCGCAGATCGAGAACCGTTCCGACTACTACATTCCCGACAGTCTCATGGACTGCGTGACGCACTACATGGCACACCGATGAGGAGGACGACACCATGAGCGATGGCAGCGATGGCAGCGATGGCAGCGATGGCAGCGATGGCGGCGGTGAGAAGGTGTGGCCGCACCAGGAGCTCGGTCGCAAGCTGAGCAACTGGGGGCGGTGGGGTGAGGGCGACGAGATCGGCACGCTGAACTTCGTCACCCCCGGCAAACGGGTTTCGGCGGCGCAGTTGGTGCGGACCGGGAAGGCGTTCGATCTGGGGATGCCGTTCGACAAGGACGGCCCGTTCAAGGGTGGGGGGTTGCGGACCAATCCGATCCATGTGATGACGCTGTTGCCGTCGGACACGGCGAAGACGGCGGACGGGTTGATCTCGGCGGATGACATGATCATCACCGGGTTGCAGTCGGCGACGCAGTGGGATGGGCTCGCGCATGTGGGGTATGGCGGGATGTTCTACAACGGTGTGCCCGCGGGTGCGGTCAACAACTTTGTGGGTGCGTCCCGCAACTCCTTTCACAAGGCGGTGGATCGGTTGATCTCGCGGGGGGTGTTGCTCGACATCGCCCGGCTCAAGGGGGTGGATCGGCTCGCGGACTCGTATGAGATCACCGAGGCGGATCTGCTGGCGGCGGAGGAGCGGCAGGGGGTGCGGGTGGAGTCCGGTGACGTGGTGTTGTTGCGGACCGGGTCGTATCGGTGGTTCCTCGAGGGGGATCGTGAGCATTTTTTGGGTAATGCTCCGGGTCCGTGCCTCGATACCTGTCAGTGGCTCTATGACCGGGAGGTGGCGGCGTTGGCGATCGATAATCATTCGGGTGAGGTGTGGCCGAGCCCGGTTCCGGGTGCGACGATTCCGTTCCATCAGGTGGTGATCCGGGATATGGGTCTGACGCTCGGGGAGATGTTCAACCTCGAGGAGTTGGCGGCGGACTGTGAGGCCGATGGGGTGTGGGAGTTCCTGTTCTGCGCTCCGGGGTTGAAGGTCACCAACTCCGCCGGATCCCCCGTCACCCCGATCGTGCTCAAGTAGGAGACCGGGCCGATGAGCACACACGCACAGGTGCAGAAGGTTGACCCCCGAGCGTACGCAGCTCTCACCAAGGAGTAGGAATGCCTGTCCGCCAGACACTTCACGGCAAAGTTCTCGTCATCACCTTGGACCGTGAACACAAGCGCAATGCGATAGATCCAGAGATGGCGACGGGGATCAGCACTGCGCTGGACCGACTCGATGATGACGACGACATCTGGGTTGGGGTGATCACCGGAAGTGACTCGGTCTTCTCCGCGGGGTCGGACCTCAAAGACGGTGCACAGGCACGCACCGATCGCGGCGGTGAGTACGGGCTCATCCGGCGGCGCCGAATCAAGCCGTTGATTGCGGCCGTCGAAGGGCCTGCTCTGGGTGGCGGATTCGAGATTGCACTTGCTTGTGACCTCATCGTGGCATCCACCACTGCGCGATTCGCGCTACCCGAGACGCAACGAGGAGTCGTTGCCACGTCCGGAGCGCTGTTTCGGGCGATTCGCGCGCTGCCGATACATGTTGCGAAGCAACTCCTCATCACCAACGCGGGACTCACCGCCGATCGCGCCTTCCAGCTCGGATTGGTCAACATCGTCACCGAGCCGGGTGACGCCCTTCGCCAAGCACGCGATCTCGCTGAGGAGATCTGTCAATCAGCACCGATCTCAGTCCAGCAGACGCTTGCCGCTATTGCATCCCAGTTCTCCGAGGCCGATGAGCGAGGGTGGGAAGCAACAGCGCGAGCGATCGAGGCAGTCAAGGCATCGGAAGACATGGGAGAAGGCATCAATGCCTTCTTCGAACGCAGGACCCCGCAATGGCGTGGGCGCTGACAGGAACGAGGGTCTGAAATGGCAGAAGTAAGGCAGCAGCGTCGAGGCCGATCGATCGCGATGACACAGGACGAGATCGACAGCTTCCTCGCCGAGGAGCGGACTTGCCGTGTCGCAACGGTGGACGGCAACGGCACCCCGCACGTCGTGCCATTGTGGTTCGTCTGGGACGGAACCTGCTTGTGGCTCAATTCGATTGTGCGAAGCCAACGCTGGAAGGACGTCACGCGTGATCCCCGGGTGTCGATCGTCATCGATGCCGGCCACGGTTTCGGGGAATTGCGCGGAGTGGAGATCAGCGGGCACGCGGAGAGCGTCGGAGACGTACCCCGGGGTTCGTCCGTCGACAGTCGATTGACGGACGCCGAACTTCGTTTCGCGCGAAAGTACACGGGCAGCGACACGTTCACGGCCGACGGTCGCCACGGATGGTTGCGGGTGACGCCGAGCAAGATCGTGAGTTGGGACTTCCGGAAGACGCCGAAACGGTGACCACGGAGGCATTCATCTATGAAGCCATCCGAACCCCACGCGGCCGCGGCAAGGCGTCCGGCTCGCTGCATACAGTGAAGCCGATCGACCTGGTCACCGGCCTGATCGACGAACTGAGGGTGCGGTTCCCGGATCTTGACGAGCACCGCATCTCCGACGTGATCCTGGGTGTCGTCTCGCCGCTCGGCGATCAGGGTGCCGACATCGCCCGGACCGCGGTGACGGTCGCCGGCCTGCCCGAGACGGTCGGCGGCGTGCAGATCAACCGGTTCTGCGCGTCCGGTCTGGAGGCCGTGAACATGGCCGCGCAGAAGGTTCGGTCCGGCTGGGACGAGCTGGCCATCGCGGGTGGTGTCGAGTCGATGTCCCGGGTGAAGATGGGCTCCGATGGCGGCGCCTGGATGCTGGATCCAGCGACCAACTACGACACCTACCTGGTGCCGCAGGGCATCGGCGCCGACCTGATCGCGACGATGGAGGGATTCTCCCGCGAGGATGTTGACGGATACGCGGCCCGCTCGCAGGACCTCGCGGCGAAGGCGTGGGCGGGCGGCTACTTCGCCAAGTCCGTCGTCCCGGTCAAGGACATCAACGGTGTCACGGTCCTCGACCACGACGAGCACATGCGTCCGGGCACCACGGTCGAGGCGCTGGGCAAGCTGGCGCCGTCGTTTGCGGGCATCGGTGAGATGGGCGGCTTCGACGCCGTGGCGCTGCAGAAGTACCACTGGGTGGAGAAGATCGACCATGTCCACCACGGCGGCAACAGCTCCGGCATCGTCGACGGTGCCGCGCTGGTCCTCGTCGGATCCGAGCGGGCCGGCAAGGAGATGGGTCTGACCGCGCGTGCCCGCGTCGTCGCGACCGCCACCTCCGGTGCCGACTCGACGATCATGCTCACCGGCCCCACCCCGGCCTCGAAGAAGGTGCTCGCCGCCGCCGGTCTGACCGTCGACGACATCGACCTGTTCGAGATCAACGAGGCGTTCGCGTCCGTGGCGATGAAGTTCGCAAAGGACCTGAAGATCCCCGACGAGAAGCTCAACGTCAACGGCGGTGCGATCGCGATGGGGCACCCGCTCGGCGCGACCGGAGCGATGATCACCGGCACCATGGTCGACGAGCTCGAGCGTCGCGGTGCGAAGCGGGCCCTGGTCACGCTGTGCATCGGCGGCGGTATGGGCGTGGCCACCATCATCGAGCGCGTGTAGGCAACCGGCCTTTCCAGCGCTCGGACTACCTGGAGACCGATCTACGTGACCGAGAAGAACATGATCGACTGGGAGCAGGACGCCGACGGCATCGTCGTGCTCACCATGGACGACCCGAACCAGAGCACCAACACGATGAACGACCTGTGCAAGCAGTCGTTCGTGGCCACAGTCGACCGCCTGTACGGGGAGAGGGAGTCCGTCACCGGCGTCGTGCTCACCTCCGCGAAGAAGACCTTCTTCGCGGGCGGTGACCTCAGGCGCACGATCACGATCGGCCCAGATCAGGCTCACGAGGTCCTCGCGAACGTCGAGGGGTTCCGGGCGATGCTGCGTCGCCTCGAGACCCTCGGTAAGCCGGTGGTTGCCGCCATCAACGGCGCCGCGCTCGGTGGCGGTCTCGAGATCGCCCTTGCCACCCACCACCGCATCGCGGCCGACGTCAAGGGCGTCAAGATCGGCTTCCCCGAGTCGACTCTCGGCATGTTGCCCGGCGGTGGCGGAGTCGTCCGCACCGTTCGGATGCTCGGCCTGCAGGATGCGATCCTTCGCGTCCTCGTCCCGGGAGGGACGCGTGGACCGGCGGAGGCGAAGGACGTGGGCCTCGTCGACGAGGTCGTATCTTCCATCGACGAATTGGTGCCTGCCGCGAAGTCCTGGATCAAGGCCAATCCCGAAGGCGGTGTACAGCCTTGGGACAGGGTGGGCTACCGGATCCCCGGCGGAGCCCCCGCAACTCCTGCACTCGCAGCAATCCTTCCGGCGTTACCGGCGAACCTGCGCAAGCAGTTCAGGGGCGCTCCCATGCCGGCTCCTCGCGCGATCATGGCCGCTGCGGTCGAGGGCTCGCAGGTCGACTTCGACAACGCGATGATCATCGAGGCTCGCTACTTCACTTCGCTGGTCACCGGTCAAGTCGCGAAGAACATGATGCAGGCGTTCTTCTTCGACCAGCAGGCGATCAGGGCCGGCGGCTCACGTCCTGCCGGTATCGCCAAGACCCCGATCACCAAGGTCGGCGTTCTCGGCGCAGGCCCCGTCGGCGCGGGCATCGCCTACCTCTCCGCGAAGGCGGGCTTCGAGGTCGTCCTCGGGGACGTCGCCATCGAGACTGCGCTGAAGGGCAAGGCTCACGCCGAAGATTCTGAGAACAAGGCGCTTTCGAACGGCCGGAGCACGCAGGACAGATCTGACGCACTCCTTGCCAGGATCACCCCGACAGCTGATGTCGCCGACTTTGCGGGTGTCGACCTGGTCGTCGAGGCCGCGTTCGAATCGGTTGAACTCGCGCACAGGGCGTTCCAGGAGATCGAGGACATCGTCGAACCCAACGCACTGTTGTGCTCGAGCTCCACGGCGCTTCCAGTTGCGGGTCTCGCGGCCGGGGTGAAGCGTCAGGAAGACTTCGTCGGCATCCACTTCCTCTCACCGGTCGACGAGGTGCCGCTCGTGGAGATCATCCGTGGAGAGAAGACGTCCGACGAGGCACTGGCTCGGGCATTCGACTACGTCCAGGCCATTCGCCGGACACCGATCGTGGTCGACGACACGCCCGGCTTCTTCGTCTCGCGTCTCATCGGTACGTACGTCAACGAGGCCATCACCATGCTCGCCGAGGGGGTTGAGCCGGCCAGCGTCGAGCAGTCCGGTTTGCAGGCCGGGTATTCCGTTGCACCGCTGCAGATGTCGGATGAAGTCGGCCTCGCCCTGATCCAGGGGATTCGCGAGGAGCAGACCGAGGCGGTAGGCGGGGAACCAACGGTCGGCCCGGTCGTCGAAAGTCTCGTCGAGGGCGGCCGCACCGGCCGTCTGGGTGGGGCGGGTTTCTACGACTACGCCGACGGCAAGCGCGTCGGCCTGTGGCCGGGACTGCGTGAGCGCTTCGATTCCGGATCGTCGACCCCGCCCCTTCGCGACCTGATCGACCGGGTTCTCTTCATCGTGGCCATCGAGGCGGTCATGTGCTTCGACGAAGGCGTCATCACCTCCACCGCCGACGCCAACATCGGTTCGATCATGGGCATCGGCTACCCGGCGTGGACCGGTGGTGTCAGCCAGTTCGTCACCGGCTACGAGGGAGGCAAGGGTGGTTTCGTTGCCCGCGCGGAGGAGTTGGCTGCCAAGTACGGTGAGCGGTTCCTACCTCCCGCATCGCTGAGGTAGGGCGCTCGCGTCCACATCGCAGGACTACGTTTGCTGCTTGCCTCGCTTGCGGGGGCGTGCCGGGGATTCGGGGGGTGAGGTCTTTCTCCGGCCCATGTAGTCGTGCATGCGCTCGTCCAGATCGTCGACCGGATAGCTCTCGCTGCGGAATCCCGAGATAAGGGTCATGCAGTACTCCCTGGACAACGTTTCCGCGTCCCACTCACCACCGGGCTTTATCCACTGATACGTGTGATTGTGCATGTTGAGGAACTGGAGCGTGGCCAGGCGAGGGTCGAGTTTCCGGAACGATCCATTGTCCATGGCAGCGACGAGAATCTGCTCGACGATGTCTTCGAACTCTCGCCGTTGCCCCAGGAGGCGCGAGCGGTTCGTTCCACGCAGACTCTTGTAGTCGTGTTCGTAGACCCAAACGTGGTCGAGTCGGGCAAGGATATTTTCCAGTAGCGACTGGGACAGCATCCGGAGCTGCAGGACAGGGTCTATCTCGAGATCGGCAATTCGCCGGGCAGCGGTGAGGAGTGGTTCCATGACCCGGTTCTGGATCTCGACCAGAAGGTTCTCCTTCGAGCCGATGTAGTAGTACAGCGCCCCGCGTGCAGTCCCAGTTGACTCGCTGAGCTCGGCGATGCCGGTGCCCGCGTATCCCTTCTTCGCAAAGAGGGCGGCGGCGATGTCGATGATTTCCTGGCGCTTCACTTCATACGCGGGGCCGTGCCCTGGTGGTCTTGCCATGACTTCGCAGCCCATCTCCGTCGTTCGGTCTACCTCCGCACACGCCACACGTTGACGTCGGCTTACTGAAGTCGAGTTTTGTTGTTCCGACCGGACTATAACCTAGTCAACTGACCATTCTTATCACATCTTCAGCCAGATTTGGGGGAGAGGGCAGTACCAGGCGATGCTCGTCGACCTCACCGGCGACGGGGGACATCCGGACGCACGCCTTGGGGGCGAGTGCGCGGCCCGCGGCCCGTATCGTTCGCGGTGAAGATCTGTCGGGCCTCGGATCGTTCCACCCTTCAATTTCACTGACTCACAAGGTAATTCGATTCCATACAGTCGCTGAAAACTACGCTGTCGAGGATTGTCCACCCGACAGTGACGCTCCGCATTCTCTACTGCCGATTCACAAAGAGGCGTGTGGCACGAGCGGCGTCACAGTAGTGAGTATCCGCCGTCGACCGTGATCGCGGATCCCGTGACATAGGCCGATGCCGCGGAGGCAAGGAAGAGGTAGATTCCCGGAAGATCTTCCGGAGTTCCCCACCGTCCAAGTGCCGTGTGCCGAGTGATGTCGTTCTCGCGCTCGGTGTCACGGTGCCAATGAGCGCCGAGCCCGGTGTCGAACCATCCGAGCGCAACAGCGTTGACGGTGATCTGCCGTGGCCCGAGTTCTTGTGCCATGGACTGCACGAGCGCATGAGAGCCGCTCTTGGAGGCGGCGTACGCCGCCAGTCCTCCGCGAGGGCGGATACCGACGACTGAACCCGTGACGATGATCCGGCCCCCCGATTCCATGGCTGTGGCAGCCGCGCGAGCACCGAGGAACGTGCCGGTCAGATTGACGTCGATGATGTCGCGCCACACCGCAGGATCCGTGTGCTCCACGGCGGCGACCTCGGGTGATACGCCGGCATTGCAGATCCACACATCGACTCCACCGAAACGCTCGACCATCTGGTCGGCGACGGTCTCGTTGAATCCGTCCGCACGCACATCGCCCGCGCAGATCAGTGGGTCGCCGCTGAGGGTGGAGGCCACCTTCGTCAGTGCCTGCTCCGATCGGGCCACCAGGCCGAGTTGAGCTCCTGCTGCGTCGAATGCTGTCGCCAGAACTCTTCCGAGTCCTCGCCCGGCACCCGTGATGACTACTCGTCGTCCCGAGACGTCGGCGTTCGCGATGCCCATTCTTTTTCCGTCCATTCGATCGTGCACCGGTAGGCGCGAGTCGGTGACGCTCGCTTTGCGAACGCCGTTGTGTCGATGGCGCCTGGAGTTGCGCCTTCCCTCGCGCTCAGGCGGGGGTATCGCGCAGGACGCGCTTGAGTACCTTTCCCGAAGGCGTTCTGGGAAGGGACTCGATGCACTCGATCTCCGCAGGAACCTTGTACTTGGCCAGCCGTGTGCGACAGAACTCTTTCAAAGTCTCGGAGTCGGCGCCGCTGCCGGCGCGCAAGACGACAAATGCCCGGGGTACCTCTCCCCAGCGTGGATGAGGCATGCCCACGACTGCAGCTTCGACCACGTCCGGGTGCTCGTAGAGCACGCGTTCGACCTCCGGGGTCGCGATATTCTCTCCACCGGAGACGATCATGTCCTTCTTGCGATCCTCGATGTAGAGGTATCCGTCGGCATCGAGGCGACCGATGTCTCCCGTGTGGAACCAGCCGTTGCGGAGGGCCTTGCGCGTTGCTTCCTCGTCGCGCCAGTACCCCGTCATGACCTTGGGGCCGCGAACCACGATCTCGCCGAGTTCTCCGGCCTCGAGCGGTGTCCCGTGCTCATCGACCACGGCCACCTGGACGTGGGGCACCGGCCGTCCAACCGAGCCGACCTTCGATCGCATGTGTGCGGCGTCGTTGACGGTATCGCCGGACACTGTTTCGGTGAGCCCGTATGCGTCGGCGAACCATACTCCGGGAAAGGCGTCGGAGATACGGTCGAGCAACGGGATCGGCATCTTCTCTCCTCCGCCGGTGATGAAGCGGATCGACGAAGTGTCGCGATCGGAGATGTCCGGCAGTTGCAGCAGTGCATTCATCATCGAAGGCGCCAGCCAGATGTTGGTCGGACGCAGGGTCTCGATCGAGTTCGCGACGCCGGCCGCATCGAACTTGCGGACCAGGCTCAGTCGGCCACCCACGTGGAACGTCGCCAAACCCGGCAGATCCATGCCTCCGACGTGGTACAGCGGTCCGCAAATGAGGGTGTTGTCCTCGGCGGTCAGGGAGAACTCGAGGATGTGGGCAAGATTCTTCCAGATGAGGTTTTCATGGGAGATGATCACGCCCTTCGGTCGCGATGTGGTCCCGGAGGTGTACATGAGTCGTTGCAGCGAGCCCGGGGTGCCATCGACGATCTGCGTTGTCTGCCCATGGCCCTTGCTGATCAGCGTGTCGTACTCGCGCCATGTGGGATCCGGTGGAAGGTCCAGCGTCACTTTGTGGTGAAGGTTCGGCAGCGACCCTGCAATCGT
This sequence comes from Rhodococcus sp. ACS1, assembly GCF_002300155.1. NCBI lineage: Bacteria > Bacillati > Actinomycetota > Actinomycetes > Mycobacteriales > Nocardiaceae > Rhodococcus > Rhodococcus sp. ACS1. The sequence goes on from NZ_NSDZ01000004.1 coordinate 394,565, forward strand.
GTCGACGGCCGGGACGAACTCTGTCTCTGTGACGATGACGGCGGCGTCCGAGTGCTCGAGAATGTACTGCCATTCCGAAGGAGACAGCCGATAGTTGAGCGGCAGGATGGCGGCGCCGATCCTGTTGGCTGCCAGCATCGTTTCGATGAACTCGACCCGGTTGTACAACAGAACGGCGACGATGTCACCGGGCGTCACTCCGAGGTCGCGCAAGGCGACGGAGGCGGACTGGACGCGCGACTGCAGGTCACGGTAGGTCAGCTCGCGAGCGCCCTCCGAAACGGCAATCCTGTCGCCGAATCGGTGTGAGTTTCGTTCGAGCACGGAGGCAAAGTTGAACACGGTGAGGCTCTCGATCGGGGTCGGTACCTGCCGGTTGAATGTACTGGTCAGGCTATGTAGCTGAATTTCTGGATACCAACGAACTGCACCATGGCCGTCCGGATACCGGGTTTCTGCCTGCGCGTCCTCGGAGGTGAGATCGTCAGGGTAGCGAGTACCCGCCGTCGACGACCAGTGAGTGTCCTGTCACCCAGCGTGATTCGTCGCTCGCGAGGAAGGTGACTGCGCCGGTGAGGTCTGCGGGTGCGCCGAAACCCAGTGGATGCCTGTCTTCAATCGCAGTCAGCGCTTCAGCCGGCAAGCTGTCATGGAGTGCGGTGGGGAAGGTGCCGGGGCACACCGCGTTGACCCGTATCCCTTCCTTCGCGTACTCGAGGGCGGCAACTCGGGTCAGGTGAATCACGCCGGCCTTTGATGCGCAGTACGGAGCGGCGTATGTCCACGCGGTCAGTCCACTGACCGATGCGATGTTCACAATCGATACGTTGGTCTTCTTCCTCGAGGTGCGTGCCACCGCTCGGATGCCGTGGAACGTACCGGTGAGATTGACCGACATCGACCGCTCCCAGTCCGCTGTGGAGAGATTGTGAATGCGTGCATTCGGCGAGACGATGCCAGCGGTGTTCACCAGGGTGTCGACCGTTCCGAATCGTACGGCTGCATTGTGGATCAGCGCATCGAATTCGTCCCCGTCCGCGACGTCGAGGTGTTCTGCGGCCACCTCGATGTCCTGTGCTCGCAGCGTTTCCGCCAGGGCGTCGAGAGCGTCGAGGTTTATGTCGGCGAGCACGATTGCCCGTATGCCTTCGGCGGCGAAGTGTGTGGCCACCGCTGATCCCAGGGCACCAGCCGCTCCCGTGACAACAGCGGTCTTGTCCTCGAGTTTTGCGCTCATTTGCGCGCTCCTGTTCTTCGGTCCCAGACGAACAATTGTTGTGTCAGTGGTCCAGGTCTCGGTTGTCCTGGTCGCAGCGGTACTTCACGGGTGGGCATCGAGCGCTTCTCGGATTGCGTCCTCGATGCGGGCCTCGTCAGGCAACCATTGCTGCTCGAGGGGCGGCGAGTACGGTGCCGGCGTCGATCCTGCGGTCACCCGAATCACGGGGGCATCGAGGTGCCAGAACCCTTCTCGGACAGCCCGAGCTGCGAGCTCCGCGCCGACACCGAACTCGCCGACCGCCTGGTGGACGACGACGAGCCGGTTGGTCTTGCGGAGTGACTCGAGCACGGTGTCGAAGTCCAGCGGACTTATCGTGCGAAGGTCGATGACTTCGACGTCGATGCCGTCGTCGGCGAGGCGATCGGCGACTGCCAGGCAGTCGTACATCATCTTCGAATAGGAGACCACAGTGACGTCACGGCCGAGCCGACGCACGATTGCCTTGCCGAGAGGAACGATATGGTCCGCTGGCGGGGTCGGCCCCTTCCTGCCGTAGAGAAGGCGGTTCTCGATGAAGATCACCGGGTTCGGATCCTGGATGGCGGCTCTCAGCAGTCCGTAGGTGTCGGCCGGCGTCGACGGCATGACGACCGTCAGGCCCGGAATGTGTGCCAACAGGGCTTCGAGGCTCTGCGAGTGCTGGCTGCCCGAGGACTTTCCGGCACCGAACTGAGTACGGACAACGAGGGGCATCGATACGGCCCCGCCTGTCATGAAACGCAGTTTGGCGGCCTGGTTCATCAACTGATCGAGGCACACGCCGATGAAGTCGAAGTACATCAACTCGACCACTGGCTTGAAGCCTGCCATGGCCGCGCCGACCGCTGTTCCCATGATTGCACTCTCCGAGATGGGGGTATCCCGAACGCGTCCGGGAAACCTCTCGGTCAGACCGCGGGTCAGGCCGTAGACATTTCCGCCCTTGCCGACGTCGATCCCTGCCAGAAAGACCGTCGGGTCGTTCTCCAGCTCGTAGGTCAAGGCATCGGTGATCGCATGCATGACCTTCGTCGAACCTTCGGTGGGAACGGGAGGCTCGGACACGACGGGGCGAGGGGTCGAAACGTAGTCCGCCACCGTCTCGTCCGCCGGATACGGGGCGTCCGATGCTTTCGCGATGGCTTGCTCGATCTCCGCTTCGACCTCGGCCTCGATCGCCGCGAGTTCCGGGACCATCCCAACGTGACGCATCGTGTCGCCGAGGACGATAAGCGGGTCCCTCTTCTTCCACTCCTCGAGTTCGGCTGCACTCCGATAGCTCTCCGGGTCACCCTCGTAGTGGCCGTGCCATCGGTAGGTTGTGGCTTCGACGATGGCCGGGCCGCCGCCCGCGCGAAGCCGGTGCACGAGCTCGCGCTGAAGCCTGGCGACCTTCGTGACGTCGTTGCCATCTACTTGGTGGAACTCGACCCCGTAGCCGGCTGCTCGCTCACGCAGCGTCGCGCGATGCTGGTCTCCCGCGGGGGAGAACTCGGAGTACCCGTTGTTCTCGCAGAAGAAGATCACCGGAAGGTCCCACACCGCTGCAAGGTTGACCGACTCGTGGAACACGCCTTGGGCCACGGCACCGTCGCCGAAGAAGGCGACCACAACACCGCCCGCGTCGCGCAGTTGGGCTGCCGTGCCGGCACCCACCGCGATCGGCATTCCGGCGCCGACGATGCCGTTGGCGCCGAAGATCCCCTTCCTGGGGTCCGCGATGTGCATCGAGCCACCGCGGCCCTTGCAGGTGCCGGTCTCCTTTCCCATCAACTCCGCAAACATGCCGTCGACATCCAGGCCCTTGGCGATGCAATGACCGTGCCCGCGATGTGTGGACGTGATGACGTCCCGGTCGTCGAGCGGCCAGCAGGCGCCGACGGCGGTGGCCTCCTGACCGATGGACAGATGCAGAAATCCGGGTATCTGGGTTGCGCGATACAGCCGGGAGGCGTGCTCCTCGAATCGGCGGATCCTCAGCATCCGCCGGTACAACCCGGCCAGAGTTACGGGGTCATCGAAATAGTGTGCTGTCGAATCTGTTTCAGCAAGCGTCATTATGTCTTCGCCGATCGGTGTGGAGACTCGCGCACGAGTCGACTCTTGACTGGGGCACAGTGCGGTCAATATTATACCGATTGTTCTAAAAAACAAGGGTCGCCGTCGGCGACCTATTCACAGGACGGACCCGACATGGATCTAGACCTGCCTGCCGAGGCGATCGAGCTTCAGAAGCTGTGCCGTGACTTCGCCGAGAAGGAGATCGAGCCGTACGCCGAGTCCTGGTCGGAGGAAGAACGTTTCCCTTCCGATGTGTTCCTGAAAATGGGAGAACTCGACCTTACCGGGCTGCTCATTCCGCACGAGTACAGTGGCACTGATGCAGGTTACGTCTCCTACGTGGCGGCGATGGAAGCGATCGGCGCTGCCGATCAATCATTCGCAGCAGCCTGGAACGCACACTCGACGATTGCGTCGCTTCCGCTGGCTGTGTTCGGCACCGAAGAACAGAAGAAGAACTGGCTCATTCCGCTCGCCTCCGGTAGGAACATCGGGGCATTCGGACTGACGGAGCCGACGGCGGGATCCGATGCGTCAGGAATCAGGACGACAGCGCGGCAGGATGCCGGCGGTTGGCTCGTCAATGGCGCAAAGATGTTCATTACCAACGCTGGAACCGAGGTGAGTCTTGGTGTGACGCTACTCGCCGTCACCGGGACGAACGACGACGGATCCAAGCGATTCGGAACGTTCTTCGTTCCCACCGGAACCGACGGATACACAGTCGGACGCCCCCTTCGGAAGCTCGGCTGGCACGGGATGGACACGCGGGAACTCATCTTCGACAACTGCTGGATCCCGGCCGAGAATCTGATCGGAGAAGAGGGCAACGGGCTTCGGCAGTTCCTCGACGTGCTGGACGGCGGCCGCATCAGTGTTGCCGCACTGGGGTTGTCGCTCGCACAAGAGGCGCTCGATCTCGCGTCTGTGCATGCGACGCAACGGGAACAGTTCGGCAAGCGTCTCGCCGACTTCCAGGCGGTGCAGCACAAGTTGGCCGACATGGCCACCGAAGTCGAAGCTGCACGGAGCCTCGTCTATCGCGCTGCGTGGCTCGCGGACAACGGGCGTCCGTTCGGCAAGGAAGCTGCGATGGCCAAGCTGTACGCATCTGAGGTGGCCAACCGTGCCGCCAGCGCCAGCGTTCAGATCCACGGAGGCTACGGCTACATTCGAGAATCGAAGATCTCCAGATTCTACGCGGACGCGAAGGTACTGGAGATCGGCGAGGGTACGAATGAGATCCAGCGCAACGTGATCGCCCGCACCGTGATCCGGTCTGTTCGCGCCTGATCTGTTGCGCTCTGGCAGACATTGCCGAACTGTTCGTGTGGCCTGAATTGCACCAGTTCGGTGTGTCAACCCTGACCGGGAATGCCGGATCTTTCCGATCGGCATCCCGGTCTTTCGCATTCGACGCCGACAGCATGCCGGCGTCAGCGGCGATGATCCCCATCCACCCCTCGCGGGGACGGTCCTCGCGGGCGACGCGCCGTACCTGCCCACCGGTGCACTCGTACACCGGGCGGTCCGTGAGTAGGCCTGTAAAGGCCGCGGCTGCGGCGCCCGACTGCGCCGCGCAGGCTTGCAACCGGAGGCGCCTGTCCCGCAGCAGGTGTATCGGCTTCGTCGACCCAGGGTTCCCCTATTGCATTGTTTTGAGCAAGTGGTCTATCTTTGCGTGACGCAGGTCATAGCCCTGGCCTTGCGGTGAAGAAACGGGAGGTGCCGATGCGGTGCCTATGCTGCCCGCGCACAGGGCGCGCTCACGGACCCGACGCCCGCGTCGCTCCATCCCTTGCTTTGGCGCGTGAATACGGAAAGGGTCGAAGGCGATCGCAATGACGCTGATGTTCTCCAAACGACTGGGTCGAAGCCTGCTCGTACTGTTCCTCGTCACGGTGGCCGTGGTGGGGCTACTCGGCCTCGCGCCGGGATCTGTCGCCGATGTGGTTCTGGGCGAGAACGCCACCCCCGAGGCTGTCGCCCAGATGAATACCGAGCTCGGCCTGGATCAGCCGTTGTGGCGTCAGTACGTGGATTGGCTCGGATCTGCAGTTCGCGGCGACCTGGGCTCGTCGCCGATCACTGGTCAGGACGTCACCCAGGCGATTCTGGATCGTCTTCCCGTGACGATCGAGCTGGCGGTGATGGGTCTGTTCCTCGGCGTTGCCATCGCCATCGTGCTGGCCGTCATTGCCGCCGCGACTCAGGGAACCGCAGTGGATCGCGCTATCAGTGCTGTCTCGTCCGGGTTCTTGGCGGTTCCGGCGTTCATCGCGGGTCCGGTGTTGATCTATTTCCTGGGAGTGCAGCTCGGTTGGTTCCCGGTCTCGGGGTGGTCACGAATCAGTGATGGCCTCGGGGCGAACCTCCAGCATGCCTTCCTGCCTGCGGTGGCCATTGCGTTGGTCGAGGTTGCGACGTTCCAGCGGTTGCTTCGGACGGATCTGGTCAGCACGCTGCGGGAGGACTTCGTGTCGGCGGCGCGGGCGAAGGGGATGCCGCGGGCGTACGTGTTGTTCCGGCATGCGCTGCGGCCGTCGTCCTTCTCCTTGATCACCATGGCCGGCATCAGTTTGGGGCGGTTGATCGGCGGCACCGTGGTTGTCGAGATTCTGTTCGGTCTACCCGGGCTGGGTCAGCTCGTCTCGTCGTCGATCACCGTTCGTGACGTGATCACGGTCCAGGGCATTGTCGTCTTCATCGCGTTGGTCTATGTGGTCGTCAACATGCTCGTCGATACCAGTTACGGCTTCCTTGATCCGAGGGTCCGAAAGGCGGTTCGCGCATGACACTCACCAGCCCGGTGGTCAAGGCCTCCGCAGTCGGCGCGGCGGCAAGGCGACCAGTTGTTGCGCCACCCAGGAAGAAGCGTTCGGTTGTCGTATGGGCATGCTACTTCTGGCTCGGAGCGGTGATCCTTCTGGCGTTGTGTGCGAACCTGCTTCCGATTGCGGAATATTCCGTTCCCGTTGGAGGTTCACGTGTTCCACCGCAGTGGGGTTCACTCGACTTGCTGCTGGGCACGGACAGCTACGGGAGGTCCATCCTGTCCCGGTGCATCCATGGCGCACGAGTGTCGTTGGTGGTGGGCGTCGTGGCCGGACTCACGGGTCTGGGTATCGGTGCGAGTCTCGGAATGCTCGCCGGCTACTTCCGCGGGCGCACGGACTGGTGCCTGTCACTTGTCGCGGACGCGATGTTGGCATTCCCGCCACTGATTCTCCTCCTCGCGTTGGCCTCGATCCTGACTCCGAGTGTCACGACGATTCTCATCGGTCTGACACTCGTCACGATCCCGGCGTTTCTACGTTTGGCGAGGGCCACCACCATCTCCTGGTCGTCGCGCGAATTCGTACGTGCTGCGAAGAATCTCGGTGCCGGCGATGGCAGGATCCTCCTCAAAGAGATATTCCCGAATGTCGTGCCGTCATTGGGAGCGTTCTTCCCGATCGTGATCGCGGCACTGATCGTCGCCGAGGGGTCGCTCAGCTTTCTGGGGATGGGTATCCCTTCGCCGCAGCCGAGTTGGGGCGGAATGATCAGCGACGGTAAGGCCGCGATTGCCACTGCGCCGCATATGGTGTTCGTCCCGGCGGCAGTCATCTTCTTCACTGTTTTCGCCCTCAATCAGATCGGTGATCACCTGCGCCTGCGGTTCGACCGCTCCATGCAGGACTGACGTGCTGCTCGGAAATCGTGAAAGGTCAGGCATGTTCCTCAGAAGGCACGCGCTCGTGGCAGTAAGTGCTGTTGCGATGCTCGCGTCGAGTGCCTGCGGCGGTGGTCATTCAGTGGGTGCGATCGCGGCGGCGGCACCCTCGGGTGACCCTGTTGCTGGTGGAACTGGGCGAATCGTCGAGATGGCGGAGCCGCGCAGTCTCGATCCGGCTCTGATCTCCAACTCGTGGGCGAATTCCCCGCTTCTGGGTAATGCCCTGTACGGCACACTCATGATCGACAACATCGAGACCGGTGCCATCGAATACAAGATGGCGGAGAATTTCTTCTCCACCGACGGCGGGAAGACGTTCACCCTCGTCCTTCGGGACGGGTTGAGGTTTTCCGATGGAAGCCCCCTGACCGCTCACTCGGTGAAGACTGCGTGGGAACACGTGAAGGATCCGGCTACTGCGTCCCCGGATATTCCGCAGGCGCGACTCATCGACAGCAGCGACGTCGTCGATGAACGCACGCTGAGGGTGAACCTGGTGACCCCGGTTCCGAATTTCGCGAATGCGATTCTCCAGACCTCGCTGAACTGGATTGCCTCACCGACGACACTCGCAGCCGATCAGGCGCACAAGGACTCCGACCCCGTCGGTGCCGGGCCGTACACGCTCGAGCACTGGTCGCGTCAGGATGTTATCAGCCTCACCCGCAACGCGAACTACTACGACGCCCCCCGTCCGTACCTCGACAGACTGGAAATCCGCGCGATTCCGGATGCGGAACAGCGCTACAACACAGTGCTCAGTGGTGGAGCCGATTTCGCCCTGGAGGGCATCTGGCAGAATCTGGACAAGGCGACGAACACCGGGCTGCAAAGCTCCGTCGCGCCGCTCGGTGGTGGAACGTCCCTGGTCCTGAACAACACCAAGGCGCCGTTCGACGATCCGCGGGCGCGAAAGGCGCTGGCCACTGCCTTGAACCTCGATATGCTCAACACCGCGGTATACGAGGGCACGGGGAAGATTCCGGCGCACTTGTTCGACGAGTCCTCGCCGTTCTACAAGGATATTCCGCTGGCCCAGCCGAACCACGACGCAGCGCAGCGGCTTCTCGACGAACTCGCCAGTGAGGGTGCGCCGTTGGAGTTCACACTCTCCCTTTACCCCACAGGCAAATCCCTCGGCGCAGCTGTGCAGACCCAGATGAGTGTGTTCGACAACGTCAAGGTCGAGGTTCGTACCATCGATCTCGCTCAGGTGGGTCAGAATCTGGGCAAGAAGGACTACGACGTCATCTCGAGTACGGTTGTCTTCAGTGACCCGGAGCCGCGGTTGTGGTTCGGATTCCACAGCACCTCCAGCGGCAATTACAGCGGAATCAAGGACCCTCAACTCGACGACGCCCTCGACAGAGGCCGCGTTGCCGGAAACGACGCGGAGCGCACGGCGGCGTACGAGGCCGTCCAGAAGCGCCTCGTCGAACTGAACCCCGTCATCTTCTACTCCCGCGCTGCACCGGGAGTCATCGCCGGCACCCAAGTCGGTGGGATCGTGCAGTACGGGATGGGGTCGGTGCTTCCGGAAACTCTCTGGATTCAGAAGTAGGCACCGGCATGACTGAAGACGATGTTCGCCTTCGCCGACGAAAGGCTAGGAAACGATGAGTGAACCCCCCCTCCTCGAAGTGAAGAATTTGCATTCCTATATCGGCTCGCCGCGAGGTGTGGTGCGGGCGGTCGATGATGTGTCGTTCGGAGTGGCTGCGTCTGAGGCGCTGGGCATTGTGGGTGAGTCGGGTTCCGGGAAGTCGGTGATGGCGCGAGCGATCATGGGGCTGATGCCGGCGCAGGCTGCTCAAACCGGCGAAGTCTATTTCCAGGGCCGTGATCTTCTGGCGTTGAATCAGAAGCAACGCGAGGGGATTTGGGGTAAGCAGATCGCGATGGTGTTCCAGGACCCGGGTCGATCTCTCAATCCTGTGGTGCGCATCGATCGGCAGTTGGCGGAAGGGATGCGGCGTCATCTCGGCGTCTCCCGTTCCGAGGCCCGCCATCGTGCGTTGAATCTCCTTGGAGAGGTAGGTGTTCCCGATCCCGAGCGTCGGTTGCGCAACTATCCGCACGAGTTGTCGGGTGGAATGCGTCAGCGTGTGATGATCGCGATCGCATTGGCGTGTGAGCCTGATCTTCTCATCGCCGATGAACCGACGACCGCGCTCGATGTGACGATTCAGCGGCAGATCCTCGACTTGCTGCGCAAGGTGCAGATGGAGCGGGGGATGGCGTTGATGTTGATCAGCCACGACCTCGCGGTTGTTGCCGGCCGGACCGACCGCGTCGCCGTGATGTACGCCGGCAAGCTGGCCGAGATCGGTGCCACCCGACAGGTTTTCGATGCCCCACGACACCGGTATACCCATGCGTTGCTCGGTGCAACCCCCACGATCGACCATGAACGGCATGCCCCGTTGAACCTGATTCCTGGTTCGTTGCCGACACCGACGAGTCCGCCACCGGGCTGCCGTTTCGCTCCGCGGTGTGCATATGTGGAGCAGGCATGCATCGAGCCGGGACCGGCCATGGTCTCGGTCGGATCGGACCACGCAGTTGCGTGTACCAATACCGCACCCGCGGTGAGAGAAACAGCTTTCGGAGGTGAACTCGTTGGCCGGTAGTGGAACCGCGCACCTGCGCGGAGATGGCACGCTTCTGAGCGTGCAAGATCTCGAGGTGGAGTACAGCACGAAGGGAGGGTCGTTCAAGGCGGTCGGTGGCATCAGTTTCGATGTCCGCAAGGGCGAGACGCTCGGTATCGTCGGTGAGTCCGGGTGTGGCAAGTCGACGACCGGGCGGGCTGTTCTGCGTCTCGATCCCATCGCCGGCGGTCGAATCCGATACGGCGACGAGTGGATAGAAGCAGTTCCGGAGCGGCGCATGCGTCAGCTGCGTCGTGAGATGCAGATGATCTTTCAGGATCCGGTGGCGTCCCTCAATCCCCGTCGGGCGGTCAAGGAGATCGTCGTCGAGGGTCTGGCGATCGACGGGGCGACGGCTGCAGATCAGGCGTCTGCGTCCCAGAGGGTGCTCGACCAAGTGGGTCTTCCGGGTGATCGATTCGCTGACATGGTGCCTCGTCAACTGTCGGGTGGGCAGGCACAGCGGCTGGCGATCGGGCGTGCTCTGGCGCTCAATCCGCGGCTTCTCATCTGTGACGAGCCGGTGTCGGCATTGGACGTGTCGGTGCAGGCGCAGATCCTGAATCTGCTCGAGGAACTCAAGCAGGAGTTCGACCTGACGATCGTGTTCATCGCTCACGACTTGGGCGTGGTGCGTACGGTCAGCGACAACGTGTTGGTGATGTATCTCGGGAAAGTGTGCGAGTTCGGTGACTCGGTCGAGGTGTATGACCAGCCGGCACATCCCTACACCAGGGCCCTGCTGGATTCGGTGCCCCTGACCGACCCCGACAAGGGCTTCGCCGGTCCGGCTCTCCAAGGAGATATCCCGTCACCGCTGCGGCCACCGCAGGGATGCCGATTCCGCACGCGCTGCCCGATGGCGCAGGACCACTGTGCTGTCGAGGAGCCCATCATGCGTGAAGTCCGGCCCGGTCAGTACGCAGCCTGTCACTACCCCCTCGACTGACGGACAGTGCCAGGTCTGCCGACGTCGGCAGACCTGGCACGTGGCGGCGCATCGCGCCAACTGTCGACGCCCGTGCCGCGGGTGTGACGGGTGCATATCGCGTGCGACACCACTCGCGGTTGGACGCATCCGGACACCCCGGCGCCACTGCTTTCGAAGCGCTAGCAGCCCTGCCAGCGAGGTGCGCGACGTTCGGCGAAGGCGGTGGCACCCTCCGCTGCGTCCGCGGACGCGAACACCGGGTCTGTGTAGGCGGATTGCCGCCCGAACGACTCCTCGTCGGTCCACGTCCTGGAGTCGAGAGCCAGCGCCTTGCTCGCACGAACCGCGAGGGGCGCGTTCGCCGCGATCGACGCCGCCAGGGCGCGCGCGGTCCCGACGGCGGCACCGTCTTCGACCACTCGATTGACCAGTCCGTGAGTCTGCGCATCCTGGGCGGTGATCGGCTCCCCGGTCAGGAGCATTTCGAGTGCAACGGCGCGGGGCAGGACCCGAGGCGCGCGGAAGATGCCTCCGGCGCGGGCGGCGAGCCCCCGCTTGACCTCCGGAAGACCGAACCGGGCACCAGAACCGGCCACGACCAGGTCGCATGCGAGGACCATCTCGAAGCCGCCGCCCAGTGCCCACCCTTCGACTGCGGCGATCAGTGGCTTCGCCGGAGGCGCCTCGACGAGTCCGCCGAAGCCGCGGCCCTCGACAATCGGGCGTTCCCCCAAGCGAAATCGCTTCAAATCCATCCCGGCGCAGAATGTTCCTGAGCTTCCGGTGAGGATCGCAACGGAGAGTTCCGGATCGTCGTCGAGACGTGTCAGGGCTTCCGCGATGACAGTGGCCGCAGACAGGCTCATCGCATTGCGCTGTTCGGGTCGATTGATGGTGATGGTGAGGATTCCGGAATCGGCCTCCACGAGAACCTCACTGGCAGCGGTGGTGGTCATCGCGGAGGCATCCGGATCGCACCGTCGAGACGGATTGTCTCACCGTTCGCGTAGCCGTTCTCCAAGAGGGCAAGTGCCATGCCGGCATAGTCCTCGGGACGGCCGAGACGCTTCGGGAAGGGAACTCCTGCCGCGAGGCCCTCGCGGATGTCCGAGCGCAGGCGCGCGAGCATCGGCGTGTCGAACGTGCCGGGGGCGATCGTGTTGACGCGGATCCCCACACTTGCGAGATCGCGTGCGGCAACGAGGGTGATGCCGTGGACAGCCGCCTTGGATGCGGTGTAGGCGGTCTGGCCGATCTGGCCGTCGAACGCCGCGACGGAGGCGGTGAGGACGATGCTGCCGCGCTCGCCGTCGACAGGCTCGTTGCGTGCTATCCGTGCGGCGGCGGCACGCAACACGTTGTAGGTGCCGATGAGGTTGATCTCCAAGATGTTGCGGAAGCTGTCCAGGTCGTTCGGATTGCCCTCCTTGTCCAGGATGCGGAGGCGGTCGCCGCTTCGGCCGGCGCAGTGCACCACGCCGCGCAGGGGACCGAACGACTCCGCCGTATCGAGGGCGGGGGAGAACGATGCCTCGTTGGTGATGTCGATGGGGGCGAACGTGGCCCTGTCGCCGAGGCGGTCCGCTGTCGCCGCGCCGTCGGAGGTGGCGAGATCGGCGATGACGACGTGGGCGCCTGCCGCGACGAGCGCGGCGGAGGTCGCTTCACCGAGCCCGGAAGCGGCACCGGTCACCAGGAAAGTGTTGTCTTTCAGTTGCATGAGGCAGGCTTTCTGTGGATGTGGTCTATCAGTAGGGGCGGCGTGCCCGCTGACTATGCGGGGTACCGACCGGCAATCTCACGGCCGATGATCTCCTTCATGATCTCGGTCGTTCCGCCGACGATCGTCTGCACGCGGGCGTCGGCGTAGGCCCGCGAGATCGGGTACTCGTCCATGTACCCGTATCCACCGTGTAGCTGCAGGCACCCATTGACGATTCGGTTCTGCAATTCGGTGGCCCACCACTTCGCCTTCGCGCCCTGCGTGACGTCGAAGGTGCCGTCGTTGTAGGCGAGAATGGACTGCTCCAGGAATGTTCTGGTGATGTCGACCTCGGTCGTCATCTCCGCTAGCCGGAAGCGTGTGTTCTGGAAGTCGATGATACGTTCACCGAATGCCTTTCGCTCGCTGGTGTACTTGACGGTCCAGTCCAGTGCGGCTTCGGCGGCGCACAGTGCACGCCAGGCGATCGAGAGGCGTTCGAGCGGAAGCTGAGCGGTGAGGTGGTGGAATCCGCGGCCCTCCTCGCCGACGAGGTTGGACACCGGGACACGGACGTTGTCGAAGGCGATCTCGGCAGTGTCCTGGGAATGCAGTCCGAGCTTGCGCAGCTTGCGTCCGCGAGTAAATCCCTCGGTGGTGGTGGGGACGAGAATCAGGGAAAGACGGGGGCGTCCTTCGTGCTCGCTCGTGCGGGCGGCGGCGAGCACGACGTCCGAGGAGAATCCGCTCGTGATGAAAGTCTTGGCGCCGTTGATGACCCACTCGTCACCGTCGCGGACCGCCGTGGTCTTCATCCCGCGGAGGTCGCTACCGGCGGCCGGCTCGGACATGGCGATGGATGCGACGATCGTGCCCTCTGCCATCCCGGGCAGCCACTGGCGCTGTTGCTCCGCGGTGCCGAACGTCGTCAGGTACGACGCGACGATGTCCTCGTTGATCGAGAAGCCGGAGGCCAGGGAGGCCGCGCCGACCGCTGCGAGCTCTTCCTGGACCACGCACCGGAAGCGGTAGTCGCGCATCCCACCTCCGCCGAGCTCCTCGGCGACTCGGATGCCGAGAACGCCGTGTGCGCCTGCGGACTTCCAGACCTCGCGGCCGGTGCTGCGATCCTCTTCCCATTGGTCGAGGTTGGGGACGACGTCTCGCTTGACGAACTCGCGGACCACCTCGCGGAAGCCTTCGTGATCTTCGTTGTAAAAAGTTAGAGGCACTTGGATTCTCCTTGGGTCATTCAGTTTCGGCTTGTCGGGCGTCCGGCTTGTCGACGTGGCGGGCTTGATGTTCAATCCTTCTAGCAGGCGAATTCGATTACAAGGATTGGAAACCATGAAATATCAAGCACCACTTGAAGGTTTGAGAGTTGTGGAGTTCCTCGGTCTGGGCCCTGCGCCGTTCGGTTGCATGATGCTCGCCGACCTCGGAGCGGAGGTGCTGACGCTGCGTCGACCCGGCTCGGAACTTCCTGCACTGGTACGTAACCGATCGACTCTCGAGGTGGATCTCAAGGATGCGGACACCCTTCGTCTGGTCCGGGAGATGATCGAAGCCGCGGACGTCCTTGTCGAGGGATTCCGGCCCGGAGTGATGGAGCGACTCGGGTTGGGTCCGGCCGACCTGTCGGCTGCGAACGAGCGACTCGTATACGCCCGAATGACCGGGTGGGGGCAGTCCGGACCGCTGGCATCCACCGCCGGCCACGACATCAACTACATTGCGCTGTCGGGTGCATTGCACTCCGCGACGCGACAAGGCGGTACGCCGATGCCGCCTGCCAATCTCCTCGGCGATTTCGGCGGTGGTGCACTGTATCTCGTCACTGCGATTCTCTCGGCCGTGTACGAGCGTGACCGCACCGGTCGAGGGACCGTGCTCGACATCGGTATTCTCGACGGCACGACCTATCTGACGTCGATGCTTCACGAGTACCGCTCCACTGGGCGGTGGTCCGACGAACCCGGTACGAACAGGCTCGACACGGGTGCTCCCTACTACGATGTGTATCCCTGCGCCGACGGGAAGTTCGTTGCCATCGGCGCGCTGGAGGATCCGTTCTTCGCGGTGCTGCTCGAGGTCCTCGGACTCGAAGCCGAATTGGCGGACGGCCGGCACGACCCGGCGTCGTGGCCCTCTCTCCGCGAGCGCATCGCCGCGGCGGTACTCACTCGGACGCGCGACGAATGGGCCGAGTTGGCCGGCCCCACGGATGCCTGCCTCACGCCTGTTCTCGGCCTGGCGGAGGCCCCGGACCATCCGCAGGTTCGTGACCGTGACATCCTCGCCGCGGACGGCAGGGGCGGGTGGACGCCACGGCTTCCGATCGGATATCGCGACGATGCCACCTCTGCGCACGATCTGCTCCGTTCGTGGGTGGCGGCGGGGGACCGGGCAGGTCGGTCGGTCACGTCGTGATCGCCGGGGCCGTTCCGATGGTCGAGCGTGGACACCGGAACGGCCCCCACGGATCAGTTGTGCCGCTTCGGCCGGTTTACTCGAAGAGTTCGTAGATCGTGGCATTGGCAGTCCCGCCACCTTCGCAGATGGTCTGTAGTCCGTACCGGATTCCCTTCTCGCGCATGTGATGAACGAGTCGAGTAGTGAGGATGGCCCCGGACGCGCCCAGCGGATGGCCGACGGCAATGGCGCCACCGAGTGGATTGATGCGTTCGGGATCGGCCTCGAGTTCGATTTGCCAGGCCAGCGGAACCGGCGCGAAGGCCTCGTTGATCTCGATCGCGCCGATGTCGTCGATGGTGAGACCGGCTCGCGCGAGGACCTTCTGCGTTGCGGGAATCGGGGCGGTCAACATCATCACCGGATCGGCACCGACAACCGAGCCGGCGAGCAGGCGGACGATGGGCGTGAGACCGAGTGCGGCCGCCTTCTCCGGCGTCGTGATCATCACGGCGGATGCGCCATCCGAGATCTGTGAAGCGTTGCCCGCGTGGATCACACCGTTCTCACTGAACGCCGGCTTCAGCTTGGCGAGGGTTTCGGGCGAGGTGCCGCGTCGCAGGCCCTCGTCGACGTCGAGTTTCGCTTCGCCGATGGCGACCGGGACCAGTTGGGAATCGAAGGCGCCACGGTCGATTGCGTCTGCTGCGAGCTGATGCGATCGAGACGCGAACTCGTCGAGCATCTGCCGCGACAGACCCCACTTCTCGGAGATCAACTCGGCGCCCGTGCCCTGGTCGAGGTGATCGGTCTCGTACCGGTCGAGTACGGTCTGACCGTAGGGGAACCCGCTGGCGCGTGCCGCCCCGAGGGGCACCCGGGACATCGTTTCGACTCCACCTGCGACGGCGATGTCGTAGGCTCCCGACATCACGGCGTGCGCGGCGGACTCGATCGCCTGCTGACCCGAGCCGCAGGCACGATTGATGGTGACCGCTGGAACGCTCTCCGGCCAGCCGGCGGCCAGAGTGGCGAACCGTGCGACGTTGCTCGACTGATCACCGAGTTGGGTGACGCATCCCCACATGACGTCGTCGATCGAACCCGGATCGACGCCGGTCCGTGTGACCAGTTCGTTCAGCACCAGTGCGGAAAGGTCCACCGGGTGGACGCTGCTCAGCGCGCCGTTGCGTTTCCCGATGGGAGTGCGCACCGCTTCGACGATGACTGCTTCTCTGACTCGCATGTTCGCTCCTGTGATGCTGGTGGATGAGATGAGGCGACCCAGGACCACACCTCGACGAGTGTGGTTCCGGCTCTGCCGCTGCCACCGTCGCCGGCATGAACCGAGCGACCCTTCTCGATGATCCCGGTGTCGGCGTCGAGGATTTTCCTCGGGAACCGATCAGACGCTCGGGTGCTCGATCGAATGATCGCCCGTGGCGATCAGGTGCATGGGTTTTGCAGCGGGCACGAATCCTCCTGAACTATCCGCATCACGCAGAGAGAAGACGGTTACTTGGTAAGCGATCTGGATTCTAGCAGGAGCTGCTGTGCGCGTCACTGCAGCCTTGTGCTCAATGGATTGGGGTTCGATCGTCCCGAGTGCTGTATATGCACTACAGAAGGATGTTTCTCTGGCTCGGCGCTCCTTGCGTTGCCCGTTGGGCGGGCCGCACCCGCTCGAGTCGCGCACCGATGTGAGTGATCCCCATCGCGTTCTCGCGCAGCAGAGATGCGATAGATAGTTAACTAGGTGACTGCCGTTGGGTCGAGCGGTCCGATGCCTGCGTGGAGTGCTGCCGCAGTCGCACCGTGCGGAGTTGGCCCGACTGGTCGAGGTCGCTGGCGCGGATGGTCCGCAAAGGGCCACCGTCTTTCGGTGAACGCAGTCCAAACGCGGCCGTGCCGCCGCGATCCTGCAAGCCCATGGAGGAACTCAACGGCCGGCATCAGGGTCCGGGTTCGAGCCGGAGGTCCAGGCTACAGTCGAGTTCCCACGTTTCTGCACCTGTAGGTCGCGTTCGAGATGGCGGACGCTGTGCTCAGGACGGCCTCCGCGGCGAGGCCCCAACGCATTCGGCCGGCAACTCCAGTCAACGAGACGGCGCCGAGCGTGTCGCCGGACTGGCCGATCGGAGCCGCAACGCAGACGATCTTGTCGTGTAGTTCACCCCGGTCGAATGCGACTCCGCTCTTGCGGATCTGGCTGAGTTCGGCGCGGAGAGTGAAGGGCTCGGTGATGGTGTTCGCAGTCCTGCGTGGCATCGGCGCCGACAGGATGGTGCGGAGGGCATCGTCGTCGTACGCCGCGATTGCCTTGCCGAGTGCAGTGCAATAGGCAGGCGCGCGACTTCCTCGGCGCGCCGTGAGGCGAGGCGGTCCGGCGGTGACCTTTTCGAGGTGGACGACCTCGGCCCGATCGAGAATGCCGAGGTGCACCGACATCCCGGTCTTGGCGGCGAGGGTCTGCAGGTGCGGCAGTGCGGCCTCGTGGAGCGTGTTCTCCTCGATGGCGAGGCTCCCCATTTCGAACATTCGAATGCCGAGTCGGTACCCGCCGGAATCCCTTGCCATCCATCCGACTTGGCAGAGTTGGTCTGCCAGCCGGTGCAGTGTCGACTTCGGGAGGCCGGTGCGCTCGCTCAGGTCGCCGAGGCCGAGCACCTGTCGGCTGCCGTCGAAGGCCTCCATGATCGACGCGATCCGTCCGAGGACGGTGCGCTCCGGATTTCGTTGCCCGTTGCCCGTTGCGGCGTGGCTGCCGGTGATCGAGCCGCCCGGTCCGTCCAGTGGCCCATCGGTTGGGTCGACCTCGAGTCCGGAGGTAACCAGTTTCAAGTTTAACGACATTGCCGCCACCTTCCATTGAGGTCACTTATTTCAGCAAGAACCAGCAGTACTTGGCAAACTAGGTGGGCAACCCGGGTGCTGATCCCTATTTAGTGCACTTTAATCTCGTGTAAGCAGGATCACATTCAAGCGTCGGCCTGTCAAGTGCCCGCGGTGACGCGTCAGATATCTGCGCGTAGGAGAGGTCGCTGCGCCTGTGAGAGTGGGCGTGCGGTGCGCCCTCGACGGTCGGACCGCGCCGGGCAAAAGACCCGGATGATGGGGCTGTCGACGAGTCGACGCAAGGCCGTGACCGAGAGGTGTTTCGCGTGTGTACTAACCACGAGAGGTGGCGGGATAGGCGATCGTCCCACCGATCACTGTGGTACGAACTGCCTCGGCCGAAGGCGCGGCGAGGACGTCGGCGAGCGGGGCGCGGAGGAGCACCACGTCGGCAATCGCACCCGTCTGGATGCGGCGTGGAGCCCCGCCGGGATCCTCGGGGACCGCCAGGTATCCGGCCAATGCCTGTGCGCTCGTAATGCGTTCTGTGGGTCCGACTATCTCGTTCGTCGGGGCGCGCCGCATCACCGCGGCGGTTATCACGCTCCATGGATCGGCCGGCCCGTACGGGGCGTCGCTCGACAACGAAACCCGTACACCTCCGTCCAGTAGCGACCGGCAGCGATACAGGTCCGGTTGGTCTCTTCGGTCGACCCGGCGTAGATAATCGTCGCCGCGGTCGGCGAGGAATCCGGGCTGGGTGACGACCCGGAGGTCACGCCGGCGGAGGTCGTCGATCGTTTCGCGAGGGATGAGGGCCCCGTGCTCGATCCGGTCTCCGGGCAGGGTTCCGACTTCGTCGAGCGCCGCCAGCAGGATCAGCAGTGCCTCGCGGGTGACACAGTGCACGGCGACCGCCCTACCCCGGCTGCGGACCTCCCTGATCCGGTCGGTCAGATTCTCGAGGTCAGGCAGTTCGGAGTCTGCCAGCACAATCTTGTAGGGGCCGACCGAGATCCGTTCAACCGAAGAATTCGCTCCGCTGAGCGGTGTCCCGAGCAGGTGCATTCGTTGAGGAAATTCACCGCTCGCGCTGGCCGCGACGAGTGACGCCTGGGACAGCGGGCTGAGGTCCGGACTTGCGTCGGTGACCCCGGTGATGCCGCATCGGGCCAGTGCAGTGCCGATCGCTCCCAGACGCGGCGGCTGTGACCGGGGGAGTCGGTCACGCAGCCAGGTGTCGGCGCGCCATACGCGCCCGGTCGGTCGGCCGTCCTGGGTGCGTTCGACGCCGCGATGGGATGCCCCGTCGAGGTGCGCAGCGGCGATGGCTGCACTATTGAGAACCCACATCGCGCCGCTGCGATGTTGCATCCGGACCGGTCGGACGGAGTGGAGACGGTCGAGACCGTCCGCGTCGAGATCGCCGGCGACAGTCTCGCTGTATCCGACGCCGCGGACCCAGCCGTTCTGGTCGCCCGGCGTGTGTGCGAGAACGTCCGCGAGGGTGGCAGCGTCCCGAACGTCCGGCGGCCCGCAGCGCACAGAGGCGGCGTCGGCGGCCATTGCATGGAGATGCAGGTGGTGGTCGTGGAGACCCGGGATCAGAGCGCCGCCATCGGCGTCTATGACCTCACCGAGCCGGGTGGACAGGTTCGGGCCGACGGTCCTGATCCGTCCGCCGGAGATCACGACGTCGATACCGGGAACACCGGCGACCTCCGCGTTCCGGATCACAAGGTCGGTCACGGTGCCGCGATTTTCAGTGTGCGTAGTACGGAGGCGGTGTCGGCACCGGAGACGGCGACGTGTCCTGCGGGTGCCCGCTCCTGTGGCTCGGCGACAGGGACGACGCCCGAGGCTGTCTCGACGATCCACTCGCGGCCTGACCATCGAGGCGTCGGAGCGGAGTGGTCGGTCAAGGTCGACGCGACGAGGTCGGACATGGACAAGTTCCAGAGGTGTCCGGAACCGTCTGTGGGGGCGGACATCACCAATGCCGCGGCGGTAATTCCAGTGAGCGGATCGGCGATGGCGTCGCCGACGAAGAGAGGGCTGCCGTCGTGAGCGGTTGCGACGAGTCCAGCTGCGGCGGCAAGGTCGTCGCCGAAACCGATTCGGTCGGAGGCTCGTCCAGCTGCTGTGATCGACACCCACGTGGCACCCCGGGCGACCGCGGCGTCGGCATCGAGTCCGAATCCGACAAGGGCGCGTGGGCGGGAGGCCTCGATCACGATGTCGGCGGCGTCGACGAGTGCGGAGAGGGCCCTGCGCCCCTCAGATCTACTGGGATCGAGGACAACTGACTCGTGACCACCATGCAACAGTTGGTAAAAGTGAGAATTTCCGCGGCGGGCACCGTCCGGCCGATCGGGTGTCTCGACCTTCACTACACGGGCGCCCGCGAGTCCGAGAAGATGCGCGCACAGAGGGCCGGCCCACAAGGCGCTGAAGTCGACGACGAGTAACCCGTCGACGGGGCGGGGGTGTAATGGCTTGGGGGCAGGTGGGGGTGTGGTCGCTCGCGAAATCGGAGCTGCTGCGATGTTGAGGAGTGTGGCCCGCTCGGCCAAGTCGGCACCGCGGTGATGTGCGAGCCAGTCGGCGACGATAGGCCAGGGGTTGTCCTCGTCGACGACTTCGCAGACCAACGCACCCAATAGTGCAGCGTCGGTGGTGCGGGCACACGACACGGCCGCCCACCCGTCGGCGGTGGGCAGCAGGCGACAGCTGCCGCCCGCCGACACGTTTCCGCGCCGCCGGAAACCGGTGAAGGCTGCACGCTCCGAGAGCATCTTGGCACCGTCGATATCGATGCGTCGACCACTGATGGCGCAAGTGTCTGCAATCCACGATGACATTTCATTTGCGAATGTCGCAGCCCGACCCGGCGGGATCACCGGTGGCCCGTTCGGGTGGCCCGTAAGGGCGACGACACCGCTTCGGGCCCAGTCCCGTACCGGATCCTGCGCCGAGTGCGTGAGCGACGGAGTGGGTGACACTTCTCGATCCTATGCTGGCAAGCTGTTCCGTATGGATACTGCGCAGGCTTCATTCTCTCCTCGCGATCTCGCGGACGGTGCCGCCGATGCCGCGTTGCTCGCCGAAGAGGCGGCCGTTGACACTCCGATGATAATTGTGGATCTCGACGCAGCAGTCGATGCTGGTACCGCTGCCCGTGCGACCGAACGAGCACTGAGTGCCGACCGGCTGCTTGTCGGGTTGCGCCGTCAGCCGGGACCATTGCCGGAGGTGGTCGAAGGCCTCGTCTCCGCTCTCGACACCACGATCGTCGGTGAGGCCATGCCGAGCGACCGTCGGCTCGTCGGAGCGATCGATCCAGACGCTGCGATCGCCGAACTGTTCGAGGTAGTGTCCGCAAACGTGCACGCTGCGATGCTGCTCGGTCAGGTTCTGCGTTTGTCCGAGGGACTTCCCGTGCGGCAGGCAATCGACGTCGAATCGCTGGCTTATTCCACCCTTCTCGGCACCCCGGGATTTCGGCGCTGGCTCGAACGTCGAGGCCCCCGTCCGTTGCCGCCGCCATCTCCGCAGGAACCCGTATTGCTCTGGCGGGAGAACGATCAGTTGTCGATCACTCTCAACCGGCCGGAGCGCCGCAACGCCTACGGCGCCGAGGTCCGAGACGGGCTGGTCGAAGCGCTGATGCTGGCGATCGCGGACGAGACTATCTCCGAGATCATTCTTGCCGGATCCGGGCCTTCGTTCTGTGCGGGTGGCGATCTCGACGAGTTCGGCACCACCCCTGATCTGGCGACTGCCCATCTCATCCGCACTCGCGCCGGCGCCGGACGGCTGATGGCGCAGATAGCCGGTCGGATCGAGGTCCGGGTGCACGGTAGTTGCGTTGGAGCCGGAATAGAGGTTCCGGCATTCGCCGGCAGAATCGTGGCTTCTCCGGACGCTGTTTTCCGGCTGCCGGAGGTGTCGATGGGGTTGATCCCCGGAGCCGGGGGAACGGTGAGCGTGCCGCGCCGAATCGGTCGATGGCGCGCGTTCTGGATGAGTTCGACCGGGGCTCCTCTCGATGCCCACACTGCACTCGCGTGGGGTCTCGTCGACGAGATCACTGATGCACATCGCGTGTCTGGCCTGTCGACCTTGCCGCCGCCATCGGCTTAGCCCGGAGCGGGACGTTCGGGTCATCTGGGGCGGGATTTGCTGGTGGTCCGGAATTACTCGAACGGCATACGGTCAGTGTCCTTCTGACATCTCGGCGCGTCGTTTCAGCGTGGTAGCGATGCCGGCGGCAGCGGCCAGAACGGGTGCGACGTGATCGGAGGGGCGAAACCGGGTGGCCTGGCCGGCGATGCTGATTGCGGCCACCGGTCGGCCGTCTGGTCCGAGAATCGGCGCGCCCACGCAGAGCACACCGACCGTCGCTTCCTCGTGTTCGAACGCGACCCCGGTCTCGAGCACGCGGTCGAGCTGCTGCCGCAACCGATCAGGGGTGGTGATGGTGCGCGGGGTTCGCCGCGGCATCGGCGCCGAAAGCACCTCGATTCGCTCGGCCTCGGGTGCGTGGGCGAGAAGTGCTTTGCCCAATGCCGTGGCGTACACGGGCATCCGTCCTCCCACCCGAGACGGTGCCCGTGGGCCTCGATGGCCGGCCACTTTGGCGAGGTAGAGCACATCGGCGCCGTTGCGGACCCCGAGATGAACGATCTCGTGGGTGCGCTCGTACAGATCCTCCATGAACGGTGTCGCGACTTCGACGAGAGTGCGCTCGACGGATGCGCGCATCCCCAATTCGAACAGGTGTGAGCCCAGGTGGAAGACGCCGTCCACCCGGTCCAGCAACCCCGCGGCGACCAGATCGCCGGCTGTCCGGTGCAGCGTCGCCTTGGGCATGCCCGTGCGCCGCTGCAACTCCGCGAAACCGACTCCATGGTCTTCCGGTGCGAAGGCGTGCAGGATCACCATGACCTTCCCGAGCACCGATGAGGGATCCAAATCCACGGACACACAAACCATTTTATGCGCTGGTTCCACTGAGAGGAACTAAATGGTGGCGCGAGATCTGTGCACCATCCAGCATGGGCACCATGCAAACTCGCTCGTATGAGATCGACGCGGCGTCGGACCGCCTGCTGGCGGCGGCCGCAACCGGGGTGCCCTGTCAGCCCGTCCGCGATCTGATCGGATCTACCGACATGGCCGCGGCCTACGCTGTGCAGGCCCGCGGAACAGCGGCCAGGCTCGCCACCGGCGCGAAGGTCGTCGGCCGGAAAGTCGGCCTGACCTCACGCGCCGTACAGGCACAGATCGGTGTGGATCAGCCCGACCTCGGCTACCTGTTCGACGACATGGCCTACGGTGACGGCCACACCATCCCGATGAGCCGGCTCCTGCAGCCGAAGGTCGAAGCCGAGGTCGCCTTCGTCCTCAAGGGCGACCTCGACACCGGACCGCTGGACGATCAGCAGATCCGCGCGGCGGTCGACTACGTGACGGCCGCCATCGAGATCGTCGACTCCCGAATCCAAAACTGGGACATCACCTTCGGTGACACCGTTGCCGACAACGGGTCGAGCGCCCTCTACGTCCTCGGCGCGACCCGCAAAACACTTGACGAGATCGAACCAGTAAACGTCGAGATGACCATGACCGTCAACGGAACGCAGGTGTCCGAGGGCAACGGCGCCGCGTGCCTCGACGATCCGATCAATGCTGTCGTGTGGTTGGCACGCCAAGCAAGCACCTTCGGGGATCCGCTACGCGCCGGCCAGGTCATCCTCTCCGGGGCACTCGGCCCGATGGCGGCAGTCCAGCCCGGTGACCTCGTCACCGCGACGGTCAGCGGTCTCGGCTCCGTGACCGCAAACTTCTCCAAGGAGTAGATATGAGAACTGGAAGCTCAGGGACGACGAAGGTCGCCATTATCGGTTCCGGCAACATCGGCACCGACCTGATGATCAAGGTCATCCGGATTTCGGAATCACTCGAGGTGGCCGCGATGGTGGGCATCGATCCGGCGTCGGACGGACTTGCCCGCGCCGCCCGATTGGGAGTGCCGATCACCGCCGAGGGAGTCGACGGCCTGATCGACATGGACGGGTTCGCCGACATCGACATCATCTTCGATGCCACCTCGGCGGGCGCCCATCGCGCCAACGCCGCCAAACTCGCCCCGTTCGGCAAGAAGCTCGTCGACCTCACCCCCGCAGCGATCGGCCCGTTCGTCGTGCCACCCGTCAACGGCGAGGTGTCCATCGACGAGGACAACGTCAACATGGTGACCTGCGGTGGTCAAGCGACGATCCCGATCGTGTACGCCGTCTCCCGCGTCACCGACGTCCCCTACGCGGAGATCATCGCCTCGGTTTCGAGCAAGTCCGCCGGTCCCGGTACCCGCGCCAACATCGACGAGTTCACCGAGACCACCGCCAACGCGATCGAAGCTGTGGGCGGTGCCTGGACAGGTAAAGCGATCATCATCCTCAATCCGGCCGAGCCGCCCCTGATCATGCGGGATACCGTGTTCTGCCTGATCGACGACCCCGACGAAACCGCACTCGACCAGATCCGCACGTCGATCGAGGAGATGGTCGCCGCCGTCGCCGAATACGTGCCCGGCTATCGCCTCAAGCAAGCCGTTCAATTCACCCGAATCCCCGACGGCGAACCCATCCACACCCTGCTCGGCAAAGGCGTCGGCGAGGTCCGGGCAAGCCACCGCGTCGGTGTCTTCCTCGAGGTCGAGGGCGCCGCGCACTACCTGCCGGCCTATGCGGGCAACCTCGACATCATGACCTCCGCGGCGCTCCGTACCGGCGAACGGATCGCCGAGCGGCTGAACGCCAACCACACAGAAAGTGCCAGGGCATGACCGATCTCTACATCCAGGACGTCACCCTCCGCGACGGTATGCACGCCATCCGGCACCGCATCGATCCCACCGACATAACGCGCATCGTCACGGCACTCGACGACGCCGGTGTCGATGCCATCGAAGTTACGCACGGTGACGGCCTCGGCGGCGGATCGATCAACTACGGCCCGGGCTCCCACACCGACTGGGAATGGATCGAGGCGGCGGCCGCGGCCATCAAGAATGCAAAACTGACCTCCCTGCTCGTCCCTGGCATCGGCACCGCGGAGTCACTGAGAACTGCCTACTCCCTCGGAGTGCGTTCGGTTCGCATCGCCACGCACTGCACCGAAGCCGACGTCGCGCAACAGCACATCGAAACCGCCCGCGACATCGGGATGGACGTGTCCGGCTTCCTCATGATGTCGCACATGGCACCACCGGCAGAGCTGGCCGAACAGGCCAAACTCATGGAGTCCTACGGAGCGCACTGCGTGTATGTCACCGACTCCGGCGGGCGACTGACCATGAATGGTGTCCGCGACCGCATCCGCGCATACCGTGACGTGCTCGACCCGACGACCCAACTGGGCATCCACGCACACGAGAACCTGTCACTGTCGGTCGCCAACTCGGTCGTCGCCGTCGAAGAAGGCGCCTATCGGGTCGATGCGTCGCTGGCGGGGCAGGGTGCGGGAGCGGGCAACTGCCCCATCGAGGCCTTCATCGCGGTCGCGGACCTCACCGGGTGGGACCACCGCTGTGACGTGTTCAAACTCCAGGACGCGGCGGACGACCTGGTCCGCCCACTGCAGGATCGGCCGGTCCGAGTCGACCGGGAGACCCTCACACTCGGATATGCCGGCGTCTACTCGTCGTTCCTGCGGCACGCCGAGAACGCCGCGAACGAATACGGGGTAGACACCCGCGATCTGCTCGTCGAGGTAGGTCGCCGCCGCCTCGTCGGTGGACAGGAGGACATGCTGATCGACATCGCACTGGACCTGATCGCTCAGCGGGAACTGCAATCGAACTGAGCTGAAACGCTCAGGGCCGATCTCCTCCGTTCTGCGGACTACGTTGTCTCCCCGATGTTCTGGAATCGGGGAGACACGTGCGTCGCTGACTCCAAGTAGGCGGCTCGATCTCAGAGTGCTGCAGGCTGGGTTGCCGACCTCGGTGCTGAGGTCAGGCCGGATCAGCGCGTCGGGTGCGACCTCCCGAACTTCGAGCACCTGCTTGCCCGCGCTTCTTGCTCCGCGTGCCGGGCTCTCCTCGCTGCTCGACGGGAGCACCTGCGCCTGCGGGCTCGTCATTTGTGGCGATCGGTTGCGGGATGGCGGTCTGTCGTTTGGCGTTGTATTCGCGGATGCGGTCGTCGAGGTGCTCGTTGTGGTAGTCCGGGCTGCGGAATCCGAAGAAGAGGGTGGCGCAGTATTCCCGGGAGAGCAATTCCGCATCCCAATCGCCGCCGGGCTCTACCCATTGATACGTGTGGTTGTGCATGTTGAGGAACTGTCGTGTAGCCAGATGAGGGTCCATCTTGCGGAAGGATCCGGCTTCCATGGCGGCGACCAGAAGTTCCTCGACGAGGTCTTCGAATTCGCGGCGCTGCCGAAGCATCCGTGACAGGTTGGCTCCCCGCAGGTTGCGGTAGTCGTGTTCGTAGACCCAGACGTGGTCGAGCCTGGCGAGGATGTTTTCCAGGAGGGCCTGGGACAGCATCCGGAGACACAGGACGGGGTCTTCGTCGAGGGCGACAATGCGGCGTACCGAGACCAGCAGGGGCTCCATCACCCGGTTCTGGATCTCGACGAGGAGGTTCTCCTTGGATCCGATGTAGTAGTAGAGGGCGCCCCTGGCCAGACCGGTTACTTCGATGATCTCAGCGATGCCGGTGGAGGCGTAGCCGTTCTTGGCGAACAGCGCGGCGGCCTGGTCGATGATGTCCTGGCGCTTGATCTCGTAACCCGGTCCGTGCCCTGGTGGTCTTGGCATGGCTTATGAGCTTATGCGGTCTCCACCGGCATCGCGAACCCCCTCGGTGCATCTGGCGGCGTGTCGCAGGAGGGAGTCGGCCACCCAGACCGTCAGGGTGCGGTGAACGCGAGCGCGCGGTGCTCGAAACGCCAGTACTCCCCCTCGCGGCGGAGGAGGTCCTCGTACCGGCCGACCAGGGTGATCGTCCAGCCGGATTCGCTCTTCGTCAGGAATACGAGGTCGCTGACAGCGCCGATTCGCCCGTCCTCCCGATTGCTGATGACGGTGTTGAAGACGAGATGACGTTGGGGAGCCTGTGGCACCAGTGCTCGATACAGATCCCGCAGCGCATCGTGTCCCTCGACTGTGTCCATGCCGGGCAACGCGGACCTGCCGTCGGATGTGAAGAGCGCGACGAGATCGTCGACTCGGCCGTCGTCGAGCGCGTGGCAGTACGCCGCGATTGCGCGACGAACCCCCTCGGTGACCTCGGCCTCGGTCTGGCCTTCGGGTCCCTGCGCAGTTGTGAGGGTCATGGGGCTCCTGGGTGTCGTCGGGCCGCCGCCGGAGGTGGCGGAGTCGGGGCGAATGTCGCCGGACGTCGGCACGCGCACCGGCCCGGTCGGCCGCCGGGGAGACCCCGAGCGGTGCTCACCGAGCACGATCATCCGTCAGCAGCGGACACGCGAGGCGCACAACGTGGCATCGGCAATCATAGATGTACTGGTCGATACAATCAATGGGGCTCCAGCTGAATCGCCTGACCGTTTCACCATTCCGCTTCAGCTGTGCCTCAACAAATTTGCCGTACCGCGGGCATTGCAAGTACCCACCGCGCTCCCGTAAGGTCGAATCGATAGTAAATTCGACCGATCGGTATAAGAGTCATTCGGGCTACGCGTCGCCAAGCGTCAAGGCGGCCCTCAATCAGCTGGAAGCGCCCCGCGTGAACATGCCGCACCGGAAACGCTGCGCGACAGGAGACTTGAGCAATGACTGAGAGCACCACTGAGAGCACCCAGTCGACCGACTTGCGTGCCTTGGGGCTCGAGACGATGCGCTCGATCGTGCCCGGGGCGTCATCGATGGGAGACGGCGACCTGCGCGATGGACGTCTGGGCGAGGACATTGTCGAAATCGGCTTGATCAGTGTCTGGTCGGCTCTCTGGGCCCGCGAAGGGCTTGGGCGACGCGACCGCAGCTTGGTTACGCTGGGGATTCTCATTGCCCTGGGCGCCAGCGACGAGCTCGAGAGTCACGTGCGGATCGCGTTGAACAACGGTCTGACCAGGGATGAAATTGCCGAGGTCATCTACCACGCGGGCGGCTATGCCGGGTTCCCTCGGTCGATGGCTGCCCGGAAGGCTGCGCGTGAGGCGCTCGGCGAATAGCAGGCGCGGCGGATCAATCAAAGGAGAGGAACCATGATGACGCTGGATGGAAGAAGTGCGGTCGTGACCGGCGGTGGCCGGGGGCTGGGGCGTGCCATCGCCACGGTGCTGGCAGGTCGAGGTGCGACGGTGGCGGTGTGGGATATCAACGCGGACGGCGCGGAGGAAACGGTCGGCGCTATTCGCGAGGGCGGCGGAAAGGCGATCGCCGTCGTCGGTGACGCGGCCGATGCCTCCGCGGTGGCGGAGGCGGCGGCCCGCACCCGGGAGGAGCTCGGTGCGGTCACGATTCTCGTCAACAATGCCGGTATCACCAATTACGTGCCCTTCACGGACCTCACCGAGGAGTCCTGGGATCACATGATGCGGATCAACCTCAAGGGGCCCTTCCTTGTCACCCGGGAGTTCGTTCCCGACATGTTGGAGACCGGGTGGGGGCGGATCGTGAACATTTCGTCGTCGTCCGCGCAGACCGGCGCGCCGGCGCTCGGCCATTATGCGGCGTCGAAGGGCGGTGTCATCGGCTTGACCAAGGCGCTTGCCATCGAGTTTGCCGGACGGGGGATCACGGTGAACAACGTCCCGCCGGGCTTCGTGGACACGCCTCTGCTCCGTGAGGGTTTCGATCTGGACGCGGTGGCGGCGAAGATGCCGATGAAGCGTCCCGGGAAGCCCGAGGATATCGCGCACGCTGTGTCCTACCTGGTATCGGAGGAGGCTGCGTACGTGACCGGGCAGACGCTCAGCGTCAACGGTGGTCGCTACCTCGTCTGAGGTTATCGGCAGCTGAAATTCTGATCGAGTCGGAGGCTACAAGCATCTCCTATTGATTAGACCGACCGGTCGAGATATGATCGCGGTCACGTTTTGAATCGCAACGGTGTCGGAGGGAATGCTGCGCTCGCGACCCCCCACTCCCATTTCACCGAAAAATCACGAGGAGCACCATGAAGGTTGTCATTGACGAGGAGAAGTGCGTCGCTGCCGGACAGTGCGTGAGCGCTGCGGCGGACGTATTCGACCAGCGCGACGAGGACGGAATCGTCGTGCTCCTGAACCCTTCTCCTCCAGCCGAATTGGCCAACGACGTCCGGCAGGCAGCGGCGGTGTGTCCGGCTCTCGCCATCAGTATCGAGGAATAGCCCGGTTCTGCAATCGCCATTCGGATAAGACGGCAAAGAAAAGGGACAAACATGACGGAGACCGTCGAGACTGCGGAGATCCCGGAGTACCCGATGCCCAGGTCGGGCGAATGCCCATTTGCGCCACCCCCGGGCTTGCTCGAGTTGCACGAGGACGAAAAATCCATTCGTCGCGTGAGGTCGTGGGACGGCAGCACACCGTGGCTGATCACCAGTCACGCAGCGCAGCGTCGGATACTGACGGACCCGAGGGTGAGTGCGAACATCTGGCGCCCGGGGTACCCGCACACTACCCCCGCGATGAAGGCGCACGCCGGCGAGATGCAACCGTCGATCAACAACACCGACGGAGAGGAGCATAGCCGTTGGCGGCGGATGCTGACGAGCTCCTTCACCCGTCGCCGGATGGAGAAGCTCAGGCCTGCGATTCAGCAGATCACCGACGACCTCATCGACCAGATGCTGGCCGGCCCCAACCCGATAGAGCTGAACGAGGCACTGGCGCTGCCGCTGCCGTCACTGATGATCTGTGAGCTTCTCGGAGTGCCTTATGAGGATCACGAGTTCTTCCACAGGCATGCCGGCGTCACCAATTCAGTGAACAAGACCCCGGAGGAAGCGGCCGAAACGATCGCCGAACTTCGCCGCTACATATCGCAGCTGATCAACGCAAAGATGGGCGAACCCGCCGAGGACCTCCTGTCCGACCTGGGGACACGCGTGAAGGACGCCGAGCTGACGCTCGACGAGGCCTCTCGCCTCGGGCTCATCCTGCTCGTCGCCGGTCACGACACCAGCGCCAACATGATTACCCTGGGCACCGCACTAATGCTTCAGAATGAAGAGCAGCTTGCAGTCCTGCGGGAGCAATCCGACGACTCGAAATTCGTGACCAACGCCGTCGAGGAACTGTTGCGGTACTTGACCCTTCCCCATCTGCTGGCGCGTCGGGCGGTAATCGACGACATCGAGTTCGACGGCGAGACCATCCGGGCGGGCGAGGGCGTGATCGTCTCCCTTCCGGCGGCGAACTGGGACGCCGAGGCGTTTCCCGAACCCGGGAAGCTGGATCTGACCCGTACCTCGTCGCATCATCTCGCCTTCGGGTGGGGCCCGCATCAGTGCGTCGGACAGCAGCTGGCGCGCATCGAGCTGCACGTCGTCTTCAGCACGCTCTTCCGTCGTATCCCGACGCTGCGGCTCGACGCCGACATCTCCGAGCTGAAATTCAAGGAGGATTCGCAGGCCTACGGGATCTACGAGCTGCCAGTCGCCTGGTAGTACCTGCTTCCGTCCTGTGTCCGTGTGGTGCAGAGAAGATCTCGGATCACCAACGGCCATGAGGAGACCTGAGACCTCGGTGGCGATCGACTGACCAGGCTCGGTCGCAAGGGATCACACCCGTTTGATTACGAAATGCTACCGGGCGGCCATACGCCCGAAGCGAAGTGGAGGAGGACATCTATGTCGGGTACCGACCAACAGCAGTTTCATCTGACGCGGTTGTATCATCCGAGTCATCACGTGACCGATCTCCGCGAGGCGGAGGCGTGGTTCGGGCGGGTCTTCGGCCGACCGAGCCGGCCGATTGCGGAGATGACGAAAAAGGCTCCGGCGAGTGAGGGGTATCCGACGGATTACTCGACGTTCACTCCGATCAGTGATGTGCTGTTCGACACGATTGATCCGAAACGGTATGTGCTCGATGGTGTTCAGCAGTATGCGAGTGTCGACCGGCCGCATCTGAAGGGGTTCGGGTGGTATGTCGACGGCATCGCCGATGCCTATCGCCGGCTCAGGGAGCTCGGAATCGCCATGGTGGGGCAGCGGGGGGAGGTTGCCGACGGCGACGATCCGCCGTCGGCGCCGGGGTCGCCGATGCCGATCTTTTTCACGGTGCCGGAGAGTGCGGGTTTGCGGTACGAGTTCTTGCCGCAGATTCCGTTCCCCCTGGATCATCGGCTGGTGCCGGGGTGGGAGGTGCCGGCGGTGTCCGATGATGATCCGCTGGGCATCGAGCGGTGTTCGCATCACACGGTGTTGACCGATCGCCCGGAGCGGGCGTTGCGGGTGATGGTGGACGGATTGGGGGGCAACGTGATTCACCGCGGTCGCAACGAGGTGCTCGGTGCGAGCAGCACGTTTGTGCAGCTGGCGGATGCGGTGTTCGAGTACGCGGTCCCGGATGCGGGGACCGCGGCGTATGCGGACTGGGCGGGGGCGGCCCCAAACGATACCTATCATGCGATCACCTGGAAGGTCGTGGATCTGGATCGGGTGGAGCGGCATCTGAAGGAGCAGGGTGTGGACCTGCGGGTCCGCACCGATGAGGTCATCGTCACGGATCCGGCTTCGAGCCTGGGGATTCCGTGGGGGTTCACGACTGTCGTGATGTCGGGCGATCGGCGGGTTGCGCGGTGATTGCGGGATGCGATGAGAGGGAATGTTGATGAGTGCGGTGGATGCTGTTACGTCCGTTGATGTGTTGGTGGTCGGTGCCGGGGTGACCGGTGTCCATCAGTTGTATCGGGCTCGTGAGGCGGGGTTTTCGACGCTGGCGTTGGAGGCGGGTGGTGGGGTCGGTGGGGTGTGGTTCTGGAATCGGTATCCGGGTGCGCGGTTGGATTCGGAGAGTTACACCTACGGGTACTTGTTTTCGCGGGAGTTGTTCGACGGGTGGGAGTGGACCGAGCGGTTCGCCGGTCAGGCGGAGAACGAGCGGTACTTCAATTATGTGGTCGACGCGTTGGATTTGCGTCGGCTGATCCGGTTCGGTGCCCGGGTGATCTCGGCGGTGTTCGAGGAGGAGTCGGGCACCTGGTTGGTGTCCGCGAGCGATGGCAGCGTGGTGCGGGCGCGGTTCGTTGTCGCTGCGACGGGGGTGTTGTCGGTTCCGGCGTTCCCGGCGGTGCCGGGCCGGGAGGATTTCCGGGGGGTGTCGCATCACACCGGGTTGTGGCCGGACGAGCCGGTGGACTTCACCGGTAAGCGGGTCGCGGTGATCGGGACGGGTTCGAGTGGTGTGCAGATCATTCCGGTGATCGCGGACGAGGTGGAATCGTTGACGGTGTACCAGCGGACACCGAACTGGTGCACTCCGTTGGCGAACGAGCCGATCTCGGCCGAGCAGTACGAGCAGCTCAAAGCGGATTTCGAGCAGATGCGGGAGATCCTGAACGCGTCCGACAGCGGCTTTTTGCATCAGCGGGACACGCGGAAGGCGTTCGAGGACACCGAGGAGCAGCGGTGGGCGCGGTACGAGAAGATGTGGACCAGCCCCGGCTTCTCGAAGGTGATCAGCAATTACGCCGACACGATGACCGACTCCGCCGCCAACGAGGACTGGTGCCGGTTCATGGCGGAGAAGATCCGGGGCATCGTCACGGACCCCGAGACCGCGGAGAAGTTGATCCCGCGGGATCATGGTTGGGCGGCGAAGCGGCCACCGTTCACGACGGACTACTTCGAGGCGTACAACAATCCGAGGGTGTCGCTGGTCGACATCACGGCGACTCCGATCCTGCGGGTGACCGAGACCGGCATCGAAACGGCGGACGGGCTCGAGGAATTCGACATCATCGTGTGGGCATCGGGGTTCGACTTCGGGACCGGTGCGCTGACGAGGATGGGTGTTCGTGGGCGTGGTGGTCTGGCGTTGGAGGAGTACTGGGCGGGTGGTCCGCGCACGTTCGCCGGCACGATGTGCCGGCAGTTCCCGAACTTCTTCTTCCCGGGTGGCCCGCACGGCGCGGCGGGCAACAACCCCCGCTATGCCGAGGATCAGGTGGACTTCGTCGCCGATGCGATCGAGTTCATGCGTGAGCGGGGGTCCACGGTGATGGAGGTGCCCGCGGATCTGGAGCAGAAGTGGAACCAGATGATCGAAGAACTGGCCGTGCATTCCTCGTTCGGGGAGGCCAGCTACTTCTACGGCACCAACATTGCGGGTAAGCCCCGCAGTTTCCTGCTCAACCCGGGTGGCCGGCCGAAGTTGCGGGAGGCGTTGCGCGGGGTCCTGGACTCGAAGTACGCGCGTTTCCTGTCGTGAATCGGCAATCAACACAGAAGGTTTTGGCGATGGAGAAATACAGGTTCGACGGTCGGGTCGCGGTGGTGACCGGGGCCGGTCGCGGGATCGGGCGGGCCTATGCGCATCTGCTCGGCGGGTTGGGTGCCAGGGTGGTGGTGAACGATCTCGGCGGCTCGATCGCAGGGGCGGGTGCGGACGCCACTCCGGCGCAGATCGTTGCGCAGGAGATCGTCGACGCCGGCGGAGTCGCGGTCGCCGACGTCAGCGACATCTCGACCGTCGCCGGTGGCCGGCGGGTGATCGAGACGGCGGTGGAGCATTTCGGGCGGATCGATGTCGTCGTCAACAATGCGGGCAATGTCCGGTTCGGTGGTCTGCCCGACGTGGACGCGGACAACATCGACAGTCACCTCGCCGTCCACGTCATGGGTGCGTTCCACACCTCCCGTGCGGCGTGGCCGCACATGCTCGAGCAGAACTACGGGCGGATCGTCATCACCACCTCGATCGGGATGTTCGGGTTGCCGGACAACCTCGGGTATGCCACGGCGAAGGCGGCGGTGATCGGGATGGCGAACAGCATGACGCTCTCGGCGGGCGAGCACGATATCAAGATCAATGTGATCGCACCGAATGCGATGACGCGGATGGGTGGTGCCCCGTCGGACGGCATGGACCAGGTGCGGAAGGGGAGGGACGAGCCGAAGTCCGACATGGACCCGGCGCTGGTGGCTCCGATGGTGGGTTACCTGGCGCACGAGGCGTGTGAGGTCAGCGGGCAGACCTATCTGGCGGGGGCCGGGCGGTTCGCGCACCTGTTCCTCGGTGCCACGGAGGGGTACCTGCACCCCGATCCGCACCATGCCACCATCGCCGATGTCGTCGACAACCTGCCGCAGATCGAGAACCGTTCCGACTACTACATTCCCGACAGTCTCATGGACTGCGTGACGCACTACATGGCACACCGATGAGGAGGACGACACCATGAGCGATGGCAGCGATGGCAGCGGTGAGAAGGTGTGGCCGCACCAGGAGCTCGGTCGCAAGCTGAGCAACTGGGGGCGGTGGGGTGAGGGCGACGAGATCGGCACGCTGAACTTCGTCACCCCCGGCAAACGGGTTTCGGCGGCGCAGTTGGTGCGGACCGGGAAGGCGTTCGATCTGGGGATGCCGTTCGACAAGGACGGCCCGTTCAAGGGTGGGGGGTTGCGGACCAATCCGATCCATGTGATGACGCTGTTGCCGTCGGACACGGCGAAGACGGCGGACGGGTTGATCTCGGCGGATGACATGATCATCACCGGGTTGCAGTCGGCGACGCAGTGGGATGGGCTCGCGCATGTGGGGTATGGCGGGATGTTCTACAACGGTGTGCCCGCGGGTGCGGTCAACAACTTTGTGGGTGCGTCCCGCAACTCCTTTCACAAGGCGGTGGATCGGTTGATCTCGCGGGGGGTGTTGCTCGACATCGCCCGGCTCAAGGGGGTGGATCGGCTCGCGGACTCGTATGAGATCACCGAGGCGGATCTGCTGGCGGCGGAGGAGCGGCAGGGGGTGCGGGTGGAGTCCGGTGACGTGGTGTTGTTGCGGACCGGGTCGTATCGGTGGTTCCTCGAGGGGGATCGTGAGCATTTTTTGGGTAATGCTCCGGGTCCGTGCCTCGATACCTGTCAGTGGCTCTATGACCGGGAGGTGGCGGCGTTGGCGATCGATAATCATTCGGGTGAGGTGTGGCCGAGCCCGGTTCCGGGTGCGACGATTCCGTTCCATCAGGTGGTGATCCGGGATATGGGTCTGACGCTCGGGGAGATGTTCAACCTCGAGGAGTTGGCGGCGGACTGTGAGGCCGATGGGGTGTGGGAGTTCCTGTTCTGCGCTCCGGGGTTGAAGGTCACCAACTCCGCCGGATCCCCCGTCACCCCGATCGTGCTCAAGTAGGAGACCGGGCCGATGAGCACACACGCACAGGTGCACTCGGGGATTCAGGCGACGATCGCCGCGCATGCCCAGGCACAGGACGACGGCCGGGTCGACGACATGGTCGCGTTGTACTGGCCGGACGGGGTGGTCGAGATACCCGGCTTCAAGACGCTCGAGGGCACCGACGCCATCCGGGCGGCGTTCTCGCAACCGGGCTGGCAGCCGGATCCGGCCAAGCCCCAACGTCACGTGGTCACCAATACGGTCCTCACCGAATGGAACGACCGTACAGCGAAGGCGACGAGTGACGTGATCATGCTGAAGAATGATGGCGTCGGGTGGTCGGTGGCGATCGTCGCGCGCTACCACGATCAGTTCGAGGTGTCCGGAGAACGCTGGCTCCTACGGCGCAGGTCCGACGAGTACATCGGCTTCCAGCCCTGACTGGGTTGTACCGCACATCAGGTGGCCCCCGGCGGGGATGCTCTCGTCGGGGCCGCCCAGCGGCTGTGCTCGTTCGTACGGAGCGCACGCCGTTCGGATGACATGTTCACGCCGGAGGGCGGATACGCTGTGCGAGAACGGTTGTGGCGGGATTCTGGTCTTGCTGTTGCACTGGAACGGAGCAAGTTGATGTGTGCGCTCAACAGGGTGTCCCTCGTGTGAGCCGCGGACGCATATCGCTGCCACCGCACAATCGACTTCCGGCCGCCTGAACGGCCGCGTGACGTCAAGCCTTTCCGGCAGATCCGCAATCGAGATGGGTGCCATGCAGATGAAGACCGAGCCAGTGGTGTACATGACGCACCGAGACGAAGTTCAGATTGTCTGGGTCACGGGGAACCCGAGCAAAGGCGTGAGCCCGTCCAGCACTCGGCTGGTAGCAGCCGACCTCGGTGACGCGCAACGGCAATCCAGCTCGATTCCGATCGAGGACCGGGAGGCCAGCCCTCTACTGCTGGAGATCGAGGTGCTCATCGACACGACAGCCCGAGAGGCACGTCGCGCCCTTGCACGCCTCGAAAATATCGGAGCAATTCCCCACGCGGAGTTGCATGCCTGCGACCCGCGTCGCCGCCCCATGAGATACATAGGTACCGTCCAGGGGCTGAGCGGCCTGATTCAGGACATCTGTGCGGTGGGGATCGCCGACGGGGTCGTTCTGATACCACTGGCACCGAACCCGACCGAGGAACTCATCGCGGCCGAGTTCGCAGAGCTGATCGTCAGCGAAGTTGCGCCCTGACAAGTCGTGATGTGATGTGGTCCAGCATGTTTGCGGGCATCGCGCGAGCGGCGTCGGGGGAGTCTTGCTGAGGGCGAGTGCCCGCCTGGGGCACGCCGAATTTTCTTATGGGAAATCGGCGGAAGTCGAGCTATGGATCAGTGCGATGCAGGCCTAACGGGTCGCGGATCTTGGCTCGGCCAGTTCGGTGTGAAAAGAAGAATGGCTGGAAAACGACTCTTCTTGTGTGCTCGCGACCATAGCCAACCACCGTGCATCGGCTCGTGCGACCGCGATATCCGTGAGGATTCGTTTGATTGATACGGCTGTTCGTCGAGGCGCGATCAGAGTGGCGCACGCAATCGCAGCGTCAATGATGAGCAAGCGCATTGGGAAGACCTCCTAGGTCTGCGGCAATGAATCGGTCAGCCTTCTGTAGCCGGAAAAGATCGATTCAGGTGAGGTCGGCAGGGGCCTCCGACATGTCCGTGTGTCCATCGACCATTCGTGTGTCGGGGCCGTTGAGAGGAGACCTCTCGAGGCCCGTGTCTGATGCGATCGGTCGATAACTCGACCGATCGGTACATCTTATGTAGGCTAGCACACGGCGCTCCGCGCAACGGACGATTCGGTGCCGTTGATTGTACTGACCGATTAGTCTAAATTACTCAACTGATGCGCTGCACACCAAAGTGGAAGCGGGAGTTGCACATGAGGCTTGACGAACGCAGGAAAGAAGCCGGTGCCTGTCGTACGGCACTGCGCTTCGGGGCTTCCGTGAGGGAGATTCGACCTTTGGCGCAACAGTGCCTGTCGACTGCGGCGGACGGAGGCATGGCATGACCGCCCCGACACCCGAACGGGTGTTGGTGGTCGGCGCATCGGCCTCCGGGTTGTGCACGGCAGAGGCCCTGCGCCGCCAGGGATTCACGGGTGAAATCTCCGTTGTCGGTGACGAGTTGCACACCCCGTACGACCGACCGCCGCTGTCCAAGCAAGTCCTGTCGGGGGCATGGGCGCCTGAGCGGTCTACACTGCGGACCGCGGAAGCCCTCTCGGTGCTGACCGCCGATTTCATCCTCGGCGAGCGGGCGGTTGCCCTCGACCCAGGTGCTCGGACTGTCCTCACGCAGTCCGGACGTCGACTCGAGGCAGACGCCGTCGTGATTGCCACCGGCGTGCGTGCACGGGTGCTGCCTGGGCACAACGGTTTATCCGGGGTGCACGTTCTGCGCACTCTCGAAGACGCCCTGGCTCTGCGGTCCGACATGCTGGCCGGGTCGCGGCTGGTAGTCGTCGGAGAAGGCGTCCTCGGCGCCGAGATTGCAGCCACTGGCCGAGCGCTTGGACTGGACGTGACCATGACCGGGCCGCAGCCGGCGCCGATGGCGTTGCAGGTCGGCCCCTTCGTCTCGGGTCTGCTGGCGGAACTACACACCGGACGTGGGGTAGAGCTGCGCCTGGGAACCACGGTCACCAGTCTGACCGCCGACAACGGACACGTGAGCGGGGTGCAACTCGGTACCGGGGAGGTACTGCCCGCCGATGTGGTGGTCGTCGCGATCGGTGCTGTCCCCGCGACAGATTGGCTCCGCGAGAGCGGACTGACCCTCGACGACGGGGTGGTGTGCGATTCGCGCTGCCGAGCCGCCGAAGGCATCTACGCGGTCGGCGACGTTGCCCGGTGGCACCATGAGCACCTCGGCAAATTGGTCCGGCTCGAGAACCGAACCAATGCCACCGAACAAGCTGCCGCCGTTGCGTCCACAATCCTTGGTGCAGATCAGCCATACGTGCCGGTGCCCTATTTCTGGACCGACCAGTTCGACGTCAAGCTCCAGGTCTACGGGTCTCTGCCTACTGGCGCAGAGGTCGACATCGTCGACGGTGAGGTCTCGAGCCGCCGATTCGTCGCCCGCTACCGCAGCAATGGCAGGGTCACCGGTGTCCTCGGGTGGAACATGCCCAAGCAAGTCCGTCTCCGCCGCCAGGACATTCTCGATTCACTCGACGCTGTCGGTGCTTCCGGCCCGAGTCACTGAACATCAGGAGGGAATCTCGCGATTGAGCCGGGCGGCTGCTCCGCGCAGCTTCCGAGAGAGACGGACGCCTGGAGCGCTCACTCGACGGTCGCCCCGCCTCCTCGATCGTCAGCCCACCATCTCGATTGTCATATCCGAACTCACAACCTTGGGGAATCTCATGGACACCTCGGCACCGGGCAGCGCACGTACTGCTGCCCTCCAGCTGTCTTCTCGAACTGAGGATGGGCGCCGGCAGGGACCCACACCTGGGGCCGCTCGTGCCGCCGAGATGGTTGATTTTGCTATTCGCTGGGGCCCCTTCGGCGGCGACGAGTACATTTTCCCGGACTTCGGGATCTCTGTGGCCGCCTTCTATCGGCGAGTGCTGACCATACTGCTGCAGGGGGGTGGTCCTAGGATTGATCCTGAAACTCAGAGCGCGTTGATTACGCTGTGCCAGAGAAGGATCGATACGTCGATGGCCCATCGAACCCCTAGGTAATGATGACTTGACTCGATCCGGACTGCTGCCCTCGAGTTCGCTCGGGTGAGCGCTTCTGCGGCTCTCGATCTGTGTATTCACGCCACCAGTCGGGCTGCCCTCGGCGGGGGGCAGTCCGGCTGGTGGCGTCCGTCGTGTCCCTCAGGCCTTGGCCATCGGAGAGTGGCTACGTTGAGCGGTCGGGATCGCCAGTGTGATCGCGGCTGCGACGAGCGCGACGCCACAGCCGATGAGCATGCCCGTACGGAATCCGGCCTCCGAGGGAACACTGTGTTCACCGAACTGCATGCTCATCTGAGACAGGACCAGGCCGACAACCGCTGCGGCCACCGATGTTCCGACCGAACGCATCAGGGTATTGACGCTGTTGGCCGAGGCCGTCTCGGACTGCGGTACTGCGCTCATGATCAGCGCGGGCATCGCGCCGTACGCGAAGCCGACTCCGGCTGTACCGATGCACGTGACGATCACCAGACCCCATGTGGAACCCATGAGTAGCATCGAAGAGCCGTAGCCGACGGCAATGATGAGGCAGCCGATGAACAGGGTGATCTTCGGCCCGCGCGCGGAGGAGAGCTTGCCGCCGATGGGGGATACCGCCATCATCACCAGTCCGGCGGGCGCCATCCACAGCCCCATGGCGAGCATCGACTGCCCCAGTCCGTAGCCGGTTTGAGCGGGCAGCTGAAGGAGCTGCGGCACGATCAGCGACTGGGCGTACATCGCGAATCCCACCACGATCGAGGCCGCATTGGTCAGAAGCACCGGCCGACGTGCAGTCACCCGTAGGTCTACGAGCGGGTCGGTCCGTCGCAGTTCCCACCATCCCCAGAGGAGCAGCACGATGACCGCGGCGGCAAACAGGTCGAGTGTCATCGTGCTCGTCCATCCCCAGGTAGCGCCCTTGGATACGGTGAGCAGCAGGCATACCAGCGCCGTCCCCAAGCCGATTGCCCCAACAATGTCGAATCTGCCGGACTCGCCGTAGATGGGGATCGTGGGAACGACTCGCCACAACAGACCGAAGACCACGACGCCGAGCACGGCGACGACCCAGAACAGCACTCGCCAGTTCGCGTTCTGAGCGACAATGGCGGCAAGTGGGAGGCCGAGGAGGCCTCCGATTCCCAACGAAGCGCTCATCAGGGCAATCGAGGAGTTCAGGCGCTCCGGCGGAAGGAGATCCTTCATTGCACTGATTCCCAGAGGTATCAGGCCGGCGGCCAGGCCCTGAATCGCGCGACCGGCGATCATCGGTACCAGCGACGAGGACAGCGCGCACACCACTGAACCCAGAATGAGCGGCAGGGTGCAGAGCAGCAGCATCCGCCGCTTCCCGTACATGTCGCCGAGCCGTCCGGTAACCGGGGTGGCGACAGCGGCTGCCAGCAGCGTCGCAGTAATCACCCATGATGCGTTCGCCGAGGTCGTGTTCAGGATCGAAGGAAGGTCTGCGATGAGCGGAACGACCAGGGTCTGGGTCAAGGCGGACGTAATGCCGGTGAAGGCCAGAACGGCGACCAGGGCGCCTGGCCGTACGCCGGGTGGTGCCGAGCGGGCCTCGGCTGTCACCGCACTGCTCATTAGTTGACTCCAGTCTCGAAATCGGGCGAGGTTGCCCTATGCATAAAATGTGTATTGCGCATAGAGTATGCATAGTGCACATTGATGTGCCATACGGTCGCTGGTTGGAGTGACGGAAGAGACACATGCAAAAGCCCACGCACCTGATCGAGTTCGAGACGATGCTGCTCGGCCGACACCTTCACTTTCTCGGTCCGGCGCGACGCGACACTCCCGAGCGTTTGGACCGCAGTGCATACACGGTGCTCAGCCGTCTGAGCGTGCAGGGGCCGATGTCCATCAGCCAGCTCAGCGAGGCATTCGCGTTGGACACTTCGACGCTCAACCGACAGACCGCCGCCCTCCTCAAGGCCGATCTCGTCGAGCGCATTCCTGATCCGGAGGGTGGGATCGCTCGCAAGTTTCGGATCACCGAGAAGGGCAGCAGCCATCTCGAGGCCGACCGCGAGTGGGCCATTGCAGGCCTGGAACGCGTACTAATTGATTGGGATCCGGACGAAGTCGCCGAGTTCGCTCGTTGGCTCGAGCGATTCAACACCGACATCGAGCGCCTTACAGGACACCCGTGGCCCCGTCCGGTTGTCCCCTCGGCTTCTTCCGACCGCGGCGACCGGAAGGAACGGCACTCGTGAGCAGCGCGCGAGCGATACGCTGGGGGTAGGTGTCGAGAGGTTTTGTATGTCGTATCTCGTGAGGTCGCTACGTTCACCGTTGTTCGACGGCGCGGGTCAGTGATCCGATGCATGACGGGGATCCACTGGGCACCCAGCGATACGGTTCACCCGACGTCGTTGCAGAGCTGCAGGGCGCGGGGTTCGATGCGGCACACGAGATCGGTCGAGGCGGATTCGGAGTGGTTTATCGCTGTACGCAAAGTGCCCTCGACCGTATTGTTGCCGTCAAGGTGCTCACCGTAGATCTCGACGAGGAGAACCGGGCGCGGTTCTTTCGAGAACAACGCGCGATGGGCAGACTCACCGGGCATCCGAACATCGTCAACATCCTGCAGGTCGGCGAGACCGGGACCGGCCTCCCATACATTGTGATGCAGTACTACCCGCAGGACTCTCTCGATCAGCGACTTCGCCGAGGTGGACCGCTGTCGCTGCCGGAAGCCTTACGGTTGGGGATCAGGGTGGCAGGAGCAGTCGAGACTGCGCATCGGCTCGGAGTACTTCATCGCGATATCAAACCCGCGAACATCCTGCTCGACGACTACGGTGAGCCGGTGCTGACCGATTTCGGTATCGCGCATGTGGCGGGCGGATTCGAGACCGGAACCGGAACAGTCACCGGCACGCCGGCGTACACCGCGCCCGAGGTACTGGCCGGCGATCCACCGACACCGGCCACTGACATCTACGGCATAGGTGCCACCGTGTTCAGCGCGGTCACCGGGCATGCCGCATTCGAACGGCAGAGCGGAGAACAGGTAGTAGCACAGTTCCTGAGGATTACGACGGAACCTGTGCCCGACCTCCGCGAGCAGGGACTCCCCGACGATGTTGCCGAATCGATCGCACGCGCGATGGCTCGGGCACCGGGCCGGCGCCATGCCACTGCCGCAAGCTTCGGTGAAGACCTGCAGCGACTGCAACATCACCATGAATTCACTGTCGACGACATGGCCCTGCGTACTGGTAGCGAAGAACAACACCGTGGCCGCCCGCCTGCAGTCGCGGGACGCCGGGCGCACGATCACCGCCCGCGCGCAGCAGGAAATCTGCCTGTTGAATTGACGAGTTTCGTGGGACGTCGCCGGGAGCTGACCGAAGCGAAGAAGATGTTGACGTCTTCACCTTTGGTGACGCTGACCGGACCCGGTGGCGTCGGCAAGACGCGACTGGCATTGCGAATCGCAGCAAGCATGCAACGCGAGTTCGAGCACGGTGTATGGCTGGTCGAGTTCGGCGAACTTCATGACGAATCCTTGCTGATCGACACGGTGGCCGGTGCATTGGGGCTGCGCTATATCTCCGCGAGGCCGTTGGGTGAGGTACTGGAAGAGTTTCTCGAGACGCGGAACCTCTTGCTCGTCTTCGACAACTGTGAACAAGTGGTCGCCGGCGTAGCCGAGCTGTCCGCGACGCTGATGCAGGTCTGTCCTTCGCTGAAGATCCTCAGCACAAGCCGGGAGTCTCTCGGTATACCCGGAGAGGCCGTACTGCGAGTCACGCCGCTGACAGTCCCATCTACCGACCGTCAGCCGGCCTTGAAAGGATTGCCGAGGTACGACGCGGTGACGCTGTTCGCTGAACGCGCTGCCACGGCGGTTCCCGATTTCGAACTCACCGAGGACAACAAGGACGCAGTGGCCAAGATCTGTCATCGGCTCGACGGTCTGCCGCTGGCGATCGAGTTGGCAGCGGCCCGCTTGCGGGCACTGTCGCCCGAACAAATCCTCCAGCGCCTGTCCGACCGCTATGCGCTGCTCACGCGCGGAACACGTGGCGCCCCTACGCGACAACAGACTCTTCGACTGTGCTTCGACTGGAGTTTCGACCTGTGCGAGGAACAGGAACAGCACCTCTGGACGCGGCTATCGGTCTTTGCAGGCAGTTTCGGGCTCGACGCGGCGGCGCACGTCGGTGGTCCGGGTATCCGTCCGGACGAGTTGCTCGACGCGGTGACCTCACTGGTTGAGAAGTCGATCCTCCTCAGAGAGGAATCCGGTACCGAGGTGCGGTTTCGAATGCTCGAGACAGTGCGGGACTACGGCCGCGAGATCCTCGCACTGATCGACGA
The DNA here is from genome assembly GCF_002300155.1 of Rhodococcus sp. ACS1. Lineage (NCBI taxonomy): Bacteria > Bacillati > Actinomycetota > Actinomycetes > Mycobacteriales > Nocardiaceae > Rhodococcus > Rhodococcus sp. ACS1. The sequence goes on from NZ_NSDZ01000004.1 coordinate 437,514, forward strand.
CGACACCGCTCACCATCGGCATCTGGAGTGGTACGAATCGCTGGTTCTCGAAGCAGCGTCGAATTGGATGAGTGCACGACAGCTCGACTGGATCGAACGCATGGGTATGGAACTACCGAACATTCGAGAAACCCTGAAGTTCTGTGTGTCCAATGATCCGGCTGCCGGGCTCCGCGTCGCGGGCGCGCTATTCGGGTTGTGGAGTTCCCAGGGGTACTACAGCGAGGGGAGAAGTTGGCTCGACAGACTCCTGGCCGCATACGCAGGCCCACCCACCGTCGAGCTCGTAAAGGCCCTGTTCAGCGGTGCCTTCTTCGATGCGGCGCAAACAGGCGGTCAGACGAGCGATATGACGGTAGACAGGGGGCACACACTTGCAGCATCCATCGACGACCCCGGATTACACGCCTTCATCGCACATGTCGACGGGCTCCTAGCCCTGCTCCGCGGTGATCTCACCCAAGCCTGCACGTACCTCGAGAAAGCGGTAGCGGAGCCCGACACCCGGCGAGAACCCATCTATCGCGTCGGCCCACTAGGCATGCTGGGCATGGCACACGAGTTGCGCGAGGACATGGGGCGGGCGATCGAATACCATGAACAAGTACTCGAGCTCACCGAACAGTACGGCGAAACCTTGTGTCGATCGTTCTCTCTGTGGGGAATGGGCCTTGCCGTGTGGCAGGAGGGAAACCCCAGTCGTGGAAGGGAACTACTCGAACAATCATTGCAGTTGACCTGGCCCGCACGGTTTCTCCGAATTGCCATATCATGCCTTGAATCCATCGCCTGGATCTGTGCGGAGGTCCGAGATACGCAACGTGCAGCAGTGCTTCTGGGAGCCGCAGAAGAACTGGGGCGGTCGGTCGGCGGCGCCGTCCAGTTTCCCGACCTGATGACCTACCACGACGAATGCGAGAGAGCCGCTCGCTCGGCACTGGGATCGAGGGCATTCGAATCTGCTCGCCGCCAGGGGCGCCTCATGGATTTCGACGCGGCCGCAGCATTCGCGCTCGGCGAACAAGCTCCCTCCGCCGCCGAACCCGTCAGTCCCACAGTGAGTCTGACCAAGCGAGAACGTCAGGTCGCAGACCTGGTTGCAGAGGGCATGACGAACAGGGCGATCGCGGCGAAATTGGTGCTTTCGGATCGAACTGTCCAAGGACACGTGGAGCACATCCTCGCGAAGTTGGGTTTCCACTCCAGGACCCAGGTCGCGGCTTGGATTGTGGAGCAAGCCCACAGCGATCCTCATACCGGTCGTCGATCGTAGCGCTCGGACGAGAGCTAGGATTGGGCCCATGTTCGGATTGCTCGCGCGATTGTCCGAGATCGACTCACGAGCCGAAGCGGCCGTTCGAGTCATCGCTGCGTTCGACGCTCTGGTCGAAGGCCGGGTTTCGGCATCGACCCTGACCAGAGCGACTGCAGCCCTCGCCGAATGCACTGCCGGGATGCATCTTCTCGATGGGACTGCATTGCGCGTCGCTCACAGCGGGACCGTCGATTCTTCGGATCGAGATGTTCCACGCAGTCGTATCGACGTGGGCAATGGCCGGGCAGTCTGGCTCGAACGCGAAGGTGATGCGGAGGCCCTGGACGACCTCATACTCGAGCGCTTTGCTCTGGCAACTCGGGTGCTGGTCACTCCGCCCCGCGTGATTTCAGCCGCAAATCTTGCTGATCCAGCACTGACCGAACTGCTGATTTCGGAGTCCGCCGGAACCGAGGAACGGGCGCGCGCAATTCAACTTCTCGGCCTCCTACCGAACCTCCCGATACGCATCGTTGCCGTCTCTACATCTGACGACCGGGACCCAGGAACGGAAGCAGTAGCGCTTGTAGCGAGAACCCGCTTTCCGGTGCAGTCCCTGCGTGTGGCCACGGTTGGGCGGACCGCCGGATTGATCCTGCAGCCACGTCAGAACGCGGACCTCGTCGTCCCAGACCTCCACAGCAGCGTCCGAGATCGCCTTCAAGAGCGAGATCCTGGGTCAGGGCGGAGCTTGGACCTGCGGGTGGGCATTGGCAACCAGGTCCTGCCGCAGGATGCTCGTACCTCGTGGTTGCAAGCACTCTTGGCGTTGAGATTTACGGTTCATGGCGAGAACTCGGCGGTCGTCGACCATGCATCACTCGGGTCCCTCACATTGCTTGCCGATGTTCCGATAGGTCAGATCGCGGCAAACGTGGACGTGGTCGCACTCCAGGCCATTTCGGAGACAGAGAGTGGGAAACTCGACTTACGTGCTTTGGACGCTCTCTGCCGCACCGGATCGCTCCGACTGGCCGCGAACTCCCTGCATATGCACCACAGTTCAATTGCGGCTCGGGTTACACGAGCGGAGGAGCGACTGGGGTGGGACCTTGGCACTCCGGACGGAATACTGCGAGCCCGAATCGCATTGCAGTCCCTCCATTTTCTGAATAGTGGCGAATCGTAGTAGCGGACCGGCGCCGCCGAGAGTCCGAACCGACAGTCGTCTGATACATCGCGGCAAGGAACAGACGATCGGCGGTAGCGTCGACGGAGATGAAATCCGATAGTGGGAGGACATCGCAAATTCTGAGGAGACACGATGACTCTCGATAACGCCATCCGTACAAGTACCCCTCCGCCGCTCGACCCGGAACTGGCAGCCGGGCTGGCACGAATCCCACTCATGTCCTCCACGCTCCACCCGCACGAGATCCTCGGTGCTCGAGAACGCCGCCTGAATCAGCTGCCCGATCGTGATGTCCAACTCGAGCACTTGCGTCGGGATGGCAGCATCGAGGTCACCGAACGAGAAGTTCCTGGCCCCCTCGGCGGACCCGACATCACCGTGTTGATCATGGCGCCGACGAACCCGCGGACCGTCCCTTCCCCGGCGATCTACTACATCCACGGTGGGGGGATGGTCATGGGAAACAGGTTCACTGGGGTAGAAGGCCTGGCTGATTTGGTGGACGAACTCGGTGTGGTGGCGGTTTCAGTTGAATACCGGCTCGCCCCGGAATACCCCCACCCCGCGCCCGTGGAAGACTGCTACGCGGGTTTGGTATGGATAACCGAGAACGCGGAAGACCTGGGAATCGACTCCGCGCGAATCATCGTCATGGGCGCTAGCGCAGGAGGTGGACTGGCCGCGGCAATCGCCTTGTTTGCCCGCGACCACAACGGCCCGACAATCTCCCACTTGGTGCTGGGGTGCCCCATGCTCGACGATCGGGGAATTACGCCGTCGAGTCAGGAACTCGACGGTATCGGAGTGTTCGACCGTACCTCGAACAGGACAGGCTGGGGTGCTCTCCTCGGAGATGCGGCAGGTGGACCCGACGTGTCCTACTATGCTGCGCCGGCGCGCGCCACCGACCTCTCCGGACTACCTCCGACATTCCTCGATGTCGGCCAGGTCGAAACCTTCCGCGATGAGGTCATCGACTTCGCGGCCCGCCTGTCCCGGTCCGGTGTCCTCGCTGAACTGCACGTGTGGCCCGGTGCGTTTCACGGATTCGAAGTAGTCGTCACGTCAGACATTTCCAAGACCGCGGGACAAACCCGCAGAGCCTATATCGCGCGCGCATTGAGCTGACTCGAGTATTCCAGCGCGCGCGCCGAGCTTCGCTGGCGTATCGAGCACGACTATCGCAAGCTGAAACCGGCGCTATACCAGGTGTTCAGCGCGGCCTGAGGCCGTCGAGTAGCAGATGAACGGTGAAGTGCACTCTCTGATCGACTTCGTCGCGGGTGGGTGTTTGGCCGCTCACGATCGAGCGCACGGAGCCGCCGACCGCCATGTTCATGAACGCGATGGCGGCGAGTTCGGTTGTGGTGGGTGCGATGTCGCCTGCGGCGATGGCCCGGTCGAGCAGGCCGGCGACGAAGTCGAGCACCGGTTTGGAGCGCTGTTCGTAGTTGGCGGCGAATATGCTGGGGAATCGGTAGCTTTCGGTGTTGATGATCCGCTGCAGGCGCAGACCGTCGGGCGTCATCACCTGGCCGACGTGTAGCCGGGCGATCGCTTCCAGTGTTTGGGTGAGATCACCGCGATCGAAGTCCTCGAGGACGTGCAGGGGCACGATCTGCCTGTTGATTGCCCGCTGCACCGCGGTGAGAAACAGGGACGCCTTGTCGGGGTGGTGGGCGTACACCGTGCGCTTGGTCATGCCAACGTGGGTGGCGATCATCTCGATCGTCGTTATCTCGAAGCCGTGCTCGAGGAACAGCTCGAGTGCGGTATCGAGCAGTTCGTCCTGGCGTGCCTCGGCCTGCTCGCGGGTGGGGCGTCCGGCGCCGCGGCGCGGGAGCGGCGTCGCTCTCGTCACGTCGGCCTCCCTGAGATTCGCTCTTGCATAACACCCTTGCCTTCGTCATTATGAGGTTGCCGAACTAATGATACGCATTAGTTGCTATTTGTGGCAACGTCTACCGAAGGGACGCCCCGTGAACTCACCCACGGAGCAATCCGCACTGCACAGCAAGACCGTGGGTGTCGTCACCGGCGCGGGTTACGGACTGGGAGCCGCCTGCGCGCGGCAGCTCGTCGATCATGTGGAGACACTGCTGCTCACCGACCGGGACCCGCACGCCGCCGCGGCCGTGGCCCGCGAACTCGTGAATGATGCGGGTGTGGACGCCGAGCCGTTCAGCCTCGACGTCACCGACCGCAAGGGTCTCGCGCGCCTGGTCGCGCGAATCGGGGACATGGGCACGCTGCGGGCAGTCGCGCACGCCGATGCCTGCTCGCCCACCTCGGCCGACTGGCAGGAGATTCTCACCGTGGACCTCGTCGCCCCTGCGCGGCTCGCGGATGCGCTCCGGCCGTTGGCCGACAACGGCACCGCCATGGTGGTGTTGGCGGGTATGTCCCCGATGCTGGGCCCGGATACTCCCGACGCGGCTGCGCAAGCTGTCCTCGACGACCCGCTGGCCCAACAGTTCCCACACAGGTTGCGCGAGGCGCTCGGACCGGGCATCGAGGATCCGGCCGCGGCCCGCACCTGGGCCAAACTCGGCTTGGAACGCTTCGTCCGGCGGGAGTCGGTGCGGCTCGGGTCCGTGGGCGCGCGCATCTGTTCGGTGTCCACGGGCAACATCGACAGCTCGCCGGTGCGGTCCGAGACTGCCGAACACTCGCGCATCGATCGGATCGTGCAGCGCAGGGGGCATGACGCGGAGATCGCCGCCGTGGTGGCATTCGTGCTCTCGGAACAGGCGAGCTTCCTCAACGGCATCGACCTGCTGGTCGACGGTGGGGCCAGTGCTGCCGCCCGCGCGGCCGACGGTTCCGGGACGGCGCGGGCTGCCGCGACGGTGGTGCCTGCGAATCGCGCGACAGCGGCCTGTACAACCTGTGCCGCGAGTCAGGTATCGGCATTCTCGGCATGACGGTGCCGGGCGGCCCGTCGGAGTACTTCATGGCGCCGCCGTCGACGCCATCCATGAAAGCGAAAGAGTGAGGAGTGTTGAGTGGTGGAGACAGTTGCGGCCTTCATCGATGGACGTCGGGTGCTCACGTCGGGTACTTACGACAACATCGATCCGTCGACCGGTGTGTCGCTGGGGGCCGTGGTCAGGTGTGGACCTGATGAAGTGGATCGGGCGGTGTGTGCGGCCCGTGCCGCGCAACGGTCGTGGCGGGAGACGTCGCCGGAGACCCGTGCCGGGTTGTTGACCCGGCTGGCGGATCTGATCGAACGTGACGCAGCTGGGTTGGCGTTGTTGGAAAGTGAGGATTCGGGTAAACCCCTGGGGCAAGCGCGAACCGATGCAATGGTGTGTGCTCGCTACTTCCGCTTCTATGGTCACGCGATCGATTCCTACTACGGGATCACCATCCCGTTGGGTCCTGATGTGCATGCCTACACTCGCCGCGAGCCATACGGTGTGACGGGGCATATCGTTGCCTGGAACTATCCGATGCAGCTATTCGCGCGTTCGGTGGCTCCGGCGATTGCTACCGGCAACTGCTGTGTGGTGAAGCCCGCAGATGAAACGCCGCGTACCGCGGTCGCCGTCGCCGAGTTGGCGATCGAGGCGGGAATCCCGGCGGGGGTGTTGAATGTTGTGCCAGGCCTCGGGGTCGAGGCGGGTGCCGCGTTGACCGCCCACGACGGGGTCGACCATATCGGATTCGTCGGGTCCACCCAGATCGGATCGGTGATCGCGCACGCGGCCGCAGATCGGGTGGTGCCGGTCGTCCTCGAGCTCGGTGGCAAGTCGGCTCAGATCGTTTTCCCCGACGCCGATCTGGACAGTGCGGCCACCTTCGTGGCGAAGGCGGTTCTGCAGAACGCTGGGCAGACGTGTTCGGCCGGTTCGCGTCTGTTAGTGCATTCTTCGGTTCATGACAAGGTTTTGGAGTCGGTGGCGAAGCTGTTCGCCGTGGTGAGTATCGGCCCCGGTTCGGCCGACCCGGACCTCGGACCATTGGTGTCATTCAAACAGCAGGCCAGGGTCCAGGCATTCCTGAGCGATCTGAGCACGGGAGAGGTGGTCGCCGGCGGCTCGATTCCCGATGAACCGGGTCTTGCGGGTGGCGCCTATTTCGCTCCGACGCTGGTCGATGGTGTCGATCCGCGGTCCGATATCGCTCAGCAAGAGATATTCGGGCCGGTGTTGGTATGTAATACCTTCGATACCGAGGAGGAGGCGCTCGCGTTGGCGAACGGGACGCAATATGCCTTGCTCGGTTCGGTCTGGACGAGGGATCTTTCGCGCGCGCATCGGTTGGCTGCTGGTATTCAGGCCGGGCAGGTTTATGTCAACACGTACGGGGCGGCTGGTGGGGTGGAGTTGCCCTTCGGTGGTTTCAAGAAGTCCGGATACGGCCGTGGGAAGGGGTACGAGGCGTTGGACGCGTTTACCGAGACCAAGACCGTGATCGTCAAACTCTGACCTCTACCCGACCCCGGACCTGTTCCTCGACTGATCGAAGGATCCACAACATGCACACTGATCGCACACACCGTGAGACCTACGAGGCGGGCCTGCAAGTCCGCCGCGAGGTCGTCGGCGCGGAATACGTCACCCGAGCCCTCGCCGACGCCAGCGAATTCTCTTCTTCTATGCAGGACCTCGTCACCGAATACTGCTGGGGTGCCATCTGGACTCGTCCGGGCCTCGACCGCCGCACCCGATCTCTGATCAACCTGGCGATGCTCACTGCGCTCAACCGGCCCAAGGAGTTCGCTACCCACGTGCGCGGCGCCGTGACCAATGGGGCGACGCACGACGAGATCCGTGAGGTGCTCCTCCAGACCGCCGTCTACGTTGGTGTTCCCGCCGCCATCGAATCCTTCCGTATTGCCGACGAAATTCTCTCGGAGCGCACTGATGCCTGAAACAAGCAACGGACACATCGCCTTCCTCGGCCTGGGCAACATGGGTGCGCACATGTCACGCCGACTGGTCGAATCCGGTATCCAGGTAGTGGGATTCGACCTGCAGGACGCCGCCCGCCGATCACTTGCCGAGACGGGGGGAACCGTGGCCCCAACTCCAGCGCAGGCCGTGGCCGGAGCAGACATCGTCATCCTGATGCTGCCGAATTCCACTGTGGTGGAGGCTGTACTCGACGACGTCGACGTGCTCGACGCGCTACGCTCCGGCACCGTCATCATCGATATGGGGTCGTCCGAGCCCACCTCGACCCGCCGGCTTGCTCTCGAACTGGCTGAACGAGGCGTCACGTTGATCGACGCACCGGTATCCGGCGGCATCGGCGGCGCTGCGGCCGGCACCCTGACCATCATGGCCGCCGGGGACGAAACCGCTGTGGCGCAGATAAGTTCGATGCTGGCGCCGCTGGGTACTTGGCTCCGAGTGGGCGATACCGGTGCGGGGCACGCTCTCAAGGCAATCAACAACCTACTCGCAGCGGTTCAACTGCTGGCTACGGCCGAAGGCTTCGCCATCGGCCGCCGCTTCGGCCTCGACCCGGAGGTAATTGTCTCGACGATCAACGCGGCGAGTGGGCGCAGTGCAGCGAGTGAAACCAAGTTCCCGAACTTCGTCCTCCCCGAGACCTACAACTCCGGTTTCGCACTGCGCCTCATGCTCAAAGACATGCGCATTGCCACGGGCCTGGCAGCAGAGCTCGGGATTGGCGCCGCACTCGGCGACTGGGCGGTACAGGTTTGGTCGCAGGCTGACACCGACCTGGGGCCCAGTGCGGATCAGATGGAGATCGCCCGCTGGGCTCTGGCCGGAACCGAAGCCAAGGATGCGTGATGTCCCCATCGGTCGAGATCGCCGAGGATCTACCCTCCAGCGGCAACGTGGGGTTCCCCGCGCGGTGTCGGCCGGGAAGGCCGCGCGCTGCGCTGGGCGAGTAGCGAAGACATTCATTCACTCGACGGAGAGGAGGCCCTGGTGGCCCACGAAGGAAGAAATGCGGTCGTTACAGGCGGTGGCCGCGGAATCGGGCGCGCCATAGCGACAGTGCTCGCGGCCCGGGGCGCGGCGGTCGCGGTGTGGGATCTGAATGCCGCCGACGCCGACGAGACGGTTGCGGGGATTCGCGAGGCGGGCGGAAAGGCGGTCGCCATCACCGGTGACGCGGCGGACTCCGAGGCTGTCGCGGCCGCAGCGGCCCGGACCCGCGCGGAGCTCGGCCCGGTCACGATCCTGGTGAACAATGCCGGGGTCACCAAGTATTCGCCGTTCCTGGACCTCACCGAGGAGAACTGGGACCGGATAATCGGGGTGAACCTCAAGGGACCTTTCCTGGTCACGCAGGCACTCGTTGCCGACATGCTCGACGCCGGCTGGGGCCGGATCATCAATATCTCCTCGTCGTCCGCGCAGACCGGTGCCCCGGCGGTGGCCCACTACGCGGCGTCGAAGGGCGGCGTCATCGGTTTCACCAAGGCGCTGGCAGTCGAGTTCGTGGAGAAGGGGATCACGGTCAACAACGTCCCGCCCGGCACCGTGGACACGCCACTGCTGCGGGAAAGCCACGATCCGGATCAGCTCGCGGCCAGGCTTCCGATGAAACGCGTCGGCAGCGCGGAGGACATCGCGTACGCCGTCGCATACTTGGCATCGGATGAGGCCGGGTACGTGACCGGGCAGACGCTCAGCGTCAATGGCGGACGGTATCTCGTCTGAGTCGGGTTGCCGACGTTTCGAGCCGGGCAAGCCGAGCTGGACGATCCCGGCGAGGACATCCTGTCCGATCTGGGAGGATGGCCCCGCCGGTCAGCGACTCGGTGACGAGCCGGAGGCTTCGGGTCGCCTGCCGGTACCCTGAACGGCTATTTCTGTCCTGACTCGGCGGTATCCGCGATCCGGAAGCCGAGTTCGGCCAGCAGTCTTTCGCTCTCGTTCCAGAGGCGAGTAGCGGCGGAATCGTCCTGTGCGGCCGCTGCGGGTGTCGCCTCGGCCTTGCGGTGGAAGTAGCGCCCGCCGTCGCGGCCCGGCGCGGGGGCGGTGGCCAGCCAGACCAGCGTTTCAGCCGGTTCGTCCGGCGAGACCGTGTCGGCGGTGGCCATGTGTGCCTGCAGTGCATCGGTCCCGTGGGAGGCGAAGTTGCTGGCCACCACGCCGGGATGCATGGCCTGGGCGACGATCCCGGCTGTGGTTCCACGCCGCGCGAGCTCGCGGGTGAAGAGGATATTCGCGAGCTTCGCCCGGCCGTAGGCGACGATGGGATCGAACTCGTTCAGGCTCTGTAGATCGTCCCAATCGAATTCCTGGATCATGCGGTGCGCGTTCGACGACACGGCGATCACGCGGACCGAGCGGCCAGGCCGAGCTGCCGCGTCCTCCCCGGGGAGCGGAATCAGTCTCCGCGTCAGTAGAAATGGGGCGAGGTGATTGACGGCAAACGTCGCCTCGGTGCCCTCGTCGGTGACGATCCGCTGATCGCTCACACCGCCGGCGTTGTTGACGAGGACGTCGAGGCGAGGGGTGAGTGACGCAATTTCGCCCGCGACTCGCTCGACTTCCGACATCAGGGTGAAATCGCCGCGCAGCATGGTGAACGCGCCGCCATTGCGGGCGGCGACAGCAATACGCGCGGTGGCGGCGGCACTGCGTTGCCGGTCGCGGCCGACGCCGATCACCTGCCAGCCGAGTTCCACGAGTTGGCGGGCGGTCGATTCGCCGATGCCCGAGCTGGCTCCGGTGACGACCGCGACCGGTCTGTTCCTGTCGATATGCAAGGCATTCTCCCTAGGTGTTCAGCGCGGCCCGGGGCCGTCGAGTAATAGATGAACGGTGAAGTGGACCCTCTGGTCCACGTCGTCGCGTGTGGGTATCGAGCAATTCCCCCGGCATACTTCGGCGTGGTGACGGGTGGGTCGTCCGGCGCCGCGGCGCAAGAGTGGCGCCGCTCTCGTCACGTCGGTCTCGCTGAAATTCGCTCTTGCATAACACCCTTGCCTTCGTCATGATGAGGTTACCGAATTAATGATACGCATGAGTTGCTATTTCTGGCAACGATAACCGAAGGGAAGCCCCGTGAACTCACCCCCGGAGCAATTGACTCGGCTGGTGGACGCCGAGGACCGTTTCCGCTACTCCCACTCCGAACTCCGCGAGGCGCAGGTCGAGGCGTTGAACGAGAGGTTCCAGGAGCGCAGGGACCGCATCAAGCTGCTTGGTCATCGAGCACGCGAAGCCGGCATCACCGAGATCCGCGACCGCGCCGACATGGTGCCGTTGCTGTTCCCGCACACCGCCTACAAGAGCTACCCCGAAAGCTTCCTGACCGAGCAACGCTGGGATCGGCTCGGCATGTGGCTCGGCACCGTCTCCCCCTATCCGATCAGCCCCATCGAGACCTCGGATATTGCAGACATCGACGAGTGGATCGCGCGTCTGCAGGCCAAGGGGCACTTCCTTTCCTGTTCCAGCGGCACGACCGGCAAGTCGGCGATGCTGCTCGCCTCGGACAAGGACATGGACTGGTCGCGTAAGGACACGGTCAACGTCTTCGCCTGGGGTTCGGGCGTCGCGCCGGCGCAAGACCGGCGCAGGATCGGTGTCGCGCCCATCGCTGCAGTGCCGAAGAACATCATCATCGGCGACGCGCAGGCGGCGGCGTTCGGCGATCCCGACAGACCCGCGTTCCGCCTGCCGATTCCGCCGATCACCGTGGGCTCGCTGACCACGATGGTCGTACTTCGCAGGAGGATCGCCGACGGCACAGCGCGGCCCGAGGAGCTAGCAGAATTCGAGCGGACCTCGGCCGAGCGGCAGGAAGCCCTCGACAAGGCGATGATCGTGGCCGCCGAGCAACTCATCGAGTACCGCACCGACAAGCTGTTCGTCTCGGGCATGTGGAATGCGCTCTACCAGGTCGCCAAGATCGTTCGTGAGCGTGGGTTCTCGGCAAAAGACTTCCATCCGGACAACTGCATATACGTCGGCGGCGGACTCAAGCGCGCGCAACTGCCGCCGGACTACCGGGAATTCGTCCACGAGACCTTCAATATCCCGGACAACCGCAACTTCCAGAACTACTCCATGCAGGAGCTCAACTCGGGTATGCCCAAATGCCGAGCGGGCGACCGTTATCACGTTCCTCCGTGGATCGTGCCCTTCATCCTCGACGAGAAGGGCGAGACATTGCTGCCGCACGAGGCCGGTGAGATCGAAGGTCGCGCAGCGTTTTTCGACCTCTCCCTCGACGGACGCTGGGGCGGCGTCATCACAGGCGACAAGATTTCGCTCGATTTCGATCCCTGTGCCTGCGGCTGCGCGGGACCGTCGATCCGCAACAACATTGTTCGCTATTCGGATGTCAAAGACGACGACAAAATCGGCTGCGCCGGAACCGTCGACGCATACGTGAGGGGCCTATCATGACCATGACCGAACCTGTTGTCGCCGCGCCGTTCTTCCTGCGCGGCGAGTTGGTGGAAGACCAGTCGGTCACCCACCGCTCGCGTGACCTGGGAGTCGTCTTCGCGACGCCGGCGATCGACCTGGACCGTGCGGTGCATCCACGGACCGAGGTGCCGCCACTGCTCAACGTCCCGCTGTCGGAGATCATCGATTTCCTGGTCGAGACCGGCGAGCGGATCCGCGATCCGAAAAACCCTTTCGTGCAGGAATGCATCGACCGGATGGCCGCCACCCACGTACTGCCGCGGGCGGTGCTGAGAGCGCAGGTCTACGGCGCGACGACGTATCTCGACAAACGGCTTCTGCATACCGTGGTCGAGCAAAACTTCCCCGACCCGAAGGCCCTGGACGAATGGGTGCCCAAGCAGGATTTCAAGGGCCGCAAGAGCTTCGTTCGCGCCTTTGCGCCGCGGCTGATTCATGTGCTGCCGGGTAATTCCCCCGGGGTGGCAGTGAAGTCCATCGCGCAGGGTGCACTGGTGAAGGCCGTCAATCTGTTCAAGATGGCGTCGAGTGATCCCTTCACCACCGTCGCGATCCTGCGGACCATGGCCGGTATCGATCCGGACCATCCCATCGTGCGGTCGATGTCGGCCGTCTATTGGCGCGGCGGCGACGATGCGGTGGAGCAGGTGCTGTATCGGCCCCAGTACTTCGACAAGATTGTCGCGTGGGGTGGCGGCGACGCGATCGACAACGTCGTCAAGTATCTCGGTCCGGGTTTCCAGTTGGTGTCGTTCGACCCCAAGACGTCGATCTCGATAGTCGGTAGGGAGGCGTTCGCCTCCGGTGCGGCGCTGGAGGCGGCCGCCGAGCTGGCGGCCACCGATGTCATGGTTCTGAATCAGGAGGCCTGCGTCGCGAGTCGTTTCATCTTTGTCGAGGCGAATCGCGAAGACGCCGATCGCTTCTGTGAACGCGTGCATACGCGCATCGTCGAGAAGGCGGCCGCCTCGGGTGACTCGCGGCCGCTGGACCTGGACCTGCGTGAGCAGGTCGACATGCTGGCGATGATGGGCGACGAGTTCCGCGTCTGGGGGAGGACCGACGGGAAGGGTCTGGTGATCCGGTCGGATGAACCCGTGGACTTCCATCCGATCAACAAGACCGCCAACGTGGTTCGCGTCGACTCGCTCGACGACGTGGTGAAGTACGTCAATGTCGCTACGCAGACCGTCGGCTGCTACCCGTTCGAACGGATGCCGGACTATCGCGACCGACTGGCGAGCGCCGGCGCGCAGCGCATCGTCCGGCTCGGGGAGGCGGGGCCCAGCACGATCGGCAACCCTCACGATGCCATGTATCCGCTGCATCGCTTCGTGCACTGGATGGCGCACGAGGATGGGGTGCAGGCCGGTTAGCGATCGTGCTGCACGCTGTGCAAGGGCGGCGCAACCTCGGTGACTCCGAGGTCGCGCCGTCCAGGAAATCACGCGCAACGCGCGTAGCGGCAGCGGGTTCGGCGCACGAGTAATTCGGTCAGGCGACTGAATGGCCGACCTTTCCGATCACGTCACGCAGCACCCGGGTGACCGTCTGCACCGCGGGCGACGGATTCGCGTCCTGCCAGGCCATCGCGATCGGGAGGGTCGGGGCCTCGCCCGCGATGGGAAGGTACTCGACCCCGGCCATCGTCAGGTGTGCCGTCGAATCGACCACGACGGCCACCCCGACGCCGGCGCCGACCATCGCGAGCAGGCTGTACGGGTCGGGCGCCTCGTGCGCGACGACAGGGGCGAATCCTGCCGCTGCGCACAGCGCGAGCGTGGCGTCGCGGACCACGGAACCGTGTTCGGCGGGATAGATCACGAACCGTTCGCTCGCCAGTTCCTGCGGCACGACGGCACCCGCCTCGACAAGGCGGTGGCCGGCCGGGACCGCGACCATCAGTGCCTCCTCGAGCACCGTGTGCGTCGCGAAACCCCGCGGGACCGGCAGTCCGACGATGCCCATGTCGAGGGTTCCGCGGGCGAGGGCGTCGAGCACCTCGCCGGAGTACATCTGCGGGCGAAGGTCGAGTTCGATGCCGGGGTAGGCGTCGGCAAGGGAGCGGGCGAGGACCGACAGCACCGTGTAGCCGCCCGCGCCGCCGAACCCGACGGTCACGCGGCCGGTTTCCCCCGCGGCCGCCGCCTGCGCGATGCCGCGCACGATCCCGATCTGCGCCTCGATGGTCCGGGCCGGACCCACAAGCGCCTCGCCTGCGGCCGTGAGGCGGACCGATCGCGTGGTGCGGACGAACAGGTCGGTGCCCAGTTCCCGTTCGAGGGCCCGCACGGTCTGGCTGAGCGGGGACTGCGCGACATGGAGACGCTCGGCGGCGCGCCCGAAGTGCAGTTCTTCGGCCACCGCGAGGAAGGCGTGCAGGTGACGGAGTTCCATGACGCTCCTCGGGGACTATGTGTCTGGATCACTTAAACAAGCTGAATTAAGTCTTGGACTCTACACGGAATCCCGGCCATAGTGATGCGCACCACCTCATATCGGTGTGACGCCCCGAGCACGAAAGTCAGGGAGAACCGTGAATCCGGATCCCGGCCGCGACGCGGCACCACCCGAATACAGCACCCGGCAGGCCCGCAAGGCGGGTGTCACCGCCTTCGTCGGCACCACCATCGAGTGGTTCGATTTCTACATCTACGGCACCGCCTCTGCGCTGGTCTTGGGCCGGTTGTTCTTCCCCGACGCCTCGCCCGCGGTGGGTACCCTCGCCGCCTTCGCGACGTTCGCGATCGGGTTCGTGGCCCGCCCACTCGGCGGGATCGTGTTCGGTCACTTCGGCGACAAGTTCGGACGCAAGAATGCCGTCGTCATCACGCTGATCCTGATGGGGATCGGAACGGTCGGGGTCGGCTGCCTCCCCACCTACTCGCAGATCGGGATCTGGGCGCCGGTACTCCTCGTCGCGCTCCGCGTGGTCCAGGGCGTCGCCATGGGCGGTGAGTGGGGTGGCGCCGTCCTCATCGCCACCGAATTCGCGCCACCGAACAAGAAGGTGCTGTACGGAGCGTTCGCGCAGCAGGGATCGCCCGTCGGCAACCTGCTCGCGACCCTGGCCTTCCTCGCGCTGACGTTGTTGTCGGACAGCGTGTTCGAATCCTGGGGCTGGCGTCTGCCGTTCCTCGCGTCCGCCGCGCTCGTCGTCGTCGCGCTGTACATCCGGCTGCGTATCTCGGAGACGCCGGAGATGAAGAAGGCCGTCGTCGCGCAGGAGCGCACCCGGATGCCGCTCGTGGAGGTGCTGCGCTCGCACCCCATGGAACTCGTCCTCGGCGTCGGTGCGGTGGTCGCGGGCGTCGCCATCACCTACGTCAAGACGACATTCGCACTCGCCTGGGCCACCGCCGACCTCGGATTCGACCGTGGGGACTTCCTCCTCGTGATCACGATCGCGCTCGTCGCGCAGGTACTCGTGCAGCCGTTCGGCGCCGTGCTGGCCACGAAGATCGATCCGTCGCGGGCGGTGCGCTGGATGCTGCTGCCCGAACTGATCCTGCTGCCCCTGATGTTCCTCCTCGTCCAGACCGGGTCGGTGCCACTCGCGATGCTCGGCATGGTGCTGGCCACCGCGCCGCACGCGATGTACTACGCCGCCCTTGCCGGCATCCTCGCCCAGGTCTTCCCGACCAACGTCCGGTACACCGGAATCTCGCTGTCGTATCAGCTGTCCACGGCGATCTTCGCCGGAACCGCCCCGATGCTCTGCCAGTTCCTGCTCACCCGTACCGACTCGATCTGGCCGGTGGTCGCCCTCGGACTCGGCTACGTCGTGCTCTCGCTCGTCTGCATGACGCTGCTGCTCCGCCGCGGCAAAGCTCGCTCGGGCGGAGCCGACACCGAGCCCCGTCCCGAACACACCTCGACCCGGAAAGATGTTGCCCACTCATGAATTTCGCTCACATCGATCCCGCCTTGCGCGCCGTCGTCGACCGGTGGACCACACCGTCGGACCGCGACACGCTGAACGCCCTGCTCGACCGGCTGGGCGCGGACGCCGCCGGCCGACTCGACGCCCTCGCTGCCACCGCGGACAAGAATCCGCCGGTGCTGCAGCAGTTCGACCGGGACGGCGAACGCATCGACCGGATCTCGTATCACCCGGCTTACCAGGAACTGTGCCGCGCCGCCTACAGCGAATACGGACTGTCCGCACTGTCGCACCGCGGCGGCCTGCACGGCTGGGACGCCGTCCCGCCGCACCTGGTGAAGTACCTCGCGTCGTACGTCTTCGTGCAGGCCGAGTTCGGGCTGGCGTGCCCCGTGTCGATGACGGACGCCGCCGCCCGCACGCTCCGCATGTTCGGTGACCCCGAGGTGTTCGGGCCGTGGATCGACGCGCTGACCTCGACGGACTTCGACGGCGCGATGACCGGCGCGATGTTCATGACCGAACCGCAGGCCGGCACGGACATCGCCCGCACGGAGACCCGGGCCGAACGCGACGGCGACGCGTGGCGGCTGACCGGGAAGAAGTGGTTCGCGTCCAATCCCGACGCCGACGTCATCGTGACGCTCGCCCGGTTCCCCGGCGGCGACGACGGCTCCACCCGCGGCGTCGGAATGTTCATGGTCCCCAAGGTTCTCGCGAACGGCGAGCGCAACAGCTACACGATCGACCGGCTGAAGGACAAGCTCGGTACCCGCTCGATGCCCAGCGGTGAGGTGTCGCTGACCGGGGCGTACGCGCTGCAGGTGGGCGAACTCGACCGCGGGTTCCGGCAGATGGCCGAGATGGTGAACACGTCGCGGCTGTCGAACGCGATGCGGTCGAGCGCCCTGATGCGGCGGGCCGTGCGCGACGCCGTCGACCACACACGGGAGCGGGTCGTGTTCGGCAAGAACCTGTTCGACCAGCCGCTGATGCGAGCCACCCTGCTACCCCTCGCGCTCGACGCCGAGGCGGCGCTCGCCCTGGTGGCGTACAGCGCGCAGTGCCTGCAGTCGGCGGACGCCGGCGACGACTCCGCGCGGTCCCTGATCCGGGTGCTCACCCCGCTCGCGAAGCACTACATCTGCAAGCGGGCGCGCGTCGTCACCGGCGAGGCCATGGAGATCCGCGGGGGCAACGGCTACATCGAGGAATGGGCACACGCCCGGCTGGTCCGCGACGCCCACCTGGGGTCGATCTGGGAGGGGTCGAGCAACGTCATCGCCCTGGACGTGCTGCGGTGCATGCGCAAACTCGGTGCGCATCGCGGTCTGGCGGACACGATGCGGGGCATCCTCGACGGCCTCGGACCGGACTGTGGCAGCGGCGCCGAGATTCTCCGCCGGCGGTGGGACGACCTCGTCGCGGAAGGCGACCTGCTGGTCGCCGGGGACGACGACACCGCGCAGGCCGGGTGCGCGCGCTACGCCAACGCGCTGGCCCGTGCGGCGATGGCCACCCTGCTCTACGACCTCGCCGATTCCGCCGTCACGTCGGGCAGGGGCTACCGGTCGCTGCTCGTCGCGAACGCCTACCTCGCCGGCGAGTCCGGAGACATTCCCGAGGCCGCCCTCCGCAACCTCGCGGCCGTCGTCGACGGCACCGACGTCGCCGAGGACGTCGCGCACGCCGCCGCACCCCGAACCGACTCTGCGACAGGGGTTCTCCTGTGAACACCACCCGCACCGGACCGGCACCCCTCGCGGGGGTGCGGGTGCTGGACCTCTCCAAGATCCTCGCCGGACCGTACGCCACCATGTCGCTCGCGGACCTCGGCGCCGACGTCACCAAGGTCGAACACCCCGACGGCGGCGACCCGACACGGTCGTGGGGGCCGCCGTTCGTCGGCGTCGACGCCACGTACTACCTCGCGATCAACCGGGGCAAGAAATCGGTGACCGTCGACCTCAAATCCGAAGAGGGACAGGACCTCATCCACCGCATCCTGGAGGACACCGACGTCGTCGTCGAGAACTTCAAACCCGGCAGCGGGTTGCAGCGGATCTTCGACTACCGGACGCTGTCCGAGCGGTACCCGCATCTGGTCGTGCTGCACATCTCCGCGTTCGGGGAGGAAGGTCCGCTGCGCGACGAACCCGGCTACGACATGATCGCGCAGGCCGCCGGTGGCCTCATGTCGCTGACCGGTGAACCGGGCGGGGCGCCGATGAAGGCCGGATTCGCGATGGGCGATCTGGGGGCGGCGCTGTTCGGACTGGTCGGCGTGCTCGCTGCCCTCGTGGAGCGGTCGCGGACCGGCCGGGGGCAGTACGTGACGACGTCGCTGTTCGAGTGCCAGCTCGCGCTGCACGTGAACTGGGCGACAAACTATTTCGCCACCGGGGAGCGTCCCGGCGCGCTGGGTTCCGGTCATCCGAATCTCGCTCCCTATCAAGCGTTCCCCGCGAGCGACGGATACTTCGTCGTCGCGGTCGGCAACGACACGCAGTGGGCGAGCCTGTGCTCGGCGATCGCACGCGACGATCTGACGGCCGATCCGCGATTCGAGCGCAACCGGGACCGGGTGGCGAATCGCGGCGATCTCGAGCGGGAACTGTCGACGGCCTTCGCGTCGGGCACCGTCGAGCAGTGGTGCGACACGCTCACCGCGCACGCCGTGCCCGTGTCGCCGATCCGGCACCTCGACGAGATCTACGCCGACCCGCACACCGCTGCGCTCGGCATGATCGGAACGGTCGACCACCCGACGATCGGCAGCCTGCGGCAGATCGCGTTCCCGGTCAGCTTCGCGGGCGAACGCCCGCACCTGACGTCCGCGCCGCCGGTACTCGGCGCCGACACGGATGCGGTACTGGGTGCCCACCGGCCGAAGTCGGTGGTCGGCGGATAGACCCGGCTACTCCGGGCGCGCTACGCTCCCGTTCAGTGCGGATCTATTCCGAATCCCGCCAGAACACATCGGCGAGACGCTCGACCAGCCGCTGCATCTGTTGCAGGCCTTCGGGAATGCGGTCGGGGCCGAACCGGTACCGGGGACCGTTGAGGGACACGATCGCCACCAGGTTTCCGGACGAATCCCTGACGGGACGCGACAGGGAGATCAACTCTTCCTCGAGCTCGTTGTCGATGAGAGCGAAGCCGTTTTCGCGGATCCGATCGAGTTCGGCCAGCAGGGCCGCGCGGTCGGTGACGGTGTGCGCGGTGTATGCCTCGAGTCTTTCGGGCAGGCGGCCGAGAACCTTCTTGATCGGCCACTCGGCCAAGAGAACCTTGCCGCTGGAGCTGGCGTGGAGGGGATACTGCTTGCCGATCATGTGAGGGGACATCCGGGATGTCGTGCCCACGACGTGTGAGCCGGCCGCCTCGGCGATGAGGTCGAGCTCGTCCTTTGCATTCGGCACCGACAAGGTCACCGTTTCGTCGAACGTGTCGGCCAGCTCCTGCAGCAACGGCCGAGCGCGGGCGGCCAGACCGGCATAGGGGTCGGCGTGCCGTCCGAGTCGGGACATCTCCGAGCCGAGGATGTAGTTGTTGTCGATGCGATCCACCAGGCCGGTCCGCTCGAGGCTGTGGAGCAGACGAAATGCGGTGGGACGGGAGATGCCGACGGCTTTGGCGAGGGTGCTCACCGTCGCACCGGTCCTGGGCCGGGATGCAAGTTCGCGCAGAAGACGGACAGCCTTGGTCACCGACTTGTTGGCAATCTCCGCCGGCTCGCTGGGATTCACTGCGATCACTGTGGCCGTCCTCGGCTCGTTCATTTGCGCCCCCGATCCTTTCGTGTGTCCCAGTTGTGGGTCAGGCGGCGGTGAGTTGCCGGATTCCGCCGAGTTTGCCTTGGTGGAAGACGAGGGGTTCGCCGTGTCCGGTGTCCATGTGCAGGATGCGGGCGATGACGATGGTGTGGTCGCCGCCGTCGAGTTCGTGGGTGATGTCGCAGTCGACGTAGGCGTGGGCGCCGGTGATTCGGGGTGATCCGGTCTGGGACAGGGTCCAGTCGATGTCGGCGAATTTGTTGGGTTGTTTGCTGGAGAGGGCGCGGCAGATCGGTTCCTGGCCGGCGGCGAGGATGCTGGCGCAGAGTCGGCCGGCGGCGCGGACCTTGGGCCAGCTGGTGGAGGTGTGGGCGACGCTGAAGCTGACCAGGGGTGGGTCCAGGGACAGTGATTGGAAGGTGCCGACGACGAGGCCGCAGGGGTGTTCGGCGTCGGGGGTGATGCCGGAGAGGGCGACGACGCCGGTGGGCAGGTGTCCCATGACGGTGCGGTAGTGGGCCTGGTCGATGGTGGAGGTAAGCATGGTGGCTCCTCTTCGGGGTCGCGGCGCGGCGCGGGTGCCGGTCTAAGACCGAGGTCATTGACGTTCAATTTATGAACGGGATGTTCAAACTGATGTAGTATTGCGTCCTGGATCACACCCTGTCAAGCGTTTCGGGGTCACCGGTCGGGCGACTGTCTCTTCGTGCAGATGACCTGTCGTGGTGTTGTTCGACAGGGTATTCCGTGCGCGGACTGGATCCGGGCGCGGGCGGAACTGCGACGGCAAGGCGTGACGTCGGGCCGTGTTGACCGCCATTGAGGGCCAATGTCACAATTTCGATCACAGTGTTCAAGATATGAACATCAATAGTCCTGTGGAACCTCGGCCCGGCACACACGAGAACAGATGAACGAAGGAGAACAGGTGAAGATCGCGCAGATCGAACTCTTCCAGGTGGACTTGCCGTACTCGGGCGGTGTCTATCTACTCTCGGGCGGCCGTTCGTACACCTCGTTCGATGCCTCCATCGTCCGCATCACCACCGATGACGGCCAGCAGGGTTGGGGCGAGAGCACACCGTTCGGCTCCACCTACATCGCCTCCCATGCTCTCGGCACTCGCGCCGGGATCGCGGAGATCGCACCCCACCTGCTCGGCCGGGACCCACGTCAGGTCGACCGGATCAACGACGCGATGGACGAGGCACTCGTCGGCCACAACCACGCCAAGACCGCCCTCGACGTCGCGTGCTGGGACGTCTTCGGCAAGTCCGTCGGACTTCCGGTCGCCGAACTCCTCGGCGGTTCGACCGGTGTTCCCATGTCGATGATCTCCTCGATCTACGCCGGTGAACCGGAGGAAATGCGCCGCCGCGTCGCCGATCACCGTGCCAAGGGATACCGCGGTCACTCCATCAAGATCGGCGCACTCGACAGCGAGGGTGGGCCCGCGCTCGATGCGGAGCGGATCGCCGCCTCCCTGGCCGACAAGCAGCCCGGTGAGTTCTTCCTGGTCGACGCGAACGGTGGACTGTTGCCGGAGACCGCGCTGCGGATGCTCCGGATGCTGCCGTCCGGTCTGGACTTCGTGCTCGAGGCCCCCTGCGCCACATGGCGGGAGACGATCTCGCTCCGCCAGCGGTGCCCGTACCCGATCATCGTCGACGAACTCGCCCAGCAGGACGAGGACATCGCGTTCGCTTCGGCGCACGACGTCGCCGACGGCATCGGACTGAAGATCTCCAAGGCCGGTGGTCTGACCCGCGGCCGTCGTCACCGCGACATCGCGCGCGCCGCGGGGATGACCGTCAGCGTGCAGGACACGGTCGGCTCGTCCATCGCGTTCGCGGCGATCGTGCAACTCGGCGCCACCGTCCCGCCGCGCACGCTGCGCTGCGTCCTCAATTGCGAGGACATGGTGACGCTGCCGACCGCGAGGTTCGACGTGCTGACCGAGGACGGCGGCATCCTGCCCCCGAACGCTCCCGGACTCGGGATCGAGGTCGACGAGACGGTGCTCGGCGACCCGGTGGCCGTGTGGAGCGACTGAGGTAACACCGAAAAGCCGCGTCGGGGTGAGTCTTGCGACTCACCCCGACGCGGCGTATCTGTTCCGGCACCCACACCGTCACGGCAAACGAGGTCAGAGGCGGACACCCTCGGCTGCGAATGTGCCGCGTGCCAGCGCCAAGGCCGCCTGCGCGCCTTCGTGAAGCAGCTCGTAGTCCGCGGCGAGAGCGACGGTCCGGATTCCGTTCTCGGCGCACGCCGTCGTCATTTCCTGACTTCCCCCGTAGGCGGCGACGTCCAGTCCGTGGCGGGTGCACGCCTCCACGATTGTGCGAACGGCATCGAAAACAGCTCCCCCCAGGACGTCCGAGGCGGAACCGGCCAGCGACAGGGTGAGGTCTGCCGTGCCGATCAGGATCCCGTCCAGTCCGGGCGTCGCGCAGATCGCTTCGGCTTCGGCCAGGCCGTTCGTGTCCTCGATCATCAGGTAGACCCGCTGGCGGGGCGCCGAGGCCGGGCGCAACGCTGCCCGAACCGGTCCCCACGAGCGGTGTCCCTCGGGGGCGTAGCGGCAGAAACCGACCGCCTCACGTGCTTGGGCGGCCGACCCGATCTGTGGGACGACGACGACGTCGGCGCCCATGTCGAGCGCCCAGTTGGCTTGTGCGTAGTTCGTCGCCTGCGTCCGCACCCAGGCCTCGACGCCGGCGCCCTGCACCGCCGAGAGCAGGGGCACGACGGAGTCGGTTCCCAGTGCGCCGTGCTGCAAATCGATCACGGCCCAATCGAATCCAGTCCGAACCATCAGTTCGGCAGCGAAGACGGAGTCGAGCGTCAGCCACGCTCCGAGTGACGGCGCGGTCGAGGTCGAGGTCATTGCGGGGTACTCCATTCGGGGATCTGCGGGCGGCGGTCGGTGAACGCCGCCGGTCACTTCTGGGGTGTCGGTGGAATCAGCACAAGCTTTCCGATGTGCTTCTTGGCGAGGAAATCCTCCTGCGCACGAACGATGTCGGACAACGGATAGGTGGCCGAGACGACCGGACGGATTTCATTCCGCTCGATGTATCCGACGAGGTTCTCGAACACGGCGTCGTCCTGGAAGGTGCACCCGTACAGCGTGAGGTCTCTGAGGTAGACCGTGCGCAGGTCGATCTCGGAGATCGGCCCACCGATGGCACCGGCGATCGTGTAGCGGCCACCCGTGCGCAACACGTCGAGCAGTTGAGGCCACTGCGGTCCGACGACGAGATCGACCACCACATCCACCGAGCCGGCACCGAGCGCGCCGATCAGGTCGACTCCCCGCTCGATGGTCCGATCGGCGCCCTGCGCCTTCACCTCGGACGCCTTGTCGGGCGAGCAGACGGCGATCACCGTGGCGCCGCGGCGTTTGGCGAGTTGCACCGCAGCGAGTCCGACACCGCCCGAGGCGCCGGTGATCAGCACGCGTTCGGCACCGACCGCGGCGCGGTGCAGCATGTTCTCGGCGGTGGAGTAGGCGCACGGTAGCGCCGCGAGTTCGGCATCGCTCCACTCGGAGTCGACCGCGAAGGTTTCCCGGGCCGGAGCCACCGCGTACTGCGCGAAGCCGCCGTCGCATTCGCTGCCGAACGTCCAGCATTCGTACGGGCGGTAGTCGACGTAGCTGCGCAGCATGGTGCGCACGAGGACCCGTTCGCCGATGCGGTCGGGGGAGACGCCGTCACCGACCGCGACGATGCGCCCACACACGTCCGCGCCCTGAATCCGGGGGAATTTCAGGGTCGTGCCCGACCAGCTGGCATCGTCGTCGTCGACGGATTCGAACCCGCTCGCGCCACCAGAGCTCGTGTCGGAGTCGATCGCCTTCGAATACCACCCGATGCGGGTATTGATGTCGGTGTTGTTGATTCCGGCGGCGGCGACCTCGATCAGCACCTCACCCCGATCTGGTCGGGGGACGGCGACGTCGGTGCGGTACTCGAGTTTGTCGAGTCCCCCGTGGCCGGTCAGGAGAACTGCGGTCATGTGTTCCGGCAGCAAGGTTGGCTCCTTCGGATTTCGATCGGATGTGTTCGTGGGCCGGTGTATCCCGGTCACACCGGCGCGGCGAGCGGTTCGCGTGCGACGAACGTCTGGGTGAGTTCGCCGATGTCGGTGATGCGGCTGCGCAGCACGTCGCCGGGGCCGAGGAACCGCTGCGGTGTCCGGCCCACCCCGACGCCGGCGGGCGTGCCGGTGAACACCACGTCGCCGGGGTAGAGCTCGAGGGTGTGCGAGAGGTGCTCGATCAGCGCCGGCACCGGGAAGATCATCTGCGCGGTGCGTCCGAACTGGACGAGCTCGCCGTTGATGCGGGTCTCGAGCGTGAGATCGTTCGGATCGGCGAACTCGTCGATCGTCACCAGCGCCGGCCCGATCGGGGCGAACCCTCGATGCGACTTGGCGAGACTGAACTGCGGAACCGGTCCGGCCAACTGTCGCCCGCGGTCGGACAGGTCCTGTCCGACAGACAATCCCGCGACGGACTCCCATGCCCGATCGGCCGGGATGTTGCGGCCACCTCGGCCGATCACGACCACGAGTTCGACCTCCCAGTCCACCGTGTCCGAGGGAAGGGGCACGGTGGTGACCGGGCCGGAGATCGCCGAGGCGAACTTGGTGAAAATCACCGGCGACTCGGGCTGTTCCACACCGGACTCCGCCGCGTGGTCGGCATAGTTCAGGCCGACGGCGAACACCTGGCGCGGCGCCGGCACCGGCGAACCGAGTCGACCCGGGTCGATCCCACCGCGTTGCGCCGGGGTGACCCTGTCTCGGTTGCCCGTGTACCAGGTGACGAACTCCGCCCACCGCTCGTAGATCTTCTGCGGATGGGAGGAAAAATAGCCGTGGCTTTCCCCCTCGACATCGACGAGGCCGCTGCGCGTCGACACCTGGAGGCGGCCATCGAAATTGATCAACCGCACCGGAAACTCTCCCATCGTCTGTGCTGCGTGTTCGATTCCCGCGACCGGAACGGGTGCATGCGGATCGTCACTATTTGAACAGTCCGTTCATTGTGCGTGTTTGACGATAGTGCGGCCCAGGTCACAGCTTGTCAAGGCCGGGACGCGCTCGGCGGGGCCTGGCCGCGGGCCGGTGCGCGGGCGCGCCCCGTGTGCATTTCTGTCGAAATCGGTACCTGAGGTGCGCTATCCGGTCGAGCGCCCGCCGTGTGATACCTCGTCGGCCCGGCGCCCGCCCCGGGGTCGGCGCGGGTGGTCGCGGCTGTGACGAGACGGGGTCTTGACGGCCCATGAGGTCCATGTCACAATTTTGAGCGTGACGTTCACTTATTGAACGAATGTGATGTTGGTGGTCGAACTGCTACCGCCGGCACGCGTGCACACTTCATCCCCGCCTTTCCCCGCCCCGGACGGCATTCGCACCGTCCACGTCGGCTGTCATGTCGACGCGCACCAGCAAGGAGTGACCTGGTGACGATTACCAACACGGATTCCGTCGGAGAGTATGAGGACGGACCCGTCGGCACGAAGGCCGATCAAGGTCCGGTCGACAAGAAGCGCTTCCTGGTCAAGCTGACCGGTGTGATCGCCGGTGGCATGTTCATCGACGGCTACATCCTCGGCATCGTCGGCACCGTCATCGGTGCCATCACCCTCGACCTGAATATGTCGCTGTACTGGGAGGGGCTCATCGGCGCCTCCGCGCTCATCGGTATCTTCCTCGGCGGCCCGCTGGGGGGCTGGCTGGCCGACAAACTGGGCCGCAAGCCACTGTTCGCGATCGACCTGGCGATTTTCATCCTCGGATCCGTCCTGCAGTTCTTCGTGGACTCGGCCTGGCAACTGTTCGTCGTCCGGTTGCTGATGGGCATCGCGATCGGCGCCGACTACTCGGTCGGTTGGCCACTGCTTTCCGAATTCGCACCGCGGAGGCTGCGCGGCAAGCTGCTGGCCTACTGTGAGGTCGCCTGGTACGTCGGCTTCATGTTCGCCTTCGTCATCGGTTACGTGATGACCACCGTGTGGTCCCTCGACTGGCGCATCGTGCTCGGCTCGAGCACCGTTCCGGCGGTGATCCTGTTCCTGGCCCGGCTGGGTATGCCCGAGTCACCGCGCTGGCTGATGAACAAGGGCCGCACCGAAGAGGCCACCGAGATCGCCCACGCTTACCTCGAGGACCCGTCCGATGTCGTCGACATCGCCAACGAGGGCACCCGCTCGGGCACGTTCGGGATGCTGTTCTCCCCGGCCTACCGGCGGGCGACGATCTTCATCTCGATCTTCTGGTTCTGTGCGGTGGCACCGTATTTCGCGATCGCCACGTTCGCAGCCAGCGTGCTGGAGGGCTACGGGCTCGGCGACGGACTCGTCGGCGCCATCGGAGTCAACGGCCTCGCCCTGGTCGGTGTCATGGTCTCGGTCCTGCTCATCGAACGCGTCGGCCGCCGGAAGCTGACCATCCCGCAGCAGTGGGTCTGCGCTGTGGTCTTGCTGATCATCGGATTGTGGTCGTCCGCCCCGCCCGCGGTGGTCTTGATCTGCTTCCTGGTGTTCGCGTTCGCCAACGCCATGTCCACCGCCCTGACCGGGGTCTACCCGGGTGAGATCTTCCCGACCGAGATCCGCGGCCTCGGTACGGGTTTCGCGACCGCGTTCAGCCGGGTCGGTGCGGGTCTGGGCACGTTCCTGCTGCCGTGGTCGATGCACAACCTCGGAAGTGGGGTGACGATGGTCATCGCCGCGGGCATCTGCATCGTCGGTGCCGCGGTTTCCCAGGTCCTCGCCCCGGAAACGATGGGCCGCAACCTCAGTGAAACCTCGGCCCCGCGCGGCGGTCGGCCCGTTCGAACCTGACCGATAGCCACAGCACCGGGAACCGGAGTCCGTACCAGGGCTCCGGTTCCCGGTGCTTCACGCGGTGTGGCCGTCGGGCGGGACTATTCGCCTGCCGCGTCCTGCCAGAACACCTCGACGAGGCGCTCGACGATGGCCTGCATCTGCTGGAGCGCTTCGGGGATGCGGTCGCGCCCGAAGCGGTAGCGGGGGCTGTTGAGCGTCAGGATCGCCACCAGACTGCCCGAGGTATCCCGCACCGGCCGGGACAGTGAAATCAGTTCCTCTTCGAGTTCGTTGTCGATGATGCCGAACCCTTGCTCGCGGACCTGGTCGAGTTCCCGGAGCAGAACGGCACGGTCGGTGATGGTGTGGGACGTGTACGCCTCGAGCTTCTCGGGCAGCAGCGCGAGCACCTTGTCCAGCGGCATCTCGGCGAGCAGTACCTTGCCGGTGGAGCTGGCATGCAGCGGATATTGCTGGCCGACCATGTGGGTCGACATGCGGCTCATGATCCCGACCACGTGCGAGCCGGCGGCCTCGGCGATGAGGTCCAGGCCGTCGTGCGAATTCGGCACCGACAGGGTCACCGATTCGTTGAACTTGTCGGCCAACTCCTGCAGCAGCGGTTGGGCGCGAGCGACCAGGCCGGCGTACGGGTCGGCGCGCCGCCCGAGCCGGGCCATTTCCCATCCGAGGATGTAGTTGTTGTCGATCCGGTCGACGAGCCCGGTGCGTTCGAGACTGTAGAGCAGACGGAACGCGGTGGGCCGGGAGATCCCGACCCCCTTCGCGAGCGTGGTCACGGTGGCACCGGTGCGCGGGTGCGCGGCCAACTCCCGTAGCAGCCGAACCGCTTTGGTCACCGACTTGTTCGTCATCTCCGTCGGTTCGGGTACTTCGCTCATGCCACCCCTTCGTCGTGTCGGTGCGCACCACATCCTCGGATACGCGCTTGCACGACCACTCTACCGCCCCAGCGTTCATATAGTGAACGCTGGGGCGGCAGAGTGTGGGAACTGTCGAGCGCACACCGCGCTCCTGGATTGTCAGGACTGGGCGCGGCCCCAGGTGGACGATTGGCCGGCGGAGTTGACCGTGCGGGGGATCGCGAGGGGATTGCGCTCCTGGATCGGTGCGGGCAGGAGCACCTCCGGGGCGTCCTGGTAGGTGACCGGGCGCAGGAATCGGCGGATCGCGGTGGTGCCCACCGAGGTGTGCGAGACCGCGGTGGTGGCGGGGTAGGGGCCGCCGTGGTGCTGGGCGGGGGTGACGGCGACGCCGGTCGGCCAGCCGTTGAACACCAGTCGGCCGGCGCGGGTGGCGGCGATCCGGGTGAGGCTGCGGAGTTGCTCGCGTTCGTCGGGGGTGGGTTCGGTGCGGGTGTGGACGGTGACGGTGAGGGTGCCGTCGACACCGTTCAGGACGCGGTTCACCTCGTCTTCGGTGCCGTATTCGGCGATGATCGCGGCGGGGCCGAAGCTCTCCTCGAGCAGGGTGTCGGCCTGGGCGACCAGCTGTTCGGCGGTGGTGCGCAGCAGTGTCGGGGTGACCTCGGGGACTCCGCTCTCGCCGGTCGATGCGGTGCCCTTGACGAGGACCTCGACGCCGGGTGCTGCGGCGGCCTCCTCGATCCGGTGGTGGTAGCCCTCGGCGATCTTCGCGGTGAGCATCCGCGCCGCGGGCACCTGCTGGGCGAGGGTGGTGATCTGCTCGGTGATCGGTGATCCGGCAGGCACCAGCAGGATGCCGGGCTTGGTGCAGAACTGTCCGGCGCCGAGGGTGAACGAGCCGACGAATCCGGACGCGATCGCCTCGGCGCGCTCGTCGAGGGCACCGGCGGTGACGACGGCCGGGTTGACGCTGCCGAGTTCACCGAAGAAGGGGATCGGGTTGGGGCGGGCGGCGGCGATGTCGAACAGGGCGCGGCCACCGGCGACGGACCCGGTGAAGGCGGCTGCGGCGATCCGCGGGTCCTCGAGGGCGCGGGTGCCGGCCCGGAAACCGCTGATCAGGGCGAACGTGCCGTCGGGGGCGCCGGCGGCGGACAGTGCCCCGGCGACGACGTCGGCGGTGGCGGCGGAGGTGCGGGGATGGCCGGGATGGGCCTTGAGCACCACCGGGCAGCCGGCGGCCAGCGCGGAGGCGGTGTCGGTGCCGGCGACGGAGAACGCGAAGGGGAAGTTGCTGGCGGCGAAGACCAGGACCGGGCCCACGGGGATCTGGTACCGGCGCAGGTCCGGGCGGGCGCCGAGGACGAAGTCGGGATCTGCGCGGTCGATGATCACGTCGAGGAAGGTGCCGTCGATCAGTTCCTCGGCGAACATCCGCAACTGCACGCAGGTCCGGTTCAGTTCCCCGCTCAATCTGGCCTGGGGAAGCCCGGTTTCGATGATGGCTTCGGCGACCAGCCCGTCGGCGTGCGCCTCGAGGGCGTCGGCGATCGCGACGAGTACAGCGGCGCGGTCGTGGGGGGTGCGGTCCTCCCAGAGCGGTGCGGCGGCGGCCGCGGAGTCGAGGAGGCGGTCGAGTTGTGCGTCGGTGGTGTCCGGTTCGATCGAATGCGTGGTGTCAGTCATGAAGTGCGGGATCCTTTTCGGAGAGGCTCGCGCCGGGTGCGGCGCAGCCGGGGTGTGGGGGTCGGGCTCGCGGTTGTCTATTCGAAGGATGCGACCGGCTCGCCGAAGACGCCTTCGTCGGGGACGACGCCGAGACCGGGGCCGGTCGGTACCCGGATGCGCCCCCCTTCGATCCGGACCGGGTTGTCCGAGTCGTAGTGAATGTCCATGTAGGGCTCGGCAATCCACACGCCCTCGAGCAGGCGCGGCTGAACCGTCGAGCCGATGTGGGCACACGCGGCCGCGATGATGTCCCCTCCCCAGGAGTCGTCGCACGTGTGGGGCATGGAACGTGCCTCGCAGAGATCCCTCACGGTCGCGAGGGTACCGAGACCGCCCAGTCGCGTGACCTTCAGTCCGAATCCGTCGCATACGCCGAGCGAGATCGCTCGGAGCACGTCGCCGAGATCCTCGGTGTTCTCGTCGAGGTAGACCGCGTGGTGCAGTTGGCCGCGAATCGCGGCGATCTCCTCCATCGTGTTGCAGGGCTGCTCGAAGACGAAGGGAATGTCGGCGCACTCCCGGCCGATTCGCAGGACGTCGCGCGCATACAGTCCGCGGTTGGCATCCAGGGACAGGCGGGTGCATCCGGTTGCTTCCCACACCTTGCGAACGGTCTCGATGTCGATCTCGACCGGCCGTCCGCCCACCTTGATCTGCAGCCGCGGATACCCCTCGGCGATCTTCTCGACGGCGGTCCGGGCGACGTCGTCCGGCTCGCCGATGGACAGCGCGTAATAGGAGTCCACCCGATCGGTGGTCGCGCCACCCAGCATGTCGCACAAGCGGATTCCGTGAGTCTTGCCGATCAGGTCGTGAATCGCGATGTCGATCGCGGCTTTGGCGTAGTTGTGTCCGTTGAGGAGCCGGTCCAGTGCGCGGCGCACGGCCAGCGGACCCGTCACCGGCATGCCGATCAGGCCCGCCGACATCTGGTTCAGTGCCGCCCGCGCGCCCAGGGCGTGCTCCGGCGCATACGTCGGGCCGACCGGGCACGTCTCACCCCACCCGGAGACACCCGCATCGGACACGATCTGCACGATCGTCGAGTCCAGGGCGGTGTAGGAGCCCTCGGACATCCGGTAGGCCTTGCCGCTGAACGGCAGATCCATCTGATACACGTGAATCTCGGCGATGCGCAACGCTTTACCTCTTTCGTGGGCTCGGTCAGGCGTATCCAGTTGTGGGTCAGGCGGCGGTGAGTTGCCGGATTCCGCCGAGTCGGCCTTGGTGGAAGACGAGGGGTTCGCCGTGTCCGGTGTCCATGTGCAGGATGCGGGCGATGACGATGGTGTGGTCGCCGCCGTCGAGTTCGTGGGTGATTTCGCAGTCGACGTAGGCGTGGGCTCCGGTGATTCGGGGTGATCCGGTCTGGGACAGGGTCCAGTCGATGTCGGCGAATTTGTTGGGTTGTTTGCTGGAGAGGGCGCGGCAGATCGGTTCCTGGCCGGCGGCGAGGATGCTGGCGCAGAGTCGGCCGGCGGCGCGGACCTTGGGCCAGCTGGTGGAGGTGTGGGCGACGCTGAAGCTGACCAGGGGTGGGTCCAGGGACAGTGATTGGAAGGTGCCGACGACGAGGCCGCAGGGGTGTTCGGCGTCGGGGGTGATGCCGGAGAGGGCGACGACGCCGGTGGGCAGGTGTCCCATGACGGTGCGGTAGTGGGCCTGGTCGATGGTGGAGGTAAGCATGGTGGCTCCTTGTCAGATCGTGGTGCCGGACCCGGCAGCGGTGTAGGAGGAGTGGTCGGGGTGCAGTTCGGTGGCGATGTCCCGTGCGGCGCGCAGTGCGCTCTCGATGGCGCCGTCGATGAATCCGGCCCACAGATTCGCGATGTCACTGCTCGCGAAGTGCAGAACGCCTTCGGCGGCCTGCTGCGCGCCCAGGTAACGAGTGACCTGGTTCGGGCGGTGCATCATCCAGGTCTCCTGCGAGTACTGGTCGCTCATCCAGTCGTGTCCGGTCACCTCGAGGACATCGAGATCGTCCCGCCAGACGGTCAACGCCCGCTGAACGGCATCGCGGTCGTTGGGGTCGAGCCGCGTCGAGTCGGCCCCGAAGGCAACCAGAACTGCATCGTCGTCGCCGAGGTATTCGGTGCGCACGACGGACAGCGGGTGGGCGGCGGAGGAGTACGCGAAGAACGGGGCGATCGGGCCACGCACCCGGATCCAGCACTTGACGCCCTGGGAGGCGGCCTTCTCCCTGCTTGCGGCGAGTTTGCCGTCGTTGAGCGGTGGCGTGACGGCGAGGTCCCCGAGAATGTTCTGGGGCACGGTGAGTACCACTCGACGCGCCGTGATCACCTGTCCGTCGCTCAGGTGCACGTGAGCACGTTCGGTGTCGTGTTCGATGTGGGAAACCTCCGCGCGAGTGCGCAGCTCCGCGGTGGTGTCGGCGGCGATCGCCGCCACCAGCGATTGGGTGCCGTCGGCGAGGCGGAAGACCGCGGACGCCTCGTGCATCAGATGCCACGAACCCGCGGTGGCGGCGGTCCATCGCAACGCGGTGGTGAAGGCCCCCTCGGTGAGTGGGCCGTTGAAGTGCCCGACCCAGGCCGCCTCGTTCGCCTGGTATTCGTCCTCGCTCAGCTGCAGCCGGTCGAGCATGTCCTGCACGCTGTACCGGTCGATGTTCGCGAACTCGGGTGATGCGGGCGGCAGATCGGGCCGGGGGACGATGTTCATGGTGTCGGCGAGCAGCCGGCGCATTCCGGGATCGATCAATTCCATGAACTGCTCGAGCGTGCCGGTGCGGACCCGGTCGCCGGCGAGCCAGTACGCCTGCTCCGCGCGCGGGCCACGGGTCACCGAGAGTCCGTATCGGGTGATCTCGGCCCACACGTGCGGCTGCACCCAGTGCATCCAGGTGCCGCCGATCTCGAGGTCCCTGCCGAGGCGGTGGTCGGTCCACACCCGTCCGCCGAGCCGGTCGCGCGCCTCGAGCACGACCACGCTCAGTCCGGTACGGGACAGCTCCCGGGCGGTGATCAACCCGGCGATGCCGCCGCCGACAACGACGACATCGGCTTCCTGATGCTGGTGGGCGCTGTCCGCCATGGTGTCTCCTCACCGCCGTGAACTCAGGGGAAGGGCGTCAGACCCCTGCGAACGCTTGCTGTTCATATTGTGAACGCATTGTTCAATATAGATCGACAATGATCCTGAGCTGTAGATCACAATCTGTCAAGAGTGGCGGTGTGAGCATCGATCCCGTGACCGCGCCCGCCCGGGTGCGGGTGAGTTCACCCCGCGGTACGGGAACCCGCAGATGACGCCGAGGGCGAGGTGAGGCCCGCTGGTGTCGATGGTGAGGCGTCGCGTCGGCATCCATCGCGAGTTTCGGAGCGGGTCTTGACGCGCCGTGAGTCCCATGTCACACTTTTGACCACATCGTTCAGTTAATGAACACGTAGCGTGGCTGAGCTGCAGCGATCGAGCCCATCCCAACGACCCGCAGTCGCCAGAGATCCCTCGGATTCCGCGGCCGTGCACCACTTCACGAAGGTTGTGACATCACGTGCGAACATCTGCTTCCCGCCTATCCGCCCCTGCGCACGGTGATTGCCCACCGTCGTCGGTCGTGATCGCCACGTCGACGCGCACGAGCGAGGAGGGCCGATGACCATCACAAACAACGAACTCGTGGACATCGACCAGCAGTCGGTCGACAAGAAGCGCTTCCTGGTCAAGCTGACCGGTGTGATCGCCGGCGGCATGTTCATCGACGGCTACATCCTCGGCATCATCGGCACCGTCATCGGTGCCGTCACCCTCGATCTCGGCATGTCGCTGTTCTGGGAGGGGCTCATCGGGGCGTCCGCGCTGATCGGCATCTTCATCGGCGGCCCCCTCGGCGGCTGGCTCGCCGACAAACTCGGCCGCAAGCCGCTGTTCACGATCGACCTGCTGATCTTCACTGTCGGTTCGGTCCTGCAATTCTTCGTCGACTCGGCCTGGCACCTCTTCCTCGTCCGGCTGCTGATGGGCATCGCGATCGGCGCCGACTACTCCGTCGGCTGGCCGCTGCTCGCCGAGTTCTCCCCCAGGCGGTTGCGCGGCAGGCTGATGGCCTTCTCGGAGGTCGCCTGGTACCTCGGATTCATGACAGCCTTTATCGCCGGCTTCCTGATGACAGCCGTGTGGTCCCTGGACTGGCGCATCGTGCTCGGCTCGAGCACCCTGCCCGCCGTCATCCTGCTCCTGGCCCGGCTGGGTATGCCCGAATCCCCGCGTTGGCTGATGAACAAGGGCCGCACCGAAGAGGCAACCGAGATCGCCCACACCTACCTCGAAGACCCCGCCGACGTCCTCGACACCACCAGCGAACCGACCCGTAAGGGCACGTTCGGGATGCTGTTCTCGCCGTCCTACCGGCGGGCGACGATCTTCATCTCCGTCTTCTGGTTCTGTGTGGTGGCACCGTATTTCGCGATCGCGACGTTCGCTGCCAGCGTGCTCGCCGACTACGGTCTCGGCGACGGACTCGTCGGCGCCCTGGGGATCAACGGCCTCGCACTGGCCGGTGTCGTCATCTCGGTGATCCTCATCGAACGGATCGGCCGCCGGAAGCTGACCATCCCGCAGCAGTGGGTGTGCGCCGCGGTCCTGGCCGCGATCGGGCTCTGGACCTCTGCACCGCCGGTGCTGGTGCTCATCGGCTTCCTGGTCTTCGCGTTCGCCAACGCCATGTGCACCGCGCTGACGGGTGTCTACCCGGGCGAGATCTTCCCGACCGAGATCCGCGGCCTGGGAACCGGTTTCGCGACCGCGTTCAGTCGCGTCGGAGCCGGTCTGGGTACGTTCCTGCTGCCGTGGTCGATGCACAACCTCGGCGCGGGCACCACGATGCTCATCGCGGCCGGCATCTGCGTCGTCGGCGCGTCGGTCTCCCAGGTCCTCGCCCCGGAAACGATGGGCCGCAGTCTCAGCGAAACATCCGCTCCACACCAACGGTAACCACCCCGATCCCGAGCGCGGAGTCGCCGGACCGACAACGATGTCAGCCCCGCGACTCCGCCTCGACCCCCAGAACGTCCCACCACACTCCGTGTGTTCGCCAAGGAAGGAGCCAGCGATCATGTCGACCATCTCGGACGCGGTCACCGCACTGGCAAACAAGGGAATGGTCCTCGTCGTCGACGACGAAGACCGCGAGAACGAGGGCGACCTGATCATGGCCGCCGAATACGCGAGCACCGATGCGGTCGCGTTCTTCCTCGAACACACATCCGGCTTTCTCTGCGTCGCCATCGACGAGGCCCGCGCCGACACACTCGGCCTCGACCTGATGGTCCCCGACAACACCGAAGCCCACAACACCGCCTTCCTGGTCAGCGTCGACTACCGGCACGGCACGACCACGGGAATCAGTGCGGGCGATCGCGGCGCCACCATCCGAGCCCTTGCCGACCCGGCCCTGCAGCCCGCCGACCTCGCCCGGCCCGGCCACGTCATGCCGCTGCTCGCCAAGCCCGGCGGCGTCCTCGAGCGCCCGGGGCACACCGAAGCCGGAGTCGATCTGTGCCGCATGGCCGGGCTCAGCGGCGCCGCCCTGCTCTGCGAGATCGTCACCCCCGATCGGCGGGAGATGATGCGACGCGACGACCTCGAACAACTCGCCGCACAGCACTCGATCCCGATGATCTCCATCGCCGAACTGCGCGCATGGCGCTCACGCACGGATGGAACGGTGACCCCGCTCCGCCAGAGTGCCGCACGCCCCGGGGACATCGTTCTCCGGTCCGGTCGCAGCACCCTGCCCACCGAGGTCGGCACGTTCGACGCGCTGGCCTATCAGGCACCCGGCGACGGCGTCGAGCACCTGGCCTTGGTGATGGGCGACGTGGCCACGACCGACGCGCCGCTGGTCCGGATGCACAGCGAGTGCATCACCGGTGACCTCGCCGGCTCCCTGCGCTGCGACTGCGGACCCCAATTCCGATCCGCCATGAGCGCCATCGCCGAGGCCGGCGCCGGCATCCTGATCTATCTCCGCGGACACGAGGGCCGCGGAATCGGCCTGGGGCACAAACTGCGCGCCTACGAACTCCAGCAACACGAGGGCCTCGACACCATCGACGCCAACGTCAGCCTCGGCCTGCCCGTCGACAGCCGCGACTACCGCGTCGCCTGCGAAATCCTCGACGACCTGGGAGTCGGCCGAGTGCGGCTGATGACGAACAACCCCGACAAGGTCCGGGCCCTGAGCGACCACGGCATCACCGTTGCCGAACAGATCCCACACGAGTCCTCACCGACCGCCTACAACCGGTCCTATCTGACAACCAAACGCGACCGCATGGGGCACACCCTCCAGCGGCTCGGTTGATACCCCGCGTCACCCACCCGGTCCCGCATCGGGGCCTGACACGAAAGGGCGACATGCCGATGACGACCACCGAGACCCTCGATTGAACCCGCAGACCCCGCCCATGCGACACGGCAGGCCGGCCTTGGTCACCGGTGTCGAACACCCGGAGGGTGCTCACGCTGCCCGCACTCTCGCCGAGCATGGATTCGACGTCGTCGCACACAGTTTCACTCCGGAGGCGGCCGAACGGATCGCCCGGGACATCACGAGCGGCGGTGGCCGCGCGACCGCCGTCGTCGCCGATCTCACCATCGACCGGGAGGTCGACCGGCTCTTCACCACCGTCGAAGACATCCACGGCCACGTCGACACGGTCGTACACGCCGCCTGGATTCCCGGACCCGAATCCACCGGCACGTCACTCGAGACGATCCATCCCCACGACTGGCATCGATTCGTCCACGCTCACCTCGGCATGGTCTTCACGACCGTGCGGCGGGCGATGCAGTCGATGAACACAAGCGGCCGGGCGGGATCCATCGTCACCGTCGTCGGCATTGGCCGATCAGCCACTGAAACAGGCGATTCCACGCTGGCCCGGCAGGTGATCGACGGCGCAATCGAGGCCTTCACCGTCGCGGCGGCGCGCGACCTCGGCGCCCGTCGCGTACAGGTCACCAGCATCCGCTTGGTCGACGAACTTCCGACACTCGAACACCCGGACGAGCGCCGCGCACCGGATTTCGACACCGCACTCGTCCTACTCGCCGACCCCGTCCACCACGGCGGCTGGTCCGGCAGGGTTCTCACCGCGCACGCGGCCCTGCCGGCCGCCGTGCACTGACAACCCATCCCCGTTTCCGTCCAACACCTTTGGAGTTGAAGCCGTGACTGTCGTGTCCGAATCCACCACGCCGCAGAAGGTCGAGCTGACCGACGAGGAGATCTTCGCCGGCCATCTCGGCGGCAAGCTCTCGGTCGAGCTGACCGCCCCGCTGGACACTCAGCGGGATCTGTCCATCGCCTACACCCCGGGGGTGGCGCAGGTCTCCCGCGCCATCGCCGCCGACGAGACCCTCGCCGACCGCTACACCTGGGCCAGTCGCCTGGTGGTCGTCGTCTCCGACGGTTCCGCGGTCCTCGGTCTCGGGGACATCGGCCCCCGTGCCTCTCTTCCGGTGATGGAGGGCAAGTCGGCCCTGTTCAAGAACTTCGCGGGCCTGAACTCGATCCCGCTGGTCCTCGACACCCAGGACCCCGACGAGATCGTCGAGACCCTGATCCGGGTGCGCCCGAGCTTCGGTGCCGTGAATTTGGAGGACATCTCCGCGCCCCGCTGCTTCGAAATCGAACGGCGCGTCATCGAGGCCCTGGACTGCCCGGTCATGCACGACGACCAGCACGGCACCGCCATCGTCGTCCTCGCCGCGCTGAAGGGCGCGGTCAAGGTCCAGGACCGGGACCTCCGTGGGTTGCGCGTGGTCATCTCCGGTGCCGGCGCCGCCGGTGTGGCGTGCGCGAACATCCTGCTCGCCGCCGGCATCGCGGACGTGACGGTCCTCGACTCGAAGGGCATCGTCTCGGCCGACCGCACCGACCTCAACGAGATCAAGGTCGACCTGGCCGCGCGCACCAACCCGGCCGCCCGCCGCGGCGGCGTCGCCCAGGCCCTCGACGGCGCGGACGTGTTCCTCGGGGTGTCCGCGGGCACCGTGCCGGAGGAGTTGATCGCGACCATGGCGCAGAACTCCATCGTGTTCGCACTGTCGAACCCGGACCCGGAGATCCACCCCGACGTCGCCCGCAGGCACGCGGCGATCGTCGCCACCGGGCGCTCGGATTTCCCGAACCAGATCAACAATGTGCTCGCCTTCCCCGGGGTGTTCAAGGGCGCCCTCGACGCCGGCGCCCGGCGCATCACCGAGGGCATGAAACTCGCCGCCGCCGAGGCGATCCTCTCGGTCGTCGGTGACGAGCTGGCTGTGGACAGGATCGTTCCCAGCCCGCTCGATCCTCGCGTCGCCCCCGCTGTCGCGGAGGCAGTCGCCGCCGCTGCGCGATAGGCGCTTCGCGCCCGTGCGTGGTTAGCGAGTCTCTGCCCTCGTCAACCACGCACGGGCGGCGGAGCCGCCCCCGCACCCCGTCCGAACCCGCACCCAGGTTCGGACGGGGTGTTCGTCGTGCCCGTGGAGGTCAGGGGGCACACCGATGGGTGTGCCGCCGCCGGCCGAGGCGGGCGCGTTCGGTCTCGGACATGCCGCCCCAGATGCCGTAGTGTTCCGCGGCGGTGAGGGCGTGAGTTCGGCATTCGCGGAGCACGGGGCAGTCCTGGCAGATCTGTTTGGCGCGGCGTTCGCGCCGTGTGCGGACGGTTCGCTGCTCGCGATCGTCGGGCGAGAAGAACGTGGCGGTGTCGGTTCCGCGGCACGATCCCTCATGTCGCCAGTCCCAGCCGGACGGACGGTCGGATGGATACTCGGTGATGGTCATTCGGTTTCCCGGGGTCGACGTTTCGGTACTCCTACGACAAACGCACCGCCGTAACCGGGACAAAGCGTGGCCGGTACGGCGGTGCGTCGCGCACGTGGAGGGCGGGTGCCTGACGCCGACACATCAGGTCAGGCACCCGCGCAGTTCGTTCAGTCAAGAAGGCGCTCCTGATTCCTGAACGAACGTGTTGCCGCAGGGAATATGGTCCCCGCGAAGATTTTTCGTGGTGTCAGTTGGTCGCGGTGGACACGTCGAACTCGATGGTGCCGAAGCCTTCGAATTCGCCGACCCAGCGGCCGGCCTGGTTCATGGGAACTGCCTGCAGGCAGCTGCCGGGGAGGATGACCTGGCCGGCCTGGAACTCGACGTCGTAGGCGGCGAGGCGGTTGACCAGCCAGGCGACCGCGGCGAGGGGGTTGCCGAGGATGTTGCGGGTGTTGCCGGTGATGACCTCGCGCCCGTTGAAGTGCAGGGAGCCGTTCATGTCGCGCAGGGTCAGGTCGGTGATGCGGCGGGGAGTGCCGCCGAGGATGACCGCGCCGGTGGATCCGTTGTCGGCCAGCGTGTCCGGGAGGTCGATGGCCCAGTCCTGGACGCGGGAGTCGATGATCTCGATGGCGGGCACGGCGTAGTCGATGGCGTTGATGACGTCGGCGACCGTGATGTTGGGCCCGCGCAGACTGCTCTTCAGCACGAATGCGGGTTCGAGTTCGACGAACGGTTCGATGTAGTCTTCCCGTTCGAGGGTGGTGCCTTCGTATGCGAAGATGCTGGCGAGCAGGAATCCGTAGTCGGGCTGGCCGAGGCCGAAGGCTTCCTGCATGACCTTCGCGATGTTGCCGAGCTTGTATCCGACCAGGCGGTCACCGCCTGCGACGGCGTGTTCGACGTTGATGCGCTGGACGGCGAAGGCGGAGTCGGCGTCGAGGGCCGGCCAGGTCTTGGTCGGTGCGGTGATCGGTGCCCCGTTCACGCGTGCCGTACGCAGGGTGGTCGCGACGTCGTGGAGTTCGGTGGTCTGCATGGGTGTCCTTGTCGGGTCGGTGGGGTCAGACGGCGTCGACGGTGCGGTTGCCGAAGCGGAGACCGGGGTGATCGTCGCGGAGCCGGACGGCGCCGGGGCCGTAGAGCTTTTCGCGCAGGGTGGAGCCTTCGTATTCGCTCCACATGGTGCCGCGGCGCTGCAGTTCGGGGACGACGAGTTCGATGAAGTCGGCGATGTCCTGGTACTTGATGGCGTTGGCGAGGTTGTAGCCGGCGATACCGGTCTCGTTCATCCACCGGGTCAGCTCGTCGGCCACGGTGGTGGGGGAGCCGACGATGGTGGGGCCGGTGCCGCCGATACCGACGAATTCGGCGATGTCGCGCGGGGTCCACTCCTTGTCGGGGTCCATCTTCGAGAACAGGTCGACCATGGTCTGTCCGGCGTTGGTCTTGACGTGCTTGAGGGGCACGTCGGGGTCGAACTGCGACATGTCCAATCCGGTCCAGCCGCTGTAGCGGGCCATCGCCCCGGTGTAGCTCACGAGCTTGCGGTAGCTCTCGTACTTCGCGTGGGCTTCTTCGTCGGTCGGTGCGCAGACGACGTTGAGCATCTGCAGGACGTGCACGTTGGCCGGGTCGCGGCCGGCCTCGGCGGCGAGGCTGCGCAGGCTGTCGACCTGCTTCTTCAGCGCCGGGATGGACACGGCGTTGACGAACACCGCCTCGGCGCTGGCGGCGGCGAGGGCGCGGCCCTTGGACGAACCGCCGGCCTGGAAGATCACCGGGGTGCGCTGCGGGGACGGCTCGCACAGGGCGAAGCCGGGAACGGAGAAGTACTTACCCTTGTGCTCGATGTTGTGCACGCGGCTCGGATCGATGTACACGCCACGCTCGGCGTCCCGGACGACCGCGTCGTCGTCCCAGGATCCCTCCCACAGCTTGTAGCAGACCTCGAGGTACTCGGCGGCCATGTCGTACCGCTCGTCGTGCGGAACCTGCTGCCCGGTACCGAGATTGCGGGCTGCGCTGTCGGAGTAGGAGGTCACCAGGTTCCAGCCGACCCGGCCGTCGGTGAGGTGGTCGAGGGTGCTGAACTTGCGGGCCAGCGCGTACGGGTGCTCGTAGGAGGTCGACCCGGTCAACCCGAATCCGAGGTTCTTCGTCACCGCCGCCATCGCGGAGACGGCCATGAACGGATCCTGCGCGGGGATCTGCGCGGCATCGGCGAGGGCCGCGTCGGCGTTGCCCTCGTAGATGTCGTGGTAGCCGACGTTGTCGGCGAAGAAGATGCCGTCGAACCGGGCCTGTTCGAGCAGCTTGGCGTACTCGGTCCAGTAGGCGAGGTTCTTGTAGTTCGCGCCCTGATCCTTCGGGTGCCGCCACAGGCCGGCCGACAGGTGCGCCGGGCCCTGGTAGTCGAAGGCAAAGATCCGCATGCGCTGAGACGCCATTGTCTATCTCCGTTCACTTTTTGAACACGTAGTTCATGTGTTGAACAACACTGTAAGAGGTGGAATGAGTGGGCGTCAATAGTGCATTTCGCAAGAAGTGCCCCCCGGAACTTGTCGATGCTCGCATCCCCGCCACTTCACGACGCATTCACTTTATGGTCGGCATGTTCAAATAGTGGATGGGCGTGTAGAACATAGTCCATGCGTGCCATTCAGGTCTCTCGTCTCGGTGGTCCCGACGTTCTCGAACTCGCCGAGGTCCCCGATCCTCAGCCCGGTCCGGACGATCTGCTCGTCCGGACCGAGGCGATCGGCGTGAACTTCATCGACACCTATTTCCGGACCGGGATGTACCCGCATCCGCTGCCGTACGTTCCCGGCGACGAGGGCTCGGGTGTCGTCGAGTCGGTCGGTGCCGGGGTGCGCGGCTTCGCGCCCGGTGACCGAGTCGCGTGGTGCGGGGCAACCGGCAACTACGCCGAACGGGTGGTGGTGCCCGCCGCAGTCGCGATCGCGGTACCGGACGGCGTGCCCGCCCCGCAGGCTGCTTCTGCACTGGCACAGGGCATGACGGCCCACTACCTGGCGTACTCGACCTACCCGGTGCAGTCCGGCGACACCGTGCTCGTCCACGCCGGGGCCGGCGGTGTCGGATTGCTGCTGACCCAACTGGCCACGAAGCTGGGCGCGCGGGTGATCACCACTGTCTCGTCGGATGTGAAGGAGAAGCTGTCGCGCGAGGCCGGCGCCGCCGAGGTGCTCCGTTACGACGACGACATCGCCACCCGCGTCCGCGAACTCACCGAGGGGGAGGGCGTCGCCGTCGCCTACGACGGGGTCGGCGCGGCCACGTTCGAGGCGAGCCTCGCGTCCGTCCGCGTCCGTGGCACCCTTGCCCTCTTCGGCGCCTCGAGCGGCCTGGTACCGCCGTTCGACCCGCAACGGCTCAATCCCGCAGGGTCCCTGGTCCTCACCCGTCCCACGCTCGCGCACTACATCCGCACCCGTGAGGAACTCACCTGGCGGGCAGGCGAGGTCTTCGCGGCCGTCGCGGACGGCTCGTTGCACGTTCGCGTCGGCGCGCACTACCCCCTCGAACACGCCGCCGACGCGCACCGAGACCTCGAGGCCAGGAAGACCACCGGTGCCGTCGTCCTCGTCCCCTGACCCCGAGCCATACGGACGTACAATTCTGCTGGCGATGTTCATACCCGCATCGACGGAGTGATTCGTGTCGAACCTGACAGTCGGCGACTTGGTGGCCATGCGGCAACTCGCGTGCAGCGTGGTGGCCGGCGCTGCCGGTACCGGCCGGATCGTGGTGTGGGCGCAGGTGTGCGAACTGCCCGACCCGTGGAACTGGCTGGGTAAGGACGACCTGCTGATGACCACCGGTATGAGCCTGCCGGCAGCGGCGGACGCACAGCGAGAGTTCGTGCGACGTCTCAGCGAGGCGGGTTTGGCCGGTCTCGCGATCGGCGACGACCTGCTCGCGCCCCCGCTGACGCAGGACATGCTGGCCGAGGCGGACGAGCAGTGCTTCCCCGTCGTCTCGGTCGGTCATGCAATACCTTTCGTCGCGATCGGCCGTACCGTCGCCATCGCGGCCCAGAGCGTCCAGGTCAGTCGAATCGCCCGCTTGAGCCGGCTCTACGACGCCACGCAGGCGGCACCGGAGGACGAGACGTCGCTGCTCGATCGAGTGTCGGCGGAACTCGGACACCGACTCCACGTCGTGGACGTCGAACTCGGCAGCGAGGTGCTGCGCGACGCCCGTCCGCTCGGCGACGATCTCGTCGACGAACT
This sequence comes from Rhodococcus sp. ACS1, assembly GCF_002300155.1. Classification (NCBI taxonomy): domain Bacteria; kingdom Bacillati; phylum Actinomycetota; class Actinomycetes; order Mycobacteriales; family Nocardiaceae; genus Rhodococcus; species Rhodococcus sp. ACS1. Next base: position 479,489 of record NZ_NSDZ01000004.1, read on the forward strand.
CCGCCGCAGCGTCGGCGGCCGGCTCGACGGTCTTCCGTCGAGGGTGTCGATCGACGCCGGCGCCGGGACGGTGGCGACAGCGTTCCCCCTCGCCACCCACCGCAGGTGCATGCTCGTCGCGGCCGAGCACGCCGACATCGAAGTCGACGCGTTCGTGTTGTTGCATGCGCAGAGCCTGGTCGGCGTGGAAGTGGAGCGGGTGACCCGGGAACGTGAACGCACCGATGTGGTGCGGGCGGAGCTGCTCGAGCAGATGATCACCGGATCGATCAGCGCGGAAGCTGCCACACCTCGCCTCGGACAACTGGAGTTGGCCGATACCCACTGGTGCGTCATCGGATTCGACGCATCTCACCTCCAGACGGCCCGCACGCTCATCGGGGACCGCGGAGTCCCGTACCTGTCGTGCCCGGTAGGGGACGAGGGGTACCTGATGGTCCCAAGCGCCGACGCCGACCTGACGGCGGATCTCCTCGACCGCCACATCGATGCGATGGGAATGTCGGCCCGTAACGCGACGACTCGACGGGTCCCGGACAGCGTTCGTCAAGCCCGGTGGGCTCTCCAGGCCGCGCGGGCGGCGGGCGGCGGTCTTGCCGAGTATTCGACCGCGGCCCCCCTGTTCCTGCCCCGAACCTTGACCGAGGCGCACTTCGCGACGCGGGCCGTGCTGGGGAAGGTCATCGACTACGACGCGGCCAATCACAGTGATCTCGTCGAGACGCTCGACGTATTCCTGTCCATGGATCGGAACTGGTCGGCAACCGCGGAAAAGCTTGTCATTCACCGCCAGACGCTCGGATACCGACTACGCAAGATCGAGGGCCTCACCGGCCGAAGCATGAAGAGCTCCGCAGACATCGCCGACTTCTGGATGGCGCTGATCACCCGCCGGATCAGTAGCGTCCGGGACTGAGACGAGAGGAAGACGATGTCGAGACTCACCGTCGGCGACCTCATCGCCATGGATCAGCTCGGGTGCGCTGCCGTCGCCGGTGTGGCGGGACTCGATCGCCGGATCGTGTGGGCACACACCTCGGAACTCGACCCCTGGGACTGGCTGGGAGCGGACGAGCTGCTGATGACCGCCGGGTTGTGCGTGCCGCCGGACGAGCCGGCACAGTGCACGTTCGTCGAGCGCCTCCACGAAAAGGGATTGGCGGGCGTCATCATCGGTGACGACGCGACAGCGCCACCGCTCACGGCCGCGATGCTCGCTGTTGCCGACCGACTGGGTTTCCCCATCCTTCGGTGCAGCCACACCACCCCGTTCGCGGCCATCGGACGGACGGTGGCCCTGGCCAGTCAGAGTGTTCAGGTCAGCAGGGTCGCACGGCTGAGCCGACTCTACGAACACGCACGCTCGACGTCACTGGCGGAGACGAGTCTCCTTGTCCGGCTGTCCCGCGAGCTTCGCTACACGTTGCACGTCGTCGACGTCGAGTACGGCACCGAAGTTCTCCCCACCGACAATGCACTGTCCGACAAGACCATCCGCGCGTTGGCCGCGCGGGTCGCCGGGACCCTCGATCGTCTTCCCGCCCACCTCACGCTGATGGACGGTGCCGACTATGTGATGACCGCCCATGCCCTTCCCACCCACCGGAAATGCATGCTGGTGATGGAGGGAAGCCCGGCCACGGACGTCGATGCCTTCGCCCTGCTGCATGTGCGAACCCTGATCGGCGTCGAAGTCGAAAAGGTCACCAGGGAGCGGGAGCACGCCGACGAGGCCGGTGAGGGCCTGCTGCGGAGAATTCTCGCCGGAACCGACGCCGCCGAGGCGGTGACACCACTGCTCGAACAGTTCGACCTCGCCGAACCCGAATGGACGGTGCTGAGCTTCGGAACCGACTTCCTGCCGGCAGCGCGGACGATAACCGGCGACCGGGGCGTTCCCCACGTGACCGGCACACTCGACGAACACGCGTACATGCTGATTCCCACCGGCCGGAGCCCGGAAACCATCGACGTGCTGAGCGGCAGAACCCGGGCGATGGGAGTGTCACCCCCGGCGACCACGATCGGGCAGATCTCCGACAGCGCTCGTCAGGCGGGATGGGCGCTGGACACCGCCCGATCGACCGGCGTACCCGTCACCCGATACTCCACCGACGCACCACTGTTCGTGCCGCGCACCCTGACCGACGCCCGGCACGCCACCGACGCGATCCTCGGAGATCTCCTCCTGTACGACCGGGGGCACGAGTCGCACCTCGTCGAGACGCTCGAAACCTTCCTCACACACAACCGAAGCTGGACGGTGACGGCCGAGCAACTCGGAATTCACCGGCAGTCTCTTGCCTTCCGTCTCCGGAAGATCGAGTCCGTGACAGGTCGCAATCTCAAGGCGTCCTCGGACATCGCGATGCTGTGGCTGGCGCTCCGCGCCCGCGCCCACGCGAGTGCGCTGACCGACTGAACAGTGCGTGTCAGACGGCGGTGGCCGCGCGCAACCCGTCGAGGACGGCCTCTTCGACGGTGCGTGGGGCGAGGCAGTCACCGACTCCGGTGAACGGGATGCCGGTGGATTCGACGTCGGCGAGCAGGGCGTCGTTCTGCTGGTGGCCGAGGGCGAGGACGAGTCCGTCGACGCCGTCGAGGATGATCGGTTCGCCGGTCAGCGTGTTGACCAGGTAGACGGTGTCGTCGTCCGCCCCGAACAGGCGGGCGTGGGGGACGATGCGCACCTTCGCTTCGGTGGCCGCGCGCAGCATCGACACCCGGGTGAACTGCTGCAGGCTCTCGCCGGCCGCGTAACCGTTGACGCACAGGGTCACCTTGCGCCCTTCGCGGGCAAGCATTTCCGCGACCCCGAGTCCGGTCCAGTCTCCGCGCCAGTCGGCTACGACGATCTCACCCTTGGGGGTGTTGCCGCCGTTCGCGCCGATCACGTCCCACGCCTCGAGCACCGGCATGTCGCCGTCCAGTTCGAGGTGCGGCCGGTACGGGGTAGCGCCGGTCGCGATGATGACGTGGTCGGGTCGTTCCGCGGTGATCATCGCCGCATCGACCTCGACGCGGGTCTTCACGATCACCCCGTAGCGGTCGAGTTCGGACTGCAAATTGGTGGCGGCGCCGCCGAACTCGGACCGGCCGGGCAGCCGCTCGGCGAGCAGTACCTGCCCACCGACCCGGCCACTCGCCTCGTAGAGGGTGACCCGGTGCCCGCGCTGGGCGGCGACCACGGCGGCCTTCATCCCGGCGGGTCCGCCGCCGACGACCATGACGTCCGTCGGTTTCGGGGTGAGCACCAGCGTGCCGAACTCGCGTTCGCGTCCGGTCTCCGGGCGCTGGATGCAGGAGATCGGGTAGCCGGATTGGAAGTGGCCGATGCACGCCTGGTTGCAGCCGATGCAGGCCCGGATGTCGTCCGGCCGCTCGGCGAGGGCCTTGGCCGGCATGTCCGGGTCGCAGATCAGGGCACGGGTCATCGCACAGGCGTCGGCCTGCCCCTTGGCGACGACGATCTCGGCTTCCTGCGGTTGGTTGATCCGACCGGCGACGAGCACCGGAATCGACACCGCCGCCTTGATCTTCGCCGCGGCAGGCGCGGTGTAGGCGGCCTCCTCGCTCATCGGTGGGACGATGTGCATGGACCCGGACCGGCTCGCGGACGTGCCCTCGGTGACGTTCAGGAAGTCCAGCAGCCCGTCCGCGTCGAGCCGTCGGCAGACCTCGACGATGTCGGTGGGTTCGTCCTCCACCGAGGAGTGCTCGATGCCGGACACGCGGACGCCGACCGCGAATCCCGATCCGACCGCCTCGCGGACGGCGCCGATGATCTCGCGCAGAAACCGCATCCGATTGTCGAGGTCGCCACCGTACTGGTCGGTGCGCAGGTTCAGTTCGGGGTTGAGGAACTGGGCGGGCAGGTAGCCGTGGCTGGCCACGATCTCGACACCGTCGAGTCCGGCCTGCCGGAGCCGGCGCGCCCCGGCCGCGTATCCGGCGACGACCTCGGCGATCATCGCCCGGGACATCGGCCGCGGCATGACCCGGAATCGTTCGTTCGGCACGGCCGACGGGGCGTACGCGACCGGGAGCGCACCGTCCTGGGATTCCATGATCTCCCGGCCTGGGTGGAACACCTGACCGAACAGCGCGCACCCGTGCTCGTGGACGGCGTCGGCGACGCGCCGGTAGCCGTCGATGCAGCTGTCGTCGGTGGCCATGAGGACGTGGTACGTGTACCGCGCGGTCTCGTGGATCCCGGCAACCTGCATGACGATCAGTCCGGCGCCACCGGCCGCCCGGGCGCGGTGGTATTCGACGAGCTGGTCGGTGACCGCGCCGTCGTGCACCATCACGGTGTCGTGCCCGGAGGAGAAGATGCGGTTCTTGAGGGTGACGTCGCCGACCTGCAGGGGGGAGAACAGCGTCGGAAAGAGGGTCTCAGACATGGAAATCCCAGTTCTGTACTGGTGGTGGAAGGGTGGCTAGCTGGCGTCGGTGTCGGCGAGGACTCGCTGGGCACCGGCCACGGCGACGGCGTCCGCTTCGAAGAGCATGCCCTCGACGAGGAACGAGTTCTGCACCGCGGTCACGGCGGGATACGGGGCGGAGAAGAACTCGGCGCGAACCTTCTTGAACGTGTCGAAGTCGTCGCGGTCGCCCAGGTAGGCGGTCAGCTTGACCACCGACGACATCGACGCGCCGTGCTGGGTCAGGATCTTCTCGATGTTGCGGAACACCTGGCGGGCCTGGGCTTCGAAGCCGCCGTCGACGAGGTTGCCCGCGTCGTCGTAGCCGGCCTGACCGGACGTGAACACCAGGTCCCCGGCCTTGGCGCCCTGGCTGTACTGCGCGGACTGCGCCCAGGTGAAGGGGGCGGGGCGGGTTTCGACGATGTTCTCGGTGGTCGTCATGGTGATCCTCTCGGTAGACGTCCCGGGAGTACGGGACCGCGGTGGCTGACGAGAGGGAACGCTATGGCACGGCTCACCAGGGCGTAACCGTACTGTTGGACAAACCCGTATCACCGCTTTAGTCAGGCGTACGTGTTTCCGCGTCCTGTGTGTGCCCTACCCGCCCTCGCGTAGCAGCGCGACGTCGGACACCATCCGAATGTGATCGGCCATCGCACGGGATGCGCCCGTGGAGTCCCGGTCTCGAATCGCCGTCGCAATGCGACGGTGCCCTTCGAGCGAGGCCCGCGGGCGTTCGGCCTGGGAGAGGGATTCGATCCGGGTCTCCCGGATCAGCCCGGAGATCTCGTGCATCAGCTTGGCCAGCAGTGACGAGTGCGCTGCGACGGTGATGGCCTCGTGGAACTGCTCGTCGCCGACGACGCCGCGATCGCCCGCGGCGATCTCGGACTCCATCGTCGCGAGGGCGGAATCGATCGCCGCCATCTCCGCATCGGTCCGGCGCTCGGCGGCGAGCCCGGCAAGTTTGACCTCGAGTGCCTCGCGGGCCTCGATCACCTCTGGCAGGCGATCGGCGTGTTCCCGCAGGGCCTTGACCGCGCGTTCCTCGATGGGTTGTCGGACGAGGACGGCGCCGTCGCCGTGCCGCACCGACACCACGCCCTGCACCTCGAGGGCGACGAGGGCCTGGCTCAGGGACGCGCGGGACACCCCCAGCTGAGCTGCGAGTTCGCGCTCGGCGGGGAGGCGGTCGCCCGGCGTCATCTCGTGTTCGGCGATGTGGGCGCAGAGTTGCTCGACGATCACCTCGTACAGCCGCGGTCGCGCTACCGGACGCAGTTGCTCAGCCACTGGGCCACCCACTCTCCATTCCACTGAAACTACTCCACGGTATCTCCCGGAGGCAGGTAACCGCACGCACAGTTGCTGTTGACAGTGACTCACAACACTGCTTCGATGAAGTGGCTAGGCCAATTTGCCACTGAGTCAATTCTCGGAGCGTCGGCCGGTACCAGTTGCCACTGCCACAGAACCGGAGACTTTCATGTCGACCGAGTTGATCCCCATCCTCGCGCTTGCCGTCATGTTCCTGGCGGCGACCGTGCTGCCCGTGAACATGGGCGCCCTCGGCTTCGTTGCCGCCTTCTTCGTCGGCACCCTGTCGCTGCACATGAGCAGCGACGACATCATCGCCGGATTCCCCAGCAGCCTGTTCCTCACGCTGGTCGGCATCACCTACCTCTTCGCGATCGCCCAGAACAACGGAACCGTCGACCTGATGGTCCGCGGGGCGGTCCGACTGGTCCGCGGTCGTGTCGCCCTGATCCCCTGGGTGATGTTCGGCATCACGGCCGTCCTCACCGCGATCGGTGCGCTCGGCCCCGCCGCCGTGGCGATCGTCGCGCCGATCGCTCTCGGCTTCGCCGCGCGGTACAAGATCAACGCCCTCCTGATGGGCATGATGGTCGTGCACGGGGCCCAGGCCGGCGGATTCTCGCCGATCAGCATCTACGGCGTCACGGTCAACGACATCGCGTCCAAGGCAGGACTGACCAACAGTCCGCTCACCCTCTTCCTCGGAAGTCTCCTGTTCAACGCCGCGATCGGGGTACTGCTGTTCGTGTTCCTCGGTGGGCGGGACCTGATCGGGCGCAGCGTGCACGACGACGGTGTCGAGGACACGGCGGGAACCGGTGCCGGCGGCTCGGGCGGTGGAGCGCCGACGACCGGCGGCGACGCGGGGTCGGGCGGGGCCACCGCCACCAAGGTGCGTCCGGCGCAGACCCTCGCGGGCTCACCTGCGCGCCCCGGCGTCACGTTCGATCAGGCCCTCACTCTGGTGGGTCTCGCCGCGCTCGCCGTGTTCTCGCTGATCCTCGATCTCGACGTGGGATTCATCTCGATGACGGTGGCCGTCGTCCTGGCGCTCGCCTCGCCGAAGGCGCAGAAGGGTGCGATCGCGCAGATCAGCTGGTCGACGGTGCTGCTCATCGGCGGCGTCCTCACCTTCGTGGGCGTCCTGCAGGAGGCGGGCACCGTCGAGTATGTCGGCAACGCGGTCGCGAGCCTGGGCATGCCCCTCCTCGTCGCCCTGCTCCTCTGCTACATAGGGGCCATCGTCTCCGCCTTCGCCTCGTCCACGGCGATCCTGGGCGCGACGATCCCGCTCGCGGTTCCGTTCCTCCTCGCCGGTGAGGTGGGTGCGGTCGGTGTCATCGTGGCCCTCGCCATCTCCTCGACCATCGTCGACGTCAGCCCGTTCTCGACCAACGGCGCGCTGGTCCTCGCGAACGCGCAGAACGTCGACCGCGACCGGTTCTACAAGCAGATCCTGAAGTACAGCGCGCTCGTCGTCGCCATCGGGCCGCTCGCGGCCTGGGCGATTCTCGTGGTGCCCGGCTGGCTCTGACCGCCGGCGGGTAGGCGTCCGGCCCACCACCTCGAAAACTCGGCTCTTGACATCGGTCGGATCAGATGTTTCATTTAATTGGCTAGTCCACTAGGTCACTGCACCAACAGTCCAGCTATCGCGGCTCTCGCCAGGAAGTAACGGTGGTTTCACATGTCCACGAAAACGATGGAGCGCACGGGTCCGCTGCAAGGAGTGGTCGTCGTCGATCTGACGCGCGCACTGGCGGGTCCCCACGCGGCGATGATGCTCGGCGACCTCGGCGCGGACGTCATCAAGGTCGAAACCCCGCACGGCGGCGACGACACCCGCGGGTGGGGGCCGCCGTTCGTCGAACCCGCCGACGCAGAGCGGGAATCGACGTACTTCCTGTCCACGAACCGGAACAAGAAGTCGATCACCCTGGACCTCAAGGCTGAAGACGGACGCGACACCCTCGAGTCCCTCGTCCGGCGCGCCGACGTCCTCATGGAGAACTTCCGCACCGGGGTCCTCGACCGGCTCGGGTTCACCACCGAGCGTCTCGCCGAACTGAACCCGCGCCTGGTCGTCCTGTCCATCAGCGGTTTCGGTCACGACGGACCCGAAGGCGGACGCGCAGGCTACGACCAGATCGCGCAGGGCGAGGCCGGACTGATGTCGCTGACCGGACCCAATCCCGACGAGGTCCAGCGCGTGGGCGTGCCCATCGCGGACCTGCTCGCCGGCATGTACGGGGCGTTCGGCGTCGTCGCCGCCCTGCAGGAACGCGAGCGCACCGGACGGGGCCGCGTCGTGCGAACGTCGTTGCTGGCCAGCGTCGTCGGCGTGCACGCCTTCCAGGGAACGAAGTGGACCGTCGCTGGCGAGGTCGGCGAGGCGCAGGGCAACCACCATCCCTCGATCTCCCCGTACGGTCTGTTCCGCACCGCCGACGGCGCCGTGCAGATCTCGGTCGGCAGCGAAGGGCTGTGGAAGCGGTTCTGCGCGGGCTTCCACCTCGACCCCGACGCCCCCGGCATGGCCACCAATCCCGAACGCGTCGAGAACCACAAGCAGGTCCTCGAACTGGTCGAGGACGCGTTCGGCGCGTACACGAGCGACGAACTCCTGATCGAACTCGACCGGATCGGGGTGCCCGCGGGACGCGTCCGGACCATCTCCGAGGTCTACGAATGGGAGCAGACCAAGTCGCAGGGGCTGCTCGTCGACGTCGACCACCGCACACTCGGCAACATCACGCTGCCCGGCCCGCCCCTGCGGTTCTTCGAACCGGACGGCACCGAGGTCACCGAAACCCGGCACACCGCACCGCCGGTCCTCGGCGCGGACAACGACACCGTGATGTCGTGGCTGAAGGAATGCAGCTGATGGCGCGCTTGACCGCTCCCGAACTGCTCGATCTGGTGGTCGACGCCGGCACCTGGGAGTCGTGGGACACCCCACCGATCCAGGTCGCGGCGGACTCCGAGTACGCGGACGAGCTTCTCCGCGCGCAGGAGAAGACCGGCCTCGACGAGGCGGTGCTCACCGGAGTCGCCACCATCCGCGGCCGCCGAACCGCAATCCTCGTCTGTGAGTTCGGTTTTCTCGGCGGCTCCATCGGCGTGGCGGCGGGGGAGCGTCTGGTCGCCGCGATCCGCCGTGCCACCCACGAGCGGCTTCCGCTGCTCGCCCTGCCCACATCGGGTGGGACCCGCATGCAGGAGGGGACGACCGCGTTCCTGCAGATGGTGAAGATCACGGCGGCGGTGATCAAGCACAAGGAGGCGCACCTGCCGTATCTCGTCTACCTCCGGAGCCCCACGACCGGCGGGGTGTTCGCGTCCTGGGGATCGCTGGGCCACGTCACCATCGCGGAACCGGGAGCGCTCGTCGGATTCCTGGGGCCGCGCGTGTACGAGGCGCTGTACGACGCGCCGTTCCCCACCGGTGTCCAGACCGCCGAGAACCTGCACGCGCACGGACTCATCGACGCGGTGCGGCCGCCGGACCAGCTCGCCGAGATCGTCGACCGCGCGCTGCGCATCATCACCTCCAGCCGCGGTGGCCGGCCGGCTCCCGCCGACCCCGCCGTGCACGAGAGTCTGCCGGACGTTCCCGCGTGGGAGTCGGTGCTCGCGTCGCGACGCGAGGACCGGCCCGGGGTGCGCGACGTGATGTTCCATTCGGCCTCGGATGTTCTCCCGCTCAACGGAACCGGTCAGGGAGAGATCGATCCGGGTCTGATCCTCGCCCTCGTCCGGTTCGGTGACATGCCCTGCGTCCTGCTCGGGCAGGACCGTCGCGGGCAGACCACGCGGTCGCCGCTCGGCCCGGCCGCCCTGCGGGAAGCGCGCAGGGGAATGCGGCTGGCGGCGGAACTGAACCTGCCGCTGGTGACGGTCATCGACACCGCGGGAGCGGCATTGTCGAAGGAGGCCGAGGAGGGCGGGCTCGCCGGCGAAATCGCGCGCTGCATCGCCGACATGGTCTCACTCGACGTTCCCACGATCTCCCTGCTGCTCGGGCAGGGCACCGGCGGCGGCGCGCTCGCGTTGATTCCGGCCGATCGGGTGCTCGCGGCCCAGCACGGCTGGCTCTCGCCGCTGCCGCCCGAGGGTGCGAGCGCGATCCTGCACCACGACATCGCGCACGCGCCGGACATGGCCGCCCGGCAGGGCATCCGGTCGTCCGATCTCCTCGCGAGCGGCATCGTCGACGAGGTGATCCCCGAATTCCCCGATGCAGCCGAGGAATCCACGGCCTTCTGCACCCGGGTGGGTGCGGTGCTCCACCGCGAGCTGGCGCTCCTCGATGCGGCGGACACCACCGAGCGACTCTCCGAACGTGCGGCGCGATTCGACCGGATCGGTCTGTTGCAGCCCGCACCTGCATGACCGCGGTGCCGGGGATCCCGATCGGATCCCCGGCACCGTGTCAGCATTCGACGAGGTTCACCGACACGTTGACGGCCAGACCACCGGTAGACGTCTCCTTGTACTTCGAGCTCATGTCGGCGCCGGTGGCCCGCATCGTCTCGATCACCTGGTCGAGGCTGACGCGGTGGGTGCCGTCGCCGCGCAGTGCCATCCGGGCGGCGTTGATCGCCTTGCCCGCCGAGATGGCGTTGCGCTCGATGCACGGAATCTGCACCAGACCTCCGATGGGATCGCACGTCAGACCGAGACTGTGTTCCATCGCGATCTCCGCCGAGTTCTCCACCTGCGCGGGGGTGCCGCCGAGGATCTCGGCGAGACCGGCGGCGGCCATCGACGCTGCGGAGCCGACCTCGCCCTGGCAGCCCACCTCCGCCCCGGAGATCGAGGCCCGCTCCTTGTACAGGGATCCGATTGCGCCTGCCGCCAACAGAAATCGCACCGACGTGCCGTCCGGATCCGCCTTGCCCGCCGGGGTGTAGTGCAGTGCGAAATGCAGCACCGCCGGGATGATGCCGGCCGCGCCGTTGGTGGGGGCGGTCACGATCCGCCCACCGGACGCGTTCTCCTCGTTGACGGCGAGGGCCACCAGATTCACCCAGTCCTCGGCGAACGCGGGATCACGGTACGGGTCTTCCGCATTGAGCCGCTCGTACCAGCCACGGGCGCGTCGGCGCACCTGCAGATTGCCGGGTAGGTACCCGTCCCGGCTGATTCCGCGTTGCTGACACTCGACCATCACGTCCCGGATGTGCAGCAGTCGCGCCCGGACCTCCGACTCGGGCCGGAGGGCCCGTTCGTGCTCGAGCATTACCTCGCTGATCCCGAGTCCGTAGTGCTCGCTGAGTTCGAGCAATTCGCGAGCCGACCCGAACGACAGCGCGTTCGCGCCGGCGCCGACGGACATCGCCGGTTCGGCGCCGGTGACGACGAAGCCGCCGCCGATCGAGAAGTACGTCCGCGCATGTAGTTCGCGACCGTCCACCCCGGTGGCGGTGAGGGTCATCCCGTTGGGGTGAAAATCCAGCACCGTCAACGGATGCAGCACCATCTCGTCCTCGGCGAGCGGGATGTCGACCGTCCCGCCGAGGCGGATCCGCCGGCTCGCCCGCACCTCGTCGAGCCGCGTCTCCAGCTCCTCGGTGGCGATGGTCTCCGGCCGATACCCCTCGAGGCCGAGGAGGATCGCCGACATGGTGCCGTGGCCCGCGCCGGTCGCTGCGAGCGAGCCGTACAGGTCGACACGGACACCGGCGACGTCCCCGAGAACGCCGAGCGCGCCGAGGTCGTCGACGAACGTCCCCGCCGCCCGCATCGGCCCGACCGTGTGTGAACTGGAGGGGCCGATGCCGACGGAAAAGAGGTCGAAGACGCTGATGGTCATCCCTACAGCTCCGGGTAGAGGGGGTATTTGTCGGCGAGCGCTCGGACCTGGGCCGCGAGTGCCGACGTGTCGGCACCTTCGGCGGCGACGAGGGCCTGCGCGATCAGATCGGCGACCGCCACGAAGTCGGCCCGGCCGAAACCGCGCGCCGCGAGTGCCGGTGTGCCGATGCGCAGACCGGACGTCACCATCGGCGGCCGCGGGTCGAACGGAACGGCGTTGCGGTTGACCGTGATTCCGATCGCGTCGAGGCGGTCCTCGGCCTGCTGCCCGTCGATGTCGGCGTCCCGGAGGTCGACGAGGACGAGGTGCACGTCCGTGCCGCCGGTGAGGACGCTGATGCCGGCTTCCTTGACGTCGGGGCGGCTGAGCCGCTCGGCGAGGACCTTCGCCCCATCGAGGCAGCGTTCCTGACGTTCCGCGAACTCGGGTTCGGCGGCCATCTTGAATGCCGTTGCCTTACCGGCGATCACGTGCTCGAGCGGCCCGCCCTGCTGGCCGGGGAAGACCGCCGAGTTGATCTTCTTCGCGATGGCCGCGTCGCCCGTCAGGATGATCCCGCCGCGGGGCCCGCCGAGCGTCTTGTGCGTCGTCGACGTCACCACGTGCGCGTGCGGCACCGGGGACGGGTGGAAACCGGTGGCCACCAGGCCGGCGAAGTGGGCCATGTCGACCATCAGGTAGGCGCCGACCTCGTCCGCGATCTCCCGGAACCGGGCGAAGTCCAACTGGCGCGGGTAGGCCGACCAGCCGGCGATGATCAGTTGCGGCCGGTGTTCGCGCGCGGCCTTCGCGACCTCGTCCATGTCGATGAGGTAGTCCTGCTCGGACACCCCGTAGGCGGCCACGTTGTAGAGCTTGCCGGAGAAGTTGAGCCGCATGCCGTGCGTGAGGTGGCCGCCGTCGGCGAGGGACAGTCCGAGGATGGTGTCGCCCGGTTTGATCAGCGCGTGCATCACCGACGCGTTCGCGGTGGCGCCGGAATGCGGTTGCACGTTGGCGTATTCCGCGGCGAACAGGGCCTTGACGCGGTCGATGGCGAGCTGCTCGATGGAGTCGACGTGCTCGCAGCCGCCGTAGTAGCGGCGCCCCGGGTAGCCCTCCGCGTACTTGTTGGTCAGCACCGAACCCTGCGCCTGCATGACCGCGAGCGGCGCGTGGTTCTCCGACGCGATCATCTCCAGGCCGGTGCGCTGACGATCGAGTTCCTTGCCGATCAGCGCGGCGACGTCCGGGTCGAAGTCCGCGAGGTCACGGTTCAGGACGCTCATGCGTTCGCTCCGTTCTTCTCGGCGTACTCGGCGGCGGTGAGGAGCTCTCCGGCCGCGGACGGCTGGACGGCGAACAGCCAGCCCTCCCCGTACGGGTCGGAGGTGACCAGGCCGGGGTCGTCGACGGCGGCAGTGTTGATCAGGGTCACCCGGCCGCTCACCGGCGGGTACAGCTCGGAGACGGTCTTGGTGGACTCCACCTCACCGCACGATTCGCCGGCGACGATGGTCGTCCCGACCTCGGGCAGATCGACGAAGACGAGTTCGCCGAGCGAGTTGACGGCGACGGACGTGATGCCGACGCGGACGGGCTCGTCGGGGAGATCGGCGCCCGGCGCGATCAGGACCCATTCGTGGTCGTCGGTGTAGCTGCGGTCGTCGGGGAAGGCTGCTGAAGACATGGCGGTACCTTTTCGGGGCCGAAGGGAGTGGGAGGGTTCAGGAACGGCGGTAGAACGGCGACGGGGTGACCACGAACGGTTCCTTCTTGCCGCGGATGTCGACGGTCAGCTCGGTGCCGGGCTCACGGAACGCGATGTCGACGAATGCCAGCGCGATCGGATGTCCGAGCGTCGGGGACAGGGCGCCGGACGTGATCGTGCCGACGGCCGCTCCGCCGGTCGCGTCGTGAACGGTGTATTCGGCGCGGGCGGCGCGGCGTCCGGTGCCTGCGAGACCGATGAGCACCCGCTGCGGGGCCTGCTCCGACAACGTCTGCAGGGCGTCGCGGCCGACGAACTCCTTGTTCAGCCGGACCACCTTGCCGAGACCGGCCTCGTACGGGTTCGTGTCGAGGGTCAGTTCGTGCCCGTAGAGCGCCATTCCGGCCTCGAGCCGCAGGGTGTCGCGGCACGCGAGACCCGCGGGGACGCCGTCCCGCTCCGTGGTGGCGGCCAGCAGTGCGCGCCACAACGCCACCGACTGTGCGTTCGGCACGTACAGCTCGAAGCCGTCCTCACCGGTGTAGCCGGTGCGGGCCAGGAGGACGTCGATGCCGGCGACGACCGCGCGGGTGACCGCGTAGTACTTCAGTTCCGCGACGGTCTCCAACTGCAGGGCGGGAACGAGGGACTGCACGATGTTCTGCGCGGCCGGTCCCTGCACCGCGATCAGCGCGGTCTCCGCGGACTGGTCGTCGACGTTCGCCGAGAAACCGTCGGCGCGTGCGGCCAGTTCGCGGTACACGGCCGGGGCGTTCGCGGCGTTCGCGACCACCAGGAAGTGCTCGTCGGCGAGCCGGTAGACGACGAGATCGTCGATCACGCCGCCGTCCGCGTTGCACAGGAGCGAGTATTTGGCCCGTCCGACACCGATCTTCGACAGCTCGCCGGCCAGGGCGTAGTCCAGCAGTGCGCCGGACTCTGTTCCGGTGACGGCGATCTCACCCATGTGCGAGAGGTCGAACAGTCCGGCGGACTTACGGACGGCGTGGTGTTCGGCGAGTTCGCTGTCGTACTTCAGCGGCATCTGCCAGCCCGCGAAGTCGGTGAAATGCGCTCCGAGAGCGCCGTGCTCGTCCAGTAGCGGGGACGTGGGTGTCGTGGTGACGGTCATGCGAAGGCCTCCTCGGGGGCCTCGGCGAGCGCCCCGGATTTTGCTGCTGCGGTTTTGATTGGCAGTTCGATGTCGGTGGTGTTCTCGAAGGCCTCGGGCGCGGGGCACGAGCACACGAGGTTGCGGTCGCCGTGCACGCCGTCGATGCGGCGAACCGGGGGCCAGTACTTGCCGGCACGCAGCGACGCGACGGGGAAGGCCGCCAGGTGCCGCGGGTAGGGCAGATCCCAGTTGTCGGCGGTGACCTGATCCGCGGTGTGCGGGGCCTGACGCAGTGGGCTGCGTTCGAGCGGCCACACGCCGTCGCCGACCAGGTCGATTTCGCCGCGGATCGAGATCATCGCCTCGATGAAGCGGTCGAGTTCGGCCAGATCCTCGGATTCGGTGGGCTCCACCATCAGGGTGCCGCTGACGGGGAACGAGAGGGTGGGGGCGTGGAAACCGTAGTCGATCAACCGCTTTGCCACGTCCTCGGCGGTCACGCCGGTGGCCTTCGTAACGGGTCGCAGGTCCAGGATGCATTCGTGCGCCACCAGACCCGAGGGTCCGGTGTAGAGGACGGGGAAGTGCGCGTCGAGCGCCTTCGCGACGTAGTTGGCGGCCAGCACCGCGGACTTGGTGGCCTCCGTCAGCCCGTCCGGGCCCATCAGGGCGATGTACGCCCACGTGATCGGCAGGATGCCGGCGGAGCCGTAGTTGGCCGCCGACACCGGAGTGCCGAGTTGGTCTCCGCCGAGCGGGTTGCCGGGCAGGAACGGCGCCAGATGCTTACGCACCGCGACCGGTCCGACGCCGGGTCCGCCGCCGCCGTGCGGGATGCAGAACGTCTTGTGCAGGTTCAGGTGCGACACGTCGCCGCCGAACTTCCCGGGCTGGGCCAGGCCGACGAGCGCGTTGAGGTTGGCGCCGTCGACGTACACCTGGCCGCCGGCCTCGTGCACGAGATCGCACACCGTCCGCACGTCGTTCTCGTACACACCGTGGGTGGACGGGTAGGTGAGCATGATCGCGGCGATGGTGCCCTCGTGGGCGGCGATCTTCGCGCGCAGGTCGCCCAGGTCGATGTTGCCGTTGGTCGCCGTCGCGACCACGACCACCCGCATGCCCGCCAGCACCGCGGATGCGGCGTTGGTGCCGTGCGCGGACTGCGGGATGAGGCAGATGTCGCGTCCGTGGTCGCCGCGGCTGTCGTGGTAGCCGTTGATGGCCAGCAGACCGGCCAGTTCGCCCTGCGATCCGGCGTTGGGCTGCAACGACACCCGGTCGTATCCGGTGATCTCACCCAGCCACCGCTCGAGGCCGCGGATGAGCTGCAGGTAGCCGCTGGTCTGTTCGACCGGGGCGTACGGGTGGATGGACGCGAACCCGGGCCAGCTGATCGGCTCCATCTCCACGGCGGAGTTGAGCTTCATCGTGCACGAGCCGAGCGGGATCATGGTGCGGTCCAGCGCGAGGTCCTTGTCCGACAGCGCGCGCAGGAAGCGCAGCATCGCCGTCTCGGACCGGTGCTCGTGGAACACGGGGTGCTGCAGGTAGTTCGACGTGCGAAGCAGCGACCGCGGCAGCGCGGAGACCGTTCCCGCCTGGGCTCGTGCGCCGAACGCGGACAGGACCCGGTCGACGATCTCGTCGGTGGTGCACTCGTCGCAGGCGACCGCGACGTGGTCCGAATCGACCAGCCTCAGGTTGATGCCGGCGCGGTCGGCGCGGTCGACGACGTCGCGCGCCCCGGCCGGAACGTGCACCAGCACGGTGTCGAAGAAGCTGTCGTGGACCACCGAGTGTCCCGCCGTGCGGAGGCCGCCCGCGACGGACGTGGCATGTCCGTGTACCCGAGTCGCGATGGCACGCAGCCCTTCCGGGCCGTGATAGGCGGCATACATGGCGGCGACGTTCGCGAGGAGCGCCTGCGCGGTGCAGATGTTGCTCGTCGCCTTGTCACGCCGGATGTGCTGTTCGCGGGTCTGCAGTGCCAGCCGGTAGGCGGTCTTCCCGTCGACGTCGACGGACACACCGACGAGCCGGCCGGGGAGCATGCGCTCGAGTCCGCCGCGCACGGCCATGTACCCGGCGTGCGGCCCACCGAAGAACAGCGGCACACCGAAACGCTGGGCGGATCCCACCGCGATGTCGGCACCCTGCTCGCCGGGCGGCGTCAGCAGCGTCAGCGACAGCAGGTCGGCCGCGACCGTGGTCAGCGCGCCGCGCTCCTGGGCGGCGGCGATGAGCGGGGCCAGATCGCGCACGTGGCCGCTGGCGCCGGGCGCCTGGAACACGACGCCGAACAGGTCACCGTCCGGAAGACCGCCGGTCAGGTCGGCCACCTCGACGTCGATGCCCACCGACTTGGCCCGGCCGCACACCACCGCGAGGGTTTGCGGCAGACAGTC
This sequence comes from Rhodococcus sp. ACS1, assembly GCF_002300155.1. NCBI lineage: Bacteria > Bacillati > Actinomycetota > Actinomycetes > Mycobacteriales > Nocardiaceae > Rhodococcus > Rhodococcus sp. ACS1. The sequence continues at coordinate 496,263 of NZ_NSDZ01000004.1, forward strand.
GGCGTCGACGACGACGCGGGACGTCCCCGACTTCGCCTTGTTCGCGCGCCGCATCAGCAGCACCGCCTCCATCACCGCGGTGGCCTCGTCCAGCAGGGACGCGCCGGCGAGGGGGAGGGCCGTCAGGTCTTCGATGACCGTCTGGAACGTCAGCAGCGCCTCGAGCCTGCCCTGGGAAATCTCCGGCTGATACGGCGTGTACGCGGTGTACCAGGCCGGCGACTCGAGCATGTTGCGGCGCAGAACTGCGGGGGTGATGGTGTCGTGGTAACCGAGGCCGATCATCTGGACGCGGGTCTCGTTGCGCTCCGACAGCGTCCGCAGGTCGGACAGCACCTGCTGCTCGGACCGCGCCACCGGCAGGTCCATGGCCTCCGAGCTGCGGATCTGGTCAGGCACCGCGGCATCGATGAGCTGATCGAGCGTGTCGTAACCGAGGGCGCCGAGCATGCGCTGGGTGGCGGAAGCGTCGGGGCCGATGTGGCGTGACGGAAAATCGCTGGTGAGAGGCGCGCTGCGATGCGCGTGGCGGGATTCGACTGACACGAGGTGACTCCGGTTTCGTTGAGTCCGGACCGCACCGGACATCGACAAGGGGGCACCTCCCCGCTCTGTCCTGAAACCTGAGAGTTTGGGCGCACCGCATGAGCGGCGTGCTCTTCACCTTCGGTAAGTACCGGCCTGCGGCCGATTCTGTTCTCCAGAGTTGCCTCTACGCTGCGGTACTGGGGCCTGAGAGATTCCCGGGGAGGAAGTTGCTCCTACGGCGCCTCCGAAAAGGAGGTTCTCCCGCTGCGCGTCAACGGCGTATTCAGTTGTGGTTGGCCAAACAGTACACAGGCGTGGCGGGTTTGTCTCCCCAGGCTCCGTCCCGGTCGCCGAGCGGGCGGTGATGTTGCCAAAACGCCTCGTCGTTTGGCATCCTCGATTCATCCTCGCTCGGACGTGACCGCACACGCCGCTCGGTGAGAGCCCAGACAGCTTCGAGTGCAACGGTTGTCGTCGTGTGCTCGCCTTCCCCTCACTTTCCCTCGTGCCGTGCTGCCGGGGGTCGCATACCGACCGGTTTCGTCCGGTCGTAGGAGTTCCTCCATGACTAATTCCCCGGCACCATCCCCCGTCGCTCCGCTCGCCCCGGCAGGCAGGCGCCTGCTCCGCCTCGAAGTCCGCAACGCCCAGACCCCGGTCGAACGCAAACCGTCGTGGATGAAGGTGCAGATGCGGACCGGTCCCGAATACCGTGATCTCGCCGCCCTCGTCGAACGCGAGAACCTGAATACCGTGTGTCAGGAAGCCGGATGTCCCAACATCTTCGAATGCTGGGAGGACCGCGAGGCCACGTTCCTCATCGGCGGCAGCCAATGCACCCGACGGTGTGACTTCTGCCAGATCGACACCGGACGTCCCGCGGCCCTCGATCGGGGAGAACCCCGGCGGGTCGCGGAATCGGTGCAGACCATGGACCTCCGGTACGCCACCGTCACCGGCGTGGCGCGCGACGATCTGCCCGACGGCGGCGCCTGGCTGTACGCCGAGACGGTCCGGCAGATTCACGAACTGTGTCCGGGGACCGGCGTCGAACTGCTGATCCCGGATTTCAATGCCGACGCCGCACAGTTGCACGAGGTGTTCGGCACCCGCCCGGAGGTACTCGCGCACAATGTGGAGACCGTTCCCCGGATCTTCCGTCGCATCCGGCCTGCCTTCACCTACGAGCGTTCCCTCGACGTGATCACACGCGCGCGGGAGGACGGTCTGATCACCAAGTCGAACCTGATCCTCGGGATGGGGGAGACCACGGACGAGGTGATCCAGGCACTCCGGGACCTGCACGCCGCCGGCTGCCAGTTGATCACGATCACGCAGTACCTCCGGCCCTCGGCCCGGCATCATCCGGTGGAGCGGTGGGCGAAACCGGAGGAGTTCGTGATGCTCGACGGGGTCGCCCGCGAGATCGGATTCCTCGGCGTTCTGTCCGGCCCGCTCGTGCGGTCGTCCTACCGGGCGGGCCGCCTGCACGCCGAAGCGGTCGCCGCGACCGCAATTCACTGAATCCCATTCTCTTCCATTTCAGCAAGGAGTCCCCATGTCCAACCGATCTGCAGATGTCGTCATCCTCGGCGGCGGTTCCGGCGGCTATGCGTCCGCGATCCGCTCGGCCGAACTGGGCCGTTCGGTCATTCTGATCGAAGAGAACGAACTCGGCGGCACCTGCCTGCATCAGGGGTGCATTCCGACCAAGGCGCTGCTGCATTCCGCCGAGGTCGCCGACAGTGCCCGCACGGCCGCGCAGTTCGGGGTCGACGTCACGTTCGGCGGGGTCGACCTCGACAAGGTGCTGAGCTATCAGAACGCCATCGTCACCCGCCTGCACAAGGGCTTGCAAGGTCTCGTCGATTCCCACGGCATCACCGTCGTCAACGGACGCGGACGGCTGGTCGGTCCCAACGGTGTCGAGGTCGACGGCGAGGTGATCACCGGCGGGGCTGTCGTCCTGGCGACGGGCTCGTCTCCGAAGACGTTGCCGGGCATCAGCATCGGCGGCAGGGTCGTCACCAGCGATCAGGCGCTCGTGCTGCCGACGGTCCCGAAGAAGGCGATCATCCTCGGCGGCGGCGTCATCGGCGTCGAATTCGCCAGTGTGTGGGCGTCGTTCGGTGCGTCGGTGACGATCGTCGAGGCGATGCCGAGGCTGGTCCCGAACGAGGACGAGACGGTCTCCAAATACCTGGAGCGGGCGTTCCGTCGTCGCAAGATCGCCGCGAAGACCGGGGTGCGGGTCACCGAGGTGGCGCAGGACGAGGACGCGGTGACCGTCACCCTCGACTCCGGCGACGTGCTCGACGCCGACGTCGTACTGGTCGCGGTGGGCCGCGGTCCGAACACCGCCTCGATGGGGTACGAGGAGACCGGGGTGGTCCTCGACCGGGGATTCGTGGTGACCAGCGACCGGCTGCGCACCACGGTGCCGAACGTCTATGCCGTCGGCGACATCGTGCCCGGCCTCCAGCTCGCGCACCGCGGCTTCCAGCAGGGCATCTTCGTGGCGGAGGAGATCGCCGGGCTCCGTCCGGACGTCATCGACGAGACCGGCATCCCCCGCGTCACGTACTCCCACCCCGAGGTCGCGTCGGTCGGGTTGACCGAGACCGCGGCGCGGGAGCAGTTCGGCGACGAGATCCGGACGGTCGTCTACGACCTCGCCGGCAACGGCAAGAGTCAGATCCTCAAGACGTCGGGGGCGGTCAAACTCGTGGTGGCGCCGGACGGCGTCGTGGTCGGTGTGCACATGGTCGGCGACCGCGTCGGCGAGCTGATCGGCGAGGCGCAGATGCTGTACAACTTCGAGGTCGACGCCGCCCAGGCGGCGAAGTTCGTGCACGCCCACCCCACCCAGGGCGAGGCCCTCGGCGAGGCACTGCTCGCGGTGGCCGGCAAACCGCTGCACGTGCACGCCTAGGCCCTCCGGGCCCGTGAGTGGTTAACGAGTCTCTGCACTCGTCAACCACTCACGGGTGGAGGAGCCGCCGGTCTTCTCGAATCGCAGTCGCGACACGGCAATTCCGGCGAGCAGGAAGGACACGGCGACGAGGATGTACAGCTGCGTGGGCGACCAGTCGCGGTCGAGGAGGGCGCCCGCGACGATCGGGGACGCAATGGCGCCGACGCGTCCGATGCCGATGCCCCAGCCGACTCCGGTGGCCCGGACGGCCGGGGAGTAGACCGACGGGGTGATCGCGTACAGCCCGGCGATGCAGCCGTTGGCGAAGACGCCGATGAGGGCGCCGAGCCCGAACGCGACGACGATGGATGCGGTGGCGGGGACGAAGACGAGGAGGAGCACCCCCGCGATCGCCAGGTAGGCGATGAGCACCCGCTTCAGGGCGAACCGCGCCGACAGCGCGCCGAGCAAGGTGGCGCCGAAGATGCCGCCGAGGTTGAGGAGCACGCCGCCGGTGACGCCCTGGTTCGCGGACATGCCCGCCTCGACCAGCAGTTTCGGCGTCCAACTGGTGACGAAGTAGAAGCCGAACATCGCCGTGAAGAACGCGAACCACACCAGGAGGGTGCTACGGCGGCGCTGCGGGGACAGCAGGACGCGCATCGCGAATCCGGCATCGGCGGTGGCGGCGGCGCGCGGTGCGGGCAGTTCGTCGAGTCGCGGCTGCCCGACCCGCTGCGCGAACGCGTTGATCCGGTCGAGGGCATTGGCCGGGCGACGCACGAGCAGAAAGTCGATCGATTCGGGGAGCCGCGCATAGACGACGGGGATGATCACGGCCGTGCACACACCGCCGAACAGGAACACCGAGCGCCACCCGAGCGAGTTCTGCAGCACGACGGCGATGATGCCGCCGAGGGTGGCGCCGACGGCGTACCCGGTGGAATTGAGGCTCACGGCCAGCCCGCGCCAGCGGTTCGACGCGTACTCACTGGCAATGACGTTGCTGCTGGCGAGGATTCCGCCGATTCCGACCCCGGTGAGCGCGCGGAGCAGACCGAGTTGCATCGCGTTCTGGCTGGCCGCCGACAGCAGCATGCCCGACGACGCCAGCGCCAGGCACAGCAGGATCATGGCGCGGCGACCGATGGTGTCTGCCCACGGCGCCAGGAACAGCGACCCCGCGGCCATGCCGAACAGCCCGGCGCTGAGCAGGAGGCCGACGACGGAGCCGGACAGAGCCCACTCCTGCGACACCGACTGCGCGGTGAACGCCATGACGAGAACGTCGAAGCCGTCGAGCACGTTGAGTAGACCGCAGATGGCGATGGCGCCCCATTGGTAGCGCGTCATCGGACTGCTGTCGATGCGTTCGCGTAGGTCGAATTGCATGCGCGGGACCTGCTCTTCCTCGGAGGTGGGCTGTGATGTGGCTCACGACCCACTTACCGTGGCTGACAGGTCACCCGTTTCCAACTCCGATTCCGAATGTCGGAAGACAGCACCCGTGAGTACTTGTTAACCGCGGGCGGTTAACAAGTACTCACGGGCGGAACACCATCGCATCGTCGACGATCTTGCCGTGCCGCAGTGTCACCAGGTCGCGGAAGTAGTTCATCCGCAGCCGCCACGGTGCTTTCGAACCCTGCTTCGGGAACGACTCCACCGACCGCAGCACGTAGCCGGCGGCGAAGTCGAGGAACGGCTCCTCGTCGACCGCGCTGTCCCGCTCCGGGGAGCATTGCGCGAATCCGTTCGCGTCCATGTGCGCGAGCAGACGGCAGACGTATTCGCACACCAGGTCGGCCTTCAGCGTCCAGGACGCGTTGGTGTAGCCGATGACGAAGGCGAAATTGGGCACCCCGCTGAGCATCATCCCCTTGTATGCCATGGTCTCGGTGAGGTCGATGTCGCGGCCGTCGACGGCGAGTGTCATCCCGCCGAACGCGAGCAGGTTCAAACCCGTTGCGGTGACGACGACGTCGGCGCGCAGCTCGTCGCCGGACTTCAGCGTGATCCCGGATTCGGTGAACGTGTCGATGTGATCGGTCACGATCGACACTTCGTCGTTGCGGATGGAGCGGAACAGATCCCCGTTGGGCACGAGGCACAGTCGCTGATCCCACGGGTTGTAGCGGGGCGTGAAGTGTTTGTCGATGTCGTAGCCCTTCGGCAGCCACTTCTCCTGGAGTTGCCGGATGCGGCCCTTCATGAATTCCGGGTACCGCTGGCACAGTTGGTAGATCGCCGTCGCCACCGACGCGTTCTTGAGCCGGGTCAGCGCGTAGGCGAGCCGCGTGGGCAGGTGGCGCCGCAGCTTGTTGGCCAGCTTGTCCTTGGCCGGCATCGAGATGATGTACGTGGGCGAGCGCTGCAGCATGGTCACGTGCGCGGCCTCGGCGGCCATCGACGGTGCCAGCGTCACCGCGGTGGCGCCGCTGCCGATGATGACCACCCGCTTGCCGGCGTAGTCGAGGTCCTCGGGCCACTTCTGTGGGTGCACGACCTGCCCGGCGAACCGGTCGATGCCCGGGAACTCGGGGGTGTAGCCCTCGTCGTAGCGGTAGTACCCACTGCAGGACATCAGGAAATCGGCGGTGAACCGGACGGTCTCACCGGTGTCGGTGCGCTCGGCGTCGATCGTCCAACGGGCGTTCGAGGTCGACCACTCGGCGCGAACGACCCTGTGCCGGAACCGGATGTTCCGGTCGATCCCGTGCTCGGCCGCCGTGTCCTTGACGTACTCGAGGATCGCGGGACCGTCGGCGATCGACTTGTCGTTCTCCCACGGCCGGAAGCGGTAGCCCAGCGTGTACATGTCGGAGTCGGACCGAATGCCGGGGTAGCGGAACAGGTCCCACGTGCCGCCGATCGTCTCACGGCTCTCCAGGATCGCGTACGTCCGGCCGGGGAAGCTGTCCTGCAGGTGGTACGCGGCACCGATCCCGGACAGTCCGGCCCCGATGATCAGCACGTCGAGGTGTTCGACGGGAGCCTTCGCGCCGGTGGTGTCGGCGGCGGTATCGGTGTGTGACATGAAGACTCTCTCGCTGGGTGGGACGGGTGGCTACTTCGGGTCTACGGCGACGTCGTCGAGAGCGACATTACGTGCGCTGGTGGAGCGGCCGAGCTTCGCGACCTCCTCGTCCATCAGCGGAAGAATGCGGGGTACGTGGGGCAGCGTGTTGCGATCGCCGACGCGCGACGTCACCACCGCCTTCAGCCAGCCGGCGAGCGCGACCCACCGCGGCACGTAGACCCGGCGTTTCCGCTTGGCCAGGGCATCGACGAATGCGTCGACGCAGGGACCCACCGACGACGTCTTGCCGACCGGTCCCGGCAGGACCGCGAGAAGTTGGTTGAATGCGGTGAGGTCGGTTTTCGCGTCCTGGACGAGCGGGGTGTCGATCCACGACATGTGGGCCGAGCCCACGGCAACGCCACGGTGCGCGACTTCGAGACGCAGGACGTTGGCGAAATGCTCGACGCCGGCCTTGCTCGCGCAGTACGCGGCCAGACCGGGCGCGGGTGCGAACGCGGCGAGCGACGAGACGATCAGGATGTAGCCCTTGCGTTCGATCACGGACGGAAGCGCAGCCCGGACGGTGTGGAAGACCCCGAGGATGTTGACGTCGACGACCCGCTTGAACGTGGCGGGATCGACCTGCATCACCGAGCCGTAGCTGGCAATGCCGGCGTTCGCGAGAACGAAGTCGATGCCCCCGAACTTCGCGACGCCGGAGTCGACGGCCTTCTGCATGGCGGGCAGGTCGCAGACGTCGGCGGCCACGGCGAGCGCGACGTCGTCACCGAGTTCGGCAGCGAGGGCTTTCAGTGGTTCGGCGTCCAGGTCGATCAGGATCAGTTTGACGCCCTTGCGGGCGAGGGCGCGGGACGTCTCGGCTCCGATGCCCCGCGCGGCTCCGGTGACGAGTGCGACTTTGTTCCTGAGCGTGGGCATGTGATCTCCTGGCGTGTGATCTGGCACCGTTCAGTGTCAGTTTGTATCTGGAACTGTGCGGTGTCAATATTGGGGAGTGAGTTCGCCCAGGCTCGACGAGACGGGCCGCACCTACCGCGGTGCGGGCCCTCGCCAGCGTCAGGAAGAGCGCCGCGCGCGTCTCGTCGACGCTGCCGTCGAAGTGTTCGGGACCAGCGGATACCGGTCCGCGACCGTCGAGAAGATCTGCGCGACCGCCGGGCTGACCAAGCGCTACTTCTACGAGTCGTTCGACGACAGCGAGGCCCTGCTGCTGGCGGCGTACGCGAGCGTGACCGACCGCCTCCGGGACAACGTCCTGCGCGGCGCGGGGGGCGGGGGCGCCGATCTGGACGCCAGGGTTCGCGGGGCGCTGACCGCGTTCTTCCGGTCCGTCGCCGACGACCCGCGGATCCCGCGGATCGCCTTCCAGGAGGTCCTCGGTGTCGGCCCGGAAGTCGACATCGCCTACCGCCGCGTCACCCGGTCGTTCGTGGACGCCGTGCTCGTCGTCATCGGTCCGGCCGTCGACCGCACCGCGTTCCCGGAGTTCCACCTCCGCACCCTCGCGACCGGCCTGGTCGGGGCGGTGCTGATGATCGCCCAGCAGTGGGTGCTGTCGGAGAACCCCCAGCCGATCGAGACGGTCATCGCCAGCGCGCACACCATTCTCTCGGCCGTCCTGGGTGAACTCGGCCCCACGTGAGTGGCGTCGTGTGCCGGGGCACTCCTTAGCGCTCACGTGGGGGTGGATCCGGGCAAACCCCGGACGCAATCACATATATGTTGTTAAATACCCGATATGCCCGGTGCTGTGCACTGCCAATCACCTGGGGTCCGCAACACGACGATCCGCGGGGTGCTCGTCGCGTTGCTCGGGGTCCTCGCGTTGGCCGGTCCGGCGCCGAACGTCGCGCACGCCACCGGTTACGCGGGCCTCCTCGACATCACGCCCGCGAACGCGGCAGCGGAGTCGATCGGCGGGCTGGACCCCCGGCTGCCCACCGACTCCGCCGCACTCGGTGCCGCGCTGGCCGCCGCCCGCTCCGACGGCGTCGCACCGAGTAGGTATCCCGTCCTGCTGCAACAATATTGGCTGGCGCGAGGATCCGAGGCGTCCGGCATCGACCTTGCCGGGTGGGATCCGAACGCCGGGCTGATCGCCAACGCGGCGGTGGTCGACCGGGTGTACGAGAACTACGGCCGGTATCAACTCCAACGCGCCGAGCTCTACTGGTCCGGTATGGCCGGACTGGCGGGAGGCTCGTTCGCTGCCGGCTTCTGGGACCTCGACCTCGGCCGGACCGTGCTCGGAGTCGACGCCGTCCACACGCTCGGCAACGCCGTCGCGTCCACGATCCGCGGACTTCCCGGCGAGGCGACGACGCTCCTGCCCCCGGACCCGAGAAATCTCGCCACCGTCGGTCCGGCGATGACGGCGAGCGACCTGGACTGGTATCAGAAACGCCTGCTGATGATGCAGAAACACATCTACTTCGACATGGTGCCCATGCACGAGGCGTACCTGAACGACGGCCGGGGCGGCGTCGAGGAGATGGCCGCCGCGGGACTGCTCGACGAGAACGCCGAGATCGCCTGGAACGGCATCTTCTCCGGCACCGCAGCGGGATACGCGGACGCCCTGTTCCGGATGGCGTCGCGTGAGCAGAATCAGATCATCGCCGACCAGTGGGACGTCACGTCGGCCGCGCGCGACGGTGTCGGCCGGGCGCTCACCTACGCCACCACCCTCGCGGCGCAACCCTCGGTCCCGGGCGCGCGGGCACCGGGACAGGTCGCGCCGATGTCGGTGACGGGCGACGTCAACGGCGCGGACTACCGTCTCCGGACACCCCTGCCGGGCTTCAACTGGGCCGACCGCGAACCACGCTGGCAGTACATCGTCAGCGACATCGCGTCGTCCTACCAGCGGCTAGCCGAGGGCCGTCCGGGCGAGCTGCGGGCCCTGCTGGCCATCCCGTTCCGCGACTTCGTCGAGGGCCAGCGGGTGCTGCGGCGGGTGCCCGACCTCGCCCGCGACATGAGCACCGGCTGGGAGTTCTCCCCGGCGTAGCCGTAGCCCCTCTCGGACGAACGGGACGCTCGTTCGATCTGACGCAACGGGCGTCCCGTTCGTCCGGGACAGCACGGTGCCGGCTTTCCAATGGATGGATGTGACGTTGCGCACGCGTGGTCGCGGTTGGCACGTTGAGTCACACCACGCCAGGCCCGATCGCAGGAGAGTCGATGAACGTATCCGCCGTGACGCACGACAGCCCGACCGCCGCGCCACCCGTCGAGGTCGCGAAGACGCCGAAGAAGGCGGCGCTCGCGTCGTTCCTCGGGAGCGCGCTCGAGTACTACGACTTCTTCATCTACGGGTCCGCCGCCGCCCTCGTCTTCGGGCACACGTTCTTCCCGGCCGGCAACGACGCGATCGGCACGGTCGCCGCGCTCGCGACGTTCGGCGTCGGCTACGTGGCCCGGCCGGTCGGCGGAATCGTGCTGGGACACTTCGGGGACAAGTTGGGCCGCAAGAAGATTCTGTTGCTGACGCTGCTCATCATGGGACTGTCGAGTCTCGCGATCGGGTTCCTGCCCACCTACGAGCAGATCGGCATCGCCGCCCCGATCCTGCTGGTCCTGTGCCGCCTCGCGCAGGGGTTCTCCGCGGGCGGTGAGGCGGCGGGCGCCAGCACGCTCACTCTCGAGCACTCACCCGAGGGGCGGCGGGCATTCTTCACGAGTTTCACGATGACCGGCTACGCGGCCGGGATGGTGCTCGCGACCCTCGTCTTCATCCCGGTGGCCGCGCTGCCGAAGGACCAACTCGACAGCTGGGGCTGGCGAATCCCGTTCTGGTGCAGTGCCGTGATGCTCGTGGTCGCCTACTTCGTGCGCACCAAGCTCGACGAGACCCCGGTGTTCGCGGAGTCGCGTGAGCACGCGGAGGTGCAGAAACTGCCCGTCGTCACCGTGGTGACCACCCAGTGGCGGGACGTCCTGCGGATCGCCCTGTGCTCGCTGTTCGCCGTCGGGCAGACGGTGTTCACCGTCTTCGGGCTCGCCTACGCCACCGGACCCGACGTCGGCATCGACCGCACCACGATGCTGTGGGCGTCGTCGGCGTCGATCGCGGGTTCCATCGTCGCGATACCTCTGCTCGCCAAGCTGTCGGACCGCGTCGGACGCCGCCCCGTATGGATCACCGGCACCCTCGGATGCGGCGTGACGATCTTCGGATACTTCTGGGCCATCTCGGTCGGCTCCATTCCGCTGATCTTCGTCGCCGCACTGCTCACGATGACGCTGTTCTACTCGATGGTGAACGGCCTGTGGCCGAGCTTCTTCACCGAGATGTTCGCCGCGCCCGTGCGCTATTCCGGTTTCGCCGTCGGCACGCAGATCGGTTTCCTCATCGCCGGTTTCGCCCCGGCGATCGGCTGGGCACTGCTGGGAACCGGGGCGAACGCGTGGGTCCCGGTCGCGGTGTTCACTGCACTGTGCATGCTGGTCTCGTCCGTCGCGGCCTTCACCGCCCGCGAGACGTACCGGGTGCCGCTGGCCGAACTCGGGCGTCCGTCGACCTCGCGGGAGTAACCGGAGGACAATGGGGCGATGTCACGGACACCGACAGGAGAATCGGTCACTGCCCGCGTCGTGAGGGTCTTGTCTTCCTTCGACGCGGACACACCGTCCCTGTCGGTGTCCGACATCGCGCGTCGATCCGACCTCCCCGTCGCGACGGCGCACCGCATCGTCGGCGAACTCGTCAAGTTCCGCCTCCTCGAACGCAACGACACCCGCATCAGCATCGGGGTCCGGATGTGGGAGCTGGGGTCCCGCGGTTCGCACACCCTCAGCCTGCGCGAGGCGGCGATGCCGTTCATGGAGGATGTGAACGCCGCGATCAAGCAGCACACCCAGCTGGGCGTCCTCGACGGCAACGAGGTGCTGTTCGTCGAACGGCTCTCCACCCGCGGGTCCGTCGTCAACGTCACCAAGATCGCCGGACGGCTGCCGGTGCATGCGTGCTCGTCCGGTCTGGTTCTGATGGCGAACGCCTCCCGCGACGTGCAGGACGAATTGCTGTCGCAACCGCTCGAACGGTACACCGACGCCACCGTCACCGACCCCGACCAGATGCGGCGTCTCCTCGCCGAGGTGCGGCACCAGCACTTCGCGGTGGCCGCCGGTCTCATCACCCCGGGTGCGACGGGAGTCGCTGTGCCCGTGCGGGACAGCGACGGTGGCAAGGTGATCGCCGCCCTGTCCGTCGTCATCCCGCACGATCAGGCGAACCCGCAGTCGGTGGTGGCGGCACTGACGACGGCGTCGCGCGGCATCACCCGGGCGATGACGCGCGGATCGCGGCACTGATCAGAAACCTTTCCATCCATTGGAGTCGGTCTGTGACCCGAGTCTCGACTCGGTCAGAGTGGGTGACACGAACACACCGTCACCGATCGCGCAGTGTTCCTCCAAACATGCTGCACAGCAGTGTCTTCGCGCGCCGCGATCGAGTGCCGACACTCCAGGGAAGGTCCACATATGAGCTCGAAATCCGTCAAATGCGACCTGTTGGTCATCGGGTCCGGGGCCGCGGGCATGGCCGCCGCGCTCAAGGCCGCGAGCGAAGGCCACAGCGTCATCGTCGCCGAGAAGTCGAAGTGGCTCGGCGGCACCACCGCCATCTCGGGCGGCTGGGCGTGGGTGCCGGGCAACAAGCAGGGCGTCGCGCAGGGCGACACCCGTCAGGAGATCGAAACGTACATTCGGGCACTCGCCAAGGACTGCTACAAGGCCGAGATGGTCGACACCTTCCTCGACGAGGTCCCCGAGGCGATCGACTGGCTCGAACGCGACACCGACGTCGAATTCGTCTATCCGGAAATGGCTCCGGACTACCAGATGGACGCCCCGGGTGCGAAGCCGTCGGGGCGCGCGATCTCCGGCAAGGTCGTCGACGCGCGCACACTCGGCGAGAACCGGCTCCGGTTGCGCCCCTACCTCGACACGTACACCGTCTTCGGGTACATGCCCGAGGTCGGACCCGACATCGCACAGTTCCTGCACGCCAACCAGTCGTGGAAATCGTTTGCCTACGTGTCGAAGAAGCTCCTCAAGACGTGGGTCGAGACGGTGCTCTGCCGACGGTCGTTCGACCGGACCAACGGCAATTCGCTGATGGTCCGGATGGTGTCGTCCGCGGCCAAGCTCGGCATCCGGATGTGGACCGAGACACCCGTCACGAAGATCCTGCAGTCGGAGAACGGGGTCGTCACCGGCGCCGTGCTCGGGGGAGTTCACGCGGCAACGGTGGAGGCGCGGCTCGGTGTCGTCATCGCGGCAGGCGGCTACTCCTCGGACGCCTCCCTGCGCGCCGAGTACTGGGGTCATGATCCGCACGGCGACAACCACTTCACGCCCACCGTCGGGCACGACGGCGACAACGTGCGCCTGGCCGCTCCGCTCGGCGGGCACGTCGACACCGACGTCCACGAGCCGGCCGCCTGGGCGCCGGTCACGGTGTTCACCGGTCTGCGCGGACAGCAGCGGATCTTCCCGCACCTGCGGGCGTTCGGGCTCCCGGGACTGATCGCCGTGAACCGCAAGGGTGAACGCTTCGCCAACGAGTCGAGTTCGTACCACGACTTCGGCATGGCGATGATTCAGGAGAACGCCGGCCAGGACGAGACATTCGGCTACATCATCGCCGACTCGAAAGCCATGAACAAGTACGGAATCGGCTACGCGAAGCCGCGGCCCATCCCGCAGAGCTATTTCAAGAAGACCGGATTCCTCCACAAGGCCGACACGGTCGAGGAACTCGCACGCAAGATCGGTGTCGACGCCGCCGGGCTGAAGAAGACCCTGTCCGAGTTCAACGCGGGCGCCGCCAAGGGGGAGGACCCGAAGTTCAATCGCGGATCCAACTGGTTCCACCACTTCAAGGGCGACATGGAGCACCAGCCCAATCCGAACCTCGAGCCGCTCGACAAGGGACCGTACTACGCGGCGAAGATCGAGATGGGCGACCTCGGAGCCTACTCCGGCCTCGCCGTCGATCGGCACAGCCAGGTCCTCGACGACGACAACCAGCCGATCCCCGGTCTCTTCGCGGCTGGTTCCGCGGCGGTCAGCATCTTCGGCGGCGGATACCCGGGCTACGGCGCCAACATCGGGCCCGCCCTCGTCTTCGGATACACCATCGGCCGGGACGCCGAGATCCTCGTGTCGCTGCGCAGCGAATCCGCCACACCGACCGTCCTGGAAGAGGTCTGACGTGCCGTTCTACCTCGTCCGCTACGCATACACCGGCGACACCGCCGGCCGGGACACGTATCGTCCCGAACACAAGAGTCACCTGCAGGCCGCCGCCGACCGCGGACTCATCCTCGGGTCGGGACCGTTCGCCGCCGGAGAAGATCCCGGCGCCGCGATGGTCTACGAGGCCACGGACCGGCAGGACGTCGTCGACGTCGTCGAGGGCGACCCGTTCCGGACGCACGGATACGTCGCGTCGTACGACATCACCGAATGGATTCCGATGATCGGCCCGTGGGCCGTCGCAGCAGTGGGAGGCAGGTCATGACAGGTCGAGTGGCAGGGAAGGTCGCCGTCGTCACGGGGGCGAACGGTGATCTCGGCGGCGCGACCGCCCGGATGCTCGCCGCGGAAGGGGCGCGGGTTGCCGCGCTCGACCGGAAACTCCCGGACGCACCGTGGGATTCGGAGGCGATCACGCCGTTCGCCGTCGACGTCACCGACGAGACCAGTGTCGCCGACGCCGTCGCAGCGATCGTCGAGACCGTCGGCGTCCCCGACGTTCTCGTCAACTGCGCCGGCATCATCGGCAGGCCCGCACCGTCACACGAGGCGTCGGTCGCCGAGTTCGACCAGATCTTCGACGTCAACGTCAAGGGCGTCTGGCTGATGACCAAACACGTGGTGCCCCACATGATCGGCCGGAAGAAGGGCAGCATCGTGAACTTCTCGTCGATCCACGGGCTGACCGGAGGCTCCAACGTCCCGCTGTACCACGCGTCGAAGGGCGCGGTGCGGCTGCTGAGCAAATCCGACGCCGTCACGTACGGGCCGGACGGAATTCGCGTCAACTCGATCCATCCCGGGTCGATGCGGACGGCGATGAGCCGGCGGTCGGCGGAGGGCAGCGCGCTCGGGCCGGAGGAGTACTACCGCCAACTCGTCTCGGGCAACCCCCTTCCGCGGCAGGGTGAACCGGACGAGATCGCGTACGGGGTGCTCTACCTCGCCTCGGACGAGTCCGGCTTCACCACCGGCACCGAACTCGTCGTCGACGGTGGTTACACGGCGCACTGAGGCCGTCAGCCGAAGTGCCGCGCCAGACGCCGGTGCCGGTGCCCGAAGAATGCGTCCAGTACGCGGGCGAGCACCGGCGTCAGCGGCACCAGCGGAAGCCTCGGTTCGAACGTGATCCGGTCGTGGACGCCGGTGCTGCCGTCGTCGAACGGCCTGAGCGTGCGTTCGTGCTCCCATCGGCGCATGCTGAGCATCGTCGACTTCTCGTGGAACCGCAGGCCCGGTTCCAGCTCCGCGATGGTCAGATCGTCGTACTCGAACGGGACCAGCCCGAACAGTCGCAGCCACGCCCGGCCGAGCGGTTCACCGACCGCGACCGAGTCGATGCTGATCGACGCCTGACCGCGCGGGATGCTCATCGTCATCCACGGACGCATCTCGTCGTTGATCCCCTCCGGATCGACGACCCTCGCCCACACCTGCCCGATCGGCGCGCCGACGACCGAGCTGCGTTCGATGATCACCGCCCCATCATCGTCGCCTCGCACGCCGGGGTGCAACGGGCTCGCTGCTGGATGCGACTATTCACGAACCCACGGTGGGGCGACGAGCAGCCGAATCCATCGTGGTCCCTACATCTCCAGCGGGATGTGCTCGGCGGCGGTGCCGTCCGCGTTGAGCAGCTGACCCATGCGTTTGACGGTGCGCAGGGTCACGGTGCGTGCGGTGATGGTCAGGCCCGGGATCCGCTCACCGAAGTGCCCCTCGAGCCGGGCGGTCTCCTCCGCCGAGCGTGACCACACCGACACGAGGAGGTTGCAGTTTCCGGTCACCGCGGCGCACAGGCGCACGTCGGGGAGGGCGGAGAGCTCGCGCGCGGCGTCGTCGAGACGATCGGCCGGCACGTTCATCCGGTAGGTGGCGAGCAGCCGCCAGCCCGCGAGCTGCTGGGCGAAGTCGCAGCGGAAGAGGATCTCGCCCTGGCGGATCATCCGCTGCAACCGGCGTCGCGCGGTCGGCTCGGCGATGCCGGTGACGGCGGCGAGTTCGGCGTAACTGCGGCGGCCGTCTCCGCCCAGTGCCCGGAGCAGGACGAGGTCCGGGCTCGAGGACGCATCCGGGTGCGTCCACGCCGGACGCGGGCCGAGCTGTGCGCGCTGGTCCCGGTCCAATGCGCGCACGCGCCAACTGCTGCCCTCCCGGTACCCGCGCAGCGACACCCGGGTGTTCACCGACAGCGCCCCGTCGTGTGCGCCGAGGGTGTGACTCAGGAAGTGCGCGAGCGCGGCGGGTCCGCGCGTCACGACGCTGAGGAACAGATCGAAGTCTCCCGCCACCTGCTCGAGACTGAACACTCGCGGATCGGAGACGAGCTGGTCGGTCAGCGGCTCGATCGCGCCGGGACTGCAGCGGACTTCCACGTATGCGACGCAGTGATCGTCCGACGGCGCCGGATACGCGGTGACCCAGGACAGCCCGAGTTCCGTCAGGCGGTGCCAGCGGCGTGCCGCGGTGGTCGCCCCGATGCCCAACGCGGTGCCGACCTGTGACCAGGGGGCACGTGGACTGGTCTGGAGGGCGTCGATCAGGGCCAGGTCCAGCTCGTCGAACGGTGGACGCCCACCCGTCGACGGTGCCTCGTCGCCGCGTCGGCTGTCGGATTCCGGCGTGTCCGACGGTGTGGTGACGGAATCCTGCGTTTTCGTTCTCGCGACCCTCATGGTTCCTAATCTTCACCCAGTGCGCGGCGGCCGTGTCGGAGGTGCCGAGGCGTCGACTTGGTGTGTCGGTGATTCGCCGACCCTGTCATCCGGGAGAAACTGTGAAACATCCACCAGAAGTGCACCGCGCCAACGCCGATCGGACCCCACTGGACCGGGCCGCGCGGATCACGGTGATCCTTCTGTTCGCCGCGTGGGTCGTCGATTACATCGATCGCCTCGCGATCAACCTCGCACTGCCCTCGATCGGTGCCGAGTTCGGTCTCGGCCACACCCAGCAGGGCATGGTCATCTCCGCGTTCTTCCTGTCCTATGCGCTGTGCCAGATTCCCGGCGGTCTGCTCGCCGACAGGTTCGGTTCCCGACGGGTGGTCTCCTGGTCGCTGCTGATCTGGTCCCTGTTCACCGCCCTGACCGGCACTGCCTGGGCGTTCGCCGTGCTGCTGGCGATTCGGTTCCTGTTCGGGGTGGGGCAGGGGGTGTATCCCGCGGCGGCCATGAAGGCGGTCGCCGAGCGCACCGCGCCGGGACAGCGAATGACCGCGACCGGGTGGGCGCAGAGTTCCAACGCCTTCGGCGCGGTGCTCGCCCCGCTCATCGCGGCGCCGATCATCGCCCTGTGGGGCTGGCGGATGTCGTTCTTCGCGATCGCCGGTCTGGGAGTTCTGGTGTGGGCGGCGATCCAACTGTGGCTGCCCGCCACGTTGCCGCAGTCCGACGACACCGAGGTCCGACCGGACCAGCAGGGCGGATTGCGGGCCGTGCTTGCCTCGGGCGTCATGTGGCGGTTCACCCTGATGTTCTTCGGCTACGGCATCATCGTGTGGGGCCTGAATTCCTGGATCCCGTCCTATCTCCAGACCGAGCGCGGCATCTCGCTCACGGGTTCCGGGTTGCTGTCCGCGATCCCCGCCCTGGTCGGTGGCGTCGCGATCATCGTCGGTGGCAAACTCATCGACCGTCTCGGCGGACGGCATCGACTGATCGTCTTCCCCGCGATGACGGTCTGCGCGGTGTGCATCCTCTTCCTGAACCGGGTGACGTCGCTGACCGAATTCGTCGCGCTCCTGTCGCTGGCCACCGCTTCCGCCACGCTGTGCTACATGCCGATCTTCGCGATACCCATGCGCACGCTGCCTGCCGGGATGGTCGGCACCGGGTCGGGAATGATCAACTTCGGCGGTCAGGCCGCCGGGTTCATCACCCCGATGGTGATGGGCGCGTTGGTCGATCGCTACTCCTACACCGCCGCGTTCGCCTTCCTCGTCGTCGGCGCCGTCCTCGCGGGCGCGTTCGCGCTGGGAACACCGCAGCGTCCCCACGCTTTCAGTGCAGCCGTTTCGCCCCGCGAGCCACAACGCCGGCCGACACCGACCACGACGGCCGGCTCCGAGATCAGGTGACGTCCGCTCCGAGCGAAACCGCCCAGCCACGACAACGTAAGGACACCACCGTGACCGAGTTCTCCCAGACCGTCGTTCTGCCTCCCGGTACTCCCGCCCAGGCCGGCCTGGCGGTACTGCTGCCCGCACTCGCCGACCTTTACCGCGATCTGCACGCCCACCCCGAATTGTCCATGCAGGAGACCAGGACCGCGGACATCGTCGCGGCGGTGCTGCGCGCACAGGGCTGGGACGTCACCGAGGGCGTCGGCCGGACCGGCGTCGTCGGTGTGCTCCACAACGGCGACGGGCCCGTGGTGCTGCTGCGCGCCGACATGGACGGACTGCCGGTCCGCGAGGACACCGGCCTCGACTACGCCTCCACCGACACCGGGATCGATCCCGACGGGGCGACGGTGCCAGTCATGCACGCGTGCGGTCACGACGTGCACGTCACCTGCCTGCTCGGCGCCGCCGCGCTGTACGCCGCGGACCGCTCCCTGTGGCGCGGCACCCTCGTGGTGGTCTTCCAGCCCGGCGAGGAGACCGCGCAGGGCGCCCGGGCGATGGTCGACGACGGTTTCGTCGAGCGCTTCCCCCGTCCGGACGTGTGCCTGGGCCAGCACGTCGGGCCGTTCCCCGCCGGGGTGATCGTCACCCGCCCCGGAACATTGATGGCGGCCGCCGACAGTTTCCGGATCCGGCTCTTCGGCCGCGGCGGGCACGGTTCGGCGCCGGAGCACACGGTCGATCCCATCGTCATGGGCTCGGCCGTGGTGGGGAGACTCCAGGCGGTCGTGTCGCGTGAGGTGGCCGCCGGCGATTCGGCGGTGGTCACCGTGGGTTCGTTCCACAGCGGCCACAAGGAGAACATCATCCCCGACGAAGCGGAACTGAAGGTCAACGTCCGCACCTTCGATCCGCAGGTGCGTGACCGGGTGCTGCCCGCGATCCGCCGCGTCGTCGACGCCGAGGCCGCCGCATCCGGGGCGCCGAAGGAGCCGGAATTCAGCCCCCTCAACGACTTCCCGCTGACGGTCAACGACGAGGCCGCCACCGAGCGGGTCGTCACGGCACTCGCCGGCGCCTTCGGTTCGGACCGGATGCTGCCGATGCCACGTCCACTCGCCGGCAGCGAGGACTTCGGTGTGTTCGCCACCGCCGCCGGATGTCCCTCCGTCTTCTGGCATTTCGGCGGCGCCGACCTCGCGGCGTTCGCCCATCTGGACCTCACCGCCACGGCGTCCCTGGCACTGCCTGAGGGAGTGCCGACCAACCACTCGCCGCAGTTTGCCCCGGTGATCGACCCGACCCTCGAGACCGGGGTCCGGGCACTGCTCGCCGCGGCGGCCGCCTGGAACGCGGCGAGCTGAGACGTGTCGGCTTCACCGCCGGGACGGCGAGTGGTGGATCCGGATGTCAGCCGACGGGGCTGTCCGCGAGCACCTCGATCGCCTCGACCACCTCGGGAACGGCGGTGACGTGAACGTCGTCGAGGCCGGGCACCGACCGGTAGCCGGCCCGGACGGCGCCGTCGGTGCAGTCGTACTCGACGACGCCGAGTTGGTGGAGCGGGCCGGTGAAGGTGTCGTCCTCGCCGGCGACGAAGGCGGTGGCCGGTGCCCATACCTCGATCGCCTGGTCGCGGCGGGTCTGCCGGTAGCAGTGCAGGTGTCCGCTGCCGACTGCGGCGAGTGACACCGTCTCGAGCAGTTCCAGCAGGCGGGCGCGGGAGTCTCCGATGTCGAAGGCGTGCTTGCTCGGCTCCGGGATCGCCTGCCAGATCGGCTTGTGCAGGAACACGATCACCCGCTGGGTGTCCGGAATGTCGCGGACGGTGTTTTCGATCCACGTCCACTGTTCGGTCTCCCGGTCCAGTCCCGAGCCGAAGAGTTCACTGTCGAGGCCGAGGACGGTGAAGCCTTCGGTGTCGTGGCGCCAGTGGTCGGGGCCCCACACCTTCTCGAATGCGGCGATTCGCTCGTCGGTGACGCCGATGCCCTTCCACGGGGTCGCGCCGGGCTCGCCGATGTCGTGGTTGCCCGGCACGACGAGGACCGGGGCGGTGAACTTCTGCATCAGGGTGTGGGCGTGGGCGCGGTCGGCGTCGTCGTCGGGGTGGATGATCACAATGTCGCCGGAGTGCACGACGAGGTCGGGCCTGACGGTGTTGTTGACGTAGTCGACGACGCGATCGAAATTCTCCTGGGTGCGGCCACCGCGGGCGGTCAGGTGGGTGTCGCTGATCTGGACGATCTTCACGAAAGGGGCTCCTTCGGATGGGTGACTTTTGTTGTTGAAGTGACTATTTGAGGCCGGACCGCACGAACGCGTCGCGGACGTAGCGCTGCAGGAACAGGTAGATCAGGAAGATGGGCAGGCATGCCATGCCGGACGCGGCCATGACGGCGCCCCAGTTGTTGCCCTCCTCACCGAGGAACCCACGGATTCCGATCTGGACCACGGCATTGGACTGCCGCATCACCAGCGACGGCCACAGGTACTCGTTCCAGGCGGAGATGAACAGCATGATGCCCAGCGCCGCGAGCGCGGGCCTCATGTTGGGCAGCACCACCTTCCACAGGGTGGCCCACGAGTTCTGTCCGTCGATGAGACTGGCGTCGAGCAACTCCCGGGGGAACGCCTCCATGTGCTGACGCATCAGCAGAACCCCGAATGCCGAGCACAGGTTGGGGATCACGATGCCGGCGACGGTGTTGAGCAGTCCCATCTGCGAGATCAGCAGGTAGTTCGGGATCATCGTCACCTGGAACGGCACCAGCCACGATCCGACGAACAGCAGGAACAACACCTGCTTGCCGAAGAACGTCCACCGCGAGAACGCGTAGGCGGCGAGGATCGCGACCACCAACTGGCTCGTTGCCATCGCGAATGCCATGACGAACGTATTGCCGAGCATCGACACCATCGGCAGGGTTTCCCACACGTAGCGGATATTGGCGAGGGAGAACGGCGAGGGAATCGGATTGACGGACAGCGAGTCCTCCGGCGCGCGGAACGCGGTGGCGAACATCCAGTACACCGGGAACACGCTGAAGAGGGTCACCACGGCGAGGAGCACGTGACCGGTCGCCAGCCGGGGCAGTGAGCGAGTGGCGACGGGAGCGTCGCCGGGATCGCGGGCCGGAGGTGCCGCGGCCGTACGGTTGGCCGGCCCGTCGACGAGTACAAATGTCATGAGTGGTCCTCGTTCTCGATCTCAGTTGTCGTAGAAGCTCAGTCGGTCCGACAGGCGGACGAAGATGATCGCGATGAGCCCGAAGCCGAGGAAGAACAGCGTTCCCGCGGCGGCGGACAGTCCGGCGTCGAAGTTCTGGAACCCGAACTGGTAGAGCAGGTAGTAGATGTTCGTGGAGGCGCCGCTGGGTCCGCCCTGGGTGACGATGTCGATGATCGGGTAGGCCCACTGCGCCCCGAGGAGGATCGTCATCAGTCCGAGGAACACCAACGTCGGCGACAACAGCGGAAGGATGATCCGGCGGGTGATCGTTGCCTGCGACGCGCCGTCGAGAGCGGCCGCCGACGCGTAGTCGGGACTGATGCCGGCCAGCCCGGCGGAGACCACGAGGACACCGAATCCGAGCATCTGCCACCCGACGATGAGCACCACACCGGCCAGCGCCAGCGAGGGTTCACGGAAGACGTTGCCCAACTCGAAGCCCAGCGCCGCGGCGACCCGGGGAATCGTGCCGCCGTCGGGATTGAACAGCCAGCGCCAGATCGCGCTCCCGGCAACCGGTGTGACCAGGAACGGGACGAAGATCAACGCCTGGTACACGGTCTTCGCCCGCCCCGACACCCGGTTCGAGAGCAGCGCCACGACCACGGGGAGCAGCAACGAGAACACCATGAACGCGAGCACGTACACGACGGTGTTGCGCAGTGCCTGATGGAGTTCGGGCAGCGCGAGCACCCGTGTGTAGTTGTCCAGGCCCACCGGTGTTTTCGGGCTGGTGGGGACCATGTTCCACTTGTAGAACGAGAGCCCGACGGTTTCGGCGAGCGGCTTGTAGATCCAGACGATCAGCAGCACGACGGCGGGCAGCAGGTACAGGTACGGGGTGAGACGGCGGACCGTGCGGCCGGTACGGGACGGGCGGACGGTGGCCGCGCGGTCCGTACCGGACGGTGTGACCGGCGCGGCCGCGGCGGGAACTTCGACGAACATCACTGCACCGCGGCGGTGGTGAGCTCTGCGATGGACTCCCGGATCTCGTCGGCACTCATCTCGTACACGGTGGGCGACACCTCCAGCGGGACCACGGTGTGCAGGACCCGGTCCCGGTAGACGTGCACCATGTTGAACCCCTGGGCGCCGTCCAGGCCGCGGAGTCCGCCCTGCTCGACGAGCAGGTCCTGCGTGTAACAGGTTGCGGACGCCACCGAGACGGGGATCCCGGCGAACGTGCACGTCGTCGAATAGTGCAGGTGGCCGGCGAGGATGCCGCGGACGTCGGTGCCCGCGAGCACCGTCTCGAGCCGATGCTGATCCTGCAGTTCCACCTGCTCCATGGCAGTCAGCAGGCTCGGCACCGGGGGGTGGTGCAGCGCGAGCAGGGTACCGTGCGGCGCGGGCTCCGCGAGCACCTCGGTGAGCCACGCGAGTTGCTCGTCGCTGATCAGGCCGTGATGGAACCCGGGAACCGTGCTGTCCAGCACGATGATCCGCAGCCCGTTCACGTCGACGACTGCGTCGACCGAGTCCTGCGTGGGTTCGGCGTCGAGCAGGCCGCTCCGGAAGGCCGGGCGGGCGTCGTGATTGCCCATCACCCAGATCACCTTCGCGCCGAGACGCTCCGCGGCGGGCTCGACGATCCGGCGCAACCGCACGTACGCCTCCGGGTCGCCCATGTCGGCGAGGTCGCCGGTGAACACGATGGCCTCGGGGCGCTGCCCGGTCTTCTCGAGCCGCTCGAACAGCCGGGAGAGGTTGGCGTCGCTGTTAACGCAGTCGTGCAGCAGGTCACCGTCGGTGACGAAGTGGGTGTCGCTCAGATGCAGGATGTAGTGGTCGGGTTCGCTGTACTGGGACATGTCGGTGGTTCTCCTTGGGAAGAATGGGTCAGACGACGAGCGCGGCGCGCAGGTCGTCGAGTTCGGCCGCGGTCATGCCGTGGGCCAGCAGGTACTCGCGGACGCCGCCGTGCGAGTCGGTGATCGACTCCAGCGTCGCGTGCATGAGTGCCGCAGGGCTGGCATTGATCACGTGGTGGTCGATACCGTCGGGAAGACCGCGGGTGCGCATCTTCTCGATCATCATGGCGGTCCAGTCCCCGGCCAGAAGGATCTCCGTCATGGCGTAGTCCGCGACGATGTCCCGTTTGTCGACGCCGACGGCCGCCAGCGTCAATGCGACGACGATCCCGGTGCGGTCCTTGCCTGCGGTGCAGTGCACGATCGTGGGGTCGTCACCCGAGGCAGCGATGGCGCGGACCGCCCTGGTCAGGCGGGCGCCGTACCGCCCGACCATCTCCCGGTACACGACGGCGAGATCGAAGTTCACGTTGTCGAGATCGAGGGTGCCCTCGTAGACGGGCAGGTGCAGAACGCGGTGTCCGACCCCGGTGAGCGCGCTGGGGGCCTCGTCGAGTTCCTGCTGTTCGCGCAGGTCGATGACGAGGGCCAGGCTTCGCTCACGGAGGGCGACGCGTGCCGCGTCGTCGAGTCGGTGCAGGGCATCCGAGCGGAACAGCTTGTTCCATCTGGTGATCGCGCCATCCGCAGCGGCGAAGCCGCCGAGGTCACGAAAGTTGTAGGTGCCGTTCAGGATCAGGCGCCGATGATGTCCGGGCGCCGGGAGAGTGCTGGTCATGTGGCGTGTCTCGTTCGATCGGAGGGAAAGGTGACTACCGGATGAGTTCCTGCACGCGCTGCTGCGCGGCCGCCATGGTGGGCGTGGGGTCCTTGCCGTAGAAGACGGAATCCTCGATCGCCTGGCCGAGGATGTCGTCGGCCTGCACGTAGCTGTTGCCGGGGTAGGACTTCCACGGCTCGAGCCGGTCGAGCTGGCTCAGGTTGGGGGCGAGAAGCGGATTGCCGTCGGCCCACGATTTCAAGGCTGCGGGGTCCTGGGTGAGGGACGGGCGCAGCGGCAGGTAACCGATCTTGCTGGAGATCTGGGTGTAGGCGTGGTCGCTCGTCATGAATTTGATGAACTCCCATGCCGCCCGCTGCTTCGCAGGGTCCTGGGAGAAGGTGAACAGTGCCGACCCGGAGTTGGTGGGCACCGCCTGCCGTCCCTCGAACGCCGGCATCGGGGCTGCGCGCAGCTCCCAGCCGCCCGTCGTCGCCGCTTTCATGAACATGCCTTGCACGGCCGACGTCTGCAACTGGATGGCGACGTCGCCCTTGGCAAAGCTCTCGGCTTGCGCCGCCGAGCTGATGTTGGCGAGCACGCCGTCGTCGTACAGCCGCCGAAGCATCGCCACCGCCGACACGGCCTCGGGTTCACCGAATTCGATGGTCGCGCGGTCCTGCGACAGCACGTCGCCACCCGCTGACCGGAACAGCGCCTGCATGCACCAGTTGCCGCCCTTCACCGAGCACGACACCGACAGTGCGGGCTTGCCCGTCGCCGCGGTGACGGCCTTGGCGGCGGCGGCCACCTTCGGCCAGGTGGACAGGTCGACGTCGGCGGGCAGGCCCGCCTTGCCCAGCACGGTCGCGTTGTAGAACAGGGTGGGTGTGGAGAACACGTAGGGAATGCCGTAGGTTTCGCCGTTCCAGTCGGCGAGCGTCGCCGCCCGCGGGTGGAACGGGTGCGCGCCGGCGAAGTTCGCCTGGACGGCATCCTTGCCTGCCACAGCGTCGAGAGACTTCGCGCCGAGCTGGTTGACGGCGAAGTCGAGGGTGTCGAAGGTCAGCTGGGCGACGTCGGGCGGCGAGCCGGCCAGCATCTGGGTCTGGACGCTGCTCGCCGTGCCCGAACCCACGGTGCCGCCGCCCTGCGGCGGCTGTCCCTTCACGTGGATGTTCGGGTGCTCGGACTCGAAGTCGGCGATCAGCCCGTTGATGGTGTCGGACCACAGGCCTGCCTGTGCCAGGTTGTAGGACTCGAAGACGATGTCCACCTGCTGGTTCGGGTCGAGTTCGGGCACCGGCTGATCGCTGCCCCCTGGCCCGGCGGCAGCCCCGCCGGTGGCACAACCGACCAGGGTGGCCATGGCCACGGCCGCCACCAGGACGGCCGAGAATTTCGATCTACGCATCGCGCTGCTCCTGTTGCAGAAAGGGTGTCGGGAGTTGGGGCCCACGGCGGAGTGGCCGGTGGGCCGGGTCGATCACGTTCGAGTTACACGGAGCCCATCACGCTGACTCCGTCGCGAAAATTGCTGAGGTAGAACGACTTGTCGCGAGATCGCTGCCGAGCTCCGCTTCGGCGGACTCCGGAACCCACTCGAGACGCCGTCCGGTCGCGCGGTCGAACAGGTGCAGGTGCGCAGGGTCGGCGGTGAGGACGGCGGATCGGTGCGGGCGCAACGCGATCGGCCGCGGTGCCCGCACACAGATGGTGGACCCACCCACCTCGCAGTAGGCGACCTGCTCGCTGCCGAGGTTCTCGACGGAGCTCACGTCCACCGACAGTCGCACCGGCATGTCGGCGCCCGGGACTGCCATCCGGAGGTGTTCGGGGCGGATCCCCAGGACGATGTCGCGGCCCTCGGTCTGCCCCGGCCACAGCGACGCGTGGACGCCGTCCGTGGCGGCGACAACGGCGCCGCCGACGGTGCGGACCCGGGCGTCGATCAGGTTCATGGCCGGGCTGCCGAGGAAGCCGGCGACGAACACCGACGCCGGCCTGTCATAGACGTCCTCCGGCGTGCCGAGTTGTTCGAGGGCACCGTTGTTCAGCAGGGCGATCCGGGTCGCCATCGTCATCGCCTCCACCTGGTCGTGGGTGACGTACACGAAGGTCGCACCGAGACGCCGGTGGAGTTCGGTCAGTTCGCGGCGGGTCGCGGTCCGCAGTTTGGCGTCCAGGTTCGACAGCGGCTCGTCCATGAGAAATGCCTTGGGATTGCGGACGATGGCGCGGCCGACGGCCACGCGCTGCCGCTGTCCGCCGGACAGTTCCTTCGGCTTGCGGCCCAGGAGGTGAGCGATGTCGAGTTGCTGCGCGACAGTGTCGACGCGTTCGGCGGCGTCCGCTTTGCGCATCTTCTTCACCCGCAGCGGGAACGCGAGGTTCTTCGCGACGCTGAGATGGGGATACAGGGCGTAGTTCTGGAACACCATCGCCACGTCCCGCCTCCGCGCCGGCGCCATTGTGATGTCCTCGTCGTCGAGGAGGATCCGGCCGCTGGTGGGTTCGAGCAGGCCCGCGAGCATCCGCAGCAAGGTGGTCTTCCCGCAGCCGCTGGGCCCGAGTAGGACCAGGAAGTCGCCGTCCCGGATGTCGAGGTCGATGTTGTCGACGGCGGTGACGTTCGCAAATGTGCGACTCAGGTTCTCGATCCGAATCCTGCCCATGGCCTTCTCCCGATGAAATGCTGTTACCCGATCACGTTGAATCGGGAATTTTGGTTTCAGCGGAAGTTAGCCAGGCTAAAGTGAACGCGGGCCGAACGGGCCGCCAAGCATCGGTAATGCTTGGCGCAACGTCCGGCCGATCACGGATTGATCAGCGGCACAATCTGCTTGAACGTCGCCGCCGCCGCCTCCTCCGAACCGCCACGAGCACGGCAGACCGCGATCTGCAGCCCGATCAGGAACGCCACCTGAACCACCGGCGACATCTCGCCCGGCCCGGTCCACGGCCCGCTGCCGCCCCCGACGACCAGTCCGATGTCGGACAGCTCCACGAGTGTCGACCGGGCGTAGCTGGTCACGCCGATCACCGTGGCACCTGCCGCCCGTGCCGCCTCGGCCGGCCGCAGCGTGACCTGGTTCAGTCCGCTGCCGCTGATCGCGAGCAGCACGTCGCGCGAGGTGAGGTGCCCCGCTGTCAGCTGCTGGATTACCGCGTCGGCCGGCGCCTCTGCGGGCCGGCCGTTGGCGAGGAACCTGATCGCGACGGCCGCCGCGGACGGGCCCGAACCGCCATTGCCCACGACGAGCACCCGGTCGGCGGACGCCAGCGCATGGACCGCCTGCTCGAAGGACTCGTCTTCGAGAGGTGCGAGTGCACCGGTGAGGTCGTTGGCAAATTCGGTGAACACGGCTCGGAGCAGCCCGGCTCCGGACTGTGCGCCCGGTTCCGCATCCGTCGTCGGCGTGTCCGCGGCACCGAGGTCACGCAACAGCAGCATCCGCAGGTGCTGGAACCCCTTGAATCCGAGGTTCTGGCACGCCCGGACCACGGTGGCGTTCGACGTCCCCGCGTGTTCCGCGACGTCGGCTGCCGACCACCACGCCACGTCCCGGGGGCGCTCCACGCACACGTCCGCCACTCGGCGCTCGCTCGGCGCGAGCTTGGGCGCGACGGCGCGGATGGCGGCCAGGGTGGCACCGACGGGCGGATCGACCAGTGACGTACTCATGCCCTTGAATAGCACACGGTGGTGAACGCCGGGAGCGACCGGACTGCGGTGCCGGCGCCGCCGAAACACGTGGGCGAAGCGCACCTCACGTCGGTGGGGGTCGCCTATCTCACACTCACGCAAGTTCAACTTTCAACTTTAGTCGTGTGAAGATCGAGTGACACGGAGGTCGCGAAGTGGAGTGGCCCCGGAAATTCCCAGGGGAGAGGACGACCATGTCCGTAGACGAAGAGCGACGTCAGGTCGAGTTGGTCGTCGACCGGCTTGCCGTGGAGCACGCCGGCGTCCCACGACACACGGTCGAGCAGATTGTGCACGACGTGCATGCGGCCTTCGACGTGGGGGTGGTGCGCGATTTCGTTCCGCTGCTGGTCGAACGGTCCGCGAAGCGGAAGATCGCCGCTCTCACCAGTTTCTGACGCACGATCTCCGCGCTGTCACGGGTGCAGCGGTGCCTGCAGGATGGCGGTGTCGTCGCCGGGTGCGCTGACGCCGAGCATGGTGGCGTCGGACATCGGAAGCGCCACGGCGAGGTTCATCGACATCTTCCGGTCGCCGCCGGCGATGAAACTTCCTGCGTTCATGCGACTTCCGTCGGGTCGTTGCAGCCAGACGTTGTACGTGCTGCCCTGGGGGAGTCCGGTGACGTCGAGGCTGATCCCGGTTCCCCAGGCGCGGTTCTCCACCCGAGCGGACGCCTCCACACCCGCGGCGGGCGCGGTGAAGGCCACCGGCTGTCCGGGCGGGGTGCTCGGGACGAGGGTGCGGAGGAAGAATCCGCCGGTGAGCAGGCCGAGAGCGGTGACGGCGGCCGCGGCGACGACCGCGATCCTGCGGTGACGTTGCCGGCTGCGTTCGCGGTCGAGCGTCGCGAGGATCGTGCCGGGCAGTGCGGGGGACGGCGCCGGCGGCGGCTCGAGGAGCCGGTCGGGGTCCGCCTGCCCCAGAACCGAGGCCACCGGGGTCAGCTCGATCAACTCGGTCCGGCAATCCGGGCATCCGTCCAGGTGGGCGCGTACTGCCACGGCTTCGTGGTCGTCGAGGCGCCCGAGCGCGTACATGCCCAGCAAGGTGTGCATCTGTCGGCAGCGATCACTGGTCACCGTGCCACCCCATTTCTTCCAGTACGAGTTTGAGCGCCTTCAGCCCGTAGTACACCCGACTGCGCACGGTGCCCACGGGGATGCCGAGTTCGGCCGCAACCTCGCTGGTGGGCCGGTCGCGCAAATGAATCTCGACGAGTACGACGCGGTGCTGTTCGGACAGTCGCCGCAGGGCCTCCTCGACCTGCAGTCCCACCAGCAACTGTTCCAGCGGGCGCTCGGGCACGGGAACGTCGGGTGGCTCGGTGTCGGCGAGCTGTGGCCGGGAGGCCCGCGCCCGGCTCGCGTCGATCACCACGTTGCGGCAGATGGCATACAGCCAGGTCCGGACGGTGGAACGCTGCGGGTCGAACCGGTCCGCGCCGCGCCAGGCTCGGAGGAACGTCTCCTGCACCACTTCCTCCGCGCGTCCCCGGTCTCCGAGTGAGCGGTAGGCGAGGGCGAACAGTTCGCCGGCGTGATCGTCGTAGACGGTCCGCAACACCGCGTTGTCGGCCAAATTCCCGACCGACTCCTCCGCCCGCTTGCGCGACATGCGTAGCCGCACGACCTCACCTCCTGCAACACCGGAAATGTCGTCGGCCCGTCCGACGTCCGCCAGGGTGTACGGACGTGAGTGCCGCGGCGTTCACCGTCGATTCTCACACCAGCGTCTTCGTGAAAGTTCGCGGCCGTCGTGAACGCGGCCGTCCCGCGGTCCGTACTCCCCGGCGTCGTCCGCGATCGGCGGGCGGAAACAGAGGAGAACGGAGATCTGATGATCGCGAAGCACACGATTATCGCGGTGGCCTGCGCGGGCGCTGCGGTTGCCCTGATGTCGGGCTGCAGCCAGGCGACCGAGGCCCCGGCCGCTGCGGCGGATGCGCCGACGACCGCTGCCCCGGACACAGCGCCGGCGACCGGCGCATCGGATGCGGCGACGACGCTCGGCGCGCGGGAGACCGCGCTCGGCACCGTGCTGACCGACGGTGACGGCTTCACGCTCTACCGCTTCGACGAGGACACAGCCGACCTGGTGCGGTGCGTGGGCCCGTGTGCCGAGATCTGGCCGCCGACGCCCGGCACACCGTCGCCCCACCCGGACGCCGTCCTGCCGGGCACGGTGGGCACCACGACGCGCCCGGACGGCGTCGAGCAGGCCACTTATGACGGTCATCCTCTCTACCGGTTCGCAAAGGACTCCGCCCCGGGGCTGACGAGCGGCGACGGGGTCAAGGGCACGTGGCACGTGGTAACGGTCGATGCCGCGCACGGGTGACGGCCACGAACCCTCCGTCGGTGGTCGTTCGGGCGCTACCGTCACCCGGCGCAGCGCCCTGATCGGTCTGGCGGCGGTCGGTGCGATCGCCGCCGTGGACGTCGGCGGGTTCCTGTTCGCCGGCGGCCGGCTGACCCCGCACACCGTCACCCCGTCGCGGTTCGTCGATCGATTCGAGCAGGTCTTCGGCCGGCACGAGGGGTTCCGGCGCAACCACGCGAAGGGGGTGAGTGCCACCGGGTGGTTCACGGCGACCGGTGCGGGGTCCGCGGTGTCCACGGCGAGCGTCTTCCGGGCCGGCGGCCGCTACCCGGTCACCGGACGGTTCTCGTTATCGGGTGGGTTGCCTACCGCTGCCGACGCCGTCGACACCGTGCGCGGTCTGGGGTTGGTGTTCCGGTTGCCCGGGGGAGAGCAGTGGCGGACCGCGATGATCGACAGTCCGGTGTTCCCCGACCGCACGCCGGACGGTTTCCGTGATCGGCTGCTCGCCTCGAAGAAGGTCCCGGACACCGGCAAACCCGATCCGGCCGCGATGGCCTCGTTCCTGGCACGCCATCCCGAGACAGCGGCGGCGATGGACATCATCCGGCGACAGCCTCGCACTTCCGGATTCGGGGACAGCACATTTCACGGGCTCAATGCGTTCCGGTGCACCGACCGATCCGGCGCCACGGTTCCGGTGCGCTGGAGGCTGGTGCCGGAGCAGCCCGTCCGGCATCCCGGCACCGAGGAGGGCGCCGGCCGCGACTACCTGTTCGACGCCCTCCTCCGCGAGGTCACGCGAGGACCCCTGCGCTGGCGGATGATCCTCACGCTCGGGGAGGCGGGGGACCCGACGGACGATGCCACCAGACCGTGGCCGGCAGGCAGGAAGTCCCTCGACGTCGGCACGCTGACCGTCGACGCGATCGACACCGAAGCACCGGGCAACGCGCGGGACGTCAACTTCGATCCGCTGGTACTGCCGAACGGCATTGCACCGTCGGATGATCCATTGCTCAGTGCACGGTCCGCGGTCTACGCGGAATCGTTCAACCGACGGTCCGGTGAGCCGAAATCGCCGAGTCGAGTCAACGTTTCGGAGGTGCCCGATGAGCGATAGCCGGACCGAGCGGCCGACCCGGTATGCGTTCACGTCGCGGTTGCTGCACTGGACGATGGCGATCCTGGTGATCGCCCAACTCTTCCTCGGCGTCGCGATGGTGGCGTCGTTGGACGCCTACCACCTGTTGCGGACGGTGCATCAGCCGCTGGGGTTCGCGATCCTCGTCCTCGCGGTCGTGCGCATCGGCAACCGGATCCTCCACCGGCCGCCGCCGTCCGCCGGGATGCGGCCCGCCGAGCGGATGGTCGCGACCGGGTCGGAATACGTGCTCTACGGACTCCTGGTGCTGCAACCGGTCACCGGGTGGGCGATGCTGTCGGCGGGCGGGTTCCCGATCGCCCTCACCGCGCAGCTGAGTCTGCCCGCGATCGCTCCCCGCGATCCGGATCTGTACGCAGTGTTGCGGCAATCCCACACCGTGCTCGGGTACCTGCTGTTCGCCGCGTTCACCGCGCACCTGTGCGCCGTCCTGTTCCACACGTTCGTCCTGCGTGACCGGATTCTCGGCCGGATGACGATGGGGCGCCGAGCCCGGCCCACCCAGCCGCCGCAACGACAAGATCAAGAGTTCAGGGTTTCCTGAATACAGGGATCGCTGTATCGTCGGGGCATGGAGATGTTGATCCATCGCGACGCGCTGTCCCGGTTCGGCTACGCGCTGTCGGACACGACGCGCACGCAGATCCTGCTGAGCCTGCGGTCGGGGCCCGGGTATCCGTCCGAACTGGCCGAACAGATCGGGGTGTCGCGCCAGATCCTGTCGAATCACCTGGCCTGCCTGCGTGGTTGCGGCCTCGTCGTCGCGGCGCCGGAGGGGCGGCGCACGCGGTACGAACTGGCGGATCCGCGGATCGGGCGCGCGCTCGACGACCTGATCGGCCTGGTGCTGGCCGTCGATCCGTCCTGCTGCCCGGACGCCGAGACTGACGGATGCTGCTGATGGCGTCGGAACTCGGAATGCCCGCCACGCGTCCGGCTCTCACCGCGGGGCGGCGGCAGGTCCTGGGGCGGCGGATCCGGTGGTTCGTGGCCGCGACGATCAGCTACAACGTGCTCGAGGCGATCATCGCGCTGAGCGAGGGCGCGCGGGTGTCGTCGACCGCGCTGATCGGGTTCGGTCTCGACTCGGTGATCGAGGTGTCCTCCGCGGCGGCCGTCGCCTGGCAATTCGCAGGCAAGGACCCGGAATCGCGGGAGCGGGTGACGCTGCGGATTATCGCGTTCTCGTTCTTCGCGTTGGCCGCGTACGTCACGGTCGACGCCACCCGATCCCTCTTCGGCATCGGCGAGGCGGAGCACTCGGTCGTCGGGATCACGCTGGCGGCAGTCAGTCTCGCGATCATGCCGGTGCTGTCTTGGGCACAGCGGCGCGCGGGGCGCGAACTCGGTTCCCTCTCGGCCGTCGCCGATTCCAAACAGACCCTGCTGTGCACTTACCTGTCCGCCGTCCTGCTGGTCGGCCTGCTGCTCAACTCTCTGCTCGGGTGGTCCTGGGCCGACCCGATCGCCGCCCTGGTCATCGCCGCGATCGCGGTCAAGGAGGGAATCAACGCGTGGCAGGGCGACACCTGTTGCCCGGCGCCGGTCACCACCTCCGGTGCCGGCGCCGGTCCTGCCTGCGACCGCTGCGACGACTGAAAGGACCCGACGACCGCGTCACTTCCCCCCGACGATGCCGCTGTCGAGGAGTTTGGCGACGTCGGAGTCGGAGCTGCCGAGGAGGTCGCGGAGGACGCTGCCGGTGTCGTCGCCGACGGCGGAGGCGGGTGCCACGGTGGCGTGGTGTCCGTCGAACGATGCCGGGTGGCCGGAGGCGAGGTAGGTACCGATCCGCGGCTGTTCGAGGGGGGTGAACATCGGGTTGCTTTCGAGTTCGCCGGACTTCACGAGTTCCTCGAACGTGCGGTAGCGCTCGGCGAGGACGGACGTCTTCGAGAGTGCTTCGGCCACTTCGGCCGCGGTGTGTTCGCGGAACCAGCGGGTGAACAGTGCGGTGAGGACGTCGCGGTGGGTGAAGCGATCGGCTTCGCGCGCGAAGTCGGCGTCGAGTGCGGTGGCGAGTGCCTCCACCGCGGCGGTGGTTCCGGTGACGGCAACGAGGTCGCGGAAGTGCCGCGGGGTGAGGGCCACGATCATGAACCGGGCACCGTCACTGGTGGTGAAATCCGTTCCGTACGTGCCGTAGACGGAGTTGCCGGTCCCTTGCCTGCCGGTGCCGTTGATCTGCACCTCGGTGAGGTATCCGAGGGTGCCGGCGGTGGCGAGCGCGACGTCCTCGAGCGGCAGGGAGATGCGGGTGCCCTCGCCGGTGGCGTCGCGGTGACGGGCCGCGGCGGCGACGGCCAGCGCGGCGTACAACCCGCACGCCACGTCCCAGGCGGGGAGGACGTGGTTGACGACGCCGGCATGATCGGCGGGGCCGGTGATGGACGGAAAGCCGAGCCCGGCGTTGACCGTGTAGTCGACGCCGGGGGAACCGTCACGACCACCGAGGATTTCGAGAGTGATGACGTCGGAGCGGAGAGCATGCAGTGTGTCGTGGGCGAGCCAGTCACGACCTCCCGCGTTGGTGACGAGAATTCCGCCGCCCGCGCCGGGGGCCGCGACCAGTTGCTGGACGAGCCGCTGCCCCTCGGGGTTGCGCATGTCGACGGCCACGGACCGCTTGCCGCGGTTGAGTCCGGTCCAGTAGATGCTCTCGCCGTCGCCCGTGATCGGCCAGCGGTTGTAGTCGGCGGCGCCGCCGATGGGGTCGATCCGGATGACCTCGGCCCCCAGCTGGGACAGGGTCAGTCCGCACAGGGGGGACGCGATGAAACTGGAGACCTCGACGATCCGAAGTCCGGCAAGGGGAGTGTGGGCGGTCACGAGAGATGCTCCTTGAGGGTGGAGGTCAGGCCATGAGGGCGGTGAAGCGCCAGTCGAGGACGGGGACGTCGGACGCTGTGGCGTTGTGCGCGAACACCAGTGAACGCAGATGCAGTATTCCGCCGCCGCCGGGCAACTCCTCGGCGCTCTCGATTTCGAGTTCGCTGGTGAGGGTGTCGCCCTCGTGGACGGGACCGGTGTGGTCGCAGGACTTCCAGCCCAGGACCGTGACGAGGTTCGGCAGGGCGCGCGTGGCCTGCCCGAGCGCGATGCCGATGGTGTGCCCGCCGTAGACCAGTCGTCCGTCGGCGCCGACTCGTTCGTCGTGGTGGGTTGCCGCGATGTTGAGGGTGAGGCGCGCCAGTTCGGGGGCGCTCGACACCACGTCGCCGCTGCTCCGCAGCACGGATCCGGCGAGGTCGGCCGAGAAGTGCTGCCCCGGAACCTTGTCGCGGTAGCGGGCGAGGTCCCAGCCCTCGGGGGCGGCGAACGACTGCTCCGACTGCGGCCCGATCGCGGACAGGTCGTCGGACTTGCGGACGCGGTCCTCGTCGGGGTTCGCGCTCAACGGGAGCATCGCGCAGCGGTAGAAGTCGAGGACGGTGCGGCCGTCCTGGTCGGTGGACGTCATCCGCAGAGCCGCCAGACCGGTGGGTTTGCGTCCCGGTTTCGCCGAGTTCTCCCGCAGTCCCACCACTTCGGTGCGCGTGTAGAGCGTATCGCCGAGATGCGGGAAGTGATGGAAGCGGAGGCCGCGGTAGAACAGGTTGGCCTTCACGTGGTGAGTGGCCAGCGTGGACTGTCCGATGGCGACGTCGGTGACGAGGCCGGGGTTCGCGACGGCGTCCGCGGACCCGGTGACGGCCCGGGACAGGTGCGCGTCGAGGGGCAGCCGCAGGCGGTCGCCGAGGATGGCTTGATGGGCGGCGGCGAGGCCGCTGGTGAGGGTGACGGCGGGGGCGGTGTCGAATTCCTGCCCGACCTCGAGTTCGTCGAAGTACGGGCCACCGACATACGTCTGCGTGATCGTCACTGTGCACCTACCTGGGCGAGAACGCGTCGTGCCGCGACTGCGACGGCCTCGTCGAGCATCTGCCCGTCGAGTTGCGCCGCCCCGGCGCCCGCGGCCTCGGCGGCAGCGAGTGCGTCGATCACGCGTCGCGCGTCCTCGACCGCGGTGTCGGTGGGGGTGAAGGCCGCAGCGGCGGACTCGACCTGCGCGGGATGGATGACCCATTTTCCGTCGAATCCGAGCGCGCTCGTCCACGCGGCCGAGTGGCGGAAGGCGTCGTCGTCGGCAATGCCGAGGAACGGGCCGTCGATCGCCTGGATGCCGGCGGCGCGGGCGGCGACGAGGATGCCGTCCTGGATCGCGAGCCAGTGTTCGGGGAGGGCGGTGCGGGACCGGCCGAGGGCCGCCCCGAGGTCGGCGTAGCCGATGATGACGGACTCGAGCCGGGCGACGGCGCGGGTGATGTCGGCGATGTTCTGCACGCCCACCGGGGTTTCGACGAGAGCCTGCAACCCGATGTCGGTACCGGCGAGAGCCTGATCGGCGTGGACCAGATCCTGCGCCGTCTCCACCTTGGGAACCACGATGCTCGTGAGCGCGGCGCCGAGGGAGGCGCACAGGGCGAGGTCGTCCTCCGCCCACGGCGTGGTCAGCGCGTTGATGCGGACCGCGACGGCCCGGGAGCCGTCCGATTCGAGCACGAGGCGGCGCACGAGGTCGCGGGCCTCGGCCTT
Source organism: Rhodococcus sp. ACS1 (assembly GCF_002300155.1). Classification (NCBI taxonomy): domain Bacteria; kingdom Bacillati; phylum Actinomycetota; class Actinomycetes; order Mycobacteriales; family Nocardiaceae; genus Rhodococcus; species Rhodococcus sp. ACS1. The sequence goes on from NZ_NSDZ01000004.1 coordinate 531,654, forward strand.
CTTGGCGGAGGCGACGGCGTCTTCGAGGTCGAGGACCACCTCGTCGGCGGTCGACCGGAGCGCCTTGACGGCCTTGCGCTCGTCGGATCCGGGGGCCACCAGAACGGCGCGCCTGCGGGTGAGATTCTGCACGATGCTTCATTCCTAGGGTCCGGGAGCCCGGGTCGGGCTGGATATGTACGGCCAGCCTGATGCGGCTGCGCTGCTGATGCTGGCAGCGACGCAGCGGTCATGTCAAGACCGATCGTTGACTTTAGGCAGACATTGTCGGATTATGGCCGTACAAATGTTGTGGAAGGTGTGAGGTGGATTCATGGCCAAGCTGAACGAGGAAGAGGCGTACCTGGTCGAGACGGTGCGCGCGTTCATCGATCGCGACGTGAAGCCGACGGTGCAGGCGGTGGAACACGCCAACGAGTACCCCGAGAAGTGGATCGAGCAGATGAAGCAGATCGGGATCTACGGTCTGGCGGTCCCGGAGGAGTACGGCGGATCACCGGTGTCGATGCCCTGCTACGCGCAGGTGACGCAGGAACTGGCCCGCGGATGGATGAGCCTCGCCGGTGCGATGGGCGGGCACACCGTCGTCGCGAAACTGCTGTCGCTGTACGGCACAGAGGAGCAGAAGCAGCAGTACCTGCCGAAGATGGCGACCGGGGAGATCCGGGCCACCATGGCACTGACCGAGCCCGGCGGTGGTTCGGATCTGCAGGCCATGTCCACCAACGCCAAGGCGGACGGTGACGACCTGGTGATCACCGGTTCCAAGACCTGGATCTCCAACGCGCGGCGGTCGGGGCTGATCGCGTTGCTCTGCAAGACCGACCCGCAGGCGACCCCCAAGCACAGGGGCATCTCCATCGTCCTGGTCGAGCACGGCCCCGGTCTGACTGTGTCGCGGGATCTGCCGAAGCTCGGCTACAAGGGCGTCGAGACGTGTGAGCTGTCGTTCGACGGTTACCGCGCCCCCGCGTCCGCGATCCTCGGTGGCACCCCGGGCAAGGGGTTCGGCCAGATGATGAAGGGCCTGGAAACGGGACGCATCCAGGTGGCCTGCCGGGCGCTGGGTGTGGCCACGGCGGCGCTCGAGGATTCCCTCGCCTACGCGCAGCAGCGGGAGAGCTTCGGTCAGCCGATCTGGAAGCACCAGTCGATCGGCAACTACCTCGCCGACATGGCGACCAAGCTGACCGCGGCCCGGCAGCTGACCTGGCACGCGGCGGAGCAGTACGACAGCGGAGACCGGTGCGACATGGAGGCGGGCATGGCGAAGCTGTACGCGTCCGAGGTGGCGATGGACATCGCCCTCAACGCCGTCCGGATCCACGGTGGCTACGGCTATTCCACCGAGTACGACGTGGAGCGCTACTTCCGGGACGCCCCGCTGATGATCGTCGGCGAAGGCACCAACGAGATCCAGCGCAACGTCATCGTCTCGCAGTTGGTGTCGCGAGGCGGCATCTAGTCGGCAACCTGCACGTAGGATCGGTGCGCGATGAACGGTAGAGAACGAGACACGGAGCCGGCGTACCAGCTGGTGTCGAGGCAGCTCCGCGAGCACATTGCTGCAGGCAAGTACAGCGGCGGGATCAAGCTGCCCACCGAATTCGAGCTCGCGGACCAGCACGGCGTCAGCCGGCAGACCGTTCGTCGCGCATTCCAGGACCTGGTGGCCGAGGGCATCGTCTACCGGGTCCCGGGCCGGGGCACGTTCGCCGCCGAGTCCGACGGCCGATACCTGCGGCAGCTGGGGTCGATCGAGGATCTGATGAACCTGTCCACGGACACCACCATGGAGGTGGTCACGCCCCTGCGCCGGCGGGTCGACATCGAGGCGGCGAGCAGGCTCCGCCTCGACACCGACCTCGTCAACACGGTCGTGTTCCGGCGACGCCACGACGACACCCCGTTCGTGCTGACCACCGTCTATCTGCCCGACGAGATCGCCCGGTTCGTCGCCGACGCACCCGAGATGTCCGAGGGCGCCGTCAGCTCGCACACGATCATCGGCCTGCTCGAACCGCACCTGCGGAGCCCCATCACCGAGGCTGCGCAATCGATCACCGTTGCGCCGGCGCCGGCGGACGTGGCCCGAGAACTCGGCTGCTCCGAGGGCCACTCGATGCTGCGGGTGGACCGCCTCTACTCCGACTCGGACGGGCGGACCGTCGAATTGGCGGTCAGCTACTTCCTGCCCGAGCATTACACCTACCGCGTGACCCTCCGCCGCGGCGGACGCTGACCTCGCTGCTCAGTCTCGAACCGGAGGAATCCGTCTCCTGGGCTCGACGATTCACGGTCTACGTGTCGGCCGGGGCGGTGCCCGAGCCCCAGCTTCCGAACTGCTCCACCACGCCCCACAGCGGGTCGGTGGGGCCGATGTCGTACGTGCACTCGGCGGGCCGGGGGTCCGGGACGAACGCCCACAGCAGCGCCCCGGCCGCGCCCGCGTCCCGCTGCCCCTGGATCTTGGCGCCGATGTGCGTCGCCCGGTCCGTCAGGCTGGCGCACGATCCGGCGAGTTCGCCGATCTCACCCATCAGGAGCGGTTTGCCGAGCGCCGCAGCCTGTTCGAGGCGCCGCGCGAGCCCGTTCCACTGATCGCCGGGCAGCGGAACCCCGTCGGCGCCGTAATCGTGGTACTGCACGACGTCGACATACGGTGACGCCGAGACGAATTGGTACTCGTCGCCCTGGGTTCCGCACTGGCCGCCGCCGGTGAATCCCGCCGTGATCAGCGTGCGCGGATCACGGGCCCGCACCTCGGCGCCCGCGGCGTCGAAGAAGTCACGCAGCACCTGTGCCGCACCGGGCTCGCACGACCGGGTCCACCACGAGCAGTCGGCGTCGGTGCACGTGCTCGTCTCCGGCTCCCCGACGAGTTCCCACGCCGCCAGCGACGGCGATCCCCGGAATCGGTCGACGGCCGTCCGCGTCCAGTCGCGGAAGCTCATCAGCGTGCGAGGCGCACCCGGCGTCATCGTCGTCCAGCCGTCCACGTACCACTGCCTGCCCTTGAACACCCCGTCCTCGCACGCCCCGTCCTGGGGTGCGAGAACCGGGATCAGCATCTGGTCGTGCGCCTCGGCCGCCGCGAACACGGCGTCCAACGGCCCGAAGTCGAGCTGTCCGGTGAAGCGGTTGATCGCCAGCGCCTGGAAGAGGTTGAAACGGGTCAGCGAGTGCGGCGGCAGCGCGGAGAAGTAGGAGTCGAGGTCGACCATCGCGCCGCAACCCCAATTGACCGACCAGTTCGTGGCCAATTGGTAGGCGTTGAACCCGGTCGGCCACCACGGTTGCCCGTCGAGCGCGAACCCGTCGGGCGAGGCGGTGACCCTGGCCCCCGGCGCGGGAGCGGCAGCCGACACGAAGCCCCCTCCCAGCGCCGTCAGAGCGACGGTCGCGATCACCGCGGCCAGTTTCGTGATGCGCGTCACCGTCATGGATGAATAGTAGGGACCAGTCGGTACGAATGGAGGTTTGTTTCGCCCCTCGAGCGACCGTCCAGTCCCGCTGACAGGGGACGACGCCTCGAACTTCACCCCCTCGACCCGATAGTGTGCACGGCGGGGGCAAGCGCACGTCATCACCGAGAATTCGCAGAGGTTTACATTGTCGAGTCCCGAAAACGACGCCGAGCTCGCAGGCCGCGTCCAGCGCCTGCTGCAGTTCCTGCGTGAGATCGTCCGGGCTCGCACGAAGCCGGTTCTCCGCGTCGACCAGCACGAACAGGTCGAATGGCTGCATCAGGACGGCCGGACCATCCAACTCGATTCCGACGCCGCGCAGGGCGACATCGTTCTGCGGGTGCCCCTCATCGGCGTCGAGGATCCGCCCGAACTACCGACCGTCCTGGCCGGCTGGGTGGACGCGTCGGCCCGGGCCGACAGCTCGCGGTCCGACCTCGAGCTGAACGCGTCCGACGCGTACGCCGAGGACTCCGACGAGGAATACGACGTGCGCCGCGCGTACGACGTCCGGCAGGCGTTCGACGCGTACGTGCCGCGCTGGCAGGCGTGGGCGAAGGCGGATCGGGAGCGTCGCCCGCACGCCGATCTGTACCAGTCGCTGCAGCGGATGCTGCAGGAGCTGAACGCCCGCCCCGAGTCGATCGAACTCGTGCTCGCGTCCGGACTGCTGACCCTGGCCGGTGCGGGACCGGACGGCGGTGTCCAGACCCACCTGGTCACCCAGTCCGCGAGCATCCACCGCGATCCGCGGACCGGCGACCTGCTGGTGCGGCTGATCGCGGGCTCCCAACCCCGGCTCGAAGACTCCCAGTTGTTCACCGGACTGGACGTCTACGACAGCGCGCACGCGATGCCGCTGCAGAAGCAACTGCAGGACACCGTCACGTCGCCGCTGGGCGACGGCGTCCGCACACTCCTCGCGGAGTGGGCTCCGAAGTCGCTGACGGCGTACGTCGATGTGCGCGACAACGTCCGGCAACCGGCCGACGACGCGAACGGCACCGTGACGCTGTCGCCCGCCATGGTGCTGCGCAAGCGCAGCGCGTTCGCCCTGGTCGAGTACTACGAGCAGATGATCTCCCACCTCGACGGCGACGGCGCGACCGTCCCGCTCGGGCTCGCCCAGCTCGTCGAGGCGATCGAACCGGCGGACCGGCTGTCGTGGCTCGAGCGCACCGGCGCCTCCACCTCCTCCACCCTCGCCGAGGACCCGCTCTTCCCGCTTCCGGCCAACGCCGAGCAGTCGCAGATCATCGAGCGGCTCGGCGGCGACAGCGGAGTGGTGGTCGAGGGCCCGCCTGGGACGGGCAAGACCCACACGATTGCCAACCTGGTGTCGGCGCTGCTCGCCCGCGGCCAGCGGGTGCTCGTCACGAGCGAGAAGGCGCAGGCGCTCCGCGTCCTGAGGGACAAGCTCCCGCCCGAGATGCAGGAGCTGTGCGTCTCGATCACGGACCTGTCCCGCGGCGGCTCGGACGAGCTCACCCGCAGTGTGGCGACCATCGCCGAACGGAAGTCGTCGTTCAACCCGCTCAGCGAGGGCCAGAAGATCGCCGATCTCCGCGCCCAGCGGGACGAGGCCGTGCAGAAGCGGGCCGTCGTGCTCGAGCAGGTGAAGGCACTGCGCGAGTCCGAGACGTACCAGCACGACGCCGTCGCCGACGGCTACGAGGGCACCGCCGCCACCATCGTCCGCAAGGTCATGGGCCTGCAGGACGCGTTCGAGTGGCTTCCCGGACCGCTGCTCAGCCAGCAACCGCCCCTCACCGGCACCGAGGTCGAAACCCTGCGCCGGCTGTGCGTGACGGCGTCCCCCGAGCGCGCGCAACGTGCACGCCAGACGCTTCCCGCGCTGGACTCCCTGCTGCCGAACCGGGCCGAACTCGAACGGCTCTGCTCGCGCGCGTCGACCAGTATCCCCATCGACACCCCGCAGTCGGCGCACCTGCTCGAGGTCCTCGGCGGCGTCGATCCGGAGACCGCTTACTCCATTCGCAGGCACTGCAAGGAACTGCAGGCCCGCGCGCACGACGTCCTCGACCTGGACGGTCAGTTCCAGAGCCTCGCCGACACCGTGCTGTCCGGCCGGGCCACCCATCTGTGGGGGCGCCTGGACGCGCTGCCCGCGATCGTCGAGGCGGCCGCCGCCGCCGACCGGTACATCGGTGCGCAGGACGTCCAGTGCGCCGTCATGACCCGGCCCGCCCTGCAGGCGGTGGGTGCGCTCGCCGTCGCCCTCGAATCCGGCGCCGTCGAATGGAAGGCCCGGTTCCGTCGCAGCGAGGAGCAGAAGGCCGTCGAGGAGCTCGGCCTCGACGCCACCGTCGACGGCGTACCCGCCACGACCGCCGCCACGGTGCGGCTGGTGACCGAGCACCTGCGCGCCCACGACGCCGCGCAGACCGCCGCGACCCTGCTGGCCGATCTGCGGATTCCGGTGGACATGAACGGGTCTCGTGCCGTTCAGGTCGACAGCCTCAACATGATCGTCGGCCGGGTGGCCCGCGTGCGCGCCCTCCTCGTCGCCCGCGACGCGCTGGCCCGTGAACTGTTCGCGCTGTCCCCGAACGCGCCGCGGATCCGCAACCTCGCGGACGCCACCGCGGTGGCCGGGGCCGCGGAGGCCATCACCACCCGCGCCGACGTGGACAGTGCGCGTGCAGAACTCGACACCATCGTCTCGGCCGTCTCCACCGAGGTCGACGCGGGACCGTCGCCGGAAGGCACCGCCCTGGTGGCGGCACTCGACCAGGCGGACAACACCGCGCTCTCGGAGGCTCTCACCCGCTACGCGATCGCCCGCGTCGAACAACAGGATCAGCGGCTGTTCGACGAGTTGTCCGACCGGCTCTCACCCGTCGCGCCGGCACTGTACGACCTGGTGCGCAGGACGGCGGCGCTCACCGAGTGGGACGAGATGAGCTGGCAGATGTCGGAGGCCTGGGCGTGGCGCCGCGCCCGGCAATGGGTCACCGAGCAGCACCGGGCCGGTCGTGAGCAGGAACTCGAAGCCGAACTCAATGCCGTCGACGCGGATCTCGCGCATCTCACCGCGCGGCTCGCGGCGGCCACCGCCTGGCGCGACTGCCTCGAACACCTGACGGCCGACCAGGTGCGGGCACTACAGACGTACCGCGAGCACATCTCGAGCATCGGTGCAGGCGCCGGAAAGTACGCCGAGAAGTACCGCAGCGCAGCACGATCCGCGATGGGGGAGGCGCAGGGCGCGGTGCCCGCGTGGGTGATGCCGCTGCAGCAGGTCCTCGCGTCCATCCCGCCCGTGCCGGGCAGCTTCGACGTCGTCATCGTCGACGAAGCGAGCCAGGCCGACATCACCAACCTGTTCCTGCTGTGGCTGGCGCCGCGGGTCATCGTCGTCGGAGACGACAAGCAGTGCGCCCCCGCCGACATCCCCACCAGCGGCACCCTCGACGACGTGTTCACCCGCCTGGACGCGTACCTGCCCGACCTCCCCGAGTACGTCCAGGCCACGCTCACCCCGCGGTCGAGTCTGTTCTCGATTCTGCGCACCAGCTTCGGGCAGGTCGTCCGGCTCCGTGAGCACTTCCGCTCCATGCCCGAGATCATCAACTGGTCGAGCACCCAGTTCTACGGCGAACTGCCGCTGGTCCCGGTGCGTCAGTTCGGCGCGGATCGGCTTCCGCCGCTGAAACATACGTACGTATCCGACGCTTCCGTGTCGGGCAAGGACTCGACGCTGACCAACCACGTCGAGGCCGCCGCCCTCGTCGATCAGCTCATCGAATGCCTCGTCGACCCCCGCTACGACGGCAAGACGTTCGGAATCGTCGTGCTGCAGGGGCAGTCCCAGGTCGACGCCATCCGAACCGAACTCGTCAAACGCATCGGCATCGAACAGTGGGAGCAGCGACGACTGCGCGTCGGGACGCCGCCCGACTTCCAGGGCGACGAACGAAGCGTCGTCTTCCTGTCGATGGTCGTGGGACCGGAGCAGAACTTCGCACCGCTGACGGCGAACCAGTACAAGCGGCGGTTCAACGTCGCGGCGACACGCGCGCAGGACCAACTGTGGCTGTTCCACTCCGTGACCGTCGACGAACTGAAGCGGGCCGACTTACGCAACTCCCTGCTCAGCTACATGATGTCGACGTCGCCGGCGCCGGCCGACCCCATGCCGCAGGACGTCGACCGCGACGTGCGGATCCCCCCGTTCGACAACCTCCTCGAACAGCGGGTGTTCAACGACATCGCCGACCGCGGCTACCACGTCAATTCCCAAGTCGAGGTGAACAATCGGCGCATCGACCTCGTCGTCACCGGCGGCACCAGGAGGCTCGCCGTCGAATGCGACGGCGACGCCTTCTCGACCACCCCGGAACAGAGGATCGCGGACCTCGAACGCGAGCAGGAACTCAAGCGGTGCGGCTGGACGTTCTGGCGCGTCCGGGAATCGGAGTACTACCTCGACCCGAAGGCCGCCCTGTCGAGCCTGTGGGACACGCTGGACAACCTGGGCATCGCCCCGCACGCGGTCGATCACGCGATGGCCATCGAGGCCGCCGCCACCGAACGCGCGGCGCGCGACGCGGCCGCCGCGACCGAGCGAGGGAAGCATGCGGCGCCCATAGGCGCTTCGCGCCCGTGAGTACTTGTTAACGTCCCGCGGTTAATAAGTACTCACGGGCGCGGCTGCGCACGACTGTCGCCACGGAACTCGGCGATGACGTCGTCGCCGCGCCGGACGGTGACGTCGTAGAGGCCGTTGCGCCCGAAGCGGGCCCGTTCCACCGCCTCGGCGACGAGGGTGTCGCCGAGGCGGGTGGCCGTGAGGAACCGGATGTCGGCGCGGGCGGCGACCGCGGCAGTGTCGTACCCGTTGCACGCCATCGCGAATGCGGTGTCGGCGAGGGTGAACACGAAGCCGCCGTGGGTGATGCCGTGACCGTTGACCATGGTCTCACCCACGACCATCGACGCGACCGCGTGACCGGGGCTGAGCTCGAGGATCTGGATGCCGAGCGCGCGGGACGCGTTGTCTGCCTCGAACATCTCCCGCGCGATACGGCATTCCGCGGACGCGTCGACAGTCATGGTTCTCCTACTGGTTGTAGACGGATTCTTCTTCTTGGACGTACATGGTGACGCCGCCGGTGGCGAAGTTGCGGACGTCCTTGCCCGCCTGCTTCATCTCCTCGGACTGCAACCCGGACTTCATGGTGGCGGCGTCGGGGAAGACGAGGCTCGCGACGGCGTAGTACGGCGGTGTCCCGCCGTCGAGGGCGCTGCACTTGCCCCACGTGAAGTCGGACAGGCCGGGGACCTTGCGTGCCAGCGGCATGTGGGTGTCGCGGTAGTAGGCGTCGAACGCGTCGGGGTCATCGGGCTGGCCGTAACAGACGGCGACCTTGAAGCTCATGCATCTTCTCCTTTGGCGACGAGGGTGAGAACGTCGTACGTTGCGACGGGGTCGCCGTCCTGGTTGACGACGACTGCATCCCAGCGGACTTCACCGTAGTCGGCGCTGCTGCGCGGGGTGATGAGCTTCGCGGTGAGGGTGACGGTGAGGCTGTCGTCGGCCTTGACTGGGGTGAGGAACCGGAGGTTGTCGACGCCGAAGTTGGCGAGGACGGGACCGGGGTTGGGTTCGACGAACAGGCCGGCGGCGAGGGAGACCACCAGGTACCCGTGCGCGACGATGCCACCGAACAGCGGGTTGGCGGCGGCGGCCTCGGGGTCGGTGTGGGCGTAGAACGTGTCGCCGGTGAACTCGGCGAAGTGGTCGATGTCGGCGAGGGTGACCTGGCGGGGGCCGCCGACGATGGTGTCGCCGATCCGCAACTGCGCGAGGTTCTTCCGGAACGGGTGGACGCCGTCGTCGTTGCGCTGGGAGCCGGTGACCCATTTGTTCCCGACGGCGGTGAGGATGTCGGGGGTGGCCTGGACCGCGGTGCGTTGCATGTGGTGCAGGATGCCGCGGATGCCGCCGAGTTCCTCGCCGCCGCCGGCGCGTCCGGGTCCGCCGTGCACGAGGACGGGCAGCGGTGAGCCGTGGCCGGTGGATTCCTTGGCGTCGTCGCGGTTGAGGACGAGGACGCGGCCGTGGAACGGGGCGAGGCCCAGGACGATGTCGCGGGCGAGCGCGGAGTCGCGGGTGACGAGGGAGGCGACGAGGCTGCCCTTGCCGCGGGCGGCGAGTGCGATGACCTCGTCGGTGCTGTCGTATCCGATGACGGTGCTGACGGGACCGAACGCCTCGATGTCGTGGGGTTCGGTGGCGTCCTTGTCGTCGGAGCGCAGCAGGATCGGCGGCAGGAACGCGCCGGTCGCCTTGTCCGCGCCGACGACGTCGAAGTTGTCCGGGTCACCGACCACGATCTGCGCCGACTTGGTGAGTCCGCGAAGCGACTTCAGGACCTCGTCGCGCTGTTCGATGCTGGCGAGGGCACCCATCGTGACGCCTTCGGCGTCGGGGGCGCCGACGACCACGCGGGACAGCCGGGCCTGGGCGGCGGCAATGACGTCGTCCATCAGCGCGGACGGCACGAGGGCGCGCCGGATGGCGGTGCACTTCTGGCCGGCCTTCACCGTCATCTCGGTGACGAGTTGCTTGACGTAGAGGTCGAATTCTTCGCTGCCCGGTTCGACGTCGGAGCCGAGGATGGAGGCGTTGAGCGAGTCGGCCTCGGCGTTGAAGTGGACGCCCTCACCGACGACGTTCGGGTGCGCCCGCAGGGTGGCCGCGGTGTCGGCGGAGCCGGTGAACGCGACGGAGTCCTGCCCGCCGAGGTGGTCGAGCAGCCCGCGGGCGCTCCCCGACAGCAGCTGGACCGAGCCCTCGGGCAGCAGCCCGGATTCGATGATGCGACGGAACACGAGTTCGGTGAGGTACGCCGACTGGCTCGCGGGCTTCACGATCGACGGGACGCCGGCGATGAACGCGGGGGCGAGCTTCTCGAGGAAACCCCACACCGGGAAGTTGAACGCGTTGATCTGGACGGCGACGCCGCGGCGGGACGTGTAGACGTGCTGGCCGAGGAACGTGCCCTTCTTGCCGAGCTGTTCGAACGCTCCGTCGAGGTAGACGGTGTCGTTGGGGAGTTCGCGGCGGGCCTTGCTCGCGTAACTGAGGAGGGTGCCGAAGCCGCCGTCGATGTCGACGCCGGAGTCGCGTTTGGTGGCGCCGGTCGAGGTGGACAGGGCGTAGAACTCGTCCTTGCCCGCCATGAGGGTCAGGGCGAGCGCCTTGAGGGCGGCGGCGCGCTCGTGGAAGGTCAGCTTCGCCAGGGCCGGTCCGCCGACCTCGCGGGCGTAGGTCACCATCTCGCCGAGGTCGAGACCGGTCGCGGAGATGCGCGCCACCTCGGAGCCGTCGACCGCACTCAGCAGCGGGGTTCCCTCGTCCGGCGCGGTGTACCAGCGTCCGGCGGCGTAGCTTTCCAGTAACTTGCTCACGACAACTCCATTTCACCGTACGTTCGGTCGGTTAACAGAATCGTCGCTCTACCCGCTGGTTGTCAAGGGAGGATGTGAAGTTTCCCATCGCGACCTGCCCTTGCGTACCGACCGAAGATTCGGTTATTAATAGACGGCACCCCCGTGAAGGAGAAGACTGTGGCCGAAGTGTTTCTGGTGGACGGAGCCCGTACCCCGCAGGGTCGGTACGGCGGAGCGCTCGCAGGAGTGCGCCCCGACGACCTTGCTGGTCTCGTCGTGGCCGAGGCAGCCCGCCGGGCCGGAATCCCGGGCGAGGTCGTCGACGAGGTGATCCTCGGCGCCGCCAACCAGGCCGGCGAGGACAACCGCGACGTCGCACGCATGGCCGTGCTGCTCGCGGGCCTGCCCGACAGCGTCCCCGGCTACACGGTGAACCGGCTGTGCGCGAGCGGTCTGACCGCCGTCGCGTCGGCCGCGCACACCATCCGCAGCGGCGAGGCCGACATCGTGATCGCCGGCGGCGTCGAGTCGATGACCCGCGCACCCTGGGTGATGGCCAAGCCCGGAACCCCGTGGGCCCGACCGGGGGAGGTGGCCGACACCTCGCTCGGCTGGCGTTTCACCAACCCGCGGTTCACCGCCGCCGACCGTGACGTTCCGGCCGGCGCCGGACCGGACGTCCGCAAGGTGACGCTGTCGATGGGCGAGACGGCCGAGGAGGTCGCCGCGCTCGAGGGCATCACCCGCGCCGAGAGCGACGCGTTCGCGCTGCGCAGCCAGGAACGGGCGATCGCCGCCGTCGACGCCGGCCGGTTCGACCGCGAGATCGTCCCGGTGCCGCTGCGCGACGGGGAACTGACCGCCGACGAGACCCCACGACGGGGCACCACGCTGGAGAAGCTGGGCAAGCTGAAACCGGTGTTCCGCACAGACGGCATCGTCACCGCCGGTTCGTCGTCTTCGCTGTCGGACGGCGCCGCGGCGCTCGTCGTCGCGAGCGAGGCGGCGGTGGAGAAGTACGGCCTGACCGTCCGCGGCCGCATCGTCACCAGCGCCAGCGCGGGCATCGCCCCCAACGTCATGGGTCTGGGTCCGGTCCCGGCGACGCGGAAGGCGCTGGCCCGGGCGAACTGGTCGATCTCCGACCTCGGCGCCGCCGAACTCAACGAGGCCTTCGCGGCGCAGTCGCTCGGGGTGATCCGTCAGCTGAAGCTCGACGAGAGCATCGTCAACGCGGACGGCGGCGCCATCGCGCTCGGTCACCCGCTGGGCTGCTCGGGTGCGCGGATCCTGCTGACGCTGCTCGGCCGGATGGAACGCGAAGGCGCCCGCCGCGGGCTGGCCACGCTGTGCGTGGGCGTCGGCCAGGGCGTCGCGATGCTGATCGAGGCCCCGTGAACACGCTGAAGGTCGAGGACCGCGACGAGCGCATGGTGGTCACGCTGCACCGGCCGGCGCAGCGCAACGCGATCAACGCGGAGATGATCGCCGAACTGCATCAGGTGTGCGCGGTGTTGGAGGCGACGCCGAAGCCGCTGCTGCTGACCGGTGAGGGCGACCACTTCGCGGGCGGCGCCGACATCGCCGAACTGCGCGAACGCGGCCGCGACGAGGCGTTCGCCGGCATCAACCGTAATTTGTTCGATCGCATCGCGAAGCTGCCGCTGCCCACCGTCGCCGCGGTCAGCGGATACGCGCTCGGCGGCGGCGCCGAACTGTCCTACGCCTGCGACCTCCGCATCGCCACCGAGACCGCGGTCTTCGGGAACCCGGAGCCCGGCCTGGGCATCATGGCCGCGGCGGGCGCGAGTTACCGGCTGCCCGAACTGGTCGGCAAGTCCGTCGCCAAGCAGGTCCTGCTCGGCGGCCGGAACCTCGACGCCGACGCGGCGCTGCGGCACGGACTCGTGATGGACGTTGTCCCCGCCGGCGAGCACGTCGCCGCCGCCGAGAAGGCGATCGACCGCATCACCCGTTCGGCGCCGCTGGCCCTGAAGCTGACCAAGATCATCGTCGACGCACCGGGCTCGCACCCGTTCGCCGACGACATCGCCCAGGCGGTGCTGTTCGAGAGCCGCGACAAACACGACCGCATGACGGCCTTTCTGGAGAAGAAGAAATGACGAGCACAGCACCGAAGAATGTCGGCGTCGTCGGCGGCGGCCGGATGGGCGCGGGCATCGCGCAGGTCTTCGCCACCCTCGGCTCCACCGTCACCATCGCCGAGAGCGGCGACCGGCAGGCGGCCCTGCAGCGGGTGTCCGACGGACTCGACCGAGCGCACGAGCGCGGCAAGCTCGGCGACGCCGACCCCGCGACGATCCTCGGACGGGTGTCGACGGTGAAGGCGCCCGACGCGCTCCCGCCCGCCCTTGATCTGGTGGTCGAGGCTGTGCCGGAACTGGTCGACCTCAAGCTCGGCGTGCTCGCACTGGTCGAGAAGACCGTCTCGCCCGCCACCGTGATCGCTACCAACACGAGCTCGATCTCCATCGCCGAACTCGGTGCCGCGCTGAACGATCCGGCCCGCCTGATCGGGATGCACTTCTTCAACCCGGTCCCGGCGTCGACGCTCGTGGAGATCGTGCGTGCCCCCGCCACCGACGCCGGGGTGGTCGAGAAGGTCCGCGAGTGGGTGTCGCTGCTGGGTAAGACCGAGGTGCTCGTCAACGACTCCCCGGGCTTTGCAACCAGTCGGCTCGGAGTGTGCCTCGGGCTCGAGGCGATCCGGATGCTCGAGGAGGGCGTCGCCGACGCCGAGTCCATCGACCGGGCCATGGAGCTGGGATACCGGCACCCGATGGGGCCGCTGCGGTCCACCGACCTGGTCGGCCTCGACGTCCGGCTCGCGATCGCCGAGCACCTCGCGAAGACCCTCGGCGAGCGGTTCGCGCCGCCCGCCCTGCTCCGCGAGAAGGTCGCCCGCGGCGAACTCGGCCGCAAGACCGGCCAAGGCTTCTACACCTGGTCCTGAGAGGCCACCCACCACAACCAGCAGGAGGCGCATTCTCATGAGCAGTAACGACGTGATCGGACTTTCCGTGGACGCGGGACTGGCCACCATCACCCTGCGCAGGGCGGGCGCGTCCAACGCGCTCGACCGCGCGGTGAAGGAACAGTTGCTCGCCGCGGTCGAGAAGGTGGCCGGCGACGACAGTGTGCGTGCCCTGCTGCTGGCGGCGGAGGGGAAGAACTTCTGCGTCGGCCAGGATCTGGCCGAGCACGTAACCGGCCTCGAGGCCGATCCCGCACACGCGATGGACACCGTCGCCGAGCACTACAACCCGCTGCTCCGGGCCCTGGCCGGGGTCCGGGTGCCGGTGGTCGTCGCGATCAACGGGGCGTGCGTCGGGGCGGGTCTCGGCATCGCCCTCGCCGGCGACATCCGGATCGCGGGGGAGGGCGCCAAGTTCGCCACCGCGTTCACCGGGATCGCCCTGGCCGGGGACTCCGGCCTCAGTCACACGCTCGTCGAGGCGCTCGGGGCGAGCCGCGCGACGGGGCTGATGATGCTCGGCGACCGGTTCACGGCCGCGCAGGCGCTGGACTGGGGGCTGGTGCACCGGGTGGTGCCCGACGCCGAACTCGGGGACGCGGCAGCCGCGCTGGCGAAGCAGCTCGCCGACGGTCCCACCGCCGCGTATGCGCAGGTCAAGTCGCTGGTCTCGGCGGCGTCCACGGGGCTGTCGGAGGCGCTCGAGCGGGAGCGTGCGGCCGCGGAGGCGCTCGGGCAGTCGAAGGACCACCGCAGTGCGGTCGACGCGTTCCTCGCGAAACGCACACCCACCTTCGAAGGACACTGACGTAATTCGGCTCCCGCCCTTGTGTGGGCGGGGGCGGGCATGCATACTTGATACCAACCGATCATTCGGTAATAGAGGTAGGACATATGACCACGTCACACGCTTCCGATGAGCTGCAAACGCTCTTCGATGACACCATCGCCGCCGACCAGAGGGTCGAGCCCCGGGACTGGATGCCCGACGGCTACCGCAAGACGCTGATCCGGCAGATCGCGCAGCACGCGCACTCGGAGATCATCGGCATGCAGCCGGAGGGCAACTGGCTCACCCGGGCGCCGTCGCTGCGTCGCAAGGCGATCCTCATGGCGAAGGTCCAGGACGAGGCCGGGCACGGCCTGTACCTGTACTCGGCCGCCGAGACGCTCGGAGCCGACCGCGCCGACCTCACCCAGAAGCTGATCGAGGGCAAGCAGAAGTACTCCTCGATCTTCAACTACCCGACGCTCACCTACGCCGACGTGGGAGTCATCGGCTGGCTGGTCGACGGCGCCGCGATCTGCAACCAGGTGCCGTTGTGCCGCAGCTCCTTCGGGCCGTACGCCCGCGCGATGATCCGGGTCTGCAAGGAGGAGTCGTTCCACCAGCGTCAGGGCTTCGAACTGCTGATGACGATGATGCGCGGCAGCGACGCCCAGCGGGAGATGGTGCAGGAGTCGGTGAACCGGTGGTGGTGGCCGGCGCTGATGATGTTCGGACCGCCGGACGACCAGTCGCCGAACTCCGAGCAGTCCATGAAGTGGCGCATCAAGCGGCACACCAACGACGAACTCCGTCAGCGGTTCGTCGACATGTCCATCCCGCAGGCCGAGGTGCTCGGCGTGACGTTCCCGGATCCGGACCTGAAGTGGAACGCCGAGCGCGGCGCTCACGACTTCGGGGAGCCCGACTGGAGCGAGTTCATGCAGGTGATCAAGGGCAACGGCGCTTCGAGCGTCGAGCGCGTCGCCAACCGGCGGGCAGCACACGAGAACGGGGCGTGGGTGCGGGAGGCCGCAACGGCCTTCGCCCGCCGCGAGAGCAACAAGGAGAACGCACGATGAGCACGGACGACACCGCGGTGCGCGCGGACTGGCCCCTGTACGAGGTGTTCCTGCGGGGCAAGCGCGGACTCAACCACGTCCACGTCGGATCCCTGCACGCCGCCGACGACGAGATGGCCGTCCGCCACGCGCGGGACGTGTACACCCGGCGCAACGAGGGTGTGAGCATCTGGGTGGTGCGGTCCAGTTCGATCGTGGCGTCCAGCCCGTCGGAGAAGGACCCGTACTTCGCGCCCAGCGGCGACAAGGTGTACCGGCACCCCACGTTCTACGAGATCCCCGACAACGTTCCCCACATGTGATCCGGCCCAGACCGTTTCGCAGGCCGACGAGAATTCCGAGGATGTACCGATGACCGACCACGACAACGCCTACGACGGCCTCGTCGACGAAGACAGCCACGGCCAGTGGGCTTTCGGCACCAGCTTCGACGACCCCCTGGCCGGCGTCGACACCACGGTTCCGGGTGACGTCGACCTTGCCGCCCTGGCCGGATACTGCCTGATGCTCGGCGACGACGCGCTGATCAGCTCGCAGCGGCTCGCCGAGTGGAGCACGCGCGCACCGGAACTCGAGGAGGAGGTGGCGCTCGCGAACGTCGGCCTCGACCTGCTCGGTCAGGCGCGACTGCTGCTCGCCCGGGCGGCCGCCGCGGACGCGTCGGTGGTGCCGTTCATTTCGGACACGAGCCCGATTCCCGCCGAGGACGCGCTCGCGTTCTTCCGCGACGAGAACCGGTTCCGCAACACCCGTCTGGCCGAACTCGACAACGGCGACTTCGCGCAGACCGTTACACGACTGCTGGTCTTCGCCACGTGGCGACTGGCCCTGTTCGACCGCCTGCGCACCTCCCGCGACCCCGTTCTCGCGGCGGTCGCGGTGAAGGGCGTCAAGGAACTGACCTACCACCGCGACTACGCCGCCCGGTGGGTGGTGACGCTCGGTTGCGGTACGGCAGAGTCGAAGTCGCGCATGGAGGACGCCGTTGCCCGGGTGTGGCCGTACGTCGAGGAACTCTTCACCCCGACGACCGAGGAACTCGCCCTCGCCGCTGTGGGTGTCGGCGTCGACCCGCGGGACCTCCGCGAGGAATTCGACACCGTCCTCGCCCAGGTGCTCAAGGCCGCGGAACTCACCGCCCCCACGGGCCGGACCGTCGGCACCGTCGGCGGCCGAGCCGGACGTCAGGGCCTGCACACCGAGGCCCTCGGACTGCTGCTCGCCGAGATGCAGAGCGTGGCCCGGGCCCATCCGGAAGGAGTGTGGTGACATGACCACCGCAGTGCGCAGCGACGCCCGCCGCCTCGCCGAGTCCGTCCTGGACCCGGAGATGCCGATGCTCACGCTCGCCGATCTGGGAGTGCTCCGCGACGTCGAGGAGAACGCCGACGGATCGGTGGTCGTCACGATCACCCCCACCTACTCCGGGTGCCCCGCCATGGCCACGATGCGCGACGACATCGAGCACACCCTGCAGGACGCCGGCTTCGGCAGCGTCGAGGTCCGGACCGTCCTGTCGCCGCCGTGGAGCACCGACTGGATCAGCGACGACGGCCGGCGCAAGCTGCGCGAGAACGGCTACTCGACACCGGGTCCCGCGCCGCTGCGCACGTCCGGGCCCGTCCCGCTGACCCTCACCGTCAAGCCGCGGGCCGTCACGTGCCCGGTCTGCCACTCCGCCAACACCCGTCTCGACTCGGAATTCGGGGCGACGCTGTGCAAGGCGCTGTACCGGTGCCTCGACTGCCTCGAACCCTTCGATCACGTGAAGGAAATCTGATCATGACCACAGCGGTGTCCCCGAAGCCCGGCGCGGCGTTGCGCAACAGGGCGTTCCACACGCTCACCGTCGCCGACGTCGAATCCCTCTGCGACGACGCGGTCGCGGTCACGTTCGACGTCCCCGCCGACCTCGCCGACGAGTTCGCGTTCGGCCCCGGCCAGTCGCTCACCCTGCGGCGCACGATCGACGGCGTCGAGCACCGCCGCTCGTACTCCATCTGCGCGCCTGCCGGTTCGGCGCCGCGGGTCGGTGTGCGCGAGGTGTCCGACGGCCTGTTCTCGACGTGGCTCGTCCGCGACGTCCGGCCCGGCGACCGGATCGAGGTGCAGGGCCCGAGCGGATCGTTCGTCGCCGACCCCGAGGCCGGTGGCAGGCACGTGCTGATCGCCGCCGGATCGGGCATCACCCCGATGCTGTCGATCGCCGCGTCGATGCTCGCCAACCCCGAGGCCGAAGTCGTTCTCCTGTACGGAAACCGGCGCACCCGCTCGGTGATGTTCGCCGAGGAGATCGCCGACCTCAAGGACACGTACGGGTCCCGCTTCGACATCATCCACGTCCTGTCCCGCGAGCCCCGCGAGGTGGAACTGTTCACCGGGCGCCTCGACGCCGACCGGTTGCGTGCCCTCTTCACGTCCATCGTGCCGCTCGCCGACATCGACCACTTCTGGCTCTGCGGCCCGTTCGGGATGGTCACCGACGCCGAGACGGTGCTCGGGGAACTGCAGATCGACAAGAGCCGCGTGCACCACGAACTGTTCTTCGTCGACGACGTCCCGCCGCCGATGGAGAAGCACCGCGAACCCGGTGTCACCGGGCCGAGCAGCGAGGTGACCCTCGTCCTGGACGGCCGCTCGACCACCGCGACGTTGCCGCGGGACGAGTCGATCCTCGACGCCGCCGAGAAATACCGCTCCGACCTCCCGTTCGCCTGCAAGGGCGGCGTCTGCGGAACGTGCCGCGCCAAGATCACGTGCGGTGACGTGGACATGCGCCGCAACTACGCGCTCGAGGACTACGAGGTCGACTCCGGCTTCGTGCTGACGTGCCAGACCTTCCCGGTCAGCGACAACGTGACCGTCGATTTCGACGCCTGACCTTACCCAGCCCGCCCACCCCGGAGACTAGAATGACCAGTATCGCCACCCCCTCGCAGGACATCGAGTTCGCCACGCGCGACCGGATCTCGACGCTGCAACTCGAACGTCTGCAGTGGTCACTTCTCCACGCGTACACCAACGTTCCGCATTACCGGAAGGCGTTCGACGACGCCGGTGTGCACCCGAGCGACCTGAAGGACCTGTCCGATCTGGCGAAGTTCCCGTTCACCGCGAAGGCGGACCTGCGGGCGAACTACCCGTTCGGGATGTTCGCGGTGCCGCAGGAGAAGGTCTCCCGCATCCACGCCTCCTCCGGCACCACGGGCAGGCCGACGGTGGTCGGGTACACCGCGAACGACATCAGCAACTGGGCCGACCTGATCGCCCGGAGCCTGCGGGCCGGTGGCGTGAAACCGTCCGACAAGGTGCACGTCGCGTACGGGTACGGACTGTTCACCGGCGGCCTCGGCGCGCACTACGGTGCGGAACGGCTGGGCTGCACGGTGATCCCGATGTCCGGGGGCATGACCGACCGCCAGATCCAGCTGATCGAGGACTTCGAACCCGACGCGATCATGGTGACCCCGTCGTACATGCTCACGATCGTCGACGCGATGATCAAGAAGGGCATCGACCCGTCGAAGACGTCGCTGCGGACCGGGGTGTTCGGCGCGGAGCCGTGGACCGAGGAGATGCGAACCGAACTCGAGAAGCAGCTGAACATGGACGCCGTCGACATCTACGGACTGTCCGAGGTGATGGGCCCCGGTGTGGCGATGGAATGCGTCGACACCAAGGACGGCCTGCACATCTGGGAAGACCACTTCTACCCGGAGATCATCGACCCGGTCACCGGCGACGTCCTCCCCGACGGCGAGGAGGGCGAACTCGTCTTCACCTCGCTCACCAAGGAGGCCATGCCGATCATCCGGTACCGCACCCGCGACCTCACCCGCCTGCTGCCGGGCACGGCGCGGTCGGTGCGGCGGATGCAGAAGGTCACCGGGCGCACCGACGACATGATCATCCTGCGCGGGGTGAATCTGTTCCCCACCCAGATCGAGGAACTGATCCTCACAATCTCCGCGCTGGCCCCGCAGTTCCAGTGCATCCTCGACCGCCCCGGTAGGATGGACGAACTGACCGTACGAGTCGAAGCCCGCCCCGACGCGTCCGCCACCGATCACCCCCGTTCCGCCGCCGAACTCCAGAAGCTGGTCAAGAACCGCATCGGAGTGAGCGTGAAGGTGGATGTGGTCGCCCCCGGCGCACTGGAGCGGTCGCTCGGCAAGGCACGGCGACTGATCGACAACCGCTCCGCTCTGTGAGGTGATCGAAGGTGCGTCTCGGTGGTGAACACGCGCGTCACGACGACGGCCAGTTCGAACACTGGCGGCAGGCCGTCTCCACGGCGTTCGTCCCACTCGCCGTGGTGTCCACCGCCGAGGACGGCGAGGCCAGGTTCACCGGGACCCTGCGCACCACCGCGCTCGGCGGACTGCAGCTCAGCGAGGTCGGGGGACGGGCGGTGGACGTCCGGCGGACCCGCACGTCCATCAAGCGGTCCGACCCCGGCCTGGTGAAGGTGGGCCTGCAACTGTCGGGCCGCGGCGTCATCGTCCAGGACGACCGTGAGGCCGTGCTCGGGCCCGGCGATTTCGCCGTCTACGACACCAGCAAGCCGTACGACCTGCACTTCGCCGGCGACTTCAGCATGTTCGTGCTGATGTTTCCCCGCGAACTGCTGCGCATAGCCTCGCGGGAACTGGGCACGGTGTCAGCGCGCCGCATCCGCGGTAGCACCGGGATGGGCGCGCTCGTCTCGCCGTTCCTGACGAACCTCCACCACTCCGTCGTGACCGGCACGATGCCGACGACCCCCCTCGTCGAGGACGCGGTCGTCGACCTGCTCAGTGCCGCGGTGCAGGCGGAGGCACCGGCCGACGCCACCGCTCCCGGCGCGACACTGCTGCTCCGTGTGAAGTCGTTCGTCGACGCGCACCTGCACGACCCCGCGCTCGACACCGCCACGGTGGCGTCCCACCACCACGTGTCGACGCGGCACCTGCAGAAGATGTTCGAGGCGGACGGGCACACAGTGGCCGGGTGGATCCGTCACCGCAGGCTCGAGAAGTGCCGCCGCGATCTCAAGGACGTCCGCTTCCGTGGCGAGAGCATCGGAACCATCTGTGCCCGGTACGGTCTCGTCAGCTCTTCGCACTTCTCGCGGCTGTTCAAGGACACGTACGGCGTGTCGCCGCGAGCCTTCCGCGAACAGGAACTCCTGTCGATCAGCGTGTGAGGTCGGCGCACCGCTCCACGTGAGTGGGAAAGCGTGCCGGAACACACTTTCCCACTCACGTGCGGAGGGCGACTCGCTCGTCCGTGGGCGTTGTCAGAGAACGGATTCCAGCCAGGCGGCCGTGTCGAACAGGCGTTGCTCGGCGCCGGGGCGCCCGATCAGCTGCAATCCGAGGGGCAGGCCTGCGCTGTCGCGCTTGCCGGGGATGGTGACCACGGGCAGGCCCATCGCCTGCCACGGTCGGCTCAGCACGGGCGTCCCCGTCGCGTCGTTGCCGCGGGGAGCGGCGCCGAGTGCGGCGGGTCCGAGGACGGCCTCGTCCTCGTCCAGCGCCGCGAGCAGCAACTGCCGGATTTCGGTGATTCCGGCCAGGGCGGCGCGGTACTGAGCCTCGGTGGTCTGGGCTCCCGCGGTGAACAATTCGGCGAGGGGTGCACTGATCTTGTCGAGCTGCGCCGCCTCGACGGCGCGTTCCCGGGCGGCGTCGTACGCCATCACCGTGTGGTGGTGTTCCGTCAGCGCCACGACGGCCGCGGCGGCGTCGACCTCACGGCATCGAACACCCGCGGACTGCGCGGCACCCGCGGTGGTCCTGAGCGCCGCCGTCATGTCCGGGGACACCTCGCCGAGTTCGAACCCACTCCACAGGCGGAGCCGGCGCGGCGCGGAAGGCTCGAGAGCGGGCGCCCGGGTGCCGTCGCGCAGCGCCGTCCACGCGAAGTGCAGATCGGACACCGTGCGTGCCAGCAGCCCCACCGTGTCGAGACGGGGACTCAATCCGGTGATGCCGGCGGTCGGGAGTTCGCCGTGGGCGGTGACGAAACCCGCGACTCCGCAGAACGACGCCGGCCGGGTCAGCGATCCCGCGGTCTGCGTGCCGAACGCCAGCGGCACCATGCCCGCGGCCACCGCTGCCGCCGAGCCGCTCGACGACCCGCCGGGGGTGTGGTCCACGGCGCGCGGATTGCGGGTGGGGCCGGGCTTGAAGTACCCGAACTCGGTGGTCACGGTCTTGCCGACCGGGAGCGCGCCGAGTGCGCGCGCACGCGCCACACAGTCGGCGTCCGTCGCCGCCGGTTCCGCGCTCCGGAGCTCACTGCCGCAGCGCGTCGGCATGCCGGCGACGTCGATCAGATCCTTGACGCCGACGGGAACACCCCACAGCACTCTGCCGGGGTCGCTGGATTGGATCCGGGCGGCCGCCGACCGCACCGCGTCGGGATCGAGGTGGGCCCAGGCGCGGATTGCCGGGTCCTGGTCCGCGATCTGCGCGAGTGCCGCCTCCGCCACGTCGACCGGCGTCGTCGAACCCGCCGACAGCTGTTCGACCAGGTCCCGAAGTGGTGACCGTAGTTCCGTCTTCATTGCATCGCCGCCATCGTGTCGTCGTTCTTCGTCTCGGTCTGTCCGGTGAGCGCCCGGGTGCGCATCACCGAGAAGAGGCGGTCGGCCCGTGCCTTGGTCTCCCCGGACGGCGCCGACAGCAGTGCGACGACGACGGACACCGCCAGCGAGAGGGGCGCCACGGCGAGTGCCGGGTTCGAGAATCCGAGGATGGAGTCCGGCCCCTGGACGACCGGGCTGAGCAGGATGACGGTGATCGACAGCACCAGCCCGACGACGATGCCGGAGATGACGGCCCGCGCCGTCATACGCTTCCAGTACATGGTCAGCAGCAGCGCAGGCAGGTTCGCGCACGCGGCGATGGACATTCCCAGCGACGCGAGAAACGCGACGTTCTGCTTCTGCGCCGCGAACGCGATGGCGACACCGATGACGCAGGTCGCCACGGTCGCCACCCGGGCCGCGCGGTGCTGAGCCTTCGCCGATACCGATCCGTTCCGGATCACCTGCCCGTACAGATCGTGTGCGATCGCACCCGATGTCGCGATCACCAGTCCGGACAGTGCGGCCAGAATGGTCACGAACGCCACGGCCGCGACGAACGCCAGCAGCACTCCGCCGCCGACGGTTTCCGCGAGCTGCGCGACCGCGAGGTTGCCGCCGCGGTTCTCGGACTTGATCACCTCGACCCCGACCAGCTTGGCGGCGCCGTAGCCGAGCACGGGAACGAGGAGGTAGAAGGCGAAGAAGATCCAGATCGCCGTGTAGGCGGACGTTCTCGCCTGCCTCGCGTCCGGGACGGTGAGGAATCGGATCATGACGTGCGGCAGGCCGAGCACGCCGAGAACGAGCCCGACTGTCTGCGACAACTGATCGAACGACGCCGCGCCCGACGTGCGCTGCGGTGCGACGAACGACTGACCGAATTCGGCGAGCGCGGTGCTGAACGGGCCGAAGGGGTTGAAGTCGAAGCGCACCAGCACGAGAACGAACAGCACGACGGCACACACCATGAGCAGACCGGTCTTGATGATCTGGATCCAGCTGGTGGCGAGCATCCCGCCGACGAGCGTGTATGCGGTGGTGAGTGTTCCGATGATCAGCACGGCCACCGCGTAGTCGAGGTCGAACAGCAGCGACACCAGCAGTGCGGCACCGACCAACTGCGACACGAGGTAGACCACGCTGATCACCACCGTGCTGAGCGCCATCATCGAGCGCACGTCCTTGCCGGGGAAGCGGGTGGCGAGGACATCCGCCAGCGTGAAGCGGCCGAGGTTGCGCAGCGGTTCGGCGATCAGCAGCATCGCGAGAACGAACGCGACGGGCACGAAGACCGCGAGATAGAACCCGCTGAAACCGGTCAGGGCGATCGCACCGGTGACACCGAGAAACGAGGCGGCAGAGATGAAGTCGCCGGCGATCGCGACACCGTTCTGGCGACCGGTGAGACTGCCGCCGGCGACGTAGTGATCGGCCGCCGACTTGTTCCGCTTGGACGCCCACGCGGTGATCATCAGGGTGACGGCGACGAGCGCCGCGAAGAGTGACGCAGAGACGAGGTTCACGGCGCGTTATCCTTTCGTCCGCGATGCGGTTCGGGCGTCGAGTTCGGCGGCACGCGCCATGTAGTACCGGGCCACGACGATGGCGACGGCGAATTGCGCGACTGCGTAGAGCCACGCCACGGTGACACCGCTGAACACGACGCCGTCCAGCAGTGAGGTGAACCCGCCGAGGATCGGCAGGGGCAGGAACAGGGCGAGGACCAGGGCGCTGAGACGAAACGTCAGGGCGGCACGGGTATCTGCGAGCTCCTGCAGGTCGGAATCCTGCGGGAGCCCTTCTCGAGGTGGCGAGGTGTCCATGTCTATCTACCTCCAGCTGCGGTGGGAACGAGGGCGGGTGTCACGGTGATCGGATCGGACCATTCGTCGTAGAACAGCCAGTCGGGGGACTCGACCGGGACCGACAATCGGTGGAACTTGCGCTGGAAGTAGACGAGGCTGTCGCCCTGTTCGCGTGTGCGGACGCGATCGAGTTCGATGAACATCACCGAATGCGATCCCATTGTCTTGATGTCGGCGATCCGGCCCGCGAGCACCACATGGGCGGCGCGCAGGATCGGGACACCGTCGCCGGTGTCCTCCTCCCAGATGTCCCACTGGAAGCGGTCAGCCATCGCTACTTTCGTCGCGCCCGCGAAATGCATGGCCAGCTCTTCGTCGTCGCCGGCGAGCACGTTGATGCCAACCCGGCCATTTTCCCGGAATACGTTGTGCATCGCGCTGTTCTGATTCACGCACACGAGCGCCGTAGGAGGGGAGTCGGTCACCGAGCAGACCGCGGTGACGGTCATTCCGCAGCGCCCGGCGGGGCCGTCGGTCGTCACGACGTTGACCGCGGCGGGCAGATTCGCCATGGCGGTGCGGAAATTCAGTTGCATGGGTGTGAGTTCGGGCATTTTCAGCCTCCGTGAGTCGGAACGGGAAGTCGTGTCACCACGTGGCGCCGGCGATCCTGCAAAGAAGGATATGACGCGCTCGTGCGCTGGAACATTGGCGGCGACGCTACTTTCTCGCAGGAAGTCGCGTATCCGGGTAGGGGATTTCTTCAGTTGCCTATCGCTTCCGTTACGGTCGGTGTTGACTGGACGGGGAAGCAAGCCATCTGTGCGAGGCAGGATTCGATGGAGCAGCAAGAAACACGGGTTTACATCGTCGACGACGATCAGGAGTTGTGCGCGTCGCTTGCGTGGCTACTCGATTCGGTCAACATCACGTCGGAGTACTACTTCTCGGTGCAGTCGTTCCTCGAGGAGTACCGCCGCGACATCCCGGCCTGCCTCGTCCTGGACGTCCGGATGCCGGAAGTCGGGGGATTCCAGCTCCAGGAGACACTCCTCGCCGACGAATCCCCGATTCCGATCATCTTCGTGTCGGCGCACGGCGACATCAAGATGTCGGTGCGGGCACTGCAGCGGGGTGCGCTGACGTTCATCGAGAAGCCCTACGATCCGCAGCACATGCTCGACGTGATCCAGGATGCGCTCCGGGTCGCGCGGCAACGATTCGGCGAGCGTCGCAACCGAACGGAATTGCAGGGTCGGATAGACGCGCTGACGGTGCGGGAGCGGGAAATTCTCGCACTCGTGCTCGACGGGTTGCCGAGCAAGAACATCGCCAAAGAGCTGGGTATCAGCGTGAAGACGGTCGACGTGCATCGCACGCGTATCAAGGAAAAGACCGGAGCAGAAAGCATTGCGGTTCTCGTGCGCGACATTCTGCAGGCCGGACTTTCCGTGACCTGAAAGTGTTCAGGGAAGCTCGACGACGAGTCGCGCGGATTTCGCGCGCGACACACACGCGGCGATTCTGTCTCCCGCCTTTCTCTCACTCTTGGTGAGGCAATTGTCCCGGTGGTCGGGCTCGCCCTCGAGCACGTCCATGACGCACGTGCCGCAGATCCCTTCCCGGCACGAGGTGTCGATCTCGATGTCGTTCTCTTCGAGTACGTCGGCGATGGATTTTCCGGCCGGCACTTCGAACACCTCGCCCGTGTCGAGTTCCACCTCGAACGCCGTATCCGACTCGGTCGCGGCAGGCGTCGCCGCCTCGAAGTGTTCGAAGTGGACCGCGTCCTCGCCGACCGCAGGTTCGGCCAGCAGGCGCACCCGATCCATGAAACCTTCGGGGCCGCACGTGTAGACGTGGGTGGCGGCGGACGCGTCCGCCAGGATCTTCTCGAGCGCCGAGAACTGGTCGTCCCGCGTGAGACCGAAGTGCTGGTGCACGTCCTGCCGGAAATCCGCATTCTCCAGCAGGTCGACGAACGCGGCCTGCGCCCTCGTGCGCGCGAAATAGTGCAGGTCGAATCGCTGTCCTTGCCGATGCAACGCGAACGCCAGACTCAGCATCGGCGTCAGCCCGATCCCCGCTGCGACGAGGATGTGCCGATCGGCACCCTCGGCGAGCGTGAGCAGTGTCCGCGGCCCGCTGATCCGCAACTCGCTGCCAGTCGTCACGTGATCGTGCAGCGCGGCCGAGGCGCCGCGCGGACCGGTCTCGCGTTTGACGGCGACGACATACGATTCGGACTCGTGCGGCGGGCTGCACAGCGAGTACTGGGTGAGGACCTCGGTGGGTCCGAGGATGTCGATGTGGGCGCCCGCAGGGTACGGGTCGAACCGTGAACCGTCCGTCCGGACCAGCCGGAACGACTTGATGTCCGGCGTTTCCTCGACGATTTCCGCGACAGTGACAGTGAACATGCTCATGGTGATTCTTCCTCCGGTGCTGCGACCCGTCGCCCTCGAGCGGGGGTCAGCGCATGTACAGGCCGCCGTTGACGTCCCAGCAGGCTCCGGTCACCGACGCGGCGGCCGGGGACGCGAGGAGGGCGACCGTCTCGGCGATGAATTCGGGCGACCCCAGTGTGCCCACGGGAATGGTGGTGAGAATGGCCGCGAGTTTGTCCGCGGGCACTGTCTCGCGCACCACGGGCAGGTCCAGCGGTCCCGGCGACACCGCGTTGACGGTGACACCCGACGGTGCGAGTTCCCGGGCGAAGACCTTGGTCAGCGTTCCGACGCCGCCCTTCGCGGCCGCGTAGTGGGCCCCGGTTGCCGTGCCGCCGTTCTGGCCGGCGAGCGAGGCGATGTTGACGATGCGGCCGTAGCCGCGTTCGGCGAAGTGGCTTCCGAACACCTGGCAGCCGAGGAACGCGCCGTTGAGGTTGATCTCGACGATGTCCGAGAATTCCTCCGGCGCAATGTCCATCAACGAGCCGGTCTGGGAACGGCCGGCATTGTTGACGAGAACGTCCGCCCCACCCCAGACGTCGACGACCCGGTCGCACAGGGACTCGAAGTCGGACTTCTTCCGAACGTCGAGGACGGCGGCGACGGCGGTGTTCCCGGAGGAATCCAGCGCCACCGCAGTCTCTTTCGCGGCGGCCTCGTCGATGTCCGCGACCAGTACGCGATATCCGCGGTCGTGCAACAGGCGGGCGATGGCGGCGCCGAGTCCGCGTCCGGCGCCGGTGACTACTGCGACGTGATCCATGTCGAACTCCTATTTCTGGAGGGAAAGGTCAGAGGAGGTAGCCGGAGGCGTTGACCGCGCCCTGCGAGTTGACGAGCCGGATGACCTTCAGGTCCAGCCGTGGGCCGTCCTCGGTGTAGCGGATGCGGTGCGTGACGTCGGCCGCGAGGGTCTGCTGGTCGTCGCGTTTGAAGCCCACGAGGATCTGTGCGGACCTCAGCGTGATCGAGTCGTCGGTGCGGTCCTCGACGGTGAAGCGGGAGACGGTGCGGACGGTGCGGGCCGCGGCGAGCGCGGACATCGAGTAGCCGGAGGTCAGGCGTTCGATCCGCATGCGCCGCATCCGGGTGTCGTCGTTGACCATGTTCAGCGATCCGTCGAAGTCGTCGGTGTCGGGGTCGATGGGTATGACGTACCGGCCTTCGTCGGTCCAGAGTGCGTCCCAGGTCTGGTAGTCCTTGGCGTCGAGCAGGGCCGCTTCGTGCCAGACGAGTTCGATGGCCTGCAGTACCCGGGTGTCGGACAGTGCGATCGTCAGGAGGTCAGTGCTCATCGGTCATCATCCTCTTCCACATTGCGTAGGCTTCGCGCATTCCGGTTTCGTCGGTGACGTGCGAGGTGCGGTGCCCGTCGCTGTCGAGTGCTTCACGATTGAGACCGCGGTTCACCATGATCGGCATTCCGGGTGCGCCGCGGGAGCCGCGCTGAACCCGGTCCCAGGCCTCGGAGTCGTCTGGGCTGCCGAACCCGAACGGGCCTTGGAAATGTTCGTGGATGCGGAGACGTTCGCGGTTGACGATCTCGGGTCCGCCGTCCATGCCGAGGGCGATGTGCCGGATCTCGGTCTCGTCGACCGCGATCGGGCGCAGTACCCGGAAGAACGACATCGACATCGCGACGTTGGGGAAGATGTTGAGGTTGAACCCGGCGCCGTGCATGGAGCGGACGATGCGGCGGACCTGGTCGGCGGGCATCGTCTTCGACAGCTCTTCGACGATGTGGTCGAAGCGGGCCTGAATCTTCTCGGTGCCGTCGTCGTGGTCGAGGTCGACGTGCTCCGGGACCATGATGGCGACGCTGTGGCCGTTGCCGAGCGCGTGCGTGACGGCGTTGTCGTCGGTCATGAAGGAGAGCATGTCGGCGGTTTCGGCGTCGACGGACGACATCCAGGATCGGTGCACGATGGGGAAGTGGTAGCCGTCGGTGGTGTTCTCCAACTGGATCTTCCAGTTGCCGCGGAAGCGGAAGCAGTGCTCGCCCTGGGTCTTGATCGGGTAGCCGGCGCCCTGCTTCATGAACAGGTCGATCCACACTTTCGCGTCACCGAGGAAGTCGTCGAGGGGCTCGACGTCGGGGTTGAAGCTGGCGAAGATCATTCCCGCGTACGACTCCACTCGCAGGCTCTGCAGCGGGAGGTCCTTCTTGTCGAGGTCCTCGTCGTAGCCGTCGGGGTAGGGGATCCCGCGCAGCCGCCCGTCGAGGGCGTACGACCAGCTGTGATACGGGCACGTGAACCCGTTGGCCTTGCCCTTGGGGACCTCGCAGACGCTGGCCCCGCGGTGGCGGCACCGGTTGAGCAGAACGTTGAAGTTGCCCTTGCGGTCGCGGTTGACGATCACGGGCTGCCTGCCGATGGTCGCCATCTTGTAGCTTCCGGCCTCGGGAATCTCGCTCTCGTGGGCGACCCACACCCAGGTGCGGTAGAAGATTCGCTCGAGTTCGGCCTCGAACATGTCGGGGTCGGTGTACAGCGATCCGTCCACGCGGTCGTCGGTGGCGAGGTCCGCGAAGTTGGTTTCCGTGAAACCTACGTCTGTGGGATCCAGCGAAGTGGTCATCACATTCTCTTTCCATTCGATTCGAGCAGTCGCGGAGCCTCGTCGAGGCGGGTGGCGAACAGCTTCTCGGTCGTGAAGTGGCTGATCCGGGCGGTGCCGTCCCGGACTTCGCACTCGGCGGTGATGCGGGCGACGAGCAGTTCGGCCGATTCGTCCTCGTACCGCGACAGCTGTTGCATGACCCACCGCCCCTGCGCTGTGGGTCCGTCCACGTCGATCTGCTCGTTGCCGAGCAGGTGCGCATTTCCCCGGAAATGGGAGTTCGGTGGGAGGTACGCGGTGAGCATTCCGACGATCTCCCGGCGGCCCTGCCGCTTGCCGAATTTGTGCGTGTAGTCGCTGCCGACGCCTTCCCACACCGCCTCGGCGGTGAAGAGGGAGCCGAGTTCCTCGGCCGAGAACTGCACGGACGGAACGTCACACAGTTCCATGTAGCGGCACATCACCCGGTGAACGGCCTCGCGCCTCTCGATGCGCTCGGTCGCGCTCGCACGGTGCATGTCGCTCACACGCCGAGGTCGACGTCTTCGCGGACGGTGAGCGCGCGGCCGATGCGGGCTTCGATCTTCGCGTAACGCCACAGCGTGTACTCCCCGACCGTGGTGGTGCGGAAGAGGTTGCAGACGTCCTTGACGGTCTGCTGGGTGTCGACGTCGGCGAGGATGTAGCAGGTCCACGGCCAGCCGTCCGACGGTCCGACCATGTGGCTGTCGTCGTCGATGTCCCCGATCACCCGGACGCCGGGCGTCTCGGCCAGCGCGTCCATCATCCCGGAGAACGCCTTCCACACCAGGCCGCCCTGGCCGGTCGGGAGGTCGAAGAAGTTCTGGTTGATGCCGATGCAGAACAGCACTCTCAGTGGTGCGGTCATGGTTGTACTCCTGAAAGGTCGGTGGTCGGGGTGCGGACGATGCTCAGATGAAGCCGGGGAACGGCGGGATATCCATGAGCACCGCACCGGCGCTGTCGTAGATGCCGTCGCCGAGGAAGGCGTGCTGCGGCGGGACCAGGGCCTCGCGCATGTACCGCTGCATGGCGTTGCCGTCGTAGATGGCGCCGGTGCCCGACAACTGGAATGCGGTGTGCACGGCGGACGCTCCCGCCTTGGCGACGTGGGTCGAGGACAAGCGAAGAAGTGCCGCAAGCTTTTCCGAGACTGGATCGCCGGCGACCACCGTGGCGTACGCCTCGTCGGTGACCTCGTAGAAGAAGGCGCGCGCGGACCGCAGCGTCGCCTCCGCCTTGGCCAGGTCGATGCGGTAGTAGGCGCGGTCGGCGAGTTTGGGCGCTCCGGTGATCCCGGTGCGTCCCGCGCCGACCTTGATCGCGTAGTCGAGCGCCGCGCGTCCCACTCCGAGATTGACGACGGCCAGCACCTGGGCGGCGTACGCGATGGAGGGATAGCGGTAGAGGGGTTCGTCGACGGTGGGGGTTCCGCCCCGGATGAACGTCCAGTCCTCGGGCACGACGACGCCGTCGACCTTCAGTTCGTGGCTGCCGGTTCCCGAGAGACCGACCACGTCCCAGTTCTCGACGATCTCGACGTCCTTCGGCCACAGCAGGGCGGTGCGTGGCTTCCCCGCGGTGGAGTCGCCGCCGCGGATGCCCACACCGAGGATGTCGGCGCCCTTGCATCCGCTGGCGAACTTCCACTGCCCGGTGATCTTCAGGCCTCCCGGCACCTGTTCGACGGGCTGCACCGGAAACAGGCCGCCGGCGAAGACGAGGTCGGGGCTGTCCTTGTACAACTCGGCCTGCGTCGCGAGGGGCAGCGCCGCAAGGTAGACGAGGGCGGAGCCGAAACTCGCGACCCAGCCCGCCGACGCGTCCACCGCGGAGATTCGTTCGATCATCCGCAGAAACTCGCTCGGGGGCAGTGCGTCGCCGCCGAATCGGCGGGGGGTCGCCGCGCGGTAGATGCCGACCTGCTTGAACTCGTCGATCATGTCGCGAGGCACGAACTTCTGTGTGGCGAACTCTTCCCGCCGCAATGCGACGTGCTCGAGGACGTCCTCGAACGACAGCGTCCCGTTCGCGGCGGTGTCCGTCGTGTCGAGGGTCGGTGCGGTGGTGGTCATCAAATACTCCGATCGACGCGAAGTAGAAGGGGTGTGGCGTGTTTCGTGTCGAGTTTCACGCTATTGCGGTGGCGGGCATCACTCAATCGGTGCTTCCTCCCGCACACGTGCAGAGATGTCGCCTCGGAGTAAAGGATTTCCCTATCGTGTCCGCGGTCTGCACGCTCAGTAGACTCGACGTGAGCCCAAGGAGGCCGCATTGTCCGATCTCGCGCCGTCCGACTACGAACAACTCGTCGAGTCGCTCCGCTACTGCGTCCTGGTCCATGATGCGGCGACCAAGGACATCCTCTGGGCCAACAGGGCTGCGTCGGAACTACTCGAGTTCACGGTCGAGGAGCTCAAACCGCTCAAGGCCCCCGACATGAGTTCCCCGGCGAAGCGCTACCGCCGGTCGGTGGGACGGCGGTGGCTGCAGGAGGCCGTCGACAACGGGGCGGCGGTCACCGAATGGGCGTATCGCGCGAAGAGCGGGCGAGAGGTCCTGACGGAGGCGATCGCGATCCGGGTCGAGCTGTGCGCCCGGACCGTGGTGATGGTGCAGTTCCGCGACATCGAGCAGGAAACGTCGATGCGCCGCGACCTCACGCGCACCGAGGCCGATCTCAGCCGCACCGAGGCCCGCCTGGCCGCGTTCCTGCGGAACATGGCCGAGGGCATCCTGGTCCTCGACGACGACAGCCGCATCACGTATGCGAGCGAGGCGGCGTCGGAACTCCTGAAGGTCCCGGTGGCATCGCTTGTCGGCGAACGCTTCACGGAGTTCTGCCGGGCGGGGCAGTCACGGGAGAGCGTGCGCCGGGCCCTGGACCTGACCACCGCCGACGGGGGTTCCCAGAGCCTGCGCTACGAGGTGGAATTGACGTCCGAGGAGCGCCGGTGGCACGCGGGAAGCTGCCAGCACATCGCGATCGAGAATGATCTGAGCGGGCACCTGCTGCTCTTCCACGACGTCACCGAGCACGTCCGCACCGAACAGGAGCACGAACGGGACTCGCAGTACCTCAACTATCTGGCCCGCTACAACGCGATGGGCGACATGGCCATGGCCATCGCGCACGAGTTGGCCCAGCCGCTCGCAGCCGCCACCAACTTCATCGCCGGAACGCAGAGCCGCCTCGGTGACGGGCACAGCAGTCACGACGAGGTGAGCTGGGGCCTCGGGGAGGCGCGCAAGCAGATCGACAGGGCCAATCAGATAGTCCGGAGCTTGCGCGAATACGTGACACAACTCGAGGAGTCCCAGCAGATCGTCGACCTCAACGACATCGTGGACGAATGTGCGTATTTCGTCGACATCCGCGCGCGGCAGAAGGGAGTTCACGTCGAGTACCTCCGCGCGCACGACACGGTCGCCGTCGTGTGCGAACGTGTGCTCACCGGGCAGGTCATCCTGAACCTGTGTTTCAACGCCATCGACGAGATGGCGGAATGGCCGGCAGCCGACCGCATCGTGACGGTACGCACGGACGTCACCGAGACGGAGGGCGTCGTGAGCGTCGAGGACCACGGCAAGGGTCTCTCGCACGTCCCGGACGGCCGAATCTTCGACGGCGCGTTCACGTCGAAGTCCACGGGCCACGGAATCGGACTTGCGCTGAGCCACCGCATCATCACCCGCCAGGGCGGGACGATCACCGCACGCGAGAACGATCCGCACGGGGCGGTCTTCACGTTCACGCTGCCGGTCGACCCGAACCGCTGAGCGACCAACACTCACAGGGTAAAGGTTTCTTGGATTCCGTTGAGCACGATCCGGTTCTAGCGTTATGGGAAAACCACCGCGGCCCCGGAGGTACCTCGTGGACTATTCGCATCACCACCGCACATTCCTGACCTGTTACGCCGACACCCACCGCTACGGCTGGCATCACGTCGACCTGTTCGTGCACGACGAGCACGGCAACGAAGTAAACTGGGTGCACTGGCAGGTGAGGGAGGACGGACCGGACGGCGCCGACGTAGCCACCGCGCGCGTCGAGCCGAACCTGCGGCGGACCACCGATTGGCAACGCGGAATCAGCGCCGACGGAAGCGAGTACTGGATCGCGGAGGCGGCCTGGGCGCAGTGACGTGCCCGGACGCCGAACGGCCGGTTCACCCACAGCAGTGGTGAACCGGCCGTTCGGATGTAGCGGTGTCGGGCCTACGCGACACTCTCCGTGACGCGCTCGAACACGACCTTCCCACCCAGCACGGTCGTGACGACCTGCATCGCGGGTATGTCGTGCGGATCGATGGTCTCGAGGTCGCCGTCGAGGATGCACAGGTCGGCCACCTTGCCGACCTCGAGTGATCCCTTCCAGTCCTCGGCGAAATCCTGCCAGGCCGCATTGATCGTATAGGTCCGGACGGCGTCGGCGAGCCCGATGGTCTGGTCGGGTCCGCTCACCGCGCCACTGGCCTTGCTTTCCCGCAGGATCATCGTCGAGATGCCCTGGCGCCAATCGGGTGGTGTGACCGGTGCGTCGGAACTGCTCATCAGGTGCACCCCGGATTCGACGGCGCTGCGGTACGGCCACTCGTAGGCGGCGCGTTCGGTCCCGACCACCCCCACCTCGAGGTCGGCGATCGTCCACTTGATCGTCGGGTTCATGTTGACGCCGATATCGTTCTCGGCCAGTCGCTTCAGGGTGGCTTCGCTGATGAAGTCGCCGTGGATCAGGTAGTGCCGGGCATCGTCGCGGGGGTGCGCGATCTGTGCGGCGATGATCGCCTCGGCGACGGTGTCGATGGCACGGTCACCGGTGACGTGCACACCGATCTGGTAGCCGGCCTCGTGACCGATGCGGACCATTTCGGTCACCTCGTACACCTGCCGCTCGTCGGTGTCGCCGCCGACGCACAGGGAGCCGCAGCCGCCGCCGACATACTCCTCGTGCATCCACGCAGTCTTGCTCGGCGGGATGCCGTCGGCGAACACCTTCACCCCGAGAACCCGGAACATCCGCGGGTCCACCGTGTCCGGGACCTCGATGTCGGCGAGGTTCTTCCCGAAATCCTCGGCGGAACCGGACATTCCGGTGGGCAGGAGGAGCAGGTTGACGCGGGCGCCCAGTTCTCCGCGGCGGGCGAGGTCGGCGTACACCGACAGGCCCTCGGCGCCCATCGCACCGCCGGCGAGGGCTTCGCCGCCGGGGCCGATCGCGGGGTCGGTGAAGCTGGTGATCCCTTCGCTCTGCAGGATCGAGATCGCCGAGCGGAGTGCTTCCTCCCGGCGCTCCCGGGTGAGGGCCGGCAGAACCCGCTGCACGAGGGCCTGCGCTCCCTCCATGACGATGCCGGTCAGCAGGCCGTCCTCGCCGGTGGGCATGAGGCTGCCGGGCGGCAACGGGGTCGTCTCGTCCACCGCGGCGAGGGCGAGCGCCGCGCTGTTCACCCACGATGTGTGCCGGGAGAAGTCCTGCAGGAACACGGGATTGTCCGGGGACACCTCGTCGAGGTCCCAACGGGTCGGTGTCCGCCCGTCCTCGGTGAGGCATTCGTCGAGATAGCCGTCGTCCCAGCCCGTTCCAATGATCCAGGCGCCGTCCTCGGCTGCCGAGGCGGCCTCCCGCACGAGTTCGCGGACGTCGGCGATCGACCGGACGGCCGGGAACGACACGTCGAGCGACAGCGGCGGCGTGTCGAGTCCGTAGGCGATGGCGTGCAGGTGCGAATCGTTGATTCCTGGGAGGATCGTCCTCCCATCGAGATCCGTGACCACCGTGTCCGGTCCGATCAGGGTTTCGATCTCGGCGTCGGTGCCCACCGCGTGGACGAGTCCGTCGCGGACCGCGAGGGCGGTGGCGATCGTGAAGTCCTCGTCGACGGTGAAGACCTTGCCGCGGGTGTAGACGGCATCGGCGTAACTCATCGGTTCCTCCAGGGTGCTGTCGGTGGGAGGGCGGTCAGACGGCCATCGGGGCCATGCCCAGGATCATCAGTGCGGAACCCGCCGCCGCGGTCTTGACGCCGGAACGGCGCTCGCGGCGCGGGGTGGAGCGGAAGAGATACAGGGTCAGCAGTGCCCAGCACACGAGCACCACGAGGGGAAGCCAGCCGGTCGAGATTCCTGCGCCACCGTGATGGTGGCCGGAGGGTGCCGGCGCCGACGCCGCCGGAGCGGGAGCGGACATCGGCGCCAGGAGCAGCAGCACCCCCATCGCCGTGAGGTCGACCGCGCAGGGAACGGCGGTCCGGCGGTGCATGGTCTCGCCGGTGACGAACACGGCGAGGGCGATGAGGACGGCGCCCCCCAGCAGGTGAATTCCCGCCGGCACACCGGGGATCATCATCGCGATCATGGACAGCGCCATCGCACCGTGCGCAATCTGGACCCGGCAGTCCGTTCCGTGTGCCCGCCACATCGGGACGAGGGCCCCGACCGCTCCGATGAACATCGCCGCATGCACGGCAGGGATCTCGAACATCGTCGGACTCAGATCGTCGGGGTGAGTTCGCGGCTCTGTCCGACATATGCCCGGCTCTGCCGGGTGACCCGGGCGACGACCAGTCCGGCGACGAAGAACAGTGCGATCACGGCGAGCAGGATGTCCGCGAGCAGTTCCGACCCGCCGATCAGGGTGGTGAAGTTGTCGAGCACCAACCAGGTGACGGCCACCAGACCCACGCATCCGAGCACGGGGGCGATGCGGGTGTGCCAGAGTCGGGTGTCCAGCCGGGTGCGGGCGAAGAACGCGATGATCGCGACGCTGGTGAGCACCATCAGCACCAG
Organism: Rhodococcus sp. ACS1; assembly: GCF_002300155.1. NCBI lineage: Bacteria > Bacillati > Actinomycetota > Actinomycetes > Mycobacteriales > Nocardiaceae > Rhodococcus > Rhodococcus sp. ACS1. Next base: position 567,587 of record NZ_NSDZ01000004.1, read on the forward strand.
GATGCTCACGGTGGCCAGACCCGCCATCCAGGTGAACAGTTGCAGCACCGGGTCCGCGCCGGCGAGTGCGAACACCCCGACGACCACCGTCGCGGAGATCGTCTGGGCGATCGAGCCGACGTGCGGGGAACCGTGCTTGGGGTGGGTGCGGGCCAGTGCCCGCGGGGCCGCACCCTTGCGGGCGAGGGCGAACACGTACCGGGAGATGGCGTTGTGGAACGCCAGCAGCGCGGCGAACAGACTCGTGACGAGCATGATCGCCATGACGTCGGCGGCGGGTCCGCCCAGGAACTGCGCGGCGGCGGCGAACGTCAGCCCGGCAGGGTCGGCGGCGGCCGCGTCGGACACGTTGTCGCTGCCGAACGCGAGCACCACGGCCCAGCTGGCCAGGGCGTACACCAGTCCGATGACGATGACGGCGGCGTACGTCGCGATCGGGATCGTGCGCCGGGGGTTGCGGGCCTCCTCGCCGTAGATCGCGGTGGCCTCGAATCCGATGAACGACGCGATCGCGAACATCAAAGCGACACCCGGTGATCCGCTGAAGAACGACGTCGGGGTGAACGACGCGAAGTCGATGCCCGCGGCTCCGCCCTTCACCAGGACGCCGAACGACAGCGCGAGGATGATGCCGATTTCGAGGACGAGGAGAACGCCGAGCACCTTGGCGCCCAGATCGATGCTGCGGTACCCGAGCACGGCCACCAGCGCGATGAGGACGAGCGCCCACATCCACCAGGGCAGGTCGGGTCCGCCGTACTGGACGACGAGGCCCTGAATGGTCGCGGCGGCCAGGCCGTAGACGGCGGCCTGGATGGCGGTGTAGGTCAGCAGAGCGAGACCGGCGGCCCCGAGTCCGCAGGATTCGCCGAGACCCTTGGCGACGTAGGCGTAGAACGCGCCGGTGTCGACCATGTGGCTGCTCATCGCCGCGTATCCGACGCTGAAGACGAGCAGGACCAGCGCGGCGATGAGGTAGGCGGTCGGGGCGCCCGCGCCGTTGCCGATCGCGATCATGACGGGCAGGGCGCCGCCGATCGCCGTGAGGGGAGCGGCGGCGGCGATGACGAGGAAGACGATCCCGACGACGCCGATGGATCCGCGCAGCTTGCCGGGTCCGGAACCCGTGGTGGTGTCAGACATGAGTGCCTCCGTCCGAGTGGCAGCTGCTGCTGCCTCCGGTCGAGCAGTGCTTCGACGTCGTGCGGGGCACATCGAGAGAGGGGTTGCGGTCGAAGAAACCGTTGGGCTTCAACGTGAATCCGGTGTAGTCGACGGGCATGATCGGCCAGTCCTCCGGGCGCGGGAAGTGGGTGAGGCCGAACGTGTGCCACACGACGAGGTCCTCGTTCTCCAGATCGCGGTCGCCGGCCACGAAGCTGGGCAGTCCTGCGCCGCCGGCGTGCTGGTTCACGAAATCGCCTGCCGCGTACCGTTCCTTCTCGTCGAACTGGGTGACCCACAGGTGCTTGGTGGCGAACGTCGCCCGCGCAGCGATCGAGGAGTCGTCGTCGGCCAGCAGGATCGGCTGCCCCTCCGGGTGCAGTGCGTACGCCACCGGCTTGCCCAGACGGTTCAGCTTGTTCGGGTTGCTGATGTGCCACACGCGTCCGACGCTGTTGTCCGCGAGGCGCTGAGCCTCGGATTCCTTCGTCAGCGGTGTGCGCTCGAGGGTGAACGCATTGCCGTGCAGGTTCCCGGGGCCCATCTTCACCCGCTTGGTCTGCACTTCCTCGACGGAGTTGCGGTCGCCGTCGATCATCATGTCGAGGCGGGCGCTGAACAGGTGCTGGTGGTACGGGGCGCCGAGACCGGGGGCGATCTCGGAGGCGTACGGGTAGTCGCCGCCCGGGTGTCCCGACGTGAAGACGACGCCGGTGGCCTTGACCTCGAACTCGATGGTGCCGTCGAGGTAGAGGTACCAGAAGAAGCCGTAGTCGTAGTTGCCGATCGTGGTGAAGAAGGAGACGACCAGGCGGCGCTGGCGGCGCGTCTCGGCCGAGCCGGCCCACAGGTCGGTGTGCTTCCACAGCACGCCGAAGTCTTCCTCGTGCATGCACACCGCGTTCTTCAGCGTCTTGGGGCTGCCGAACTCGTCGGCGATGACGGCGTCGAAGTAGGTGATGTCGCCGACGCAGTCGCAGCCGAGTTCGAGGGCGTTCGCGTAGCGACCGACCATGTACTCGCCGGTGTCGAAGTAGTTCTGCCACGACCGGACCGGCGAGGGGTCGCCGTAGGGCACGACCATCTCGGCGATGGACGCGCGGTGGATGATCGGGCGAACCCGGTCGCCGTCGGCGAATCCGAGCTGATGGAGGACAAGTCCCTCGCGGGCGTCGAAGCCGACGCGGAACGACCACTTCTCCCAGTCGACGCGGTTGCCGTCGACGACGAAGCTGGGGCCCTCGGGCTGGGTGATCTCGATCGGCTTCTGGGTGGTGCGCAGCGGGCCGGTGACGGCGAGGTCGTCGAAGTTGCCCGACTCCTCGGGGATCGGGACGGCGCCGAGGTCGAGGACGTCGGTGACGGTCCGGTTCATGACGTCGACGAAGCCGACGAGCCCGTCGATCGGGTGAGCCCAGGCGTGGTCCTTCGGGTGGTCCTGGCGGAACGCGAGCCCGCGGAGGATCCGCTTGCCGGTCTCGCCGGGGTAGTCGAAGACGCCGGCCGAGAGGGGAGCGACCCGGACGTCGGCGACGTCGAGTCCGCGCGTGGCAAGTGCGGCGAGCCAGCGTTCGTCGGCGGACAATACCTGCTCGACGAGTTCGAATTCCTCGTCCAGGACCGGCATCTGACCGTCCCGGGTGGCGTCGAGGGTGACCGAGCTGATCACCGACCGCCGGGTCACGGACACCACGACGTCCACGGCGTTCGGGGACGAGATGTCGTGCAGCAGAACGCGGAATCGGCGATCGGTCTCGTTGGTCTCGGCCGGGTACAGGGTCGACTTGTCCGGTTCCTCGAGGCCGACGTAGACGAATCTCGTCTGCTCGGTCAGCGCGTCGGCGGCCTCGAGGATCTCGCGGAGGGATGCGATCTCTTCGACGGTCGGCAGCGACAGCGGGTGGTCGATACGCGCAGGGGAAAGGGTGGGCATGTCGCGATCCTTTGGTTCTACGGGTGTTGAATAAAAAGCTTAGTGACGTACGTTACAGCCGAGGTGCCCTCGTGTAAACAGTGAGTTTCCGACCCGGACATACTGGGCGTCCGGTCAAAGGTGCGCTAACGGATTCCGCAGCAACGGAATTGGACGAGCGTACGAAAATTCAGAGAGTGGTGACGAACCGCTCGAGCATCTCCAGCTGACGCTCCGACGACGTCTCGCCCGGCGTGAGGACACCCAGAATCTGCATGCCCATCATCATGTTGAGCAGTTGCTCGACCACGATGGTGACGTCGATGTCGCCGACGGTGCCCTCGTCGCGGGCCTGCTCGAGGAAGATCGCCATCTGCTCGCGCCAGCGGTCCATCGTCCGCCGGTTGGTCGCGGCCATCTGCTCGTCGTACATGGCCCGCGGCCACAGGGAGGCGGCGATCCGGGCCTCGAGGAGTTTCTCCTCGTTGATCGGCATCACCTCGCGGCACAGGATGCGCAGGGCGTCGAGGCCGGTCGCGTCGCCGAGCGCCTCGGTGATCCGGCGATCGGTGGCCTCGGAGATGTGCTCGTACGACGTCCGGAGGATCTCGTCCTTGCCGGCGAAGTAGTGGCTCAGGGCGCCGTTGGTGTACCCGGCCTCGGTGGCGATGTCGCGCATGTTCGCGGCCTCGATACCGCGGGCGGCGATCAGCCGCCAGGCGGCGGCGGTGATGCTTCGCCGACGTTCGTCGTGATCCACGAGCTTAGGCACGACGTGTACCTGCTCCACCAGCGATCATGCGACCACGGTATCAATGAGCTCCGCCGAGATTGAGCACGACCACTCCGGAGACGACGAGACCCAGTCCGAAGATCTTCGTCGCGGTCAGCGGTTCACCGAGGAATGCGGCCCCGATCGCGACGATCGCCGCCGTCCCGAGCCCCGACCACATGGCGTAGGCGATCCCGACCGGCACCGTCTTGACCGCCTGCGACAGGAACAGGAACGCGACGACGTACCCGGCCAGGCACCCGACCGTCGGCCACAGCCGGGTGAAACCCTCGGTGGACTTCAGCAGGCTCGTGCCGAACACCTCGGCGGCGATCGCGGCGAGCAGGAACACGTACGGCATGGGGACAGGGAACCATGCCGGGAGCGGTGAGGCGTGCAGCGCCCCACCGCTCCCGACGGTGCCGTCTACGAGTACATGATGACGCCGCGGACGTTCTCGGCCTTTCGCATGGCCTCGTAGCCGTCGTTGATCTGGTCGAGTGTGTATGTCCTCGTGATCATCTCGTCGAGCTTCAGCTGACCCTCCATGTACAGGCGGAGCAGATGAGGGATGTCGAACCGGATGTTCGCGTTGCCGAACCACGCCCCCTTGAGTGTCTTGCGCATCGCCGTCAGATCGAACAGGTTCAGATCGACGTCGTTCTGCGTGACGTCGCCGACCGACACATGGACGCACGTGCCGCCCTTCGCCACCAGGCTCATCGCCGGAGCGATGATGCGGCCACTCGCATTCGCGACGGTGATGAGCACCTTGTCGGCCAACTGGCCCCAAGTCAGGTCCTGGAGGAGGGGGAGTGCCTCGTCGATGCTCGCCGCGGTGTGGGTCGCGCCGAAGATCTTGGCCTGCTCCCGCTTGAACTCCGAGGGGTCGACGACCACGACGTGCCGGGCACCGGCGAGCGCCGCGCCCTGAACCGCCCCGCACCCGACGCCGCCCATGCCGATCACCACGACGGTCTCACCGGCCTGGACGCCGGCGGCGTACACCGACGACCCCCAGCCGGTCGTGACGCCGCAGCCGACCAGCGCCGCCTTGTCGAGCGGGATGTCCTTCGTGATCTTGACGCACGAGGCCTCGTTGACCACCGTGTACGGCGAGAACGTCCCGATCAGGCACTGGATGGCAGCGTCCTTGCCGCGAACGTGGTGCCGCGCCGTGCCGTCCGAGATCTGCCATCCTTCGAGCAGGTGAGCACCCAGGTCGCAGATGCTGGACTGTCCGGTCGCGCACTGCCGGCACCGCCCGCACGCGGGGATGAATCCGAGTGCGACGTGATCGCCCTTCTCGACGCTGGTGACCCCCGGCCCGACCTCGAGCACGACACCGGCGCCCTCGTGCCCACCGATGAACGGGTAGTACTCGAGCGGCAGGCTGCCGTCCCGGACGTGTTCGTCCGAATGGCACATCCCCGACGCCGCCAACTGCAGCAGCACCTCCCCGTGCTTCGGCGGGTCGAGTTCCAGTTCTTCGATCTGCCACGGCTGACCGGGCTCCCACAACACAGCGGCCTGGGTCTTCATGTTTCCTGCTCCTGTCCGACGACGTCGATGGTGTACGGGATCAGAGAATGATGGTGACGACCTTCTCCTCGGTGTTGGCTTCGATTCCGGCCCAGCCGAGTTCGCGTCCGGTGCCACTGGTCTTCATGCCGCCCCAGGGCAGGGCGGGATCGATGGGTGCCCAGCCGTTCACCGCCACCGCTCCGGCCCGGACCTTGCCGGCGAGGGTGTGGGCGTGGGAGACGTCGCGCGTCCAGATCGAGGCGGCGAGCCCGTAGTCGGTGGCGTTGGCGATCGCGATCGCCTCGTCGGTGGTGTCGAACGCGATGACGGTGCCGACGGGTCCGAAGATCTCCTCCCGCGCGATCTTCATGTCGTTGTTCGCGTCCGCGAAGATGGTCGGCTGGACGAAGAACCCGTCCCCGTCCGGGCGGCCACCGCCGGCGGCGACGCGGGCGCCCTCGCTGCGTCCGGCCGCGATGTAGTCGAGGACGGTGTCGCGCTGCTTCGCGTTGACCAGGGCGCCCATCGTGGTGGCCGGGTCGAACGGGTCGCCGAGGACCTGGGCGGACGCGGCGGCGGCGAGACCGTCGACGACCTGCGAGTACAGCGACCGGTGCACCAGGATGCGGGTGCCCGCGGCGCAGACCTCGCCCTGGTTGAAGAACAGTCCCATCGCGGTGCCGTTGATGGCGGCCTCGAGGTCGGCGTCCGGGAGGATGATCTGCGGGGACTTGCCGCCCAGTTCGAGGGTGGTGCGCTTGAACGTGTCGGCGGCGCGCTTGGCGATGATCCGGCCGACGCGGGGGCTGCCGGTGAAGCTGATCTTGTCGACGCCGGGGTGGGCGGCGAGCGCGTCGCCGGCGATCTCGCCGAGGCCGGGCACGACGTTGACGGTGCCCGCGGGCAGTCCGGCCTCCTCGAGCAGCGTCGCGAGGTGCAGGATCGACAGCGGTGCGTCCTCCGGCGGCTTCACCACCAGGGTGTTCCCGGCGGCCAGCGCCGGGGCGATCTTCCACGCCGAGATCATCAGCGGGGTGTTCCACGGGACGATCGCGCCGATCACGCCGACCGGTTCACGGACGGTGTACGAGTGGGTGGGCTGACCGAAGTAGCCGGCGGTCGGGATGGACTGGCCGGTGATCTTGTCGGCCCAGCCGGCGAAGTGCCGGAACGTGCCCGCGGCCATCGGGATGTCGAGCATGGTGGGCTGGCCGACGGGCTTGCCGACGTCGAGGGCCTCGAGCCGGGCGAGGATCTCGCCGTCGCGCTCGATGAGATCGGCGACCTTGTTCAGGATCCGTCCGCGGGCGGCGCCGGGCAGTGATCCCCATTCACCGTTCAGCTGGGTGCGGGCGGCCCGGACGGCGTCGTCGATGTCCTGCCCGGTTCCGGCGGACACGTCGACGAGGGGGCGTCCGGTGGCCGGGTTCAGGTCCGTGAACGTTCCGCCGTCCGAGGCCGGACGCCACTGCCCGCCGATGAACAGCTGCGTGGCGGTTCCATCAGGAAGCCCTGTGGCACTGACGTTCTCGTGTACTGCGGTCATGGCGTCAACTCTCCCGGTGGTGTTGTGATGGCTGTCACAAGCATGCGGGCGAGGGGGTGGCGTCGTCTTGCACGCACGCGCATGCTTGTTGCTCGTATGCGCACCGATTCGGCGTCCGGGGCCGCTGAGTCGCAGTTTCCTGACAGTAAACAGCGCTGTTACGATGCGGACGTGACGACTCGACCCGAGACCGAGGTTCACCGCGACACGGGAGACCCCGCGCCCGTCGAGCGGGAGGTGCCGTCCGACACGCCGACCGGGCCCGATCTCGAGAAGGTGATCGCCAGGCAGGTCCGGGCGCTCCGCAAGGCCAGCGGGCTGTCCGTCGGGGACATGGCGGCCAAGGTCGGGATCTCCAAGGCGATGCTGTCGAAGATCGAGAACTCGCAGACCTCGTGCAGTCTGTCGACACTGGCGCGTCTCGCGGCCGGACTCGACGTGCCGGTGACCTCCCTGTTCCGGGGTGCCGACACCGCCCGCGACGCTGTATACGTCGAGGCGGGCCACGGCGCGGTCATCGTCGGACGCGGCACCCGGGTGGGGCACCACTACGAACTCCTCGGCGCCCTGCGCGGGCAGCACAAGCGACTCGAACCGGTGCTGGTCACGCTCACCGATGCCAGCGAGACGTTCCCGCTGTTCCAGCACGCGGGCACCGAACTGCTCTACATGCTCGAGGGCGTCATGGTCTACGGGCACGGCGAGGCCGAGTACACGCTGCGACCGGGGGACTCGCTGCTCCTCGACGGCGAGGGCCTGCACGGTCCCAACGACCTCGTGCGGTTGCCCATCCGGTTCCTCGCCGTCACCGCGTACCCGGACCATCACGAGGAGTGACTCCTCCGACCGCGTTTTCGTCCTTCCTCCACGCCGGGTGCCGGGCGTAGAGTGGCGGGTGGTTCGAAAGGTCGTGGTAGCAATGTTGGCGACAGTTCAGATAGCGTCCGGTGGAAAAGCGGCGCTGCCCTTCGATCCTGCCGAGCCGGTCTACCTGGCCACCGCGGGCGCGATCGGGCTCTACTATTTCGATTACGGCACCGATGCGCGGATGAACGCGGATGATCACGGCGACTTCTACGTCGTTCAGATCCCGCTGTCGGGAACGGCCAGAATTACCTGTGGCGCAGAAGAGTTCGACTCGAGCATGTCGGTCGCGTCGATTCTGTCGCCGGGACGCCCAGCAAGCATGGAGTGGCACGAGGGGCAGTCTCAGCTGATCATCCGACTGTCGCGCGGCACCCTCGAAGAGCACCTGCAGGAAATTCTCGGGAGTCCACTCGATCAACCCCTACGATTCGAGCCGCAGATGGAACTCGCAAGCCCCGCTGTGCGCGGGTGGCGTGAGGCGGTCGAACTGCTCGAACACGAAGTCGCGAATCATGCAGCGATCACGGGCGATTCGGCCGCGATGGAGGAATTCGATCGAATCGTGCTCACCCAGTTCCTGTCCGCCCAGCCGAACAACTACAGCGACAGGCTTCGGAGTCTGGCTCAGAGCCTGACGTAGTCGGCGACGAAGGCAGGGCCCTGCCCGCGGAATGCTGCGGACAGGGCCTGGTCTGTGTGGCGCTGGATCAGGCCTTCGCGGGGTCTCCCACCGCTTCCGCGGTGATGGCTTCCGCGCCGAGCACCGCGTCTGCGCCGTGCTTGGATGCGCCGGTGAGGCCGACGGCGTCGAGCACGTAGGCCGTCTCGCCGTGGACGGATACGTCGAGGCCGTCGTATTCGCTGTCCTGGTCGGCCCGGATGCCCATGAACTTCTTCAGTGCCGCGGCGATCACCAGGGTGACGACGAAGCAGTAGGCGAGAACGGCTGCCACGGCGACGCATTGGCGCCACAGCACGTCGAAGCCGCCGCCGTAGAGGAGTCCCGCTGCGCCGTTGGGTGCGGCCGGATCCGCGAGGAACCCGATCAGGACGGTGCCGAGGATGCCGCCGACCAGGTGCACGCCGACGACGTCGAGCGCGTCGTCGTAGCCGAGCCGGTACTTCCAGGAGACCGCGAAGCAGCAGACCGCGCCGGCCGCGCCTCCGACGACCAGTGCGCCGAGGGGCGAGACGGCGCCGCAGGCGGGCGTGATGGCGACCAGGGCAGCGATCAGTCCGGATGCCGCGCCGAGCGACGTGGCCCGGCCTTCTCGCAGCTTCTCGACGGCCAGCCACGCGCAAATGCCTGCGCATGCCGCGGCGACGGTGTTGAGGATGACGACGGACGCGCTGTTGCCGGCGGACAGTGCCGAGCCGCCGTTGAATCCGAACCAGCCGAACAGCAGGATGCCGGCGCCGAGCATCGTCAGAGGAAGGCTGTGCGGGCGCGGCGAGACGGGGAACGTCTTGCGGGCCCCGAGAACCAGGACGACGGCGAGGGCGGCAACGCCGGCATTGATGTGCACCGCCGTGCCTCCGGCGAAGTCGATGGCGCCGAGGGTGTTGGCGATCCATCCACCGATCACCGATCCGTCCTCCGAGTCGAACGCGAAGACCCAGTGGGCGACGGGGAAGTAGACGAACGTGGCCCACAGTCCGGCGAACAGCATCCACGCGCCGAACTTCATCCGGTCGGCCAGTGCGCCCGAGATGAGGGCCACGGTGATGCCGGCGAACAACAGCTGGAATCCGGAGACCAGCGCGGGTGGCAGTCCGGGTTCGGCGGGGGCGTCCAGCAGCGCACTGGAGCCGAAGAACTCGAGGGGGTCGCCCAGGAGGCCGAGGCCGCCGAGGGAATTGCCGAGCACGGCCGAGTAGCCGAACACGATCCACAGCACGCCGACGACGGCGAACGCGCCGAACGTCATCATGGCCATGTTGAGCGTGTTGCGCACGCTGACCATCCCGCCGTAGAACATGGCCAGGCCCGGCACCATCAGGCTCACCGCCGTGAAGGCCGCCAGAATCCAGGCGGTGTCGGCCGCAGCGACTGCTTCGTTCATAGTCGTCCACCTTGATCGAGGATGGCGGGACACTCGCAGTGTCCGCCTATGGGAATCAATGTCTAGCGTCAGTGAACCAAAGCTGAGATTGCGAGTATGGTGCGTTGCGTGACGAATGCGTTAAGTATGGACATAGGAAACTATGTATCTTGTTAGTGGACTAGATGAGTGAGGAGGATTGGTGACAACAGCTCGCGAGGCACGCCTCATCCGTCGCGCGGATCGTCGCGTCACGCGGTGGGCCAACGGTGCAGGAACCACCGCGGAGATCGCCGCCGGTGCCGCGTCCCGGTGGCGGTTCAGCGTCGCGACGCTCGACGGGAGTTCGACGTTCTCGCCGTTCCCCGAGGTGGACCGCATCTTCACGGTGATCGGCGACCATCCGGTGTCCCTCGACTTCGGCGGTGGCCCGACCATGATTGCCCGTCTCGGCCCGACCCCCTTCGCCGGTGAGGACGGCCCCGTCTGCGTGGCGGCCGGGGCGACCGAGGCGTTCAACGTGATGGTCCACCGGTCCACGACTGCCGCCTCGGTGGAGATCGTCGAGATCGGGACGGCGCACGAGACAGCCGCGGACGGGCGGGTGGCCGTCCTCCTGCTGGTCCTGAGCGGAGGCCTCACGACGGACCTCGGGCCTCTCGAACCCGGCGACTGCCTGCTCGTCGAACACGGGTCCGTCCACCTGTCCGGACCGGCGTCGGTCGCTCTCGCCCAGATCCTCGACAGGTGAGCGGCAAAGTGTGCCGGGGCACACTTTGCCGCTCACCTGGGGGTCACCTCGCGGTCGAGAGAATCCGGCGCAGGCGCTCGATGGCGCGCTCGGTCGCGGGACGATCCTTCGCGACCAGCTGGTGCATGATGAAACCCTCGATCGCCGAATACACCAGCAGGGTCAGATCTTCGTCGGCGGTGATGCCCAGGCGGGTCAGTGCCTGGGACGTCGCCTCGATGTACGTGGCGTACAGCAGTTTCACGTGTGGATCGAGGCGCGGCGTTCGCCGGGATTCGAGCATCAGCTCGTACTGGAAGACCTGTAGGTCGGGGTCGCGGGCGACGAGGTCCGTGAGGTGCTCGACGAAATGGTCGAGTGACGACCCGTCGGCGATGTCGGCGAAGACGCTCGCGCTCTTGTCCAGCGCGTACCGGAGTGCGGCGTCGACGAGGGCATCCGTCGACGCGAAACTCTGCCGGACTTCCGCGTCCGTGATGCCCGCCTCCGCGGCGACGGCCCGGACCGTCAGACCGCGCAGACCGTCGCGGGCGATCACGGCGACTGTCGCGAGGACGAGGTCGAGAGCCACCTGATCGCTGCAGGGGACTGCCCGCCGCCGCCCGTCAGCCAGCGTCACAGTTCCACATCCCCGTGGGCGGCAAGCCATCTCATGCCGGGTTCCCGGGTGCGGCTGATGCCCTTGTACTCGGCCATGTCCACCGGCAGGTCCTCGAGGACCTTGTACAGCCGTGCACCCCACTCGGGGACGGACGCGACGTCGCGGAGCGGAAGCAGGTAGGTGCGGATGAGGAACATGACGGCGCCGGAGTGGGCGAGCCGGATCAGGTGCTGCACTTCGGTTCTCAGGAACAGTCGGTCGCCTACCTCGGCGAGCGGTCCGTCGGCGAGGGTGCGACGGTCCTTCCCCCACTCCGGATAGGTCTCGGTGGACGTGTCGAGTTTGCCGTCGACGGTCAGCGTCCAGTTGGTGCGCCGGTAGCTCTGGCCGGGTTCGAGCCGCATCAGGAAGTTGTGGGCGCGGGTGATGATCTTCTCGCTGTGGACACGCGGGACGGGGCCGTGGATCTCGAGGAAGCTCATCCCGACGTCGAATCCGAAGGACCAGTCCGCCGCGAACGTCACCAGTCCGGCATCGCCCCACAATGCGCCCTCGCGCTGATCGAGGAGCACGACGTCTTCCTGGATCTGGCCGCAGATGTACACCAGCGGCGGCGCCGGCAGCGTGGTGAGGTCGCCGAACACGAAGCTGTGCTCGATCCCGAGGAGGTCGTTCCGCCAGAACCAGGTGTCCCCGCGACGTTCGAGGGTCATGGTGTCGGGGTATTCGGCGGCGAGGGTACGCATCAGGGTGAGCATGGCGTCCCACGCGGCGGGGACCATGTGCGGCAGGCACTGGTGCCGCGACGGGTCCGCGGTGAGGATGCGTTCGCGCTCGGCGAGTTCGCGGTGGTAGTGGTCGTCGATGGTGATGCGGGTGTCACCCCAGCTGCCGGCGACGGTGTCGGTGGAGTTCCCGGCGGGCTCGACGTTGGTGCTGTAGCGGTACTGGTCGCGGGGAAAGGGGAAGGGAAAACGCGCGGTACGAGAGTCGGTCGAGGTCACAGTTCCAGCTCCAATCGGTCTCCTACGGCCCGTGACACGCACGGCATGATCGAATCTCCGGACGCCTTCTCCTCGTCGGTGAGGTACAGGTCGCGGTGCTCGACCTCGCCGCCGCGGACCGACAGCCGGCATTCGCCGCACACCCCCTGGCGGCACAAATTCGGGACGGCGATTCCCTTGTCCAGCAGGGCTTCGAGAAGGCTGGTGCCCGCGGGGACGGGGACGATCATCCCGGTGCGTCCGAGCTTGGCGGCGAACGGGTTTCCATCGGGCAGCGGGCCCGCGCCGAACGCCTCCGAGTGCACCCGGCCCGGCGGCCAGCCGCATTCGCGGGCCCACTCGGCGACCGCGGCGATCATCGGCGCGGGACCGCACGTGTAGACGTGGGTGCCGAGTGGTTGATCGGCCAGCGTCGGGACGAGGCGGCCCGCGAGTTCCCCGGGGGTGGACACCGTGACGAGCCGGTCGCCGCACAGCGCCGCCAGTTCGTCGGCATGCGCCCCCTGACGGTCGCGGAATGAGTAAATCACCTCGAACGAACGACCCCATTCGAGGGCAGCCCGCACGTGCGACAGGATGGGGGTGACGCCGATCCCGCCCGCGACCAGGATGTGGTGCCGGGCGTTGAGGATCGGCGCGAACGCGCTGCGCGGACAGCTCACCCGGACGGTCTGCCCCGGCTGGAGGTCGTGGACCCAGCGCGAACCGCCGCGCCCGTTCTCGTCGAGCCGGACCGAGATCGCGTAGTGGTCCGGCTCGATCGACGGCCCCGTCAGCGAGTACGAGTTGTGCCTGCCCTCGGACCAGTTCACCGCGATATGGCTACCCGGGGTGAACGTCGGCAGCGCGCGGCCGCCCGGGTCCGCGAGGACGACGTGCCGGACACCCGGGCACAGTAGCCGGACCTCGCGCACCATCAGGGTGAGCGCGCCGGTAACACCCTCGCCCGCAGCCGTTTCGAGCACCATGGTCATGGCAGTTCCTCCGCATCGGCTCGGTAACCCAGGTACGCGCTGTGGCGCCGGGAGAAGTGGTAGTAGACGGTCAGCTCTTCGGAACACCCCGTGCACGGGGTCTGCCCGCCCACGGCCACCGGAACGTTCGGCGACGTCGTGTGGCAGTGCGCGCAGTACACGTCGCGCACCCCGGTGTCCCCGTCGCTGATCACGGCGGCGATCTCCGCGGGCAACGCGCCCGCGGAGATCAGGCGGGAGCGCACCGCCCCCACCGTCCGCTCGGAACCCGCCACCACGAATCGCCACCCGATGCGCGCTTCGGACAGCAGGTCGTCGAGCCCGGATCCGTCGACGTTCTCGACGGCCAGCATGCGAGTCGGTACCGGGGCGACCCGCTCGGACAGCTCGCGCGGCACTCGATCGCCGACCGAACCGTCCGAGACGAGCACGTAGCAGGTGACGAGAGCGCCGGCCGCCAGGTCGTCGACGGCCGAGTAGTCGGACCGCCACCGTGGGACGCTCGTCGACCTCATCGAGACGGCCATCGCAGATCAGGGCGCGAAGGAACGGTGGCCGACGAAGTAGGCCAGCGCGCGGTCGGGGGTGGTGAAGCGGATGCGCGACCCCTTGGGGAAGAAGATCGCATCCTTCGCCTTCGCCACCTCGACCTGGCCGGTGTCGAGGTTCTCCAGGGTGAATTCGCCTTCGAGGACGACCTTCATCTCGTCGTACGCGTAGTAGTAGTCGAGCGGGGCGTCGGTGCGCTGAAGTTCGAAGTAGCCGGCCGACATCTCGGAGCCGTCCGGGTTGGCGAAGACGTCGTCGATGTATCCCTTGGTGCCCGGGTACTCCGCGACCGGCATTTGCGGCAGGTTCTCGTGGAATCCGGCGGTGACGCGGAACTGGACGGCGGTGGGCTTGTCGGTCGTGGTCATGGAGTCTCCTGTGAGAGGCGATGAGGGTGCTGAAGAGCGAATCCCCTGCGTGAAACTCGGGGTAGCAACAGGAAACCACATCGCATATTTCCACGGCGTAAATCTCGTCGGCGGTCCGGAGAGTGTGCAGTTCAGGACCGCATTATTCTGCCGAAGCCTCAGTTGCGCGGGAGATTTTGGTGATTCGGCCACAACATTGCCGTAACGCGATGGACATAGTAGAACTGTTTCATAGTGAACAACAGCGATTCATGACATGAAACGAACCGCTATCGCAGCCACCAGAGCCCGACCCCCCGGCCGAATGAAGGAAGCAACGTGACAGAGACAGCAAAGTTCGTGATCGTCGGTGGAGGACTCGAGGGTCTCGCCATCGCGTGGTCGCTCGCGGACCGAGGCGAGACCGACGTCCTGGTGCTCGAGCGTGACACCTTGTGCTCGGGCATGACCGGCAAGTCGTCCGGTGTGGTCCGGTGCCACTACGGGACGCCGTCGCTGGCGGCGATGTCCTGGTACGGCGTCGACATCTTCACCCGGGCCACCGAGATCTTCGGCGACGACATGGCGTTCCGTCAGTGCGGTTACGTGGTCGGCGTCGGCGAGAACAACATCGACCCGCTCAAGGCGAACGTCGCGATGATGCAGGGCCTCGGCATCGACGTCGACTACATCGGCCACGACAAGATGGCCGAGCTGTGGCCGGGGCTGCACCTCGACGACTTCGCCGCCTTCGCCTACGAGCCGCTCGGCGGCCGCGGCGAGGCGTACATGGCCGGCATGGCGTTCGGCGCGTCCGCCCGCAAGCTGGGCGTCACGATCCGCCAGAGCACGCCGGTGGCGTCACTGCTGCAGAATGCCGACGGCCGCGTCTACGGCGTGACCCTGGGTAACGGCGACGAGGTGCACGCCGAGCACGTGATCCTCGCGACCGGCCCGTGGGCGCCCGAACTCGGTGCCGGAGTCGGCGTCGACATCCCGGTGAAAGCCCAACGCGCGCAACTCGTCCTGATCGACCAGGGAGTTCCGACGCCGGAGGTGCCGGTGCTGTCGGACCTCGCCGGACTGCAGTACATCTGCCGTGAACCCAACGGCGAACTTCTCGTCGGGAACAGCGACCACGCCGCGCCCGAGTACATCGACCCCGACAAGTACAGCAACCGCGCAGACGACAGCACGATCGAGAAGAACATCATGAAGCTCGGCAACCGTCTGCCCGACATGCCGGACCCGCGCATCACGTCCTCGTACGTCGGCGCGTACGACGTCACCCCCGACTACAATCCGATCATCGGGCCCGCGCCCGTCGACGGGCTGTTCCTGGCCACCGGGTTCTCCGGTCACGGTTTCAAGATCTCACCCGCGGTCGGGCGCCTCGTCGCCGACATGCTGCTCGACGACGGCAAGACCACCCTCCCGAACGTCGAGCCGTCCGACTTCCGCTACTCGCGCTTCGAGGAGGGCGACCTCCTCTTCAGCCTGCACCCCTACGAGGGTGCCGGCGAGATGCGCTGACCCACAGACCACCTCACCCGTAGACCACCAGTTCAGGAGCTCCCCATGGCTGTCGACACTGCTGACGCGTTCACCGCGCAGAACATCGTGACATCCCCACCGCAGACCTTGTCCGAGGTGGCCCGGGCCACCGGAACCACCTTCATCCTCGCCCTGTTCGTCACCCTGTCCGGGAAGCCGTGCGCCAAACTCGTCCCGATCGAGGCCGTCGAGCAACTTCAGGACGACGGCGTGGGCTTCGCCGGCTACGCGGCCGGGCACATGGGGCAGGAACCCAAGGATTCCGATCTCGTTGCCGTGCCCGATGTCTCGTCGTTCACGCCGATCCCGTTCGTGAAGCCCGGACTCGCGATCGTGCACTGCGACCCCCACGTGGAGGGCACGCCGTGGCCGTATGCGCCGCGGGTGATCCTGAAGGAGACCCTGAAGAAGGCGGCCGACCTCGGTCTGTCCGTCAACGTCGGGGCGGAGATCGAGTACTTCCTCGTCAACCGCACCGGCGACGGTCCCCTCACCACCGCGGACACCGACGACGTCAGCCGTCAGCCGTGTTACGACGCCCGCGACGTCACCAGGATGTACGACCATCTCACCGAGGTGTCGCAGGCCATGAACACGCTCGGGTGGGGCAACTACGCCAACGACCACGAGGACGGCAACGGGCAGTTCGAGCAGAACTTCGACTACGCCGACGCGATGACCACCTCGGACCGGGTGATCACCGCCCGGTACCTGTTGTCGGTGATCGCCGAGAAGCGGGGCATGAAGGCCACGTTCATGCCCAAACCGTTCTCCGACCGCACCGGGTCGGGCATGCACCTGCACCTGTCGCTGTGGAACGACGGCGGTTCGGTGTTCCCGGACGGTGACGACCCCAAGGGACTCGGACTGTCGAAGACCGCGTACGCGTTCATCGCCGGCATTCTGGAGCATGCGTGCGCTCTGCAGGGCGTGATCGCCCCGACGGTCAACTCCTACAAGCGAACCGGTGCCACCTCGACGAGCAGCGGCGCCACCTGGTCGCCGCGGTACGCCACGTACGGTGGCAACGACCGCACCCACTACCTGCGGGTGCCGGACAAGAATCGGGTGGAACTGCGCGGCGGCGACGGCTCCGCCAACCCCTACCTCGCGGCCGCCACCGCGATCGCCGCCGGCCTGGACGGCATCGCCCGCGACCTCGACCCCGGCACACCCGGATCCGGCGACAGCCCCAGCGACATGCTGCCAATGACGCTGCTGCACGCCATGGACGCACTGGAATCGGATCCGATCGTGACGGGCGCCCTCGACGTCGCGGGCCCCGGCGTCGCCGAGTACTTCGCGAAACTCAAGCGCGAGGAATTCTTCGCCTGGCACAACACCGTCTCCCCCTGGGAACTCGACCACTACCTGACAGCGTTCTGACAGACCTCCCGAAAGGAGACATCCATGTGTGGAATCGTCGGACTTCACCTGCGTGAGCCGTCCCTCTACCCACAACTAGGCGCCCTGCTCACCGACATGCTCGCGCAGATGTGCGACCGCGGCCCCGATTCCGCCGGCATGGCCATCTACGGCGACCGGACCTGGTCCCCGGAAGGGGAGTCGACGGTCTCCCTGCTCGACTGCCCCATCCCCGCAGCGGATCTCGCCGCGACGCTGTCGTCCACCCTCGACACGACCATCACCGGACTCGACCTGGATCCGACCACGATCCTGCACGGGGTCGTCGGCGCGGAGGATCTCGTGGCGGCTGTGCGCAGTGTCGTCCCCACGGCACGGGTCATCGGCTTCGGAAACGATCTCACCGTCCTCAAGGGCGTCGGGAACCCCGTCGATCTGGCGAACCGGTTCGGGCTGCCCGCCGCCACCGGCTGGCAGGGCGTCGCCCATACCCGGATGGCCACCGAATCCGCCGTCACCGCCGAGGGTTCGCACCCGTTCTCCGTCGGCCCCGACGAGTGCCTGGTGCACAACGGGTCCTTCTCGAACCACATGAGCATCAAGCACCAGCTCGAGCGCGACGGTGTCGTGTTCGACAGCGCCAACGACACCGAGGTCGGGGCGCGGTTCGTCGCCAAGCAGCTCGCCGAGGGCGTCGATCTGGAGAAGGCGCTCCTGATGCTGAACGAGACGTTCGACGGCTTCTACACCCTCCTCGTCTCGACCGCCGACTCGTTCGCCGTGGTCCGCGACGCCATCTCCTGCAAACCCGCCGTCATCGCCGAGACCGACCAGTGGGTCGCGATGGCCTCCGAATACCGCGCCCTGGCGAACCTGCCCGGCGTCGAGAACGCCCGAATCTTCGAGCCCGAACCGGAAGAGGTGTACGTATGGCACCGGTAGCCACCACCGAAGCAACTGTCCTGGACCTCGCGTCGTCGAGCACCCGGGCCGTCAACGAGCGGCTCACCTCGCCCGAGGCGCCGAGGACGGTCACCGTCACCGGCCCCCAGGGTGCGCACGCTCTCGCCTGCGGCCTTGACTCGGACATCGACGTCACGATCGAGGGCCACGTCGGCTACTACTGCGCCGGCATGAACCAGCAGGCCACCGTGACCGTGACCGGCAACGCCGGCGTCGGGGTCGCCGAGAACATGATGTCGGGGACGGTGCACGTCAAGGGCGACGCGTCGCAGTCCGCCGGCGCCACCGCCCACGGCGGGTTGCTCGTGATCGACGGCAATGCCGCCGCCCGCTGCGGCATCTCGATGAAGGGCGTCGACATCGTCGTCGGCGGCAACATCGGGCACATGTCCGCGTTCATGGGTCAGGCCGGACGTCTCGTCGTCCTCGGCGACGCCGGCGAGGCCCTCGGCGACTCGCTGTACGAGGCCCGGATCTATGTGCGCGGCACCGTCGCCTCCCTCGGCGCCGACTGCATCAAGAAGGAGATGCGCGAAGAGCACCTGACGGAACTGCGGGATCTGCTGGATCAGGCCGGTTTCGACGCCGACCCGTCCGAGTTCACCCGCTACGGCTCCGCCCGCAAGCTCTACAACTTCCACGTCGACAACGCCAGCGCGTACTAGGAGACCCGTCATGAACACCCCGAACCCGGCCCTGCGCGAATCGGCGACCTTCGACCGCGGCGTCATCTCCGAGATCCAGCGGGCCGCCGAGACCGGCATCTACGACATCCGCGGCTGGGGCGCCAAGCGCAGGCTGCCCCACTTCGACGACCTGCTGTTCCTCGGGGCATCGATGTCGCGGTACCCGCTCGAGGGGTACCGCGAAAAGTGCGACACGGACGTCGTGCTGGGTGACCGCAACGCGAAGTTCCCGCTGCACCTCGACATCCCGATCACCATCGCCGGCATGAGCTTCGGTGCGCTGTCCGGGCAGGCGAAGGAAGCGCTCGGCCGCGGCGCCAGCGAGGTCGGCACGTCCACCACCACCGGTGACGGCGGCATGACCCCGGAGGAGCGGGGACAGTCGAAGAACCTCGTCTACCAGTACCTCCCGTCGCGGTACGGGATGAACCCTGACGACCTGCGCAAGGCCGACGCCATCGAGATCGTCCTCGGGCAAGGCGCCAAGCCGGGTGGCGGCGGAATGCTGCTGGGGCAGAAGATCACCGAACGCGTCGCCGGGATGCGCACCCTCCCCATGGGTGTCGATCAGCGGTCGGCGTGTCGTCACCCCGACTGGACCGGTCCCGACGACCTCGCCATCAAGATCATCGAACTGCGCGAGATCACCAACTGGGAGAAGCCGATCTACATCAAGGTCGGTGCCACCCGCACCTACTACGACGTGAAGCTCGCCGTGAAGGCCGGGGCCGACGTCGTCGTCGTCGACGGCATGCAGGGCGGCACCGCCGCCACCCAGGACGTGTTCATCGAGCACGTCGGCATCCCCACCCTCGCTGCGATCCCGCAGGCCGTCCAGGCGCTGCAGGAACTCGGGGTGCACCGCAAGGTCCAACTCATCGTGTCGGGCGGCATCCGCAGCGGCGCGGACGTCGCGAAGGCCATGGCCCTCGGTGCGGACGCCGTCGCGATCGGCACCGCCGCCCTGATCGCGTTGGGAGACAACAGTCCCCGCTACGCGAAGCAGTACGAGGAACTCGGCTCCGCCGCCGGGTTCTACGACGACTTCCAGGCCGGGAAGGACCCCGCCGGGATCACCACCCAGGACCCGGAACTGTCGAAGAACCTCGACCCCGTCGAGGGCGGACGGCGGCTCGCCAACTACCTGCGGGTCCTCACCATGGAAGCGCAGACCCTGGCCCGCGCCTGCGGCAAGTCGCACCTGCGCAACCTCGAACCGGAGGACCTCGTCGCCCTCACCGTCGAGGCGTCCGCCATGGCCCGCGTGCCCCTCGCCGGAACCACCTGGATTCCGGGAGCCCTGTAGGCGGCTCCGCCACCCGTGCGCCTTTTTGGTAGCTGGAACAACCAGAAAGGCGCACGGGCGCGAAGCGCCTATTCCTACGAGTAGAGGACCCAATACATGACTTCGTTCGATTCGCTGTGGGCGACCATTCTCGATGTCGGTCAGCACAAGTCGACGCGCGGGTACCGCCGCTTCGCGTGGAACGACTCCGACATGACGCTGCGCGAATGGTTCGGCGACTGCGCCCGGCAGCGGGGGATGAGCGTCGAGGAAGACCGCAACGGCAACCTGTGGGCCTGGTGGATGCCGGAGGGATGGGACGGCGATCCACGCGACAGTTTCGTCACCGGATCGCACCTCGACTCCGTGCCTGACGGCGGCGCCTACGACGGACCCCTTGGGGTCGTGTCGGCGTTCGCGGCGATCGACCTGGTGCGGGAACGGGGGATCGTGCCGACGCGTCCGGTGGCGGTCACGGCGTTCTCCGACGAGGAGGGTGCGCGATTCGGTGTCGCCTGCGTCGGCTCGCAACTGTCCACCGGGGCGGTGGCACCCGCCCGTGCCCTGGCTCTGCGGGACAGCGACGGCATCAGCCTCGGCGAGGCACTGATCTCCGCCGGCCGCGACCCACACCATCTCGGCGAGGATCCCGACCTCGTCGACCGCGTCGGCGTGTACGTCGAACTGCACGTCGAGCAGGGGCGCGCCCTCGATCTGATCGACAGCCCCATCGCCGTGGCCTCGTCGATCTGGCCGCACGGCCGGTGGCAGTTCGTGTTCTCCGGGGAGGCCAACCATGCAGGCGCCACCCGGTTGGTCGACCGCCGCGACCCGATGCTCGCGTTCGCGTCCTCGGTCCACACCGCACGGTCCGCCGCGGCGCTGCACGAGGCGGTCGCCACGTTCGGCAAGGTGCGGGTACTTCCCAACGGTGCCAATGCCATTCCGTCGGAGGTGCGGGCGTGGCTCGACGCCCGGGCCGCCGACGAGGAGACGCTGACGAAACTGGTGCAGCAGATCACCGCCGAGGCGCAGGCCTACGCGGCCGCCGACGGCATCGGTCTCGAGGTCGACGCCGAATCGGTGACACCGATCGTCGACTTCCCGCACGACATCCGGGAGCGACTGCGCCGGTCCCTCGCTCACCTAGGCGACATCCCCGTCCTCCCGACCGCGGCCGGCCACGACGCGGGGATCCTGTCGGCGAAGGTACCCACCGCGATGATGTTCGTCCGCAACCCGACCGGTGTGTCCCACTCGCCCGACGAGTTCGCCGAAGCCGACGACTGCAACCGTGGCGCGGAGGCGCTGGCGGACGTGATGGCCGACTGGGTGACCGCCACCTGACCCCCATGTGAGTGGCAAAGCGTGCCGGGGCACTCTTTGCCACTCAGTGATACTGGTTGGGTTCGTTGACGCGGCCGGTCTGACTCGTTGCCACTCTGACGCCCGCAAGGACTGTCCTTCACGTGATGTGTCGACCGACCGCGTCGACGAACACACGCGGCCGGTCGGGCGGAGTGACCTGATAGGAGCCTGACTTCGACAAGTCCCATCACTGAGTTGTCCGCCGTTCCCGACCGGTGCGTGGCCACCAGATGAAAGGGACAGCCATGACCAGCATGACCGAAACCCCGCCGGATGTCAGCCTGACCATCCACGCCGGCGTCGACACCCACAAACACACCCACCACGCCGCGATCGTCGACCACCTCGGTCGCCCCCTCGCCGACCGCGAGTTCCCCGCCCCCGACGCCGGCTACCACCAACTCCTGAGCTGGCTCGCCGGCACCGGCATCATCGCCTCCGTCGGTGTCGAGGGCACCGGCAGCTACGGCGCCGGCCTCACCCACGTGTTGCACGACGCCGGCCTCACCGTCGTCGAGGTCGACCGCCCCGACCGTCGTTCCCGACGGCGGCACGGCAAATCCGACCCGCTCGACGCCTACGCCGCCGCCACCGCGGCCCTGACCGGACGCGCCACCACCGTCCCCAAGACCCACGGCGGGGACGTCGAGGCAATCCGGTTCCTGCACAACGCCCGCCGCAGCGTGATCAAGTCCCGGGCCGAGGCGATCACCACCCTCAAGGCGATGATCGTGAACGCACCCGAACCCCTCCGCGCCGCCCTGCGCGGGCTGTCCGACCCCGCCCTGTTCGCCGCCTGTGCCGCGCTGCGTCCCGGCCCGATCGTCCCCGGCGACCTGACCGCGGCCGCCAAGACGGCGTTGCGGTCCCTCGCCCGCCGGATCCGCGCCCTCACCGCCGAGGGTCGGGCCCTGCGCACGAACATCGCGGCCCTGGTCGCCCACACCGCACCACGGCTGCTCGAACGGTGCGGCGTCGGTGTCGAGACCGCCGCCCAGCTGCTGATCACCGCCGGCGACAACCCGGGCCGCATCACCTCCGAGGGTGCCTTCGCGAACCTCTGCGGGGTCGCCCCGATCCCGGCGTCGTCCGGGCAGACGACCCGGCACCGCCTCAACCGGGGCGGTGACCGGCAAGCCAACCGGGCACTGCACGTGATCGTGCTCTCCAGACTCAAGTACGACGACCGCACCCGCGCCTACCGGGACAAACGACTCGCCCAAAGCAAAAGCAAACGCGACATCATCCGCTGCCTCAAACGAGCCGTCGCCCGAGAAATCTTCGCCCTCCTCAACCCCGCAAACCCGGGTTGACACTCATAGGAGCATCACGTGCGGCGCGCCCCTCGGGTCAGGGACGTGCCGCACGTGCAGCACCAGTAGGCGATTCGGAACGCTATCCGACCACGGCGGCCGGGCTGCGCCGCGGCACCCTTCCTTTGTCGGCGGTGAGCGTGGCGGGGTTTGCCACCTCTCGCATCATCCTGCTCGCTATCTGACAGGTGCGGGATTCGAGCCGGTCAGCAGCAGGTGGCCGGCGTCGACGGGGATGGTCACGCCTGTCACCGACGCGGCGAGGTCGGAGTTCAGGTAGAGCGCAGTATCCGCGATGACCTGCGGCGGCATGAACGTCGTGCCCTTGAGGGCGTGGAAGTGATAGCCGCCCTCGATCATGTCGGCCTCGGTCCCGCCCTCGTGGCCGGCGAACATGTCCCAGGCGCCCTGGTGGTCGGTCATCGGTGTCTTGATCGCTCCCGGGTTGATCGAGTTGCACCGGATCCCGTACGGCGCCAGCTCGAGCGCAATGTTCTTCATCAATCCGATCACGCCGTGCTTGGCCGTGACGT
Source organism: Rhodococcus sp. ACS1 (assembly GCF_002300155.1). Classification (NCBI taxonomy): domain Bacteria; kingdom Bacillati; phylum Actinomycetota; class Actinomycetes; order Mycobacteriales; family Nocardiaceae; genus Rhodococcus; species Rhodococcus sp. ACS1. The sequence continues at coordinate 590,707 of NZ_NSDZ01000004.1, forward strand.
AGTGCGCGTAGTTCATGCCCGGCTCCAGTCCGTTGACCGAGGACGTGATGACGATGGACCCGCTTCGGCGCTCGATCATGTGTGGTGCCACGGCCTTCGCGGACTTCCACACGCCGGTCAGGTTGACGCCCATCATCTCTTCCCAGTCGTCTTCGCTGAGCTCCCAGAACGGTGCCTGTGTCCAGATACCCGCATTGGCGATCAGGATGTCGATCTTTCCGAACGTCGAGATGGTCTGGGTGACTGCGTCGTCGAGTGAAGCCTGCGACCGCACGTCAACCTCGAACGACAGCGCCCGGCGCCCGAGGGCCTCGACCTGCGCAACCGTCTCGGCGAGGTCGGATCCGTCCGCCATCTTGTACGGCACGGTGCCCATCTGGGCGGCGATGTCGATGACCACGACGTCCGCGCCCTCGCGCGCCGAGGTTACAGCGTGCGCGCGCCCCTGGCCGCGTGCTCCACCGGTGATGAATGCGACCTTCCCGTCCAGCATTCCCATGATTACCTCCTGATTGATGGAACGATTTCGCTGCTGTCAGAGTTGTCCGCCGGCGTCGACGGTGTGCGTGGTGCCGGTGATGTACCGGCCGGCGTCACCGACCAGGTACAGCACCGCATTCGAAATGTCGATCGACTCCAGTGCGGGGACGGGAAGCGCGTTGAGCGTGAGCGCAGCTTCCTCGAAGTCGGCACGCGTGGGGTGTCCGAGATCCGGTCGGAAGAGCTGGTAGGTGGGCTCGTTGAGGATCATGTCCGTCGCCACCGTGGTGGGATGAATGGTGTTGACCCGGATGCTCTGCGGGGCGAGTTCCTGCGCGAGCACGCGCATGAACCCGATCAGGCCCGCCTTGGCGGCCGAGTAGTGCGCGGTGTTCGCGTTGGCTTTGAGGGCCGCGAGGGAACTGGTGATCACTACCGAGCCACCGCGTCCTCCGGCGATGATGTGGGGTACCGCGGCAACACAGGTCTTCCAGACGCCGGTGAGATTGACGTCGATCATCGTCGACCACGTCTGTTCGGACATTTCCAGCGTGGGCGCGGGTACCGAGATTCCGGCGTTGGCGAGCACGATGTCGAGTCGGCCGAGTTGAGCGACCCCGTCGTCGACGGCTGAAGTGAGCGCGGCGAGGTCCCGGACGTCGACTTCGGCGGTCACGATCCGGCGGCCGAGGGCCTTGACCTGGCGCGCGGTCTCGGCGAGATCGTCCGGGGTGGCCGTCGCATACGGCACGGTCTCCACCGGGCGGCAGACGTCCACCGCGATGATGTCCGCGCCTTCCCGGGCGAGGAGCAATGCGTGACTGCGGCCCTGGCCGCGTGCGGCGCCTGTGATGAATGCGACCTGATTCTCGAGTTGTCCCATGACAGTTGACCTTCCGGCACATGCGGCGCCGATTCGAGCGGCATCGCGTCGTATCGAGCAGGTTATGTCATGCGGTGACAAAACATCGCGAATTGGGTGATTCGGTTGGGAAGTCGTCCGCCGGGCACTCGGCCTTTGAGATCATCGACGCGTGACCAGGATCGGCGACCGAACCCCCGCACCCTCCGACCGCGGTGGGCGTCCCGCGGCGACCAGTGCGCACGAGCTGGCAGCGGTGGCGCAGCGGCTGTTCCTCACCCATGGGTTCGAGCAGACGAGCGTCGACGACATCGCCGCGGAGGTCGGCATCAGCCGCCGCACCTTCTTCCGCTACTTCCCGTCCAAGGCCGATGTCCTCTGGGTCGAGTCGGACGCCGAACTGGCCAGGCTGTGCGAACAACTCTCGGCCGGTCTGCCGGCCGAGCCGTACCGGACGGTCGTCGCACGCGCGGTGATCGGGGCCCTGCACGTTCCCGAAGACCAGCACGAGTGGGCGCGGCACCGGGCTCAGTTGGTGCTCAGCGTCCCGGCGGTGCAGGTGCACGCCGCGGCCCGGCACGCCGCGTGGCGTGCTGCGGCCACCGAGTTCGCCAGCGTCCGATCGGGGGAGCCGGCGACCGCACTGTTCCCGACAGCGGTCGGGTACGCGGTGGTGGCGGCTGTTCACACCGCGCACGAGTTCTGGCTCACCAACCCGGGCGTTGACCTCGACGAGGCCCTCGCCCGGTCGCTCGATCTCCTGCTGCCACCGGAGCCCGCCACCCGGTGAGGTCGCCGCGCTCGACGACACGGCGCGCCACCGTGACCCCCCATGTGAGTGGCAAAGCGTGTTCGGGCACTCTTTTCCACTCACGTACGGGAGGGGCGCCATTCCTCCAGCTGTTCGACGGCGGTGTTCGCGACCGCGACGGCCTCGTCGCGGTCGACCCGCGACAGCAGGAGGGCGCTGACGGACAGGGACGTCAGGAGCCGGGCTCGGTGCTGCAGGGTGGCGGCCGGGGCGTCGGGGTCGTGGGCGCGGAGTGCGTGGGTGAGCGCCCCGGACAGTTCACGCTGGTAGCTCTCGACGACGGACCGTTGCGTGTCGTCGTGCGCGGCGAAACCGGCGGCACTGTTGAGCAGCAGGCAGCCGCGGCCGGGGGTTTCGTCGGGGAGGGAGGCGAGGGCGCCGGCGAGGCTGCGGTAGTAGCGCGAGGCGGCGTCGGGGCGGGTGGGCTCGTCGGTCAGGATGCGGAGCCGGGGGCGCACCACCCGGTCCAAGTAGTCGTGCACTGCGGCGTCGTAGAGTCCGCGTTTGCTGGTGAAGGCGTTGTAGAGGCTCGACCGATTCAAACCGGTGACGCGCTCGAGGTCGGGTATCGACGTGGCTTCGAAGCCCTTGTCCCAGAACAGGTCGCGGGCGCGGCCGACCACCTCGGCCGTGTCGAAGTCCTGCGTGCGCGGCATGACGATCCTCACTCGTGGTTGTGAAACGACCATTTCAGTATATATTGAAATGGTCAGTTCAGAACGAGGAGGGGTTTCGTATGGTCGCCGCGGGTCTTGTTCTTGCCGCACTCGCCAGTGCGCTACACGTATACATCTTCGTGCTCGAGTCCGTCCTCTGGACGGCGCCGCGCACCCGCGCGACGTTCGGGACCAGCGCCGAAGAGGCCGCCGCCACCCGGGAGCTTGCCTTCAACCAGGGCTTCTACAACCTCTTCCTCGCGATCGTGACGGCAGTCGGCATCGTCGCCGTGATCATCGGCGCCACCGCCGTCGGATCGGCCCTCATCTTCGCCGGCGCGGGCTCCATGCTGCTCGCGGCGCTCGTACTCCTGCTGTCGTCGCCCGACAAGGCTCGCGCGGCGATCACCCAGGGGACGCTGCCGCTGCTCGCCGTCGTCCTCCTCGCGCTCGGACTGGCGCTGTGACCTCAGAAGTATCGAAAGGAACACCATGCCGTCGAGCACCCAGATTCAACTGATCAACCGGCCGGTGGGCTGGCCCACCCAGGACGACTTCCGCACCGCCTCCGTCGAGTTGCCCGCACTCGGGCCCGAGCAGGTGCGCGTGCATAACGAGTTCGTCTCGGTCGACCCCTACATGCGCGGCCGGATGAACGATGTGAAGTCGTACATCCCGCCGTTCGTGCTGGGCGAGACGATGACCGGCGGGGCCGTCGGTCGCGTCGTCGAATCCACCGCCGCCACCCATCCGGTCGGCTCGGTGGTCGTCCACGACCTCGGGTGGCGCGACGTCGCGCAGGGTGACGCCTCGGCGTTCCGCGTGGTCGAAGAGATTCCGGGAGTGCCGATCTCGGCCTACCTCGGGATTCTCGGACTGACCGGGCTCACCGCCTACGTCGGCCTCGTGCACATCGCCCACCTGAAGGCCGGCGACGCCGTGTTCATCTCCGGAGCCGCGGGAGCGGTCGGGACCGCCGCCGGACAGATCGCGCGACTCGAGGGCGCGTCCCGGGTCATCGGATCCGCCGGGTCCGCGGAGAAGGTCGCGCTGCTGACCGACCGGTACGGATACGACGCCGCCTTCGACTACAAGCAGGCGCCGGTGCGCGAGCAGCTTCGCGGACTCGCGGGCGACGGCATCGACGTCTACTTCGACAATGTCGGCGGCGATCACCTCGAGGCCGCCCTCGACGTCATGCGCCCCGGCGGGCGGGCCGCACTGTGCGGCGCGATCGCGGCGTACAACGCCACCGAGCGCACGCCCGGCCCCGACAACATGGTGAACATCATCAGCCGCGGTCTCACCCTCGAGGGCTTCACCCTCGGCAACTACACCCACGTGTTCCCCGAGTTCGCCGCCAAGATGGGACCGTGGCTCGCGTCCGGCGACGTGGTGCACGACGAGACCGTCGTCGACGGCATCGAGAACTCGGTCGACGCGTTCCTGCAGCTCATGTGCGGCGCGAACGTCGGGAAGATGCTGGTGAAGGTGTAGCCACCCGTGCGCGGCTAAGGAGTCCAGAGACTCGTTAACCGCGCACAGGCGCGTCAGCGCCTCACGGAGGAGTACCGCTCGCGGACGTCGGGTGCCGGGTCGGCCTCGAAGCGCCGGGTGGACGTCTGGCTCCACTGCGGCGGCTCCGGGGTCCCGGCGAGGGTCCAGGCCGCTTGACGGCACGCGCCGATCGCGACGTATTCCGCCGGCTGCGGCACGAGGACCGGCGCCCCGAAGATGGCGGGCGCGAGTTCACACAGTGCCTGTGAGCGGGCACCGCCGCCGATCAAGAGGATCCGACGCACGGTGACGCCCTGGGCGATCAGGTGGTCGATGCCTTCCGCCAGGCCGCACAGCAGCCCCTCGACGGCCGCGCGAGCGAGGTGGGCGGGCGTCGAATTCGCCAGCCGCAGACCGTGAACGGAGCCGGTGGCGTCGGGACGGTTGGGGGTGCGTTCGCCCTCGAAGTACGGCACCATCACCAGGCCGCCGCTGCCGGACGGCGCCGACAGCGCCAGCCGCGACAGCTCGTCGTGATCGACTCCCAGTAGCGAGGCGGTCGCGTCGAGGACCCGGGCGGCGTTCAGCGTGCACACGAGCGGCAGCTGGCGTCCGGTGGCGTCGGCGAAGCCGGCGACGAACCCGCCCGGATCGTTCGCCGGTGTCACGGACACCGCGGACACGACGCCCGACGTTCCCACGGAGACGACGACGTCGCCCTCCTGGGCGTCGAGGGCGAGTGCTGCGGCGGCGTTGTCCCCCGTGCCCGGTCCGACGGCGGCACCCCAGCGGGTCTCACCGATCCGCTCGGCGGGCCCGGCGACGCGCGGCACGGCGGCCGTCCGCCCCCGCAGCGCCAGCGACAGCAGGTCGGTCCGGTAGGAATCAGTTGCGGCGGAGAAGTATCCGGTGCCGCTGGCGTCGCCGCGGTCGGTGGCCAGGGTGCCGAGGTCCGATCTGCCGGTGAGCTGCCAGGCGAGCCAGTCGTGGGGCAGGCACACCGCGGACGTCCGGTCGGCGTTCGCCGGTTCGGAATCGGCGAGCCAGCGCAGTTTGCTGACGGTGATCGCCGCGAGGGGCACCACACCCACCGCATCCGCCCACGCGTCCGGACCGCCGAGGTCCTCCACCAGTTGCGTGGCGGCGCCCGCGGAGCGAGTGTCGTTCCACAGCAACGCCGGACGCACGACCGCGCCCGCGTCGTCGAGACAGACCATGCCGTGCTGTTGCGCTCCGACCGACACCGCCGCGACGTCGTCGAGTCCGCCGGCGGCGGCGACGGCGTCGTCGAGGGCCGAAGCCCACTCGCGCGGATCGACCTCGGTGCCGTCCGGGTGCGAGGCCTTGCCCTCGCGGACGAGTGCGCCGGTGTCGGCGTCGCAGACCATCACCTTGCACGACTGGGTGGACGAGTCGATGCCCGCGACGAGTGTCATTGCCGCACACCCGCCGCGCGGTCCAGTGTCTCGCGGGTAGGGAGGTCCGCCCCGGCGCGCGCGACCGTGAGGCCCGACATCAGTACGGCGTTGTCGAGCACGTTCCGCAGTTCGTCCGGTTCGATCGCGTGGAGGGCGGCGCGGCTCTCCGCGCCGAGGAAGCCGTGCGACCAGAATCCGTCGAGGAGTCCGGCCATGAACGCGTCGCCCGCTCCGACGGTGTCGACCACCTCGACGTGGCGGGCCGCGACCTCGACGAGTCCGGCCGCGCAGACCGCGAAGGCGCCCTCGGCGCCCTTCGTCACCGCGACCATCGCCGGACCGCGCGACAGCCACGCGCGGGCGATGTCGACGGGGTCCCGATCGGGGTCGTACCAGCGGAGGTCCTCGTCGCTGACCTTGACGATGTCGGAGATCGACACGAGGTGCTCGATTCGCTCCCGGGCGCGCGTTTTGTCGGTGATCAACACCGGTCGCACGTTGGGGTCGTAGCTGATCGTCGCGGCGGCGCGCCGGCGTTCGAGCATGTTTGCCACCACATCGCAGCCGGGTTCCATCACGGCGGCAATGGAACCGGTGTGGACGAGCGACGGGGCGGATGCCCCGCTGGGGGAGGGGAGGTCCCACTCGATGTCGAACTCGTAGGTGGCGGATCCGGCAGTGTCGAGGGTGGCGTGGGCCGTCGCGGTTCGCTGCGCGGTGACGCTGCCGGGCGCGACGCTCACCCCCGACTGCTCGAGGTGCCGGATGATCGACCGGCCCCGTGTGTCGTCGCCGATCCGGGTGACGAATTCGACCGGACGACCGAGCCTGCCGAGGCCGACCGCGACGTTGAGCGGGCTACCGCCGACGTATTCGGTGGTGGCGCCGTCGCTCGCCGTGACGATGTCGATGAGGGCTTCACCGATGACCAGACTCATGACTGCACCTTCTCACGCAGAGCCTCGAGTGTCTTCCGTGCGCCGACGCCGTGCAGTGAGTCCAGCGCCCAGAGGTAGGCGGTGACGAAGCGCGGGTTGTCGGCCAGATCGCCGAAGACGGATCGGTTCTCGATGAAGGCCGTGGGGTTCTCGTGCTGGCTGCGCGCGATCGGGACGAGGGAGTCCTTCAACTGGTCGACGACGTCGATGGGTTGTCCGTCCTCGTCGACTCCTTCGGCGTAGCGGGCCCAGCTCGCCACGATCGCGGCCGACAGTCGAATGTGCCGGTCGGCCACCAGGTTCTCGCGGATCACCGGCAGCAGCCACTTCGGGATGCGGTCGGACGATTCGGCACACAGGCGAGCGACGGTGTCGCGGATCTCGGGATTGGAGAAGCGTTCGATGAGCGTGCGCTTGTAGTCGTCGAGGTCGACCCCGGGCACCGGCGCCAGGGTGGGCGTGGCCTCGTCGTCCATGTATGCGAGCAGGAAGTCGGCGAACAGGGGATCCTGTGCGACGTCGTGCACCAGCCGGTACCCGGCCAGGTATCCGAAATAGCAGAGGCCCTGGTGGCTGGCGTTGAGCAGGCGCAGTTTCATCAGTTCGTACGGTTCGACGTCGTCGACCACCTGCACGCCGACGTCCTCGAACGCGGGGCGGCCGAGCGGGAACGCGTCCTCGAGCACCCACGACGTGAACGGTTCGGCTGCGACGGGCCACCGGTCGTCGACGCCGAAGCGCGACGACAGCGCCTCCGTCACCTCGGGGGTGGTGACGGGTGTGATGCGGTCGACCATGGAGTTGGGGAACGACGTCTCGGCGCGCATCCACTCGGCGAGGTCCGGGTCCTTCAACTCCGCGTACGCCAGGAACATCCGGCGCGCCACGTCGCCGTTGCCCTGAATGTTGTCGCAGGACATGATGGTCGGCGACGGCAACCCGCGCGCGCGGCGCCGGGACAGGGCCTCGACGACGAGTCCGAACGTGGTCCGCGGGACGGCCCCGTCGGTGAGATCGTGCACGACGTCGGGGTTCTCGGCGTCGAACTCGCCCGTGTCGTGGGTGAAGTTGTAGCCGCCCTCCGTGATCGTCAGCGAGACGATCCGGGTGGTCTCCGCGGCGATCTTCTCGATGACCGCCTCGGGGTCGTCGGGGGCGAGAAGATAGTCGACGATGGACCCGATGACGCTCACGTCCCAGGTGCCGTCCGGGTGTCGCAGCGCCAGCGTGTACAGGCCGTCCTGGGCGTCGAGGGCGTCCTTCATGCGCCGGTCACCGGGCAGCACCCCGACTCCGCAGATGCCCCAGTCGCGCGCCTGACCACGCCGCAACAGGCGGTCGACGTACATCGCCTGGTGTGCCCGGTGGAATCCGCCGACACCGAAATGCACTATGCCCACGGTGATGTCGCCTCGGTCGTACTTCGGCACCTGCACGGTGTCGTCGAACTGCTGCAGTGCCTGCGCGCTCAGTTGCATCGGTCTCTCCTCATTCCTGGACGCGTACGACGGCCTTGAGGCTGCCCGGCGTCCGGTCTGCGTTCAGTGCTTGTTCCGCCTCGGCGAGCGGGAATCTTCCGGTGACCATCGAATCGAGGTCGACCCGCCCGGACCGTGCGAGGGCGATCGCGGTCGGCCAGGTGTTGGCGTAACGAAACACCCCGGTCAGAACCAACTCCCGGTTCTGGATGGTCTGGACGGGCAGCGTCATCTCGGGGGCGCCCATGCCCACCAGGACAACGGTTCCCGCAGGCCGGACCGCCTGGATGCCGGCCAGTACCGCGCTCGGGGCGCCCGACGCGTCGACGAACGAGTCCACGTGAAGTCCCGCGACGTCCTGCTCGCGCGGGTCGAGCACTGCGGTGGCACCGAATTTCGTTGCGACGTCGCGCCGCCGGGGATCGAGGTCGGAGACGACCACCTCGGTGGCACCGAACGCGAGGACCGTCTGCACCAGTGCGATTCCGATCGGCCCCGCACCTGCGATCAGAACCCGCGAACCCGCCGTCACGCCGGCCTTGCGGGTGGTGGCGATGGCCACCGACAACGGCTCGCACAGTGCGGCCGCGTCCTCGGACATCTCGTCGGGAATCGGATGCGCGAACGCCGAGCCGATGGTCACGTACTCGGCCAGCGCCCCGTCGATCGGCGGGGTGGCATAGAACTGCATGTGCGGGCACAGGTTGTAGAGACCGCGCCGGGATTCGTCGGTGTCCGGGTCGGGGCGCTGCGGTTCGATGGAGACTCGCTGCCCGATGCGCTCCGCCGAGACGCCGGCACCGACACCCACCACGGTGCCCGACGCCTCGTGTCCCAGCACGATCGGCTGATCGACCACGAACTCGCCGATGCGGCCCTCGCGGTAGTAGTGGGCGTCCGATCCGCAGACGCCGACCGAGGCCACGCGGATCAGGACGTCACCGGGGCCTGGAGTGGGCACGGGCCGTTCCCGGATTTCGATCGCGCCCGGCTCGACGAGCACGCTGGCACGCATCGTCCTGGGGATATCCGATGGGAGTGTTGTGTGGGTCACACTTCGATGCTAGCGTATTGAGCAGATGAACGCATAGTGATCATTTGCTCACGGCTTCTCGAGGCTCCGAAGACACACTCGACGGGCTCGGGATCATGGCGAGGAGAACCAGTGACGTCCCCCAACTCGACGGCCCCGACGCCGTCTCCCATCGCGGCACCACCGCCGTCCACGACGGAGGATCTGCGCCTCGCGTTGCGCGCCGCAACGTTGTACTACCTCGACGGAATGACCCAGGCCGAGGTCGCCACGCGACTCGGTGTCTCCCGCCCGACCGCGGGCCGGCTGGTGGCGCGAGCCCGTGCCCAGGGCCTGGTGCGCATCGAGGTGCAGGCACCCGCGCATCTGCGGGATGCACTGCGCTCGGACGAGGAGCGCGCGCTCGAGGAGAAGTACGGCCTCGTCGAGGCGGTGGTGGTCGCCGACTCCGTCGACGCCGCCGGTGCGATCGACGACCACAACAGCTTCGCCGGTGTCGGGCGCGCCGCCGCATCCCTCCTCGTCCGCCGGATCCGGGAAGGCGACACCCTCGGATTCACGTGGGGGCCCGAAACGGTCGCCGTCGCGCAGGGGCTGCCGTCCGGTGCGGCCACGTGCGCATCAGTCGTCCAGCTCGACGGCTCGGTGAGTGCGATCAACTATCAGACCGGAACGGAGTACGTCCTGGGTAGATGCGCAGAGCAGCTGCAGGCCAACACCGTTCGGCTTCCCGTTCCCCTGTACGCGGACGCATCGACCGTGGTATCCATGCGGGGCGACTCCGTCATCTCCAAGGCGCTCGAGGCGGGCCGGACTGCGGAGATGATGATGTTCGGCACGGGCGCCGTCTCCACGTCGACAACGTTGTTCGAGGGCAGCTTCATCGACACGGACATGCTGTCCGTGCTCACCGGCCTCGGCGCGGTCGGCGAGGTCGGTGGACGCTTCTATCGGCTCGACGGAACCGAGGTTTCCGGCCCACTGGACGAACGGGCCATGTCCGTTCCTCTCGACGACATCCGCGCGTGCGAGGGGTCGATCCTCGTCACCGGTGGCGTCGCCAAACACCAAGCGGCACTGGGTGCCCTCCATGGCGGACTGGCCAAGATGCTGGTCTGCGACATCGAATGCGCGCGTTGGCTGCTCGATCAGTAGCACCACGCAAGAGAGGTGAAGATCGGTGAAGAAACACAGGAAACCGGCGACGATGCTGGTAGCGGGGGCAGGAGCGCTCTGCCTCACGCTCAGCGGATGCGCGGGCGCCGGATCGCTGGGCGCGTCGGACCAGACCATCACCATCGCGATGGTCTCCAACTCACAGATGCAGGATGCCCAGAAGCTCGCCTCGCAATTCGAGGAAGAGAATCCCGACATCGACCTGAAGTTCGTCACGCTGTCGGAGAACCAGGCGCGCGCGAAGATCACGGCATCCACCGCGACCGGCGGCGGGGAGTTCGACGTCGTGATGATCAGCAACTACGAGACCCCGCAGTGGGCGCAGTACGGCTGGCTGAAGAACCTGTCGGAGTACGCCCAGGCGACGGAGGGCTACGACGAAGCCGACTTCATCCCCACCCTGCGCGAGTCGCTGTCCTACGACGGGAGCATGTACTCGGTGCCGTTCTACGGCGAGTCCTCGTTCCTGATGTACCGCAAGGACCTGTTCGAGCAGGCCGGAATTACCCTGTCGGAGAAGCCGACCTGGACCGAGGTCGCCGCGGCGGCGAAGCAACTCGACTCCGAGGACATGGCCGGCATCTGCCTGCGCGGCAAGCCCGGCTGGGGTGAACTGCTCGCACCCCTCGACACCGTCATCAACACGTTCGGTGGCCGCTGGTTCGACGAGGACTGGAACGCTCAGCTGACCAGCCCCGAGGTGGAACGCGCGGTCCAGTTCTACGTCGACCTGGTGCGCGAGTACGGCGAGCCCGGCGCCGCGACGAGCGGTTTCGGCGAGTGCGCCACGCAGCTCGCTCAGGGTCAGGTGGCGATGTGGTACGACTCGACGTCCGCCGTCTCCACGCTCGAGGATCCGTCCTCGAGCGCCGTCGTCGGCAAGATCGGGTATGCACCCGCGCCCATCGAGGTGAAGGACAACTCCGGCTGGCTGTACAGCTGGGCGCTCGGAATCCCCGAGAGCAGCGAGAACCCCGATGCGGCCTGGAAGTTCATTTCGTGGATGACCGACAAGCAATACATACGCACGGTCGGTGAGGATCTCGGCTGGGAGCGGGTGCCTCCGGGCAGCAGACTCTCGACCTACGAGATTCCCGAGTACAAGGAGGCCTCGGCGGCGTACGGACCGCTGACGCTCGAGGCGATCGAGAACGCGACCCCGGAAGCTCCCACCGTGCAACCGGTTCCGTACACGGGCGTGCAGTTCCTGGCGATCCCCGAGTTCCAGGATCTCGGAACCCGCGTCAGCCAGCAGATCAGCGCGGCGATCGCCGGCCAGCAGACCGTGCCCGAGGCACTCGCCCAGGCACAGCAGTACGCCGAGGTCGTCGGCGCGACCTATCGGGAGGAAAGATGACCACCATCGCCGAGAAACCCACCGCGGACGGCACCGCCGACCGGGTGCGGGAACTGCGGGAGGCCAAGGACGACAGCGTCTCCCGGGCCGAGGGCTGGCGTCGCCGGGGGCCATTGCTGCCCGCCCTGATCTTCATGATCGTGGTGACGCAGATTCCGTTCCTGTTCACGCTGTACTACTCGACGCAGTCCTGGAACCTGGTGCGGCCCGGTTCCCGCGAGTTCGTCGGGCTGCAGAACTACGTGGACGTGTTCAAGGACAGCCAGTTCCGTGAGGTCGCGGTCAACACCGTGATCCTGATCGTCGGGACCGTGCTGATCTCGGTGGTGCTGGGTCTGCTCCTCGCGCTGCTGCTGGACCGAGCGTTCCTGGGCCGTGGCATCGTGCGTACTCTGCTCATCACGCCGTTCCTGGTGACACCCGTCGCCGGCGCGCTGCTGTGGAAGACGACGATGTTCGACCCGGTGTTCGGCATCGTCAACTTCGTGCTCTCCCCGTTCGGGGTGGGGCAGGTCGACTGGGTCAGCAAGTTCCCGCTGGCCTCGGTGATGGTCAGCCTGGTGTGGCAGTGGACGCCGTTCATGATGCTGCTGATCCTGGCCGGACTGCAGTCGATGCCGCGCGACATCCTCGAGGCGGCCCGGGTGGACGGCGCCAAGCCGTTCGCGATGTTCCGCGAACTGACGCTCCCGCATCTGCGCCGGTTCATCGAACTCGGTGCCGTCCTGGGTGCGATCTACCTGATCAACACGTTCGACGCCATCTACATGATGACCCAGGGTGGCCCCGGCACCGCCAGTGCCAACCTGCCCTTCTACATCTATCAGCGCGCATTCCTCGGTTTCGACATCGGGCAGGCCGCCGCGATGGGCGTCATCGTGGTGATCGCGACCATCGTCGTCGCGACCCTGGCGTTGCGCCTGATTTTCAAGAGCTTTACCGGTAACGAGGAGGCAGCGTAATGAGTACCGACACTGCGGCGGCGCCGGTGGAGTCCACTTCCACCGCTCCGGAGACCAAGCGGGCGCGCAAGCACCGCAAGTTCAGCCCGTGGAGTGTGGTGGCGTGGATCGTGGCGCTCGGCTTCTTCTTCCCGGTGGCGTGGATGGTGCTCACCGCGTTCAAGCAGGAGGGCGACGCCTACACGACCCCGCCGAAACTGTTCTTCACCCCCACCCTGGACCAGTTCAAGGCGGTCCTCGACAGCGGCATCGGCACCGCACTGCTGAATTCGGCGTTCGCGACCGCCATATCGACGATCCTCGTGCTGGTGCTCGGGGTGCCGGCGGCGTTCGCGCTGTCGCTGCGGCCGGTCCGCAAGACGAAGGACGCCCTGTTCTTCTTCATCAGCACGAAGATGCTCCCGATCGTCGCCGCGATCATCCCGCTGTACGTGATCGTCAACGACATCGGACTGCTCGACAACATCTGGGCGCTGATCATCCTGTACACGGCGATGAACGTACCCATCGCGGTGTGGATGATGCGTTCGTTCTTCCTCGAGGTTCCGGGCGAACTGCTCGAGGCCGCCAGCATGGACGGCGCGAGCCTGTGGACGTCCGTGCGTGAGGTGATCCTCCCGCTCGTGTCCCCCGGTATCGCGGCGACCGCGCTGATCTGCGTGATCTTCTCGTGGAACGAATTCTTCTTCGCCGTCAACCTCACTGCCGTTCAGGCGCAGACCATTCCGGTGTTCCTCGTCGGATTCATCACCGGTGAGGGCCTGTACTGGGCCCGGCTGTCGGCGGCGGCGACGCTGGCGGCACTCCCGGTCATCCTGGCTGGTTGGGTCGCGCAGAACAAACTGGTTCGCGGCCTGTCCTTCGGCGCGATCAAATGATCACCCCGGCAACCACTTCCCCCACCGTTCGTACCCACCTGAGGAGCAATCATGGCTGACATCGCGTACAAGGGCGCCTCCTGCCTCTACGAGAACGCCGACACGCTGGCGGTCGATTCGCTCGACCTCGACATCGAAGACGGCGAGTTCATCGTCCTCGTCGGCCCGTCGGGTTCCGGCAAGAGCACGGCGTTGCGGATGCTCGCCGGCCTCGAGGACATCGACGAGGGCACCATCGAGATCGGCGGCAAGGACATGGTGGGGGTGCCGTCGAAGGATCGCGACATCGCGATGGTGTTCCAGAACTACGCCCTCTACCCCAACAAGACGGTGGGCGAGAACATGGGATTCGCGCTGAAGATGCGCGGGGTCGGTGTGGAGGAACGGAAGAAGAAGGTGGCCGATGCCGCCAAATTGCTCGACCTCACCGACTATCTCGACCGTAAACCCGGCAAGCTGTCCGGAGGTCAGCGTCAGCGGGTGGCGATGGGCCGCGCGATCGTGCGTGAGCCGCAGGTGTTCTGCATGGACGAGCCGCTGTCGAACCTCGACGCCAAGCTGCGCGTCCAGACCCGCACCCAGATCGCGGCGCTGCAGCGCCGGCTCGGCACCACCACCGTGTACGTCACCCACGACCAGGTCGAGGCCATGACCATGGGTGACCGGGTAGCCGTCCTCAAGAACGGCAAGCTGCAACAGTTCTCGGCTCCAACCGAGCTGTACGATCGCCCGAAGAACGCCTTCGTCGCCGGTTTCATCGGTTCGCCTGCAATGAATCTGATGACCATGCCCATCGTCAGCGACGGCGTGCGCCTCGGGAACTCGACGCTCCCGCTCGAACGCGAGCAGCTGTCGACGCTGCACGCGGCCGGCCTGGAGACCGTGACGGTCGGCGTGCGGCCCGAGCAGCTCGAACTGTCGACCGGGGAGGGCGGCATCGAGGTGATCGTCGACCTCGTCGAGGAGCTCGGGAGCGAATCGTACGTCCACACCCACATCGCCGGGGACGGCACCCAACTCGTCGCCCGGTCGTTGACCCGCACCCCCGCCCGGCTCGCCGACACCGTCTCACTGCGCAAGCGAGACGGAGCGGTGCACCTGTTCCACCCGGAGACGGGGGATCGGATCGGGGACTGACGTCGGGTTCCGGATTCGCCGTGCGGGCAGGGAAGTAAGACTCCCGCGCCCGCACGGCGATGCGCGCTTCGACCTCGAGGGCTACGACTCGCATCTCGACGCACACCTCGGCACAGGCAAAGATGTAATGACCTCGTGTGAGGAGGACACATGCAGAACATGCGAAGTTCGCGGCGTCGTCGGCGTGCCCGACCCCCGCGGAAGCGCCCATGCCGACTCCGAGCCGGGCCGGAACCCCCCCAGCGGGGATGCAGTACGTCTCCGACACCACAGGTCGACACTGGTCTTCGAATGCGTAAAGAGGAACCTGCCCTCGTCCGGTAGCGACACCAGGGCAGAACCCTGGCATCACCGGCGTACGAACATCCGTAGGAGGAGTTGTGTTTGTCCCGTTCAGTGTCAACGATTTTCTCGACCGCGCGGAGACCGTGTACGGGGACAGGATCGGTGTGGTCGACGAACCTGACCAACCCGCCCCGTCCCAGGGGTCGCTGACCTACGCCGAGATCGCCGACCTGGCCCGCCGCCAAACCGCCAAGCTCGATGAACTCGGCATCGGCGCCGGTGAGCGGGTCGCGATCGTCAGCCACAACTCCAGCCGGTTGATGACCTCGTTCTTCGGGGTCAGCGGTTCGGGCCGGGTGCTGGTCCCGGCCAACTTCCGGCTGCGCCCCGACGAGGTCCGTTACATCGTCGAGGACTCCGGTGCCCGCGTCCTCTACGTCGATCCCGAACTCGAGGACGCGCTCGCGGAGGTCGACTGCGAGCACAAGTTCGTCCTGGGCTCGGACACCGACCTCTACGCCGCTCCCGGGGCGGTGCCGCAGCCGTGGGAGCCGGACGAGTCGGCCATCGCCACCCTCAACTACACCTCCGGGACCACCGCCCGCCCGAAGGGTGTGGAGATCACCCACCGCAACATCTGGGTCAACGCGGTCACGTTCGGGCTGCACGCCGGGATCGGTGACCGGGACGTGTACCTGCACACGCTGCCGATGTTCCATTGCAACGGCTGGGGTCAACCGTTCGCGCTGACCGGCGTCGGCGCCCGGCACATCGTCCTGCGCAAGGTCGACGGCGCCGAGATCCTGAGGCGGGTCCGCGACCACGGGGTCACGGTGCTCTGTGGGGCGCCGGCTGTCGCGTCCGCGGTCCTCGAGGCCGCACAGACCTGGGAGGGCGAGATTCCCGGCCGGGACCGGGTGCGGATCATCATGGCCGCTGCGCCGCCGCCCACGACGACCGTCGTGCGGGTCGAGGAGGAACTCGGCTGGGAGTTCATCCAGATCTACGGTCTCACCGAAACCTCCCCGCTGCTGACCGTCAACCGCACCCGCGCTGAATGGGACGACCTCGACCCCGAGGACCGCGCGGCGAAACTGATCCGGGCCGGCGCCCCGGCGCTCGGTGTCCGGCTGCAGATCGAGGAGGGCGAGGAAGGCGCGGGGGAGGTGCTGGCCCGCTCCAACGTCGTGATGGAGGGCTACTGGAACAAACCGGAGGAGACCGAGAAGGCGCTGGCCGGTGGCTGGTTCCACACCGGCGACGGTGGCGTCGTCGGCGACGATGGATATCTGACCATCGCCGACCGGAAGAAGGACGTGATCATCACCGGCGGTGAGAACGTGTCTTCGATCGAGGTCGAGGACTGCCTGTTTTCCCACCCGGCCGTGTCCGAGGTGGCCGTGATCGCGGTGCCGAGCGAGAAGTGGGGAGAGACGATCAAGGCCCTGGTGGTCCTGACCCCCGGCACACCGTCCGACAGCGGCACGGAGGCGGAGTTGATCGGCTGGTGTAAGCAGCATCTGGCCGGGTACAAGGCACCGACCTCGGTGGAGTTCCGCAGTGAGCTGGCCCGCACCGCCACCGGCAAGCTGCAGAAGTTCAAACTGCGCTCCCCGTATTGGGACGGACACGCACGTCAGGTCAACTGACATCGAGTTTTCAGTGTGGAACGTACCGGCCGTGCAGGTCGATACGTCTCAATTCCTGGGTGGAGGCGCCGCTGCGGTGGCGGACGATGGATGTCATCGAGGGCGGAGTTCTCCTGCCCCGCCCCACCGAGGGCACATCAGACCCCAGCCGGCCCCACGTCAGGCCGGCCAGTGGGCCAGCACGCGCTGCTCGAGCTCTTCCGGATAGCCCTGCTCGAACGAGGAGTTGACTTGTCACCCGCACGACGACCGACGGCAAGCAGGTGAGCGCGCGCGGATGCGACCACTGGGAGTTCCGGGACGACAAGATCGTCCGCAAGGACTCCTACTGGAAGATCGTCGACGCCCCCGCCTAGGACGGCAGCCGGGCTGCGCGGAATACCCCGTGTAAATCACTGCCTTCGATACTCGCTCAGCCGCACAGCCGAATCGACTTCCTGTGCGGCTGGGCGTCCCATTGGGTGGGGCGAGCCCGGTCGAAACCGGGCAGCAGGTACGGTGAGAGAAGATAAAGTATAGTTATGATGTTTAAGCGTGGGGTGGAGCCTCGGCGGACGCACCCTCCGGCTTCGTCAGACTCTCATCCGTCCTGAAGTGCGTTGGCGGGGATATGAATTCTGTGGAGAAAGACGTCTTCTCTGTCGATCTCGGTCGAGTGCGGGACGACTCCGTCTCGAAGTTGGTCGACGGCGTCGTGCATCAACTGGAGATGACGATCGCGGTCGGCCTGCTGGCCGGCGGGGAACGGCTACCCACGGAGGCCGAGTTGGCCGCCAAACTGCAGGTTTCGACGGTGACGTTGCGGCAGGCTCTGACCGTACTGAGGGACCGCGGTCTGATCGAAACCCGGCGAGGCCGGGGCGGGGGGAGCTACGTCCGCGACTTCGGCACCGCCGACCGCGAACGGGCGGACGCGCAACTTCGCACGACGAGTGCGGAGAAGTTGCGGGACCTCGGGGACTTGGTGGGGGCGTTGACGGGCGCGGCAACCCGCCTTGCGGCCCTGCGCGCTTTGCCCGAGGACGTCGATCGGCTGGAGGATCTCGCACGGAATTTTGCCGAGGCCACTCGTGCGGACGTTCGACGCCGCGCGGACAGCCGCTTCCACATCGAACTCGGCGCCGCGGCGCAGTCGTCGCATCTGACGACGTTGATCGTCCAGGCGCAGGCCCAGGTGGCCCCGCTGCTGTGGGACACGGACGTGCTGGATCCGCACGATGCGATCCGCGAGCACAGTTTGATCGTGGAGGCCATCCGCAATCGTGATCCCGACGCCGCACATCGCCATGCGCTGGAGCATTGTGCACGAGAAACCCGCGTTCTGGTCGATCGTCACCTCGCGTTGGCGGCGACGTGAAGAACGAGGACGGCCGCCGGCCCGCGCAGCTTCCGGATTTGGATCGGCTGACCGCAGAGATCACCAACTATCTGCGCGTGACACTGGACAGCCTCACTCGTGTGCGTGCCGACATGCGCGAGTTGCTCGATCGCGTCGAGCGGGACGGGCGTCGACCCGCCCGCTCCGATCTCGGCGGAATCCGCGAGAGTCTGCAGGCGTGTCTACGGAACCCCGAGTACGCGGTGGATCGCATCGGCGTGGCCACCGCCGTGGACTATCTGACGGACAGCCCGTACTGGATGGAGTGGTGGGGCTACGACGACCACGGGGATCTCGAGTTCATCGGCCACAGCGTCAACCCCGGACAGGTGTCCTTCTACGACTACTCCAGCCGGGGCTGGTTCTCCATTCCTCAGACCTGCGGCACCCCTGCCATCATCGGACCGTACGTCGACTTCGGCGGTATCGACTCCTACAGCTACACGGTCACGATCTCGGTGCCGGTCATCACTGCGGGTGGTTTCGCCGGCGTCGCGGGTGCCGATGTTCTGGCGCATCGGTTCGAGCGTTTCCTGTTCACGGGGGACCGGGGCCGAAGTCCCGTCGTTCTGGTGAATGCGGACTTGCGCGTCATCGCCTCCACGACGTCCGGATACCTGCCCGGGGACCTTCTGCAACCGGACGACGTCACGTCATGGACCACGTCGGAACTGGCGGCGGACCTCTTCCCGAACGGCAGAAGCTGGCAGTTGGTCTCGCCTCTGCCCTGAGCTTGGCCGTCGGATCCGCGGTTGCCCGTGTCCGGTAGCCCCTGACCTGGCACTTCGCGTTAGAACTTTAAAAAGTGAAAATATCTTCTATTGCTTATAGACTCTCCTTGTGTCACGATGATGTGGCGGGCGTCACAACTCCTGCGGCGCGCGGGACTACCGCCGGCGGTGGGAGCGCGCCTGGGCAATCGCCAAAGGCGTTGTGGCGTATGCAGCTTTGTGGAAACCCGCCGCCGTTGTCGGGTCCGCAACTTCGAGGTCGAGCAATTCGGCCTTCGCTGCAGCAGTCAACTTCACTACTTCGGTTTCAGGAGACATGCATGTACGACGTGATCGTCGTTGGTGGCGGTACAGCGGGAGTGGCCACGGCCTACTTTCTTCGAGACCTGAAATTGGATATCTGCGTGCTCGAGGCAACCGGTGAAGTGGGAGGAAGGTCGAACACGGTAGATCTCGCGGGGGCGAGTGCGAACTCCGGTGCACTGTTCATCTACAGGAACACCCGGACCGAAGAACTTGCCACCGAACTCGCGCTCGACGTCGTACCGTTCGAACCCACGACGTACGGAATCCATGTCAACGGCAAGACGATCGTCGCCGAGACCAACGAAGATCTCGTCGCGCGTCTCGATCTGACCGACTCCGAAAAGGCGGAGCTGAGCGAATTCCTCGACAGTGCTCTGCTCGAATACAACGAGCACACGAGCAACGGTGTGCTGGACCAGGACGATCAGGGTCTGGCGACCGAGACGATCGCCGACCGGCTCAGCGGACTGCAACCCGGCGTGCGCCGGATCATCGATGCCGCTCTGCGCGGCGGGGCAGTAGGAGACCCGGCCAAGCTGTCGGCGAAGTACGCCCTCCGCTACTTCGCGAGCTACCTCGCGCGAGAGAAGCGCAACCGATCCTTCGCGCTCGGCGGCATGCAGGCCATCCCCAGGGCGATGCACGGCCACCTGCCTGCGGACACCGTTCGGTTCGACACCGTGGTCACCGGTGTCGCCTTCAAGGACGAGCAGGACGCTTACGAGGTCAGCTTCACCGGCCCGGAGGGAGTGGGAACACTCCTGACCCGTCATGTCGTATCGACGCTGCCTGCCCCTCTGGTTCCCACCGTCTTCAGTGATCTACCGACATGGAAGACCGACGCGCTCAGCAGCTTCGACACTCCCGGCAGCACCACGCTCAATATCGTCGCCGATATCGACGGCCTGTCCGGCATCGAAGACTGGGCGTTCATCGTGACCGCCGGAATGCCGTTCGACGCGATCATCAACCCGACCCCGGGCCGGGTAGGACCCAACTGGGCCGCGGGCAGAGTGCAATTCACCTGCTACGGGAATTCCACCGGGTTCCAGCCGGGGTTCGCCGAAGACGAGGCCCGCGTCGCCGACTGGGTGGAGAGCTTCTTGACCGTTGCACCGCAGCTCAGAGGAAGGATCACCGGCGTTCACGCACGTACGTGGGAACACTGCTTTGCACTACTCGGCCCCGATCGCGCCGCGAATCTGGCCGAACTCCAGCGGTCGGTGGGCTCGATCCACTTCGCCGGGGACTACACGTCCGAGACCGCGGGGACCCACGGGGCGTACACGGAAGCAGAACGTGTCGCTTCCCTGATCCGGGCCTCCGTTGCCTCCTCGAACAACTGACCGACGCTCGCCGGCCCGACACCGACTTCAGAACACCATCACTGACGAGGAGCTCGTTATGACGACGATCAACCCTTTGGACGATGCGCCACTGTCCAGATTCCACAAGAAGCTAGCGCTGTTCTCCTCGGGCGGACCGTTTCTCGACGGCTACGTCTTGTCGATCATCGGTGTCGCGATGGTGCAGTTCGCGGATCAGTGGAGCCTGTCGTCCGTCGAACAGGGCCTGGTCGGTGCCTCGTCGCTGATCGGAATCCTGCTGGGCGCCTATGCCGGTGGATGGCTGACCGACAAGTTCGGACGTGAGATTCTGTTCACGATCGACCTGGTCGCCATCATCGTGTTCTCCGTGGCTCAATTCTTCGTCCAAGACGTCGTGTGGCTGATCATTCTGCGCCTGCTGATCGGTATGGCCGTAGGTGCGGACTATCCGATCGCCACCTCCCTGCTGACCGAATTCACGCCGCGCAAGTACCGGGGTCCGTTCCTCGGCGCGTTCGTCGCGATGTGGTTCGTCGGCGCCGCAGCTGCTTACGTCGTCGGAGAATTCCTGGCACGAACGGGACACGAAGACGCATGGCGTTGGATGCTGGCCAGCGCCGCAGTGCCTGCGACTCTGATCGTCCTCGCCCGGGTCGGAACACCCGAGTCCCCCCGCTGGCTGGCGAACAAGGGAAAGATCGACGAAGCGAACGAAGTGATGCGGAAGGTCTACGGACCCACCGTCAGCATCGCAGACCTCCCGAGGGAAGACGGCACCGTCAGCGTCAAGGATCTCCTGCGATCGGGATACGGAAAGCGGATGGCTTTCATCACGCTGTTCTGGACCTGCTCGATCGTGCCGCTGTTCGCCGTCTACGCGTTCGCACCCGCCATCCTCGGGGCACTGAAGCTCGAAGGCGATGCAGCACACTTCGGGTCGGCCGTGATCACGATCCTGTTCCTGGTCGGATGCGTCGTCGCGCTGCTTCTGGTGAATCGGATGGGCCGGCGACCCCTCCTCATCCACAGCTTCCTGTGGTCCGGACTCGCTCTCCTGATCCTCGGACTGTTCCCCGAAGCACCGAGCGTGATCATCATGGCGCTGTTCGCGATCTACGCGGTGGTCATCGGCGGCAGTCAGATCCTGCAGTGGGTCTACCCGAACGAGCTGTTTCCCACCGAGATCCGGGGTTCCGCGGTAGGAATGGCCTCCTCGCTCAGTCGCATCGGCGCCGCGGTCGGCACGTTCCTGGTGCCGCTGTCGCTCAGCGGTATCGGCATCGGCCCCACGATGCTCATCGCGGCCGCCATCACCCTCCTCGGCGCGGTCTTGTCACAGGTCATGGCACCGGAGACCCGCGGAATGGCACTGACGGAAAGCGCCGCACTGAGCACCACCACACGCACGACGCTACCTACCGCCTGACTCCCAGCCGGCAGGGCAGATACGATTCGCAGGTACCCGGGCGCTCACCGAGCGTCCGGGTACCTCACGGCTAAGAGCGATTCGACGTTCCCGGACCCCCGACGAGCCTTCCCAGCGCGAGGCCGACGTGCAACTCCAAGCGGTCCTGGCCGATCGACAGATCCAGCGTCGTGAGTTCCTGAATTCGACGTAGCCGGTAGTAGAGGGTCTGCCGATGAATGCTCAGAGCATCGGTCGTCGCGGCAATGTCGCCACCATTGTCGAAGAAGGTCTCCGCGGTGGAGAGAAGGTCTCGGTTCCGGTGCTCGAACAGCGCCCTGACCGCAGGGGTGATGACCGCTTCGGCGATGAGCTCCGCGGATGCGATTGCGGCCAGCCGATACACGCCGAGCTGATCCCAGTACGCCACCGGCCCCTTGGAGGGCTCGAGTGCGATGACGTCGAGGCACAGCCTTGCCTGCCGCCAACTCTTCCTGGCATCCCGAAGGTCCGAGTAGGTTCCCCCGACTCCGACGACGCTTCCCTCGGCGGAGTAGCTGTCGACAGCTGAGCGAAGTGCAGCAGACGGTGAATCACGTTGCGTTACAAATACTGCCGTGAGTCGTCCCATCGGCACCGCGGTGACGCCCGGCCGTCGATCGATCGCGTCGTGGTCCGTTGCGAGCATCGTGAATTCGGCGTCGGACACGTCGCCCGACGCCCGGAGATGCTCGGCGGCAGCCGAAGACCTGTCCGGATCGCCTTCCAGCAGGTCCGCAAACGCCCCTGCCAGGTGTCCGTTCCCCGATGCGTCGGCGGCGAGCAGCGCGCCCGCCTGGGCCGCGAGCGGCATCAATTCTTCGAGTTCATGGTCGGAGATCGATGCGTCGTCGTCCGGCAGGACGAACAAGAACCCGTACGTTTTTCCTCCGTGCCGGACGGGGAGGCAGATTCGTGCCTTCGAGCCGGTATTCCTGTTCGCCGGTGTTCGAACCGGCCTGGTGGCGTAGGTGATTCCGCAATCGACGATCCAGTTGCGGGTGTCCGCATCGGTCGCTTGCCTGACGACCGACTGTGAGTGATCTTGTGACATTGCGATCGACCGGGCACTGTACGCGATCATCTCGAAATCGCTGTCGAGCAGCACTACGGACGCCCCCAGGTGTCGGCGCGTGCGTGCCATGAAGTCGTCGACGCTCGCAATGGCAGCACCCCGGCCGATCTGATTCATAACTAATATATTAACATGCGGCCAGTTTGTTGATCATCCATATGTCTGACGTACACCTGCATACTTCTGGCATCTGTCGATAGTCGCGGAGCGCCTCGGGGGTGTTATATGGATCACATCCAGACACGGGACGTGATCATCGCCTGGGCGGGTGCGTTGCTGCCGCCAGGTTTGATCGAAGTCGTTGGGCGAGTAGAAGTCTCGCTCGGCGGATGCGGACAGACCTCCCCGCGTCCACGTGTGTCGAATCGATCGTGAGAGCTGCCGATGTCTGATTTGGATAAGAACCCGTCACCCGCCCTGCAGAAGAGCCTCAAACAACGTCACCTGACGATGATTGCTATCGGCGGCGTCATTGGCGCCGGACTGTTCGTCGGTTCCAGCGCGCTGCTGAACTCCTCGGGCCCCGCCGCAATCTTCTCCTACGCGATCACCGGTCTCGTAGTCATTCTGGTCATGCGCATGCTCGGCGAAATGGCCGTGGCAGACCCGTCGACGGGATCCTTTGCCGGATACGCGCGTAAGGCGTTCGGACACCGCGCGGGTTTCACCACCGGGTGGCTGTACTGGTTCTTCTGGGTAGTCGTCGCCGGGGCCGAGGCCGTGATCGGCGGAAAACTCCTGCAGCGGTGGATAGATCTCCCCTCGTGGCCCATGGCGGCGGCGTTGCTGCTCGCCATGGTCGCCACCAACCTTCGGTCGGTGCGCAATTTCGGTGAGTTCGAGTACTGGTTCGCCGGCATCAAGGTCGCCGCGATCATCGCGTTCCTCGCAATCGGGGCGTGCTTCGTGGTGGGCCTGTGGCCGGGGCACAGCGCGGACGTCTCCAACCTGACCGATCACGGGGGATTCGCACCGAACGGATGGACGGTCGTTCTCTCCGGTGTCGTCGTCGCGGTCTTCTCCATGGTCGGTCCCGAGATCGCCACGATCGCGGCGGCAGAGTCCGAAGAACCCGAGAAGTCGGTTGCCAAGGCCGCGAACTCCGTGATCGGCCGTGTCGGAGTGTTCTATCTCGGCTCCGTGCTTCTCCTGGCGATCATCGTCCCCTGGACTTCCATCAAGGTCGGCCAGTCGCCCTTCGTCGACGCCTTGAACGTCATGGGTATCCCGGGCGGCCCGGACATCATGAACGCGGTGGTCCTGGTTGCGGTGCTGTCCTGCCTGAATTCGAGTCTCTACACCGCCTCGCGCATGATGTTCGTGCTGGCCAATCAGGGCGACGCACCGCGTTCGGTCGCTCGGGTGGACAAGAACGGAGTTCCCCGCGGGGCGCTGCTGGCCGCGTTGTGCGTCGGGCTGGGCTGCGTTGCGCTCGACTACTTCTCGCCGACGACGGCGTTCGCGTTCATCGTCAACGCGTCGGGCGCCACCATCTTGATGGTCTACCTGATGATCGCGCTCTCCCAGATCAAACTCCGGTCAATGCTCGGCCGGGAGAAGGCCCGCGAACTCCGCTTCAAGATGTGGCTCTTCCCGTACCTCTCGATCCTCGGGGTCGTCGGTATCCTCGCGGTCTTGATCTCGATGTTCTTCGTCGAATCCACGCGATCGCAGATCTCCCTCAGCCTGGGTGCCCTCGCCGTCACCCTGATCGCATACCAGGCTCGGCGCAAGTTCGGCCCCGGGCGTACGCCGGCCGGTTCCGTCGAAGGCGGAAACATCGATAAGGAACCAGACTTCGACACCGAGGCGTCGTACGCGCTGCCGAGCGACCGGTAGTCGCGGGATTCCTCTGGGCCGGAGCACGCTGCTCCGGCCCAGAGACATGCGCTACGTGACCCCGCCTAGTCTGCTGCGTCCCCGGAACGCTCTTGCCGTCCGGGCCTCGGATGGCGGGAGGAAACGGTCAGACGTCGTGCGGCGCTTCCGGTTGCGGTGCTCGTTCCGGGCTGCTGCCGCGGCGTGCGGGCGGTCGAGAATCGGCGATCGGCCTCGGTCGCGCCGCCCCAGATCCCGTACGGCTCACGAACTGTCTGGGCGTACGTGTGGCACTCGGACACGACCGGGCAGGAGTGACAGATCTGGGTGACGAACTCTTCGCGATAGCGTCGAGCCTGCCGTGTTTCGCCCTCGGGGGAGAAGAACAGGTCGGTGTCCATGTCTCGGCAGCGGGCATGCAACTGCCAGTCCCACATTTCCGTCGAGGGTGCGTACGGGTGCGCTGTCAGAGACGCGCTCATGACTTCTCCGCTTCTATTCGGTCTTTCACGCTATCGATGACCGTAGCCGGGATCACACCCACCCGTCAATGGATTCGATCTGTGATCACAAGGAGTGCTAGGGTGGGTGTAACCGTCGGTGACCTCTCTCCGGCGATCTCGCCACAACTCGGAGGTCCTCATGGGCAGGCCGAATACTCTCGTTCTGCGGGAGATGAAAACGACTCCACCGCACAGTTCTTCGTCGAACTTGCTTGCGGACCGGGTATACGAGACCCTGCGCGGGCACATCGCGCAGGGTCACTGGGCGCCGGGGACGCAGCTGCGGATCCGGGAGGTCGCCGCGTTGGTGGGCACCAGCGTGATGCCGGTCCGGGAGGCGTTCCGGCGGCTCGAGCAGGCGGGTCTGATCGTCACGGAGCCCTACCGGGGAGCGTCGGTGCGGGAGTTGAGTATCGACGAACTCGAATACGTGTACGACGTGCGCATCATGCTCGAGCCCGATGCCGCGCGCCGGGGCGCCGTCCTGGCCGACGACGCGGCCGTCGAGACGATGAGACAGCACTGGCGGCTGCTGGAGAGCGCGGCTGCGCACGGCGACATCGCAGGAGCCGTCGCTCAGGACGAACTGCTGCTGTCGGCGTTGTTCTCCGCCGGAAACAACCCGGTTCTCACCGGGCTGATCCAGGGCATGTGGGACACCTGCCGCCCCTACAAGAACCTCTGGGTGCGCGACGCCGTCGGGCACGGACTGTCCCGGTGGAGCTATCTCGCCGACCTCGTCGCTGCAGTCGAAACCCGCGACGGCGACAGCGCATTCCGCATTCTCGAGCACGTGTGCCGCACTTCTCGCTCCACCGTGCGCGGAATTCTCGATCCGCTGTCCACCTGATTTTCCGAGCACATCGACGAACCACCACTGGATTTCACCGCTGGAACCCGGATCCAGGAACGAGCGTGCCGCCCATACGGATGACCGTATGGGCGGCATGGCAGGACTCGATCGGCACCGTCGACGTCGGTTCGTGGTGCGATCGAATCAGCGACTGTGGTTGTGCATGACGTGCTTGGTGCGGGAGTAGTCGTCGAGGGCGTAGATCGACAGGTCGCGGCCGTAACCGGAACCCTTGAATCCACCCCACGGGACCTCGTTGGCCAGCACCAGGTGTGAATTGACCCAGACGGTACCGGAATCCAGCCGCGCAGCGATGTCGTGACTGCGGCGCGCGTTCTCGGTCCAGACCGAAGCGGACAGGCCGACGGGTACGTCGTTGGCGCGGCGCACGGCCTCGTCCTCGTCGGTGAAGGTCTCGACGGTGACGACGGGTCCGAAGATCTCCTCACGGGAGCACTCGGCGCCGTCGGGGACGTCGACGAGCACCGTCGGTGCCACGAAGTAGCCGGTACCGGCCAGTGCCGTTCCGCCGATGGCGACCCGGATGCCCTGCTGGGCGGCGCGATCGAGGTATCCGACGACGCGATCGAAATGAGCCTTGGAGACCAGGGGCCCGATCTCGATGTCGTCCCCGGAGCCGGGTTCGCCGATGGCGAGTTCGCGGACCTGAGCGACGAAGAGTTCGACGAACTTGTCGGCGACCGACTCGTGGACCAGGACGCGGCACGCCGCGCCGCATTCCTGCCCGGAATTCCAGAAGCTCGCGACCCGCAGCGATTCAGCTGCCTCCTCGAGGTTGGCGTCGGCGAAGATCACGACCGGCGCCTTGCCGCCGAGTTCGAGGTGGACCCGCTTGAGGGTCTCGGCGGCGCCGCGGGCGACGGCGCGGCCACTGCCCACCGACCCGGTGAGGGCGATCATGTCCACGTCCGGGTGCTCGGCGAGCCGGGCGCCGACGACCGAGCCGCGGCCTGTGACCACGTTCAGCACCCCGGCGGGCAGCAGGTCGGCGACGAGTTCGGCGAACTTCAGGGTTGTCAGCGGGGTCTGCTCCGACGGCTTGATCACCAGGGTGTTGCCGGCTGCGAGGATGGGGGCGATCTTCCAGGCGGCCATCAGCAGGGGGTAGTTCCACGGGGTGACCACTCCGACCACTCCGAGGGGTTCGCGCAGGATCACCGACAGGTGGTTCTCGACGTAGTCGCCGGCGGCCATGGACGTGGTCGCGCGCAGAGCGCCGGCCATGAAGCGGAAGGTGTCGATGGTGCCGTCGACGTCGTCACGGGAGACGGCCAGGGGCTTTCCTGCGTTCGCGGATTCGAGCCGGGCGAGCAGGTCGGCGTTGGCTGCGAGCCGGTCGGCGATCTTGTGCAGCACCTCCGACCGCTCCTTGGGTACCACGCGTGCCCAGGCTTCCGCGGCCGCTGCGGCGGCGCTCACCGCACGGTCGACGTCCGCGGTGGTGCCCTGCGGGATCTGGGCGATGACGTTCTCCGCGCTGGGGTCGATCACATCGAACACGTCGCCGGGAGCAGCATCGTCGAAGGCGCCGTCGACGAAATGCGAGGTAGGGGGAAGATCGGCCGCCGTGATCAGCGGCGCCGAGCCGGGTGCACGGCGTACCGTCACGTCCTCGACGGGAGTAGAGATGGACATCAGAGGTACCTCCATGATCGTGGAACTCGAGCTGCAGGCCCGGTCCGTTGTGGATCCCGGGCCGATTACGGCGGGCATGAATAGTGCGGGTGCAATGGCGTGTATTCGGGGATCGCCTGAGGTGGGCGTGCTGCTGCGGCGTCTGCGTCTCGCACCAGACTAAAATGTAATCACAGATCACACAAGGGTGAGGCTGTTTTCGGTCGCCCGAAAACACCCGGAAGCGCCATGTGCTGTTGCTGCTCCGACAGCGCGTATTACCGATCGGAGGTCGCCGGCCGCCGGGGGAGGTCCGATCGCCGGTTAATATGTGATCTGTGGTCATGTCCAAGCGCGCCGAGCCGACACTTCTGACCGATCAGGTCTACTCGATGATTCACGAGTCGATCATGAACGGTGATCTGCCTGCCGGTGCCCGCCTGCGCGTGCGTGATCTCGCCGAGCAGGTGGGAACCAGCGTGATGCCGGTGCGCGAGGCGATCCGCCGACTCGAGGAAGCCGGCCTGGCCGAACGCGTGCCCCACCGGGGGGCGGTGGTCAAAGGCCTGACCCTCGCCGAGTTGGTGCACGTCTACGATGTGCGCCGGCTGCTCGAGGTGGAGGCCGCCCGGCTCGGTGCACAGCGGATCAGCGCCGAGGACTGCGACCGGATGCAGGCCGAGTTCACGCTGATGCGCGCCGCCGTCGACGAGGGACGCGTGGTCGCCCTTCTCGACCACGACGAGGCCCTGTTGTCGATCCTGTACGAGGCCGCCGCGAATCCTGTTCTTCTGCAGACGATCCGCAACCTGTGGAACCACTGCCGGGCCTACAAGATCGTGGGCGCGCAGGGAAGCCTGGACTCCGGGGGAGACGACCCGCTGTGGCGATTCCAGGAGCGCCTCGTTGCTGCTGCCCGGGATCGCTCGGGTGAATCCGCGGCCGCGGTCAACGAGGAATCGCTCCTCGACGCGACCGACCGCATCAAAGCGCTCCTGGCGACCGAGCAGGCCGCGTCGGCACACGCCGGCTAGCGCGAAACACACCTCTACGCCGTCGGCGCGAATCGCCGTCGAGCAGTGCACCCTCGGGCCGGTATGACCCCCGAGTAACCACGGCCGGAAGGTCGCGCCGCCGAAGATGGTGGGCCCGCGGCCGGGTGAGCGATCGGCTGTCCCGCTGTGTCATCGGGGTGGAAGCACGCCCGGGGGTTGTGTGATCTGTGATTACATATTATTGTTCTGTGACGAGACGCACATCACACCAGCGGGTGCGGGAAGTAGTGAACGAAGCCAGCTCGTATCGCCGGGTCGCCGGCACGGCCTCGGATCGAGAATCACGTGTTCTCGAATCGCTATGTGTCTCAACAGGAATTGAATCAACATCCGACCACCTCGATATCGCCACCGAGGAATGCCGCATCAGGTCCGGGTCGGCACAGTATGTCAACAAGGAGTCCGAGATGACGACGACCAACCCGTTGGACGACGCGCCACTGTCCACATTTCACAAGAAGTTAGCGGTGTTCTCCTCGGGAGGGCCGTTCCTCGACGGTTACGCCCTCTCGATCATCGGTGTCGCGATGGTGCAGATCTCGGGCCAGTGGAACCTGTCGTCGGCCGAACAGGGCCTGATCGCCGCGTCCACGCTGATCGGCATCCTGCTCGGCGCCTTTGCAGGCGGTTGGCTGACCGACCGCTTCGGCCGGGAGGTCCTGTTCACCCTCGACCTGGTTGCGATCATCGCCTGCTCCGTGGCGCAGTTCTTCGTGGAGGGCGTCGTCTGGTTGATTGTTCTGAGGCTGCTCCTGGGCATGGCCGTGGGTGCGGACTACCCGATCGCCACGTCACTGATGACGGAGTTCGCGCCGCGTAAGTATCGTGGTCCGTTGCTGGGTGCCTTCGTCACCATGTGGTTCGTCGGCGCGGCGGCAGCGTACGTCGTCGGCGAGGTCCTGGCGCGAACCGCCGGAGACGACGCGTGGCGTTGGATGCTCGCCAGTGCCGCATTCCCCGCAGTATTGATCGTCGTGGCCCGGGTCGGCACACCGGAGTCGCCCAGGTGGCTGGTCAGCAAGGGGAAGATCGACAAGGCCAACGAAGTACTGCTCAAGGTCTACGGTCCCGGTGTCACCGTCGCCGACCTTCCTGCGGACGAAGAGACCAACGTCGGCGTCAAGGAACTCCTCCGCTCCGGCTACGGCAAGCGGATGGCCTTCATCACCCTCTTCTGGACCTGCTCGGTGGTTCCGTTGTTCGCCGTCTATGCCTTCGCCCCGGCCATCCTCGGTGCCCTCAAACTCGAGGGCGACGCCGCACACATCGGATCCGCCGCCATCACCATCCTGTTCATGGTCGGTTGTGTCTTCGCGCTGTTGCTGGTCAACCGGATGGGCCGGCGCCCGCTGCTGATCCACAGCTTCGTGTGGTCGGGTCTGGCCCTGCTGCTGCTGGGAATCTTCCCCGGAGCGCCGAGCGCGATCATCATGGTTCTCTTCGCCGCCTACGCGGTCCTCATCGGCGGCTCCCAGATCCTGCAGTGGGTGTACCCGAACGAGCTGTTCCCCACCGAAGTCCGCGGTTCCGCAGTCGGATTGGCGTCCTCGCTCAGCCGCATCGGCGCTGCGATCGGCACGTTCCTGGTGCCGCTGTCCCTCAGTAGCCTCGGGATCGGCGTCACCATGCTGATCGCCGCCGGCGTCACCCTCTTCGGTGCCGTGATCTCCCAGATGTGGGCACCCGAGACCCGGGGGCTGTCCCTCTCCGAGAGCGCCGGGCTCGGCCAGACGGCCAAGTCGCCCGCCCCCGCGGAGACGATCTCCGTGTAGCAGAACCCAGGCACTATTCGAGAACCGTGTCCTTCGCTTCGAAGGACACGGTTCTCGTGTGTCTCATGGACTTTCCCGGCAGCGCCGAACCGTACAGGCCGGCACTCGACCGGCGAACGCTTGCTGCGGGATTCGGTGTCTCTGCGGTGGCAGACATATGGCACCACTCCGACGGTGAACTTGCGAGCAGTCGGGAAGGCCTATCGCTTCG
Organism: Rhodococcus sp. ACS1; assembly: GCF_002300155.1. Classification (NCBI taxonomy): domain Bacteria; kingdom Bacillati; phylum Actinomycetota; class Actinomycetes; order Mycobacteriales; family Nocardiaceae; genus Rhodococcus; species Rhodococcus sp. ACS1. Next base: position 621,433 of record NZ_NSDZ01000004.1, read on the forward strand.
CCCTGACGTAAAGGTCAGCGACAGTCAGTGGGTGTCGATCGCGTCGGCTTCGTGCTTGCGCCGGCGAATTTCCAGCGCGCTCGGGCCTCGCGACGAGTGACGTCGACCGCTGACGCGCACTGACGCACGATCCCGCGGTCGTTTCTCTGTGACGGTGCTGTCGGACGTCGCCGGTGCTGGAGGAGTAATTTCGCCGGCCTTCTTCGGTTCGCGCGTTGCGACCCAGCACACCGTTGCTCCGACGCACACGATCGCGGTACCGACCCAGAAGGTGACTCCGAGCGCGGTAGCCAACATCAGCGAAGAGAACGCAGCCGACAGTACCGGTGTGAAGTAGGAAGCGGCAGCGAGCAAGGTCATGTTTCCGTGAAGAATGCCCACATTCCACAGGGCATAGCCGAAGCCGATGGCGCATGCCGCTACCAGTGTCGCTACCACCCCGGTCAGCGTCAGGTGGAGGGGTTCGGTGTCACTGAACAGGTACAGGACCCAGAACGATGCTGCGGTAAGCATGAAGAACGGAGTAATCCCGTTGTTGCCCTTGGCGAACAGCTTTGTCACGGTGCAATACGCGGACCAGATGACGGCACCCAGGAGTGCGAGGGCGTAACTGAGGGGATTCGTGCGAATGTTCTCGATGGTCCCGGGCAGGTCGAGTCCGGCGTCACCGCCGAGGACCAGTGCGATCCCGGCAATGGACAACCCGATGCCGGGGATGAACAAGAGCGAGGATCTCTGACCGGTGAACAGGATGGCGAACAGGACTGTCAGGCACGGCCACAGGTAGTTCACGATGCCGACCTCGATCGCCTGGCGCGCGTCGGTTGCCAGTCCGATCGCGAGAGCGAAGCACACTTCGTATCCGGCGAACATCAGCGCACCGGTCAGCAGATAGACGCGGTTGAACTCGCGAAGTTTGGGCCACCCGACGGTGAGGAACAACAAAACGGAGCAGCACGTGTAGATCATGGCCGCGCCGCCGATGGCGCCGAGACTCTCGGTGACCAGTCGGATCATGCCGACCATGGTGCTCCACAACACAATCGCTGCCAGGCCGGCCAAGGTTGCGTTCCGGCCAGTCATCGCCACTCTTGCCAAGATGATCCTCCTTCGTGCTGAGCTCAGGGATTGTCGAACCCGAACACCGTGACGTGCAGGCGAGGAGGGAGTTCGTCCCGCGGCACACCTGAGAGGTCTGTGGATCGAGTTGTCGTGGGCACCACGAATCGGCGTACATCGGCGCGAGGGAACCCGACCGTTACGCGATTCTTACCTGAATGTAATCTGTGATCACAAAATTGACAAGGTGACGTGCGCCGCAGTGGTCGGTAGGCGTGCAACCTGCAGGAATGATCAGCGGTGGCCATCACGGGAACGCCGTGTGGCCCGCTCGGGGAGCGGGCCACACGGAACTCTCGGTCGGAATCAGAAGTCGGGGTAGTAGCTCGGACGCGGCGCCGTGGTCCGGATGTCGGGAAGCTCCATGTTCCGCTTGTCCTCCTCGTCATCGACCCAGCAGTCGGCGATCTCGTCGGTGGTCGCGAACCAGACACCGTCGTGGGACACCATGTGCTCGATCAGCTTCTGGTACCACATCATGTGATGGGCCTGGCCGACGATCTGCGGATGCACACACGAGACGAACGCGGCACCCTCGACGTTCTGATAGCCGTAGTCGAAGATGTCGCGCCAGCGTTCGAAGACGGTACGACTGTCCTGCTGGCCGGCCTGTACTCCGGTGATGCAGGCGAGTGGCGGGAAGTCGTCGAGGTACCAGCTGACCGGCAGTTCGAGGACGTGGCTCGCCTTGCCGGGCTTGTTGCCGTTCTCCCAGTCGATGGCCCACCGCTGCGGACGGTATGCCTCGAGGTCGCGGCCCATCAGGGAGGAGTCGTACTTGAACCCCATCTTCTCGACGATGTCCAGGGTGTTGTCGGAGTAGTCCCAGTACGGCGAGCGGTACCCCGTCGGACGAACACCGAGTTGCTTGTCGAAGGTGGCGAAGGCACGCTCGACCAGCTCCTCCTCGGTCCCGGCATCGATCAGGGTGGGGTTCTCGTGGAAATACCCGTGGTGGCCGAACTCGTGACCCTTCTCGGCGATCTGTTCACATTCCTTCGTGAACGTGTCGACGGTGTGCCCGGGCGTGAACCAGGTGGTCTTGATGTCGTAGCGGGCGTAGAGATCGAGTAGGCGCGGGACGCCGACCTTGGCGCCGAACTCGCCGCGCGACATGAAGGACGGGCTGGGTTTGTTGAACCCGCCCAGCCAGAGTGACTGTGCGTCGAAGTCGGTTCCGAGATTGACTGCAATCTTCTTGCCCGCGGGCAGTTCGAGATGACCCATTGTCGCTTCTCCTGATATCGGTTGCGTGCTTGTGGTGGGGTGAGGCTCGTCGAGATCGGCGGAGCGTCCTAGCCGAGCTGGCGTGCGGTGGTGTGGGAGGGCCAGCGGCGGTAGGACTCCACGCGCCGGCGGCGATCCTGGAACGTGGTCGCGGCACCGTCGAGACGGTTCTGGCGCAGGACATCGAGATCGACGACGCCTGTGACGACATTCTCGGTGTTCGCTACGGGCGCTTGCGCCACGACCCCGGAGGGGGTCCACGGGAGGTCGCAGGGCGAGAGAATCGAACTCTGGGTCCACCCGCTGGGGATGGGGCCACCGGGTGCGCCGCCGGTGGCGCAGTGCGCGAAGTAGACCTGGTTCTCGATGGCGCGGGCCTGCGCGCAGTGCCGCACCCGCCAGTACCCGTACTCGGTGAAGGTGTACGACGGACAGAGAATTATCTCCGCGCCCTGTTCGGCGAGCGACGACGCACATTCGGGAATTTCGGTCTCGTAGCAGACGTTGAAACCGACCGTGGCGAACGGAAGTTCGAAGACGTCCATGTCGTCGCCCTCCCTCGTCGACCAATCCGCCTCCGCAGGAAAGATATGCGTCTTGCGGTGCTCGTACTGTTCCCCGTCGGGGCCGAAAATGTATGCGATGTTGTAGTATCCGTCTTCGCGATATTCCAGGTGCGATCCCGCCGCGATGAATTGATTGCGCTTGCGCGCTTCCGAGCTGAACAAAGAACGGTATTCCCGGGTGTAATCACCGATACGCGTCAATTCGGTGACCGGATCGTCTTGCCACGAATCGGCGATGGTGAACAACTCCAGCGTGAACAACTCCGGGAAGAGAACCAGGTCGCTGCCGGCCGCCTGGTCGAGGAGTCTCCGTGAATGGTCGGCGAACTCGTCGAAACTACTCACCGGACGGATCGCGAAGCTCGCGGCGGAAATTGTGATCGAATCTGACATGAACCCTGCCTCGGTTGTGACGACCATTACGGATGCATTCACGCTAACGACGAACGCGCCGTAAGGCGGCTAGACCTGGGCTAGCCATATGGCTAGCGACGCAAATCTCCGTAGTATTCGATGACATGGTCGGTCTCCCGGAAGATTCGCCTCGGTGGAAGCTCTCGATGCTCGCGGAGGAGCTCGCCGAGCCGCTGCGGCTTCTCCGTGTCTCGATGAAGGCGCGCGAGGCCGTCATCATCTACGCACCGAGTGGCGGGCCCCTGCGGGTGATTGCATCGGAGCCGTTGGGTGGCTCGGTGTTCACGTCGGAGGAACCCGTGCGCAGCAACATCCAGTGGTCACCTGTCGCGGCCACGGCCCGGCACGTGCGGCTCACGTCGTTGATGCGCCCGGTCTCACTCGATTTCGACCGTGCACTGATCCTCCCGTTCGCGGACGGTCACGGGCACGGCGAGGTGATCCTGGGGTCGGCGGCCGCACTGGACGCGGAGACGCTCGCGACAGTCCGGCGATTTGCTCGGGATATCGACGCGCTCCGTACTCGTGTCCACGAGACCAGGCATCGCGACCTCGACCGTGCCTACCGGGTTGTCGCGCGCGCGGCAACGTCCGACGTCTCACTGGACCGCGTTTTCGACATCACTCTCGCCGCCGCGCGCAATCTGCTCGAAGGAGATGTCGCGTATCTGTCGTTGCCGGTCGATGACAATTACTTCGTCTTTACTCGAACGCTGGGGATCAACACCGACCCGTTCCGTGATCTCCGGGTCGGGTCGGGCGAGGGGCTCGGCGGGGCGGCGCGTGAGACCGGGCACCCCATTCGTTCGCTGAACTACGAGGAAGATCGCAACCTTCGCGCCGCCATGCGCGAGGAGACGCGTGGCGAGGGAATCAACTCGGCACTGGCGGTTCCCGTCCGTGACGGCGGCAACGTCGAGGCGGTGCTCTACGTCGCGAGCCGGCGGCCGCGCGCGTACAGCGAAGACGACGAACGCGTACTGGCGGATTTCGCGAACGCGGCACTGCTGGGTCTGGACCGGTCCAATCTGGACGAGAGCCGGCGGGAGGTCGTTCGAGACCAGGAACGTGCCCGGCTCGCGCAATCACTCCACGACGATCTGGTACGCCGGTTGACCCAGATCGGTTTCGCGGCAGAGGAACTCGAATACCAGTCGACCGGTGACAGTCGATCGCGTGCAGCGTCCATCAGCGCGAGTGTCGACGAGTGCATGTCGTTGGTGCGTGACGAACTGCGTCACCTCCTGCAGAGCGAACGGGCGAGTGAGTGCACCCTCGAAGACGTCGCGGAGCGAGTGTTCGCTGTGCCGAGTGTGTCGGGCATGAGCCGAACTGCCGACTTCTCGTCGGGCGGTGTCAGCGGGGCGGGCATGCACGTGCGGGTGCCTGCAGACATCGGCGAGGCGATGTGCAAGGTGGGCCAGGAAGCTGTCTTCAACGCCGAGAATCATTCGAAGGGAGACCGATGTTCGATGTCCTTCGAGGTCCACCCCGGGGTGTGCGTCATGTCGGTGAGCGATGACGGTCGATCCTTCGACGCACACGAACCCTTCGAGGGCCACTACGGAATCGAGTTCATGAAACGTGAAGCGCGCAAGGTCGGCGGCGAGGTGAGGTTCGATCGCACCCCGTCGGGAGGACTGTCCGTCACGGCCAGCTTCCCGATCGGCTCCGATCAGGCGGTATCAAGTTGAGCGACGTGCCGGAACCGCGCCGGATCGGTGTCTTCTCGATCGACGACCACGAGATAGTCCACGCCGGCCTCGAGCGGTTGGCGGAGAGGGAACCCGACTTCGTCTTCCTCGGAGCAGCGGCAAGTGTCGCGAGCGCGGAGAAGGACGCCCTGCGCTGCTCCCCGGATATCGTCATGCTGGACCTCTTCATCGGCGAAGAGCAGGGGTGGTCGTTGTGCCGCGACCTACTCGCCGCCTCGCCCACCACCAAAGTGGTGTTCTACACCGGATACGGCAATGCCCAACTCGTGGACCGGGCAATGCTGTTGGGCGCATCGGGATACATCCTCAAAGCGGCGAGCATGTCGGCGCTCCCGGACATGCTGAGAACAGTCGTCCGCTCCGGCCAGTACATCGATCCCGCACTCCTGAAGGAGTGGGTGGACGCACGCCGGGTAACCACCGAGAAACCGGCGTTCAGCGAGCGCGAGCTCTCGATCGTGACCATGATCGCCGCCGGGCTGGACAACTACGCCATCGCGGAGCGCATGAACCTCACGTTCCACACGGTGAAATTCCACATCGGGAAGATGCTCAAGAAGACCGGAGAATCCAACCGCGCCGGGCTGGTTCGCTACGCCAAGGAGCGGTTCCTCATCGAGTAGCGTTGCAGGTAGGGGGCCGGGCAGTGTCGACGGGCTCACGGTCATATGCTTCGAGTGCACTGTTCCGACGATCGAGGAATCTGGAAGAGCTGGAGTCGATGACCGAAATTGAACCGTTCGCACGGCGCCGCGATCCTGACCGTAAGGAGAAGATCCTTGCGGCGGCGGCGGAACTGGTTGCGGAGCGTGGGTTCCACGCGGTGTCGATGGCAGACATCGGCGCCCAGGTCGGAATCAGTGGAGCCGCGGTCTATCGGCACTTCGACAACAAGGCCACACTCCTGTTGGCGCTGTTCGATCGGTCTCTCGATGGTCTGCTTCGCGAGGAGAGTGCAATTGTCGACCGTCGGGAAGCCATCCCCGATGCTCTGCGGGCTCTCATCGACCGGCAGGTCGACTTCGTGGTCGACGAGCGAGAGTTCGCACGTGTCTACTACCGGGAAGTCGAGCACCTCTCTCCCGACGACCAGGTTCGTCTGCGGCGCAAGCAGCGGCAGTACGTGGAGGAGTGGGTGCACGTGGTGCGTGAACTCGACCCAGCGCTCGACGAGTCCTCTGCTCGTGTTCTCGTCCATGCCACGATCGGCGCGATCCAATCGGCGCTCGTCCACAACGTCGGTATGCCGGACGATCGCCTGAAGGCGATGCTCCGCCGAGCGGCATGCGCCGTCGTCGGTCTCCCCATGGAGCCGTGACCCCTGGCGGCGATTGTTAACGCTAATTAACTTGTAGGTGTGACAGCGGCCGAATTGCCCGGTCGACGGTCACTACCCGCCTGTCTACGCACGCCTCGTACCTCTCGTTGACGTCAGAAATCGCCTCATGTACGAGGCGCTCCGAAGTGACCCCTTTTGGTCCGATAGTTAATCGTGTATAACTTTTTCTACGCGGCGGATGCGAGCCGCGTCAGAGCCGAAGGGGCTTGATCAATGACTGTCAGCGCAGATCCGCGATTCGAGGACCAGGTGCGTGCCTATTACGAGGCCGGCTACTGGGATCACTCGACGCTTGTCACAGCGATCGACCATTGGGCCGAGGTCGATCCCGGCCACCCGTACATTTCCGACGGCGCCAGTACCTACAGCTACGGCGAATTCCGCAAGAGAGCATGGAATCTCGCCGCGGGACTGATCGGGCTTGGAGTGCGGCCGGGGGACCGGGTCGTCGTCCAGCTACCGAACTGGAACGAGTTCTTTTTCGTCTATGCGGCGCTCGCGCGAATCGGCGCTGTCATGGTCCCCGTGGTGTCGGTCTACCGCGAGCACGAGGTGCAGTTCATCGTCGAGAACTCCGAGGCCGTCGGCCTTGTCACCGCCGGCGAGTTCCGGGGGTTCGACCATGCGGCGATGGGGGAGAAGATCGCCGCCGCGGTCCCCGGTGTGTCTTTTCACGTGACGGCCCGTGCGGGAGACGGCGACGGCCGAGTCGACCTCGGCACGCTGCTCGCCGCCGAGCATGATACGAACACCCTCCCGCCGGTATCGGCTGCGGACGATGCACACATCATCCTCTACAGCTCCGGTACGGAGTCGCGTCCCAAAGGGTGCTTGCACACCTGGAACACCGCGTCTTTCCTGCCCAAGCAGGCGGTGCCCGTTCTCGGAATGACACGGTCGGATGTGATGTTCGTGCCCTCACCGGTGGCCCACACTCTGGGGCTCACCCTCGGTGTCATGGCCCCCACAATCGCGGGAGCCCAGGCGCATCTACTCGACATCTTCAGCCCGGTCGCTGCCCTCGAACGCATCGACGCCTACAAGTGCACGGGAACGGCCAGTCCCGCGCCGTTCATTCGAATGTTGCTCGACGCCTACGACCCGGCGGTGCACGACGTGTCCCGGCTGCGGTTCTGGCTCACCGCGGGCGCCGCGATCCCCGCCTCGCTGGTGGGGGAAGCCCAAGAACGACTGTCAGGGTGCCGGGTGGTGAGTGCCTACGGGTCCAGTGAGGTCATGATGGCCACGGTCTGCCGGCCAGAGGACTCCATCGAGCGGATTGCGTCCTCGGACGGCGCACCGGTACCCGGTGTCGAACTGCGAATCGTCGATTTCGACGAGCAGCAGGCCGATCCCGGGGTCGACGGCGAAATCCGATACCGCGGGCCGGGCCGGATGCTCGAGTACTGGCGACGCCCGGAGCTCACGGCCGAGGGGCAGGACTCCGCAGGCTGGTGGCGGACAGGTGATCTCGGGCGGATCGATGAGCACGGTTACCTGCGGGTGACGGGCAGGATCAAGGACATCATCATCCGAGGCGGATTCAATATCAGTGCCCGTGAGGTCGAGGAGGCCCTACTGCTGCACCCGTCGATCGCGGACGTCGCCGTGGTCGGGTTGCCCGACGATGCGGTCGGAGAACGCGCGTGCGCCGTGGTCGTGGCGCGGGACGACACCCGTCTCACGATCGAGGACCTGCGCCACCATCTCGCCGACGAGCACAAGATCGCCATGTGGAAGGTCCCCGAACGCATCGAGTACGTCGGGGAATTTCCCCGCACGGCAACCGGGAAGATCCAGAAGTTTGCACTGCGCGCCAAGTACAGCGACCGCGCCTGAAGAGGAGTCACCATGCCTTACCAATCTGTTTATGCACCAGGTCTGTTCGACGGGCAGACGATCGTCGTCACCGGTGGAGGTAGCGGAATCGGGCGCTGCACCGCGCACGAACTCGCCTCGCTCGGCGCGCACGTGGCCATTGTCGGGCGCAACCAGGACAAGCTCGACCATGTGCGCCGTGAGATCACCGAGGACGGGGGATCGGTGTCGACACATGTCACCGACATCCGGGACGAGGACGGCGTCGGCGCGGTCATCGACACCATCATCGGAGATCATGGACACATCGACGGTCTGGTCAACAACGCCGGCGGCCAGTACCGGTCACCGCTCGAGGACATCTCCACCAAGGGCTTCGAAGCAGTCGTCCGCAACAACCTGACCGGCGGCTTCATCGTCATGAGAGAGGTGTTCACTCGTTCGATGTCCCAGCACGGCGGGTCGATCGTGAACATGATCGCCGACATCTGGCACGGCTGGCCCCACTTCTCCCACTCCGCGGCAGCGCGCGGTGGCATGTTCACCCTGAGCGAGAGCGCCGCCACCGAGTGGGCCGCCGCCGGCGTCCGGGTCAACACCGTCGCGCCAGGGTCGATCGCCTCGAGCGGCCTGGACACCTACGATGAGAAGGACCGCGAGTTCATTCAGAACGAGGTCACTCCCGGTATCCCGTTGCAGCGCTTCGGCACCGAAGCCGAAGTATCCGCCGCGATCGTCTACCTGCTCTCCCCGGCGTCCCGATTCGTCACCGGATCCTGCCTGCGCATCGACGGCGGCGCCCCCAACGCCCGCCGCGGCTGGTGGCAACTGCAGCCTGCTGTCCACAACGAACCCTTCGACGGATTCCACCGCTCGACGGCCCCCGAGATCCTCACCGCGGTCTCGGCCTAAATTCCTGCAAGGAGAACAATCATGTCCAAGGTCGTCTACGACAAGCGCGGTCCCGTCGCCCACATCCGGCTGAACCGCCCCGAGGTCAAGAACGCTATCGACGTCGAAACCCACGAACTGCTGCGCGCCATCTGGGCGGACTTCGCCGCCGACGACAACCTCCGCGTTGCCGTCCTCACCGGAACCGGCGACGCCTTCTGCGCCGGCGCCGACCTCAAGACTCACGTGCCGACGTGGAGCGACGGCGGCCCGATGCTCGCCCGCAACAAGCTTCCCGACGGGTTTGCCGGGGGCATTACCCGCGGACAGCACCGCATCTACAAGCCGATCGTCGCCGCGCTCAACGGCTGGGTCCTGGGCGGAGGACTCGAGCTGGCCCTGGCCTGTGACATCCGGATCGCCTCGGACAAGGCTCAGTTCGGCTCGTTCGAACTCCGCCGCGGGATGCACCCGGCAGACGGTGGGATCGTGCGGCTGGTCAACACCGCCGGTGTCGGGATCGCACTGGAGATGGAGTTGACCGGTGAGCCGATCGACGCCCAGCGCGCGCTGCATGCGAACCTGGTCTCCCGCGTCGTTCCCCACGACGACCTCGAGTCCGCGACCAACGACCTCGTGGCCAAGATCCTCCGCAACGACCAGAAAGCAATGGAATCGGCCAAGGAAACGATCTTCGAGGTCATCGGCCGACCACTCGACGACCAGCTGAAGCTCGAGGCTCTGCTCGGATACGCGCTCTGCGGCGACAACCCGGCCATCAGCGAGCGCTCCGCACAGTTCTTCGACAAGTCCGATCCAGGCCGAGCGGGCACATACGAGGTCGCACTGGAGTCGCAGACGGTATGACCCAGAGTGTGCGGGCCGGTACCTCGTAGTCGGGCCACGTGCGATCGCTCTCTCGGTAGCGCGCGATGACCTGTGCAGCCGGCTTCAACGAGAAGCCGGCTGCACGACAACAACACTCGAACGGGTCGAGAGCCGGTCGCATCGCAACCCACTGCAGTATTCCGAACGACGAGTCTCCCGCTGTTCGAACCCAACATCGAATACGAGATCGCCAGAAAGTGGAACTATGCCGACACTGTTCCCCAACTATCACAGCGCGTGGGAGACCGAGGATCACATCGCGCTGCGTAAGCACGCCGCAGAATTCTTCGCGAAGGAGGTAACCCCGCACCAGGATCGGTGGGCGGCCGACCATCAGGTCGACAGAACGTTGTGGCGAAAGGCAGGCGACGCCGGCCTATTCGGCCTCGAAATCGGCGAGGATTACGGCGGGGGCGGTGGTCATTTCGGTCATGAAGCCGTCATTCTGCAGGAGCTCGCCCACGCGCACGACACAGCCTTCGGTTTCAACATCCACTCGACAATTTGCGCGCCATACCTTTCGACCTTCGGTACAGACGAGCAGAAGAAGCGCTGGCTACCACAGGTCACGACAGGTGAGGCAGTACTGGCGGTCGCCATGACCGAGCCAGGCACCGGATCGGACTTGCAGAACATCCGCACCACCGCCATCCGCGACGGCGACAGCTACGTCGTCAACGGATCCAAGGCCTTCATCTCCAACGGCTCCCACTGCGACCTGCTGATCATCGTCGCCAAGACCGACCCGAGCCTCGACGCGAAGGGCGTCTCACTGCTTGTCGCCGAAACCGCCGACCTACCCGGCTTCGAGCGCGGCCGAATCCTGCACAAGATCGGACAGCACGGCCAAGACACTCGGGAATTGTCCTTCACCGACATGCGGGTTCCGGCAGCAAACCTCCTCGGTGGTGAGGAAGGACAAGGATTCACCCAGCTGATGCGACTACTGCCCCGCGAACGCCTGAGCATCGCCATCAGCGGCATCGCGATGGCAGAGGCCGCCGTCCTCACTACCCTTGACTACGTAAAGGACCGCAAGGTCTTCGGATCGCGAGTCCTCGACTTCCAGAACACTCAGTTCGTACTGGCAGAGTGCACATCAGAGATACTCGCGGGCAAAACCCTGGTCGACTACTGCATCGAGCAGTACCTCGCAGGAGCACTCGATGCGGCTACCGCCTCGATGGCCAAACTGTGGGTCTCGGACAAGCAGTGTGACATCATCGACCGCTGCCTACAGATGTTCGGAGGATACGGCTACATCATCGAGTACCCGATCGCCCGTATGTATGCTGCTGCCCGTGTGCAGAAGATCTACGGCGGCACCAACGAAATCATGAAGACACTGATCGCCCGTACCCTCTGATCGCCGGACCACGGAGATACGACACAGATGACGAACGGTATGGCACGAGGGCCCCACAACCCAGGACCTCAGCGGCCTCACCTGGCAGAAGGTAGCAACCGGCCCAATCGATGCCCCTGCGCCCTTGACAAACCGGCGTAGATATCAGGTGGCGACCCACTGGGTGGAGCTACCGTGTCAGCGGTAGGCGGTCAGGGAGAACGAATTTCCTTATGCTGCGACGGTGTCTGTGTGGCCGAGGTCGCGGAGGCTCGTCCTGAGCTTGGTTGCCGCCTCGTTGAGGGACTCCGGTTAGGGGTTCGGCTTGGCGTTGCTGATGTTGAAGTCGTCCAGGTCGTATGCAGGGAAGACATGGACGTGCAAGTGGGAGACCTCGAGCCCCGCTATCAGCAGGCCCGCGCGGGGTGCGTCGAATGCAGGCCGGACGGCCTGCATTCGACGATGCGGGCAACGTTCATTACCTTCGCCCACCGTTCGCCGTCGACGTCCTCGTCCTTCCACTCTCCAGAAAGGGCAGGTATGGCGAAGCTGTGTTCTCAGTTGTTCGAGAGTTGCTCCGGCACAGACCTATTGTCGAGGCGTGCAGCCGTGAGCGCTCCGGACGCAATTTCCTGCTGCACACGGAATTTCTGGATCTTCCCGGACGGTGTCATGGGGAGTGTGTCGGTGAAGTACCACAGCGACGGCGTCTTGTGGGCGGCGATTCGGTCGCGACACCAGGCTTTCAATTCGGTCGGGTCGGGTGGATTGGCGGGGTCCGCCGGTCGTACGACGGCGCCGATCTGCTCGCCCCATCGGGTGTCCGGAACCCCGACGATCGCAACTTCGGCCACGTCGTCGTGGCGGAACAGCAGTTCTTCGATTTCGCGCGGATAGATGTTCAGGCCGCCTCGAATGATCATGTCCTTGAGGCGGCCGGTGATGCGGAGGAAGCCTCGTTCGTCCATCGTCGCGAGATCACCCATGTGCAGCCATCCGTCGGCGTCGATGGTGGCGGCGGTTTCGTCCGGCATCTCGGAATAGCCGAGCATCGTCTGGTAGCCGCGACAGCATATTTCACCCTGTTCACCGATCGGGACAATCTCCTGGGAGACGGGGTCGATGATCTTCACTTCCAGTTCCGGCAGCGGCTGTCCCACCGTGGTGGCCTGATCGGCCGGATCGTCGGTGACTCGGGTCTGGCTGATGACGCCGTGCATCTCGCTCTGCCCGAACAGGATCGTGACTTGGCAGTCGAGTTCGTCGAGCACCCGTTCGACGAGTGCCTGGGGAACTGCTGCCGCACCGGACAGTACGGTGTGGAGGCTCGACAGGTCGCGTGTTCCGCGGTCCGGGTGCTCGAGAAGCGCGATGAGCATCGTCGGAACCATCAGCGAGTGCGTTCCGCGGTAGGCCTCGAGCATCTCGAGCATGAGCGCGGCGTCGAAGCCGGGTAGCACCACATAGGTCCCGTGTGCCGCGAACGTCCCGAGTTCGGTGACGGCACCGCCCCCGATGTGGTACATCGGCATTGCGTTGACGCAGACGACGTGGTCCACCAGCCCGGCCCGCTCGAACACGAACGTGGCTTCGTTGACGATTCCTTTGTGATGCAGGAGTGCACCTTTGGGGAAACCGGTGGTTCCGGAGGTGTATTGAATCTGCACGGGGGCGGTGGGTGCGACAGCGGGAAACTTCATTGCCGGATCGCCGGTCGCGATGAAGGACCGCCACTCGCTGGGTGCGATCACCATGCGGAGTTCGGGGAGCGACGGCCGTACTTCCGCCAGAAGTGCCGTGAGGTCCGCGCCGCGATAGGTATCCCGGTAGAAGAGTCCGACCGAGCGGGACTGGCGGAGGATGTACTCGAGTTCGTGGGCGCGGTAAGCGGGGTTCACGCCCACCACCACCATCCCGGCCATCGCGATCGCTTGCTGGAGGATTACCCACTCTGCACTGTTGGGCGCCCAGATTGCGATCCGGTCTCCGGGCGCGAAGTGGGCCAGCAGTGCTCTGGCTACCATCTCGGTGTCGGCGAGGAGTTGACGGTAGGTCCACTCTCGCCGATCGGCTGGATCGGGAGTTCCGTCGACCAGGGCGAGGCGGTCGGGTTCCGCCGACGCGGCCTCTCGCAGCAGGTCGCCGACGGTGATGTCGCGGACGCCTGAGCTCGGTGTCGCCGGCCAGAGAGACTTTTCGAGGGGCATGATGCAATCCTGCCTTCGGACTGTGCGGGGTGGGGGGAGTTGGTGGAGCGAGAGGTGCTCGTGACGAGGAAGCCGGAGTCGGCTGTGAGGCGGTGTCTCAGTCACCACGCAATGTAATACATATGTGGAGCTGATCGCTATGAATCCGTCAAAATAGTGTGGACGAGCTGAGGCGCGGCACTCGATCCCTCACCCTGCCGAGATGCCACCATTCGGGCTGACCGCTTGCCCGGTGATCCGACGGGCCTGAGGGCTGCACAGAAACAACACGAGGTCCGCCACGTCGACCGGCTCGGCGACCCCCAGTGACGCCAGTCCGGCGGCCTTCGCGAAGAGCTTGGCGCTGAACGGCTCGGCCATGACCCGGTCGTAGGCGCCGGTGTCCCGGATGAGCGACGGCGTCACCGCGTTGACGCGGATGCCGTCGCGCTTGGCCTCCATCGCAAGGGTTTTGGAGAACATCACGATGGCCGCCATGGCCGCGCCGATGACGGATTCTCCCGGGGTCGGATGTTTCGCCGCGTCGGAAGCTATGTTCACGATCGCGCCGCCGTGCTTCGCCCGCATGTGTGGAAGTACGGTTCGGCACATATTGATCGGGCCGAGCGCCTGCTGCAGCAGGATAGCGGGCACATCTTCGGGGAGCGTGTCGTGAAACAGCTGGGGCGTGAACGCGCTGACCGTGCTGTTGATCAGGATGTCGGCCGGTCCCAGCGAGGCCGACAGTTCCTCGGTCACCCGCGCGGCCTCGGCGGGGTCGTTCACATCGCCCGCCGCGAAGAAGGCCCAGACACCGGAAGCGAGTGTTCGAATCTCCGCCGCTGCCTTCTCGCCGCGTTCGGTGTTGCGGCCGACCAGACCGATGCGCTGGGTGCCGGCCCGGACCAACTGGCGGGCGACCTGCAGGCCTACTCCGCTCGTCCCACCCACGATGTAGACGGTCGCCTCGGACAGGTCCGGTACCCAGACTTCGGGTGTGTCTGTTGTCATCGGATGTTCCTCTGCAGTTCGAGGGGCACCGGTTCGCCGGTGCCCGAATGGGAATGGCCGGGCCTGCCGTCGCAGTCCTGGCAGTGCGGCGTTCCGCCCGACAGGCTCGCCCGGAATTGTTCTTCGGTGGCGGCGTCGGACGACGTCGGCGCCTGAGCGGTGCCCGCGTAGTCGTCGCGGGCCAGCAGTCCGGCGCCGTACGCGCCCGCGATCTGTGGCTGATCGAGTAGTTCCACCGGGTGGCCCAGCGCCCGCGAGACGTGAAGCCGGGCGGCCGGGTTCTTCGCCACTCCGCCCGTCATCACCGTCGGTGTCGCCTTGCCGACCTGTGCCACCAGTCCGAGTGTGCGCGCCGCGACCGCTTTGTGCACGGACGCGGCGATGTCCGCCTTCTCGCGGCCCTGCGCCAGTAGTGAGATCACCTCGGTCTCCGCGAACGTGGCGCACATACTGCTGACCTCGAGGCCCTCGGAACCGGCGAGCGCGAGTTCGCCGACTGCGTCGATGTCGACTTCCAGTGCCCGCGCGAGCACGTCGAAGAAGCGGCCGGTCCCGCTCGCGCACCGGTCGTTCATGGCGAACCGTTCCACGAGGCCGTCGTCGTCGACGATGATGGCCTTGCTGTCCTGTCCGCCGATGTCGATCACCAGCCGCACACCCGGGTGCAGGGCTGCGGCGCCGCGGGCGTGGCAGGTGATTTCGGTGAACGTCCGGTTCGCCCCGGGGACCAGTTTCCGCCCGTAGCCGGTGCTGATGGTCCGCCGGATGTCGGATTGCGCGACACCGGCGGCCGCCATCGCCCCGTCCATTGCGCGCGCGACCGCTTCGCGGCTCACGGCTCCCATCTGGACGACACTCGATCCGCGCAGGGCGCCGTCCTGGTCCACGACGGCGGCCTTCGCCGTGGTGGACCCGAGGTCCACGCCCATGACGAACCAACCCGGCGTTGTCTTGTCTGCGGAGGTGGCGGCCATCTAGATCACGGACTTCATCCGTTGTACGTCGATGGCCTCGAGCATCGCCTCCAGTCGACTGTCGAACAGTTCGTCGTTGTAGAACGACGCGTCGGCGACGTCGCCTTCGAAGAAGAACGACTTGACGCCGCGCTCCGTCTCGGCAGCGCGGGCGAGCATCGTCTGCGGGTTGGTCATCGCCCGGCACGTCCGCGTCGAGTGGAACGCGATCCCGTCGATCGCGTATTCGTCCAGCCGGCGGAGCAGGAGTTCCTGCAGGTTCTTCAATCCGTGGTTCAGTGGGCAGAGCAGGTAGTGCTGCGCCATGCCCAGGAGCGGGTTGTCCACGTCGATGAGCTGCGGCTCCTGCCAGAAGGATTCGTGGGTGTAGCGGCCGGCGACGACGGCGACGTCGTATTCCGCGAACTTCCGGGTGAGGAAGCCGAGCTTGTTCCAGTTCATGATGCCGTCGAAGTACACGCGGTAGCGTTCGTCCGCGACCGCGCTGACCCCGTCGGTGACCCGCTGCTGAATTTCGGCCTTCACGCCGGCGAAGTAGTCGACCAGCGCCTGATTGCCGGGCAGGAAGTTGATCGGGGCGATGCTCGCGACCCAGTCCCAGTAGGTCGCAGGCGTGGGTGCCTGCGTGCAGAGCGCCATTCCTTCGAGGCGCAGCTCGGAGGCCCGTTTGATGTAGGACATGCTCTCGCTGAGTCCATCCCAGTCGAACGGTCTCCCGGTCTGGTATTCGAGGAAGGTGATGAGCTCGCGCAGCTGCCCCTCGACGTACTTGCTCACCTCGGTCCACTCCTCGCCCCGCATGTACCCGGCGTCGGGTTTGTTGCCCCACAGCATGGGGATCGAGACGTTGAACAGCGGGAGCTTGCGATCGAATACCCGGTAGGTCATCGCGTCCCATTGCTGACCGGTGCTACATCCGGCGTAGCCGTTGACGAAGAAATCCGGGGCAGGCAGTTTGCTCGCCAGTTCCTGCTGGTCGACCATGCCGACCACGCCGGTCTCCCGGTCTGCGGCGGTTTGGTGCGTCAGCACCGCGCAGCCGAGATGTGTTCGCGCATAGGAGCAGAGCTCACCGATGTAGCCGTACTCGGCGCCGGCAGCCTGGGCGGGCCCTTCGAGGTGCTGGGCGGCCAGTCGGGCGGCGAACGCCTCGCCGTGGCACCACTCCAGGCCCGCGGCCTGGAACAGCGGGTTCAGTGCGGCGCCGTTGTACCAGACGACGTGCTTCCCGCGCTCCTTGGCGGTGAAGATGTTCTCCCAATAGTCGGCCACCAACTTGCCGCCGGCCCGCGTACTCGACAAGCGGCGGGTCTTTTCCTTGCTGATCTCTTCGATCGCCATGGCGAACTCCTCTGAGTGAAAGTCGAATTCAGGACGGGACGGGTGCGAGCTGACGGCGAATGCGCTCCACGAAGGTCTCGATCTTGGTGCGGAGTGTCTCGACGGGGTTGCCTTCGTGCTCGGTCTCGAGGAGCAGCAGCGGTATCCCGCGCGCGTCGAGCGCCTTGCGTAACTCCGGGTAGTAGAGCATGTGGGGTTCGCAGAACTTCGCCATCAAGACGACGACACCGTTCGAGCGGCTCCTCTCGAGTGAGTCGATCAGGTAGGTGTCCCAGTCGACCCCGACGGTGACCCGTGTCGGGCACGGGGCGTTGTCGTTACGGTCCAGGTACCACACCGACAGCGCCTCCAGCGGGTCGCCGTGCTCGGGTACGTCGGTCGAGATGTACCGGAAGCCGGTGTACAGGTCGTCGTCGACGACGATCACTCCGGATTCCTCGATCACATCGAGGACCTCGGGGCGCGGGGCGTGGCAGAAGTGACCGGAGAGATGCAACCGCACCAGATCGCCGGGTGCGTCGGCATTCGGATCGAGTCGGACGAGAAGACCGTTCAGGGCGGCGTTGTGTTCATCGATGTCCATCACCATGCTCGACTTCACCAATACCTGCATGTCGCTCGCGGTGATACGCGCACGGCCGGTGCGCCGCAGGTCGTAGAGTTCCCGGAGCAGGCGACGATTCGTGTTGAACAGCCGAATGCTCTCGGCGAGCGACTCGTCCGTGATCGTCGTCCCGACGACCCCCTCGATCTCGTGCTTGAGTTCGTGCACACGGCCCGCGACCCGCGGCTTGGTCCACGGATCGTCCATCGCGCTGGTGAACTGCGCGAAGTGCACCGGTTTCTCCGGCCGCGCCCAGCGGATCACGTCGACGGCGCCGAGGAGTTGCACGCAGTGATCGGCGGCGACGAAGCCGTCGAAGACGTCGAGTTCACCGACTGCGGCCTGATCGGCGACGCTCCGCGTGTAGCCGCAGTAGAACTCGGCAAGCAGGTTGCGGCCCTCCGTGATCGGGGTGCGGCTTTCCTGGACGATCACCGGCAACGCACCGGCGGCGTGCACGATCTCGGAAGGAAAGTTCATCGGAAAGGAACCGATCACGCGGTTTCCGTTCTTCGTTTTCCATGCCTGCGCGTAAGTGACCGGGTCATCGGCCGCCGCTCGCAGCGACGACATGACGGTCGGATCCAGTTCGTTCACATCCAGCCCTTCGACTTGGTGGACGGATACACCGCGGCGACTGACGAACTGCGCCGCGGCGACCTGACTTGAGATATTACGTTATTGGATAGATAGTATCCATAGTTGTCAAACATTGGTTGTGGGGAGAACCCACGCCGTCCGTTGTTCGGAGGCTCCTGATGAAACATGTGCTCGATGGATTGCGGGTCGTCGAACTCGCCGGGATCGGCCCGTCGCCCCACGCCGCGATGCAGCTCGCGGACCTCGGCGCCGAGGTCGTGCGAATCGAGCGTCCGGGGGGTGTGACGCAGTTGCTGCCCGTGGACAAGGATGCGGGACTGCGTAATCGGCGCTCGGTGAGTGCCGACCTGAAGGATCCCGCCGACCTGGCAAGGATCCTGAAGCTCGTCGACAAGGCCGACGTCCTCATCGAGGGCTACCGGCCGGGTGCGGCGGAGCGACTGGGCATCGGTCCCGACGTGTGCCGTCAGCGGAACCCTCGGCTCGTGTACGCCAGGATCACCGGGTGGGGCCAGGACGGCCCGCTCGCGCCCTATGCCGGGCACGACATCAACTACCTCGCGCTCACCGGTGCGCTGAACGCCATCGGACGGGACGGTGAGAGGCCACTCGCACCGCTCAACCTGGTCGCCGACCTGGGCGGCGGTTCGATGCCGGCGGTCACCGGCATTCTCGGCGCCCTCTACGCGAGGGAACAGACCGGTGTCGGAGACGTGGTCGATGTCGCGATGGTCGACGGGGTGAGTGCGCTCATGACGATGTTCTGGACACTCACCGAGAACGGGCTCTGGTCCGATCGGCGCGGGACCAACGTCATCGACGGCGGGGCGCCCTTCTACGACACGTACGAGTGCGCCGACGGTCGGTACATCGCGGTCGGCGCAGTCGAGCCGGTCTTCTACGCGCAGCTACTGACGGGACTCGAACTCGACCCCGCGGGTCTGCCGGACCAGTACGACGAGTCGGCATGGTCGGCGCTCCGGAAGACCTTCGCCGACGTCTTCGTCACGCGGAGCCGAGAGGAGTGGGTGCAGGCGTTCGCGCACCTCGACGCGTGCGTGACGCCGGTGCTGGCCCTCGCCGAGGTGCCGGATCACCCGCACATCGCCGCGCGCAACACGGTCGTGACCGCGTTCGGTCAGCGTCAGCCGGCGGCGGCGCCACGCTTCGCCGAGGCACCACCCGCAACCTATGCGTCGCCCCGCACACCCGGCGCCGACACCGAGGCGGTCTTCCGGGACTGGGGTGTCGAATGACGATCGCTGACCGGGGCCTCGAGGGGTGTTGTGGCAACGGGCTGACGTGATGCGCGACGATGGCACTTATGTCTGACTCGAAGCCGTCCGACTCGAAACCGGAGTCCACCCCCGACAAGGAAGTGGCGTCGACCGGAAGCGCGCGGTCGGTCCTCGTCACCGTGCTCGGCGAACTCGTCGAACCGTACGGACAGCCGGTGCGGACGGCCGCGCTTCTCTACGTCCTCAAAGGGCTCGGGTACGGGGAGCATGCCGCCCGGCAGGCGATCGCGCGCACAGGTTCCGCAGGTCTGATCGCCGCCGGCCGGAACGGACGCGAAACGCAGTGGACGTTGACGGACAAGGCGCATCGGCTCTTCACCGAGGGTGAACTTCGTGTCTTCTCCACCGACGTGGACACCACGCAGTGGGACGGCAGGTGGCTCGTCGTGAACGTGCCGATTCCGGAGTCTCACCGCTCGACCCGCAAGAAGCTCTATGCCGCGCTGCGGTGGGCCGGGTTCGGGAATCCGACACCCGGCGTCTGGGTCACTCCCCACGTCGACCGTGCCGCGGAAGCGGAACGAACCATCGAGTCTCTCGGATTGACCGCCAATACGGTCTCGTTCGTCGGGACGCTCGCCGTGCCCGGGATTCCCGAGAGCGAACTCGTCCGCCGTTCATGGGATCTGGAGGCCGCCGAGAAGGAGTACGACGAACTGCTCGACCGCTTCGATGCGCGAACCTTCCAACCGGGCGACGAGTTGCTGTTCGCGCACCTCCAACTCGCGGACGCGCTACGGCGCATGCCCTACATGGATCCGCGGCTCCCCGAGGTGCTGCTGCCGGACTGGCGCGGGCTGAAGGCCGCGCGGCGCCTGCGAGACCTGCGCGCGGAGTGGACCCCCACCGCCCACGCGCAGTGGCGTCGGATCGCCGGTCTCGACGTACCCGCCGCTCAGGTGCCGTAAGCGGTTTCGGGGACCTTCCCATGTTCGGTCCAATAATTTACAGTGTGGTCTGTGGCACACAGGGCGAAGCAGGCAGGGAACGGGTCGTCCGCATTACGGCCGGGCGGCGAGCCGGAGTCGGCTGCCGATTCCCGAGAGGAGACGCCGGCCTCGTTGTCCTGGAAACTGAGACTGGAAACCACGCTTGCCGACCGCGCGGCAGCGGTCGGGACGCTGTCCTGCCTGATCAGCGCTCTGTCCGACATGCTGGAGGCAACGGTATTCCTGATAGGTCCCGCCGGGCAGGTGATCAGCCGGGCCGTCCCTCCGGGTGCTTCGTCTACCGCGATCCCCACGCTGGAGCGGCTCGAGTCGCCGGAAGGACCGGTAGCCGCCGGCGCGGCTGCCGGCGTTGTGCGAGTGGATGGTGGGCGGACGGGTGGCCGCGACTACATGCTCGGTTCGGTTGTCGACGGCGACCACCTCTTCGGATGGGTAGTCACCCCGATCGAAGGATCCGTGTCCGTTGCACATGTGCAGTGGGCCGTGGACCGGGCAGTGGTCCACCTGACGGCCGAGTTCGTCTCCCAGCGGCGGATCGCCCGCGTGGCCTGGAATGCACGTGCGAACCTGGCGCGGCAGATGGTTCGGTCGACTACCTACGATGCAGATCTTCGGGCTTGCGCGGAGTACCTCGGCGTCGATCTGGCCGCGGACCGGGTCATCGCGTTCGTCCTGGAGCGGGGCCGGTCGTCGGGTTCGGCAGTCGATGCGGGCCGCCTCGGTGATCTGATCTCCGAAGATCTCGACGTCGACATCCTCACGATTCGTGGCACCGAGGGCGTCATCCTCTCGATCGAGGCGCCGGCAGGGGTCGGGAATGCGACGGTGATCGCGCGCTGCAAGGCGGCAGTCAACAAGGGCCTCGACCGGATGGGTGACCGATTTGCCGTTGCGGGCATCTCGTCGGTGACCCGGCCCGGTCAGCTCCGACGGGCATACCGGGAGGCATTCGAGGCTGCCCGGTGCCTTGACCGATACCCCTCGGAATCGAACCGCGCCATCGCCTGTGACGAACTCGGGCCTGCACGATTACTCGTAGCGAACAGCAACGAACAGTCCGTTCGGATGTACGTGTACGACGTTCTCGGGGATTTACTTGCGGGGGGAGTGTCGAACAACGACCTTCTCCGTACCCTGCAGGAGTTCTTCGACAGTGGACGGAGTGTGCGTGACACCGCAGTGCGGTTGGATGTGCACGAAAATACTGTGCGACACCGACTGGGGCGGGTGCACGACATCACCGGTCTCGACGTGGCCGCAAACTCGAACGATCAGCTCAGTGCCCAGACTGCACTGTTGATTCTCCGACTGCAGGGTCACCACGCGGTGCCGGGTTTCGGCCGGGTAGCGCGTTGAACGTGGGGCAGATTCGAGGGAGCTGAACCCCTCCTTGTCGACTTCTCCAATGCGGCGACGTGAGTCCGGGCCGAAGTTCTTGACCTTCGAATCGACGACGGCATTAACTGGCGCCCAGCGTGTTCCAACTCACATGCTTCGGAGTACGAATAGCAAGGAGTCCCTATGCGATCCGTCAACTGGACGAGAAAGCGACGACTAGCGGGTGCAGCCGCGATGGTTGCTGCGCTTCTGGCACTCACCGGATGTGGCGGCCCGGCCGGTGACAACTCTGGTGCCGTCCGGATTGGGCTCCTCGCCAATCTCACGGGTGACGCGGCGATGTCGTTCGGCAAGCCCTTCGAGCGAGGATTCGAACTCGCTCTGCACGAGGCCGAACCGATACTGGACGAGTCCGGTGTATCGATAGAGGTCCTCACCGAGGATGCCAAATCGGCCGTACCATCAGCGGTAACCGGGTACAACAAACTCCGTCAACAGAGTGTGCCACTCGTTGTCCAGGACTCGCAGAGCCCACTCGGTCAAGCGGTGGCGCCCCTGGCGAACGAAGACCGGATCACCCTGGTCAGCGGGGCCGGGAGCGCATTGGAGAACTCGGGCGGGTACTCATTCCGATTCACCGATCTGAGCACCCCCACGATGTCGGTCGGCAGTCGCCTGGCCGAGGAGGGCCACACCCGTATCGGTCTGGTTGTGGCCGGCGACAATCCATCCTTCACCACTCTGGCGGAGGCAACCGAGAAGGGGCTACCGGCCGGATTTGCATCTCGGCAGGAGGTTTCGTCCCAGGACACCGACTTCTCCGCTGTGCTGGCGAATCTCAGGCGGGATCGCCTCGATGCCGTGGTTCTGTCGGTCCTCCCGGCCCAGGCCGGAAATCTCATCCTCCAGATGAAGAACGCCGGTGAATTCGAGCACGTGAAACTGATCGGAACGGTTGCGATCAGCGGTGAAACCTACACGGTGGCCCGGGACTCGGCCCGAGGCTTCGAGTTTCCGCAGGTGTGGGCTCCTGGCGGAACCAATCCCACCGCCTTCGAAGGACGGTACACGGAGAAGTACGGTGAGGTCCCCACTGCCTACGGTGCCCTGGGTTATCAGGTCGGCTGGACGACAGTGGCCGCCGTGATCCAGGCAGAGAAGAGTGGAACCGTTGACGGTAGTGCTCTGCGTGATCTCCTTCCCGCTGCCTCGACTTCGGACCTGGTGCGAGAACACGGGATTCTCGGGCTCGAAATGACTGCGGACGGTCTCGCGATCTCGAGCGGGGTCATGGCCACGTTCGCAGACGGAGGAGCCATGGTCCTCGCCGGATCGGACGGGTGAATCCATGGACTTCCTGCTTCAGCAAACCGTCAACGGGATCGTTCTCGGCAGCGTATATGCGCTCTATGCATCGGGTTTCGGTCTGGTGATGGCAAACCTCCGGATCTTCCACGTCGCGCATGCAGCGGTGTTCACCTGGGGAGCAATCTTCGCCTGGGAGCTCACATCACGACTCGGCTGGTCCCTCCTGGCGGCCTTGCCGGTCGTCGCGGTGCTGGCGGGATTACTCAACGTGCTGGCCTACTTCCTGCTGATCCGCCGGGTCCTTCATCGCCGGGGCGGCGAGATGGCCGCCTTCATCTCCTCGATGGGCGGCCTCATCGTGCTCGTCGAGCTGGCACACCACCACCTCGACGGTGCCGTCGTGCGAATGAACGCCGACGCGTTCACCAGTGCACCTCTGTCGATCGGCCCGGTTCGGATCACCACCCTGCACTTGATAATGGTGTGCCTGGTGCTCGTCATCGTGGCCGTGACGAGTTGGCTACTCGCCCGAACGGAGCTCGGCCGGGAGATCCGCACCGTCGCTTTCGACAAGGACACCGCCGCGATCCTCGGCGTCAACGTGGATCGCGTCAGCGCCGGAGTGTTCTTCGCGTCAGGCGCCATGGCAGGTGTCGCCGCGTCGTTCGTCGCCATCGCGTTCAACGTCATCGATGCCGGACTCGGCTCGACCTACCTGGTGATCGCGCTCGGAGCCATGGTGGTCGGCGGCTTCGGCAGTGTCGGCGGCATGCTCGTCGGCGGTCTGGTCATCGGGATCGCGTCCACCTATGCGACGGGGTACCTGTCGAGCACCTATCGCGATCTCGTCGTCTTCGTCTTGATGCTCCTCTTCCTCGCTCTGAGGCCCGAAGGTCTGTTCCGGACCCGCGCAGAACTGACAAGGGTGTGACACGACCATGACAGAGTTCTTTTCGATCTTCGGTGCGTACGACTTCGTGATCAGGGACGGAATCGTCCTCTCACTCGTTGCCCTGTCGCTCTATGTTGTGCTCAGCGCCGGAATCTTCGCTGTGCCCCAAGTCGGTTTGATGGCTGTCGGGGCATATGTCTCGGCTGTACTTTCCGTCGACGCAGGGGCCCCGTTCGTGGTCTCTCTCATCGGGGGGACGCTCGCATCCGGATTCGTCGCCCTGCTGCTGGCCGGTCTGTTGCACCGGCTCAACGGCATCTACCTGGCCATCGCGAGCATCGCGTTCGCGGAAATCGTGCGGGTGGCGGTGCTGAATCTGCCACTGACCGGGGGCGCACAGGGCAAGGTGGGCATCCCACGGACCACGACCGATCTCGTGATCTGCATCGTGGTCGTCGTCGCCGTTGCGGGTCTCATCGCACTGAAGCGTTCGCGATTCGGGCTCGCGATCAGTGCCATGCGGGAGGACTCCCTCATGGCGAGCCACCAGGGAGTCGACGTCGTCCGATACCGGACCGCGTTGTTTGCGCTCTCGGGGATCCTTGCGGGAGCCGCCGGCGCCCTCCACGTCCATATGTCGGGCTTCGTGGAACCGGGCCAGTTCAGCTTCGAACTACTCACCCAGCTACTTGCAATAGTGGTCA
Source organism: Rhodococcus sp. ACS1 (assembly GCF_002300155.1). Classification (NCBI taxonomy): domain Bacteria; kingdom Bacillati; phylum Actinomycetota; class Actinomycetes; order Mycobacteriales; family Nocardiaceae; genus Rhodococcus; species Rhodococcus sp. ACS1. The sequence continues at coordinate 645,961 of NZ_NSDZ01000004.1, forward strand.
TCGGAGGGACGGTGTTCGTCACCGGCTCGCTCGTCGGTGCCCTCGTCATCATCGGCCTGCCCGTCGCCTTGACCGGTCTTGCTTCGTATGAGGCACTGGTCAACGGCGTGCTGATCGTGCTGATCGTCGCCTTTGCGCCGAGCGGAATCCTCGGGAGTCTCCGCTCGTGGTGGCCGGTCCGCAGCAGTCCCTCCCCACCGGACAGCGCGGACGAGACATCCGCGGAGCGGGTGTTCCCACTCCTGCGGGACGACGGGCCCGCAGGCGATACCGTCCTCGAGATCCGGGATGTGGTCATGTCATTCGGGGGCCTGCGCGCGCTGGACGCTGTCAGTGTCGAAGCACGATCCGGGGAGGTACTCGGCATCATCGGCCCGAACGGGTCGGGAAAGACGACTCTCCTGAACGTGTTGTCCGGCGTCTATCGTCCGGAGAGCGGAACCGGCACCTTGCTCGAGCACGACTTCTCCGAACTCTGGGGTCACCCACACGTCACGGCTCAGTCCGGGCTCGCCAGGACTTTCCAGAACATCCGACTGATGGACGAGGAGACTGTGTCGACCAACGTCCGGCTGGGCATCGCGCGGCGTCCGGGCGTCGATGTGCACGAGCGGACCCGAAATCTGCTCACCGAAAATCGTCTCGACTGGGCCGCCGACATCCCGGTGGGCAGCCTGCCGTACGGGGTGCGACGACGGGTGGAGATCGCGCGTGCCCTTGCGCGAGAGCCCCGCGTACTACTGCTCGACGAACCAACTGCAGGTATGAATCCCACTGAGCGGCAAGACGTGTTCGACACGATCTCGGACATCAGATCGGGTGGCGTCGCTGTGATCGTGGTGGAGCACGACGTGGCGATGATGCGTTCCTTCTGCGATCGGCTCGTCGTATTGGACTTCGGCAGGAAAATCGCCGAAGGCAAACCCGACAACGTACTCGATTCCAAGGAGGTCATCCGTGCCTACATCGGATCCGGTTCTCTCGCTTGAGGATGTCAGCATCTCCTACGGGCACGTATCTGCGGTCACGGATGTGACGCTGACACTGTACGCGGGGGAGACCCTCGCTCTCATAGGTCCGAACGGGGCAGGCAAGTCGACGTTGCTCCGCGGAATCACCAATCAGGCCCGTAAGGGCAACGGCAAGATTCGCTTCGGCGGACGGGACATCTCCTCCACTCCGACGCACCGGATCACCCGCGCCGGGATCGTCCATGTCCCCGAGGGCCGCCAGGTCGTGGCGCCACTGACCGTCCGGGAGAACCTGCAGCTCGCGGCACATGCAGCGGGACGCTGCCCCCGACGGGAAATCGAAGCCTCGATAGACCGTGTCCACGAACTCTTCCCGCCCCTCGCGCGCTTGCGCAATACTCCCTCCGGCCTACTCAGCGGCGGCGAGCAGCAGATGGTTGCGATCGGACGGGCGCTGATGGCGCGACCCGCGGTGCTGCTGCTCGACGAGCCCAGCATGGGGCTGGCCCCGGTCATGGTCGAGGTGATCTACGAATTCCTCGGCGAACACCGGGACGCACTCGGTGGGGCAGCCGTCCTCCTCGCCGAGCAGAGCCAGATCGCGCTCCGAGTCGCCGACCGCGCAGCGGTCCTGTCCCGTGGCCGGCTGGGCTTCGTCGGGCCGAGCTCCCAGATGGACGAATCCTTGATCGCCGAAGCGTATCTCGGCACCGGCCGGACTGCCGGTGTGCCGGAAACGGCCTAGTTCCAACGCTATCCATTCCACAACCGCACCTATCGAGGAGAACCACGATGATCACAGATGCAGACTCCGAGTTTCATCCCAGGGACCCGGACGATCGGACCTGGACCGAGACGATGTTCCTGCCATTCGCCATCCCCGACGAGGGCATCTTCGGCAATGTGTACGTTCTCGCCCGCCCGAATGTCGGAATTGCCACGTCGTCGATCCTCATCGGCAAGGGATTCTGCACACAGCCGTACGAGATCGCATTCACCGATCCGCAGGTGCACCTGCCCTGTCCCGAATCCTTCGCCAAATTCACGCTGGGGAACGGGCTCAGCGTGAACGCTCCGACACCCAAGGAGTACGACGTCAGCTACGAGAACGCACTGGGTGCGTGCTCACTGGACCTGTCGTTCCGGGCATTGCACGAGCCGTTCGATCCGGGCGATCCCGAGCAGAATCCGCTCCTCGCGGCGGACCGGAGTACGGGGGACAGTCGACACGGTGACGAATGGGAGAACGGCCATTTCGAGGTGAAGGGGCACATCACCGGAAACCTCGAGCTGCGCGGCAAGAAATACAAGGTTGATTGCTACGACGGGATGGACCACAGCTGGGGCCCCCGTACGGAGACAGGTACCCGCTCGGTGGCGTGGGTATCGGTGAACTTCGGGCCGGAACTGGCCGTTCACCTCGCCGTCCTGATCGACCTGCGGGACGGTCAGGTCAGATACGAGAAACTCCGATTCGGTTTCGTCGTGGAGAACGGTGAGGTCCATCCTGTGGTGGACGCCGACATCCGAGCCGAACACACGCAACTCCTGGCAATCAACAATCACATCCGGATCACCGATGCGCGAGGAAAGGAGTACGAGTTCTTCGGCACGGCGATCTCGAGCCACCCCTGGTACAACTTCAACCCCTCCCACGTCAGTTATCAGGGGGTCTTCCGCTACCACTGGGGTGACAAGGTGGGATACGGGGAGATGGCCGACATCTACGGGTTGGACTATCTGGCAGAGCGGATGTCCAGCCACGGCCGTGCACGGGGGCTGAACGCATGAACGATCACGACCTGACGTGGGGTCTCGACTTCGACGACCGCGACGACCCCTCGCCGGATTTCATCGACGCAGTCCGTCGGGAGTACCCGACGGAGCGAGAGGTCGACACGATGCTCACACGCAAGATGAGCCGCCGCAAAGGCCCGTCGTATCGCCGCCCGGATCTCGCCGAGATGGCCAAGATCCTCGACGAGTTTCTCGGCCACGAACTCGGTTCGTCCAACTTCGAGATACGAGATCTGCACTGGTTCACCGGGGGAGTGTCGAAGATCCAGATCGGTTTCACACTCGACTGTGACGATCCCGCGGGGCGCCGTCGGTCGGAACATCTCGTGCTTCGGATGGACCCCAGTGAGGGATCGAATGCGACGAGCCGCGCTCGAGAGCACGAATTGTTGACTCTCATGAACGGTGTGATCCCGGTGCCGAGACCGCATTTCCTCGACGCCGAGGGGGAATGGTTTCCGGAACCGGCGCTGATCTACGAGTTCGTGGAGGGGGTCACCAAACCTCGGGCCACGGGGACCGGGCGGATCAGTGGTCTCGGTACGGATTTCGGGCCGGACCACCGGAGGGTGCTGGCACCTCAGTACCTCGACCACCTGTCCAAGATCCACAACACCGATGTCTCGGACCGGTCGCTCACTCATCTGCAGGTTCCCCGCACCGGTTCCACCGAGTCGGCGGAATGGATGGTCCACCATGCGCTGCGCTGTTGGGAAGAGGACCGGGGCGAGGATTCCCCGCTCATGGAGATCACGGCGAACTGGTTGCTGAGCAATCTTCCCACCCTGGATGTCGCCGGTGTCGTCCACGGCGACTTCCGGAGCGGTAACTTCCTTTTCGACGAGGAATCCGGTCGGATCCTGGGTTGGCTGGACTGGGAGCGTGGCCTCATCGGTGACCGGCACCGTGACCTGGCGTGGATCACTCTCCCCACGATGGGCCATTACGACGCCGACGGCCGCTATTTCGTGTGTGGCCTCATCCCTCTGGACGAGTTCTTCGATCGATACACCGAGGTCTCCGGTCTCACCGTCGATCCGGAGCGGCTGCGGTTCTACCAGATCCTGAACTGCTTCACCATCATCGTGTCGACGATGGCGTCCTCCTACCGCATCGCCCGGCTGGGGAAGTCACACCAGGACATCCTGCTCACCCGTGTGGAGGGACTGGTCCCGGTGATCTCTCGCCAACTCATCACGCTCCTGAAGGGGAAGAACACATGATGGACCACAGTGAGAACACCCTCCGTGCTGCGATCAAGTCGCTGCGTGACACCGTCGCGCCGGCGGTCGACCCGCTGGATCCGCAGGCAGTCGAGCAGCTTCGACTGACGATCGATTTCCTCGAATTCCTGCGGACCCGCGTGTACGACATCCATGCCCGGCAACGCTACGAACTGGGCCGCCAGATGGACATCGCACAGGCCCTTCTCGACGACGCCGCGCTGATCTCCCCGGATGTCGGCGACCGACTCACCCGCGCCGTATCCGATGCGCGATCCGTCCACGCCGATGCGGACGCACATACCCAGGATCTGCGCGCGTCCTCGCAGAAACTCTGGGTGGTCGTGCGCGGTGTCCTCAGAACCGCCCGGCAGGCGCCTGAAGACGTCCGTGAACGTATCAGCACCAGAGTGATCGGGGGAATCGAGCCTTTGGTCGAGATGGAAAGTGCGTGGTATCTCCCGTTCGGGTTCGAACCAGATCCCGGATCGGTTCCCCAGTTGGAGGAACTCCTCGGCCGTGCCTCCTCTGACGCCCGATGAGAATCCTCGTCACAAATGACGACGGCATCGAGGCGGCCGGACTGGCGGCACTCGCTGCCGCAGCTGGGGGCGGCGGCCGCGAACTCGTGGTCGTCGCTCCCAGCGCCGAGTCCAGCGGCAGCGCGGCCAGCCTCGGCGTGATCCGGGACAGGAATCGCGTGACGGTGTCGGTGCCCGGCGACGAATGTTTCGCTGGAATCGAAGCCTATTCCGTGGACGCGCCACCTGCGCTCGGGGTCCGGGCCGCCTGCAGCGGGGCATTCGGGTGGAAGCCGAATCTAGTTGTGTCGGGGATTAATCCAGGCTTCAACACCGGGCGGCTCGTACTGCATTCGGGGACGGTCGGCGCCGTGCTCACGGCCGCATCCCTCGACGTCTGTGCTGCGGCATTCAGCACCGAAGCGCACTCGGTGCTCGGTCTTGACACGACCAGTCGGGTAGCCACAAGTGTCATCGGCGGACTGGTTGATGCCGGGCTGCCACCGGTCGCGGTGAACGTGAACGTGCCCGCGCTTCCGTTCCAGGAACTGAGAGGCCTGCGTTTCGCCGATCCAGGCACCGTGAGTTGCGATGACGTCGCCTTCGACTTCGAAGGCAATAGTCTCGCGCTGCGCAGGCGGCGGAATCCGCCGCCTTACGACGACCGATCGGACGCTGACCTCGTCGCCTGTGGCCTGATTTCGGTTACGGTGCTCGCACTCCCCTGGAGGACGGACACGAATGCCGAAAGCCGTGTCGTGGCAGCCATCGAGCGGCGTTGGATCCTCGCTAGTGCATCGTGCGAACGCGCGAATACGACCTCCGCCTGTCGGGGCGCGCGGGTGTGAGTTTCACGGTGCACAGTTCGTCGAGCCGCCGCCGAAGGGTGCCCATGTGACCGCGAAGTCGAGCATGGCGAGTTCTTCGTTGGTCGCCGGCGTCTTCCGCTCTCTCGTGTGGAAGTGGGTGCGGCCGTGCGTGGTGTCGCACGGCCGCACCCGGGGGGTCATCGCACGTCGAGGTAGATGCTCTTGAGCTGCTGGTAGCTCGCGAGGCCCTCGGGTCCGAGTTCGCGGCCGAGGCCGCTGTTCTTGATGCCGCCGAAGGGGGCGGTCGGATCGTTGGAGTAGCCGTTGATTCCGACTGTTCCGCTGGCGATGCCCCGGGCGAATTGGGCGCCGCGTTCGGGGTCGGCGGTCCAGATGGAGCCGCCGAGGCCGTAGTCGGAGTGGTTGGCGATCGTGACGGCTTCGGTCTCGTCGGTGTAGGGGATGACCGACAGGACGGGCCCGAAGATTTCCTCCTGGGCGATCGTGTGGCCGGTCTCGACGTCGGCGAAGACGGTGGGTTCGACGAACCATCCGTATTCGGCGTCGGCGGGTCTGCGGCCGCCGGTGGTGACGCGGCCGCCGTCCGAGCGGCCTTTCTCGATGTATCCCTCCACCCGGTCGCGTTGCCGGGACGACACGAGCGGTCCCATCTGGGTCGTGTCGGACAGCGGGTCGCCGACCGACAGGCCCTTGGCGAGGTCGGTGATGGTGTCGACGATCTCGTCGTAGCGGGAGCGGGGTGCGAGGACGCGGGTGCCGAGCCAGCAGATCTGCCCGTTGTTGAGCAGGGTGGCGGCGTAGAACGATTCGATGTTCGCGGCGAGGTCGGCGTCGTCGAGGACGACGGCGGCGGACTTTCCGCCGAGTTCGAGGGTGACGGGGCGCAGCAGTTCGCCGCAGGTGCGGCCGATGGCGCGTCCGGCGCCGGTGGAGCCGGTGAAGGAGACCTTGTCGATCCCGGGGTGGGCGACGAGGTAGGCGCCGAGGTCGCGTCCACCGGGGACGATGTTGACCACACCGGCGGGGAGTCCGGCGGCGATGGCGGCTTCGGCCATCAGGAACGCGTCGAGCACGGTTTCGGGGGACGGTTTGAGGACGACGGTGCAGCCGGCGGCGAGGGCGGGGGCGAGTTTGAGGAATGTGATGGCCTGCGGCACGTTCCACGGGACGATGGCGCCGACCACACCGATCGGGGAGCGGGTGACGAGTGTGGAGCCGCCGAGCATGCCGGGCCGGATCTCGTCTTCCTGCTTCGCCGCCATGTCGGCGTAGTAGCGCAGCAGGACGGGTGGGAACCCGCCCTCGAACTGCCGGGCGAGGGTGATGGGCATGCCGTTCTGGCTGCTGACCCGGGTGGAGGTGTCCTCGGCGCGGGATTCGAGTTCGTCGGCGAACCGGTTCAGCACCTCGGCGCGTTGGGCCGCGGTCCACGACGCCCACTCGGTGAGCGCGGCGCGGGCGGCGTCGACGGCGTCGTCGATGTCGGTTTCGGTGCCCTCCGGCACGGAGCCGATGCGCTGCTCGGTGGTGGGGGAGATGACCGGGATCGTCGAGTCGCCGGCGGGCCGGGTCCATCCGCCGCGGATGTAGAGATCGGGGTAGTCGATCGTCATCGGGGTGTCCTTCTCAGAAAGGTTCGGTGGTGGGGTCGTCAGTCGTGCAGGAGCACGGGTTTGAGGACTTCGCCGCGGTGCTGGGCGTCGATCGCGTCGTTGATCTTCGCGAAGGGGAAGGTGGTGACGAGTTTGTCGAGCGGGAACTTCCCGGCCTTGTACAGCTCGACGAGTTCGGGGATGAACTCGTCGGGGACGCTGTCGCCCTCGATGATTCCGGTAATAGTCAGCCCCATGGCGAGGGAGTTGATGATGTTGAGCGGCACCGAGGCTGCGGGGTCGGCGGGGACGCCGATGAGTCCGATCTTGCCGTGGAAGGTCATGGCGCCGACGAGTGATTCGATGACGGCGGGGACGCCGGAGGTGTCGATCGCGTAGTCGACGCCGGCGGGGATGATCGCGCGGACCTGCTCGGCCAGCGGACCGGCACCGGGGTCGATGACATGGGTGGCGCCGAGTTCGAGGGCGAGGTCGCGGCGCGACTGGTGCGGTTCGACGGCGATGATCGTGGCGGCGCCCTGCACGACGGCACCCATGACGGCGGCCAGTCCGACCGATCCGGCGCCGGCGACGAGGATCGCGGATCCGGGTCGGCAGTCGAGGGAGCGCATGACGGCGCCGGCGCCGGTCTGGATTCCGCAGCCGAGCGGAGCCAGAAGTTCGGCGGGAACGTCGGCGGGAACCTTCACGACGTTGCGTTCGAACGCGAGGCTGTAGGTGGCGAACGAGGACTGCCCGAAGAACAGGCCGGTCAGGGACTCGCCGTCGGTGGTCGACAGCGGACCGGTACCGTCTTCGCGGACTCCGTCGTAGGCGAGGTGCATGAACTGGTGGCAGTAGGAAGGGGCCCCGGTGGTGCAGGAGGGGCAGGTTCCGCAGCTGTTGAAGGTGATGGCGACACGGTCGCCGGCGGCGACCTTGGTGACACCGTCGCCGACTGCGCGGACGAAGCCGCAGCCTTCGTGGCCGAGGACGGCGGGCAGCGCCGTGGGGAGGGCGCCGTCGCGCGCGGCGAGGTCGGTGTGGCAGATGCCGACCGCTTCGATTTCGACGAGTACCTCGCCGGCCTTCGGTCCGTCGATGGTGATCGTTTCGAGCGAGAACTCGGTGTGGGGTTCTCTCGCGACTGCTGCGAGTGCTTCCATCGTCAATGACTCCATGTCTGTGGGGGCCGGCCCGAGAAGGACCGGCGTGGATCGAATGCTCAGAGAGCGGCTTCCCGCAACGGCGTCGCGGGATCGGCGAGGGCGGTGCGGTCGACCTTGGTGCGATTTCCGATGAACTTCTTTCCGGCCATGAATTCGCCTGCGGCATTCACGGTCTCGACGGCCACCGGTATCCCGTCGCTGTCGAGATGGAACAGTGCGAACGAGGTGGCGGAGGCGTCGCCACGCAGGATCGGCTGCGTGTCCGGCCCGATCATGCCCGCCATCTTCATCTTCAGATCGAACTGATCCGACCAGAACCACGGCACCTCGTGCGGTGGGAGCGGGGCGCCCATGATGACCGCCGCCGCCTGCTTCGCCTGCTCGACCGCACTCGGAATGCTTTCCAGCCGCACCATCTTCCCGAGCGTGTCGTGCAGTCGATAGGTCACGTCCCCGATCGCGAGAACGTGCGGATCGCTGGTGTGGGCCGACCCGTCGACGACGATTCCGGCGAGGCACTCGAGGCCGGACTCGCGTGCCAGCGCGTCGTTCGGGATGGCACCGACCCCGACCAGGACGACGTCGCAGGCGATTTCGGTTCCATCACCGAGTTCGATCCCGGCGACGCGGCCGTCGGAGCCGGTGATTCCCCGGACCTCGGCCCCGGTGAGAATACGGGTGCCGCGGTTCCGGTGGAAGTCGGTGAGTGCCGTCGACAGTTCCCGGCTCGCCACCCGGGCCAGCACCCGGTCCTCCCGTTCGATCACCGTGACGTCGCATCCGCGGGCGCGGGCCGACGCCGCGACCTCGAGTCCCACGTACCCACCGCCGATGATGGCGAGCGCCGATCCGGAGTGCACGGCCTCGCGGAGCATCGTGGCGTCGGCGAGGGTGCGGAGGCTGAGCACACCCTCGAGATCGCTTCCCGGGAGCGACAGCGTCCGCGGCGCGGCGCCCGTCGCGAGCACGAGTGTCGTGTACTCCAGCACCGTTCCGGATACGGTCGTCGCGGTTCGCGCGTCCCGGTCGATGCGGCTGACCGGATCACCGAGCAGCGTGTCGATCTCGTTGTCGGCGTAGAACGATTCCGGTTTGAGCCACTGCACGAACCCGTCGTCGGCGTATTTCTTCGACAGCGGCGGGCGGTGATAGGGCGGATGGGTCTCGTCCCCGCACAGGACGATGCGACCGCCGAACTTCTGCTGCCGCAGCATGCCGGCGAGAGTGCCGCCGGCGTGCCCGGCCCCGACGATCACCACGGTGGGTGACGCATGTGACGTGACCATGGTGTTACCGGGTGAACGCGATCTGGACGGGCATGTTCTTGAGCCCGCCGACGAAGTTGGTCTGGATCATCTTCGTGTCGTCGGCGAGTTCGAGGGACTCGATGTGGGGGAGCAGTTCCTCGAACATGATCCGCAGTTCGAGCTTCGCCAGGTGCTGGCCGATGCACATGTGCGGGCCGTAACCGAAGGCGATGTGCTTGTTGGGCCTGCGGGTGATGTCGAAGGTGTCGGGGTCCGGGATGACGTCCGCGTCGCGGTTGCCCGACTGGTACAGCAGCATGAAGCGGTCGCCCTTCTTGATGTCGCGGCCGCGGAGTGTGTAGTCCTGCGTCGCCTGACGCATGAAGTGCTTCACCGGCGAGGCCCAGCGCAGCGATTCGTTGACGATGTGCGGGGCGAGCGCCGGATCGGCCTTGGCCTTCGCGAGGAGCTCCGGGTTGCGGCCGAGTTCGAGCATGCCGCCGGCGAGGGTGCTCGAGGTGGTGTCGTGACCCGCGGTGGCGATGGCGATGAAATAGCCGTAGGCCACCTCGTTCGGGTAGTACTCGCCACTCTCGTTGCGTGCCACCGAGATGATGGTCGCGAGATCGTCGCGGGGGTTGGCCCGCCGGTCCTGCAGCAGCCTTTCGAAGTAGGCGTAGAAGTCCTGAATCGTGGCCACCCACTGCTTCGCGGCGGCGTCCGGGGTGAGCGGTTCGACGTCCTCCCGCGCGGCATCGGGATCGGCCGTGCCGAAGAACTCCTGCGTGAGGGCCATCATGCGGGGCTCGTCCGATTCCGGCACCCCGAACAGGCTCATGATGACGTGCAGGGGGTAGTGGAGGGCGAAGTCCTTGACGAAGTCGATCCGGCCGTCCGTCTTCAGAAGCCGGGCGACGGCAGCCTTCGCGAGGTCGCGGATGGTCGCTTCCCACTGGGCGAGGTTGGTGGGCCGGAACCAGTCCAGCGCGATGTCCTTGATCGCGGTGTGCTCCGGCGGGTCGAGGTAGGTGAGAGTCTCGAGGATGCGGAGGCTGCCGTTGTTGATGCTCTTGGTGAACTGATCGCCGGCCTGGTTCGCCAGGATCGGGTTGACGGAGCCCTTGTCCTCGGCGCCCGCACTGGTGAAGATGTCGGGCTGACGCTCGATCTCCATGATGTCGGCGTGCTTGCTCACCAGCCAGATGGGGTCGTACCCCTCCACCACGGCACGGCCGAGGGGATTGTTCTCGCGCAGCCAGCGGTAGGCCTCGAACAGTGCGTCGTTGTCCCGGTGTCCCTCGGGTAGAACGATCTGACGGGCGACGGTGTCCGGAATAAGTTCCGTGACCTGCTCTGTAGTGCTCATCGATTCCCCTTCGTGGTGCAGTGTGGTGCGGCGCCGAACGTCGCGGCGCCCTCGCCGACTGGAGTGACTTCAGCCTGTCAGCCACGAGAGTGAGGGGCATCACACCATTGATCGAAAGTTGTCCACCTAACGGGGGATGTGTGCCCGGTCACCCCAGCGCACATCGGGGTCGGCGGGGCAAGGATCACCCCACGGGAGGGGGGTAATCAGTCGAAGTGGTGATGTGCCCGGCCAGTGATCGGCGACACAATTTTCGGTAACCGAGAACGCGGCCGGACCTTCGCTGAGCACGACGGTCGCGCAGATGTTCACCGGTCAACCTGAAGGAGATCACCATGCCCACCGTCGTGTACCAGCTTCCGGACGGCTCGACGTCGTCCGTCGACGTTCCCGCCGGCCAGAGCGTGATGGACGGGTCGGTCCGCAACAACCTTCCCGGCATCGTCGCCGAATGCGGCGGTAGCTGCTCGTGCGCCACCTGCCACGTGTACCTGGGCGACGATTCCAGCGCGGCGTTCGGCGAACCGACGTTGGAGGAACAGGACCTCCTCGAATTCCTCGACGGTGTCCAGCCGTGCTCGCGTCTCGCCTGCCAGCTCGTGCTCACGCCGGACGTGGACACCGTCACCGTGACCGTGCCGTCCTCGGACGCCTGAGGGGCCTTCCACCGGCCGCGTCACCGGGTGCCGGACTGATACTTCGCGATCAGTTCGGCACGGTTGGTGGCACCGAGTTTCCGGAGGATGCGTTTCACGTGCGACTTGACCGTGTCGACGGTGATGACCAGTTCCTCGGCGATCGCCGAGTTCGACGCCCCGGTGAGAATCAATCGGACGACGTCGGATTCGCGGTCGGTCAGGGGGTCGAGCAGGCGCTGCTCGGCGGCGTCGCGGTCGGCCTGCGCCGGGGCGAGTTCGGATGCGCCGAGGGGAGGCGCCGTGTCGACGTCGGTGTCGCCGGCCCATCGCCGGGCGCTGTCGTGCAGGAGCGCGTTCTGGCGCTCACGGCGGGATTCCAGGCCGACTCGCTCGAAGCACCCGCCGAGCACTTCGGCGAACACCCCCAGTGCGCGGCGGCGGGTGTCGTCCACAGGTGTGTCGATGTGCACGAGCGCGGCGGCGCCGCCACCGACCACGACCGGAACGGTGGTGAAACCGTTGGCGCCCAGCAGTTCTTGCAGTGCGGCGGGGACGTGGGTGCCGACTCTGACCGTGTTCGTCGCGAGCGCCTGTTCCTCCGGCGAACCGTCCGCGACGTCGAATTCGGCCGGTGGTGACGGCATCGTGCCGCGGTCTGCGCTGAACCAGGTCACGGGAACGATCCGGTCCCCGTCGAGGCGGGACAGGACAACGCTTTTCGCAGAGCACAATTCCGCGACACGTTCGCACGCGCGCCGCATCAGTTCCGCGCTCGACGCGGCGTCGTCCAGTGCTCGGACGGCGCGATCGATGCCCGTCGCGATCGCACCGATCTCGGCGGTCCGGTTCGCGTCGGCGGCGTTTCTGCGGTCGAGGAGGTCGACGAGGCGTCTCCCGAGTTCGGTCGACTGTGCCGGGCCGGCCACCCGCATCTCGGTCAGGACGTCCGCGATGGCGCGATCGAGTTCGGTGTCCGTGGTGTTCTCGTCGAGGTGGGGCGCGTCAGTCACCGGACACCGTCTTGGCGTTGGCGCACAGCGCCGCCACCTCGGCCCGCGTCGAGACGCCGAGTTTCTTGAAGATCCGCTGGACATGGGATTTGACGGTGCCGTCGGAAATGCACAGGCGACGGGAGATGGCCGCATTGGTCGCTCCCGTCGCCATCAGTGTGAGCACCTCGCGCTCGCGAGCGGTCAAGGTGTGCGCGCGGGGCACGACCGGCGCCTGCGACGTGTCTTCCCCGCTGTGCGCGCCGGAGCGGGGGAGGTCGCACGTGGTGAGTTCCGGCATCGTCAGGGGCTGCTCGAGGTGTCGCAGTGCCTGGGTGAGCCGCTGGATCTCGGCGTCGACGTGCTCGTTGCGGGTGTGGATCTGGCGACGCAGGTCGGCGCGTTCCTTCGACGAGGCGCACGCGCCCGCCAGTACTCCGACGATGTGGACGTCGGTGTCGGACAGGCTGTCGCTCTGGCGGTCGACGTGGATCATCGCCACCGCGCGGGCGTCGACGACGATGGGAACCGCGAGGTATCCGGCGGGCCGCGACAGGTCGATGAGGGGTCGGTACGTATGCCGGTAGGTGTCGGCGGCGTCCACCGCGTAGGGCCGGCGGCGCCGGACGAGTTCGGCCTCGCGGGGGGCCTCGCGCAGCGAGATCTCGCGTCCGTCAATGGCCGTGATGAGTTCGTGGAAGTCCCCTGTCAGTTCGGGGTTGACGGCTAGTGCGACGGGAGACCAGGTGGATCCGCGGACCACGGAGAACATCGCCTTGCCGTATCCCAGGCTCGTGCACAGTTCCTGTGTCACGACTTCGGCGATGCGGTCCGAGCCGGTGTCGAGCGCACGCACGACCCGCTGTAATGCCTCGAACTGGGCAGTGTGCACGCGCAGTCGGCGCGCGATGTCGTCGCGGCTCGCGGCGTCGAGTCGCGTCACGAGTTCCGCGAGGCGCAGCGTGTGCTCGGGGGAGGCGACACCTTCACGCAGCTTCCGGGCCGCGAACGCACGGATCACGGTGAGATCGGGCTCGCCGTCCGCCAGCCGGATCAGGTTCGGCTCGCTCCCGAGAAGCTCCTGCAACTCTGCGACTGCCTGCTCGGCAAGCTCGAACGAACTCGTCGAAATGACCACTCACCACTCCTTGCGCCGCGGCCGCCGCACGGATGACGACGACACCGTCGCCCATTCCTGTGACGTACCGCACAGTATAGGAGGTGCCACCTGCGACGTTTCCGCGCCGTCAGCGACCTCACTTCAATGTATATGGTCAGTCCAAATACGTCACGCGTTCCGCGAAAGTGATGCGGACAGGTTCTTGTCGCGGATACCGTCGTCATACTAGGGTCGAATGGTAAGACCAAAATTGAAAGGATCGGCCCTATGGCGCACCCCGTGCGATACGACGTCGACGAGCACATCGCCGTCCTCACTCTCGATCGCCCCGAGACCCGCAACGCGCTGTCCGACGACGTGCTCGACGAGCTGCTCGCCGCACTCGAACGTGCGCGCGGGGACGACGACGTGCGGGTTGTCGTGCTCGCGTCCTCGCACGAGAAGATCTTCTCGGCGGGCGGCGACCTCAAGGCGTTCGCGAGCGAGACGCCCACGATCGTCAAATACGCCGGTCTGGATCGCTTCCCGCGGCTGTATCAGCTCATCGGCGGTCTCGGGAAGCCGGTGATCTGCGCGGCGGGCGGCGACGTGCTGGCCGGTGCGTTCGGTCTCGCGCTGGCGTGCGATTTCGTGCTCGCCAAGGAGTCGGTCCGGTTCGGGTGCCCGGAAATCAACGTCGGCGTCTTCCCGTTCATGATTTCCGCCCTCATCTACCGGAACGTCGGGCGACTCAAGGCGAACGAGCTGATGATGTACGGCGAGCTCATCACGGCCACGGACGCACTCGAACTGGGGCTGGTGAACCGCGTGATCCCGGACGACGACTTCGAGACGGAGGTCCGCGCGTGGGCGCGGCGGCTCGCGGGCAAATCGCCGCTGCTCATGCGTCTGGGCAAGGAGGCGATCAACAACACCCGGGACATGTCGCTGCCGGATGCACTCACGGCGCTGCAGTCTCAGCTCGCTCTCGCGTTCACGACCGAGGACATCGTCGAGGGCGTCACCGCGTTTCGCGAAAAGCGTTCTCCCGTATGGAGCATGCGGTGATCGCCGGCCCGGGAACTCGTTGCGGTTTCGGTCTAACCATTATATTGTGAGGGCCAACACAGAGTGTTCTATTCCCTCTTCACATCTGCGCACAGAGGAAGGCTTCCCATGGCGTTCGCATCGGTCACCGATCGCTATTCGGACGAACAGATCCGAGAGTTCTATGCCACCGGGCAGTGGCACCGCGACACCTTCTTCGACATGCTCGAGGCTCAGGTCGCCGAGCGGGGCGACCGTGTCTTCCTGACCGACGACACCAGCGGCGGCATCACCTTCCGGGAGTTGCGCGACAAGGCGCTGAGTCTTGCGGTGGGCCTTCGGCGCCACGGTATCGCCGCCGGCGACCGCGTGTCCGTGCAGGTTCCGAACTGGATCGAATTCGCGATCATCGCCGTCGCGCTGTCGCGACTGGGCGCCGTCCTGGTGCCGATCATGCCGATCTACCGCCGCGACGACGTCGAGTACATCCTCGGTAACGCCGGTGTGCGGCTGGCGATTACGCCGCAGAGTTTCAAGAAGTTCGACTACGCCGGCATGTACACCGACATCCTGGGTGCCGTCGAGTCGCTCGAGGATGTCGTCGTCGTCCGCGGGAGCGGCGAACTCCCGCATCGTGCGGTGTCGTTCGAGTCGCTGTTCGCGGACATCGGCCCCGACGAGGCGATCGATGAACTCGGGCCCGGTGTCGGTCCGGACGAGCCGTTCGTCATCGTCTACAGCAGCGGCACCACGTCCCGTCCCAAGGGCTGCATCCACACGTTCAACACGTTCGCCTGCGGATCCCGTCTACTGGCCAAGGGGTTCGCGTACACGCCCGACGACGTGCAGTTCGGCCCCTCGCCGATCACCCACACCACCGGCCTGGTCACCAGCATCGTCCTCCCGCTCATGCACGGGGCGGCGTCGCATCTCATCGAGGTGTGGGAGCCGGTCCGGGGCATGGAACAGATCAAGGAACGCGGCTGCACGGTCGCGGTGAGTGCCACGACGTTCCTGCAGATGGTCATGGACGTCTACGACCCCGCCGTGCACGACATCGGCAGCATGCGGTTGTGGGTGGCGGCCGGCGCCCCGATCCCCGCCAGCTTCGTCACCAAGGCGGCCGAATTGTTCCCCGGCCTGCAGGTGCTCAGCCTGTACGGCCGTTCCGAGAATGTCACGACCACCATGTGCACGGTCGACGACGAGCCCGAGCGGTCGCTCACCTCGGACGGTCGTCCGCTTCCGATGCAGTCGGTCAAGATCGTCGACGAACTCGGTAACGAGGTTCCGCGCGGCGAGGAGGGCGACGTCGCCTACAAGGGCGCCATGCACATGCTCGGGTATCTCCACAATCCCGAGGAGACGGCCAAGCTGTTCACCCCCGACGGCTACTCCCTCTCCGGTGATCTCGGCCGGATGGACGAGGACGGCTACGTGCGGGTCACCGGCCGGACCAAGGACATCGTGATCCGCGGCGGCATGAACATCAGTGTGCGTCAGGTCGAAGACCTCCTGGCCGCTCATCCCGCCGTCCGCGGTGTCGCGGCGGTCGCGATGCCGGACGAGCGCCTCGGGGAGGCGGTGTGCCTCTACCTCGTCGCCGCGCCCGGGTACGGCGACGTCACGCTCGAGAAGATCAAGGCCTACCTGCTCGAGCAGGGGGTGGCGATCCAGAAGGTTCCGGAGCGGCTGGAGATCGTCGAGGCGCTGCCGACGACGGCCACGGGCAAGATCCAGAAGAACGTGTTGCGCGCCCAGATCGCGGCGAAGATCGAGGCCGACCGGGAACGGGCACAGGCCGTCAGCTGATCGAACAAGGAAGGGGGCGAAGCCGATCGGCTTCGCCCCCTTTCGCATTGTTCGACAAGGGTGATCAGGTCGAGGCCACCACGACCGTCGCCGATCCGGTGACCACCGGGCCCTTGTCTCCGGAGGCGACGAGATCGAGCGTTGCGAGCGACTCGCCCTCGGTCTCGTCGATCGACACCACCGTGCCACCCAGGGTCAGTGTGTCGCCGAGGAAGGCCGGAGCGACGAACCGGACTCCGAAGGAGCGCACATGCTCGACACCGAACGTGTCGGACAGCCATCCGGCCAGGATCCCGGCCTGCATCTGACCCATCGCGATGACGCCCGGAAAGCCCGACGTGGCCACGAAGCCGGGATCGTGGTGCAAGGGGTTGAAATCGCCTCCCGCCCCGGCGAACCGGACGATGTCGGTCTGGGTCACCGGACCGACCACCCGGACGTCCGGAGTATCGCCGACGCGTACCTTCGCCGGTGTTCTCATCGCTGCTCTCCTCGTTCGATCAGGACTTCCTCGAGCCGGACCACGGGCTCGCCGCCGGTGTCGACGTACTCGGTCTCGAGGGTCACGACGCGCATCGTCCCGCCGCGCTTGCCTTCTCGCAGCTCGTCGGCCACGACGCGGCGGGTGCCGACCACGTGGTCGCCGGCGGTGAGCGGTCGCAGGTACGTCCACGTGACCGAACCGACCACCACCCGGGCGAGGGCCAGGCCCAGCGAGTCGACGAACGCGCGCTGGTCGCGCTGGTGTCCGGCGACGACCGTGTGCGTGAGAGTGGCCGGCACGTCGGGGAATCCGGCGTCGCGCGCGACGGCCGGATCCGTGTGGACGGGATCGGTGGTGAACGTGGCGCGCGTGAATTCGCGGATCTTGCCGCGTTCGACGTCGTATTCGACGCGGTCGACGACGCCGGCAGGGAGTGGGTCGGACATCCGGGCCTCCTTTTTGGACTGACCTATAGTATCATTGAGCCTAAATTCGTGAGGAGGGTGCAATGGAGCTCGCTGATTCCCCAGACGAGGCCACATTCCGTGCAGAAGTCCGGGAGTGGGCCGAAAAAGCGGTCCCGACGCTGCCGTGGCCGGAACCGGTCGATCTGGTCGACAAGGTGCCGTTCTGGCAGCAATGGCAGCGGCTGCTCTTCGACGCCGGCTACGGCGGGATGTCGTGGCCGGAGGAGTACGGCGGCCAGGCCGCCGACCCGATCCGCAAGGCCATCTTCACCGAGGAGATGGACCGGGTGGGCGCACCCGAGCGCCTCAACACCATCGGTGAGGACTTCGCCGGCCCGACCATCATCGACTTCGGGACACCCGCACAGAAGGAACGGTTCCTTCGACCGATCCTGGCCGGTGACGAGATCTGGTGCCAGCTGTTCTCGGAGCCGGATGCCGGGTCCGACCTCGCCTCCCTCCGCACCAAAGCCACCAAGGTGGACGGGGGCTGGAAGGTCAACGGGCAGAAGATCTGGACCAGCCGCGCGCACATCGCCGCCCACGCCATCCTGCTCGCCCGCACCGGTGGCGGTCCGCGGCACAAGGGCATCACGTACTTCCTCGTCCCGATGGACAGTGAGGGAATCACCGTGCGACCGCTCGCGCACATGCTCGGCGAGGCGGAGTTCAACGAGGTATTCCTCGACGACGTGTTCATCCCCGACGACCTCGTCGTCGGCGAGGTCGACGGCGGCTGGAAGGTCGCGATGGGCACGCTCGCCTACGAGCGGGTGGCGATCGCGACGGGCCGCGTCAACACCAAGCGTGCCGTCGACGACATCGTCTCCGACATCGCGGGAATGACCGACGACGCCGGTCGTCCGCTCGGCGAGGACCCGGTGATCCGGCAGAAGGTCGCCGATCTCTACGGCCGGGCCCTCGTGCACTACCTCATCGGTCAGCGCGTCATCACCCTCGCGGCCAACGACGGCCCACCGGGGCCGGTCACGTCCATCGGCAAGCTGTTCTTCTGCCCCCTCGTCGAGGAACTCGCCGACTTCCGGCTGTCCCTCGAGCCGGTGGGCGGGCAATTCGCCCTCGACGACGAGCCGCAGAAGACGGCGCGGTGGCAACGGCTCGCATATCAGGCCCGCGGCACCGCCATCGCCGGCGGTTCCACCTTCATCCAGCGCAACATCGTCGCCGAGCGCATGCTCGAAATGCCTAGGAGCTGACCGTGTCCGACTACACCTGGCGCCCCACCGACGAGTACGTCGAGAACGCCAACGTCACCCGGCTCGCCCGCGCCCACGGACTCTCGGGCCTGGGTGAACTCCGCGCCCGCTCCGTCGCCGACGTGCGGTGGTACTGGGATGCCGTGGTCCGCGACCTCGGTCTGCCGTTCCGATCGCCGTACCGCGAGGTGCTCGACACCTCACGCGGAATCGAGTACCCGGAGTGGTTCGTCGGGGGCACGTCCAACGTCGTCGACGCGTGTCTGGAGCGGTGGCTCGCCGATCCCGCGGTCGCCGACCGGACGGCCGTCGCGCACGAGGCCGAGGACGGCACGGTCCGCAGCCTCTCGTATCGCGAACTCGCGGCGGACGTCGAGCGGGCCGCGGCCGGACTGCGGGAACTCGGCGTCGGCAAGGGCGACGCCGTCGCCCTCTACCTGCCGATGATCCCCGAGGCGGTCGTGTCGGTGTATGCCGTCGCGCGGCTCGGTGCGGTGCTGGTTCCGCTGTTCTCCGGGTTCGCTCCGAGCGCGATCGCGTCCCGCATCCAGGACGCGGACGCCAAGGTGGTGATCGTCGCGGACGGAACGGTCCGCCGGCGCAAGTCCGTCACGATGAAACCGGCCCTCGACGACGCGCTGGCCTCGTGCCCGACGGTGCAGTCGGTCGTCGTGGTCGAGAACATCGGCGTCTCAGTCGATTCCACGGATCGCGACATCTCCTGGGGCAAGCTCCTCGGCAACGCCGGTGACCCGGGCCCGGTGGAGGCGATGGACGCGGGCGAGCCGTTCGCGCTGGCGTACACGTCCGGTACCACCGGCAAGCCGAAGGGTGCCGTCCACACCCACGCCGGGTTCCTCGTGAAGACGGCCAGCGAGGTCGCGTACTCGTTCGATCTGAAGCCCGGCGGCGTGTTCTGCTGGATCACCGACATGGGCTGGATCATGGGCCCGCTGTCGATCATCGGCACCCACGCCAACGGTGGAACCCTCGTGCTGTACGAAGGTTCGCCGGACGTGCCGGACACCGACCGGTTGTGGCAGCTCGCACAGCGTCACCGGGTGACGATGCTCGGTGTCTCACCGACGCTGATCCGTACCCTGCGCGGACGGGACACGGACGTCGCGGCACGGTACGACCTGTCCTCCGTGCACACGATCGGGTCCACCGGCGAGCCGTGGGACCCGGACTCGTACGAGTGGCTCGCGCGGGACGTGTTCGGCGGCCGGGTGCCGATCATCAACTTCTCCGGCGGCACCGAGGTCGGCGGCTCGTTCCTTGCGCCGTATCCGGTGGAGCCGATCCACAGCTGCTCGCTGGGCGGTCCGTCCCTGGGTATGGACGTCGACGTCGTCGACGACGCGGGACGCTCCTTGCGCGGGGAACAGGGCGAACTCGTCTGCAGGCAACCGTGGCCGTCGATGACGCGCGGGGTGTGGAAGGACGAGGAACGCTACCTGGAGGCGTATTGGTCCACGTTCCCCGGCATGTGGCGGCACGGCGACTACGCCCTCGTCGACGACGACGGTCAGTGGTACATCCGCGGCCGATCGGACGACGTCATGAACGTGGCGGGAAAGCGTCTCGCGCCCGCGGAGGTCGAGGCCGTACTGACGGCGCACCCGGCGGTGTCGGAGGCGGCGGCGGTCGGTGTCCCCGACCCGAAGAAGGGCGAGGCGGTCTGGGCGTTCTGGGTTCCCCGCGCGGACACCGACACGACGGACATCTCGGCCGAACTCGTCGCCAGCGTTGCCGCGGAACTCGGGAAACCGTTCGCGCCGAGCGCTGTTCACCGGGTGTCGCGCCTGCCGAAGACCCGGTCGGCGAAGATCCTGCGCCGAGCGGTGCGGGCCGCCGCGCTCGACATCGATCCCGGGGACCTGTCGGGTGCCGAGAACCCGGAGGCCGTCGACGAGATCCGCGCAGTGGTGGCGGGGGCAAGCAACGCAGCGTCGTGAGTACAACGAAGGCCCCACACCGCACGGTGTGGGGCCTTCGTCGTCGAAGCAGGAAGACGGAAAAGCTATTCGTCGAGGGGAATGTCGGTGCGCTGCTCGAAGTCCTTGATCGACTCGGCGTACGAGTGGACGTGCCTGCTCATGCGTCGTACCGCGGCCTCGGCGTCCTTCTCGCGAATTGCCCTGGTCACCGAGCGGTGCGCCTTGACGGTGATCTCGCGAACCTTGTCGTCGATGAATCCTTCGTTCTCGGTCGCGGCGTAGATGGCCCGCGAGAGCGAGATCATGAGACCTGACAACAGTTCGTTGTGGCTGGCGCTCGCGACGGCGACGTGCCAATCGATGTTCGCCTGAAGGAAGTCGTCGAGTTTGTCGCCTGCTCCGGCGATGTCGTCGTTGGCGGCGTCCAGTCGGGCGAGATCCTCGTCGGTGCGATGGCGGGCGGCGAGTTGTGCGCAGAACGGTTCGATCGCCTCGCGGGTCTCGAGCAGTGCGGCGAGGCGGATCTGACGACCACGGATGAGCAGTGCCACCGTGTCGGCCATGGACTGTTCACCCGGTCGCTGAACGAAGGCGCCACCGGCCCGGCCCGCCTTGATGCGGACGAGTCCCTGTACTTCGAGGATGCGCAGGGCCTCGCGCACCGTGGTGCGGCTCATCTTCGTCTGGACGACGAGTTCGCGCTCCGGTGGCAGCGGTGTGCCCTCGACGTAGTCCCCGCTGAGAATGCGCTCGCGCAGTTCGTTGGCAAGGACGTCCGACGCCTTCGGTACCTCCATCGGTGTCAACTGAATGGAGGAACGTCCGTTCCGGGTGGTGTTCGGCACGGCTGGTGGCATGGCTCCCCGCCCTCTCTGGTCTAACGGTCAGACCTAATATACCATTGGGTTCTCGCTGCACTTGTCTTGCAGCCTATTCTTCGTCTCATCGAGAGGACCAGTTGTATGCGCTGGGAACTGTCAGAAGAGCAGGAAATGTTCACCGAAGCCCTCGACGGCTGGCTCGGACGGTTCGCCGCTCCGGCGAATGTCCGCAAGTGGGGTGAATCGGGAGATCCTGCCGAATTCGAGCAGAAATTCGTCGAGGAGGGCTGGTTCTCCGCCGGTCTCGACGAGAAAATCGGCGGTCAGGGCGGTGGTCTGCTCGAACTGGCATTGACTGCCGAGGCGCTGGGCCGGTACGCCGCTCCGTCGAGTGCCTGGACCGCGTCGGTTCTCGCGGCACCCATGCTGCCCGCCGACATCGCCGCCGACGTGCTGGCCGGAGGTGGCTTCGCCGCCGTTGCCGTCGACGCGACCCGACCGTTCGGCGTCGCCGACTCGGTACGCGCCGACGAGACCGGCGCACTGACCGGTCGCGTCGCGACGGTGCTCGGCGCCGAACGGGCGAAACTGCTGGTCGTCCCCGCGACGGACCCCGACGGAACCGCCGCCCTGTACCTCGCGCGCGTCGACGACCCCGGCGTCGCGGTCGAACCGCGGCACCTCCTCGACCCGTCCCGTGCGGCCGCGGACGTCCGGTTCGACAACGCCGCCGGACAGCGCCTCGACGTCGACGCGGCCACCACGCTCGAGGACGCCGGACTGCGGGCGGCCGTGCTCGTGGCCGCGGACTCGCTCGGGGCGATGGACCGCATGCTGCGGCTCGCGGTGGATTACAGCAAGCAACGCCACCAGTTCGGCGTCCCGATCGGGTCGTTCCAGGCTGTGAAGCACGCTGCGGCAGGCATTCTCGTCTCCGTCGAGGCGGGACGTTCCATCGCCTACTACGCCGCGGCCTCGGTCGATCTCGGCCTCGCCGACCGTGCGATCCACGCCGCGGTCGCCAAGGCTCAGGTGCCGCGAAATGCGGTGCAGGCGGCTGACAGCGCCCTCGTGATGCACGGCGCGATCGGCTACACGTGGGAACACGACCTGCACCTCTACTACAAGCGCGCCAAGCTCGACGAGAAGTTGTTCGGGGGCCCGGGCGTGTGGAACGAGCGCCTGGCGCGGGATCTGCCCCTCCTGCCCGCCGCCGGGTGATCGGCCGTTGACTTTTTGGTCTGTCCTTTAGTAACTTAAGTCCAAACGGAACCAACGACGACGGGACGTGCTGTGGACTTTGATCTGACCGAGGATCAGGCGACGATCCGAGATGCGGTGCGAGAGCTGGCCGGCAAGTTCGACGAGCAGTACTGGGTGGAGAAGGACAGCGAGCACGAGTTCCCCACCGAGTTCTACGACGCGTTCGCCAAGGGCGGCTGGCTCGGCATCACCACACCGGAGGCCTACGGCGGGCACGGTATGGGAATCACCGAGGCCTCGATCCTGCTGGAGGAAGTCGCCGCTTCCGGCGCCGGCATGAACGGCGCGAGTTCGATGCACCTGTCGATCTTCGGAATGCACCCGGTGATCGTGCACGGCTCCGAGGAACTCAAGCAGCGCACCCTTCCGCGGATCGTCGACGGCGACCTGCACGTCTGCTTCGGTGTCACCGAGCCCGGCGCCGGCCTCGACACCACCAGGATCACCACCTTCGCGCGGCGTGAGGGCGACAAGTACATCGTCAACGGCCGCAAGGTCTGGATCTCCAAGGCGATGGAGTCGGAGAAGATCCTTCTCCTCACCCGCACCACGAAGTTCGAGGACGCGAAGAAGAAGACGGACGGTCTGACGCTGTTCCTCACCGACCTGGACCGCTCGAAGGTCGACATCCGCCCGATCAAGAAGATGGGGCGCAACGCGGTCACGTCGAACGAATTGTTCATCGACAACCTCGAGATCCCCGTCGAGGACCGCGTCGGCGAGGAAGGCAAGGGCTTCAAGTACATCCTCGACGGCCTCAACCCGGAGCGCATGCTCGTCGCCTCGGAGGCCCTCGGCATCGGCCGGGCCGCCCTGCGCCGCGGCGTCCAGTACGCCAACGAACGTGAGGTGTTCGGCCGCCCCATCGGCATGAATCAGGGACTGCAGTTCCCACTCGCCGATTCGCTGGCCCGACTCGACGCCGCGGAACTCGTCCTGCGCAAGGCGACGTGGCTCTACGACAACGGGAAGCCCTGCGCCCGCGAGGCCAACATGGCCAAGTACCTGTGCGCCGACGCCGGTTTCCAGGCCGCGGACCGCGCCCTGCAGACCCACGGCGGCATGGGCTACTCGGAGGAGTACCACGTGGCCCGGTACTTCCGCGAAGCCCGCCTGACCAAGATCGCCCCGCTCAGCCAGGAGATGGTTCTCAACTACCTCGGCGAGCACGTCCTCGGCCTTCCCAGGAGCTACTGATGTTCGAACTCACCGGAAAATCCGCCCTCGTGACCGGTGCCGGCAGCGGCATCGGTGCCTCGGTCGCGCAGGCCTACGCGCGAGCCGGTGCGGCCGTGCTCGTCACCGACGTCGACGGCGAGGCCGCTGCGGCCGTGGCCGCGGAGATCACCGCGGCCGGCGGTTCGGCGAAGTCCGCGGCCCTCGACGTCCGCGACGGCGACGCGGCCGCCGCGGCGGCGGAGCAGGCCGCCGCCCTGAACGGCGGCACGCTCAACATCCTGGTCAACAACGCCGGCGCCATCGCGCCCGCAATGTTCCCGAACCTCGAAGAAGACGACTTCCGCCGCATCGTCGACATTCACCTCGTCGGCAGTTTCGTCTGCAGCAAGGCCGTCCTCCCGTACCTGCCCACCGACGGCAGTGGGCGCATCATCAACGTGACCTCCGCGGCCGGCCTGGTGGGCACCATCGGGCAGGCCAACTACGGTGCCGCGAAGGCGGGCATCATCGGTCTCACGAAGTCGCTGGCGCGGGAACTCGCCAAGAAGCAGGTGACGGTCAACGCGATTGCGCCGCTCGCCGCCACCAAGATGACGGAGAACATCCGGAGCAACGAAAAGCTCGCCGCCAAGACGCTCGCGCGGATCCCGTTGGGCCGCTGGGCGGAACCGGACGAGATCTCGTCCAGCTTCGTGTTCTTCGCGTCCGACGGCGCGGCATACATCACGGGCCAGGTGCTGCCCGTCGACGGCGGGACGGTGATCTGATGGCCGAGAAGCGCAACCCCTTCCAGCGCTCCGCCCGCGAGGTGATCATCGCGGAAGCAGCGCGCACCCCCATGGGCAAGTCGCACCCCGACCGCGGCTGGTTCCGCGACACCCATCCCAACGACATGCTCGGCGCGGTGTACACGGAACTGATCCGCCGCAGCGGGCTGGCTCCGGCGACGGTCGAGGACCTCGTGATCGGGTGCACCGCACCGTTCGGCGAGCAGTCCCGCAACATCGGCCGCAACGCCTGGTTGCAGGTCGGCTACCCGCCGGAGGTCCCGGCCGTCGTCCTGGACCGCCGCTGTGGATCCGCCCAGACGGCTGTCGAGATGGGCGCCGCCCTGGTCGGCTCCGGCACCCACGACGTCGTCGTGGCCGGCGGTGTCGAACACATGGGCCACGTGCCGATGAACTCACCGGCCAAGATCTCCGAACTGTACGGCGACCCGTGGCCGGAAGCGCTGCGCGACCGGTACGACTTCGTGAACCAGGGCGAGAGTGCCGAACTCATCGCGGACCGGTGGGAGATCTCCCGGCAGGAGATGGACGAGTTCGCCGTCCGCTCCCATCGTCTGGCGACCGAGGCCATCGAGGCGGGCCGTTTCGACGCCGAGATGATCCCCCTCGAACTCGCGGGCGAGACCCGGTCCACCGACCAGACCATCCGCCCCGGCACGAGCCTGGACAGCCTGGCCGGGCTGAAGACGGTGTTCCGGGAGAACGGCCGGATCACGGCGGGCAGTTCGTCGCCGATCTCGGACGGGGCGGCCGGTGTGCTGCTCGCTTCCCGCGAGGCCGTCGATGCGCACGGACTGCGGGCCCGGGCCCGGATTCTCGATCAGACGACCGTCGGGGTGGACCCGATCATCATGCTGACCGGTCCGATCCCGGCCACCCGGAAGTTGCTCGACCGCAACGGAATGAGCATGAACGACATCGATCTCTTCGAGGTCAACGAGGCGTTCAGCTCGGTCGTTCTGGCCTGGGAGCGGGAACTGAAGCCCGACATGGACCGGGTCAACGTCAACGGCGGTGCGATCGCGCTCGGTCACCCCGTCGGCGCGACCGGTGCCCGGCTCATCGCCACCATCGTCGCGGAACTCGAGCGGCGTGACGCCGAAATCGGTCTGGTGACCATGTGCTGCGGCGGCGGCCTGGGAACGGCGACCCTGATCCAGCGGATCGACTGATGATCGACCTGACGCCGCACATCCGGCCCGGCGACGGAATCTGGTGGAGCCAGACGAGCGCGGAACCCACCCCGCTCGTCCACGCCCTGCTCGACCAGGTTTCGTCGATCGGCCCGGTCCGGGCATTCGTGGGACTGACCTGGAATCGGCGGTTGACGAGCGAACTGCCCGACGAACTCTCCGTCGTCTCCTACGGTGGCCTCGGCGAACTCCGCCGCCTCGCCCGACTCGAGGTCGTGCCCTGCCATTACGGGGCACTGCCGCGGCTGTTCGCCGAACGGCGGCTCCCGTGCGACGTCGGGTTCGTGCAGGTGTCACCGCCGGACTCGGCCGGGAACTGCTCGCTCGGGGTCGGTGTCGACTACATCGCGGACGCCCTCGACCACACCCCGGTTCTCATCGCCGAGATCAACCGGCGTATGCCCGTCACGCTGGGCGCACCACGAATTCCGTTGTCGCGGTTCGCCGCGGTAATGGAAACCGACCGGCCGTTGCTCGAGGCGCCGGACCGTGAGCCCGCCGCGGTGGAACGGGCGATCGCGCGGAACGTCGCCGATCTCGTGGCGGACGGAGACACGATCCAGATCGGCGTCGGGACGCTGCCCGCCGCCGTCCTCACCGCTCTCGAGGGACACAAGGACCTCGGGATGCATTCCGGCATGATCTCCGACGCGGCGCTCCGACTGATCGACCGGGGCGTGCTGACCGGGGCGCGCAAGGAGATCGATCCGGGGCTGCACGTGACGGGCGCCGCGCTCGGAACGGCGGCACTGTACGACCGGCTGCCCGGTCTTCCGGTGGCCTTCCGCCCGGCGAGCTATACCCATGCGCCGCAGGTTCTCTCGCAGCTGCGATCGTTCGTGTCGATCAACTCGGCGATCGAGGTGGACCTGACCGGGCAGGTCGGCGCGGAACTGCGCAACACGACCTACGCCGGTGCCGTCGGGGGTCAGGTGGATTTCTCCCGGGCCGCGGCGATGACCGGCGGCCGCTCGATCATCGCGATGCGCGCGGATTCGCGAGGGGAGTCGACGATCAAGACTGCTTTGGAATACGGCGCGGTCACCACCGCCCGCGCCGACGTGGACTTCGTGGTCACCGAACACGGTGCCGCGGCACTGCGCGGATGTTCCCTGGGCGAGCGTGCGCGGCGCATGATCGCCGTGGCGGCACCCGAGCACCGCGAAAGGCTGGAATTCGATCTCGAGGAGTACGACCTTGCATCCGCAACGGAGTGAGGGGAAAGGAGTCAACGCCATGGCACGTCCGCAGCGGGTCCAGATCCGGGAGGTCGGACCGCGTGACGG
Source organism: Rhodococcus sp. ACS1 (assembly GCF_002300155.1). Classification (NCBI taxonomy): domain Bacteria; kingdom Bacillati; phylum Actinomycetota; class Actinomycetes; order Mycobacteriales; family Nocardiaceae; genus Rhodococcus; species Rhodococcus sp. ACS1. Next base: position 672,900 of record NZ_NSDZ01000004.1, read on the forward strand.
CTTCCAGAACGAACCGGAGCACATCCCGACCGACGACAAGGTGCGGTTGATCAACGCCCTCGGGCGGGCAGGGTTCACCCGGATCGAGGTCGCCAGTTTCGTGCGGCCGGACGTGATCCCGCAGTTGGCCGACGGCGTCGAGGTCCTCGAGCGCATCGAGGTGCCCGACGACACCAAACTGATGGTGCTCGTCCCCAACAGCAAGGGCCTCGACAACGCACTGAAGGTGCGCGACAAGTTCCACGAGGTCGCAATCTTCGTCAGCGCGTCGGAGACCCACAACAAGAAGAACGTCAACCGCACCGTCGACGAGACGATGGCCGACAACGACGTCATGGCCAAGCGGATCGTCGCCGAGGGCCTCGACTGCGCCGCGGTGATCGCGACGTCGTTCGGCTGCCCGTTCGAGGGCAAGGTCGAGTTGGGACGCGTGCTGGACCTGGCCGAACGGTTCGCCGAGGCCGGCGCCACCGAGATCGGATTCGGCGACACCACAGGCATGTGCAACCCGGCATACGCGTCGGAATTCTTCGCCGCGGCGCTCGACCGGCTGCCCGGCGTGGAGGTCACCGCGCACTTCCACAACACGCGTGGCCAGGGCCTCGCCAACGCGTACGCTGCACTCGAAGCAGGTTGCGCGAGCTTCGAATCGAGCTTCGGAGAGCTGGGCGGCTGCCCCGTTCCGGCAGGCTCGACGGGCAATATCGCCACCGAGGATCTGGTGAGCATGTTCCACGAGATGGGAGTCGAGACGGGTCTCGACCTTCCGCGGGTCATCGAGGCCGCGCGCGAAGCTCAGACAGTGCTCGGCCGCAAACTCACCAGTCACTCGATCGTCGCGGGCCCCATCGAATGGGCCGCGAGCACGCGCTGACCGCTTTCCCCCACGAACACCACAAGACGGAGAAGAACATGAGTAATCGAGTCGCATTCGTAACCGGCGGTGCACAGGGCATCGGCAAGGGCATCTCCGACGCCCTCGGGGCAGCGGGCTTCCGCGTCGCGGTGGCCGACCTCAACCTGGAGGTCGCCGAGGAGACCGCCGCCGGAATCCGCGACGCCGGCGGCCAGGCGATCGCCGTGCCCGTCGACGTCACCGACACCGCGTCCGTGCAGGCCGCGGTGAAGCAGGTCGCCGAGCAGTTCGGCCCGGTCGAGATCGTCGTCAACAACGCCGGCTGGGACGACTTCATGCCGTTCCTGAAGACCGACGAGGCGTTCTGGGACCGGATCCTCGACATCAACTTCAAGGGCCAGCTGCGGGTCATCCAGGCGACCGTCCCGGGCATGGTGGAGCGCGGCTTCGGCCGGGTCATCAACATCGGTTCGGACGCCGGCCGCGTCGGCTCGTCGCTCGAGGCCGTCTACTCGGGCGCCAAGGGCGGCATCATCGCCTTCACCAAGACCCTCGCCCGTGAAATCGCGACCAAGGGCGTCACCGCGAACACCGTGTGCCCCGGCCCGACCGACACCCCGGCGCTCCGCAAGTTCGCCGACAGCTCGGGTCAGGAGGCCGACAAGGTGATCGGAGGCATGACCCGCGCCGTGCCGATGAAGCGACTCGGCAAGGCGGAGGACATCGGTGCCGCGGTGGCGTACTTCGCCTCCGATGCAGCAGAATTCGTCACCGGACAGACCCTGTCCGTCAGCGGTGGTCTGACGATGTCCTGACGGCATCATCCCGAACGCGCGGCCCGGAGCGATCCGGCCGCGCGTTCGTTATGTCGCGTGACGAGTTTCCTCGAGGGTGCGACTACGCACTCGTGCGAATCGCGCCGATACGTGCACCGCCGGCGGGAAATTGTGCGATGAGTTCGGAGCGGTTCACCGCCCCGCATTTCCGCAGGACGTTCTTCACGTGGGACTTCACCGTTTCCACCGAGATGAACAGCGTGGTCGCGATTCTCGCATTGGAAACACCGTGAAGCACCAACTGCAGCACTTCACGTTCCCGGCGTGTGAGAGCGACCTGCTCTCCGGCTCGACGGCCGGGCACGTCCCGGTGCGCGGAGTGGGGCTCGAATTCTCGGCGCACGCGGGACTCGAACTCGTCGAATTCCGCGTCGTTGCTGCGGTTGGTCCACGCCAGAGTGACGAGCTCTCCCAGCAGCGACAGAAAGGCACACATCGAAGTCGGGTCCGGTCCGGTGAAGCCACAGTGGATCAGGCCATATGTATTTCGGCTCGATACCAGGGGCGCAACGATGTACGAGTCGGTGCCGAGTGCGTTCTCAACTACACCCCCGGCTTGCTGAGCCGGTCGAATCGACGGCGTCGGCCGTCGTTCCGTAAGGGCGAGGTGCTCCGCCGAGCCGGTGGCGAGCAGCACGGACGACCCGACGACCGACGATGCGACACCGCTCGAGGCGACGACTCTCCATTGGTCGTCGACCACCCGGGAGCACAGGACGGGCCCTCCTGTCACGACATTCAGCTGTTGGCAGACGAAGTCCAGCCCATCGGCGAACTGCTCTGTGCGCCGCAATGTCTGGGCCACGAGCGACAGGGACTTGTACAAGCCGAACTCGATGTCGTCCGCCTCCGACGACAACGACTGGAGGAGTCGAAGAGACCGCACGACGAGCGCGGCGACGGATGGGCGCGCCTCGGCCGGCACGGTGTGAATACCGTCGAGTACCTCGGTGACGGCATCCTCGATCCGCGCCGCGAAGTGGCCGAACCGAACCCTGTCGTCGATTGCGTCGGCGCTCGTCGCGCGCTCCCGCCGGGACATCTCGAGGGCGATTTGTCCGTCGTCGAACAGTTGGCGGAGTGTGCGGACGCTAGGATCCGGGATTCCGTCGTTCTTCGTCGTCATTGTGCCGAGCCCGCCGTGCGGTCCGAACGATAGGCAGCGGAAGCGGCTGCCCGGGTGTGCACGCCCAGTTTGTGGAAGATTTGCTTGACGTGGGACTTGACGGTGCCTTCCGATACGCCGAGCTTTCGGGCGATCTCCGCATTCGAGAGTCCGGCCGCGAGATCGCCGAGAACTTGATGCTGACGTGGTGTGAGCAATTCACTCGTCCTCGACGACGAAACGGAGCCGCGGCTGTCGAGCACATCGATGTCTGCGTGACCCGCCATCAGGTTTTCGGAGTACGCGACGATGTTCGCGACACGTTCCATGAGCGACGCGAGGCGGCGATTCTGAATGATGCGTTCCGCGACCATACCCATCATCTCCGACAGGAATGTCACCTTTTCGAGGTCGGCACGTGTGGCCTCCTCGTCGAACTGGTCCACGTGGATCATGCCGATGACACGGGCCCGTGAGACGAGTGGAGCGACCGCATACCCTTGTGAGTCCGAGACCGTCATCAGGGGCTTGTACGTCAACTGATGGGTATGCGGCGAGATCACCAGATGGGGAATCTGCCGTCGAATGGCGTCGGCCTCCAGTGGAGCGGAGACGAGATCGATGACGTTCTGCCCGAGGTAGTGCTTCAAGGGCGCGTGAGAATCGGAGAGAGCGTTGTCGACGTGCAAGAATTCGGGCTGCCACGTGCCGTTCTCGACAGTCGAGAGCAGCGACCTCCGAAATCCCAATGCGGTACATGCCGGAGTGAAGTTCGTTTCGAGGAGTTCGATCATGGTCCCGTCGCGGGGAGGCGACGCGATCAAGTCGCGGATCTTTCCCGCGGTGTCCTCGAAGTGACGGGCGCGTTGATCCCCACGGGACAGTCGCGATGCTTCCAATCGGACGAGGAGTCGGCCGATGTCCGACAGTTCCTCGGACTCCAGAAGGCCCTGCTCGATCGCGTCGGCGACATCGCCGGACAGTCGATCGAGGACGTCGATCGGTGAGGTAGTGCGCCGGCCGAGACGAACACGCTCGGTCGGCGCCACCTCTTCAGTCCGTTCGCGCAACCCGTCGTCACCCTTTCTCACGCGGCACTACATGCCGATCGAGCTGAGCCCGGATCGGGCCGGCCAGGCGCTGTGCCGCTGACGTTCTCGGTTGAGCTTAAGATGGTTGGACCAAATGGACAAGGGGTGGTTCAGGCGGTCCCGGCATCGAGGTAGATGCTCATGGGGTATTGATAACCGGCAAGGCCTTCCGGGCCCAGCTCACGGCCGAGGCCGCTGTTCTTGATTCCACCGAACGGCGCGGTCGGATCATTGGCATAACCATTGATACCCACTGTCCCGGAATGAATTCGGCGCGCAACAGCCGTGCCGCGGTCGGGATCCGCGGTCCACACGGTTCCGCCCAGGCCGTACTCGCTGTCGTTCGCGATAGCGATCGCCTGCGTCTCATCCGTGTACGGGATCACCGAAAGCACCGGGCCGAAGATTTCTTCCTGCGCGATCACTGCTCGCGGATCGACATCGGCGAACACCGTGGGTTCGACGAACCAGCCGTCCCCCGAGGGACGCCCGCCACCCGTGGTCAGGCGAGCACCGTCTGCGAGTCCCTTCGCGATGTAGCCCTCCACGCGCTGCCGCTGTCGTGCCGACACGAGCGGACCCACCTGGGTCGAGTCGCTGAGTGGATCACCGACGGTCAGGGACGCGATGATGTCGGTGACGGTGTCGAGAATCTCCTGGTAACGAGACTTCGGTGCGAGGATCCGAGTGTTGAGCCAGCAGATCTGACCGTTGTTGATCATCGTGGCCCCGATGAACTTCTCGATCGTGGAATCGAGGTCGGCGTCGTCGAGCACGACCGCGGCCGACTTTCCGCCGAGTTCGAGCGTGACCGGACGGAGAAGCCGGCCACAAGCCTCGGCGACGCCCCGGCCGGCAGCAGTTGATCCGGTGAACGACACCTTGTCCACGCCTGGGTGCGAGACGAGATAGGCGCCCACTTCGCGGCCGGCAGGAACGACGTTCAGCACCCCGGGTGGTAGTCCCGCGGCTTCGGCCGACTCGGCCATGAGAAATGCGTCGAGCACCGTTTCCGGGGCGGGCTTGAGCACCACGGTGCATCCGGCCGCCAGGGCAGGTGCGAGCTTGAGGAAGGAAATCGCCTGGGGCACGTTCCAGGGCACGATCGCTCCGACCACGCCGACGGGCAGCCGCGAAACCAGCGTGGATCCTCCCAGCAAGCCAGGTCGAATCTCGTCCTGCGGGCTGGTGGACGCCAGATCGGCGAAGTACCTCAGCATTACTGCGGGAAATGCGCCTTCGAACTGCCGGGCAAGTCCGATCGGCATTCCGTTCTGGGAGCTGACGCGCCGCGCCGTCTCTTCGCTCCGGGACTCGAGTTCGAGTGCAAAACGCTCGATCACGTCTGCACGCTCGGACGGACTCCACGTCGCCCACCCCACGGGGTCGTCGAACGCCGCCCGGGCGGCCGCGACGGCGCGGTCGATGTCGGCTTCGGCTCCGTCCGGCACAGAACCGATCAGTTGTTCCGTCGTCGGAGAGTGGACGGCGATCGTGGCTGTCGTGGCCGGTTCGATCCACTTTCCGCCGATGTACAGAGTTGAGTAGTCGAATGTCATGGCTGTGGCCTCTCGGGTTCGGTTGTCTATCCGGCGTGGACAGGTAGAACGTCGTCGAGCGCCGGCGCCGACAACGGGCTCGGGTCGAACCCCATGGGCAGATACCATGCACGTTCGAAGGTGATCCGTTCCGCCATGGCCGCAATAATCGTGCGTTCGGCACGAGCACGGGCAGACTCTTCGATATCCGCATCCAGTAGCGCCCGCAGGTTCGCAGCGATTGCCGCCGTCGCGCGCGTCAGAACGCTGTCGTCGACTCCGGGTACGGCAATGACTTGATCGCCGTATTCCACCGATTTCGCGAGGTCTTGCGCTGCTTCCGCGCCGCGTAGTTCGGCGAGAACGTCTTTCGCCAGACGAAGGTGGTGTTCGAGTTCGAAGACCGCCCGCGCGTGCAGGCGTGGCAGTCGGCTCTGGAGGAATTCGAGGGTACTGATCGACAGCGCAAGCTGTTCCTGGGCCATGGGATCGCCCGCGTCCACGGCTGGGCCGACGACGTCGCGCAACGATTTGATGACCGCACGCAGGAAATTCTCGGAGTGATCGGCCATCAGAGTTGCCCCTCCAGGAGGTCGACGAGTTGTTGCGAGAGAACGGGCACCATGCCCTTGACCCAGGTCAGGAGGACGTCCTGATGGGTCTTCCCCAGTCGGGTCACCCGGTAGGCCGTTGCGAGAGTGGCAACAATCAGCTGGTAGGTGTTCGACACCTTGTAATAGGCGAGACGCCGGGGGTCGACTACGAGGCCGGATGCCTTTTCATAGCGCTGCAGGAACTCCTGCTCGGTGAACAGACCGCAGACCAGGTACTCGCCGGTCTCGGAATCGACGTGACCGAACGTGGCGTCGGTCGCCCATGCGAGGTCTCGGTGCCGGTCGCCGAGATGGCAGTATTCCCAGTCGAGCCACGCCGTGATCGTGTCGGTTTCCTCGTCGAAGAGGAAGTTTCCGCTCCGGAAGTCTCCGTGCACGACGCTCACACGATCGACGGTGGGAAGGTTGCGCTTCAGCCAGCCGGCGGCCACGTCCATGAGCGGATGGTCCTCGCCGCGATCCTCTTCCCACACCCGGCGGTACTGATTCAGTTTCCATTCGGCTGCTCGAGTCGTCCCGGGCAGGGGCCTGTCGAAACTCTCCAGGCCGAGGCGGTCCACGTCCAACGTGTGGAGGGCCGCCAGATGCTCGATGAACTGGTGGCCGAGCGTCTCTCGGAGCGCAGGCCCGAACACGGTGCCGAGCCCACTCACCGCTCCCGTACCCGTGGTTCGGGGTTTCGTCACGCCGGGAACGAACTCGTAGACGAGTGCGGGTTCGGGAAACCACCGCGCGTCCGCGTCGAGCCAGAAGACCCGGGGCACCGGCACGGCACCCCGGACCGCGCCGAGGATCTCGGCCTCCTGCCGGCGGCTCGTGGCATTGAGTGACTCCGAAGGGTCCATCCGCACGACCAATCTGTCGGTCACGAGGCCGCGGTCCGGATCGTCCCACCGCAGATCGAATCCCATCTGCATTTTCGATGCGCCACCCGAAAGCCAACGCGCATCGGAAATCTCGTAGCTGCCTGCGATGCTTTCGCGCAGCAGCCCATCCAGACACGTGACGAAGTTGTCGAGACTGATGCGCTGATACGGGGCACTCGTCCGGCGCTCGAGCTTGCGCACCAACATGCGATCGAGCTCGCTGTCCACGGGATAGCGGCTTCGCATCTCGTCGATGAACTCGCGTGGCGGATTGTCACGCGAGTCAAAGTCCGCGGCGGTGAGGAGGCCGCTCCGTCCGGTGGTGGTCATGTCATCCCTTCCTTCCGTGCCTGGACATCCGCTCGGAGAGGTAGTCGAGGCCGAAGATGTCCGCCATTTCGCCGTAACCGACCCGTCCGTCGTGTTCATATCGGTGGAGGCTCTGGTAGGCGACGTCGCGCGGGTTGAACGCGTGCCACGGGTGCGCCGCGACAGCATTTCCGAAGAATTCCCACTCCCTGCCCTGGTCGTCTCGCACCTTGATGCGGTTCGACATGGTGAGCATGTCCACACGGGTCGCCTCGACCTCGGCGGACACGAGGCTTCGCGTCTGTCCGTGTTCGGTGACAAATCCGAATCGCAACTTCCGGTAGTGAACTTCGCCTTGTTCGATCGTCATGTCGACAGCGAGGTGCATCGCCAGCTCCGGACCGAAATTCACGGAAATCCAGGACACCGCCCAGGTTCCGACGTCCCGTCGTGGCCCCCAGCTGTGGTCCATGCCTTCGTAGCAGTCGACCGTGTATCGCTTGCCCCGCAGTTCCAGCTCACCGGTGATGTGGCCCTTGGCCTCGAAATGTCCTGTTGCCCAGCCATCGCCCATCTCGTCGAGCGTGGCCACCGAGTCGGCTTTCGACAGGAGCGCATTCTGTGCCGGATCGTGCATGTCGAAGGGATGATGCAGCGCCTCGAAGGTCAGATCGAACGAGCAGTTGCCGAGGACATGCTCGTAGCGGAAGTGGTAGTCACGGGGCGCGTTCGAGACCTTCACGCTCAAACCGTTCGGGAGGCTGAAATCCGTGAAGGAGCTGGGGCACGGTAGGTGGACCTGACAATCGTTGAAATCGATCTGGGACGCGTCGCTGCAGATTCCCTGGACGAGACAGACAGACGACAAGGCCACACCGAGGTTCGGACGTGCAAGGACGTACGCGTTGCCGAGAATGCCGGCCTCGGGAACGCTGAAGATCAGGGCGGTGGTCTCCGTCCAGGTCCAATCGTCCGGGTCGCGACGGTGAAAGTCGCAGTCATGGGTTTCGATCATGGGTTGGCTCCTTTGATGCAGTGTCCACGGATGCAATGTCCACGTGAGGTGTGGCGCACGACACTCCTCACATCTTGCGAACAGTCCGTGCCTGTGAGTAGTCCGAAGTCGTCTTATCCCTCCGAACTACCCCGAACCTCCCCCCGATGGGAGAGGCGTCTCGGGCACGATCTGGAGAAGGGGGCATCCCGGTGCATCACCGGATCGGCAACGCGCAGATACGCACAGGCCGCCGGGGGAGGGTCGTCCGGCCCTGCCGATGGTTGACTGCTGTGGTCGTTGTCACTACCTTGTGGACCTACGCCCGCGGGCCTCGACCGCGGTTCTTCTCCCATTCCACTGTCGGACCCCCGCATGCGGCGCCGAACCGCATCGGATGTCCGCTGTTTCGCACCGACTACGGCGCGGTTCCACACCATGAGAGCTCTCATCCGGAGATCCCGCCGGTGTGCCTGGCCGACGACGAAAGGATCATTCCCATGCCACGTTCGATCACTGCCGCGGTGGTCACCGATACCGGTGGCTCCTTCAACCTGGAGCAGGTCCTGCTCGCCTCTACAGGCCCCGGTGAGGTGCTTGTCGAGATCAAGGGAATGGGGTTGTGCCACACGGATATCGCGGCCCGTGACGGATTCTTCGGCCTCAGCTATCCGATGGTCCTGGGACACGAGGGCAGCGGGATCGTCGTCGAGGTCGGGGACGGAGTGACGTCGGTGGCCCGCGGTGACCACGTAGCCCTGTCGTTCGCGTCGTGCGGGCGTTGCCGCCCGTGCGAGGCCGGCCGGCCGGCCTACTGCCTCGAGTTTGGCGCGCGCAACTACGGTGGAGGCCTGCGAGAGGACGGCACCACCACCATCAGCCGTGACGGCGCGCCGGTCACCGCCTCCTTTTTCGGTCAGTCGTCCTTCGCAACACACGCGCTCGCCGCGGAGCGCAACGTGGTCAGGGTTGCCGCCGACGTACCGATCGAACTCGTCGGTCCGCTGGGATGCGGCATCCAGACCGGTGCCGGCGCCGTATTCAACAGCATGGACTGCAGGGAGGGGGAGTCTCTCCTCGTCCTCGGGGCCGGTCCGGTCGGCCTGGCGGCGGTGATGGCAGCCCGGGTCCGCGGTTGCACACCCATCATCATCTCCGACCCGGACCCGAGGCGCCGGGCACTCGCCGAGGAGTTGGGGGCGACCACGACGCTGGACCCGGCGACCGGTCCGCTCGAGGATCAGGTGCATGCTGTGGCAAGCCAAGGTGTCGATTACGCCTTCGACACAACGGGGGCTCAGTCGGTCCTCGAAGAAGCTCTGCGCGCGCTCGCGCCGCTCGGGACCCTCGGCCTCGTCGGGGTCCCGCACGACATGGCGGCCACCGTTCCCCTGCCAATCGTTCCGGCTATGGTCGCCGGCCTGACGGTTCGGGGTATCACGGAGGGCGACAGCGATCCGCGGACGTTCATTCCCTACCTGCTCGACCTGTTTCGGGCGGGTGAGTTCCCGTTCGACAAGCTCGTCGGGACGTTTCCGTTCACCGACATCGACAATGCGGTGCAGGCCCAGGCGCGCGGCGAGGTCGCGAAGGTGATCCTCGTCCACGATGACACCGACTCGGTCTCGTCCGCGCGTGAGACGGGAGCCTGACACCATGACGACCTCCGGAGGATTCGAGCGGACACCCCGCTCCGCCGTGCGCGTGGAGCCCACGATCGACGACACGCTGCGCCGGAAGATGGAGCGTCGAGGGACGGTGTTTCACGAACAACCTCGCCTGGACGCCGTGCAGGACAATCTGTCCCAGTTCTTGTCCGGTCGGCTCGGCGGGCAGTTCCGGATCGACAACGTGGCCAGACTTGCGGGCGGCGCTTCGAAGGAACAATTCGTCTTCGACCTGGACTGGGAGCTGGACGGACAACCCCGCCATGATCGCATGGTCCTGCGCATGGATCCGCCCGCGTCGATGGTCGAGACGCCCCGACTGCGCGAGTTCGAGGTGTTGCGGATGCTGGACGGAGCCCTGCCCGTCCCGCCGGTGTTCTGGGCAACCGAGGAATCGGGAGAACTCGGCGCCCCGTCGATGATCTGCGGATACGTCAGTGGTTCGGCCAGTGCGCGGGACGCGGTGAAGACTGCGTCCGGACTCGGGACCACCTACGGGCCGCGACTACGTTCCGTCCTCGGGCCCCAGTTCGTCCGGCACCTCGCCGAACTGCACCGGTTCGACTGGACCGCGCACCGACTCGAATCGTTCGAGCGTCCCCGGGTCGGCACGACCGACGCTGTCGATTGGAGACTCGCGGCCTGGGACCGGGCGTGGCAGGAGGATTCCTTCGAGGCGCACCCGGTGATCGCGTTGACCAGGCAGTGGCTGTGGGACCGCCGTCCGGTGGTCGACCACGTCTCCGTCGTGCACGGGGACTACCGCAACGGCAACTTTCTCTTCGATGAGGAGTCGGGGACGATCACAGCGCTCCTGGACTGGGAACTCACGTATCTCGGCGACCGTCATCACGATCTTGCCTACGCGATGATGGAGGGCTGGGGTGAGCACGATTCCGAGACCGGCGAGTTCTACTGCTCGGCGCTCGTCACCCGCAGCGACATGATCGCCGAATACGAGAAAGTGTCCGGCCTGCCCGTGGATCTCGAACGTCTGGAGTACTACACCGTCGTCAATATGTACTGGGCCGCGGTCGCCCTGATCGGCACAGGTCCCCGTAACGCGGTCGAGCGAATGACCCACCTGGATGCGATGCAGACCTTCCTTGGAGGTTTGGGAGCCTTCTACCTGGACCAGCTCCTCACCATCGTCGGCAAGTATTAGGAGGCCACCCATGATTCCCACCGTTGCCCAGCAGGTCGGCGCTGTACGCAATACGATCGCGAAAACGGTTCTACCGGCACTGGATCCGAGTGAGTCGTTCGCCGCCGAGCAGGCCGGACTCGTGCTCGCCTGCCTCGACTGGATCCTCGATGTGCACGCATCCGAGCACCGTTACGAGTGTGCCGAGCACGCCGAAAATCGGGCGCTCCTGGCTATGCTCGTCGAATTCGTCCCCGCGGGGAGCGGAGGCGAGGCCCGAGAGCTCATCGCCGAATCAGCCGAACCGCCAGAGGATCTTGTGCGGCTGCGCGCTCAGGTACGCCGGATGAAATCGCTCGTGGAGCGCACCTACGGGAGCCTTGCGGCGTCCGGGTCGGCGGGCGAAACGGCGAGTCGCGCTGTTGCCGAGGTGGCCCGGCGCCAGAGCGAGCGAGAACTCGCATGGTGCCGGATGACCGGATTCCCACAAGGAGTCGCACAGAGCATCGCCGAGGTGCTGGAGGCCCAGCAACCCGTGCAATTCTGATCCGAATGGTACGCCGACGATCCTTCCCGCGATCGCTCTGATCATTTACTATGCGCCCGGTATCGCAGAGCTCCACTTCCGGATCGAACGCCCGGTTCGAGGCGGAAGGGTGATGCGCTCGTGAGGCCCGCGAGCGATAACGATCGTTTGCACGTGTGCCTATGATCGCTTCATGACGAACAACGGTGATACAACGGATTTCGTGTCCTGGACGGCAGTCGGTGAATTCGAGGACATCCGATACGAGCACAGCGGCGACGGGATCGCGAAGATCACGATCTGCCGGCCGGAGGTGCGCAACGCGTTCCGGCCGCAGACGCTGATGGAAATCTCCGGGGCTCTGGTCGATGCCCGTGAGGACTCCTCGGTCGGCGTCATCGTGCTGACCGGTGAGGGTCCCGACGCGTTCTGCTCGGGTGGCGACCAGCGCGTGCGCGGCGACACCGGCTACCTCACCGAACCGGGCAAGGCGGGAAGTGTCGGCCGTTTCCACGTCACCGACCTGCAGATCCAGATCCGGCGCCTGCCGAAGCCGGTGGTCGCCATGGTCGCCGGTTACGCGATCGGCGGCGGGCACATCCTGCACCTGGTCTGCGACCTGTCCATCGCGGCGGACAATGCCCGGTTCGGTCAGGTCGGTCCGAAGGTCGGGTCGTTCGACGGCGGCTACGGTGCGGGATTGCTCGCCGAACTCGTCGGGGTGAAGAAGGCCAAGGAGATCTGGTTCCTGTGCCGTCAGTACGACGCACAGCAGGCGCGCGAGATGGGGCTGGTCAACACCGTCGTCCCGCTCGCCGACCTGGAACGGGAAACCGTGCAGTGGTGCCGCGAGATGCTCCAGCTGTCGCCGTTCGCGCTGCGCCTGATGAAGGCGAGCTTCAATGCCGCCGAGGACGGGATGGCCGGCATTCAGCAGCTCGCTCACGACGCGAATTTGCTGTTCTACTCGACCGAGGAGGCGAAGGAAGGGCGCGAGGCGTACAAGGCGAAGCGACGCCCCGAGTTCGAGAAGTTCCCGCGGCGGCCCTGATCTTCCATTTCGGTCCGACAATTAGTATGGTTGGGTCAATACCTCAGGTGAGTGGCAAAGTGTGCCCGCGCACACTTCGCCGCTCACATGGGACTGGACCGAACAGGATGGTGTGCATGTCGGAAACCGCAACGCCCGCAGTCGCGTGGAGCGACGTCGACGCCGGCGTCATGACGATCACGCTGCAACGCAGGCCGGCGAACGCGCTCGGGCTGCCGATCATCGACGGCCTGAACGCGGCGCTCGACGCAGCCGACGCCGATGGATCGGTGAAGGTGATCGTCGTCCGCTCGGACATTCCGGGCTTCTTCGCCGCCGGCGCCGACATCAAGCACATGTCGTCCGTGGACGCGGAGTCCTTCACCGCGTACGGCGATCGACTCCGTGGGGCGCTCGACCGACTCGCGTCCGCCGACCGCATCTCGATCGCCGCGGTGGACGGCCTCGCACTCGGCGGCGGCCTCGAACTGGCAATGGCCTGCACCCTGCGGGTCGGCGGGGCGGACGCGAAGTTCGGGCTGCCCGAAGTCAAGCTCGGCCTCATCCCCGGAGCCGGTGGGACGCAGCGACTTCCGCGTCTCGTGGGTCGTGGTCGCGCCCTGGACATCATGCTGAGTGCCCGGCAGGTCCTCGCCGCCGAGGCGCATGCGATCGGACTGATCGACCGACTCGTCGACGCCGGTACCGCCACCGATGCAGCGCAGGCGCTCGCGGCCGAGCTGTGCACGATGTCGCTGCCCGCGCAGCGCGCCGTCATCCGCACGGTCGACGCGTCGTTCGACACCCCGCTCGAGGAGGGCTTCCGGTTCGAGGTCGCCCAGGAGCAGGACCTGTTCGAGAACGGAGAGGCGAAGGAGGGCATCACCGCCTTCCTCGAGAAGCGCGCTCCGCGATTCTCCTGAGCGTCGTGACGTCGGGGCGTGCCGGGAGGGGTGCGATCGCGCTGGCCCTTTTCCTCGTCTATGTGATCTGGGGATCGATCTATCTCGCGATCCGCCTGGTGATCGACGAGGTCCCTCCGCTCGGCTCGATGGGTGCGCGGTTCCTCCTTGCCGCTCTGCTGATGGCCGCCTTCCTGGCCTGTCGCGGTGGCCGGCGGCGGCTGCGCCTCACCTGGCGGGAAGCGGCAGGCGCTTCGTTCCTGGGCGTGCTGCTACTCGCCTGCGGAAACGGCCTGACCTCGGTCGGCCAACTGCACGGCGTGCCCTCCGGGGTGACGGCGCTCCTCGTGGCCATGGTGCCGCTGTGGATCTGCATCTACCGCACGCTGTCCGGTGACCGTCCACGGGTTCTCGAATTGGCCGGCGTCGGTGTGGGGCTGGTCGGTCTCGCAGTCCTGGTGCTGCCGCACGGTGGTGAACACTCGGGACTCCCGCTCGTCGGCGTGGCGGTCATCGTGTTGTCCAGTGTGTCCTGGTCGTTCGGGTCGTGGATCAAGCCCCGAATCTGGCTGCCTCGTGACGTGTATGTCAGTGCGACGTACCAGCTTCTGGCGGCCGGTGCGGCCATGACGCTCGCGTCGGTACCGACAGGGGAACGGCTGCACGGTGACATCGGACTCCGCGCGTGGGGCGCGTTCGGCTACCTCGTGGTCTTCGGCTCGATCGTCGGCTTCACCGCGTACGCGTGGCTGCTGCATCACGCCCCGCTGTCGCTGGTCGCCACCCATACGTATGTGAATCCGGTGGTGGCCGTGGCGCTCGGGTCGGTGGTCCTGTCCGAGCCCGTCACGCCCGTCCTCGTCATCGGGGGAGCGGTCGTACTGCTTTCGGTCGTACTGGTCGTCAGTGCACACGCCGGGCCGCGGCGTCGGGGGTATTCCTCCGTGAACGATTCCAAGGTATTATTATCAGACCAAAGATCGACAGGAGGTGGGTAGATGGTGCGGGACGACTCGAAACGCTCGTTCACCGGGCCGCTGTCGGGCTTGAAGGTGATCGAAATCGGTTCGATCGGGCCGGGTCCGTTCTGCGCCATGCTCCTTGCCGATCTGGGCGCCGACGTGATTCGAGTGGATCGCGCCACGGGTTCGGGACTGGTGGGGCCGAATGCTGACTTCCGGACGGAATTGCTGCACCGCGGACGTCGCTCGCTCGCCGTCGACCTCAAGCATCCGGACGGCGCCGCGGTGGTGCTCTCTCTCGTAGCGGACGCAGACATCTTGATCGAGGGCTTCCGACCGGGGGTCGCTGAGCGACTCGGCATCGGACCGGACGACTGCGCCGCACGTAATCCCGGGCTGATCTACGGCCGCATGACCGGTTTCGGTCAGGACGGACCGCTCGCTCAGCACGTCGGCCACGACATCAATTACGTCGCGCTCAGTGGTGCCCTGTCGTTGATCGGACGCCACGGCCAACCGCCCACCCCGCCGCTCAGTCTGATCGGCGACTTCGGCGGCGGGGGAATGCTTCTCGCGATGGGCGTCCTGTCGGCGCTGTTCGAGAGGCAGCGCTCGGGACTCGGACAGGTGGTCGACGCCTCGATGGTCGAGGGGTCCGCACTCCTTGCGACACCCTTCTTCGGGTTCGCGCAGACGGGAACGTGGAACCCTGAACGCGGCACCAACATCGTCGACAGCGGTGCGCCCTACTATGACGCCTACGAGACCGCGGACGGTAAGTGGTTGGCCGTCGGGGCGATGGAACCGCATTTCTACGCCGACCTCGTTGCGCTGCTGGAGTTGCCCGGCGATCTTCCGGAGCAGAATGACCGCTCGCAGTGGCCGCAGGTGAAGAAGATCTTCGCGGACGCCGTGCGCGGCCGCACGCTCGCAGACTGGCTCGAGGCGGGCGAGGGGCTCACACCCTGTATATCGCCTGTTCTCGAGGTCGACGAGGCGCCGTCGCACCCGCATCATGTCGCCCGAAAGGCATTCGTCGACGTCGACGGTCTCGTCCAACCGGCGCCGGCGCCGCGCTTCAGCCGCACCGCGGCCGCAGTAGATCGCCGTCCGCCGATGCCGGGCGAACACACCACCGAGATCCTGACCGACTGGGGGATCGACCCCGGCCGTGCCGCCGAGTGGCTGCGCTCGGGTGCTGTGCGCGAGGCCGCCGCGGAGACCTGACCTGCCGGACCATCGGCGTCCGGACCACCACCAAAAAACTTGCGGCGACCACCTGGGATCGCCGAACTGAGAAGGAGTGACCTCGTGACCGAGCCCACGACATGGGAGACGTTCACGCTCGACCGGCCGGAACCCGGCATCGCCGTCGTGACGTTGAATCGCCCCGAACGAATGAACTCGATGACGAACACCATGTTCGTCGAACTCGAGAGGGTTGCGCTGCAACTGGATCACGAACACGACCTCCGCGTCGTGATCCTCACCGGCGCAGGCAAGGCGTTCTGCGGCGGATTCGACCTCGACGACGCCGACGGTTTGTCGTCGATGACGCCGATGGGCATGCTGGACCAGCAGGAACTGGCCGCGCGGGCTCTCTCGGCGATCCGCAGCATCCGGGTCCCGGTGATCGCCGCAGTCAACGGTGCGGCCGCCGGTGGCGGGCTGTCCCTGTCCCTCGCCGCCGACATCCGGATCGGTTCGCCGGCGGCACGGTTCAACGCGGCGTTCGTGCGGATCGGACTGTCGGCCGGCGACCTGGGGGCGTCGTGGCACCTGCCCAAGCTCATCGGTCCGGCGCGCGCCGCGGAGTTCGCTTACACCGGCCGCTTCATCGAAGCAGTCGAGGCGGAGTCCCTCGGACTGCTCAACGCGGTCGTGCCCGCCGAGTCGCTGCTCGACGAGGCGCTCGCGATGGCCCGCCTGATCAGCGCGAATTCGCCTGCCGGAGTCCAGCTGTCGAAGCGTGCACTCCACGCGAACATGGAAGTGTCCTCGTATGCGGCGGCGCTCGAACTCGAGAACCGCGGTCAGGCGCTGCTCACTCGTGGCGACGACATGCCCGAGGCGCTGGCCGCGTTCAAAGAGAAGCGCAGCCCGAAGTTCACGGGAAGGTGAGCCAGATGACGCAGACCGAAGTGCGGGAGAATACGGCGGTGCTGAGCAACTACGAGCCGCCGCAGCTGGAGACCCTCACCCTCGAGGTGCTCGACGGCAAGATCGTCGTCCTCACGATCAATCGGCCCGAGCGGATGAACTCGATGGTCGTGAAGATGTTCGAGGAGTTCAACACCGTCGCATACGCCCTGCGCGACACGGACGCGCGGGCGCTGATCATCCGCGGTGCGGGCGATCGCGTGTTCTGCGCGGGCTTCGACCTGGACGAGATCAGCGTGATCACCGAAATGGGTGTGCGTGAATTCCTCAGGTTCCAGGAGACCGCGACCGGTGGCCTCGCGGCGCTGCACCACCTGCCTTTCCCGGTGATCGCCGCGATTCACGGTGCGGCGTCCGGGGGCGGGCTGTCGCTCGCGCTCGCCTGCGACATCCGGCTCGTGGCGCCCACCGCAAAGTTCAACGCGGCGTTCGTCAAGGTCGGATTGTCCGTCGGGGAACTTGGCACGTCGTGGCAGCTCACCCGGCTCGTCGGGCCCGGTCGGGCGGCGGAGATCGCCTACACCGCGCGTTTCGTCGGTGCGGAGGAAGCCGCCCGAATCGGGCTGGCGAACCGGGTGGTGCCGAGCGAGGACCTGTTCGACGGGGCAGTCGCGGTGGCCGAGGCGATCGCATCGAATTCACCGGGCGGCGTCCGGATGTCGAAGCGTGCGCTGCAACGGAACCAGGAAGTGACGTCGTACGCGGCGGCGCTCGAGTTGGAGAACCGGGGACAGGCGCTGCTCACCCGGTGCGCCGACATGCCGGAGGCGCTCGCGGCGTTCAAGGAGAAGCGGGCGCCGCGCTTCACCGGGCAGTAGGAATCAACGAATGACGACACGGATGGAGGCGAGCGCATGACCTGGGAATGGACTCCCGACACGCTCGGTGCGCTGGAAGCGTTCCTGCGCGAGCGCGGGATCACCGAGGGTCCGCTCACGACCGCGGGGATCGGTGACGGACATTCCAACCTGACGTTCCTCGTGTCCGACGGGGTCCGTCAGGTGATCGTCCGCCGCCCGCCGCCTCCGCCGATTCCACCGGGCGCCCACGACATGCTGCGGGAGGCCCGTCTCGTCGGCGGCCTCGCCGGCAGCGGCGTGCCGGTGGCGGACGTCCTCGCCGTCGGCCAGACCGGTGAGGTGCTCGACGTCCCGTTCTACGTGATGGACTACGTCGCCGGACCGGTGGTCACCACCGAGACCCCGTCCGCGCTGAGCGCGCCGGCAGACCGCCGCCGGATCGGGGAGGCGTTGATCGACACGCTCGCCGCACTGCACGCGGTGGACTGGCAGGCCGCCGGCCTGGGCGACCTGGGCCGCCCGGAAGGATTCAACGAACGTCACCTGCGCCGCATGGGCAGGCTGGTCGCGGCCGAGGACGGGACACCGCCGCCGGAGTTCGCGGACATCGACGCGTGGCTCGGCGCCAACGTGCCTGCCGAATCGGGTGCGGCGATCATCCACAACGACTACCGCATCGGCAACGTCATCCTTGCTCCCGACTCGCCGGGACGCATTGCCGCAGTGCTGGACTGGGAGCTCGCGACGATCGGCGACCCGCTGTTCGATCTCGGCTATTTCCTCGCGTCGTATCCCGTCGAGGGGGAGGAACGCACACCGACCGAGGACCTCGGTACGGCCGTCCTCGAGGACGGATACCCGACCCGGGACGAACTGGCTCAGCGGTACGCGGCCGCCACCGGCGCCGACCTGTCGAACCTGAATTGGTACACGGCACTGGCCCTGTGGAAACTGGCGGTCCTGTACGAATACGGGCGGCGCCGCGCCGTCGCCGGCGTCGGCGACCAGTACTACCGAGACGAGGCACTGGTGCGCTCCTTCCTCGACGCCGCACACCGGACGGCGGGATTGGCGCCGTCGGTGGTCTGACGACGAGGGTGACCAGCGACCGTGCGGTCGGGGGCGTTGTTCTGTTTCGCGACCCGGGCCAGCGCACCTGAGGTCTCGTCACATGCCCGGAACCACGAACGCGGAGATCGTGATGATGGGACCGGCGATGATCATGGTGAATCCCCAGGCAAGCATCAGCTTGGTCAGCTTGGCCCGCTGGCCCGGCTCGGCGTTGGCGATGCACGTTGCTCCAGGTGAGGAGAAGGGCGTGCTGTCCACCAGGTTGGAAGAGATGGCTATGGCGGCAATCAGACCGAACCCGGGAAGCCCACCGATCGCGATCACCGGTACCGCCAGGGGGATCAGCGCACCGAGGATGCCCGTGGTCGATGCGAACGCGGAGACGAAGGCCGCAACGAGGCACAGAGCGAAGGCGGCGAGCAGCGGGGATCCGACCGACTCGGCGGCGTGTCCGAGAAGTTCGACCGTCCCGATCCTCTGCATCACGCTGACGTAGGTCAGAATCCCTCCAACCAGGAGGATCGTCGACCAATCGATGCCCTTGACGGCCTCTCGCGTCCGCGTCGGGTCGAGCATCGAAATGATCAGAGCCAGCGCAAGGGCGAGAACCCCGACATCGGATTCGATGTCCAGGAACATGAACAGGATGACGAGCCCCATCAACGCCGCGACCGCGAACAGGCACACGAGCTGATACCGGGAAAGCTTGGTGACGCTGATGTCGTCGTCGGCCCGTTCCGGCGTAGCGGTGGCGACGGCTGTCGGTGCACGATCGGGTTGCGATGCGGACGCACCTGTTCCTCCGGGTGAACTTAGCGGCCCGCCGAGAGGCCACGTCGGGACCGCCCCACCTTGGTCGCCCGGCGCCGTCGCCGTCTTCTCCCGATGTCGCAGTCCCAGCGCAACGAACGCGGCTGCGAAGAGTGCCAGATTGATCCCGAAGGCAGCGCCGAACAGCAGCCACGGTTGGGGCTCGATGCCGTTGTCGGCTGCAACTCCGTTGGCGATGATTCCGAACAACGAGGTAGGAGCGAAGCCCCCGGCTCCTCCGCCGAGGACGATTGTCAACGCCATCAGCAGGGGATGCAGTTTGTGCTTTCCCGCGAAGATCATGGCTATCGGCGCCAAGGCGAGGGAGGTCAGCGAGGAGCCCATGGAACCGAGGATGGCAGCAAGGAAGAAGAACACCCAGGGGATTGCGAAGACATGTCCGCCGACCAGAGCGAGGGTCTTTTGGACGATCCAATCGATCACGCCGGAATCTCTCACGATCGCGAAAAGATACGTAATTCCGACAAGCAGGATGAGCAGGCTGACCGGAAATCCCGACATGACCTCCTTTATCGATTGGCCGGCCAAGAGTACGCCCACCCCGAAGGCGGCTACCAGGGCCAGGACCCCGATATGAATGGTCTTCCAGGTGCCGATCAGGATGATTGCACCCAGTACCAGCAGAGAGAATATTTGAATACCCATTGTTCGTTCCTCGAGTCGGAGAAGGGCGGGTTGCGTCAGTGCGAGATGATTTCGACCTGCAGATCGGACGTCCCGGCACCGTCGTGTGTTCGGTAGATCGCTTGGATTTCTCGGGCGGCTTCCATGAGCTCGTCGGCCAGCGCGAACAGCTCTGCACCGGTCATGGACTTGTTGAGCTGGCCGAGCCGCAGTGCAGAACGCACGCGCCCGTCCTCGTGATGGACGGGAACGACGAGGGATCCGACGGTGTAGAGCGATCGGCGTGTGATCGGGTCGGGTGAGTAGTACTCGGTCGACTTCGCGACGGCCGAGAGGATTTTCCGCTCCTCGGCCGGTGTGTAGGTTCCGGTGGTGAAGTTACGGAAGGCCTGATGAAGGGCCAGGTCGCTGTAGATTCCGCTTGCCGTCGCTGACGCCGACCACCCCTGGTCCTGGACCAGGCGAAGCCTGTCAAGGAGTCGCCGCGCGGTTGCTTCGCTGCGGTCTGTCCGTCTGTCGATCCAGCGGTCGGCGAAGTCTTGGGAGTTGAACGCGGCGAACACGTCGCCGACCGGCGGTACCAGCGGCATCCGAAGGCCGAGCCTGCGGGCGTTGGACACGTTGGGGCCGGTAGCTGCGCCGACGACGGCCACGGCTTCGTTGCCGATGGTGACGATGCTGGAGCATTCGGCGTCGTGTGCGTCGGCGAGGCGCTCGAGCACCGGGCGGGCGAGCTCGGCGTCGCGGACACCGAACCTGATGTCGTGATCGGGGATCGAAACGAGAGACTTGGGCGCGAATCGTCCGTAGCCACCCTGGAAGTGCAGGAGCGGCGGTACGGATCTGGACACACCGAGGGACTCGACCTTACCGAGGACGATCCAGTGATCGCCCGCCTCCACTTCGTCGACGACGCCGCAGTCGATCCATGCGATGACATCGCTGAGAATCGGGAGCCCGTGCGGTGAGGGGTCCCACCGCCAGTTCGAAAATCGTTGTTCTGCAGAAGCTCTCATGAATTCGCCGCAGCGCTGCTGCTGGTCTGCGGCCAAGATGTTGATGCAGAAGCGTTTGGCCGGCTTCATCCTCGACCATGTGTAGGAGGACTTCATCGGCATGAAGGACACCAAGGGTGGGTCCATCGAGACCGAGCTGAACGTCCCGACAACCATGCCGATGGGGTCACCGTCTTCGGACAAGCTCGTCACGAGTGAAACGCCTGTCGGGTGGTGACCGAGCACTTCCCGAAAGTCATCCGCTTCGACCACGTCGATCCCCTTCGTTACCCGCGGCTCTCGTTCGGCCCTGCGGTCTGCTGCGCAACACTAGGGGCGTAAATGTGAGCCTGACCACCACCGGGTTTCAAAGGGTGGAAAAAACTTTGAGGCTTGCGCCCGAGCCTCTTCAACCGAAATGCTGTGTCCTATATTCAGGTACCCCTGAACTACTTTCTTGAAGGCCCGCTCGTCGAGTCGGGAAGGACAAAGATGTCCCACAATCGCAGCTACCCGTGGAATCCAGGTTGGGGAGAACCGACCGACCCGGGTCGGCCCGGTCCGGACCCTCGCGCCGGCGTGCCCTTGGACATGGTCGAGATGACCTCGGTGGAGAAAGCCGTCAGCGTCCTGGACTCCTTCCGTGGCGAACTTGCCTCCCTCGGAGTCACCGAGGTAGCCGAGGCCAACGGGCTACCGAAGTCGACGACCTATCGGCTGCTCTCACACCTGGTGGCGAGCGGCATGCTCGAACGAGACGGACTCAAGTACCGGCCGAGCTGGCAGATCTTCGAACTCGCCCAGAGCTCGATTCTCGGCCGGATGGATGGACCGCCTGCGCTGGCGTTACCTCTGATGACCGAGTTGTACGTGGAGACACGTGGGGTGATCCACTTCGGCGTGAGGCGCGGCAATGAGGTCATGATCGCGCAGAAGATCTACGGCTTGGATTCGGTGGCAATCCCCACTCGGATCGGCGCGCGCCTGCCGATCACCACCACCGCATTGGGCAAGGCACTGTTGGCCGAACAGATACGTAAGGAAGGTCGACGGGCGGTACCGGCAACACCGTTCCCCCGTCTGACCAGGAACTCCAAGGTTGCCCCCCAACTTCTGGTCGACCAGCTGGCCCGGACCAGCGCCATGGGTTACACCGTCGACCTGGAAGAAACGATCCTGGGCGTGAGCTGCGTCGGAGCGCCCGTGATGCGCGGCCAGCGCCCGGTCGGGGCGCTCTCGGTGTCCGTACGAAGCCATTCCTTCGATGAAGCGAAGCTTTCCAAGCGGGTTGTCCGGTACGCACGATTGTTGTCGGACATGCTGGTGTCCGCAGAGGAGGAAGAAGACGACGATGCTCCTCCGAACCCATAGTCGACGGTCCACCGGCGGGTTCGGTGTGGTCCACCTGTAGACATCGGTGTGACCCGACGATGGATCTATCGTCGGGTCACCTGGTCCTCTGTCCGGAAGTCAGCAGGTCATCGGCTGAGAACATCTTCGCGGGGCAACTCGACCGTCTTCGCACCCACAAAGCCGGAGACCAGTTGGTTGAACTCGTCGGCGTGCTCGATCTGGGCCCAGTGCCCACATCGATTGATCATCACCAGGCGCGAGTCGGGGATGGTGGTGCACAGCTTCAGTCCGTTTTCCCAGTGCACAACACGGTCATCTCGCCCGTGAATGATCAACGACGGCACCGAAATAGTGGCGAGTTCGGCATCGGTGGCACGGTGCGGTCGGTCCTTGCCGATACCCGAGATGAAGTTGGCCAGATGCTCCGGGTTGCTCTTCGCGTTCCGAGATCGCTCTTCGGCAAGCGCGTCGCCGGCGTGCGCGGGGTCGTAGGTCATGATGTCGACGAGGGCGCGCATCGATTCCGGAGACGGATCTCGGTAGGCCCGCTGGAGGACCTTCAGTCCCTCGGTCGGTCCGTCACCGGGCCCGAACAGCTTCGCGCCCCCTCCTCCGGCACCCATGGTGACCAGGTGCGTCACGCGCTCGGGTGCGGTAGCTGCAACCTTGAGGCAGGTCGCACCGCCCATGGAGTTGCCGATGAACGCGGCGGAATCGATGCCGAGTGCATCGAGGAACTCGACCGCGGTTCGGTGATGGCACCGATCCTCCGGACCGACCGCGGCGGAGCGCCCCCACCCGGGCATGTCCACCGCCAAGCACCGGAAGTGGGCACCGAGGGCCCTGATGTTCTCCGAGAAGTTGCTCCATCCGGTCGCCCCGGGACCCGATCCGTGCAGAAACACGACCGGATGCCCTTCCCCGTACTCGTGGTAGTGCAATGTCCCACTGGGTGTGTCAACGAACCGGCTGGTCGCCTCCTCGGTGAACGGAATCATGATGCACCCTTCTTGAAATAACGCGGCGAATTGCTCTCACCGCGCAGAGTGCCGCACCGCCTCCCTCGAGCACCATCCTCGGTTTCCGAGGTTTGGAACAATCTGGCCGTTGATCGAAAGTTTCAGGCTTTGGAACACAATGCTGGCTCTCTCGTGGGCCAGGCCGCAGGATGGCTCGTGTCCCGGCCGTCATCGGCTCGTGCAGGCGGTGCTCCGCTTATCGCGAGCCGCTTGACCCGCGGGGCACCCAGCAAGCGAAAGCGCAGCTGACGACTGCGCCGCCGCCCCGATCAAGAAGGGGGACCCGATGGATCCGAGTGTGAAGGCACTGGGCTACGTCGTCATCGAGACGACACAGTATGACGAGTGGAAGCGCTTCGGGAATTCGCTTTGCGGCATGCAGATCGCCGACGAGTTCGACGGCTTTCTCCGTTTTCGGATCGACAACAAGATTTATCGCGTCGAGGTCCGACGATCCACCCGCGATAGAATCGCGGTGATCGGATGGGAGGTCTCAGGCCCTCAGGAACTACAAGCCCTGCAAGCACGTTTGGAAGCAGAAGGCTACGTGACAACCATGGGATCGAAGGACCACGCCCGCAACCGCGGTGTCATCGAACTCTTCTCGTTCGTCGATCCCGACGGCCTCGCCTCGCTCGAAATCTTTTACGGTCTGACCGAATCCTTGGAGCGATTCGCCTCCCCGAACGGCGCCTCCTTCGTTGCCGGCGAGCACGGGCTCGGCCACTTACTGCAAATCGTCAGCGACCGAGACGCCTACTGGCACCTCTACGTCGACGTACTGGGCATGAAGTTCACCGACCTGGTCGACTCCCCGAAGCGCCAAGCCGAATTGCTCTTCCTGCGCTGCAATGCGCGACATCACTCGTTCGCTTTCGCCCAACTCGACGGGGTCGAGCCGGGTGTCGGCCATTTGATGCTCGAGGTGACCGATCTCGACGTGGTAGGCCGCGCATACGACAAGGTCCTCGATGGTGAAGCACCACTGATCACCACCTTCGGGAAACACACCAACGACGACATGCTTTCGTTCTACGTCCGAACTCCGTCCGGATTCGGACTCGAATACGGCACCGGCGGAACGCTTGTCGATGAAACGTGGCGGCCGGCCCGCTACAACGACGCGCACTACTGGGGGCACCGACGAGCCGAACCGGTGGCGAACCTCCTTCCCGCGGCCGACGTCGACTAGCTAGAGAATCAACGAAAGGCAACTGATGTTCGAGGTAAAGGCCCGCGTGCTGGAACTGTCCGACTTCTGGCGCGACCACGCCGCCGAAAACGAGGCAGCGGGACAGATCACCGACGAAGTCGCGGCAAAGCTGCGCTCTACCGGAGTGATGCGCATGCTCCAGCCCAAGCGATACGGCGGATACGAGTGTCACCCCCGCGACTTTTTCGAGACACTGATCGAACTGGGCAGTCGATGCTCGTCCACCGGCTGGGTAGCCGGTGTCGTCGGCGTACACGCGCACGAGCTGGCGCAGACGGACCCGCAGCTTCAAGAGGAGGTGTGGGGTGAAAACGAGGACACCTGGGTGGCCTCGCCGTACGCGCCGATGGGCCGGGCCAAGCCGGTCGACGGCGGATACATCTTCAACGGACGGTGGTCGTTCTCATCCGGCACGGATCAGTGCCAGTGGGTGATGATCGGCGGCTTGGTCCTCGACGCCGAGGGCAAGCCTGACGGAGCAGGCACTCGTCATTTCTGTCTTCCCCGAGGCGATTACGAGATCGTCCCCGACTCCTGGGAGGTCATGGGACTGCGTGGCACCGGATCCAAGGACCTGATCGTCCGAGACGCCTTCGTGCCGGCGCACCGCGTCATCGACCAGGAGGAGATCATCGCGGGTACCGCCGCTCGGGCCATTGGCCTGGACAACCCGCTGTATTCGATCCCCCGGCAGACCATGTTCTCCGGCGCGATCACCGCGGGCACACTGGCGATCTGCCAGGGCGTGCTGCAGGCGTACATCGATCACAGCCGCCAGCGGGTGTCGCGGCTGTCGGGGAGCACCAGCCAAGACCCGAACAGTCTCGCCGTGCTCGGCGAGGCCGCCGCCGACATTCAGGCGTCCATCCAGCACTTTCTCTGGGACATCGACCGCGTCTACGACCTCGCTGCACAGGGCGAGACGATCTCGAAGGATCTCCGGATCGAGGTGCGCCGCAACCAAGTGAACGCCAGTGCCCGTGCAGTGCAGGCCGCTGACCGTCTGTTCGTCAACACCGGTGGTGCGGCACTGCATACCTCGCACCCCATCCAGAGGATGTGGCGGGACGCCCACGCAGCGATGAATCACATGATGAATACGACAGCCCCAACGTATGTCCAGTACGGGCTCAATCTGTTCGGGCACGAATTGCCGCCGACCGCCCGTTACTGAACATCAGTAGCCGATTTCGAATCACATTTCGCAACAACAATATTCCATAACTATCTCATCGAGAGGTTGATCCATGTCTACACGCCGGGTGATCGTCGTCGGAGCCGGAAATGCGGCACTCTGCGCAGCGTTGGCCGCACGCGAACGAGGCGCGGAGGTCCTCGTTCTCGAACGCGCCGACAAGACCCGCCGCGGCGGCAACACCGCCTTCACCGCCGGCGCCATGCGCGTCGCCTACAACGGCGTCGACGACCTGCGTGAACTGATGCCCGACCTGACCGACGACGATGCCGCCAACACCGACTTCGGCTCGTACACCACCGAGAATTTCCTCGACGACCTCGCGCGGGTCACCGAGTACCGCACAGACCCCGACCTCGCCGGCATCCTCGTCGACCAGAGCTACCCGACCCTGTCCTGGATGAAGGACCAGGGTGTGAAGTTCATGCCGATCTACGGACGCCAGGCATTCAAGGTGGATGGGAGGTTCAAGTTCTGGGGCGGACTGACCGTCGAGGTCAACGGCGGCGGACCCGGACTGGTCGAGTATCTCACCAAAGCTGCCGATCGCGAGGGCATCAAGATCGAGTACGGTGCCCGCGTTGTCTCGCTCATCCACGGCGACGAGGGCATCACCGGCGTGACCGTCTCTCAGGACGGCGTGACCCGCAACGAAGAGGCCGACGCGGTCATCCTCGCCAGCGGCGGATTCCAGGCCAACACGGAATGGCGCACCCGCTACCTCGGCCCGTCGTGGGACCTGGCCAAGGTTCGCGGCACCATGTTCAACACCGGCGACGGCCACAAGATGGCCCTCGACATCGGTGCGAGCCCGACAGGCAACTGGTCGGGTTGCCATGCCGTTGGCTGGGAACGCAACGCCCCAGAGTTCGGCGACCTCGCCGTCGGTGACGGTTTCCAGAAACACAGCTACCCGTTCGGCATTCTCGTCAACGCCCACGGCCAGCGCTTCGTCGACGAAGGCGCTGACTTCCGCAACTACACCTACGCCAAGTACGGACGCCGGATCCTCGAGCAGCCCAACCAGTTCGCCTGGCAGATCTTCGACCAGAAGGTGACTCACCTTCTCCGTGACGAGTACCGGATCCGCGAGGTCACCAAGGTCACCGCGCCCACACTCGAAGCACTGGCCGGGAAGCTCGAGGGTGTCGATCCTGACGGCTTCCTTGCCGAGCTCCAGGCCTACAACGCCGCGGTCGACACGAACACCGAGTTCAACCCGAACGTCAAGGACGGTCGCTCCACCAGTGGCCTACCGGTGAACAAGACCAACTGGGCTAACACCCTCGACGAAGGTCCGTTCGAGGCGTACCAGGTCACCTGCGGTATCACGTTCACCTTCGGTGGCCTGCGGATCAACAAAGACGCCCAGGTGCTTGACACCGACATGAACCCGATGCCGGGTCTCTACGCAGCCGGCGAGCTGGTGGGTGGCATCTTCTACTTCAACTACCCCGGTGGGTCCGGACTGACCAACGGATCGGTGTTCGGTCGGATCGCCGGCTACCACTCAGCGGACACTGCACGCTCACCACGCTGAGGTCGACAGCACTCAGCTCACGGAGATCGGCATCCACGCCCCAACGAGAACCTGTCGATGTCGGTCGCCAATTCCATCGTTGAGGTCGAGGAAGGCGTCACAAGGATCGACGCCTCCTTGGCCGGGCACCTCCGTCATCGTGGTCACGGACCAGCGGGACTGACAGCACAACAGAGACCCTGTTCGCCATGCAAGACGCTGCCGAGGAAGTGTCAGGCATTCGGGCGGCTCGACACGTCGGGGCGCCGGCCGCACGTCGTTGTCACGTTCCCGCCGAAGTTTGTTGCTTGGGAACAGGGAGCCGACGAAGATTCGGGTTGAACTCGGCTGTTACGAATTCGGGACTGCCCATCGAGGCGGAGCGAGTATTTTTCCGTCGCATCTTCTTCAGCTGAAAGGCCCATGCGTGCGGCAGGAAGTCAGAGCGGTTGCGTGCGATGGCACGTGACCGTCGCTGTGGTGCAGGTCTTTCCGGCTTGATTGCGCGCGGCGACCTGGACGACGGCGAAGCTGCGGCCACGGTAGATCACCCGGGGAGCGAAGGTGAGCGGCTCGGTGCCCGGGCAGGGGCGCACGAACGCCATGGCGATCGAGGTCGTCTGGAACTCCGCCTCCGGTGTCACGGCGGAGTGGCCGGCGATCTCGGAGGCGCACAGGAGTATGCCGCCGTGGACGTTGCCGAGCGGATTGCAGTGCGATTCCGCGGCTTCCAGTTCCAGCCCTGCGGCGGCGTTGTCCCGTCGGTGGTGGGCGCCGAGCAGTTCGACGATCGAGGATGCGCTCGGTCCGACAGGGGGTCGGTCATCGGGAGCGGTTGCCGTCGGCATCTCCGCGGCGACGAACCGGAGCCGGGCGCTGGCGATGGCCACTGCCCGCCCGGACTCGTCGACGACCCGGCCGGTTGCAAGGCCGCCATCCGCGTCGGACGTGACGACTCGGCTCTCCGCATGGAGGATCGAACCGTCGAGCGCCGGGTTTCGTGAGAAGTCGAGGTGAAGTTCAGTCGTGACGGCCCAATGTCCGGCCGGGGCGCGGGCGGCGATCGGGTATCCCGAAACGTCGTCCATCAGGACGCCGAGAGCGCCGCGGCACGGAAGGCCGCGTTCGTCGGACATCCACGGTCCGGTCTGCATCTGAGACTTGCCACGCGTGGCGTCGCCGATCACGGGAGCCACACGGAACAGTGCTTCGGCACCCGCCGAGATGAACGGAAGTGCCTGGAGATTGTCGGTTGTCATGTCTCTTTCGGCGGATACGGCGCGGACTACGGGCGCACATGAGAAGGGCCTGCCGGCCGGGACTTGTCGTCACCGACTGGCAGGCCCGGTCTGTGAGGGGTCAGACTCCGCGCTGCGACTTCGCGGCTTCGCTGGCGGCCTTGCTCTTTTCCCGGGCGGTGGCCCAGTCTTCGTTGCTCATCGATGTCAGGCCGGCGAAAGTGCCGGGGCCGGCGAGCATCTGGCCGCCATCCATGGCGATGGTCTGGCCGGTGAGGTAGTCGCAGGCGTCCGACAGCAGGAAGATGGTGAGGTTGGCGAGTTCCTCCATCGTGCCCATCCGGCCCATCGGCACCTGGTCGGCCTGGGTCGCGCCGACTGCACTCTTTTCGGTCGGGTTGAGCATCTCCCACGCGTAGTCGGTCGGGATCGGTCCCGGGGCGAGCGCGTTGAGGCGGATGCCGTAACGCGCCCATTCGACGGCGAGCGACATCGTCATCGAGTGCACGGCTGCTTTCGCCATCGCGGACGGGACGACGAACGCGGATCCGCTCCAGACCCAGGTAGTGAGCGTCGACAGGACGACGCCCTTGGTCCCGCCTTCGATCCAGCGGCGGCCCGCGGCGTGGGTGGTGTTGAACGACCCGTTCATCACCGTGGAGGTGACGGCTTCGAAGGCACGCGGGCTGAGCGATTCGGTGGGGGCGATGAAGTTCGCGGCGGCGTTGTTGATCACGCCGGTGAGCGGACCGTGGAGCGTCCAGATCTCGTCCATCGCGGCCGACACGAGATCTGCTTTGCGCACGTCGACGGTCTGCCAGTGGACCGAACCCGGCCGGGACACGGACGCCTCCGCCGCGGCTTCCTCGAGTACGGCGGGACGGCGGCCCCACAGGTGGACTTCGGCGCCGTGGTCCACGAGGTGGCGCGCGACGCCGCGGCCGAGTCCGGTGCCCCCGCCGGTGATGAGGACGCGCTTGCCCGCGAGGGCGTCGGAGGTGAAGGGAGAGGTGGTCATGCGATGGTCCTTACGATGGGGAACGAGGGCTACAGGCCCAGGCTCTTGCTGATGATCTCGCGCTGAATCTCGTTGGTGCCGCCGTAGATCGGTGGTGCCAGAGAACGGCGAACCTGCTCCTCCATGCCGTACTCGCGGGTGTAGCCGTAGCCGCCCATCATCTGCATCGCCTCGAGTGCGGTCTTCTTCGCGATCTCGGTACATTTCAGCTTGGCCATCGAGCCCTCGCGGTTGAGGTTGTCTTCCTCGCCGGCATCGATCCGCTCGGCGACCTCGTACACGAAGGACTTCGCGAAGGCGATGTCGGTCGCGAGGTCCGCGATCCGGTGCCGGATGGCCTGGAAGCTGCTGATCTTCTGGCCGAACTGTTCACGCTCGGTGACGAACGCGATCAGGTCGTCGAGCGAACGTTGGGCGCCGCCCAGTGCCATCGTCGCGATGATGAGGCGTTCGACGCTCAGTCCGCGCATGAGGTGGCGCCACGCCTGGTTCGGTGTGCCGACGACCGCGCTCGCCGGGACCGCGACGTCGGTGAAGTACAGGTCGTTGCAGGTCCGGGCCTCCATGGTCTTGATCTCGTGAATCTCGAGCCCCGGCGCATCGGCCGGCACCATGAACAGGGTCAGGCCCTGGTGCTTGTTGCCGGTCGTGTCGGTCCGGGCCAGGAGGAGGATGTGCTCGGCGATGTGGGCCGCGGAGATCCACGTCTTCTGCCCGTTGATCACGTAGTGGTCGTCGACCAGTTCCGCCTTGATCCGGACGCCCCCGAGATCGGAGCCGGCGCCGGGCTCGCTGAGGGCGATCGCCTCGAGCTTGCCCGCCGCCATGTTGCCGACGATGGTGCGTTTCTGCTCCTCGGTGCCGTAGCGAAGATAAGTCTGCGCGGCGGTGAGACCGGTGGAGTAGGCGATGATAGGTGCGAGGCCGCGGGCGGATTCCTCGAGGAAAATGCATTCCTCGACCATTCCGGCGCCGCCACCGCCGTACTCCTCCGGCAGCGAGACGGCGAGCCAGCCGAGGCCGGCGAACTTGTCGAGGATGAGGGGGCTGTTCGCCAGGGTGCCGCCCTCGGTCAGCAGGTCGCGTTGCTGGAGGGTCTTGCATTCGGCGGCGCAGAACTCGCGGACGGCGACCGCGAACTCTCGTTGCTCTCTAGTGAAACGCATAGCGGCGGATGCTCTCTCGCGTGAGGGGTGGGCTTCGGTCGACGCGGCGGGCGGGAGGCGAGGCGCGTACGCCCCGCCTCCCCGATCCGTCAGGCCCCGCGGAACTTGGAGAAGTCGGGCTTGCGCTTCTCGTTGAACGCGCTGATTCCCTCGATGGCCTCGGCGGACTCACCGAACAGCTTGAGCGTGGAGTACGCCATGTTGCCCTGTGCGATGAAGTGCTCGGTGTCGGCGTTGAGTGACTGCTTGAGCACCTTCAGCGACGTCGGCGACAGCTGCAGGATCTCGTCTGCCCACGCCCGAACCTCGGCCCGCAACTGGTCACCGGGCACCACCTTGTTGACCAATCCCCAGTCGAGAGCCTGCTCGGCGCTGTAGCGGCGGCACAGGAACCAGATCTCACGCGCCCGCTTCTCGCCGATGGCCCGCGCCAGGTAGCCGGTGCCGAGGCCGGCGTCGAACGATCCCACGCGCGGCCCGTTCTGCCCGAAAATCGCGTGCTCGGCGGCGATGGACAGATCGCACAGCAGGTGCAGCACGTGCCCGCCACCGACCGCGACACCGTTGACCGCGGCGATCACGGGCTTGGGCACGTCGCGGATCACACGGTGCAGAGCCTCGACCTCGAACAGGCCGCTGTCGGACGGGCCGTAGTCGCCGGTCTCCATCCGCTGCTTCTGGTCGCCACCCGAGCAGAACGCCTTCTCCCCGGCGCCGGTGAGCGCGATCGCCCCGACCTCGGAGCTGCCCCACGCCTTCTTGAACGACTTCACCAACTCGTCGACCGTCCGCGCGCGGAACGCGTTGTACCGCTCGGGCCGGTTGATCGTGATCCAGGCGAGTCCGTCCTCGACCTCGTACGTCACATCCGTGAAGTCACTCATCGACCTGTTGGTCCTTTCATGCTGCCCGCGGAGCGTGAGCCACCCGCGAAGTTGTTTTGGTCTTACCTTATGACGAACGTAGCGCTGATAACGAGCGTTTTCAAGAGCGACGGTGAAGAACGCTGTGACCTGCAGTGATATCGGAGCGAAGGTCTGCAGTATTCGTCCGAGGCCTGGTCGTCGCGTCCCCATCCTCTGCACAGCAGAACCTTCTGTACGTGTGTGCCCGGTCACATTAGTGTTCGGGTCGTCGAGGTGACGACCACCCGACTCGCAAGCCCCAATCTCCCGGAGAGCCGTGCTGTAGCGCTCCGGTCACGGCGTGACCCGCCAAGAGCGTGATGAGGAAATCATGAGTGCAACCATCCAACGGGATCGGCAGATACCCGGACTGATCGCAGACTCCGATCGAGACGAGCCCACGCCGGACGTCATCGAGGGGATTCGCGCGCGGTTCCCCACCGAAACCGAATACGACCGGATGCTGACCCGCAAGATGGAGCGGCGGGCGGGCCAGGGTTATCGCAGCTTCGATCTGGACCTTCTCACCGCGGCGCTCGAGAACATGCTGAGGGACGTACTGTCGTCTTCGCGGTTCGAGGTCCGAAACGCGCGGTGGCTGACAGGTGGGGCGTCGAAGATTCAGATGGGTTTCACGCTGCGCTACGACGACTCCGTAGCCGGTGAGGTGACCGAGGATCTGGTCCTGCGCATGGAGCCGCCCGAGTCCCTGAACGCCACCAGCCGGATGCGGGAATTCGAGGTGATCAACGCCCTCGCCGGAACGGTGCCCGTGCCGACGGTCCGGTGGGTCGACGAGGACGGCAGGTGGTTCCCGGAGCCGGCGCTCGTCTATACGTGGGTGCACGGATCCGCGAAGCCCAGCCGCGCCCAGAGCCGGATCGCCGGCATCGGGATCAACTTCGGTCCCGAACTCCGAGAAGTCCTGGCGCCGCAGTTCGTCGATCTCCTGGCACGCATTCACACGCTCGACGTGACGGCGGCAAAGCTGGATCACTACGAGAAGCCCGCTGTAGCCGGTACCGAGAGCGCACTGTGGCAGTTGAATCGGGCGAGGCGGGTGTGGGAGGAGGACCGTGGCGAAGACTTTCCGCTGCTCGATGTGGCGGCGGGTTGGTTGGAGGACAACCTGCCTGTTCTCGACCGTGTCAGTCTCGTCCACGGCGACTACCGGGGCGGAAATTTCCTGTTCGACGAGGACACCGGATCCATCACGGCCATTCTCGACTGGGAGCGCAGCTTCCTCGGCGACCGCCACCGCGACCTGGCATGGGCGACGCTGTACCCGTTCGGCCATCCGTCGGAGGACGGTTCCGAATTCCTCGCGACCGGACTGCTGCCGACCGCCGTCTTCTTCGAGATGTACGAGCAGGCGTCCGGCCTGACCGTCGATCCGGAGAAACTGACGTTCTACCGGATTCTGAACGAATACCAGTCCGTCGTCACCGCGCTGGGCTCGGCCTACCGCGTCTCGAAGCTGGGGAAGACCCACCAGGACGTTCTGCTGACGGGACTCGAGGCGACCGGATATCTGATGGCCCATCAACTCGGCCAGGATCTCGAGGAGGTTCTGTAATGGTGAACAAATCCGCGAACGCGTTCGACGCTGCCGCCCGCTCCCTCCGCATGACGGTGACACCGGCGCTGGGCGAATCGAACTCGCTGGCCGCAGAGCAGGTGAGGGTCATCGCCGGTGTCCTCGACTTCTACCGCGACCGCGCACACCACGAGTATCCGCGGAAGCAGTACGAGTTCCGAACGTATCTCGCTCTCGCTGAACGGCTCAGCGACCACGAGAAGGTCGATCACGCTGCCCGGTCACTGCTCGCGGACGCACTCGAGAATGCGCGCCGCACCGATCTGCTCGCCGTTCCGGAGTACGGACAACTCGACCGGGCCACGGACGAGTTGACACGTGCGATTGCCGGGATCGTCCGATCGGCGCGCACCACCGACCCGGACACGGGCGCCGAGGTCAGCCGCATCGTGCTCCAACACTCACGACCACTCGTCGAGTTGCAGCGGTCGTGGTTCCTCCCTCAGGGTGTCGATCCGGACCCGCATACGGTCCCGCCGCTCCGCTCTCTGCTCGGAGCCCAGACCGCCACCCGCGCGCACTAGCCAACGCACCGTCTGCCTCATGGATCAGGAGAAAACATGTCATCCGAGGTGATCACCACCGCCCCCGACAGTACGGTCTCGACAGCCGTGCGTCGGCGCGCGATCTCCGCCGCCAGTTTCGGAACCTTTGTCGAGTACTACGATTTCGTCATCTACGGCTACGTGGCGACGTACATCGCGCAAGCCTTCTTTCCCACCGGAAACTCGTTCGTCAGCCTGTTGCTGACCTTCGGTGCCTTTGCCGCCAGCTTCATGGCACGCCCCCTCGGTGCGGTGATCTTCGCGCCGTTGGGTGACCGGTACGGCAGGCGAACGGTCCTCTCCGTCGTCATCACCCTGATGACGCTCGCCACGGCGGGCATCGGAGTGCTGCCCACGTACTACCAGATCGGTCTTGCCGCACCGGTTCTCCTGACGGTGCTGCGTCTCGTGCAGGGAGTCTCCGCGGGAGGCGAGTACGGCGGGGCGACGTCGCTCATCGCGGAGTTCGCGCCACCGGCCCGGCGGGGCTTCTTCGTCGGATTCATCTCGCTGACCGTCGGCGGCGCGATGCTGTTCGGATCGGGAACGGCGATGTTGCTGACCCGCACCCTGTCGCCCGAGTCGATGTCGTCGTGGGGTTGGCGGTTGCCGCTGCTGCTGTCGCTGCCACTGGGGCTGATCGGCCTGTACATCCGTTACAGGCTCGAGGAGACCCCGGCGTTCACCGCCCTCTCCCGGGAGGGGCGGGTGCAGAAGTCACCGCTGCTCACGACGCTGCGACGGGACTAC
Organism: Rhodococcus sp. ACS1; assembly: GCF_002300155.1. NCBI lineage: Bacteria > Bacillati > Actinomycetota > Actinomycetes > Mycobacteriales > Nocardiaceae > Rhodococcus > Rhodococcus sp. ACS1. Next base: position 707,339 of record NZ_NSDZ01000004.1, read on the forward strand.
CGTTCGGTTCTCATCGGTATCGGCATCGCGGCGACCAACTCGTGCATGATGGCGTTGTACTTCATCTACATGCCGTCCGCGCTGAAGCAGTTCACTGACTTCTCCGTCGCTGATGCACAGTTGATCACGTTCGTCGGTCTGGTGGCGTATTGCGCTGCGGTGCTGCCCTTTGCCCGGCTGTCCGACCGAGTGGGGCGGATCCCGCAGCTGCTCGTCTCGTCGGCCACGTTGATCGTGCTGATCTACCCGTCCCTCGTGATGCTGTCGAGCGGGGTGCTGCCACTCGCGGTCGCCGCGATGGTGGTCGTCACGCCCGTCGTCGCGGCGAACATCGCGGCGGTGACACCCTTGCTGTCCGAGATGTTCGAGACCGACACCCGGTACACGGGTTTGTCTCTCGGGTGGCAGATGTCGACAACTCTCTTCGCCGGCCCCACCCCCATCATCCTGGCGGCACTCGCCGGACTCGGCGGCTCGACCGTCCCGGCCTTCTATGCGATGGCCGTCGTGGCACTCACCGTGATCGCCGGCATTTTCGCGGCGCGCACGGTTGCACGATCCCGAGCCCACTAGACCAACCACTCAGAACTGAGGAATGAGAACAATGGCATTCGACGCCGAGCATTTCGAGTACCAGAATCCCCCTGAGGCCGACCATCTGTGGGTCGAGACGATCCTGTTTCCGATCGTCATACCGGAGGCGAATCTCTACACCCTGATTTACACGAATGTGCGCCCCAGTCTCGGGGTGATGTGGAACCAGATCATGGTCTGCGGTTCGCTCACCGACACGCGCGCGGAACTGTTGCACTACAACGAGAATCCGCATCTCCCTGCGCCGGCATCCTTCACGCGGATCGAATCGCCGATCGGGCTGTCGATCGATGCCGTGGACGCACCGCGCAAGTTCCGCATCGACTACGTCGCCGACGACGGCACCGAGATCCACGTCGACTGGGTGAATCTCATGGACCCGTTCGACATTCATGATCCACAGCACAGCCCGCAGGCCGGCGCGGCTCCCGATATCCATGCCGACCTCGAGTCGGGAGCGCACAAGTCCGTCGGGCACGGGGACGCCACCGGGCATGCGACCGGGACGATGATCGTTCGCGGCCGCGAGTACGTCGTGGACTCCATCGAGCGGATGGACCGGAGTTGGGGGCCGCGTGACCCGATGAAGGCAGGGAAGCCGAACCATATCGTCTCCGCGACCTTCGGTGAGGACCTCGCCTTCCACATGATCTGTCCTTGGAATCCCGAGGCGGCAAACCCGGACGCGTTCCAACTCTCGCACGGATACGTGATGGACGACGGTGAAGTCTACGGGCTCACCGACGAATTGGAGATGACCAGCACTCACCTGGGAATGGTGTGTACCGGCATCGACATGACGGTCACCGATGTGCGCGGGAAGAAGTTCCGGCTCCAGGCCACGCCCAACGTCGGGGCTCCCTGGATCGCGGCGCCGACCGCTATGGTGCACAACGCCCTGATGCGGTGGACGTGCGAGGGCCGGGACGGGTACGGGGTCGTCATGAGTACTCGGCACCTGTCCGAGTTGAACAGGAACTTCGGTCGGTTCCAGGCCGACACTCGCGGACTTGTCTCCGTCTGACCGGCGTGATGTGAGCGGGGGAGCGCGTTGCCGGACATCCTTTTCGGATACTGCCGGGTCGGACTATCATCCCGGTATGAAGACGAGGCCGATCAGTAAGCCGACTTACATGATCGAGTCCGTGCACAACGCGCTTCTGCTGCTGAACGCAGTCCGCGACCACGGCAGCCTCCGGTTGAAGGACGCCGCCGAAGAGATCGGGGTGGCGGAGTCGACCGCTCACCGGTTGCTGGCCATGCTGATCTACCACGGCTTCGTCGTGCAGGACGAGTCGCGGAGGTACCTCCCGGGGCCGTCGATCGGGGTCGGACCCACCGGGTCGTCCTGGACCCGGGTGTTCCGCGATGCGTGCCTCGACTCGATGCACGAATTGGCTTCGCTGACGGGGGAGACGGTGAATCTCGTCGTTCGGACCGGCGTCGAGTCCCGGGTGATCGGAGCCGTCGAGTCGGAGAAACTGCTCAGGGTCGGTAATCGGCAGGGTCATGTTCCGCCCGCACGAACGTCGGCCGGCGGCCGGGTGCTGCTCGCGCAACTCGACGACAGTGCGCTCGCGGATCTGTATCGGTCGGAGTACGCACTCTCGGCCGACCGGCTGTCGCCTGCGGAATTCGCTTTGTTGCAGAGGGAATTGCGGGCTGTGTCCGAGAAGGGGTACGCAACAGCGGTGGATGCGGTCGAGGTCGGCTTGTCCTCCGTGGCGGTCTGTCTGCGCAACGGCGAGGGTGTCGCTCTGGGCGCCCTGGTCGTGGCGATGCCGACAACCAGGTTTCATGCCAGCCTGGAGTCGGGACTGGTCAGCCAGATGCGCAGAACAGCAGCGGGAATCGAGTCTCGCATTCGTGACCTGAGGTCGTCCGACGCCACGTGAGTCGGGCCGCGTTGACGGCATCCGGCACTACTTTTCCGCACACGCGCACCTTCTCGGCCGCCGTAGCGAGTGCGGGAACCGAGAAGGTGAGCGTCAAGGGCTGGTGGAAGCCGTCAGTCCGACGCCGTCACCGCGCGGCCCTGGCGCGGACGCCCATCGCACCGCAGACGGGGGCGGGCCAGTCGACGTCGGTGCGGGCGAGTTCCCGGTCAACCGCACCGGCGACGTCGCCGGCGAAGGGCACGACCCGGCGGCTGGTGAGGTCGACGTGGGTCGCGGTGACCTCGAGTGTGCTCGCGAGGCGTTCGGTGGTGTCGTCGACGAGGAACGCCATGGCGTGGACGACCTTGTCCGAGCGTTCGCTTATCCGCGCGTGCACCGACACGCGGTCGCCGACGTGGACCTCCGCGTAGTAGCGGATGTGGTGCTCGGCGGTGAAGAAGCCCTGGCCACGGGTGGCGCGGTAGTCGTCGGTAATGCCCATCCGATCGAACACTTCCGCGATCGCCTGCGCCTCGAGGTCGAAATAGTGGCGGATGTTCATGTGGCCGTTCTCGTCCTCGTAGGCGGACGGAACGAGCACGGGCCCGCACTCGCGGGGCAGTGCAACCACCTGGAGGTATGAGGGGATTTCGGCTGGTGACGTCATCGGTCCATAATAACGATCGTTATCACCGAGTGCTAGAATGCAGCTGTGGACCGGAACAGGAAGATCCTCGACACCGCCGCAGAGCTGTTCTACGAAAAAGGCTTTCACGGAACGAGTGTCGATGAGCTGGGCTCCCGTGCCGGTCTGAGCGGTCCTGCCATCTATCGTCATTTCTCAGGCAAGGACGAGATTCTGGCCACCCTGTTCGACGAGGCGATGGACGAGTTGATCGGCGCCACCGAACCGGTGCACGAGGACGCGGATCTCGATCTCCAGCGGATGATCCGACACCACGCCCTCTATGCTGCCCGGCACCGCCATCTCGTGAACGTCAGCCAGCGTGAAGACCGGTCGCTGGTCGATCCGTGGCGGAAGGCGATCAACCGCCGGCGCAAGCAGTACGTCCAGGGGTGGGAGGCCGCGGTGGCGCGGTCGATCCCCGCCGCGTCGCCGGCAGAGGTTTCGGTGGCCACCCAGTCCTGCCTGGGCATGATCTTCTCGATCGCGTACTGGCCCGCCAAGGTGACCCGCACCGCCGGGCTCGCCGATCACATGGTGCGGATGGCGAGCGAGGGCCTGGACGCTTTCCGGTAACAGCACACCGGTAACAGCACACCGGTAATAGCACTCTGCCCCTGCACCTATCGGTAGATGCAGGGGCAGAGTCAGCTTCGGGCTAGGTCGCGATGCTGGAGCGGTACGTGTAGGACGACGACCGCGACAGGGCGAACTCGAAGATTCCGTAGCCGGTCTGCCCGTTCCACTCGAACGTGCAGCACCGGTCGGTCAGGGCCGAGTCGAGGGTCGTCGGCCCCACGGATCCGTCGAGCGGATAGACGTCGAACTCCTGGAAGTCGCGGCCACGGACCTTGCCGTGGTGTCCGCCGTAGCCACCGCCCGCCATGTAGCCACCGCCTGCGGAGGCGTCCGCACCGATGCGGTAGGTCGCGCCGCCGGCCGTCACGACCACGATCGTCCCCCCGGTGAGGTCGTTGCCCGCGGCGAATGCCAGGTCGTGCCGGACGTCGGTGATGTCGTCGAGTCGGCCGTCGTCGTGCATGACGGCGCCTTCCAGCAGAATTCGGCCACCTCGACGGTCCTCGACGAGCAGGAACCCGAACGTGCGGTCCGGGAACTGCGCCTGGTACCAGATGTGCAGGCCCTGTCCGCCGGACATGGTCCGCACCCCGCGGGAGCGGTCCCGCAGGCCGTACCACCCGCCGACGTCGGTGGCGGACCCGTCGAGGGTGAGAGTGCCTTCGTAGCGGCCGGGCTGGAAGAGATGGTCGAACGACGTGACGTTTCCGTCGGTGTTCTCCACATCCACCGATCCGAGCCAATACGGTGCCCGGGCGCGCCAGACCAGGTCCAGTTCCAGTCCGGTTTTGTTCTCACCCAGCTGGATTCGCCAGGTCGTGTTGTCCTCGAGCGTCTCCCACTTCAGCGGCCCGACGGAGGCGGCGTCGGTCGCGTCGTGCTCGGTGGAGAAGCGCAGGTTGCGCTGCTCGGTCTCCGTGGTGAGGACGACGAAACCGTCCACGACGTTCCGCGGTGGATAGACCCCGGCGCCGAGGATCACCGACGGCGCGGCGGCGCCGTCCGGATGAAGGTTGAACATGAACCGGTCGAAGAACCTCTCCGGCATGTCAGCAGTGGCCCGGGTTACCAGGGCGTCGTGGAATCCGTCGGTCATGCGTACTCCTTCTGGTCGACGGTGGGTATCAACTGGAGACCGGCGACTTCGGCGCCGATGTCTCGTCGACAGCGTCGACCTCCTTGTGATCGAGGGTAAAGCGGTAGGACCCCATCAGCAGCAGGCAGACGATCCCGACACCGACCAGCACGATGATCGGCAGCGCTCCGGCACGGTAGGAACCGGTGGCGCTGTAGACCTGTCCGAGCAGGAAGATGCCGAACGCCGAACCCTGCGCGTAGAGGAAGTAGATGAATCCCAGCACCCGGCCGTAGGAGTGCTTGGGGAAGTATCGGCTCACCATGTAGGCGGCGAGATCACCCTCGGATCCCAGGCCGAGACCGATCAGGACGGCGCCGACGAACAGCAGGCCGGTCTGCGACGACGTGATCATCAGGAAGACGCCGACCGCGCACAACGCGAAGATGATCGAGCCGATGGCGGGGGCGTAGAACCGGTCCAACAGGTAGCCGACCAGCAGGCGGGCGGAAACCGACGCCAGGCTGAGGACGGACAGGATCGAGACGGCGGTGCCCTGGCTGATGCCCTTGTCGGTGGTCATGGGCACGATCTGCGACATCAACCCGAAGGTTGCCGACGACACCAGGAAGATGGCGATGGAGAGCAGCCAGAACTGCCGGTACTTCCGGGCCACGGTGAGGAGGGACTCCCCGGCCATCCGGCCTTGTAGGCGCGCGGCCATGCGCTCGGCCTCGTGTTCGGCCGGCATCCGGGTGACGAAGGCGTAGACGGCGGCCGGGATGACCGTGCACAGGGCGCCGATGACCAGGAACGCCAAGCGCCATCCGCCGATGCCGAGCATCCAGTTGGCTAGATACGGCATCAGTACACCGCAGGAGCCGAGGCCGGCCATGAGAATGCCCAGCGCCATGCCGCGCCGGTCCTGGAACCACGCACTCACCACGGTCGAGTGCGCGACCGGGTTCACGGCGCCCGCTCCGGCGCCGATCACCACACAGAGCAGGTAGAAGACGAGTTGATTGTTCGGCAGTGCGGACATCAGCATCAGGCCGATTCCGAACGCCAGTGACATCGGGACCGAGGGGATCTTGGGTCCGTACCGGTCGATGAGGAAGCCCAGGATGACGATGCTGATGCCCACCAGCACCGTTTCGATGGACAGGCCGTTGCTGATGACGCTGCGTTCCCAGCCGAACTCCTGGGTCATGGGCTTGCCCAGGATGTTGAACAGAACGTTGACCGCTGTCGTGCCGAACAGCAGTGTCATGAAACCGGTAACGACATACCACCAGCGGTTCAGATGCCGCGTGGGCGCCTGCAACCCAGTCGTGCCGACTGCGCTCATGGAAGCTCCTGTCGATTGATATCGGTAGTCGGGGGCGGCGATGCCGCGCAGGGGATCCACGGTGAGTGGCCTCCGTCACAGATAACACCATATGGACAGGCCAAAGTAAAGGACAGTCCAAAAGGGTGACTAGCGATGGGACGAGAAGTCGAAGATCCTGCTCGCGATCCGGCGCAGCTGCAGCTCGTCCGTGCCCTCGGTGATGCGGTAGCGGCGGTGGTGGCGGTAGATGTGCTCGAACTGCTTGTGGCGGGAGTATCCGACGCCGCCGTGGATCTGGATCGCGCGATCGGCGGCGCGGCAGGCGAGCTGGTTGCTGCGCAGGTTCACCATCGCCACCTTGTCGGTGACGGCCGTCTTCCCGAGCTCGTCCATCATTGCCGCGGTCTTGTAGATCGTGTTGCGGATCAGTTCCGCATCGGTCTGGAGTTCCACCAGTTGCCACTGGATTCCCTGGTGCTCGTGCAGCGGCTTCCCGAAGACGACCCGCTCCTGCGCGTACTTCACGCTCTGGTCGATGCAGTACTGCGCCGCACCGAGCGACGACGCCGCCTGCCGGATCCGGTTCTCGTGGACGAACAGCTGCGCGCAGTCGAGGCCGCGGCCGACCTCCCCGACCACTGCGCTCGCCGGGACCCGCACGTCGTCGAGATGGACTTCCGAATGGTCGCTGGGCATGTTGAACGTCCAGTGGTTGAACGGAACGGAGAACCCGGGCGCGTCCGTCGGTACCAGGAATGCGGTGATCCCGTCGGCCTTGCCGGCCTGCCCGGACGTGCGCGCGAACACGAGGTCGACCTCGGAGCAGTCGACAAGGCTGTTGAAGCGCTTCGCCCCGTTGATGATCCAGTCGTCGCCGTCACGCCGGGCCGTCGTTTCCAGGTACGTCGCGTCGCTGCCGTGCCCGGGCTCGGTGAGACCGAACGCGATCTCGATGTCGCCGCGGATCAGTGGTTCGAGGTACTGCTCCCGCTGTTCGTCGGTGCCGTATTCGTGCAGCACGAGCGCAAGGGGGAGGTTCGCGACCACCGATGCCTCGTCGGCGTGCGGGAAGTGCAGACCGGAGCCCCGGGTGAGGAGGTGCTCGCGCACGACGGCCATCGCGAGGTTGCTCCCGTCGTTGCCGCCGAGCGCCCGGGGCAACGGGAACCGGAAGAACCCGGCGGCGTCGGATCGGCGCCGCGCCTCGAGCAGCAACTCGCGCCACTCCTGCTTGGGGAACCCGTCCCGTTCCCAATCGGTGCGCGCGTACTCGCGGCGGTGGTCGAAGAACTGCGGGTGCTTGGCCTCGAGCGGGGTGATCTCGCGATCGATGAACGCGTCGAGGTCGGTGACGAACTGCTGCACATCGTCGGGAATGGTCCAGTCCATAGGGCGTCCTCCGCTTCGGTTTCCTGATGCATCGGACGGTAGGGAGCGGCGGCACCCACGGCCACGAGGCCGCCGCGCCGCACTGTTGATTTCTCCAGTGCCGAATCGACGGTTCCTGTGGTGCGCGCGGTCGCCGTGGTTGCATGCGGCCATGCTGAAGCTGAACGGGATCGACGAGTTGGTTGCGCGGGTCGGCACCGACCTCGGCACGACGGACTGGTACGACGTGACCCAGAACCGCATCACGGCGTTCGCGCACGACACCGAGGACTTCGAGCGGATCCACGTCGACCCCGAGCGGGGCCGGGAGGCCGGATTCGGCGGCACGATCGCCCACGGAATGTACACGCTCTCGCTCGGGCCGAAGTTTCTCTACGAGGTCTTCGAGATGAACGGGCACTCGCTGGGACTCAACTACGGCTTCGACACGGTGCGGTTCCTGAACCCCGTCCCGGTCGGTTCGCGGATCCGCATGACGGCGCGACTGCAGGATGCGCGACCGATCGACGGCGGATATCGGTTCACGATCCGGCAGACCTTCCAGATCGAGGGTCACGACAAACCCGCCTGCGTCGCGGACGCGGTCGTGGCCTACTTCCACTGAATACGAGGAGAGTGACGTCCATGCGCGCAGTCGTCGTCGAGGAACTGACCGGCCCGGAGGCCGCGACGTTGGCAGAGGTACCCGAACCGCACGGCGCCCACCCCCGGGCGGACGGACAGCGACTACTCGTCGACGTGCACGCCGCCGGCCTCTCGTTCATCGACCCCCTGCAGACCTGGGGGAAATACCAGAACGGCGTGCCCACACCGTACGTGTGTGGCAGCGAGTTCGCGGGTGTCGTGGTCGAGGCACCGGTCGGCACCGACCTCCGGCCGGGCGACCGGGTCGGCGGAATCGTGTGGCACGGCGCGCTCGCCGAGCGGGCCCTGGCACTGCCCGAGTACACGGTGAAGATCCCGCCGTCGATGTCGTTCGTCGAAGGCGCGGCGCTCTACATGAACTACTCGACGTCCTGGTACGCGCTGCACCGGGCGCAGGTTCGGCCGGGCGAGTACGTGCTCGTCCACGGCGCGGCGGGTGGGGTGGGTACCGCGGCGCTCGACCTCGCGGACACGTTCGGGGTGAAGGCGATCGCGGTCGTGTCCAGCGACCGGAAGGAGCAGGTCGCGCGCCACCACGGCGCGCACGCGGTGGTGCGGTCGGACGGGCCGTGGCTCGACGAGGTGCGCGACCTCACCGACGGGCGCGGCGTGCACGTGGTGATCGACCCGGTGGGCGGCGACCGGTTCACCGACTCGCTCCGCGCACTGCGCCAGGGCGGGCGACTCGTCGTCGTCGGATTCACCGGCGGCTCGATTCCCACCGTCAAGGTCAACCGTCTGCTCCACCGCAATCTCACCGTCACGGGAATCACCATGGACAACATGGAAACCGAGTATCCCGGGACTTTGCGGATGGTCCGGGACGCCGTCGAGTCACTGGCCGCCGAGGGACGGATACGGCCGTATGTCGGGGCCACGTTCCCGCTCGAACAGTCGGCGGCCGCACTGCGTGCGCTCGATGACCGCGCCGCGATCGGGAAGGTCGTGGTCGAGGTGGTACCTCGCGGTGTTACGGAAGTGGTGCCGTCGGCCTGACGGCACGGACTCAGGGAACCGCCGGCGTGCCGAGGACGGCCAGCCCTCGTTCGACGACGTCAGGGAGGCTCTCCGCGGCGACGACCAGGGCGGGGTCCGGGTCGGGGCGCCTCCGGTTGCGCTTGACGAAGACCGACATCGTCGACGCCGTCTTGTAGTAGCAGTAGGCCAGGAACCAGTCCAGGTCGGGAATCGGCCCGTCACGCTCGGCGCGGTAGGCGGCGAGGAGTTCGCCGCGCGACGGCATCCCGGTTCCCGCCGCGACGTCGGCCGCCGGACGGGACCGCCGGAACCGGTGCGCGGGGTCGGTGTGCATCAGCAACCACGCCAGATCGGTGCGGGGGTCGCCGACGGACCAGATCTCCCAGTCGATGATCGCGGCGAGGTCGTCGCCGGCGAACAGCATGTTCGCGAGTCGGTAGTCGCCGTGCAGCAGGGTGGGAGCGACCGGTGCGGGGATGCGGTCCGTCAGCGCGGCGTGCAGTTCGGCGTGCCGAGGCGCGATGTCATCGTCGACGGTGTCGAGCAGGCGCTGCCAACGCGCGAGTTCCTCCGCGACGGTGACGACCGGTTCGTCCCCGACTCCCAGCGCGACGGGATCGAGGTTCTGCATCCGTGCGAGCATCCCGGCGGCTCGGAGAGCGCGGACGGCAACCGTGTCGGCGGACGGTGGGGAGCCGGCTTCGTCGAGGAGCGGTTCGTAGGACTGTCCGTCGACGAGGGTCATGCCGAAGAACGGTGGCCGTTCGGGTGTTCCGTTCTCCTCGAGGAGGATCGACGGCACCCGGACGCCGGGCGCCGCGCCGAGGAGACGGATGATCCGCGCCTGCCGGAGCACGTCGCGGTTGCGGACCGGTTCCAGTCCGGGGGGTGCCATCTTCAGGACGATGCCCGCGTCGGGCAGGCCGGGGCGGCTGAGCACGGCCCGGTAGGTCAGGCTCGACACGCCACCCGGCAGCGCCGAGGGCGCCGATATCGCGGCTCCCGGCCATCGGCGATCCGCGGCCGCCGTCGCCCGTGTGGTCAGCGTGTTCACGTCGAATTCCGTCACGTCTCCACGATCGGGCCGGTCGGCCGGCACCGCAAACACGCGCGTCGCTGTCACTGAAGAAATCCACAGTGGTCCCTCGGTGGTTGCTTCGGATGATCTCCGGTGCGTGGTATAGCTTGCCTATGACATCGATCAGCGGATATCGGTCCCGGAACGATGCTGGGCTGGAGCGGTTCTCGTTGCACGGCAAGGTCGCGGTGGTGACCGGGGCGTCGTCCGGTCTCGGTGTGGCCTACGCGATCGCCCTGGCACGCGCGGGTGCCGACGTCGTCCTCGGGGCGCGGCGTGGCGACAAACTGGCCGACACCGCGGAGCAGGTGCGGAAGTACAACCCCCGCGTGGTGGCGGTGGAGACCGACGTGACGCAGGCGGACCAGTGCGACCGCCTCGTCGAAGCCGCCGTCGAGGCATTCGGGCGGGTGGACGTCCTCGTCAACAACGCGGGCACCGGCGGTGAATACCACCCCGTGACGGAGGATCCGCCCGACCACTTCCGGTCCGTCGTCGACGTCAACGTGCACGGCTCCTACTGGATGATTCAGGCGTGCGCGCGGGTGATGGGCCGCGGCAGTTCGATCGTGAACGTCTCCAGCGTCATGGCTCTCACGACGGCGAAGATGCCCGCCGCCGCGTACAGCGCGAGCAAGGCGGCCGTTCTCGGGCTGAGCCGCGACCTCGCCGCGCAACTCGGTCCGAGCGGAATCCGGGTGAATGCCATTCTGCCGGGTGTCTTTCCGTCCGAGGCGACGGCGCACTACAGCGAGAACTACAAGCGCAAGATCATCGACGCGCGGATACCCCTCGGACGCATCGGCGATCCCGAGGACATCGCCGCGGTGGTGGTGTTCCTGGCGAGCGACGCGTCCGCGTATCTGACCGGGGTGAGTCTTCCCGTCGACGGCGGCGTGCTGGTGAACTGAGCACGCGCGGACGCTATCGGTGCTGCGCCACCGAGGAGGTGACCGTGCGGGTGTTGAGGCCGTCGCCGGCGTCGACGGTGAGGAACTGGCCGGTGACGCTGCGAGCGGTGGGGGAGGCGAAGAACGCGACGGCATCCGCGATGTCGGCCGGGTCGACGAATCCGTTGGGCATCGACGCGAGCCACGCGTCCTGGATGTCCTGAGGCATGGACAGGATGCCGGAGCTGGCCGTCATCCCGGGCAGGACGGCGTTGGCGGTGATGCCGAGGGCGACGTTCTCGGCCGCCACCGTCTTGACCAGACCGAGCAGGCCGGCCTTCGTGGTGCTGTACGACACCTGGGCCGGCATGCCCTGCGTGCCTGCGGTACTGGAGATGACGACCACGCGGCCGTATTCCCGTTCGCGCATCCCCGGCAGGCATTGCTGCAGCACTCGGAAGGTCCCGGTGAGGTTGACCTCGAGGTCTTTTCGCCACTTGTCGATCGACAGACTGTGTGCGGCGCCGAACATCGTCGTCAGACCCGCATTGGCCACGTAGACGTCGATGTCGTCGAGGGGCGGCAGTTCGTCGGCGGACATGTCGGCCTGGTACGTGCACCCGGGTGCACGGTCGAGCGTGACCACCTCCATCCCGTCGGCTTCGAGTCGGGCGACGATGGCCTTACCGATACCGCCCTCGCGTGCGGCACCGGTTACCAGTGCCTTGCGGCGGTGCGGGTCGGTCATGCGGATCTCCGTTCGTCGGGCAGTGCATCGATGCGTCCAGTGTCGTCGTATTCCGCTTCGGCGCAGCGGTTTTCGACGTGGAAGGCCGGATGGTCGCGAAGTCGGAGGACGAGAAGCGCGGTATGGATGCTCAGTTGATGAGACGCGTCACCGGTGACGTCGAGGCCGGTGAGGGCGTGCACTCGCGACAACCGGAGGCGCACCGTGTTCTCGTGCACACCCAGACGCGTGGCGGTGCGGCGCATGCCGCGATTCTGCTCGAACCAGACTGCCAGGGTGCGAATCAGTTCGGTCGACGTCGCGTCGTCATCGAGGAGGGGGCCGAGCATGTCGTCGATGTAGTGCCGGATGGCGGAGATCTCGCCGTTCGCGAGGAAGAGCCGGGCCGGTCCCAGATCGTCGACGGCGAGAACGCGATGCCCCGTTCCGTGGGTGAAACGGTCGATGCAGCGCACCACCTCCCGTGCCTCGCGGTAGGCGCGGGTGAACGAATCGGGTTCGTACACGGATGACACCCCGGCGATCAGACCTCCCGTCGGGCTCAGTTCGGCGGCCGCCGCCTCGAGGGTCGCGGTGATGCGCCGGACGACGGTCGGGGACGCGACGTGCTCCGGTGCCTCGATGAGCAGGAGGATTCCCTCCGAACCCCGAGTCGACAACACCTCCATGCCGAGAGCACGCTCGGTGTGCTCGGCGAGGGAGCGGTCGAGATCCTCGGGTGTTCCGTCGGATTCGCGGACATACACCAGGGACCGGCGGGCGTGGACGTTCACGCCGAGGTATTCGGCACCGGCCGCGAGATCGGCCCAGGCGCCGGAGCCGCGAACGAGTTGGCGGGCGAGTGCGGACCGCGCATTCCAGGCGACCCGGGTGATGCGACGCTGCGTGAGGACCTGCGCGCCGATGCGGCGGGCACAGCGGAGGGTCACGTACTCGTCCGTGGGATGGAACGGCGTGGGTTGTTCGTCGACGACGAGCCATCCGAGGTGTTCGCCGCGTTCGACGATCGCGCTGAGGATCTTGCGCCGCGACAACCCGGTGCCGAGTTCGGCGGGCAACAGCACGGGTTCCGCGCTGGTCGGGGTGATCGTGTGCTCGCGCACGATCTCGCGCAGTGGTGGGAACGTCGTCTGCCTGCCGGCATCGGGCCGGGAGGACGCGACGATGTGTCCCTGGCGGTCGAAGAGGGTGACGGCTTTGCCGGTGGCCTCCGAACAGACCCGGACGATCGCGGACAGGCAGTCGACGGCCACCGCGGCGTCGTCGAGAAGCTCGTCCAACGCGCTGAGTGGAAGGTGCTTACGACCGGCGCCTTCGTCGGAGGTGGACATCACACGGTCAGCGGTGATGGGTGAGCAGAAGTGTGCGGACTGACGCCGCGTGCTCGATGGCCGACTCCATCGACGTCGTCGCCGGCACCAGGGTGATGTTGTCTGCACCTGCTTCGACGAACGAGTTCAGCCACTCGGCGACCTGCTCGGGTGTTCCGGCGGGGGCCAGATGACGGAACTTGTCGCGCGGCAACTGATACAACGCCTGCATCTTCTCGCCGACGAGCCGGTCCGCGACCGCGGCATCCTTGTCGAGCCCGCACCAGACGTTGACGCCGAACGAGTCGGGTGCCCGATTCTCCTGCGCGGCGGCCTCGAGGATCGCGGACCGAGTCTCGGCGAACCGTCGAGGTGTGCAGAAGATTCCGAGCCAGCCGTCGCCGTAGCGGGCGGTGCGGCGGATGGCGGATTCGCCACGGCCACCGACCAGAATCGGCACCGCCGGCTGCGGCGCAGGCAGGATGCGTGCCCGGTCGAGGGTGAAGAACTCACCATGATGGGTCACCTCCTCGCCGGTGAGCACGGCGCGCAAAACCTCGAGCGTCTCGTCCAGGCGACGGCCGCGGGTGCTGGGGTCGACCCCACTGTTCGAGATCTCGGAGCGGTCCTCACCGCCGACGCCGGCACCGAGGACCAGCCGTCCGGGTGCGATCTGCGACAGCGTCGCGATCTGGCGCGCGGCGAGCATCGGGTGCCGCAGTCCGAGCAGGTAGACGCCGATGATCACCGACAACGTGTCGTGGCTGGACAGGACGGACGTGGCCGAGACCATGCCGTCGAACCCGGTTCCGCCGTGGAAGCTTATGTGGTCGCCGACGGTGATGTGGTCGAGACCCGCCTCCGCCGCGGAATCGAGGAGCAGTCGCCGATCCGCGGGTTTCGGGACGAGGAGTGCGTCCGTGACCGACAATCCCACTCTGATCGACACCCTGATCTCCTTTCATGCGAATGGACTGACCATAAACTTATCGGCGGGGCGATGGCAAGGGGCGGGGCAGGCCCCACCACGTCTTCTGGCCGTTGATCACCCAGCCGTCAGCGGTTTGCTCGGCGCAGCAGTTCATCGCGGCGACATCTTGTGGTGTCGGCAATCGAACGAATGAGACTGGCGGGGTTCGGTTCGGCGTGCCCATATCATCGGTCCACGAGCATCGACCGGGCGCCGGCTTTGGCGGCCCAGAATTCTCGGCTGCCGCCGTCGCGGAGCGGGTCATTGTTCGGTCGATCAGGCTGCCGGCGCGGTCGGGGGTGAGTTCCTCGCAGGCCACTACCAGTCCGTTGCCGGGTACTTCCCACAGCGACAGGCAGGTGGCCGGGGGCCGACGTACGGGCGTTGCGGGCTGTCAGGTGCGCGCTGTCCATCGGGTGCGAGGCCGAACGCTATCGGGGGACTGCTGCGATCGACGATGTGTCGGAACGCCGGCAACTGTGCGTGGGGCCCGTCGTCTCCTCGGCGACAGTGAAGTCGGGTCCGGCCGAGGGGTGGCGATTCCAGGACGATTCATTTCTGTTCCATCAATTCTCGACGGGTCTGGAACTCCGGATGGCGTTGTGTGAGTAGCCTTGTCTCGCTCACCCGAACTACTTCGGAAAACACGTCGTCCCGGCCACGGAGAGGCCGGGACGACGTGCCAGAGGCCGGAAGTTGGCCCCCCGATCAGGTGGTCACACGCAGGGAAAACCGAAAACCTGCGGCGTGCTTCCATTGAACTCGTCAGGTCTTGTGAGACTTTTCGCTGCTGTAAAAAATGGAAGTGAGTGCAGTCGGCAATATTTCCACGTTCCGGGCCGTTCCTTTCCGAAGCCGTTACTTCTGATGTGGGCGCGGGTCAGGGGTGTTGGCCGTGTTCCCGCGGCAACATCATCAATCCTCAGGCAGCGAAGAAGATGGCGGGATGCGGTGTTGACGCCAGTGTCGCATCAGCTCTTCCGCTTTCGGATGAGTTGAGTGGACTCGAGGGCCTTCTCTCGCTTCTCCGCCCGGCGCTCCTTGAGGGCACGTGCGGACTGTTTCGAACTCTTGACGGCGGACTTGTCGGCCATTGTCGGTCCTTTCCGAATCGGCAACCGCGAACTGACCTCGACCATACCCAACAAAAGAAATAAGTCCAGTTCAGCGGCCGAAATGCGAGGCGGCTCGGTGATGCCGGGTCGTGACGAGGGGTCGGGTGGCGCCTCGGCGGGCGGTTCCCCGGTCCGAGATGCGCTACCCCCCCCTTTTGTCCGGTCCGGTCGTCGTGAAACACCAGTCGGGAGCTTCCGAGGTGCAAGGCGCGCAGGAAATTTCACGGAGCTTGCTTATTTCTCACCGATGGCTATGGTGCAGGGCAGCGTTAGTGGAATCTATTTGGAGGACTGAAATGTGAGTGCAGCTACCGATCGTCAGTGGGCGGTTCGCGACGCTGTTCTGCGTTGGCTTCTTGCGAAGACAACGGAGGGTTATCGCAGCCCGATTCTGGACGCGGATGCCATCGGAGCGGAGGTCGGGTGGGTGGCCTCGGCGCTCACCCATGACGAAGTGGTCGACGCCTCGATGTTTCTCTTCAAGGAGAACTTTGTGACAGGCGTCCCGGTAATGGGTATCGGGATTCCACGACCGATGCTGACTGTCGCCGGACGCCGGGTGGCCAAGGCAGGCAAATCGTTGAGGTCCACGATCGACGCTCACGAAGCGAAGTTGCGCCAGCGTCTACCGGCCCCGCTCGCAGAGACATCCGCGACGACGGCGGCCGTGAAGTGAACGAGAGAATGGCTCGACCGGTCACTCGACGTTGAGTTCGTGAGCCTGGGGTTGAATTCGGAACCGTTGGAGTCTGCACCGTCGTCGGGCACACTGCGCCGACACCGACGAGGTCACCCAGTCCGGTGGCGTCCCCCGAGGTAGGTGTCCGCGTACGCGCACTCTGCGGCGCGAAGGTTCGACCACATCGGCGACGGCCGGCAGGGGACCATCAGCGAAAAAAACTGAACGATAGGAGAATTCGATGATTTCCTAATGGATGACAGAGTGCTCCGGAGGTCGTAGCGTGGGTGCTGGACGGATTGGTCGATGGCGGGCAGTGTGACTCACAGTTTCGCCGGCCCGTCGCCGTTCGCATGGCTCGTCGATGGGCACGTTATTTGCTGGTGAGGGTGTAGCGGTCGGCGATGACTTCGCGGTCTTCTCGTGGGGTGACTGCATGCCCGTCCGTGATCTGGCCGAGTGCACTCGGAGCCAACCAATTGATTTCTAGACGAAGGCAGGAATCGTCCATCATGAGTGTGACATCCGACCGCAGGAGATCGTCGACCCTCACCGGTGCCGGGTCGATCAGCACCGCGGAGATCAAGGCCCGACTCGCCGTGATGTTCGCTGACGACAACGCCGACACCCCTTTGCCCTCGCTGCCGACTGGGCGCGAACTGAGCTCTACCGCATCACGATCCGCACCGGCCGCCACACCTGGCCCATCCCGAGGAGGACTTGTCCCGTGAATCTCAATGTCGCTCTACTGCTCCTTGTCCTCGCCGGCGGAATCGGTGGCACCGCCGTCATCCAGGCCGCGTTGCGCCGTTCCGCCGACCGCGGTCGACGTGCGGTGTTCCACGTCGACGGCTGATCAAACTCGGTCAAGCTCGCCGGGGGTCGGGAAGGGCAGAGGTGAGCGATCCTGCGATGGGGGTGGGTCTGGTACGGGCGCTGCCGCGGATCCCGTGCCGGCCCACGAACCTATCGACCTGCGTGACAACGCCGGTCCCGGTGGCGGCTGCGACCGCGGCTCGAACGGGCACGGTCGGGATGAGGCCATGCGATTAGCGCGGAGGTCGCAAATGACGAATCCGATGCCGGGCAACTCGGACAGATCCGGTGCGACGGCCTTCACGGCAGAATCGAGTGCCTTCATGTTGTCGATCAACTCGGTATCGGGGGTGCAGATTCGTCTCGCTAGAGGACTGATCGAGGCGGCGTAGCCGGGTTTGGGATCAAGTTTGTGGTGTATGAGTCACGTTCGACTCGTGATGTTTCAAGCCGCGAGTGCGCGGTGGCGGTTGCTTCTAACCTGCAAGGTGAACCATCGACCCTCCAGCACGCGTCGTCAGGGGAAGTCGGCGCGTTTGCCGTCTCTGATCGTCGACGCCACCGCTGCAATCGCGACGCCGGAACGAGCCCCGCAGAGTGTGGTGCCCGGAGCGCCCCGCCGGATGCGGCATCCGCAAGGAAACCTCGGTCACACGGAGGGACCGGCCGGGACCGGCTCCTCGACGAGGTCGAGGGGAACGCTCTGTCGAGGTCGACGATCGGCGGCGATGAGATCGACGTCCGCATTTGACTGTAGATCGGGGAGGTGTGATCGGGCCGACTCTCTGGTTGACGTGGTTGACGACATAAGGCAGCATTATGGTTGACAAGGTTGACGCGAAAGGGCGGGTGTGATGACGTCGCTGGTGGAGCAGGAGAAGCGATTGATGGAGGAGCTGTCGCAGCGTGTGCACCGCACGTTCGCTGCGGCCGCTGCGGCCGGTGTGCCCACCGACGCGTTCGCGGACGTGCAGGCGATCGCTGATGCGATGTCGGCTGCGCTTCCCACCCATCATGTCTATGACCAGGTCGTGGGCCCGTTTTACGATACGGCCGGGCTGACTCGCTGGTGGAATGTCAGTCGGCAGGCGGTGAGCAAGAGGGTCGCTACCAACGCGGTGATCGCCTGCCAACTCGAAGAGGGGCAGTGGGTCTATCCGGTGTGGCAGTTCACCAGCAGCGGCACCGTGGATCCGACGCTGGTGCAGGTGTGGCGTGTCCTGCGTGCGGGGGCGGACCCGTGGACGTGTGCGCTGTGGCTGCGGGCACCGCAGGATGCGTTCGGCGGTAAGACCGCGGCGGGCTGGTTGGCCGAGGGCGGCCGGGTCGACCCGGTCCTGGCGGCGGCCCGCGCGGACGTGCAGCGGTGGGCGGTGTGACCCGTGAGGACGTTGCTCTTCGGGCGCCCGGACCACGCACGCTCACCGGGTTTCCTGGTTGGCGGTTGACTGGGAGGCGGCAGGTCAAGCGTGGTCACCGGGTCTCGAATGGGCCGTGGTGGTTCTCCTCTTCGGGTGGCGGACGATTCGATCTGTCCGCGCCGCGGGGTACGTGTTACGTCGCATTCGATGAGGCGACGGCGATCCGGGAGACGGTGGGGGAGGCGTTGGCATCGCTCGGGGTGATCGCCCACGACTTCGCGGCCGAGCGGGCACTGTCGACTCTCCGGGTACCGGGCACCCATGACCTCGCCGACACCTGCGCTGACGCGGCTGCCGCGTTCGGGCTCACCCGGGAGTTGTGTTCGATGACACCGTACGACGTTCCCCGGTCGTGGGCGGCGGCGTTCGATGTCGAGTTCGACGGCATCCGGTATCAGACGCGGTTCACCACGGGCCCGGCGGCGAATGCGGCCGCAGTGTTCGGTCCGGCCGGTGAGGTGTCCTGGCCTGTGGACCCGCGCCCGGAGTCTTTCATGGCGGCGGCGAGGCGTTGTGATATTGCGGTACAGCCGCTTCCGCGGTCGGTCCGGGTCCTCGATCCGCCAACCTGACGATCCAGGGCCGGCTCGGTAGGGCGATGTGTCGCGCGTCGAGTGCCGGACACAGCAGCCGTGCGTGGAAGCGCCGCGTCCGTGGCCCGTGCTGCGAGGGGGCCGCGGTCCCGTGATCGACTGACAGGGCGTTGTTCATTGTTTCTCTTTGGTTTGCGACGAAGCTGCGGGGGTGCAACAGGGCAGTTCCGAGGGGACTATCGCTCCCTGAGCAAGTCAGCCACCCTCGCTGTTGCTGTGAAAGCGTTCGGCATAGTCGATGTACCAGTCGAGGGCGGCGGCGTCGGCGACGGTGGCGCGGTTGATCGCGGTCTCGGGAGCCACTCCCTGGATCAGCTTCTTGACGGGAATCTCGAGCCGCTTGCCGGTGCGGGTGGTGGGAACTGCAGGAACATCGATGATCTCGTCCGGAACGTGCCGGGGCGAGGTCTGACGGCGGATCGAGGTGCGAATCTTCTCCACGAGAGCCTCGTCGAGGTCAAATCCTTCGCGCAGCACCACGAACAGCGGCATGTGATAGCCCCCGTGGGGTAACTCGGCGCCGATCACCAGTGCCTCGGCGATCTCGGGAAGCGTTTCGACGGCTTGATAGATATCCGCCGACCCCATCCGGACACCGCCGCGGTTGATTGTCGAGTCCGACCGACCGTGGACCACGCAACCGCCGTCGGCTTCCATGCTGATCCAGTCGCCGTGCCGCCATACCCCGGGATAAACATCGAAATAGGCTTCCCGGTAGCGGTTTCCGTCGGGATCGTTCCAGAAGTAGATCGGCATCGACGGCATCGGTGCGGCGATCACCATTTCCCCGACCTCGCCGACGACCGCCTGACCGGCCTCGTTCCAGGCCTGCACATCGACCCCCAGGTAGGGGCCTTGGAGTTCCCCGACGCGAACAGGGGAGATCGGGTTGGCGCCGATGAATCCGGTGGCCACGTCGGTGCCGCCGCTGTCCGACCCCAGGTGCACGTCCGCGCTGACTGCGTCGTAGACCCACCGCCAGGTGGTGTCCGGTAGCGGCGAACCGGTCGACATGATCGACCGCAACCTCGACAGGTCGAAATCGGTACCGGGCTGGGTGCCGCCCTTTTCGCACAGCGTCAGGTAGGCCGCGCCGGTGCCGAATCTCGTTGCCCCGTAGCGGGCGCAGACCTCGAATTGGTGGTCTGGCCGGCCGTAGGTGGGGCTGCCGTCGTAGGTGATCACGGTGGCGCCGACCGCCAGGACGTCGACCAGCATGTTCCACACCACCCAGGCGGTGCTCGCGGCGATGAACACCCGATCGGCGGGGCCGAGGTCATAGTGCAGCGCGTTGGCCTTGAGGGATTCGAGCAGGATTCCGCCGTGCGAGTGGACGATGCCCTTGGGGAGGCCGGTGGTGCCGGAACTGTAGAGGATCCACAACGGGTGATCGAACGGCACCTGCTCGTACTGTGGTGCGGCGTCCCCGACGACGAGGTCGGCGTAATCGGCGACCTCGGGCGGGAGCCGCCCCTCGAGGCCGAGGTTGCGGACCATGATGGTGTGCCGCACGGTTGGGAGCTGTTCCAGCAGTGCGGAGAAGACGTCGCGGCGGTCGATGCGCTTGCCGTTGAATTGGTAGCCGTCCACCCCGATCAGCACGGTCGGCTCGATCTGCGCGAACCGGTCGACCAGCCCTTTGACGCCGAAATCCGGTGCGCAGCAGGACCACACCGCACCGATGCTGGCTGCGGCCAGCACCGCGACGACGGTGGGGGCGATGTTCGGTAAGACCGCGGCGACCCGGTCGCCGGAACGCACTCCGATCTCGCGGAAGTGCGCGGCGAGGTTGGCGACCTGCGCGACCAGCTCGGCCCGCGATAGTTCCCCGGTCGTGCCCGTCTCGTTTACCGAGATGATCGCCGGCCCGGGCTCGTCGACGTGACGGAGGAGGTTCTCCGCCCAGTTCAGCCGAGTGCCCGGGAACCACCGGGCACCGGGCATCCGCGGGTCGGCGAGCACCGTTTGCGGCGGCGCCGAGGCGATCACGTCGAAATACTCCCAGATCGAGAGCCAGAACTTGTCGAGGTCACTGATCGACCAGCACCAGAGCGAATCGAAATCGTCGGTGGGGACATTCTTCTCGGTAGCGAGCCAGCGTTGGTACCGGATGATGTTCGAGGCCGAGACCCGCCCGGGCGGCGGCGTCCACAGCACTTCACGTCCTGGCGTGGTCATAGTCGTGCGTCCTTTCCGGTGGGTCCCGCCGTCAGCGTGAGAGCACGGTGCCGAGTGCGCGGGTGAGCTCGTCGGCGGGGTCGGCGGCGGTGCCGGTGCTGCGCCAGGCGACGTGGTTGTCCGGACGGACCAGGATCGCCCCGGTGTCGTCGATCTGGCGGAGTTCGCTCCACCGGCCGGTGGGGTCGGTGTAGTCGGTGCCGTCGCCGATCTGCGCGACCTTGATCTGGACACCGAACTTGTCCATGGCGAGTCGGGCGGCGTCGGACCATGCGGCACCGTCCGTAGCAGTGATGAGCACGAAGTGAGCGTTGTTCCCGGTGAGGTCGTGGGTGGAGATCTGCCTGCCGTCGTGTTCGATCCACGCGTGGGGCAGTCGGTGCCCGGGACGGGTGGTGGGGTAGTACGTGTGCCCCATCGGGTCACGCGGCGGTGCCTCGGTGCCGTCCGGGACGAGTGCCCCTTCCGGGTAGGAGAAGCCGATCTCGAGATCGTGAGCCTGGAATTCGGTGCGCTGGGTACTGATCACCTCGGCTGCACGCGCACGGCGGGTTTCACCCATCGGGGTGTCGGAGAAAAAGTCCCGGAACACCTGGACCTGAGCCTCGACGGGCTGCCCGGGGATCAGGCCGAGACCCGCGTCGATGACCATGTGATTGAGGAAGGTGAACATGGCCCAGTCGACATTGCGCATCCCGACAAGGCGACGTTCGGGCTCGTAGGTGTCGAGCAGGGTAGGGGCGGCGTCCCCTTTCAGGACCGCAGCCAGCTTCCACGCCAGGTTGTGGGCGTCCTGGACGGCGGTGTTCAGACCCAGTCCCGTGGTCGGCGGGTGTCGGTGTGCGGCGTCGCCGGCGAGGAAGATGCGGCCCACCTGGTACTTGTCGGCGAGCACACCTTCGAGGATCCAGTGGCTGACCTTGTGGACCGTCATCTCCAGGTCGGGCAGCTTGAGTAGTTCGCGGATCCGGGGAACGATCGCGTCTTCGTCGAAGCGAGCGGGATCGTCGGGCCGGAAGGTGAAGTGGAGGACGAATTCTTCCGAATGTTTGCCCCAGGTCGGCCCCATCGCGGCCATGGCGCCGCTGCTCCAGGACCCGGCGCCCTCGGGGTTGAGGAGCCAGGTGATCAGGACGTCGTCTTCCCACCACTGCGACAGGTCCGCGGTGAAATGGGTGCTGACCATGTCCAGGATGCCGCTCGGGCCCTCCATCGTGATTCCGAGTTCGGGGCCGACGGTCTTGCCGCCGTCCGCGGCAACCATGTACTGGGCGTGGACGGTGTAGGTCTCCTGCGTTTCCCGGTTCACGATGACCGCGTGCACACCGTCGTCGTCCTGCTCGAACGAGACCAGCTCACGACCGAAGTGTATCGAGCCCGGTGCCCGGTCCTCCGCATGCTGCCGGAGCAGCCGTTCGAGACGGATCTGGGGGTAGTTGCTGGACGGGCACGGGCTGTCGACTGCGTACGCACTCTCGAGCCGTCCGCCGCCGAACGACTCCAGCGTGAACAGGGTGCGGCCGTCGAGTTCGCCGTCACCCCCGAGAGAGGTCACCCATCGGGTCTTGCCCATCTTCCTCGGCGGGGTGCCCACTTCGTAGATCGAGTCCGCGACGCCGACCTGGCGCAGCACCTCCATCGTGCGCTGGTTGAGGTAGTGGGCCTTCGGCAGGTGGGAGGTGCCGGTGTGCCGCTCGACGAGATGGTGATCGATGCCGTGCTCGGAGAGGAGGATCGAGGTGGTCAATCCGCACCCGCCTCCACCGACGACGAGTACGGGGACGGTGATGTCAGACATGGTGTGTGCTCCTGGAAAGAGTGGTGAGGGGGTGCGGACGGTCGGTGGCGGCGAAGCGGTGCCGCATCTCGCCGATGCCTTCGGCGCGGCTGACGAGTTCGTCGTCGAAACCGATGAGCCGTTGGGGATCGCGGGTGAAGCCGATCCCCGAGGGGGTGCCGGTGAAGATGAGGTCGCCGGGGCGCAGCGGCAGAATCGAGGACAGGTAGGACACGAGGACCGGGATCGGGAAGATCAGGTGCCGGGTCCGCGACTTCTGCATGAGCTCGCCGGAGAGGACCGTGCTGATCTCGATGTCGTCGGGGTCGCCGAATTCGTCGGGCGTCACGAGCAGGGGTCCGATCGGGGCGAATCCGGCGAAGGACTTGCCGAGGTTGAACTGCTGTGGCGGGGGACCGGACAGCTGCAGGTCCCGCTCGGACAGGTCCTGGCCGAGGGTCAGCCCCGCCACGTGGTCCCAGCCCTGGGAGGCGGGCACGTTTCGGGCTTCCTTGCCGATGACCGCCACGAGTTCGACCTCGAAATCCACCGAGCCACCGGGGTGTTCGATGGTGTCGTACGGCCCGGCGATCGACGCGGGGAACTTGGTGAACACGAACGGGGCGTCGGGCAGTGTGAGCCCGGATTCCTCGACGTGATCGGCGTAGTTGACGCCGACGGCAAAGATCTGGCCGGGCCGGGGAACCGGAGCGCCCAGCTTCGACTCGTCCACCGGTACCCCGTCCGCCAGGTCCGCGGTGCGTGACCAGGCGGTGAACTCGTCCCACCGGTCGAAAATCTGCTGGGGCTCGGCGGAAAAGCGGCCCCCGCTGGCCGTCTCGACGTCGACGGCAACGCCGTCCGCCACGACCTGGAGCAGGCCGGCTTGGTTTGCTACACGCATGAAGATTGTCCTTCGGTGAAAGAGAATTGCCGCTGTGCCGAGCCGAGCGTGAGTTCGAGTGGGGTCAGCTGGTCAACGCCGCCATCGGGTCGGGCAGGTCGGGGCTGGTCTGCAGGGCCCAGGAGTGGGTGGTGATCTGCGAGATCGGGGTGCCGTTCACGAGTGCTTCCCGCATCAACTCCGGTACGAACGACACTCCGACCGGGTTGTTGCCGTACTCCGGGCCGTTCATGTAGGCCGTTGCCTCGTCCGGGGTGGTGAAGTTGTCGATCTGGAGTTCCACGAAGTTGCCGTCCGGATCCTGGTAGTACAGCGACGTCGTCACCCCGTGCTGGATCGGCACTTTCGGCTCGATCCCCCGCTCCTTCAGGGAGTCGTAGCGATCGAGCAGATCATCGAGAGTGTCGAACGTGTAGGCGGTGTGATGCATACCCGACGCGCCCGGGTTCCTCGGTTCGAGCTGCACCGGTGCGCCCAGCAGCGCGACCCGGTGGTGTTCCTCGTCGAAGGTGATGAAGCACAAACCGTGCCCTTCGTAGACCACGTGCGCGTCCAGCACGGTGCAGTACCAGTCGCGCATCTCCTCGAACCGGCTGGTCTGCAGCACGACGTGCGCGAACTTGGGGGTGGCGGTCATCGTTGACTCCTTTGTGTCCACGGGTCACTCATGGGTGGTGTAATGCGAAACATGTGTTGACGACACCGGGTGAACGCCATGTCCGAGAGACCCGGTGCTGTGGTGCCCGTCACTGATCGATGACACAATTTCATTCAATTTCAGCGCGTGTTGCTACTGGCTGAGGACCAGGAACACTCGAGGAATTTGGGTTCGAGCCCAATTCGGGCGGATCGTAGTGGTCGGGGGCAGAGTGGAAGGATGTCGAGTGCCGCACTGGACTCACGAACTCGCGGGCACCCGCGCCCGGCAATCCGAACGCGAATGGCTCAGTCCCGACGCGGATCGCATCCGCTCCACCTTGGGCGACGGCGCTGTGACCTGGGCTGTCGAGGTAGGCGAGGATATCGCGACCAGGATCTCGCGGGAAATGCCGATCCTTCGGGAAGGAGCCTCACAGCCCAGTGCCGTGCGCAGGGCGACGACGTCGACAGCACTACGGGCCCTGACATTGGTCGCCGGCCTCGGTGAACCCGATACCTCCCTGGCGAGTGCCGAGGTCGAGGAGGTTGCGGTGGACTTCGCCCGCCGAGGCCTGGAACTCAATGATCTTCTCGGCTCGATCCGAGTCGGGTACGCCGTTCTCGCAGCCGCCATCCTCGATGCGGCCCTCCGGTTGATCCCGCCGGCGGAGAGCAGCGCTGAGTTGCGGCGGGTCTCGGTGCTGCTCTTCGAGGTCTTGGACCAGTTCACCGGAGTCGCTGCCACTACCTTTCTCGAGGAGCGGAGCGCCTGGGCGGCCGGGGTCTCTGCCGCTCGACTCGATTTCGTCAAGAAGATCGTCGAGGCCGAACCCGTCGACCCTTCTCGCGCAGACGAGGTGCTGGGATACCCGCTCGGCGGACACCATCTGGCGATCATCGCGTGGAGCGGGCCGCACGCGGGTCACGATCTGCGAAGCATCGTCGACCCTGTGTTGCGGCACTGGGGAATTCCTACAGCCACGCTGGTGATTCCCGTGGGGCTTCAGACGATATGGGCGTGGGGTGCGGTCTCCCCGGATCAAGGGCATGTCCTCCGAGGGCCTTTGCCGGAATTCGGTGACATCTCCGTCGTCGTCGGCCAACTGGGATCCGGAGTGGATGGCTTTCGGCGCAGTCACATGGAGGCCAGGGCAGTGGAGCGGATAGTGCGTCTTCGCGCCGATCAGCCGCGCACCACGTGCACGCACGAAGATTTCGCCCTCGAAGTGCTTCTCCTCGCCGAACCAGATGCCGCCGCCGGATTCGCCAGTCGCCTGCTCGGCCCCCTCGCCGACGACGACGCCCGGACTGCCGATCTGCGATCGACCCTCATTCGCTATCTCGACATGGATCACAGCCTGGCCAAAGTCGCTGCTGCCGAACATATTTCCAAGAACACGGTCACGTATCGAGTCCATAAGGCATTGAGCCTGTGTGAACATCCACCTGGAGCCTCGACCACCAACCTGCGGGCCGCACTCAGGGTCCACGAATGGCTCCGAGGTGGCACCACGTCCCGGCCCGACGCCTGAACCAGCGGTCCAGGCGATGTGAGTTCGCGCCGATGTTGGTCTCTGGACCAATGCCGGGCGAGAACGCTGGGCTCTATCCCAGTGCGAACCCCGCCACCCTTGGGCTGTAATTGTGGCACACACCACACAGTGTGTGCGGGTGGAACCGGATGCTCGCTGCGCCCTGCACTGCCGATGAGCTTTGAATTGTGATGTTTTGACGCAACTTTCGTCGACCGAAGTCTAGGAATATCGGCACGTCTTCCGCCGCTGCACCGTCCTGCTGAGGATGCCGTTCCGGAACTGATGCTGTGAAAGGCTGGTTATGAATCACGAGTGGGACGAAACCGTAGATGTTCTGGTCGCGGGAAGTGGAATCGGAGGTCTGGGTTCTGCCGTGATCGCCGCGGCGGGCGGCGCCGACGTCACCGTCGTCGAGAAGGCTTCCGTCATCGGTGGAACTACCGCGAAATCCGCTGCTTACATGTGGATTCCGAACAACAAGTATCTGCGCGCCACCGGACGCACGGATCCGCGCGACGATGCCCTCCGGTATATGGCGAAGCTGTCGCGCCCCAGACTGTACAACCCCGACCATCCCACCCTGGGTTTGCCCGAGTGGGAGTACGACGGCCTGACGGCCTTCTACGACAACGCCTCGGATGCGGCCGAAGCGTACGAGAACCTCGCGGGGCTGAAGTTCGGGCATGCTGCAGACTTCCCCGACTACTACGCGCACCTTCCCGAGGACGCGGCTCCGACAGGCCGCGTGCTGTTCCCGGAAGAAAGCGAAGGTGGGCCCACCGGCGGATCGATCCTGATCGAAACTCTGGCTCGGGCTTGTGAACGTGCCAACGTCCCTGTTCGCACAGATTCCCGTGTGGTCGAGCTCGTTCAGGACGCGACCGGTGCGATCATCGGTGCCGTCGTCGAGTCGGCAGGACGGACAATCCGCATCCGGACACGCCGCGGAGTAATCTGCGCCACCGGCGGTTTCACCCAGGACCCGGAATTGCGTCTGCGCTTCTTGGACCATTCCTACGTCGGTGGTTGTGCGGCTCGGACGAACACCGGCGACCTTCTCGCAATCGCACGCGAGGTCGGCGCCGATCTGGCAAATTTGAACGTGGGCATGCGAGCCCCGATGGTCCTCGAGCGCCTCCAGAAGGACCCGGTGGCCGTCCGCGGCTCGTTCATGATTCCGGGCGACTCGATGATCATCGTCAACCGGTTCGGCAAGCGCGTCATCAGCGAGAAGGTGCCATACCACGACTTCGCGCGGGCGTTCTTCGACTGGGACAGCCAGCAAGGCACCTACCCGAACAACCCGCTCATCGCAATCTGGGACGACCCTGCCCGGCGATTCGGCGGAGAGGGCTTCGGCAACCCCATCCCACCTCAGGGTGAGGACGACTACTGGGTCATCAAGGCCGACTCGTTGGCGGACCTCGAAAAGGGAATCGCGGAACGGCTCGAGACGCTGCGCGAATATACCGGCCCGATCGAGTTGGACACGGATTTCGGTGCCACACTCACCGGCACCGTCAACCGGTGGGCCGAGATGTCCGCAGAAGGCATCGATCACGACTTCGGCCGCGGTTCGACGCCGATCGAGCAGGCCCTGAGCGCCTATTTCGGTGTGGGGGCGGGACCGAATCCGATGATGGCCCCGCTCGCCGACCAGGGGCCCTACTACGCCACCATCCTGGGGCCGGCTCTCATCGATACTGCCGGCGGGCCGCGCGTCGACAAGAACTGCCAAGTCGTCCGACCCGACAGCACACCGATCACGGGCCTCTACGCCGTCGGGAACTGCGCTGCAACACCGTCCGGCGAGGCCTACTGGGCCGGCGGGCACACCATCGGATTCATCCAATGCTCCGCGTACCTCGCGGCTCGGCACATCACCAAGGTCTGACCCCTTCGAAGGCAAGGAAAGAACATGACCCAGACAACGATCGACCTCGATTCGACCACCCGTGTGTTCTACCGTGAGGTCGACGCCAACGACCCCGGAGTCTTCCAGCGTTGCCTTACTGCGGACGCGGTCTTCGGCTTCAACGACGTGGACCCGGTCGCGGGAGTCGAGGCCATCGGCGCCTTCGTGTCCGCCTGGAAAGGCAACTTCAAGGCCGTCCTGCATCAACTCGACAACCTCGTCGTCGACACGACGAAAAACACCGTTGCCGTGGAAATCACCGTGTCCTACGTCTTCCCCGACGGCAACGAGGTCAAGGTCAAGGGCTCGTCGTTCCTCGAGTTCGCCGGCGCCGACATCGCGAGCTGGCGTGTGTATGTCGACACCAGCCGATTGAGCTGAGCCCGCACTCGGATTCTCACATTCGACCCCCTAACACCACATCACCGACAGGAGAGATCGATGGGACGAGTAGAAGGCAAGGTCGCGCTGATCACCGGAGCGGCGCGCGGACAAGGTCGCAGCCACGCTCTGCGGCTCGCCGAGGAAGGCGCAGATATCATTGCGATCGACATCTGCGATCAGGTCGCGAGTGCCGACCACACGATGGGCACCGAAGAGGACTTGCAGGAAACTGTCGTTCTGGTCGAAAAACTCGACCGCAGGATCGTCGCGATCAAGGCTGACGTCCGCGACCGTTCCGCTCTCGAGAGCGCCGTGGCGGAGGGTGTCGCCGAACTCGGCCGCCTCGATATCGTCTCCGCGAATGCAGGCATCGCGTCGACGGGACCGCTTGTGGGCCTCCCGGAACAAACCTGGCAGGACGTCATCGACATCGACCTGACCGGTGTATTCCACACCATCAACGCTGCCGTACCTCATATCGTCGCTGGTGGTCGTGGTGGCTCGATTGTGTTGACCAGCTCCGCCGCCGGAGCGGCCGGGGTGCAGAACCTGGGTCACTATGTCGCTGCAAAACACGGCGTCCTGGGTCTGATGAAATCGCTCGCCCTGGAACTCGGACCGCAATTCATCAGAGTCAATTCGGTTCTTCCGACCAACGTCGACACCCCGATGATCCAGAACGAGACGATCATGAAGCTCTTCCTGCCGCACCTCGAGCACCCCAGCCGCGCCGATGCAGAGAAGCCGGATTCCAACTACCGTGCGGCGAACGTCTTGCCTATTCCGTGGGTCGATCCGGTCGACATCAGCAACGCAGTTCTCTATCTCGCCTCGGACGAGTCCCGCTACGTCACGGGAATCACTCTGCCCGTCGACGCCGGCTTCCTGATCAAGTAAATCCAGCTACCGATCGGCTATGCGCAAGTCAGGAGAGTTCAGAGTGAAAGCGTGGATGTTCAACGGTGTCGGGTCACCGATCGAACTTGTCGATGTCCCGGATCCAATCCCGGGTCCCGGCGAGGTTGTGGTGGATCTCAAAGCGGTCGGCCTATGCCACACAGACGTGGGCATCACAGACGGGACGATGGCCGAGATCCTCGGCTTCACCCCCATCATCCTCGGACACGAAGCTGCCGGAGTTGTCTCCGCTGTCGGCGACCGAGTCGAGACGGTCTCGATCGGAGACCGTGTCGCAGTCAGCGCCATGGGAGACGGCAAAAGCGGAGTTCTCGGACAGAAGAACATCGGGGTCGGACGCCACGGTGCGTACGCAGAAAAGACGCTGGCGCCGGCCGGCGAGATCATCCCCCTCCCAGCCACCGTGCCGTTCGAGCAGGCAGCTGCTGCTACCGATGCCGGCATGACGTCGTATCACGCGGTCTTCGCGCGCGGCGGCCTGAAACCCGGTACGAGAGTGGGCATCATCGGTCTCGGCGGACTCGGAATGACCGCCGCACGGTTGGCGGTGCTCGGTGGCGGTGAAGTCTACGCAGCGGAGATCAATCCCCAGGTACACGCGGCCGGAATCGAACGCGGCGTGAAGCAGGTTGTCGACGACGTCAAGGACCTCGCGGCGTTCGAACTCGACCTGATCGTCGACTTCGCGGGCTTCGGGACTACCACCGCCGGTGCAATCGAAGTGGTCAATAGCGGCGGCCGCGTCGTCCAGGTCGGTCTCGGCCGAGCCGAAGCGACCATCAACACCCATCTTCTGACCATGAAGGAGGTGGAGCTGCGTGGGTCGATCGGAGGAACGCCCGCCGATACCGTCGAAGTCTTGAAGTTCATCGCGTCCGGGGATCTGGCAATCTCGACGCAGTCGATCGGATTCACCGAGATCGATACGGGCCTCGAGCAGTTGGCTCGCGGCGAAGTCGGTGGGAAGCGACTCGTCGCGCTCTTCGACTGACACAGGGAGTGCCACCGCACTCCATACTGGCAGAGTGTATGCGTCTGACACTGTCGCCAACGCGGCCAGAACGTTCGACTACGTGGCGGCGGCTTTCCACCGATCTCGTCAGCGATGGTTCCACGCCGTCACGTTGTCGGTGAATGGTGGATTGATCGAAACGCCGGAGGCATTCGAGAGCACGACCTCGAGCAGGGATTCGCCGCCTCGACGTCGTGCTCCGTCTAGAGCATCGAACTGCCACCGTTCACGCTGATCACCTGACCGGTTACGTAGGACGCTTCTTCGGAAGCGACGAAGGCTACTGTGGCTGCGACTTCCTCGACGGTCCCGGGGCGGTTCATCGGAATGAGGTTGCGCATCTGGGCGCCGAAGACCGCCATGTCCTCCTTCGCTTCGGGGGTCGCGGACGCCAATTTGGCTGCGGCCTCTGGTGTCTCGATCCACGCGGGGGCGACCGTGTTCACGGTGATTCCGGAATGCGCGAACTCTCGTGCGAGTCCGGTACCGAACGCATGGACCCCGCCCTTGGCGGCGTTGTAGATCGCGTGCCGGTACAGACCGTTGCGCACGGATTCCGCTCCTATGTGCACGATCCGGCCGTAACCGGCGTCCACCATGTGGGGCAGCGCCTCGAGTGTGGTGTACAGGGTCGTCCAGAGATTGCGGTCGATGGTGGCCCGCAAGGTCTCCTCGGTGTGGTCGAACGTGGGAAGGATGACGCCACCGCCCGCGCAGTTCACCAGCACGTCTACCGCGCCGCGTTCCGTGACAGTCCGTCGGATGAGGTCGGCGGCGTCCTCACGTTGTGAGAGGTCTCCGACGATTGTGGTCACGGACGCCGCGTTGCCGGGGCGAAGGTGCTCGGCCACCGCCTCCACCGCGTCGGCACTGATGTCTCCGAGGACGAGGTCCGCCCCTTCGTCGGCGAGTCGCACGGCGATGGCGCGGCCGATGCCGCTGCCGGCCCCGGTGACAACCGCAGTCCGGCCTTTGAATCTGTTCATGTGGTGCTGCTGCCTTCCTCTGGAATATGCTGGACGCGAGAGTGTTCAGTCTTCGTTCGGTGCTACGTACACCCGGCCGTCGCTCAACACGGTCCGATACTTCGTCAACGCCAGCACCGCGGGAAAGCACAGGGGTGCTCCGGTGCGGACGTCGAACCGGGCCATGTGGAGTGTGCAGAGCACCTCGTGGCCCTCGAGTTCGCCCTCCTCGCCCAGCGACCACTTCTCGTGACTGCAGGAGTCGGAGGTCGCGTAGAACTCGCCGTCGACGCGATAGACGGCGATCCCGCCATCCGCCTCCAAGCGTAGGGTTTCGCCGTCGGCCAGATGTTCCTCGTTGCACGCGAAGATCAGTGCTGCGGTTGATATTTCCGGTGCCATGGTCGGTCCTCTCGTGATGCGCGGATACGGTGCGCGGTGACAGTTCAGATGATGAAGCTGATCTTGCCCTGGGGATCGAGCATGTCGTGAGCGAGAACGGCCCGCTTCCTGCGGATCAGGAAGGAGGAACCTCGAGGTGCCAGGTCGTAGTCGTAGCGGCCGACATACGTGTCGAACTTGCCGGCTTTCGCGCGGTTGATGATGAAATTGGCTGTGACGGAGATCGACTCGTTGTTCTGTGTCAGGATTCGCACGTTGCCGATGATTCGACTGGTCTGTGAATGGGGAAATTCGGCGTGCGCCTCCGGCTTCTTGAGGCGAATCACCCTCTGCTCGAGCATGGTGCGGCCGTCGTGGATGAGTGACCACGTGAGACCGGGGTCCGCGTCCGGCCGGTCCGTGGCGGGTACTTCGTACGTGCAATCGAGTGTGAACAGGTCGAGCCACTCCTCGAGCCGCCATTCGTCGATCAGGCCGGCTTCGTGGAACAGGAATTCCTCGACCGCGCTACGCGTCGTGATGGTGGGTGTCTCTGACACGGAAGTCATGGGGGTGTCCTTCTGAGGTGACTGGCGGATGTGCGGCTTATCGAACGAGGTCAGGCATCGGCAGCCTGCTTGTCGAAGGGAACGAACGACGTGCCTTCGGCGGGGAGTTGCTGTCCGGTGATGCGCCGGTTCCATTCCCGCCACCAGGACCGCATCTGCAGTTCGTCGTTGGCCGCCGGCACGGGCTTGCCCATTCCCTTCGACACGTCGGACCAGCCGACCTCGCCGCGTGCGCCGAACCCCTTCTGGGCCTGTTCGAGGGCCTCGACGTCGTCGGGGGTCGCGAGGCCGGCCGGCCCCCAGAAGGTGAGTGCATTGTTGATGCGGTATCTGACGAACTCCTCGTCGACACCCTTGGGGATGATCTGCCAACCGGTGACGAGCGTTTCCGATGGGCTCACCGGGTGGAATGTGCGCAGCGTCAATCCGAAGCTGAGATCGATCAGGATGAGGCTGGGGAAGAACACCGAATTTCGCGCGAGGCCGAACATCGCGTTGGCATAGTTCTCACCGAAGGACTGTTCGGCTTGCGACCGCAGGCCGGCGAGGGTCTGCTTGACACTGTCGGTGGCCAGGGGAAGTCCGTTGGCCGGATACATCAATGTGGCGTGCCCGTTAGGGAATTCGGTTCCCATACCGGCCGGTGCCACACCGTTGACGGTCTCCTTGCCCAGCATCGGTGGTGTGGCACCGAGTTCCATCATCATTTCGAAGTAGGTGTGGTGAACGGACTTGGCGTGATACCCGTCGATGCTGTTCTCGACGAGGAGCTTCCAGTTGGCCTTCAGTGAGTACTTGTGGGTTCCCTCCAGGATCGCGACGCCTTCGGGGGACTGATCGGCTGCCAGATCGATGAAATAGCGGGCGTCGCCGAGGTACGTCAGCAGATCAGGCGCGTCGGGATCGAAGTTCACGAAGTAGAGCCCCCGGTAGGAGTCCACCTGCGCCGGAGACTGCAGGCCCTTGTACACGGCAGCCGGCTCGCTCTTGTAGTCCTCGTTGCCGGGCACATTGACCAACTCGCCCGAGTTCCGGTACGCCCAGCCGTGGTAGAAGCAGGTGAAGATCTTCGCATTGCCGGAGCTGTGCCGGCAGACGGAGGATCCGCGGTGCAGGCAGGTGTTGAGCAGCACCCGGACGTCACCGTGCCGGTCCCGGTTGAAGATCACCGGTCGGCCGCCGACGTCCCGGGTCTGGAAGTCGTTCTTGCCGGGAATCTCGGACTCGTGTCCGACGTACAGCCACGTCTTGTCGAAGATCTCTTTTCGTTCGCGCTGCAACACGTCCTCGGAAGTGAAGGCTTCACGGTTGACCCGGAAAAGGCTGTTCTCGCGGTCGTCGATGATGAATTGCTCTGCGGTCATGGGGCTGATCCGTTCTGGTGAGTGCGGGCCGCGCCGGCGGCGTGAGTTAGTGGTGGTCGGCGACGCGGGGATCGGTTGTGGTGATGTCCCGGAAGAGCCAACTGTCGGGATCGGAGCCGGTGGCCGGGACGACCAGCACGGCGGTGGGGCCGATTGCCATCCAGTTCCGTCCGTCGTCGTCCGGTTCGGCGGGCAGGATTTCCACGGTGGTGAAGACTTCGTTGCTGAGGTCGTGGGTCCCGATGATCACGTTGATCTTGCAGCCCTCGGTTTCGATGTGGAGGATCTTGTCCGGACCCCCCTTGAAATGCTGGATCTGACGCATGGGTGCCTTCCTTATCGGGCGGGTATCTGGCCGCCGACGAGGTCCGCGAGACTCCCGCCGCGACGGTGGTTCTTGCGGAACGCAGCGACTGCTCTGGGGTCGTTGACGCTGACCTGGGCGATCGGGTTGTGGTCGGCGTCGGTGTAGACGGCACGGAAGCGGCCCTCCGCGATCGCCCCCTCGCGATGGGCGAGTTCACCGAGCGAGGGCCTCCCGACTATCTGGATCCGGGAGCCGTACTGGTCCGACCACACGTACGGAAGCTGCGGTGCAGGGGGTTCTGCACCGGTCACGATCGCGGCGACCGCATCGGCCTGTTCGCCGGCACTGGTCCAGTGCTCGATCCGCGCCCGGATACCCAGCAGCGGATGCCGACGCAGGGCGAGGTCGCCGATGGCGAAGATCGACGGGAATCCCTCGACCTCGAAGCGGTCAGTGCAGTGCACCCCGCCGTCGACGGGAAGCCCGCTGTTCTCGAGCCACCGGGTGTTGGGTACTGCGCCGACGCCGACGACGACGAGGTCCGCCGGTACCTCGCTTCCGTCGGCAAGGACGACGCCCTCGACGTGCTCACTGCCCCGGAAACGTTCCACCCGCGCTCCGGTGATGAGCTGGGCACCGCCGAGTGTGTGGATCGACGCGATCTCGCGTCCGACCTCGTCGCCGAGAACCTGACTCATCGGGATCTCGAGTGCCTCGATCAGGGTGACGTCGAGGCCGCGCCCCCGCGCCGCGGAGGCGAATTCGGCGCCGATGAAGCCTGCGCCAACCACAGCCACCCGCGGTCTGCCGGTGAGAGCTTCTCGCAGAGCCGTAGCGTCGTCGAGCGTGCGCAGCGTGTGAACCCCCGCCGGCACGGCAGGAATGGGGAGGGACCGTGCGTGAGCACCGGTAGCGATCACCAACTGCTCGTACGAGAACTGCTCACCGGTGTGGGCGATCACTACCCTCCGTACCGGGTCCAGAGCGGTGGCTCGCACGCCCAGCCGGACGTCGAGGTCGAACTCCGCTGCGAGCTCCGGTGTGAGGAGCCGCGGAACATCCGGGGCGTGCCCCTCGGCCAGGAGGTCCTTGGACAGAGGGGGTTTGTCGTACGGCCAGTGCTCCTCGCTCTCCAGGAGCACGATGCGCCCGGCGAAACCGCGCTGCCGCAATGCGATTGCTGTTCTGGTGCCTGCAACCGAGGCGCCGACGATCAGGAAGGACATAGTCGAAACGTAGCCACGTATCACGCCCAGGTGGTGTGCAGTTCCGGCCGCTGGAACCGCGAATTGGTGACGAGTCGGCGAGCATGTAGCCCGGCTAGCGTCGACTGGCGCGCGTCCGCGACAGGATCCGCAGAATGGCGGCACCTGCGACGTTGGCGGCGACGGCTGCCGACGCCACGCCCAGCAATGTTGCAGGCGTGCCGATCGCATAGGAACTGTGCAGCCAGGCGATCGCCGTCGGTAGTCCGAACCCCAGGTAACCCAGGCAGTAGACCCGGCCGGTCATCGTCCCCAGCCGGCCGGGCGGGGCCAATCGCTCGCAGTCACGCAAGCACCCGACCAACGTCAATCCGTATCCGACGCCCAGCACGGATGCCGCAACCACGACCAGCCAGATCGACGCGGTTGCGGCGGCAAAGGCGGCGGCGAGCGTGCCGGCCACGAAGAGTGTCAGTCCGATCCCGCGGGCCGGGCCCGATCGTCCCGCCGTGCGCCCGACGAGTCGCTGCGCGACGAAGCCCAGTCCCAAACTCAGTAGACACAGCAGACCGGAGAACGCCGTGTCGAAGCCTTCCAGCTGAGGCGCCACGATGGGCGGGAGCACCGCGTACGCGATGCCGAGGGCGCCGAAGATCCACGGTGCCGCGGGTATCACCAGGAGGTGGAATGCGCGGGGAAGAAGTATTCGATTCCTCTCCAACGGTTCTGGCCGAGCCCGCACCGGGCTGTTCGTCGTCGTTCGCGCGATCAGCAGGGCGGCAGCTACACAGAGAACCCCGTGCAGCAGAAAAGCCGCGGTGGTCGGTGCGGGCGCCCACTGGGCGAGGGCGCCCGCGGCACCTGCACCCATCGCGAAGCCGCTCGTCAGACTCATTGCCGACGCTCGTGGAGCACGGCCGGGTGAAGTGGTCAGCGAGTCGAGCGCCAGCCCGCCGACCACCATTCCGATCCCCAGAGCCATGCCGGTCGACATTCGCCCGGCGAACATCAGTGCGGGGTAGTGTGACCCGGCTGCGACCAGTATCGAACCCAGCGCGCTGACGGGTACGGCGAGAACGAGGGGAGTGCGGGTGCCCCAGCGGGCCGCCAGCCGATGCGCGAGGAGGAGCGAGGGGATCAGGCCGATGACATACGCGAACAGCAGTGTGTTCACGGCGAGTTCGCTGAACCCGCGCTCCGCCCGGTACATGGTCAGCAGCGGAGTGAACTGATTGCCGCCCCACGCGACCACGAACATTGCCGCACAGAGTGAGAACCAGTTCCGGTCGCGATGCCCGGCTCGCAGCGATCTTGCCGGAGCAGGTGGTGAGATTTCGGCCGGCACGGACTGCGGTCGGGGCATCGGACACTTCCTGGATTGGCGGAGGCGGAAACAACCGATGGCCGACGCCGAATCGTGGATTCCGGCGTCGGCCATCGGTTGTCATCGGAGAATCAAGCAGAGACCAGGGAGCGATCGATCAGTGGCAGTTCGGGTCGGCGATCGGAGACGCCGGCGGCGTCGGCGAGATCTCCGGAAACCCTCCCGTCGCGGAAGAATTCGAGGAAGACCGGGTTGAACAGGTCCGGTCGGTCGGTCTGGCCCTGGTGGCCACACTCGTCGGGATAGAAGAATTGCACGTTGGGCAGGTGGTCTTCCTGGACGTACCCCCACTCGACCGGTGTCAGGATGTCCTGGCGTCCGTAGAGGTAGAGCCCCGGAGTGCTCAACCGGTCGAGGCGCCCCTTGGTGACCAAACGGGCGGCGCGATTCTCGTCCGTCCAGTCCGTGATCCGCCGGTACTGCAGGAGAGTGGGCCAGAACTTCGCGTGCGCGTCCATCCGGTCTCTCGCGGAGAGGTAGCGCATGTCGATCAGATCTTCACTGATGGCCTCACCGCGATGGATGATCGCCTCCATCATCGTGCGCATTCCCTCGCGTGTGCCGTCGTAGGCGGTGAGACGGAACTCGCCCGCCGGCGGGGTCAAGTGCTCCGGGACGACGTCGCCGACATCTCCCGCGATCAGAATGAAGCTCTTGACCTTGTCCGGGTGTGCAACCGTGTAATTGACCGTGTTCATGCAGCCCATGGAGTTTCCTGCGAGGTGGAACTCGTCGAGGCACAGTGCGGTGGCGAACTGGTCGATGAAGTCGACGAAGGACTCCATGCCGTCCGGCCAATACTCCGCACGAGTATCGGACAGGCCGAATCCGGGCATGTCGGGGCAATAGACGCGGAAACCGTTTTCGCCGAGGTAGGGGGCCATGAAGCGCCATCCCGCGAGGCCTGAGGAGCCGGGCAATCCGCCGTGGAGCAGGATCACGGCGGGGCCCGACGTGCCGGCGGTCATGTAGTGGGCGCGGGCGCCGTTCGCCAGTCGGACCCAACGGCTGGCCAAGCCGGGAACGTCGACGAGATTTTCAGCAGTGAGTGCCATGGTGATCTTCCTTTATCGGTGAGAAGTGGTCGGTGACGAGTGCGCCGGATGCCAGTCCGAGAAATTCAAGCGCATTCTCGCGGAGGATTCTCGGCACGGTGCCGGGCGGCAAATGCTGTGCCACAGAGTTCAAGTCCGCCAGTCCATCTCCAGGTTGTCCCGGAATGAAGGGGTGGTCGCTGCCGAGCAGGATCTGGTTCGGGCCGAAGCGGTGTACCAACGCAGGCAGGAGTCCCGGGTCGAAGACCAATGTGTCTGCGTAGAGACGTGATACGAGGCGATCCAGATCGTCTGGGACGTGTGTGGCGGCCAAGTGGGCGCCGAGGCGCAGTCTCGGGTATGCCCAGGGAAAGGTGCCGCACCCGTGGACCATGGCGATGCGTAGTCGTCGATGACGGTCCAGCACCCCGCCGAAGACAAGCGCGGTAGCCGCCAACGCGGTATCTGAGGGCATCCCCAGTCCGAAGTCGTAAGTGAACCCCGAACGGCGCACCGCGCCACCGCCTCCGTCGACGGGATGGACCATTACCGCGAGTCCGAGACCGTCGACCGCATCGAAGAAGTACTCGAGTGCCGGGTCGTCCAATTCCATCCCGTTGATCCGTGTGCCGATCTCGATCGCCCGCAGTCCCAGAACTGTGGACAGGTAGTGAAGTTCGGATAGGCAGTCCCGGGGAGACAAGAGGGGAACTGTTCCGATTCCGATGAGCCTGCCATCGCCGTCTTCCACTGCGCGGGCGGTGGACTCATTGATCCACCGGCAGTACGCGGCGAAGGGTGCCGGCGCGGCGCCGTACTCCAGGGTGACCGGAACAGGAGAAATCGCCTGAACCCCGACGCCCGCGCGATCCATGTCCTCCAAGCGCGCCGGCACATCCCAGAGAGCGCGCCGGACGGCGCGGAAGTCTTCGGATCCGCGGACGAGCCGTCCCTCCGCGGGAGAATCGAGCACCAATCGGGGTGCTCGCGGAAAACCTGCGATGACGTCGGCAGGGGGTGCGTCCCGGGGGAAGTAGTGCGCATGCACATCGATGGTGCCGGGTGGAACCACGAGGGTCTCCTTTCGCGCGCATCCGTGGCGTGTTCCGTCCGGCCTGCCCGCGTCGTCGGGCAAGCCGGACGGAGGGAACGTTAGGGGCTCGGTGCGGCTGCGGCCGCTGTAGTTCCGGGGGCTGGAACCGATCGGCGGGCACGTACCCTGAATGTCAGCGCGCTGTGACCGCCGTTACAGTAGTTTTCCGCGGGGTCGGCGGAGTGAAGATTGCGGAGGCCCGGATGATGCAGATGGAAGAAGACAAGCACGACACCGGCGGTGCGGGGAGCTCACCGCCTTCGATCCTGGCGAAGGCGTTCTCGATCATCGATGCGTTCAACGAGCGCGATCGGGTTCTGACCCTGACACAGATCAGCAGGAAGACGGGCCTGCCCAAGTCGACGGTGCACAGATTGCTGCAGCGGTTGGGTGAGCTGGCGGTGATAGAGGAACACGGTGCCGGGTACCGGCTCGGTATCCGGCTGTTGCGGCTGGTTTCGTCCATGCCGGTGGACGGAATGCGCGAGGTTGCGCTGCCGCACTTGGCGCAGTTGCAGGCCTGGTCGAAGGAATCCGTGCACTTCGGCGTCCTCAGGGGCAACGAAGTCGTCGTGCTGCAGGCGCTGTTCGCGGTGAACCACGCGCGACCCATCGGGGAGGTGGGCACCCGGATCCCCGCGCACCTGTCCGCGATGGGCCGGGCGATGATGGCGCATCTGCGTGAAGAGGAGCTCACCGAACTGCTGGCCGGACCTCTGGTAGGACTGACGCCGAAGTCGATCACGGACCCGGTCCGAATTCGCCACGAGTTGAAGCACGTTCGAGTGGCGGGAGTTGCCGTGCAGAAGGACGGGGTGGTTCTGGGCTTGGGCAACATCGCCGCGCCGGTGCTGATCAAGGGCCGGCCGATGGGTGCTGTCGCCGTTCAGTTCGACTCGGCGAAGGAGGTCTCGGAGTCGGTGATCAACGCCGTCAAACTGACTGCTCACCGCATCTGCCGTGACACCACCCAGATGCTCGCCCAGGGTAGGGCCGATCTCTTTCCGTTCGACGACTGACGCCGCGTTCCGGGCACTGGAACTTGCTGTGCGTGTGGCGCGCGCACGTCACACGATGGGGAGCGATACCCCCGGCGCGTGTGACGGCGCCGAGGCGCCACCTCAGAAAGGACGGCCAATGGGAGACTTCCTCGCTCTCGGCATGACCCACTACCCGCTGTTGGCGGGAACCGACGAGCACATGGCAGGTCTGCTGCGATGGACTCTCACCGACCCGGACATCCCCGACGAGGAGAAGGACCCGGCCCACTGGCCGGACCGTATGCGTCGCGAGTGGTCCGACGACGGTGGAACCGCCGCCGCATCGGCGCATCGTGCGGAGCTGGTGGCGAATCTGACTCGGGTGCGTGACGCGGTCGACGAGTTCGCCCCCGACGTCGTCGTGGTGTGGGGCGACGACCAGTACGAGAATTTTCGCGAGGAGGTGGTGCCACCGTTCTGCGTGCTCGCCTACGGAGACCTCGAGGTGCCCGCCTTCGAGGTGATGAACGAGCGAGGCAGTCCGAACTTCTGGGGGAAGCCGGACGATTTCGAGATCGTGATGCATGGTGACGCGTCGGGGGCCAGGAAACTCGCCGACGGCCTGATCGAGCGCGGATTCGACATGGCCTACTCGTACAAGAAGCGCACCGCCGCACATTTTCCGCACGCGATCCTGAATACGCAATTGTTCCTCGACTACGCCGACGCCGGCGCCGAGATGTCATATCCCTTCATCCCGATGACGGTCAATTGCTATGGGCAGCATGCCATCGCGCGCAAAGGTGGATTGGCGCGATTCGCCGACATCGAATCGGAGGTTCTCGACCCCTCGGGTCCGACGCCGGCCCGGTGTTTCCAAGTCGGTCGGGCGGTCGCGCAACATTTCCGCGACCGTGATCTCAGGGTGGCGTTCGTCGCCTCCTCGAGTTGGTCGCACGCCTTCCTCGCCGACAAGCTGTGGCATATGCGTCCCGATACCGAAGCCGACCTGCGTATCTACAAGGCGCTGCTCGAGGACGACTTCGGGCTGATGCGCAACTACACCAGCGCAGAAGTTGTCGACGCCGGCCAGCACGAAATTCTCAACTGGTTCTGCATGCTCGGTGCGGTCGAGGAGCTCGGCCTGCGCCGAGACTGGTCGGACCTCGTGGTGACCGACGTCTTCAACTCCAACAAGGCATTTGCCGTGTACTCGGGGTAGATCAGCGTACCCGCGATCAGCTGATCGGTCATACCATTGGACGATAGCTGGGCGATCGGGCTACACTGCAGAGTGATGCCAGTCACAACAATCATGTCGAGTGGTGTGCCGATGCGGCCGGAGGTGTGACGAGAAGGTGAGCCGGACGAAGACGTCAATGGATCCTGATCACGCGGATCTCGAGCACCAAGCAGCCGACTGTATCGGCAGGGCAAGGAAGCTACTGGTCGACCACCAGCACAACCCGGACGTCGGCTCTCCCACGTTGTCGGTGTCTCTTGCAGCGGCAAGGGGTCGCCTCGTTGAAGCGCTGACCGATGGGCAGCTCGCCGAGATCGATATCGGAGACGCTTGCCGGGTTCTCGTCGACATCGAACGTGTTCAGGAGCAGCTGGCGAGAACCGAGGCGATTCGCCGGATCGCGGAGCTGGGCGAGGTGCACGACGCCGCGGTGACGCTTCGGGGACTTTCCCCGCGACAGATCATCGAGGCGGCACCGGAGGTGGTGTGTACACAATTGCCCTTCGCGCGCTCGATGGTCTCAGCTGTGTCCGGCTCTCTGTGGCAGCCCCGCCGCCTCTATCTGCGGCCCGAGCTCGACGGCTCGCCTCTCGACTTCTCCGACTACGTCGACTCCGCGGTGTTGTCCCTGGCTGAAGCGCCTCTGGAAACCGAGCTGGTCCGACGCCGGGTTCCCGCGCTGGTCGCCGCCCCGGCTGACGACGACCGCACACACAAGGAGATCGTCAGCCGATCTCGGACGTCGGCATACGTCGCGGCGCCGGTCATGTCCGCAGGTAAGGTCATCGGACTGCTCCACGCCGACCGGCCAGGGTCGGAGCATGTTCTCGATCCCGACGACCGGGATCGGTTGGACACCTTCGCGACCATTCTGGCCATCGTGTACGAGCAGGCGGTGCTGAAGCACCGAATTCAACTGCAGCGTGCCCGGGTGGAGGAGTCGTTCGACGCAACCCAGACGATGCTGGACCGGATCTCGAAGGTGGATGCGGTTCTCTCTCATCAGGCCGCCGCACCGGTCGAGGGCTCCACGGATGAGCCCGGGGAGAACCGGGCGCTCGAGATCAACAGCGTGCTGACCGTCCGGGAGCGCGAGATCCTGTCCCACCTGGCAACCGGGGCCACCAACAATCAGATTGCGCAGGCACTGGTCATCTCCGAGGGCACCGTGAAATCGCATGTGAAAGCCGTGCTCAAGAAGCTGCACGCACCGACTCGTGCCGCGGCGACGGCCCTCTACTCGAGTCAGGCGCGCCGAGCGAGATGACAGGGAAGACGGAGGGGCGAGCGACCGTCAGGTCGACGACCGACCGCGAGTTGTCGCACGCGGTCATCGTTCTCCTCGAAAGGTTGCGCGACGAGTACGGCGTCGGCCCCCGCTCCCACGAGATCCGCGTTGTCTCGCTCGGCACCCAGATGGCGCTCCTCGACGAGGCCACGGAATCGGCACTTGCGACGTTCCCCGCGCTCGGCCCCGAGCAGCAACGAGCGCTCGGTCGCCTCATTGTCGACCTTCAGAACACGCGCACGCGGATTCGCACAATGCGCGAGGGTCCGGGGCACGTCGTGCAACCCGCCGAGTTCGCCAGCGCGATCCGGCGTTTACGGGGCTCGGAATCCGTTGCCGGTCTTCGCAAAAGAATCTGCTTCGAGGCTGCGAACGCAGCGCGACTCGACCGAATTCTCCTGTCCGAGGTGCACAACGGCTCGTGGACGGCGCTCGAGCTCCACAGCTCGACGAGGTCGGACGAGGTCCTGAGTTCCCTGCAGGCATTACCCCTCGGTTTCGAATCAGCCGAGAGCCGGGCGTGTAAGACCAGATCCGCGGTACTCGCCGGGCCGAACGCCGACGTCCGGCCGAGTGCCGAGGTCGTGCAGATGCTCGCCGCCGACTCCTATGTGGTTGCCCCGATTACCGTGTCGACCGGTGTCATCGGTCTCGTGCACGGCAGTCGACCTTCCGGGGACCCGGTGAACGTTGTGGTCCGGGACATGCTCGGGGCATATGCCCGCGGTTTCGGGACGTTGTTCGAACGGGCGATGCTGGCCGACCGCCTCAGTGAACAGAAGGATGTGATCGTCCAACGCCTGCAACAGGAAGCCCGCGAAGCCGAGCTTCTCGAACATGCGGACGTCAGTTTCCTCGACGAGACCTCGGCCGAGCAGGTCTCGGCGTTGCCCGGTACGCCCTACGACGATCTGAATCCCGCCGCGCTGGAATCGCTGACGACGCGTGAGCGCGAGGTGTTCACGTTGCTGATCCGGGGCGCATCGAACGCCGAGATCGCGAACGAACTCGTCATCAGCATCTTCACGGTGAAGACGCACGTCAAGAAGATACTTCGCAAGCTGGGCGCGATGAACCGGTCCGAGGCGATCTACCGCTATCTGGCGATGACCGGCCAACGGTGACAGGGGCCACGAAAGTCTCACGCGCGCACTCAGACCATCTCGGTGGGTGACGGGCTCACCACATGCACGAATACCGCCCCCCTTGCCTCGGCGAGGGGGGCGGTCCTGTGTCCTGGTCGGGATCTAGTCGCCGGCAACCGCTTCGGCCGCTTGCTTGCGGAGAAGGAACTTCTGGATCTTGCCGGTCGCGGTGGTGGGGAGTTGATCGACGACTACCAGCTTCTCGGGAATCTTCTGCACCATGGCCTTGCGCTCGATTCGCAGGAAGTCGGCGATTTCGTCCAGAGTTGGTGCGGGGCCGTTGGCAACGACGAAGGCGCATACCTTCTCGCCGAGACGCGCGTCGGGCATCGACACAGCTGCAGCTGCGGTGATACGCGGGTGCGCCAGGAGGTGCTCCTCCACTTCCCGCGCCGAGATGTTCATGCCGCCGCGGATGATGAGGTCCTTGATTCGTCCCGTGACCCGCAGATAGCCGTCTTTGTCGACGCGGCCGAGATCACCTGAGGAGAGGAAGCCACGTGCGTCGACCGACGCGGTCGTGCGTTCGGGGTCGCGCCAGTACCCGAGGAAGATGCCCGGTCCTCCGTAGAAGATCTGGCCT
Organism: Rhodococcus sp. ACS1; assembly: GCF_002300155.1. Lineage (NCBI taxonomy): Bacteria > Bacillati > Actinomycetota > Actinomycetes > Mycobacteriales > Nocardiaceae > Rhodococcus > Rhodococcus sp. ACS1. The sequence goes on from NZ_NSDZ01000004.1 coordinate 750,914, forward strand.
TCCTCGCCGGCCGGTACGGTGGTGCCTTCCTCGTCGCGGATCTCGAGACCGACACCATCGAACGCACGCCCGTCTGAGGAGAGCACCTTCTCGAGCGGGTCGTCGACACGCACTGCCGTCACCAGTAGTCCTTCGCTACTGCCGTATACCGGTAAGAGTGTGCAGTCAGGTAGTGCCGTCTTCCATTTCCGAAGAAGGGTCTCGGGTATCGGTGCGCCGGCGCTGACCCAGAGTCGCATCGCGCTGACGTCGTGGTCGGCACCGGCTTCGATGGCCCCGAGTGCCATCTGGAGGAATGGTGTCGCGGCCATGCTCACTGTCGTCTTGAATTCCGCGATACGCCGGAGTCCCTCGTTGGGCTCCCACACGTCGAGAAGGTGGATCCCGCTTCCGAGGATCAACGGAGTCGCCACTCCCACGGCCAGTCCTGTCGCGTGGGTGACGGGAGAGGGCATGAACATCACGTCGTCGGGGTTCAGCCCCATCACCTGCCCGCCGAGTCCATGGGCGGTGAAAGACAGTGTGTTGAAGGTATGTTGGCAGCCTTTCGGCCGCGACTCGGTTCCCGAGGTGTAGATGATGGCGTGGGCGGCATCCGCGGGCGGTGGTGGTCCGAGTTCGTCGTCGCCGGGTACATGGTCGCCGGCAATCAGGTCATCGAAGGCGATCGTGCCGGCGCCCGCCGTCCCACGCACGACGACGACCTGTTCGAGTCCGGGTACGTCCTTACGCACCTCGGCGAGCATATCCGTGTACCGGAACTTGCGGAATTCCTCGGTGACGAAGGAGATCTTGGCTCCGGAGTGCTCCAGTACGTAGCGCACCTCGTCGTGCCGGTACACCGGCATGGTGGGCACGAGGACGGCGCCGATCCGGGCGAGCGCCACGTAGATGACGACGAACTCGTTCCAGTTCGGCAACTGGACCTGAACGCGGTCACCCCGTTCGACGCCGAGCGTCTGCAGGGAGGCCGCGAGACGGTACGCCTGCGCTCGAAGTTCACCGCGCGTGAGAGTTCCGTAGCCGTCGGTGACGGCGACGAAGTCCGGGTCGGTGTCCGCCCACCGGTCCACGTATTGGGTCAGGCTCTCGTCGCGCCAGTACCCGTTCGATCGGAACGCCTCGAGGGTGCTCGCACTGTAGCGGTCCTCGGGGAGAATCGCTCCCGCGTGTTCCATGACATCCATGTGCGGATCCTTGCTTTCAGGTGCCTCTCCCGACAGGGGACAGGCCACAGTGTTTGGTCGAACCATAATGCCGACCGAGAGGGGGTAAAAGGTGCGAATCGGACGCGTTCTCATCCTTCGGGGGGAGGGAAATGCCCCATGGGGATGAGTGGTCCGCGGAGCGATGCGGGTGCGCCCCGAGTGCCGCACCCGCACTCGCCCTTACAGGTAGATCGACTTCGGCACGAGATAGGCGGACAGGGCCTCCGGACCCAATTCGCGTCCGAGGCCACTGGCCTTGACACCACCGAACGGCGCCGTCGGATCGGGAAGGTAGCCGTTGATGCCGACGGTTCCCGTCTGGATGCGCCGGGCGACGGCGACTCCGTGGTCGTGATCGGCGGTGAAGACGGTGCCGCCGAGACCGAAGTCGCTGTCGTTGGCGATGCGGACAGCGTCCTCGTCGTCCCGATAAGAAATGATCGACAGCACGGGTCCGAAGATCTCCTCCTGGGCGATCGTGTAGTTGTTGTCGACGTCCGCGAAGATGGTCGGTTCCACGAACCATCCCTTCTCGAGGTCCGCGGGGCGTCCACCACCGACCGTGATGCGGGCACCCTCGCCTCTGCCCTTCGCGATGTAGGACTCGACCCTGTCGCGCTGCCGGGCGCTGGCCATCGGTCCGATCATCGTGGCGGGGTCGAGGGAACTTCCTACGGTCAGTGACCCGGCCAGAGCACTGAACGTGTCGACCACTTCCTGGTAGCGCGACTGTGGTGCCAGGATGCGGGTGCCGAGGTAGCAGACCTGGCCGTTGTTCAGCATGGTCGCCCCGAACAGCTGTTCGCCGACGGTGGCGAGATCCAGATTCGCGTCGTCGAGGATGATCGCCGCCGACTTTCCACCGAGTTCCAGCGTGACCGGCCGGAGCAGTCGGCCGCAGGCCTCGGCGATGTTGCGGCCGGCAGTCGACGACCCAGTGAACGCCACCTTGTCGATGCCGGGATGCGAGACCAGGTACGCGCCCAGTTCGCGACCGCCGGGCACGATATTGATCACGCCCGCCGGCAGGGCTGCCTCTTCGACCGCTTCCGCGAGAACGTAGCTGTCGAGGACCGTCTCCGGGGACGGCTTGATGACGATCGTGCACCCGGCAGCCAGAGCGGGAGCGTATTTGAACGCGGCGAGTGCCTGCGGGAAGTTCCACGGGACGATCGCGCCGACGACCCCGATCGGGGTCTTGGTCACGAGAGTCGATCCGCCGAGCAGACCCGGCCGTGTCTCCTCGAAGGAGTCGTTCTCGATCAATCCGGCGTAGTAGCGCAGCAGAACCTGCGGGAATACGGCTTCCAGCTTCTCTGCGACCGCGACGGGCATGCCGTTCTGTGAGCTCACCGCCTGGACCATCTCCGGTGCGCGTTTGTCGAGCGCATCTGCAAGGCGTCCCAGTGCCTGCGCTCGCCGAGCCGGTTCCCACTGCGACCAACCGGTCGGATCGTCGAATGCCCGGCGTGCCGCGTCGACGGCGGCGTCCATGTCGGGTTCGGCGCCATCGGGGGTGTGGCCCACCACCTGTTCGTCGTTGGGCGATACCACCGTGATCACGCCACTCGAGGCGGGCGCATGCCATTCGCCTCCGATGAAGAAGGCGTTGTTGTTCGTCGTCATGACGGGTTCCTCTCGTTGATCTGGCTGTTCTTGTTGCCGAGTCGTGAACCGGGAAGATGGATCACACGGATTCGAGGGGCTCCTCGTATATCGAGAAATCCTCGGTGTCGTCGTAGGGGCCGAAGCTCTCCTCGAAGCTGTCCTGGATGGCGACCTGCGCGTTCTCCGGCAGGGTGTGCAAGATGTCGCGGACGCGTTCCTGCCGGCGGGCGACGGCCTGCCGGAACGGCATCCCCGGGGTGGCCTTCATCTGCGGGACGATGCCCTCGACGTCGTCGACACCACCGGCGTGGTGTCCGGCGTCGACCATGGCTTGCTCGGCGGCCATGGTGGCCTCGTCTTTCTCCTCGGACATCCCGATCGGGCCGATCATGGTGCCGTTGAGGAACTGTTTGACCACCGGCTGGTCGCTGGTGAGCAGCACCTCGCGGGGTCCGAACATCACCAGTTGTCGGCGGAACAGCATGCCGATGTTGTCCGGCACCGTCCGCGCGAGGTTGATGTTGTGCGAGACGATCAGGATCGTCGCGTCGATTTCGGCGTTGATGTCGATCAGCGTCTGGCTGATGTAGGTGGTGCGGACCGGGTCCAGGCCGGAGTCGGGTTCGTCGACGAGGATGATCTGCGGGTCCAGCACCAGCGCCCGGGCCAGGCCGGCCCGCTTGCGCATGCCACCGGAGATCTCCCCGGGCAGTTTGTCCTCGGCCCCGAGCAGGCCGACGAGTTCCATCTTCTCCATCACGATCTTGCGGACGTCCGACTCGGACTTCTTGGTGTGCTCGCGCAGCGGGAAGGCCACGTTGTCGTACAGGTTCATCGAGCCGAACAACGCACCGTCCTGGAACAGCACCCCGAACAGCTTGCGGATCTCGTAGAGTTCCTTGGACGAGCATTCGAGAATGTTGGTGCCGTCGATCACGATCGAGCCCTGCTCGGGGCGGAGCAGACCGATCAGCGATTTCAGGAACACCGATTTGCCCGTTCCGGACGGGCCGAGCAATGCGCTGACCTCGCCGGTGGGCAGGGTCAACGTGACGTCCTGCCAGATCCTCTGCGAGCCGAACGACTTGGTCAGTCCCTCGACGGATACCTCGACACCCACTTTTACCTCCTACGATTGCGAAAACATCGACTGATCCCCGTGTTTCGGGGAAACGGTCAGACCGGAGTCATCTCCGTCATGACCCACGTACCCTCCTGCTCGGTCATGCCGACCCGCACGCGACTTCCGTCCAACTTCGGTGCGGCGCTGTCGGTGCTGGTGGTCGACTGGTTGACGAAGAACAGCAGAGTCACCGCGTCTTCCGACGCGGCCACGACGGAGGATTCGACGACGGTCGCAGAGGTGACGACCTGGCGCTGTTTCGCCGACGGAATGATGACCTCTTTGCCGACACTGTCGAACTGGCCGCGCAGATCGCCACCGAGACTGGGAAGTACGTCGGTGAAATGCGTGTCGATGGTGTTGAAGTCGTAGGACAACACGTCGGCGACCAGTTGAGTGGCGCGTTCACGCGCCTGTGCCTCCGCGCTGTTGATCTGGTGGTGATCGTGGACCTGGAGGGTGACCGCGACCGCGACCGCGACCGCGACGAGTCCGCCTGCGAGAAGCACGGCGAGGTAGCGGGTGGCCCGCCGCCGCGCGTAGGACCAGGTGGCGATGGCCTCGGGTATCCGGGTAAGTGTGTTTCTCATGCTACGAACTCCACATCCGAGACGAGCCAGTTGCCGTCCACCGAATCGAGCGAGACCTTCATGCGGTAGACGCGGATCTCGCCGTCGGGTGCCTCGGTGTTCTTGACCGTGGACGTCACGGCGGCGAGGACCACGGCGTGGTCGTCGTCGGCCTCGACGAGACCGGCTTCCTTTACTTCACCGGTCGACTCGACCTGGCCCTGGTTCAATACGTCACCGAAACTGCCCGATGCGCTGGTGAATTGGTCCCGGAACGGTCCTGTGGTGCCGTCCGCGACGCGTTGGATATCTTCGTCGACGCTCTGGTGCCGCAGTGTCACGAGGTTGACCGCCACCTGCCGTGCCGTCTCGAGGACCTGCTCGTCTCGGGACTGTGCGGTCTGTTCGGTGCGTAGGTTGGTCCACGAGACGCCGCCGACGACGACGGCGGCGATCGCGATCACCGCGGTCGTGGCCAGGCCGATGAGGAATCCGCGCGTCGGTGACCGCTCCTCGGAGTCGGGTGTCGCCGCTGGGGCCTCGTCCCCGGGTCGGTCGGGGCCGGGCTGGTCGAGGCGGGGTTCGACCTCTACCGGAGCAGAAGTGCCTGCCATGTCGATTCCTCCTTCGGGTGTGGTGCGGAAACGCCGGCGATCGAGTAGAGATCGCCGTTCGGTGCCCGGAAATTTCCGGTAACCGGGTCATAGGGAACGCTGAGAGTGCCGGCGCCGCTCCCCAATTCTTGTCGGTTCGACCACGAGGCCGGTGTGACGGTTCCGGGTTCGGTGGCGTCCGGGCTCGGCGGGGTCGAGATCGGTCCCGTGCTCGGACCGCCGGTATCCACCGGCGGCGGCGAATACGGTTGTCCCGGCCGGGCAAGCATGTCCGGCCACGTGGACGGCAGACCGCCCGGGCAGTCCGCGATCTCGGCGGTGCGCACCGCGGGATTCGTCGCGCAGGGGATGTTCCGTGCCCCTCGTGCGACCCGAGGGTCGGCCTGCGGCAGCTTGCAGTAGGAATTCTCCGGTGCGGGGATCGCGCTGAGATCGCTGGGGTCGCGCCGCTGGGTTTCCTGGTAACCCTCGGTGCAGGGGAGCGGGTTCGCGGAGTTGCCGAGCTTGACGTCGAGGGCGCCCTGACCGTACACCCGGTCGTCGCCCTGGACTCCCCGGTGCATGTAGTTGATCGATGCCGACACGGCCGGGTAGATCACCAGGATCTGCTCGATACCCGGGATGCTCACTCGCACGACCTCACCGACCGTTTGGAGGTTCGCCAGCAGCAGCGGAACGGTGGGGCGGACGTCGTCGAGTGTGCCGCTGACCGTGTCGAAGAACTGTGATCCGTTGTCCAGCACACCGCGGACCTGCGCGTCGCTCATCACCAACTGCTCGGAGAACGAGGAGAGATCGTGGGCGAAGCTCGCAATGTCTGCTCGCGAGTCGATTCCGGCCCCGAGGACGGGTTCGGCGTCGTCGAGGAGGGTCCTCGTGGTGCCGATCTTCGCCTGCGCGAGTTCGATCAAAGGACGCGAGGAGTCGATGAGTCGCGACAAGGCAGGTCCGGCGCCGTCGAATGCGGTGTAGGCCTCGTCGACGGTGACTCGGAGGTCGTCCTTGGGCAGTTCCGACAGGAGCACGTTCACCTTGTCGACGACCTCGGAGGCAGGCACCGGGATTTCGGTGTTCTCCTTCGTGATCACGTCACCATCCGCGAGGAAGGGACCTTCGGAGGATGCCGGAACCACGTCGAGATACTGCTCGCCGATGGCCGAGACACTGCGGACGAATGCCTGGCTGTTCCGGGGAATCGCGAAGTCGGAATCCAGCTGCAATTCCGCCGACGCCCGATCGGGGCCCAGGTCGATCGACTTCACGACGCCGACGTCGACGCCGCGGTAGGTAACGAGGGAGTTGACGTAGAGGCCTCCGGCGCGATCGAATTCGGCCGTGATCGTGTACATCCCGATCCCGGTGACCCTCTTCAACCCGAGGTAGTTGACCGCGGCGTTGCCGACGGCGAGAACTGCCACCACGGTGAACACGATGAGTTGGAAGCGAACGAGTTTCGATCTCATCAGCGTGGTGCTCCGTTCTGCGGTGCGGACGTCGCGGGCCGGCCGGATGTCGTTGCACCGGTGGGTGCCAGGAGAGGATCCACGGCTTGGCGGGCAGGGTTCAGTCCCGCCAGTTCGTCGAGGGGGATGCTGCCGAGGACCTTGCCGCCGACCGTCTCGGCGCTGACGTCGAGGGTGAGGAAGAGATTCATGTAGTCGCCCCTGACGGCGCGCTGGGTGGTCGTCACCGGGAACGGGATCGTTCCGGCGATCTTCAACGCTTCCGGGAGGTGGTCGCCGGCCGCAGCGAGCTGCGACAACACCGGCTGCAGCGACCGCAGATTGGCGTCGAGGTCGTCGCGGCTGCTCTCGAGTACTTCGGTGGCCACCTCGCCGAACCGTCCCACGTCGTTCAGCATCGTGGTGAGTTGTTTCTGCTGTTCGTCGAGTACCTGCAGGGCCGGTTGGATCGACGTGATTCCCCGATCGATCGTCTCATTCTGACTGGCGAGTTCCGCGCCGAGACGGTCCAGTCCGTCGATCGCCCGGACGATGTCGTCGCGCTGTCGGTCGACACCACCGACGAACTCTTCGAGGTTGCCGAACAGGCTGCGCAGCGATTCCTCCCGGCCACCCAGAACGCGGTTGAGCTCGGAGGTCACGGTGCGAATCTGTTGCAATCCACTTCCGTTGAGGACGAGCGCGAGTGCCGAGAGCACTTCCTCGGTGGACGGGTACTGGCTGGTGCGGGCGAGGGGGATCACGTCGCCGTCGGCGAGTCTGCCGACCCCCTCCGTACCGGGCGGCACGGTGAGCTCGAGGTACTGGGAGCCCAGCACACTGGTTTGGGCGAGCTTGGCGCTGACGTTTGCGGGGATTTCTGCATCCGGGTCGAGCTCGAGGGTCAGCTTGGCGCCCCAGTTGTCGCCCGTGATGTGGCTGATGTTTCCCACGATGACGTTGCCGGCCTTCACCGGTGAGTTGCCGACCAGGTTCTGGATGTCCGCCAGCTCGACTGTCACCTCGTGGGCGTCGCCTCCGACCGCGTTGCCGGGCAGCCCGATCGAATTGATTCCGTCGAATCGGCACCCTGCCGCCGCGGCGACGACACCGACGAGCATGGTTGCTGTGAGCGCCGATCTTCGCAGAGAGTTCGTCATCGTGGTCCCTCCGGGAGAATGAGGTTCTGCAGACTTTGGGTGATGGAGGCGACGGGATCATTCGGTACGGGAGTACCCGGCGTGACCCCCGGGGGACGCGGGGCGGTGACCGGTGACGCCTGCCGCACCGCGGCGTTGGCCAAGGGCGCCGCGAAAGCGCCGGCAGCCGTGTTGCATTCGTCGCCCGGAGCATCGACCGTGGTCAAGAGTGCACAGATGAGCGAGCGTGGGTCCGGCATTTCGGGCACCGCGAGTGCGCCCGTGAGCGAGTTCGCGTCGGAATCGTAGATGTTGTAGAAGTCGGACAGTGCCGTCGGTCCGGAGTGCAGGATCGACATCAGGGTGTCCTGGCGGTCGACGAGCAACCGGGTGATCTCTTCGAGCTGCCCGACATTGTCGACCAGCGCCCCACGATTGTCCTCGATGAACTTCGTGACTTCCTGAAAGGTAGTCACCATGCTGCTCAGCACCGCGTCGAGTTCGGTCCGGTTGTCGTTGAGCAGCCCCGAGACGTTCGCGAGTTCGCCACTGAATGCCCGGATCTGCTGATCGCTGGCCGCGAGCGCGGTGGTGAACTTCTGAAGGTTCTCGACAGTGCCGAACAGGTCCTCGCCGCTCGCGTTCAGGATGGTGGCGGCGTCCGAGAGGTGGATGAGGGAGTCGTGGAGCGCTGTGCCCGTGCCGTCCAGTGTCCGAGCGGTACTGCTGACGAAGCGATTGAGCGAACCGTCCGGATGCTCCGGAGTGCGTCCGGCGTCCTCGCTGAGCTTGACCACCTGCTTCTTGATCTCGTCGAACTCGACCGGGACGGCTGTTCGGTCGAGGGGGATCTCTTCGCCGTCCGCGAGGGTCGGTCCACCCGAGTACGCGGGTGCGAGCTGGATGTAGCGGCCGGTGACCAAGGTCGGGGCGACGACCGCCGCCTTCGCGTCGGCGGGGACGTCGTACTCGTTGTCGTAGTCGAACTCCACTCGGACCCGTTCACCGTCCGGCTCGATCGTCGTGATGCGGCCGACCTCGACACCGAGAATCATCACCCGGTCCCCGACGTACATGCCGGTGGTGTTCCGGAAATACGCCGTGACGTGGTTGACGGAGTGATTTTCGATCCAGGCGGCGGTCAGCAACCCGACGAGGGCGACCGCGATCACCACGGCGAGCAGTCTCGCCGGCACTGCCCGTGCCATCTCACGTACCGATGCCATCAGCGCGGCCCCCCGAAGCTTCCGGGAAGCTGCCCGGAGAGGTTGGCGGGAACGATGTTGTGGAGGAGCACCCCGAAGAACGGACCACTGCCCACCGCCTCGCCGACCTGCTTCGCGAACCGTTCGAGGCCGGTCAGCGATGCGTTGATGTTGTCGTAATTGCTGTTCAATGTGGCCACCAGAGTCTTCAACTGATCGAGAGTGGGTCCGAGTGTTGCTGCGTTGTCGCGGGAAAGCCCGGTGAGGGCGTCGGCCACCTGCCGTGACTGCACGAGCACGCGATGGATGGTGTCTGCCCGGCTGTTCAGTGCGGTGAAGAGCGACTGCCCTTGGCCGAACAGCGTGGCGACCTGCACGTCTCGGTCCGCGAGGATCCGGGACACGTCGGCGGCGCCTGAGAGCAGCTGACGCAGTTCGTCGTCGCGGCTCGCCACCGTGTCGGACAGGCGGGACAGGCCGTCGAGAGAGGACCGCAGGTCAGGCGGAAGCTCGTCTTCGACCGAGGAGACCTGCTCGAGTGCGCCGGACAGGTTGACGGTGTCGGTCTCCGACACCTTGTCGGTGACCTCCTCGAGCGCCCGGGTGATGTCGTATCCGGAGCTGGTGTGGGCCAGCGGAATGGTGGCGTCGTCGGCGAGCTCGCCATGGCGTCCCGGAGTGATCTCCACGTACCGCCGACCGAGCGCAGTTTCGACCTTGATCGCCGCCGTCGTGTCCTCACCGAGCCCGACCGCACCGCCGTCCACATCGAATTCCACGTCGACTCTTCCATCGGCGATCGAAAGCTTCTTCACCTCTCCGACTTTCACACCGGCGATCTGCGTGGTATCACCCACCGCGAGGCCGCTGGCATCGGCGAACTCGGCATGGTAGGTCGTGGCCCTGTTGACACCGGGTATCGAGTTGAAGTTGAGCGCAAGAAACAGGACTCCGATCAGCACGGCTGTTCCGATCAGGCCCATGCGGAACGCATCGCGCTCGAGGAAGGACTTCTGAGCCATCACTGGCACCTTTCTGCGGGGGCCTTGAACATCGGTGTGAGTCCACCGGGCCCGGGCGCGTACTTGACAGCGAGACCGCAGACGAAGAAGTTCACGAAACTTCCGTAACCCGCGACGCGGCCGATGAGGCGGTAGTTCTCGGGCAGCGTGGACAGCACCATGTTCAGGGTGTCGGTATTCGCGTCGAGGTTGCCCGCGAGATCGCCCAGCGCAACCACGTCCTGCGCGATCGCCGGGCGATTCTGGTCGAGAACTCCTGCGAGACTGTCCGTGACATGGTCGATGTTCACCAGGGAATTGGTGATCAGGTCACGGTCGCCGTCGAGACCCGCGACCAGACGTTGGAGGTGGTCGATCAGTGCGGAGAACTGGTCACCGCGATTGTTCACGGTCCCGACAACGGTGTTGAAATTGCTCACCACCTGACCGATCGCTTGATCCCGGTCCGCCAATGTGTTGCTCAGGGTTCCGATTTGGGCCACCAGACTCCCTATACTCGCTTCCTGACCGTTCAGTACCTCGATCAGAGAAGCGGACAGTTGATTTGTCTGATCCGGGTCGAGACCCTGTAGGAGAGGACGGAATCCGTTGACCACCTGGTCGAGGTCGAGCGCCGGCGTCGTCTGCTCGAGGGGGATCGGGCCGTCGAGCGCTCCGATCGCGCCAGGTCCGTTCGAGAGCTCCACGTAGCGGTCACCGATCAGGTTCTTGTACTTGATCCGCGCCGTCGTCCCCGCCGTCAGGGGGCGTTCCGTGGAGAGGGAGAACGACACCACTGCCGTGCCGTCTCCGGCCAACTCCACCTCTGTCACCTTTCCCATCGGCACACCACCGACCTTGATGTCTTCCCCGTGGCCCAGCCCGGACGCATTCGAGAACACGGCCTGATAGGTGTTCGTGCTGCCGAAGCGCATGTTGCCCACCACCGTCGCCACACCGAATCCCGTCAACGACGTGACCAGGACGAAGATCAGCAACTTGATTCCCGGTGCCTTCGTCATCAGCGAACACCTCCGAACATGAACTGCGCGAACGGGTTGCCGATCAGATCTTCGATTCCGTGCGCGGGCTGGTAGGCCTTGCTGCCGTCGTCGAAATCGGTATGGCCGGGGGCCTGCGCGGGGTCGTAGCACCGCGGCGGGCCGTCAGCACCGTTCTTCGGCGCATTCTCCGGGTACGTGTAAGGCGGATCGCCCATCAGCAGAGTGCCGAGGATGTTCAGCCCGGCCTGATCGCTACCGCCGACGGTGCGCTCCAGGTACCTGTTGGTCTGATCCATGCTCGCCAGGAAGCACGGGAACATCGGCGCATGCTGGGCGAGCAGCGCCGTCGTCGGCTCCAGCGAATCGAGGGACTTCTCCAACGGGTCACCGGAAGCCTCGAAGAAGCTCCGCCCGCTGTTGCCGAAACCGCTGAAACTGAGCAGGAAAGCGCTCAACTGCTGTTCCCGTTCGGTCACCGTGTCACCGGTCGTACTCACATGATCGACGGTCCGCAGCAGCTCCGGAGCGGCATCGGCGAGGACATCGGAGACCTCCGCACCCTTGACCAGATCCCGCTGCAACGTGGGAAGGCTGCCGTTGAACTCGGACAAGTAGGCGTCGAGCTCGACCATCATGTCCCCGAGTTGGTCGCCGCGGCCCTGCAACGAGGTCGACAACGCACTCAACGTCGCGTTGACCTTCTGCGGTTCCACGGTCCGCAGCACCGTCACCAGCGAGTCGAGGAGATCGTTCACCTCGGTGGCCACGCCGGTGCCCTGAACCACAGAGCCCGCCGACACCATTGTGCTCGAGGGATGTTCCGGCTGGACGAGCGTGACGAACTTGCGTCCGAACAACGTGGTCGGATCGATCACGGCCGTGATGTTCTCCGGGATCGTCGACGTTCGGCTCTCGTCGATGTCCATGGTGATCTCGGCCCGGTCGTCGACCAGTTGTACCTTCGACACCCGGCCGACGACGACATCGCGCATCTTGATGTCCGAGCCGGGCTCGAGCATCAGCCCTGACCGCACCGAGTACAGCGTGACCGGGACGGTCGAATGGAACAATCCGCGGTAGATGCCGACTGACGCTGCGGTCGCGATTGCCATCAACGCGATCAGACACCCACCCAGGAGCGCGTAGACGCGGCGGCTCCGCTCTTCGATATGGCCACCCATGTCAGCCCGACACTTTCACGGCGCCTGCGGAGCCACCGTAGACGGCGATTCCGATGAGAAGGTCGATGACCATGATCGAGATCAGGGATGTGCGTACCGCACGTCCGACCGCGACACCGACTCCCGCCGGCCCGCCCTTCGCGTTGTAGCCGTGGTAGCAGTGCACACACATCACCACGACCGACATCGCGAGCACCTTCACCATCGACCACGCGACATCACTCGGCACGAGGAAGACGTTGAAATAGTGCTGGTACGTTCCGCTCGCCTCACCGAGATACTCGGTGACCAATTGCGTGGCGACGTACCCGACGAACAACGCCACGGCATACAGCGGAATCACCGCGATGACCCCGGCGGTGACGCGAGTGCTCACCAGATAGGGGAGCGACGGGATCGACATGGTCTCCATGGCGTCGATCTCTTCGCTCACCCGCATCGCACCGAGTTGAGCGGTGAAACCCGCACCGACCGTCGCGGTCAGCGCGATGCCGGCGATGACGGGAATCGCCTCGCGGGTATTGAAGAATGCCGAGATGAATCCGGACAGCGCACCGATTCCGATGCGGCCCATCGACGTCGCTCCCTGCTGGCCCACCTCGTAGCCGACCGCGGTGGTGAGAAGCGAGATGACCACCAGGGTTCCCCCGATCACCGCAAGGGCACCGGTACCCATGCTGACCTCGGCGAGCAGTCGGATCGTCTCCTTGCGGTAACGCCGAACCGTGTGCGGGATGGAGGTGACGGCGTGGCTGTAGAAGTGGAGCTGCCTGCCCATCTCCTCCAGATGACCAACAGGTGCACCGACCGCGCGGAGCGCGAGCCCGGCAACGTGCGGTCTCGCCGGGGCGGCCCGAGTAGCTTTCGACACAGAATTCTCCCGTTGACAGCCGACTGTGCGGCTAGGTGTTGAGCGCTGTCAGTGCAGCGCAAGAGTGGTGATAACCGAGTTCGCGAGGAAGAGCAGCAGGAAGCTGAATACGACGGTCTGGTTCACGGCGTCTCCCACTCCCTTGGGTCCGCCTTTCGCGTTGAGTCCCAGATGACACGCGACGAGACCGGCAAGCATGCCGAACACCGCCGCCTTCACCTCACTGACAAGGAAATCGGGCAGTCCCGTGAGGATCGAGATGGCCGTGACGTATTGCCCCGGCGACGCACCCTGCATGTAGACCGTCGCGAAGTAACCGCCCACCAGTCCGACGGCAGACACCAGACCGTTGAGAAACATTCCGATGAGAGTCGACGCCAGCACCCTCGGTACACACAAACGCTGAATCGGGTCGATTCCCAACACCTTCATCGCGTCGATTTCCTCGCGAATCGTGCGCGATCCCAGATCGGCGCAGATCGCGGTCGAACCGGCGCCGGCAACCACGAGAACCGTGACCACCGGACCGATTTCACGGATGATCGCGACACCGGCGCCGGCCCCGCTGAGGTCGACGGCTCCGATCTCGGCCAGCAGAATATTGATCTGGTAGACGAACATCATGCAGAAGGGAATCGCCATCAGCAGCGCCGGCATGATCGACACACCCGCAATGAACCATGCCTGCTGAACGAACTCGCGAGCGTGGAAGGGGCGCTTGAACATGCATCGGAACGTCTCCATCGACGTCGCGTAGAACGCGCCCACCGCAGTCGGCGCGACCTGAATGCCCTTCTTGACAGCGCTCGCCCTCGACGGGCGGGCTTCCAGATCTACTGACATCGAACGGCCTTTCTCACTGTTTCCGGAGTATCCGATACGGCGGAGTCGGTCATCATTCGTGGACGAGGACGACCTTCACCGCGTCACCTCGACGCTGGACGGCCACAGCTTCGTTGATCTGTGAGAACGGCATTGTCGTGATCAACTTGTCGAACGGGAACCTGCCCTGACGGTGCAGATCGAGAAGGTGCGGAATGAACGTGTCGGGGTCGGCATCCCCCTCGACGATCCCGCGGATCGTCAGACCGAAGAGCTGCGTCGACATCATGCCGATCGGGATTGTGGCGGTCGGGTCGGCGGGGACCCCGATGAGGCCGAGGGTGCCCCGGACACCCAGTGACTGCAGGATCTGGTCCAGCACGGGCAAGAGAGCCGTCGTGTCGATCGCGTAGTCGATGCCGTCGGGCACCACTGCCCGAATCTGTTCGGAGAGGTCACCGTCCGCAGGATCGACGACGTGGGTCGCGCCGAGAGACAGCGCGAGCTCGCGCCGCGACTCGTGAGGTTCGACGACGATGATCACGCCGACCTCGCGGACCACGGCAGCAAGCACAGCCGCCAGGCCGACCGAACCCGCGCCGACGACGACCAGTGAAGATCCTGGAGCGACGTCGAGAGAGTTCAACACCGCGCCTGCGCCGGTCTGGATTCCGCAGCCGAGCGGACCGACGAGTTCGAGAGGGGCATCGTCCGCGACCTTCACGACGTTGCGTTCATGAGCGATGGCATGTGTCGCGAGGGAGGACTGCCCGAAGAAGTTGCCGCCGAGCGTGGCGTCCCCCGCGGTGAGTGCCGAACTGCCGTCCGGGCGCACACCACCGAAGTTGAACGCCATGAAATTGTGGCAGTACGCAGGCTCGCCCTTCCCACAGTGGGCACACTGGCCGCAACTGTTGAAGCTGATCGCGACCTTGTCGCCTGCAGCGACCTTGGTGACTCCGGATCCGACCCTCACGACCGTCCCGCTACCTTCGTGGCCGACGACGCCCGGAAGGGGGAACGGGAGATGGCCCTCCTTGACGGCCAGATCGGTGTGGCAGAGACCGACGCCGGCGATCTCGACGAGGACTTCGTGTTCCGTGGGTTCGCTCAGAGACACGGTCTCGATGGCGAAGTCGCCCGCGACTTCGTGGACTACGGCGGCGGTGATCTGCACGACTGCTCCTCATTTCAGGTGTTCGCCCGAGGACGGGCATCACTTGCTCAGGTGCGATGTTAGGTAGATCACAAGCCCTGAAAACAGGGATGAGCGGCAAGTTCGCTCCAATCTCCCCCCTTTTACCCCCGATGGGACTACGGCACCCGAGAGGTCCTGTCTTCCTGTGAAAATTCGCCACACGGAGTCGAGGCTCGTGTGGCGGAGTCGACGCAGGGTCGGCAGTCTGCGCGCCGCGGGAACCCGATGCCCCCGACGAAGTACCGAAAACACCCCTTGGTGTGACGCGTCGAGTGCACGCATGAAGAGAGACTTGAATCACATTCCGCGATCAACTCGATCGATGTCCCATCTCAGGAGGAACCAGTGTCTGTTGATCCTTCGGCGCTCATCATGGGGGTCGCCGCCGCAATCGGCGGCATCGTCCAGGGCACCGATATGCCCGATGCGGCACAAGATTTCGCGATGCAGCAGATTTACGCGGTGGCGGATCAGGCGAAGGCCGTCGACGTGACAATCGACGACTACATCGAATTGCTACCCGAGAATTCCCGCGAGCCCGCTCGGCAGGCAGTCGACACGGCTGCCGAGACGGCCCAGAGTGCGGTGGCACCGTTTCTGCCGTCACCCGTCATCGCGGTTCCTCCTGATCCCGAAATCGACGAGTCGCTGCCGGGGGCATCCGAAGAGCCCGAGGTGGTCGGGCCCGCAGAGGAGCCGATTGCTGCCGACAGTACTGTGCCGGAAACAATTCCGCGCGAGGAAGGTGACGTTGTCAGCAGCGTCGCAGCCGGTCCGATGCCGATCGGCTCGATCGCCGTGTTCGTCCCCTGGTTCACGAAGGCGGGTGGAATCTGCGAGGGAATCACCGCGCCCGTTCTCGCAGCGCTGTATTCCGTCGAGAACGGATTTCGGTACGGTGCCACGTCGCCGGCCTCGCCGGCGGGTGCACGTGGACCCGGACAGTTCATGCCGGCCACCTGGGCGCGATACGGCAAGGACGCCGACGGCGACGGAATGTCGGACGTTCTCGGAGTGGCCGATTCGGTGATGGCGTCCGGGAACCTGCTGTGCGACATGTACAGCCAGATCGGTGAATGGAAGGCCGAGGGGCTCGTATCCGGCGATACCCTTGACCTGACTCTCGCCGGATACAACGCGGAGATAGGAGCGGTACGCCAATTCGGGGGAATGCCCAGAGGGACTGACGACTACGAGAACCAGACCCGGCCGTACGTCGCGAAGATCCGTGAGTCGGAGGGGCGGTTCGCGTCGGTTCTACAACTCCTGCACAGTGATTCGGGAGGTGTGGGTGGTCTCATCGTGCAGGCGGCAATTCGGTATCTCGGCTTGCCGTACGTGTGGGGTGGCGGCAGCGTGAAGGGCCCGTCCTCCGGAGGGTTCGACTGTTCCGGTCTGACGTCCTACGCCGTGTACGACGCAACCGCCGGCCTCATCCTCCCACGCACGTCGGAGACCCAGTGGAACGTCGGTGTCGAGGTCCCGCTGGACGGCGCGAGGCCGGGCGATCTGCTGTTCGGCAACTGGGGCCCGGGAGGGCCCGGCCACGTCGCGATCTATCTGGGAAACGGTCAGATGGTGCATGCGCCGACGACAGGCGACGTCGTTCGGATCGCACCGGTCTTCGAGGGCATGAAGGCGCGGCGAGTGGTGTCGTAGAAGGCCGAACGGCACGAGGCCCCCACGCCGAGCAGCGCTCGACGTAGGGGCCTCGGTCGGTTGCTAGCCGCGCCCGACACGGGACGCCGGGTTCTCCGGTGTCTTCGCGTCCGGTCGACCGCCGGCCGCGTGCGCCAGGAATCGCTCTCGTGCAACGAGATAGAACGGGAATGCCATGGAGACGCCGATGTAGGACAAGAGCACGAAGACCACGCCCCACTTCCGGCCCATGCCGATCCGTGCGGTGTCCGTGAGCACCCAGACGATGAAGACCGTCCAGGCGATCAGCATGTCGATGCTCAGGAACGCGGCGGTGCCGCCCGGCTCGATACCGTCTCCGAAGAATTCGACCGGGTTGAAGATGTTTCCGCCGTCGCCGATCCAGTCGAACGCGAATGGCCAGGTCAGGAGTAGCGCAGCGATCCCGGCGACGACGTAGAAGGCGTGACGGGCATTCATTGCGGTATTTCCGCGCATCTGCGTGGTCACGACGTCACCTGCTGTCTGCGACGCGAACGTGGATCTCGGCCTCGCTGTCGGCGACGACGAGTTGGCAGGACAGACGAGAATCGTCGTCCGCGGCGTCCAGATAGGCGATCAGATCCGTCTCCTCGTCCGTCGGTTCGGCGAAGAAGCGGGTGTACTGCTTCGGGAGGTGGACGTGACACGTAGCGCAGGCGCAACTGCCGCCGCATTCGGCGACGATGCCGGGGAGGTTGTTGCGGAGCGCTGCGTTCATGAGCGTTTCACCGGGTTCGACATCGACGTGCTCCGTCGACCCGTCCGGCAGGTGATAGGTAACTTTCGTCATGCGCTGAGGGCACTTTCTCACTCGAAGGTGGTGCGCCGAATATCATCTTGTCTCGGCACACCACCTGGTCAGGCGAACGTCAGGTGGACGGGGAGGTGCCGCAATCCGCCGACGAAGTTGGTCTGGATCATCTTGGGTTCGCCGGTCACCTCGACGCGACGAAGCTTGGGCAGCAGTTCCTCGAGCATGACCTTCATTTCGAGCTTGGCGAGATGCTGGCCGATGCACATGTGCGGTCCGTAGCCGAACGCGATCTGCTTGTTCGGACGCCGGTCGATGTCGAAGGTGTCCGGGTTGTCGAACACGTCGGCGTCGCGGTTACCGGACTGGAACAGCAGCATCAGTCGGTCGCCGGCCTTGATCGAACTCCCACGGAGTTCGTAATCGGTGAGTGCGACTCGGGTGAACTGTTTCACCGGAGACACGATCCGCAACGCTTCGTTCACCAGGTGGGGAACCAGATCGAGGTCTCCCTGCACCTGCTCGAGGATGTCGGGACGTGCGGCCAACTGCTGCAGGCAACCCGCAAGGGTGCTCGCCGTGGTGTCGTGGCCGGCGGTGGCGATGGCGACGAACCACCCGTAGGCGAACGTCTTGGGGAAGTACTCGCCGTCGGCATCCTTCGCGACCGCGATGAGAGTCGCCAGATCGTCGCGTGGTTCTGCTCGCCTGCTTTCGACGAGAACATCGAAGTAGGCGTAGAAGTCGGAGATCGCCGCTGCCCACTGCTGGGCGGCGGCATCGGGAGACAGGCTCTCGATGTCCTCACGTGTCGCATCCGGGTCGGCGACCCCGAACAGGTCCTGTGTCAGTGCCATCATGCGCGGCTCGTCTTCGACCGGCACACCGAACAGCGACATGATGACGTGCAGCGGGAAGAACACCGCGAATTCCTGTACGGCGTCGAGGTCCTGGCTCCCGGACACGAGCCGATCGACGGATTCCTTCGCCGTCTCGCGGATGCGGTCCTCCCATTTCTTGAGGTTGGCCGGCCGGAACCAGTCGAACGCAACATCCTTGACGGTGGAGTGCTCCGGGGGATCGAGGTAGGGCAACGCGTCCAGGATGCGAAGACTTCCGCCGGTGAGTTTCTTCGTGAACTCGTCTCCGGCCTGGTTGGCGAGAATGGGGTTGTGCGAGCCCTTGTCCTCGCCGCCGCCGGCGCTGAAGATCTGCGGCTGTCGCTCGATCTCCATCAGATCGGCGTGCTTACTGACCAGCCAGAGCGGGTCGTATCCCTCAACGCGTGCCTGCCCGAGCGGCCGGTTCTCGCGCAGCCACCGGTAGGCGTCGTACAGCTTCGCGTCGTCGGTGTGTCCCTCGGCGAGAACGATCTGCCGTGCTATCTCATCGGGAATTGTTGTGGTGTTGGCGGATTCGACCGTCGTCATGATCAACCTTCTCTCTGGTGTGGGCTGAACAGCGCCGGGACGTACCGGCGCTGTCGCGCGGTGTCCGTTCATGCTGTGACTCGAGTCTCATGCATGAACGGCACCCATGCGTCACCCAGACGAGGGGTTTCGCCCCCGATTCGGAGGCAGTTCTCAGGCCGCCGAGATTCCCCCGTTGACGCTGATCGCCTGTCCGGTCAGCCGGCGCGCGGCGGGGGAGGCGAGGAAGACGGCGAGCGCAGCGAGGTCCTCGGATTCGGGGACGCCGAGGTGGGCCTGCTGTGCTGCCTTGGCGAACAGTTTGGCACTGAACCCGTCGGAGGTGATGCGTTCGGTAGACCCGGTGCCGGCGACCAGCGACGGCGTCAGGACGTTCACGCGGATTCCGCTGCGTTTGGCTTCGATGGCCAGTGTGCGGGTGAACATGACGATCGCGGCCTTCGCCGCCCCGATCACGGACTCGCCGGGCGTCGCGGTCTTGGCTGCGTCCGATGCGACGTTGATGATGACGCCGCCCTTCCGTGCCGTCATGTGGGGAACGATTTCGCTCGCGAGATACATGCACGGGAGCGCGAGTTGGTTGAAGATGCGCGCGATGTCGCCGGTGGGAATGTTCGCGAACAGTTCCGGCCGGACGTCGGCGGCTGTCGTGGATACCAGGATGTCCACGCCGCCCAGAATCCGCTCGGCTTCGGACGCGATATGGGCGGCGCCGTCGGCGGTGGTCGCGTCGGCGGAAAGGAAGGACACCTCGCACGACGAGTTGGCGGACGAGATGCGATCGACGGCAGTGTGTCCGCGTTCCGTGCTGCGTCCGACGACCATGATGCGCGGTGCGCCGGCCTGAGCGAGGCCGACGGCGGTCGCGAGCCCGATCCCTGCCGTGCCACCGACGATCAGTCCGCTGCTGTCCTTCAGTTCTTTCGGCGGTGAGATTTCATGCGTTCCCATGGTGAGCTCCTTCAGGGTGATGGGGGTCAGAGAGATACTGTGCCGCGGGCGAAGATGTCCTTCGCGATGATGCGTTTCTGGATCTCGGCTGTGCCGTCCGCGACGAGGTACGCGGTGACGTCGCGGTAGCGTTGCTGCAGAGGCGATTCGGTCGAGTACCCGAGGTTTCCGTGTACGCGCATGGCGAACTCGATCGCGTTCTTGGCCACGACGGGAGGCCACCACTTGCTCATCGACGCCAGGGCGGTGTGCGGCTGGGCGGTTTCCCGGAGCCACAGCGCCCGGTAGCAGATCCAGCGAGCGCCTTCTAAATAGGTGGCGTGCTCGGCGAATTGGAACGCGAGTCCCTGGTGCTCGGAGAGCGGCTGCCCGAACGTCTCCCGTTGCTGCGCGTACGCGGCGGCTTCCTCCAGACTCTGTTTCGCGGCGCCGAGGCACATCAGTCCGAGAGCCGCACGACTGAAGTCGAAGTGGTCCATGACCGAGTGAAAGCCCTTGCCGAGTTCGCCGACGAGATGCGACTCGGGAACGAAGACGTCGGACAGATGAATGCTTCCCCACCCCAAGGGCAGGCAGCCCATGCCGGGCATGTGGCTGACGCTGACCCCGTCCGCGTCGAGCGGCACGACGAAGCAACTGACACCCCGGGCACGGCTGGATCCGGGCTCTCGCGCGTAGACAAGTGCCGCAGTGGCATTCATCGCCCAGGAGATGGCCGTCTTCTCGCCGTTGAGGCGCCATCCGCCCTCTACCGCCGTTGCGGTGGTGGTCAGTGCACTCGCATCGGAGCCCGAGCCCGGTTCGGTCAACGCGATGGCGATGGTCTGCTCCCCGTTGATGAGGGGAGGGAGGTAGCGCTCCTGGATCTCGTCCCGGCACAGCGCCAGTTGAGAGGCGACCAACCCGATCTGGACGGGTGCCGACGCCATGTTCACGTCGCCGTAGGCCAGGGTCTCGGTGGCGATCCCGAGGAGGACGGGGTCTTCGGTGCCCGTGCCGCCGTACTGTTCGGGCAGGCCGATGCCCAGCAATCCGAGGTCGCCGATCCTCTTCAGAATGTCGAAAGGGAAGTCCGTTGACGCGGCTCGATCGCGGTAGCCGGGAAGTAGAACTCGGTCGCTGAACGTGGCCAGCGTCTTTCGGAACTCTTCGTGTTCGTCGGTGAATGCGAATGAAACCATCGGAGTGTGCTCCTGTGCGTGACTCGGCTGGGGGATCACGGCGAGGGGGCGTTGTCGTGCACTGAGAAGCCGGACGGCCCGTTCCTCGTCCCGTGAGAACTATTCTAGGTTTGAATAGTAGGGCGTCAAAGCTAATGAGGCAAGAGATGTGCCGGGTAGATGTCTACGTGGGAGATGCGGCGCCCGGGTCCGGCACCTCAACCGCGAGAGGGTCTCCGGCGGTTCTCAGTCCCCGGTTTCGACGTCACCGACGGCGCGACGTACCTGTTGCAGTTGTTCGATCAACGCTTCCAGGGTGTCGGTGTCGACGGGCGCAAGGCCGAAGCGCACTGCGGCGAGGCGATCGTTCGCATCCTCGACCACCTCCAGGCCGGCCGGGGTGAGGGTTGCGAGAACGGTGCGGCGATCCGTCGCGTGGGCTTTGCGTTCGACGAGGCCCGCCTTGACGAGTTGGTCGACCGCCATCGACACGGTGGTGGGGTGGACCATGAGGTACTTGCTCAACTTGCCGAGCGTGCGAGTGCGCTGCTCCGACAGTTGCAGCGACGTGAGAATGAGATAGGCGTTGCGCGACAGTCGAAGTGAACGCAGTTCCTGGTCCATGGCGCGCACGATCCACTGGTGCGTGCGGAGCAACGCCATCGTGGTTCCGAACTCCAGATCGGCCGAATCACGCCGCTGGGACCATTCGGCTCGCATCCAGTCGACCACGTCGTGGCGCTCGTCGTCAGCCGGCGTCGGGAGTTCACTCGCCACTGGGCGTCCTCTCGTCGTCACCGAACCGCGTCGAGGTAGATCATAGAACCGCGGTCACCCGTGCGAGAGAACGACCTTCCCGAACCCGCTTCCCTGTTCGAGGTGTTTGTGTGCGGCCGCCGCCTCGGCGAGGGGGAAGATCGCGCTGATGGGCACGGGTGGGACGGATTCGGTGTCCAGCAACGTCAACAGCCCCGCGAAGTCCCCGGGACTGCCCATCGTGGTCCCGATCAGTTCGTACTGACCGAAGTAGAAAGGTCGGACGTCCAGGGTGGCGAGCTCGCTGCGCGACGCGCCCAGCACGACCAGGCGGCCACCCGGCCGCAGTGCGGCGATGGACTGCTCCCAGGTCCCCACCGAATCCAGGACGAGGTCGAATCCCTGACCGTCCGGGGTGAGTCGGCGAGCCTCGTCCGGCCATTCGGGGTCGGTGTAGAGCACACCGTTCGCGGCGCCGAGTTCCTGTGCCTGCGCGATCTTGGCCGCCGTGGAGGACGTGACGGTGACGTTCGCTCCTACTGAGGAAGCCAGCATGACGGCCATGGTCGCGACGCCGCCGCCTGCACCCAGGACGAGCACGTTCTCGCCGGCGCGGAGGCGGCCACGCGTGAACAGGGCGCGGTAGGTGGTGAGTCCGACGAGGGGCAGTGCGGCGGCCTGCTCCCAGCTGAGCCCGCGTGGTTTGGGGGCGACGCAGTCTGCGGGAACGCGCACCAACTCGGCATAGGTGCCTCGCTGGTGATCGCCGAGGATCTCCCACTGTGCGCTCGGCGCGGCGTCGCGATCTCCCCACCACAGCGACGGGAGGACGAGAACCTCCTCGCCCGTGTCGCTGCGAATGCCTGCGCCGTCGGCGCCGAGTACGTGCGGCAGCGGTGACGAATACCTGCCCTGGCGGACGAGGACGTCGTGCCAGTTGAGCGCGGCCGCCCTCAGGCGGACGGTGACCCAACCCGAGCTCGCCACGGGGTCGGAAATCGACTCCACCTTCAAGACATCCGGCTCCCCGAATTCTCGCAACACGACGGCGTCCACAAAAAGTCCTTTCGGTCGTACCATTCGCACGGTAGCATGTTTTTCGTGCGCATTCGGCGGTGGTTGCGCCTTCTGGTCGCGGCGGTGACGGGACGGAGTGTGCCGATCCCGGTCGATTCCTGGCAGCTGCTGTACAAGTCGCTCGACCGCATCAGAGTCGTTGATGATCGCGTATCTGCTATCCCGTGGTTGGGCGGTCGTCACCGCCGACTACGAAGGACCGGAATCCGAATTCCTCGCCGGACCACAGGCCGGCTACGCGGTTCTCGACGGCATCCGCGCTGCCCTCCAGTTCGGGCCGAGTGGACTGAGCCCGCATGTGCCGAGTCACAACACCACCTTGGTCTCCGGCGCGCCGGGTGCGATCGACTTTCTTGCAGCACGTTTCGCCGGCCGGGCTGCCGTCGACGATTGCGTGTGACATCTGCGAATCTCAGAGCGGGTAGTGCGTCAGCACCCCCATCGGATCGTGCCTTTGCCGCAGTTCGCGCAGTCGCCGCAGGTTTCCGCCGTAGGCAGCGTCGATCTCGGCGCCCGTCTCGGGGAATCCGGGCCGGACTTCGACGCTGTAGACGCCGGTGGTGTGGGGTGCGAGCGCGTCGAGGGTGCCGCCCGCCCAGGACAGGCAGGCGGCGCCGTCGTAGGGGTCGGACCAGATGGCGTTGAGCGGGATGTTCCATTCGCCGCCGCGACCCCAGAAGGCGGTGTCGCCGTTACCCACATCGGCGAGTGCACCGCCGGTGTGCTGGAAGTCGATTCGACATTCCCGCGTCGGCGCCCCGCGGATCTGGGTGGCCAGGGCTTCCGCGAGGTGGGAGTCGAGGGTCGGTCCGGTGAAGACGGCCTTCCCGAAGAACGACCCCCGGTGGTCACCCGGTTGGGGAAGCCGGATCGGTTCCGGTTCTTCGCCGTCGGCTCCGGGTGGCGCGAATTCGGGTAGCCCATCGAGGTAGTTGCCCGTCGTCTCGGACCGGTACAGCACGCTGCCCGACACGGCGGCGACCGAGGTGGCGGCGGCCCGGGCGCGGTCGATGTCGGATGCGTCCTGGCTCGCGCACGCGGTGTACACGAACAGGACGGGTTCGTCGGCGGACAGTGCGCTGTAACCGAGCACCGCGCCCATCGTCGTGTCACGCGGAAGCGTCGGGGCGACACGGAAATAGGTGGCGAGCGCTTCGAGTCCGAGCACCATTCGATCGACCCACACCGGACCCTGCGGATGGGTGCGCAGCACCGCCGACGTGACGACACCGAAGCACGGTGCGCAACCCCGGACCGCCCACCACAGATCGGCCTCGTCGCCGGTGCTGGCCTCGGACAGGTGGACGACTTCGCCGGAGGGCAGCACGAGTTCGACCTCGAGCAGCTGATCGAGCGTCAGCCCGAGACTGCGGGTGAGGTAGCCGACGCCGCCGCGGGTGACCAGACCGAAGCCCGCATGTCCGACGATCCCGACCGGCACCACCCGGCCGGAGGAGGCGAGGGTGTCCAGCATGGTTCCCACGGTGGCGCCGCCGGCGACGACCACTCGGTCGTCCTCGGGCCGCGCCGTGTTCATCTGGGCAGACAAGTCGAGCATGACGGCGTCGTCGGCGACACAGTTCGAACTCAGCCCGCCGCCGCGGACGGTGACGGTGCCGCCCGTCCGATGCGCAACCCGCATGACAGTGGAGACGTCCTCCACGGACTCCGGTTCGACGACGCAGGACGGTCGGCGTCTCGCGGCGTCGGGAAAGAACACTCTGCCCAGTGCCGCGCGGTAGTCGTCGGTGTCCGGCAGATGAACCCGGTGCGGGAGCACCGCCTTCAGCTGCGCGACACATTCCGCGGATGGTGAACTCACGAGCGCCTCCTATCCGGTTGCGTTACCTGCCTGCCACTCGGCCCACGGAACTTCCCAGTCCCCGTACGTGTCCCACACGGGCAGGATCGGCCCGCCCGAGTTGGTGATCTCGACGACGTCGCCGATACCGAAATGGTCGAACATCCACTGGGCGTTGGCGGGAGCCAGGTTCACGCAGCCGTGGGAGACGTT
This sequence comes from Rhodococcus sp. ACS1, assembly GCF_002300155.1. NCBI lineage: Bacteria > Bacillati > Actinomycetota > Actinomycetes > Mycobacteriales > Nocardiaceae > Rhodococcus > Rhodococcus sp. ACS1. The sequence goes on from NZ_NSDZ01000004.1 coordinate 775,718, forward strand.
GCTGTTGCCCTGATCGCCCACCGACCACGGCGCCGAGTGGACGAACTCGCCGTCGTTCGAGATGCGGAGGTTCAGGTCGACCTTCTCGCGGTAGTAGTCGGGGTCGCCGGCACAGACGCCGTACGTGCAGGAGTCCATGATGATGCTCTGCTGCCTGTCGGAGACCACATGCGGGCCCTCGTGCGAGGGGTGGTCGGGGGAGCCGAGGCTCATCGGCATCGAGGTTTCCTGAACACCGTTGTGGAACACGGTGAGCACCTCGCTGGCACCGTCCGCCTTGGCGACCCACGAGTCGTGCACGGTGTAGTCGGCGGCATTGTTCTCGGCACCGAAGACGCCGTCGCCCAGGTCGACGCCGAACACGTCCGCCTCGATGTGGATCTTGGTTCCCGGCGCCCAATAGTTTGCGGCGCGATAGTGCGCGTTCTGGTCGTCGGTCCAGTACCAGGCCCCGGGCTGCGGCGGTGTTGTCGTCACGTGCAGTCGCTCCTGCACCGCGGCCTTGTTGGCGACCGGAGCGGTGAACTGGAACACCATGGGCTGGCCGACGCCGATGCCCGTGTCCGCGACGACCTCGGGTGCCGGGACGACGTTCGCGTACGCGGTGGAATCGGGGGTCATCGTCGTCACCGTGAACGTCTGCTCGACGGGGGCGCCGTCGGGGTTCGCCGCGTCGGCGACGACCGTGTACGTGGACCCGTATCCGAGGGGCGCGGTGCTCGTCCAACTCGTGCCGTCGGGGGCGAGGGCGCCTGAGACCGGTGCGCCGGCGTCCGCGGGATTCGTGACCGTCACGGTGGTCAGCCGGCCTCCCGTGGCGGTGACCACGATCGGGGTGGTCGGGTTGATCGGCGCGCCGGCGGCCGCGGGAACGGCAATCGAGGCGGGCGCGGCCTGGGTGGTGGTCGGGGGTTCCGAGGTGCCGGTGTCTCCGATGGTGCATGCCGTGGCCAGGAACGTCAGGGCCACCACTGCAACGATGCCGGCTGTCCGTGTGCGGAGAGTCACGACCACCTTCTTTCGGATCTCGATCAGCGTTTCGCCGTCCTCATACTGCCAGCGATCGCCTCGGAGTTTCCTGTCAGACACCCGCCGACCCTGCCCGACCTGGGTGAATCCGTCCACTCACGACGATTTAGACAGCTGTGCTGGCAATATTTCTGACTGTATGCGCACGTAGTTGGCGCAACATGACGATTGACCTTGAGAAATAAAACAGCTAGACTGGCTAATGAAATTGCTCCGGCGAACGAGAGGCGAATACATGGACGAGAAGGCTGATCGACTCCGTGAGGATGTCGTCATGTTCACCCGGCGCATCCGGACCCAGCGGTCCGGGCACCTGCTCACGCCCTCGCAGCTGCAGGCCCTCGCGCATCTCGACCGGGAAGGTCCGATGAGCGCCCGTGCCCTCGCCGATCTCGAGCAGGTGGCGCCGCAGTCCATCGCGCGGACCGTCTCGATCCTCGAAGACTCCGGCATGGTATCCCGCACCGTGGACCCCCAGGATGCCCGGGCGAGCATCGTCGCGATCACCGCGCTGGGATTGCAAACCCTCACCGCCGACCGCTCGCGGCGGAGCGAATGGCTCTCGGCGGCGCTCGCCACCGAATGCACCGACGCCGAACGCGACCTCCTCTTCATCGCCGGACGGCTACTCCGCCGACTCGCAGCAACCCCCGAGTCGGCGCCGCAGCGGGAGTCACTGATGAACTCGTGAGCGCGACCGTCGCCGACACCGCTGTCGCGCAGAAGTCGCCGTCCGTACCGTTCCGGGTCAGCGGATCCGTCGCCACCGGGAGCATTCTCCAACCCCTGAACTCGTCGATGATCGCGGTGGCGATCGTCGGCATCGCCGCCCAGTTCGGCTCCTCGTCCGGCATCACCTGGGTGATCTCCGCGCTCTACATCGCCACCGCCGTCACCGCGCCGATGGCGGGGAAGCTCGGCGCCCTCCTCGGCGCCCGGAAGGTGTACCTCGGGGGCCTCGCACTGGTGGCGCTGGGCTCCGTGGCCGGTCTGCTCGCACCCACGGTCGGCTGGCTGATCTTCTCCCGCATCCTCGTCGGAATCGGAACCGCCACCCAGTATCCCAACGCGATGACGATGATTCGCGGGTACGCGGAACGGCACGGTGCGCAACCGCGCACCGCGATCACGACCCTCGCGATCTGCAGCCAGGGAGTCGTGGCACTCGGCCCGACGCTCGGCGGACTGCTGGTGGGTGCGTTCGGCTGGCAGTCGATCATGTGGATCAACCTCCCGATCGTCGCGTTCAGCGCCGTCGCGGTCACGAAGTTCGCGAACGTCGGTTTCGTCGGCGGCATGTCGGTCAGTCGACGGCAACTGGTGCACGCACTCGACGTCGTGGGAGTCCTGCTGTTTCTCGCGCTCGTCTCGTCCACGATGCTGTTCCTGCTGTCGATCACCACCGACCCGGTGTGGTGGCTGATCCCCGTGTGGGCGCTGGTGCTGGCGCTGTTCGTCCAGTGGGAACGTCGGGCGGATGAACCGTTCATCGACGTTCGGGCACTGGCCCGGAACCGGGCGCTCAGCGCGACCCTCGCGCGGACCCTCCTCACCTACACGGCCTTCTACTGCGTCTTCTTCGGAATCCCGCAGTGGTTGCAGTACTCCCGGGGAATGGGCGCCACTGAGGCGGGGCTGACGATGCTTCCCGTCGCCGTCGTCGGTATCGGCTCCACACTGCTCGCGTCCCGGACGTACCGGCGGCACGGGGTACGCCGAACGCTCACCGTCGGGACGTGTGCGCTGCTTGTGGGCGGGGTGCTCCTGGCCTCGGTGGAGAGCAGCACCGCCCCGATCGTCGTGCTGCTCATGGTGGCGGCAGTGCTGGGAATCCCCAACGGATTCAACAACATCGGAAACCAGAATCTGATCAGCTCGGTCACGTCCGTCGAGGAAGTGGGCACGGCGATCGGGATGTACCGCACCGTGCAGTACATCGGGGCGAACCTGTCGGCCGTCGTGCTGCAGACCACCGCCGGTCACGTCATCGGCGACGACGGACTGCACCGCACGGGATGGTTCATCGCGATCGCGGGTGTTCTCCTCCTCGCCGGGGTCCTGATGTCGCGGAACATGGGCGACCGCCGGTCTGCTGCGTAGGAATCGCTCAGGAGGGAACCGTTCCTCCGACTGCCCGCCAGATCAGCGCGGCGGTCCGGGCAGGCCAGTCCGCGGGGGGCGGATCGCCGGCCAGGGCGCGGCCGTACCAACTGCCCGTGGTCATCGTGACGGCGACCTCGAGATCGGCGTCGGCGTCGATCATCTTCAGCTCCGCGGCACGATCCAGGATGGCGCGGATACGGCGCCGGCGCGGTGCCACCACCCGGGCACGGTACTGCGCGCGGACGTCACCGTCCGTCGTGTCCTGGAGCATCGTCCCGACCAGTGACAGCCGGCCGGTGCGCGACACCCCGCGCTGGAAGTCGGCCAGTTCGCGAACCAGATCACCGAACGGGTCCGCCGACGACCGGCCGGTCTCCTCGTCGGCCAACTGCGCCACGACGGCCGCGGCCAACTCCGCCTTCGTCGCCCACCGGCGGTACAGCGCCTGGCGGGTGGTGCCCGCCTCCGCCGCGATCGCGGCGAGCGACATCGCGTCGTATCCGGCCCGGGACAGTTGCCGGCCCGCAACTCTCAGGACCCGGGTGTCGATGTCGGTGTCGCGACTGCGCCCGGCCACACTCATGCTCGAACCTCTTTTCAATCCAATACTGATGTGTATTGTAATGGAGAGACGACGGAAATCGGGAGCTCGCATGAGTGATCAGGACACCCCGTCCCTGTACGAATGGGCGGGCGGTGAGCAGTCGTTCCGGCGGCTGATCGACGCCTTCTACGACCGGGTGGAGCGCGACGAACTGCTGTCGCCGATGTTCCCCGGCGGCGTGCACGAGGAGCATCGCCGCAACGTCACCCTGTGGTGGTGCGAGGTGTTCGGCGGCCCGCCGGGATACACCGAACACCTCGGCGGCTACGAACGCATGCTGCGGCACCACATCGGTCTCGCCATCAGCCCGCAACAGCGGCACCGCTTCGCCGCGACCATGAGTCTCGCCGCCGACGACGCGGCCCTGCCGTCCGACCCCGAATTCCGCTCCGCCTTCATGGCATACGTCGAGTGGGGGACCCGGCTCGCCCTGCAGAATTCGAGTCCGGGAGCCGAGGTGGTCGAGCACGCACCCGTCCCGCACTGGGGTTGGGGCGTCGCCCCGCCCTACCGCGGCTGATCGGAGATCGGGCAACCCGAGCTGGCGGCCGGGAGAAAGTTGGGGCGGAGGTCCATGTCGGGCGCGTCGTAGAGTCGGTGGAACGTCGGGGTGAGCGCTGCCGACATCGGTGGGTTGATCCACGACCAGTCGGTGGGGCACTTCCGGCCCAGCGATTCCTCGCGTTCGACATGGCTGATGAACTGCTTGGCGACGGTGTGATGATCGACCATGTGCACCCCGGACTGCCGGTAACTGTGGATCACGGCGCGGTTCAGTTCGACCAGTGCCCGGTCGCGCCAGAGCGTCCGCTCCGACGTCGTGTCCAGGCACAGCTTTTCGGCGATGGCGGGCAGCATGTCGTACCGGTCCCGGTCGCTGAAGTTGCGGGCCCCGACCTCCGTGCTCACGTACCACCCACTGAACGGCGCCAGCGGATACGTCAGCCCGCCGACGGAGAAGCTCATGTTCGACACGGCGGGCACGGCATGCCATTTGAGACCGAAATCGGCGAACCAGGCGTAGTCGGGGTGCTCGATCTCGACCTCGAGCACCAGCTCGGATGGAATCTCGTACCAGCGCAGCGTCTCGTCGGGGGTGCTCACCAGCAGCGGCAGCACGTCGAACGGCGTGCCTGCGCCCCGCCACCCCATCTTCGTCACCGCCTCGGTGATTCCGACCTGGGCGGGGTCCCCGGTCACCGTCCCGTCCGCGTGGCGGTAGCCGGCGTACCGGATCAGTTGCGGGCTGACGATCTTGTACTCGCGTCCGTCCGCCAGCGGTAGGGGACCGACCGTGATGACCGAGCGCAGCGCGCCGCCGTTCGTCGCGACCCGCAGGTGCTCCCAGCACGCCTCCGCAATCTCGTCCGCGGTGGTGGCGTGGCGGGCATCGATCAGCTTCAGCGTGCGCCAGTGCTTGCGACCGACGCAGCGGGCGTGATTGCGCCACGCCAGCTGCGAGCCGACTTCCAGTTCCTCCACGGTGTGCTCGTAGCGGCCCGCCTCGGCCAGCGACTCCAGTGCGTCCGCGAGGCGGGCGGTGGGCAGATGGGCCAGCTCGGGCTCGCTGAAGAACTCTGCGCACTCCCGCATCTGCGCTGCGGACCGCGACGTGACATCCAGCGAGTACGACATAGTCCCTGTGCTGCTCACCATTGACCTCCCGGCGATCGTGGATCCTGCGGCGGTCAGTATGTCAGCGAAGCGGGCACACTCGTCCACCGAGTGCGGACGGGGTGAGGAAATACCGGCGGCAGGACGGCGGTTCCCCCGGAGGTGAAGCTCTCGATTCTGGACCGGTCCCGCACGCGCCGCGGTGCGCCCGACTCTGCCGCGCTGACCGGGACGATCGAGCGGGCGGTGCACGCCGAACACCTCGGATTCGAGCGGTTCTGGGTGGCCGAGCACCACGCCGTGCCGGGCATCGCGAGCGGGTCGCCGCCTGTGCTGCTCGCGGCCCTCGGCGCCCGCACCAGCCGGATCCGGTTGGGCTCGGGTGGTGTGATGCTGCCGAACCACCAGCCGCTGGTGGTGGCCGAACAATTCCTGATGCTCGAGGCCGTGTACCCGGGCCGCATCGACCTGGGGGTCGGGCGGTCCCTGGGATTCACCAAGCCGGTGCGGGAGGCGCTGCGACGCGACCGCAACGCCCCCGACACGTTCGCGGACGACCTCGACGAGGTGCGGAACTACCTCGAGGGCAAGGGCACCGTGACGGCCCGGCCCCAGGTGGCGAGCCCCCCGTCGATGTTCGTTCTCGCGACTCGCCGCGGACTCGACTTCGCCGCGAAGGCCGGTCTGCCGGTGGTGGTCGGCGGGCCGATCCTTCAAGGGTCGGGCGCGCGCGTCCCGGAACTCGACCGGTACCGCGACAGCTTCGTCCCATCCGCCGTTCACCGGGCCCCGTACGTGATGATCTCGCTCGAGGTCATGATCGCCGAGAACGACGACCGGGCCCGTGAACTGCTGCTCCCGGAGGCGTGGGCGCTGGCGCAATCGAGCCGGACCGGCGAATTTCCGCCGCTCGAATCGGTCGCGGACATACGCACTCAGCCCTGGACCCCGCGGCTGCGCGAACAGGTCGACGCCACGATCGCGTCGTCGATCCACGGCGACGCCGAGCAGGTGAAGGTCGCGCTCGACGCGCTGAGGGCGCGCACCGGCGCCGACGAACTCCTGGCCTCGACGTCCACGTTCGACCGGGACGCGCTGTTCGAATCCGATCGGCTGTTGTCACTCCTGGACGTGTGACCGCGCACGACACACAACAGTTGCCGCAAGCCTTGCGCAAGTCTTGACAATCTTGCGCAAGCGGGTGGATAGTGTGTGTCGGCAGTCACAACGAACAGCGAGGCGGTAGCACCGTGGCACCCACCTTGACCGAGGTCGCTCAACGCGCAGGGGTATCCCTGTCCACCGCATCGCGGGCGTTCAGTGCACCGGACCGGATCGGACCGGACACTCTCGCGCGGATCATCGCGGTCGCCGACGAGATCGGCTACCGGGCTGCGTCGCCGACGCGCAACGACGCGGTGAGGCCGACGGCGACCACCGTCGCTGTCGTGGTGCCCGACATCGGGCACACGGTGTTCGCGAGTTTCGTGAAGGCGGCGCAGGCTCAGGGGTGGCACCGGCGGCAGACCGTGCTCCTCACCGACACGGACGGCAGCGCGGATCGTGAGCGCGAGGTCCTCGGCGAATTGCAGGGTCGTGTCGACGCACTCGTCGTCTGCGCGCCGCGACTGCCCGCCTCCGACATCGTGCAGCTTGCCGGCGACACCCCACTGGTGCTCGTCAACCGGTCTTCGCCCGAATGCGATTGCATCGTGGCGGATTCCGAGGACGGTCTTCGTCAGACCATCGACTACCTCGTCGCCCTCGGGCACGAACACCTCGCCTACGTTCAGGGCTCGCCGCAGTCCTGGTCGAATCAGCGCCGCGTCGCCGCGGTCGAGGAATTCTGCAAGTCCCGCGATGTGCAGCTGAGCCTGCTCGGCTGGCAGCAGGAGACCCTCGCGGGTGGTCATGCCGCGGCCGCGAGCGTGATCGCGACCGGTGCGAGTGCCGTGATCACACACAACGATCCGATGGCGATCGGTGTGATGAACGGCGTCCGCGCAATGGGCTTTTCGGTTCCCGACGACCTGAGCGTCGTCGGCATCGACGACTCACCGCTGGCCGAGCTCGCCAACCCCGCGCTCACGAGTGTCAACGTGCCCATGGCGAGAGCCGGCGTGCTGAGTCTCGACCTGGTGTACCAGCGCGCCGGCGAACCGGATTCCGACGTCCGCGAAGTTCACCTCCCCACACAACTTGTCGTCCGTGCGTCGGCCGGACCGGCGCACGATCGGGTGTTTCGCCCCGGAAAAGAGAGCCGCTAGATGAAAATCGTTGTTGCCGACAGTAATCTGATCCCACACCGGGCGCGGTTCGATGCCGCGGTTCCCACAGGATCGCAACTGTCCTGGCACGGCAGCTTCGACGAGGCTGCCCTGATCGAAGATCTGCGTGACGCCGACGTGTATGTCGGGGGAAAGTTCACGCCGTCGATGGCGTCGTCCGCGACCACGCTGCGGCTCGTGCACGTCGCCGGCGCCGGCACGGACAACATCTCGTTCGGCGCCCTGGCCCCCGACGTGCTGGTGGCGAACACCTTCCACCACGAGAAGTCGATCGCGGAATACGTCGTGGCGGCCGCAGTGATGCTTCGGCGCGGCTTCGTCGCCCAGGACGCGGCCCTGCGGCGCGGGGTGTGGGCGACGTCGGTCTACGACGACCGCCTCACACAGTCGAATTCACTGCAGGGTGCGCGGGTGGGTTTCGTGGGTTTCGGCCACATCGGCAACGCCGCGTGGAATCTGTTCCGGGCATTCGGCGCGACAGGAGCGGCCGTGACCGGCCGCGGCAACGTCGATGCGACGGGTGAGGGGTTGGACTGGGCGGCCGACGTGTCCCAGCTCGGGCGTCTCCTCGCCGAATCCGATGTCGTCGTGGTGTCCGCACCGCTCGACGACCGGACGCGGGGCATGATCGGCGCCGACGAATTGCGTGCGCTGGGCAGCGACGGTGTGCTGGTCAACGTGGGCCGCGGGCCTCTCGTCCAGGAGCAGGCACTGTTCGACGCGCTGTCCTCGTCGACCATCGCGGCTGCGGCCATCGACGTCTGGTACGACTATCCCGGAGCCGACGGTCGAGGTGCGCCCAGTGCCCTCCCGTTCTCCGAACTCCCCAACATCATGATGACGCCGCATTCTTCCGGGGTGTCGCGGCAGACGTTTCTCGGCCGCGTCGACGACATCACCGACAACATCACCCGACTCGCACGCGGGGAGCAGTTGCGCAACGTCGTTGCTCCCGCGGTCGGAGCGAAAGGATCACGGGCATGACCGACAAGATCATCTCCGCGGACGTGCTGGTCTGCAGCCCCACCCGCAACTTCGTCACCCTGAAGATCACCACCGCCGACGGCGTCGTCGGTTACGGTGACGCGACACTGAACGGCCGCGAACTGTCCGTCGTGTCGTATCTGCGAGACCACGTCGCGCCCTTGCTGATCGGACGGGACGCGACGCGGATCGAGGACACCTGGCAGTACCTCTACCGTGGGGTGTACTGGCGCCGCGGGCCGGTCACGATGGCCGCGATCGGCGCGGTCGACGTGGCGCTCTGGGACATCAAGGGCAAGACGCTCGGCCAGCCCGTCTACCAGTTGCTCGGCGGTGCCGTGCGTGACCGCGTCCTGTCGTACACCCACGCCACCGGGTGGGACGTGCCCGCGCTGCTCGACTCCGTCGACGCCAAGCGGGAGAAGGGCTTTCAGGCGATTCGTGTGCAGTCCGGGGTGCCCGGACTCGATTCGGTCTACGGTGTGCACAAGGGGGCTGCGGGATACGAGCCCGCGAGCCGCGGCGCACTCCCGGTCGAAGAGGTATGGGACACGGACGCCTACCTCAATCATGTGCCCGGGGTCCTCGCGGCGGTCCGGGATCATGTCGGCCCCGACCTCAAGTTGCTGCACGACGCCCACCATCGACTCACCCCGCAGCAGGCCGCGCGGCTCGGCAAATCGCTCGAGCCGGTGAATCTGTTCTGGCTCGAGGACGTCACGCCGGCAGAGAACCAGGACGCGTTGCGTCTGGTGCGCAACCACACCACGACGCCGCTGGCGATCGGCGAGGTCTTCAACACGATCTGGGATTGCCAGCACCTGATCACCGAACAACTGATCGACTTCATTCGCGTGGCGGTCGTCCACGCCGGCGGAATCAGCCACGTCCGCAAGATATTTGCGCTCGCCGAGGTGTATCAGGTGCGAGGCGGACCTCACGGGCCGTCGGACGTCTCGCCGATCTCCCTGGGCGCGAGCCTGCAGCTCGGACTGGCGACGCCGAACTTCGGAATTCAGGAATACATGGGCTACGACCCGCTCGTCAGTGAGGTCTTCCCGCACGCGTGGTCGTTCGCGGACGGCCATCTCACCCCCGGTGACGCACCGGGTGTCGGAGTGACGATGAACGAGGAACTCGCGGCGAAGTATCCCTACGAGCAGGCCTACCTCCCGGTCGCCCGGCGCCGCGACGGCTCCATGACGGATTGGTGACGCGCATGACCGAACACCCACTCTCACGCCGAAACGTTTCCGCCGCGGCACTGATCCACCGGCGGGTGCCGGAAGGCACCGGGATCGTGCACCTGGGGCTCGGCAACTTCCACCGTGCCCACCAGGCCGTCTACACCGCGCTGGCAATGGAACGCGAACCCGGGCCGTGGGGGATCCTCGGTGTGGCGAGCCGGTCGAGCGCCGTCGCCGATGCGATGACGGCGCAGGATCTGCTCTACAGCGTCGTCGAGATCTCGCCCGGTGGATCGCGTGTCAGAGTTCCCGGCTCCCACACCGGGACCCTGGTGGCCGAACACGATCCGGAGTCCGTCGTTCACGCGATCGCGGATCCGGCAACGAAGATCGTGACGATCACCGTGACCGAACACGGGTACACCGTGTCTCCCGAGACCGGATCCCTCGACCTCGACTCCGACGCTGTCCGGCGTGATCTCGCCGAGGCCTCGACGCCGCGCACGACGATCGGACAGATCGCCCGCGCACTGGCCCTGCGGGCGAGCACACACGGCACCCCGATCACCATCCTCAGCTGCGACAACCTGCTGGCAAACGGGCGGCAGACCGAACGGCTCGTGCGCGAGTTCGTCGGCACCTTCAGGGCACCCCTCCGTGACGAGGTACTGACCTGGATGGATGCGTCCGTGGCGTTCCCCAATTCGATGGTGGACCGCATCGTGCCGTCCAGTTCGGACCGATACAACGAGACGGCCCTGACGCACCTCGGCGTGCGGGACACGATCGCCGTCCCCGCCGAACCGTTCACGATGTGGGTGATGGAGGAGAAGTTCGCCGCCGGCCGTCCCGCCTGGGAGCACGGCGGCGCACTGTTCACCGACGACGTCGAGCCGTACGAGCTGATGAAGGTCCGGCTGCTCAACGGGACGCATTCGCTCATCGCGTACCTCGGCGCACTCGACGGGTGTGCCACCATCCCCGAGTCCGTGGCACGACCGTTCGTCGAGGACGCGGCGCGCCGCATCCTGTGCGACGAATACCTGCCGACAGTCACTGTTCCCGAAGCGGTCGACACGGACGACTACATCCGGCAACTCTTTTCGCGCTGGTCCAATACCGCTCTGGGACACCGCACCTCGCAGGTCGGCTCCGACGGATCGGTCAAATTGGCGCAGCGTATCCCGATCCCCGCGCTCGAACACCTCGGCCGCGGTGACGTCCCGCAGTTCCTTGCTCTGACCGTGGCGGCGTATCTCGCCTGCATCGCCCCGCTGCCTGGATTCGACCCCGGCCCACACGCACGATCCATGACCGACCCCGCTCGACCGCGCCTGGCAGGAATGGCCGACAACGCCGCTTCCACTACAGAATTCGTTCGCTCCGTCTTCGTCGACGGAGGCCTGTTTCCCAGCGTTCTCGCTGCGCACACCGAGTTCGTCTCGCGGATTGCCGACTTCGTCGACATCATCGTCCGCCACGGGCCGGCTGTCGCCGCCGGTGAAGCATCCGCCCCGGTCCCGGACTCCGGCGCGCTCACGCTGCAGTCCAGGGCGACCATCTGACTCTCTCACCCCCTGCCCGGACTTTCCGGGAACCACCAATGGAGGAATCCATGGACACTACACTCGACCCCACGGTGAACCCGGAAACACCCGGCCGCGCAGGCGGTACACCCCAGGCAGACCCGGCCGCAGTCCGCCGGGCGGCGTGGGCGGGACTCATCGGCACCACCCTCGAGCAGTACGACTTCGTCATCTACGGCACCGCCTCGGCGCTGATCTTCAACACACTGTTCTTTCCGAACATCTCGCCCGCGGCGGGCATCCTCGCGAGCTTCAGCGCCTACGCCGTCGGGTTCCTCGCCCGACCACTCGGCGGCCTGTTCTTCTCACGCTACGGTGAGCGTCTCGGCCGCAAATGGGTGCTCGTCGCGACCCTGATGCTGATGGGCGGCGCGACACTGGGTATCGGTCTGCTGCCCACCTACAGTCAGGTCGGGCTGCTCGCACCCGCTCTCCTCGTCGCGTGCCGATTCTTCCAGGGATTCGGCGCGGGCGCCGAACAGTCCGGTGGTGCAACCCTTCTGACGGAGACAGCGCAGATAGGCAGGAGAGGCCGGCTCGCCGCGCTGGTGATGACCGGGGCCGCGCTGGGCACGGCGCTCGGCGCAGTCGCGTGGATCGCCGCGCAGCTCCTGCCGGAGGAGCAGCTCATGTCCTGGGGCTGGCGGCTCGTCTTCATCAGCAGTCTGCTCGTGACTGTCGCCGCGTTCGTCATCCGTCGCAAGCTCAACGAGAGCCCGGTGTTCCAGGAACTCAAGGAGCAGCACCACGTTCCGAAGACACCCGTGAAGGAGATCTTCGCGAACGGCAAGAAGCCGCTGTTCATCGTCATGTTCATGACGATCGGCATCAGCGCGCAGTCGTACACGTACCAGGTGTTCATGGCGTCGTACCTCAAGAACGACGTGCACGTCGACCCCACGTTCATTCCCAAGGTGCTGCTGGTCGGGGCCATCTGCGGCGGCATCGCGGCCTATGGGTTCGGTCGGCTGTCCGATCGGGTGGGCCGCAAGCCGGTGTACATCTCGATCGTGATCGCTCTGATCATCCTGCCGGTGCCGACCTTCCTGGCTCTGAACACCGGCTCGCACCTGTTGATCACGATGGCGATGATCGTCGGCTTCATCCTGGCCTGCCAGGGCGCGGTCGGTGTCACGATGAGCTACTTCCCGGAAATCTTCGGCTCCCGCTACCGCTACGCCGGCGTCACGCTCGGACGTGAATTCGCGTCGATCTTCGGCGGCGGTGTCGCGCCACTGATTTGCGCGGCCCTCGTCACGGCCTTCTCCGGCTCCTGGATCCCCGTCGCGGTCTACATGATCGTGATGGCCGTGACGGTTCTGATCGCCTCGACGATGGCACCGGAAACTCGCGACCGCGACCTCACGCTGGCCGCCAACGCCACCGATCGTGAGGTGACGGCGGCATGACCTCCTCCGTCATCGCAGTGCTGCGCGCCGCGCACGCCGACCGGTACGCCCCCGTCGTGACCGTCCTCGCCGAGAACGGGGTGCGGGCCGTCGAGCTGACGATGAGCACGCCGGGCACCCTCGAGTCTCTGCGCAGCATCCGGCGCGACGCACCGGACGGCGCCGAGATCGGGGTCGGCACGGTCACCACCGTCGACCAGGCGCGCGCCGCCCTCGACGTGGGTGCCGACTTCCTCGTGACACCGACCACCAACCTCGACGTCATCGCCACGGCCGTGCGTGCGGGTGTCCGGATCTACCCGGGCGGATTCACCCCGACCGAGCTGTGGAACGGATGGAACGCGGGTGCGACCGCAGTGAAGTTGTTCCCGGCATCGGTGGTCGGCCCGGAGTACATCGCGCATCTGCGCGGGCCCTTCCCCGACATCCAGGTCGTCCCCTCGGGCGGGGTGAGCATCGAGGACGTCCCCGTGTGGATCGCCGCCGGTGCGGCGGCGGTCAGCCTCGGCGGCCCCCTGATCGGGGACGCACTCCGCGGCGGGGACCTCGGTCAGCTGGCCGAACGATGCCGGCGCCTCGCGGGCGTCGTCGCAGAACCGGCGGTCGCGTGATGACGGTACTGACGTTCGGCGAAACGATGGCACTCACCCGAGCGGCGGACACCGGTGCACTCGCCCACACCTCGACGCTGCACCTGGGAATCGGCGGGGCCGAAACGAACTTCGCGATCGCGCTACGACGGCTCGGCGTGGACGTCGCCTGGGTCGGGCGCGTCGGCCAGGACAGCCTGGGTGACCTGGTCGAGCGTGAACTCCGGGCCGAGGGAATCACCGCCGACGTCATCCGCGATCCGGACGCCCCGACCGGGCTGATGGTGAAGGAGCGGCGAACCGCCACCGCCACCCGCGTCTGGTACTACCGGACCGGCAGCGCAGGGTCGCGGCTCACGATGTCGGACATCGCGGACGACCGCCTCGAGTCGGCGTCGCTGCTGCATGTCACCGGCATCACCCCGGCCCTGTCCGACAGCGCCAGGAAGACCACTCTGTACTGCGTCGAACGGGCACGCGCACTGGGCATTCCGGTGTCGTTCGATCTCAACTACCGCCGTGCGCTGTGGTCGCCGGAAGAAGCGGGTCCCGTCTTCCGCGAGCTGATAGCGTTGTCGGACATCGTCTTCGCCGGTGAGGACGAGGCCGCGATCGCGGTGGGTGACGGCGACCCCGCAGAACTCGTCGCGCGTGTCCGCGACCTGGGTCCCCGCGAAAGCATCCTGAAACTGGGAGACCAGGGGTGCCTGGCGATGGTCGACGGCGAGACGTTCTCCCTGCCGGCGGTGCCGGTGAACGTCGTCGACTCCGTCGGGGCCGGAGACGGTTTCGTTGCCGGATACATCGCGGACCGCCTCGCGGGAGAGTCACCCGGCGACCGTCTGGGAACCGCGGTGACCGTGGGGGCTTTCGCGTGCACCGTGTCCGGCGACTGGGAGGGTATGCCGCGCAGGGACGAACTCGGACTCCTCACGACCGCCGAACCCGTCACCAGATGACAAGCTCCCATCTCCCACAGAACTGGACTTCACCGATGAACACCACCGAGACCACCGGCACGGAAACGATCGAGATTCCGACGCATGCGCAGGCGGTCGTCGCCCACGGCGCGAACGACCTGCGCGTCGAGGACGTGCCTATCGCCGCACCGAAGCCGGACGAGGCGGTGATCCGCATCGCCTACGGCGGAATCTGCGGATCCGACCTCCACTACTGGCAGCACGGCGCCGCAGGCGAGTCGATCCTCCGCGCACCGATGCGGCTCGGGCACGAGGCGTCGGGCACAGTGCTGATCGGCGCGACGGACGGCAGCGGTCCCCGTCCCGGCGCACCCGTCACCATCCATCCCGCGACACCCGGCGGCGACAGCGCGACGTATCCGGCCGACCGCCCCAACATTTCCCCCGGATGCACGTACCTGGGCAGTGCGGCGCACTTTCCGCACACGGACGGGTTGTTCGTCAGCCACGTCGCCGTCCCGACCCGCATGCTGCGGGTCCTCCCGTCCGGGCTCGATCTGCGGCTCGCCTCCTTGGCCGAGCCGGCGAGCGTGGCGTGGCACGCGGTCGCGCGGGCAGGGGAGGTGAAGGATCGGTCGGTCCTCGTCATCGGCGCCGGACCCATCGGGGCGCTCGTGGTGGCGGTACTGAAGCGAGCGGGCGCCGGGAAGATCACGGCGGTGGACATGCACGAGTACCCGCTGCAGATCGCGCGCGACGTTGGCGCGGACGTGACCCTCACGGCCACCGACGCCGGCGCGGTCGCGGCGGTCGGAGCAGACGTGACCATCGAATGCTCCGGCAACCACCGCGGTCTGTCGTCGGCGATCCACGGGACCGCGCGCGGCGGCCGGGTCGTGATGGTCGGACTGCTTCCCTCCGGTGATCAGCCGGTACCCGTCTCGATCGCGATCACCCGGGAACTGGACCTGATCGGTTCGTTCCGGTTCAACGACGAGATCGACGAGGTCGTGGCCACTCTCGCCGATGGCTCGCTGGCGGTCGATCCGATCATCACGGCCGAGTACGACGTAGCCGATGCGCTCACCGCGTTCGCGTCGGCCAAGGACGCGTCGTCGTCGAGCAAGGTTCTCCTCAGGTTCTGATCCCGGAATCCTCGCCCCGGCATCGTCGACGCGGCACAGTTGTCGCATGATGGTCTCGACGCACCCCCGAGGTCAGGAGAGCAAGCTGATGAAGGAATTCACCGCCTGGATCGCTCGCGAGAACGAGGGCGCCATCGGCCTCTCCGAGGAGACGGTCGACGAATCGTTCCTGCCACAGGGCGAGGTCACGATCCAGGTCGAGTACTCCAGCGTGAACTTCAAGGATGCGCTGGCGCTGACACCGAAGGGCGGAGTGGTCCGCGAATACCCCATCGTCCCCGGCATCGACGTCGCAGGCATCGTCGCCGAGTCGCAGTCGCCGGAGTTCGCGGTCGGTGACAAGGTCGTCGCTCACGGTTACGACATCGGAACGGCCCGGCACGGCGGGTACGCGCAGTTCGCCCGCGTCCCGGCCGACTGGGTGGTGAAACTCGACGGCATGTCCACCCGCACCGCCGCCGCGATCGGGACCGCCGGTTTCACGGCTGCGATGAGCGTGGAGGCACTGCAGTCCCGCGGCGTCGAGCCGGGCCACGGCCCGGTCCTGGTGACCGGTGCGAGCGGCGGCGTCGGCACCGTCGCCGTCGACCTGCTGTCGGCGGCCGGCTTCGAGGTGGTCGCGTCGAGCGGAAAGCCGGAGAAGGCGGAACTGCTCACCCAGCTGGGCGCGAGCAAGGTGATCGGACGCCTCCCCGAACCCGACACGAAACCGCGTCCCCTCGGCAAGGCTCAGTGGGCTGCCGCAGTCGACTGTGTCGGCGGCGCCACCCTCGCCCACGTGCTCAGCACCATCGAATACGGCGGTGCCGTGGCGGCCAGTGGACTGACCGGCGGACCGAAGTTGGAGACCACGGTCCTGCCGTTCATCCTGCGCGGCGTCAGCCTGCTCGGCATCGACTCGGTGCAGTACCCGATCGACCAGCGGCGCCGACTGTGGGGCCGCCTCGCCTCCGACCTCGCACCCAGCCGCCTCGAGTCGATCACGCACGAGGTCCCGATTGCCGACGTCGTGTCGGTGATCGATCAGGTGCGGGCGGGTACGTGGTCGGGTCGTGCGCTGACGCGCCTGTGAGTACTTATTAACGTCCGGCGGTTAACAAGTACTCACGGGCGCCGGAGGCGCACGATCCAGGCACGGGTATCGGCAGGATCGATCACGTCGTCGAGTTCGAAGATCGTCGCCGCGTTCAGGGCCTTCCCGTGCTGGTAGGCGGCATCGACGAGTTCCGCGAACGCCGCGTCCCGTTCGGCCGGGTCGTCGAGGGCCTCGAGCTCCTTCCGGAACCCGAGGCGCACCGCGCCTTCGAGCCCCATGGCCCCGATCTCGCCGGTCGGCCACGCGACCGTGAACTCGGATGCGTGGAAGGACCCGCCCGCCATGGCCATGGCGCCGAGTCCGTACCCCTTGCGCAGGATGACGGTGCCGTAGGGCACCGTCATCCGCGCGCCCGCGATGAACAGCTTGCTGAACCGCCGGACCGTGGCCTCCTTCTCCGAATCGGGCCCGACCATGAATCCCGGTGTGTCGCAGAGCGCGACGACGGGTAGCCCGAACGACTCGCACAGCTCCAGGAAATGCGCCATCTTGGCTGCTGCGACAGCGTCGATCGCGCCGCCGAGGTGGTGGCTGCTGTTCGCGACGAGGCCGTACGGCGCTCCCTCCACCCGGACGAGTGCGGTGACGATGCCGACGCCGTGGTCTCGGCGCAGTTCGAGGACCGAGCCGACATCGGCGATGGATTCCACGGCACTGCGCACGTCGTAGGCGCGCAACCGGTTCTCCGGGACGACGTGGCGGGCCAGCCTCTCGTCGGGCGCTTCCCACTGGGTGAGCGGCCCCTGGAAGTACGACAGGTACTTCTTCGCCAGCTCGACGGCGTGCGCCTCGTCCCTGGCGAGCAGATCGATAACGCCGTTGCGCCGCTGCACGTCGACGGGACCGATGTCTTCGGGCCGGTACACGCCGAGCCCGCCGCCCTCCACCATCGCGGGCCCGCCCATGCCGATGTTCGCGTTCGGGTGCGGCGATGAGGACGTCGCAGACGCCCGCCAGGGCGGCGTTGCCCGCGAAGCAGCGGCCGGACACGATCGACACCAGCGGCACCTTGCCGTTCAGCGCCGCCAGCGACCGAAAGGTGTTCAGGTCCAGACCTGCTACCGGTCCGGCGTCGGTGTCGCCGGGACGTCCGCCGCCGCCCTCGGCGAACAGGACGACCGGAACCTGCTTGCGGCCGGCGAGTTCGATCACCCGGTCCGTCTTCGCGTGGTTGCGCATGCCCTGGGTTCCGGCGAGCACGGTGTAGTCGTACGACAGCACCACCGTCTGGGAATCGCGCGGACCGAAGACGTCGCCGTTGACGGTGGCGAGCCCGGCGACGAGACCGTCGGCCGGGGTGTTCTCGATCAGGTCCTGCTCGGAGCGGCGGCTGCGCTGCGCGGCGAGAACCAGGGGCCCGTATTCGACGAAGCTGCCGGGGTCGACCAGATCGTCGATGTTCGCTCGCGCGCTGCGGCGGCCGAGTTTCGTCCGCTTCGCGATCGCGCCGGGACGGGCGGCGTCGAGTGTGACCTCGTGCCGCTGCCGGATCTCCGCGAGGTCGGCGCGCTCACGATCCAGGTCGGTTGCGCTGTCGGCGGCACCGTCGGCCTCGGATCCGGTGCGTCGGATCACGACCAGCGGATCGCCGGCGTTCACGGTCTGCCCGCGGGACACCAGATTGCGCTCGACCACCGACCCCGCGGGGGCGGCGATCACGTGCTGCATCTTCATGGCCTCGAGCACCACGAGGTGCGCCCCCGGCGTCACGGCGGCCCCCTCGGTGGCCGACTCCACGACCGTCCCGGCCAGGTGCGCGCGCAGCACGTCCTCGCCGGCGCGCAACTCGAGCGTGTCCGATGCGACCTCCGCCGGATGATGCACGTGCGCGGCGTCGACGAGGGCACCCATCCGCTCGGCGAGGTAGTCGGTGCCGACGACGCCGTCGGCGAAGCCGGGATCCGTGAGAATCGCCCGGAGAAAGCCGATGTTGGTGGGGACGCCGTCGACGACGAATTCGGCGAGCGCCGCGTCCGCCTTGCGTGCCGCGGCCGCGAACGACTGCCCGCGGGAATGAACGATCACCTTCGCGAGGAGCGAGTCGTACCGCGGGCTCGGCGACAGTCCCGGCCGCCCGTAGGTGTCGACGCGCACCCCCGGTCCCGTCGGCGGGGAGAACACGGACAGCGTGCCCGCGGCGGGAACGGCCTGACCGTCGGGGCGCATCGTCTCCATGTTCACCCGGGACTGGACGGCGATCCCGTGCGCGACGGCCGGTGTGCCCGACGTGTCGAGCCCGACGGCGCCGACCCCGTCCGGCAGCGCCAGTTCCGCGAAGTCAGCTCCCCGAGCGATGTCGATCTGCACGGCGACGAGGTCGATCCCCGTCACCTCCTCGGTGACCGTGTGTTCCACCTGAATCCGCGGATTGACCTCCAGGAACACGAATCCGTCCGGGGACACCAGGAATTCGACGGTGGCGAGTCCCCGGTAGCCGACACTGGCACACAGCCGCGCCGCGGCCTCGTGCAGTTCGCTGCGCAGTCCGGGGTCGAGCCCCTGCGCGGGTGCGATCTCGACGAGTTTCTGGTGGCGGCGCTGCACGCTGCAGTCGCGGTCGCCGACGGCGAGTGCCCGCGTCACGCTCGCCTGCGGTGCCGCGACCACCTGCACCTCGATGTGCCGGGCGCCCTCGAGCAGCGCCTCGGCGAACAGTGCGGGATTGCCGAACCCGAGTTCCGCCTCCGCCGCGCACGCCCGGTAGGCCTCGTCGATCCGGTCCGCGCTGCGGACGGCGCGGATGCCGCGGCCGCCGCCGCCCGCGAGTGCCTTGATCATGATGCCGCCCGAATGTTCCGCGAAGAACGCGCGGACGCCGTCCAGGTCGGTGGGACCGTGGGTCGCGGCGAGCACCGGCACCTTCGCGGCCACGGCGGCCTCGCGTGCCGACGACTTGTCGCCGAAGATGTCGAGCACCTCCGGGCTCGGACCCACGAACGTGAGTCCGGCCTCGCCGCAGGCGCGGGCGAAATCGGCGTTCTCGCTGAGGAACCCGTAACCGGGATGCACCGCCGTCGCGCCGAACTCGGCGGCCGCGTCGAGGAGGGCGCGAGCGTCCAGGTACGCGGACGGTCCCGAGCCGCGCAGCGCGACCGCCTCGGTCGCCGCGCGCACGTGGGGGCTGTCGGCGTCGTCCTCCGCATACACGGCGACGGTGTCGACCGACATCTCCTCCGCCGAGCGGATGATGCGCAGCGCGATCTCGCCGCGATTGGCGACCAGCAGGGTCACTTGTACTCCTCGGCCAGGGCGAACAGGTCGGCCTTGCGGACCTTCCCCGTCGCCGTCATGGGTAGTGCGTCGAGCACCTCGACGGTGGGCACCTTGTAGGTGGCCATGTTCCGGGCGGCCCACTCCCGCAGTTCCTCACCCGACACCTGACGGTCGGGCAGGAGCTGGACGAACGCGAACGGCACCTGCCCCTTGCCCGGATCGGGCTTCGGGACCACCGCGGCCGACTGAATCGCCGGATGCAGCATGAGCAGTGCCTCCACCTCCGAGGGGAACACGCTCATCCCGTTGGTCTTGATCATCTCCTTATTGCGGGCCAGATAGTGCAGTGCGCCTTTGCCGTTCAGCTTTCCGATGTCACCGGTCTGGAGCCATCCGCCGCGGAGTGCGTCGGCGGTGGCGTCGGGTTTGCCGTAGTAGCCGGTGAGCAGCGACGGACTGCGGACGATGATCTGCCCGGGTTGCCCCACCGGCACCGGAACCCCGGCGTCGTCGACGACCAGCACATCGGTCCCCGGAACCGGCAGCCCGCAGAACACGGGTTCGCTGAGCAGATCCTCGTCGTCGGTCTGGAAACCGAGCGTGATGGTGTCGGCGGTGTGCGTCTCCGTCATGCCGTAACTGGCCTCCCGGAGCACGTGTCCGGTCGCGTCGCGCCATCGGCCGCGGATCTCGGGGTCGAGTTTGAGCACGAACGACACGGCCATCGCGTTGCCGAGGGTGGAGAAGTCCCGCTCGGCGAAGCCGGGCAGATCCATCAGTTCCACGTAGTTGTCGACGGTGCCGACCATCGACGTCACACCACGCCGTTCGACGAGGGTCGCCGCGGCTTCCGGGTCCCATCGGGTGAGCAGCACGACGGTGCCGCCGTTGATCAGGGGGTACAGGATGCCGAAGTCCTCGCCGGCGATCCAGAAGATGGGCAGGAACCCGAGGACCACCGGGGGAGCCTCGCCCACCTGCCTGCCCCCGGCCAGTGTCGCGGTGGCGGCGGTGTACACCATGTGCGCCTGAGTGTGTTTGCAGCCCTTCGGCATCCCGGTGGTGCCGCCGGTGTAGTTCAGTGTCGCGAGCGCGTCGGGATCCATCGGGATCGGATCGGCGCGAGGGGATTCCATGATCCCCGCCCAGTCGGTGGCTCCGGACGCGGTGGGGAACGGCGGTGCGACGCTGGGTTCGGCGGGCAGCAGGTCCGACAGGGCGGTGACCGCGACGTGCCGCAGAGCCGACTCGCCACGCACGGATTCGACCATGTCCGCGAAGGAATCCTGGGTCAGCAGAATCTCCACGCCGGCGTCACCGAGTTCGTACGCGAGTTCGTGTTCGCGGAACAGCGGGTTGATCGGGACGTGGACCGCACCGATCTTCAGGATCCCCAGCATCGCGATGTGGAACTGCGGACAGTTGGTGAGATGGACGCCGACGCGGTCGCCGGCGGCCACGCCCCGCTGCAGCAGCCAGCCGGCGAAGCGGTCGGACAGGTCGTCGAGTTCCGCGTAGGTGATGGCGCGACCGTAGAAGTCGATCGCGACCGTCTGCGGTCGTGCCGTCGCCCAGTGCCGGAGATAGTCGATCACGGTGCGGCCCTCGATCGGGTACTCGACTGTCCGCGGTACCTGCGGTGGCCACGCGGCGTCCTGGAGTTCTCGTATCTCGGCGAGGGCCGATTCCAGGGTCGCGGGGTCACTCGAAGGCGAAGTGGGCATACCGAACTCCCGATTCTGTGCGGATGGTCGTTGCTAGGCGAAGCCGATGAGTCTTTCGGAGATCGCGGTCAGGTCGGCGGTGTACCGGCGTTGTTCGCGGGCCGTCGCGTCCACCAGCCGGGCGGCGCCCGCGAGTTGGGCGTCGGCGAGGGTCTGCGCGATGCGGGCGGGCGGCGCGCACGGCGTGACGTCGCAGGTGGCGTTGATGCGTTCGATGAACCGGGTGTAGCGGCGGATGAGCCGGGTCTGCACGGTGGACCAGCTTCGGCCGACCTCGGGGTCGAGCCGCGCGCGGTGCCTGATCAGTTCGAGGACGCGTCCGTTGGCATACACGGCCTCCACGAACGCTTTCGTGGTGGTGCGCAGCACCTCTCGCAGGTCCTCGCTCGCCGGTCCTTCGACGTGCTGCGACTCGAGGAACTCCTCGCAGACGTCGGCGGCGACGGCGTGGAACACCTCGTCCTTCGAGGAGAAGTACGCGTAGAACGTCGCCCGTGACACTTCCGCCCGGGTGGTGATCACCTCGACGGTCGTCCGGTCGTACCCGAGTTCGGCGAAGCAGGCGCTCGCGGCGCGGAGGAGTTCGCGGCGGCGGGGACCGTCGTTGTCCTTACGCGCCGACCGTGCCCGCTCCTGAGCCTCGCTTGTGGTCACGGTCACAGTATGGGTTGATATTGACGTCAATGTCAATCGAGGCTCGACGACGACCTGATCCGCAGCGGGAGTGCGCTGTGGCGGCGCACGAGGACGCTGGGGAGCCAACGTGTCTCGGCGTCGTCGGCGAGGGAGAACTGGTCGGTGCGCGCGAGCAGTGTGGTGGTGGCGGCGAGTGCCTCCATGCGGGCGAGCGCCGATCCGACGCAGAAGTGGACGCCCTTGCCGAACGCGAGATGGGAGCGGATGTGCGGCCGGTCGAGCACGATCTCGTCCGGCCTTTCGAACGCGGCCGGATCCCGGTTGGCCGCGCCCCACAGCAGGAGCAGGTGGCTACCCGCGGGCAGGTCGACGCCGCCGAGGGTCGTGTCGGCGACCACGTGCCGGTGATGTCCGCGGAACGGGGATTCGAGGCGCAGTGCCTCGTCGAGGAACGCGGCGACGAGCGCGGGTTCGTGCCGGAGCCGGGTCTGCACTCCGGGGTGGGTGGCCAGGAGGCGGGCGGCGTTCGCGATCAGGCCCGCGGTCGATTCGCCGCCGGCGCCGACGAGCTGGAGCAGGACGAGCGTCGCGACGTCCTCGGACAGGTCTCCGTCATTGCAGGCGTGTGCGAGGACGCCCAGTAGATCCTCCGACGGATGCGACCTCGCCCGCACGAGTTCGGCCCGCAGGTGCGCGGCCAGTTCGGCCACGGAGGCGACCAGCCGGCCGAGGCGACCCGCGTCGACGATCCCGCCCAGCATCTCCGTGCTGTCGTACGCCCAGGCGAGCAGCTGGGGAACGTCCGGCTCCGGCAGCCCGATGAGATGCGCCACCATCGTCAGCGGCAGGCGGTCGGCCATCTCGGCCGCCCAGTCGATCCGCCCGTCCCGCAGCCCCTCGTCCCACAGGGTGTCGACGAGCGACTGCACGGTGGGCGTCAGCGCGCGGATGCGGCGGCCGAGCGTGGGCAGCACCAGCTTGCGGTGGTGCAGGTGCGTCGGGTCGTCGGCGGTGGCGAGCACGTGAATCGCCTGACCGCCGCCGTCCATGTCGAACGTCGTGGGCGGCCCCGACGGTTGCTGCACCAGCACGCCGGTGAGGTGCGAGGAGAAGTCGTCGGTGCGGTTCGCCGCCTCTGTCACGAGGTCCCACGTGGACACGAGGAAGAAGTCGGTGCCTTCGACGCGATGGACGGGGGAGTGCTCGCGGAGAATCCGATACAGCTCGTTCGGGTCGTCGAGGTGGGTGGGATCGAAGATGTCGATTCCGTGGGTCGGCGAGTGGGCCATCGAAGACTCCTTGTCATCGAGAACTTGTTGCACATCACCACAGTTCGCGTCGGAGCCGGGTGCTGTCAAGGACTGCGAGCAAGGTGGGATTCTGCTGATCAGCACGCCGTTCTGCCGGTGTCTCAGTGCTCGATGATCCGGCTTCGTCGATCCTGATCACGGCCCTATCGGAGAGGAACACGTTATAGAATTGGCACGTATCCGTCTCATCGTGAGACAAAATGGCAAGGACGTTTCTGGAGGTGCCGTGGGCACGGAGCAGGCAGACTGGTTGACCGGAGGCAGCAGGCGGGTGCTCGCGGTCGAGAGGATTCTCGCCGCCGCTGCCGACCTCGTTCGCGAACAGGGCATCGACGGGGTGAGTGTGGACGAGGTCGCCGCCCGTGCCGGGTGTTCACGCGCCACGCTCTACCGGTACGCCGGCGGCAAGCGCACGCTCGTCGAGGCCGTGATGTCCCGCGCTGCCGACTTCGTGGCCGACCACGTCGAGCAGGCGCTGGAACCGTTCGAGGACTCGGAGCGGATCGTGGAGGCGATCCTCGCCTCGCTGGTGGCGATCCGCGGGGAGCCGACCCTGGTGCAGTGGTTCACCGGGGCGCATCCGAGGAGTACGGACGAGTACCTGGCCCGCGCACCCGAACTCGGCCGGGTGGCGATCTCGCTCACCCGCATCGCGCCCGACGAGGAGGCTGCGGGATGGATCGTGCGCGTCGTCCTGGCGCTGTTGACGTGGCCGCTGCCCGACGCGGCCGCCGAGCGGCGGACCGTCGAACGCTTCGTGGAGCCGATCTTCAGGATTCGCGCGGCGTCGTAGCCGATCGGGTGGGCTCGAGCACGAAGAGCCGGAACTCGCGTCCCCCGGACCGCCGGTGCTCCATGCGGTAGCCGGGCCAGTAGTCGACGACGAATTTCCACAGGTTCTCGCGTTCGTCGCCCGTGACCATCTGGACGCGCATCCGGGACTCCCGTGCCCCGGCCTTGACGAGCGCCTCGTCGGCTGCGCGCAGATTCGCCGACCATGCCGGGTGCTCGGGGCGACCCCAGTTGGAACCGGTGACGACGTATCCGTCGCCGTATGGAATGCACAGCAGCGCCGTCGTCCGCGGGGTGCCGCTCTTGCGTCCCGGGACCGTCACCTGCACGGACTGCAGGCCGGCGATGCCGATGAGGCTCACGCGGTTCCCGGTCCACGCGCGCAGGTGTGACTCCAGCCAGATGATCACCGGCGCCATCCGCATCACCCATTCCCGGGTGCCCAGCCACCGCGCAAGGATGCGGAGCGGGTTGCGGGGCGCGCGCGATCGGTCAGGGGGTATGGGGGCGGCGTTCATGGTGGCCATCTTCCCTCAGGTGGGCGGTTCGGGCCGATCGCGATGAATTTTGCGCATCCCGCGGGTCTAATGGTCAGGTCCCACCGAAAAGACCTCGATTTCACGCCTTGACCCGAACAACGGTTGAGGTTGCAGGATCGGTCAGTAGCAATTCGAGCCACTCGACAGGGGAGTACAGATCATGTCCGACACCGGAGCCACGATTTCTGCAACCACGACCTCACGGATCAACCCGGCGACGCTCGAACTGAGCCGGGCCTGGGCGGTCGCCGCGACCGTCATCGGAGCGCTCGTCCCGAACCTGGTCATCTGGCTGCTCGGCCTCGCCGCCGGCGGGTCGTTCGAGATGACCGATGCGGGCACGACCAGCAGTGTCGCTCCCGGAGGCGTCGTCATCCTGACGGTGGTTCCGACGTTGATCGGGATGACGCTGGCCGCGCTCATCTCACTCAAATGGGTGGCCGTCATCCGGCCTGCGGAAGTGATCGGCGCGCTGCTGCCGCTGGCGACGATCGCGCTCACAGTTCAAGCGGACTTCGACACGGCCAGCACCATCGCACTGGCCGCCATGCACGTGGTGATCGCCGTGGTGATCGTCGTCGGCCTCGAAGCGATGCGGCGTCCGCTGGTCCGCGCGCAGGTCTAGCGGGAGTTTCCGAGATGTGAGGCTGCGTGGGGGTTCCCGGTTTGAGCCGGTTGTGAGTTTGTCCTGGTGACACGCCGTTTCGGTGATTGATCGCCGACCCGGATTCATGTATGACCTAAAGTATGTCCAGCCTGTATTCGAAGAAGGTCAACGGCAAGACGTACTGGTACCTGCGCACGATGGCACGGGTGGACGGCAAACCGAAGATGATCTCCGAGCGGTACCTGGGCTCGGCGGCGGACGTGGCCGCGGCATTCGATGCCGGGGACACGGCGGTGATGCCGCAGCGCACCCGCCATCTCGCGTTCGGGGACGTCGCCGCGGTCTGGTCGATGTGTCAGCGCCTCAACGTGATCGGCGTGATCGATGAGATCACCGGCGGGCGGGTGGCCGGTGCTCCCTGCTCGATCGGCACCTACCTGGCGGTCGCGGTGTGCAACCGGATCACCGCCCCGTGCTCGAAGGCGCGGATCGCCGACTGGTGGGCGCATACCGCCGCGGACCGCTTCACCAAGATCCGCGCCACCGACCTCGACCACCGCCGCTTCTGGGACGCGATGCACGCGGTGACCCCCGGTCAACTCGAGCAGATCTCCCAGACGATCACCGCCGCGATGATCACCGACTTCGGGCTCGACACCACCGCGCTGGCGTTGGACATGACCAACTTCGCCACCTACATCGCCTCCGTCAACACCAAGGCGCCGATCGCCCAACGCGGCAAGGCGAAACAGAAACGCACCGACCTGCGCCTGGTCGGGCTCGGGCTGGTGATCACCCGGGACGGCGGGATCCCACTGACCTGGCACGCGTACCCGGGCAACAAACCCGACGTCACCCAGTTCCCGGCCATGATCGACACCCTCACCGCCCGCTACCGGGCGTTGGGCACCGACACCGGCACCATCACCGTCGTCTTCGACGCCGGCCAGAACTCGGCCGCGAACTTCGCGCACCTGACCGGGGCCGGACTGCACTACGTCGGATCCACCCCGCCCAGCGATCACCCCGACCTCCTCGATCTCCCGGCCTCCCGCCGCCGCCCGGTGCCTGGCGACCGCTTCGCCGGGCTCACCGCACTACACACCCGCAAACAGGTCTACGGCCTCGACCAGCGGGTGATCCTCACCCACAGCCCGACCCTGCACGACGCCCAGGACCGGGGCCTGACGCAAACCCTGGCCGCCGCCGGGCGCAAACTCGACGAACTCGCCGCCACCCTCGCCCGCGGACACAGCCGCCGCGACCGCAACCAGGTCGAAGCCGCGATCGCACACATCTGCTCCGACACCTGGGGCGCGCAGATCCTCACCTGGCAACTGGACGGGGACACCCCGGCCGAGTTCCGGCTCACCTGGGCCGTCGACACCGACGCCCGAAACAAGTTGACGCAGAGAATCTTCGGTAAACGGATCCTGATCACCGACCGTCAGGACTGGACCATCGCCGAGGTGATCGACGGCTACCGCTCCCAATCCGACGCCGAATTCGGATTCCGGCAACTCAAGGACCCCCACGAGGTGTCCTTCTCCCCGATGCACCACTTCACCGACCACACCATCACCGTGCACACCTTCACCTGCGTGCTGGCCCTGCAGATCGCCCACCTGATGCGCCGCGAAGCTGACACCCACGGCCACCACCTGTCGGTGCGCCAACTCCTCGCCGCCCTGGCCGGGATCGAGGAGACCGTCCTGATCTACCCCTCCACCGGCGGCCGCCCCAAGGCCCGGCGCATGCTCACCGAAACCACCACCACCCAGAACGAACTCGCACACATCTTCGACCTCGACCGCTACACCCCCACCACTTAGGTCATACACCCCCACAACCCGAAAACCGGCGCCCACCAGCGAAATCACCCCGACCCGGCCTCAAATCTCGGAAACTCCCGCTAGGGGGTGCTGTTCACCGGCACGTGCGCCTCGATGGTGAGTGCGATGTGCTCGACGATCCGCTTCTGTGAGATCTTCGGGCTGCCGGTGAGCCAGCGCTGATACAGGAAGGCGATCGCCCCGAACAAGGCAATCGCGTTCAGCTGGGTGTTGACGGCGTCGCGGGGTGCGCCGTCGGCACCCAGCATTTTCAGTGCCGCGGCCATGGGGGTGGTGAACTCGGCAACGAGTTGTTCGCCGCGCTGCGCCAGTTCCGACACGGACTGCGACTCGACGAACATGATGCGTCCCCGCCGCCGGTCCTCGGCGATGTAGCCGGTGAACGCCTTCACGACGTGGCGGACGAGTCGGCCCGGATCTTCCGGGGCCGTCTCGAGTGCCCCGAGCAGGGTGTCCCTCGCGCCCAGGACGACGTGGTCGAGGAGGGCGACGAGTAGCGCCTCCCGATTGTCGAAACTCTCGTAGAAGTAGCGCTCGGTGAGGCTCGCCTGACGGCAGGTCGCGCGCATCGTCGTGGCCGCTGTGCCCTCGGTTCCCATGATCTGGAGGCCGGCCTCGATCAGCGCCGCGCGCCTCGCCGCGCGGCGGTCGTCCGGCTCCTGGCCGCGCCATCTGCGCGGCGCTCCACGAGGGTTCTCGCTGTCGCTCATTCCGTCATCGTCTCACCGATCCCGGTGTCGATCGGGGGGCCCTCGCGCACCGACTGTTGACATCAGGTGATGTCAACAGTCATCCTGAATGCACCACGTTCTACATCCAGCGGCATCAGGAGATCGCCATGACCACCACAGAGCTTCCGCCCCACCGTCGTTCGACTGCGCCTGCGCTCGGACCCGATTCGCTGACGTGGCACCGGTTCGGCGACTGGCGAACCGCGCTGCTCATCTCGTGGTCGGGCACGCTGCAGGTGATGCATCCCGTCATCGACACCGCCCTCGTGCAGCACTCGACCGTCTTCGACAACGAACTCGCCCGGCTCGCCCGTTCCGCGGGGCCGATCATCCGGGCGCTCTACGATCCGACGGGCGCGGAGGCCCAGATGATCCGCGACATGCACAAGGACATCAAGGGCACCACGGACGACGGCCGGCGGTACCACGCACTGAACCCGGGTCCGTACTTCTGGGCACACGCCACGTTCCTCGGCACCCAGTACGTGGTCGCCGAATACTTCGGTGAACCGCTCACCGCCGGCGAGAAGGAACAGTTGTATCAGGAGTCGAAGCAGTGGTACGCGCTGTACGGGGTGTCGGCCACCCACTTGCCCGAGACGTACGCCGATTTCGTGGACTACTGGAACGAGATGGTCGGCACCGTCCTGGAGAAGACCGAGACGGTGCGCAGGTCGCGGCTTCTGAATGGACTGTCGATGCCACGCCCCGACGATCGCATCCCCGAGGTGGTGTGGCGTCTCGTCGGTCCCGCGCTCGGACGGCTGCTCGTCTGGATCGCCCGGGGAACGCTGCCTCCCGTCGCGCGCGACAAGCTCGGCTGGGAGTGGTCCGCCGCCGACGAGCGCAGGCTCCGCCGATTCGGAGGCGTCGTGCGGTTCGGTTTCCGGATCCTGCCCGAGCGGTGGCGGCTGACTCCCATCGCCCGAAGAGCGTGCGACGGAACGGCATCAGGGTTTCGGGCCGCCCGGGTCGGCTGACAGTTCCGTGACCCAGGCCGCGATCTGAGCCCGGGATGAGAATCCGAGTTTCGAGAGGACGTGCTCGACGTGACCCTGCGCGGTGCGTTGAGAGATCACGAGGCGGGCGGCGATCGCCTTGTTGGTCAGACCCTGCGCGACCAGGTCGGCGACCTGGCGTTCGCGCTTGGTCAGTGCCGCCGCCGGATCGCCGCGCCGCGGCGCTGCGGGGAGAGTTTCGCCCAGGGCATACGAGGCGGCGGCGGTGAAGCCCAGCGCCTCGCCCTCGCGGGACGCGGTCTCGAACGCGCGGGCACCGAGCGAGCGCCGCGTGACGAGCTCGCATTCCTTGTGAGATTCGGTCAAGTCGGGGATCTGAACGATGGAGGTGCCCACCCTCCGTCGAAGCATCTCGGCCGCTGCCAGCAGGACGGCGGCGCGGTGGAAATCGTTCTCGCGGGTCGAGATCCAGGCGAGAATTTCGAGGCACCAGGTGGCTCCGAACGGATCGTCGACCGCGCGGGCCAGCTCGAGTCCCTTTCGGAGCAGCAGCACCGCGCGATCACGGTCGCCCTCCCGCCACATCACCAGCCCGAGGGTCAGGGACGAGCGGCCCAGGTACACCGATTCACCGTGTGATTCGGTAATCCGGATCGCCTCGTCGAGACAGCCGGTGGCGGCCTCGGCGTGCCCGAGTATCTCGTGAGCCAATCCGAGCGCATGCAGGGCCGTGACGTGTGCAAGGAGGTTGCGCTCGCCGCGTAACACCTCGAGAGCCCCGGTGAACGAGCTCACGGCGTGCTCCGGGTTGCCGCCGTGCAGTGCGTGCGCTCCGTCGGCTTGAAGCATGAGGGCGCGATCGAGTGCACTGCCCCGGGTCTCGGCAAGCACACGCCCCTCGTCGATCAGTTCGGCTGCCCGCTCCAGGTCTTCGTGCCGGCTGGCGAGGACGCTGGCCGAATGCAACGCCTTGACCCGGAGTGCGGTGTCGTGTCCTCCCTCCTGTGCCAGTGCGCGGTCGAGCCAGCGGCGTCCCTCGCGGAGCAGCCCACGCGAAACCCAGAACGGATACAGAGCGGTCGCGATCTCCAGCCCCGCCTCGGCCGAGTCGGCAGCCGTGGACAGGCCGTACTCCATCGCTTCGCGCAGGTTGGGTTGTTCACGGGCGAGCCGGGCGAGCCAGGCGACCTGCCGGGGGCCGATCCATTCGGATTCGGCCTGGAGGGCGAATTGCCGGTACCAGCTGTGATGCCGCCGCCGGAGGTCCGGGAGGGTGCCGTCCTGTTCGAGTTTCTCCCGGCCGTACTCGCGCAGCGTTTCGAGCATCCGGAATCGCACCACCGCCCCCGATCCCTCGCGGATGAGGATCGACTTGTCCACGAGCGACGCGACGAGATCGATGAGACCGGCCGGTTCGGCGTCGTACATGGTCACCTCCTCGGCGGCGTCCAGTTCGAAGCTGCCGGCGAAGACCGACAGCCGCGACCACAGCTGCTGCTCGGCGGGGAGACACAGGTCGTAGCTCCAGTCGATGCTCCACCGCAGCGTCTGCTGCCTGGTCGGTGCACTCCGGCTTCCGCGGGTCAGCAACTCGTACCGGTTGGTCAACCGCTGCAGGATCTGTTCCGGCGACATCGAGCGCAGCCTCGCCGCCGCCAATTCGATGGCCAGGGGCAGGCCGTCCAGCCGGATGCAGATCCGGGCGACGGTGGCGGCATTGTCTTCGGTGACCTCGAAGCCGGGTACCGCCGTGGCGGCCCGTTCGGCGAACAGCGTCACTGCGTCGTACCCGGGCAGACTCTTCAGCGACGGCTCCTTGTCCGAATCCGGAAGCGTCAGTGGACGAACGCGCAGGGCGGCTTCCCCCGCGACGTCCAGGGTTTCGCGACTGGTCGCGAGAATCCGCAGGCCGGGGCAGGTACGCAGCACGGTCTCCGTCAGGTCTGCCGCCGCATCCACCACCTGCTCGCAGTTGTCGAGGACCAGCAGCATGTCGCGCGGCTCCAGGAACTCCATGAGGGTCTGCAGCGGTCTCGGCGACCGCTGCCGCAATCCCAGCCCGGCCGCCACGACTTCTCCCAGCAACGATCCGTCGCGCAATTCGCCCAATTCGACCATCCGGACCCCGTCGTCGAATGCCCGCCGGATGTTGGTCGCGACGCGCAGTGCCAGTCGGGTCTTGCCGACACCGCCGATTCCGGTCAACGTGACCAGCCGTGACGCCGAGAGCAGTTTCTTGGCCTCGGCGAGCTCTTTTCGCCGGCCGACGAAGCTCGTCAAGTCCAGCGGAAGGCTCCCGTCGGTCGGCGATCCCGAGGAACCGGTGGATGATCGTCCTGTCGGCGGTCGTGCGGAGCGCTCCGGCGCTCGGTCCGCGTCGGGATCCGGGCCCAGCGCCATCGCGTCGACGGGGACACCGCGGCGAAATTGAATGTCCTGCAGCGTTTCACCCAGCATCGCCGCGGACGGGCGCTCGCGCGAGTCTCGCGACATGGCCTGTTCCAGCATGGCGGCCACGTCGGCTTCGAAACCGGACTCACGGAGGTCCGGCGCCGGTTGCGTGGTGATCCGCAGGAACTGCGCCACCACCTGTTCACCGCTCCGGCGCTCGAATGCCGCGTGTCCGGTCAGCGCGGCGAACAGTGTCGCCCCGAGGCCGTACACGTCCGAGGACGGACTCGGGGTGTCGCCCTCGAGGACCTCCGGGGCGGTGAACGCGGGTGATCCGGTGATAGTTCCGGTTGCGGTCTGGAAACCGCCGGTGATGTGCGCGATGCCGAAGTCCGTCAGCGCCGGTTCGTCGTAGTCGGTGAGCAGGATGTTGCTGGGTTTGACGTCGCGGTGCACGATGCCGAACCGGTGCGCGGTCTCGAGTGCGCCGGCGATCTTCACTCCCAACCGCAACGCCTCGGTGACGGTGAGCGGGCCGTGCCTGCGAATCCGCGCGTCGAGGGAGTCCTGCGGATGGTAGGGCATCACCAGGAACGGACGCCCGCTCGGCGTGACGCCGACCTCGAGCACACTCACGACGTTCGGGTGCCCGGTCAGCCTGCCCATCGCCCGCTGCTCACGGAGGAACCTGGCCCGGCTCTCGTCGTCGAGGTCGCCGCTGAGAACCTTCACGGCCACGGCGCGCTCCAGAGCGGACTGAGTGCAGCGGTACACCACGCCGAAGCCCCCACGCCCAATCTCCCGGGCATCGTCGAACCCGGCCGCGCGCAGTTCATCCGTCGTCGCGGTGTCGGTATCGCGCTGTGTGCGGAGCGGATCGCCGTCGGTTGCCAACGCGCTATCCGCCCCTGTGCCGCCCCGGGAACCGTGGTGTCATCCGCCTACCTCTCGACGACCCTTCCCAGACTATCGCCGCCGCCCGGGCCGCGGACCGAGACGATCCGGAATTCGGTCACGCGGCCGTCGAGCAGGCGACCGGTGGCGGTCAGGGCGGCGCCGCCTAACGGCGGATCGAACCTCCGTCGACGACGAGCGTCTGCCCGGTGACGAAGGAGGAGCCGGGGGAGAGGAAGAATCGGGTCGGGCCGATGAAGTCCTCGACCGTTGCGGGTCGTTTGATCGCTCGCGTGCTGATGTTGGCCTCTTCACCTGCGGCGATCGCCGTCGAGAGTGGGGTCAGCACCAAACCGGGGGCGATCACGTTGACCGTGATGTTCCTGGCTCCGAGTTCCGCGGCGAGGCTGCGGGCAAAGCCGATCACGCCGGCCTTGGAGGCCGCGTACGCCGCTGCGCTCGCCGGGGCCTTGAAGACCGTCCCGGACGAGAACAGGACGATTCTGCCGCCGTCTGCGACCATGTCGGCGACGCCCTGGACGAAATTGAGTGTTCCGTGAAGGTTGACCAGAAGCACCCGTTCCCACTCGGA
This sequence comes from Rhodococcus sp. ACS1, assembly GCF_002300155.1. Classification (NCBI taxonomy): domain Bacteria; kingdom Bacillati; phylum Actinomycetota; class Actinomycetes; order Mycobacteriales; family Nocardiaceae; genus Rhodococcus; species Rhodococcus sp. ACS1. Next base: position 808,514 of record NZ_NSDZ01000004.1, read on the forward strand.
CTTCGGCATCTCCATGAAGGGGCCGAATGCGCCGATGCCCGCGCAGTGGACGATGCCGTCGATCGTTGCCCGGCCGTTCTCGGTCAGGGACTTGCGAACCGTGTCGACCGCATCGTCGGTGGTGATGTCGCCCTGGAGGTACGTCACGCCGGGGGCAGGCGTTTCCGGCAGATCCCGATCGACGACGGTGATGTCCCACTCGCCTGCCAGATCGCTCGCCAACCCGGCGCCGATTCCGGACGATCCGCCGGTGAGAACGAGCGAACCCACGGTGGACGCGGTCGCGGCATTGCCGCCCGGGGTCGGCATCAGTTCGTACCGCCGGTGCAGCTGTCGAGGAACTCGCCGATCACGGCCCACGTCTCCTTCGGATGGGTGATGTTCGGGCAGTGCCGGTAGGGCAGGACCATGGCGCGGGAATTCTGGAGTTCGGCCTGGAGGTGTTTGCTCCACCCCGCCTCGAGCAGCACGTCCTCGGAGCACTCGAGGAGCAGCACGGGGGTCTGAACACCGGCAAGTGTGGCGGGGTAGGGATCGGCTGGGCGCTCCTTCCGCAACGCCTCGGGTACCGGCAGATGCGGAGCGCTCATGCACCCGAAGTGACCGGGCGCGACGGCCCACCTGTACCGGGCGTCCACCTGTCCGGCCCTGCCGGAGAAGTCGTCGCACAGCAGGTCGACGAACGCCTCGATACCGGCAACCGAACCGTCGAAGTCGCGCAGCTTGCCCATGTCCGGCGCTTTCCAGGGGCCGCCGGTGCCACTGAGTGTGGTGACCGAGGCGATCCGGGATCGATAGTCACCGTCGGCCAGCGCCCGCAGACCCACCGATCCACCGAACGAGTTTCCGACCAGGTGCACCGGACCGTCGATGCCGAGATGGTCGAGCAAGGCGAAGACGTGCCGGATCCGGAAAGCGAACGGCGAGACATCCAGGCGAACGGACTTGGCGGATCCGCCGTAACCGAGGAAGTCCGGGGCGATGACCCGGTATTTCTCTGCGGCCAGGGGCAGGACCTGCCCCCACGTCACGTCGGCGCTGCCGCCCCACGCGCCGTCGTGCAGGAACACGACGGGGACGCCGTCTTCCGGACCGCCCGTCAGGTAGCGGGTTTCGAGGTTGGCGACAACTGCCGTCGTCTCGGTGATCAAAGTAGCCTCCGGTGAAATGAAAAATGCGGATGATGACGTCGTGCGGGTCAGTGGATGTGGTAGTCCTCGCCGTGCACCGCGCTGGTGCGCTCGAAGTACTGCCGGGCCGGGAGTGGCCACATGATGGTGGACCGCCCGGCGGCGTTCTGATACCAGCTGTGGGTCTTCGACCAGCCCCAGGTGCGCTTGGCGCTCTCCTTGGTGACCTCGTCGGTGTACTCGGTGAACACGTCCGGTCGAAGGGCCATCGAACGGTGGCCGCCCTTGGCCAGCATCTGGACCGCGCTGATGATGTACGCGGCTTGGCACTCGAGGAAGAACACCAGGTTGCCGTGGATGACGGTGTTGGTGTTCGGGCCGTACATGCAGAAGAAGTTGGGGTAGCCGGGCAGCGTGATGCCGAGGTAGGCGCTGGCGTCGATACCCCAGGTTTGGTGCAGGTCCTGTCCGCCGATGCCCGTCACCGTCATGGGGACGAGGAATTCCGAAGCCTTGAAGCCGGTTCCGAACAGGATGATGTCGGCGGGGACGTGCTCGTCACCGATCCAGACACCGTCCTTGTCGATCCGTTGCACGGCCTGGCTGACCAGGCGCACGTTGTCCCGCTTGAGGGTGGCGACCCATGTGCCGTCGTCGCAGATGATTCTCTTCGCGGCGGGCGGGTAGTCGGGCATGATCTGCTCGAGCAGATCGAGTCGGTCGCCGGCCTGTTCGGTGAGATAGTCGGTCAGTTCGACACGAAGGGCCTCGTTGGCCGCGGACACCGAGACCTCGGTCGGCGGAAAGTCCGGATCGACCGTTGCGGCCGGGAGGTTGCCGATGAGGCGGGGAAGGAAGATGGAGAAACGGTAGTAGGCGCGGTAGTGCTTCAGATTCGTGAGGAGCCGGCGCTCGCCGGGGTCGATCTCCTGCCGGAGCACCGGCGTCGACCGCAACCAGGGGGCACTCCTCTGGAAGATCGTGACGTGCTCCGCTTCCTTCGCGACCGCCGGAGCGAATTGCAGTGCGCTGGCGCCGGTCCCGATCACGACGACGCGTTTGCCGGCGAAATCGATGCTGTGGTCCCATTGTGCGGAGTGCATTACCGGGCCGGTGAAGGTGTCGAGGCCGTCGACGGCGGGGATCATCGGCCGGTTCAGTTGTCCCACAGCGCTGACGACGATCTGAGCTTCGGCTGAGCCGACGACGCCGTCGGACGTGCGGGTGTCGATCGTCCAGGTGCTGGTGCTCTCGTCCCACCGGGTCGCGGTTACTTCGGTGCCGAACGAGATGTGCTCCAGGAGGCCGTTCTTCGCCGCAAAGTTGTACAGGTACTCGTGGATGGCCTGCTGGCGGCCGAAGTGCGTGACCCAGTCGTGCGGAACGAACGAGTACGTGTAGATGTGGCTGCGGACGTCGGTCCGGCAATCCGGGTAGCTGTTCTCGTACCACGTGCCACCGACATTCGTGCTCTTCTCGAGGATCGTGAAGGGCACACCTGCTTGCTTCAGTCGAAGTCCGGCAAGGAGACCGGAGAATCCGGCGCCGATCACCACGGCACTCAGGCCGCTGTCGGGAGCGATCTCGTCGAGATTCCACTCCGGCCCGCGAGGATCGCTGTCGTCGGGTGTGAAGGCCACCGCGGCCAGAGCCTGGGCGTCCTCGATGTTCTCGTCCATCAACCAGGTGCACATCGACTCACGCAGGGAATCGTCGGGCAGTGCAGCCCAGTCCCGCTGCGAGGAGAGGTACGGTGCGAGGCGCTTCAGACAGAAGGCTCTGATCTCCGCGTCGGTCTCGGGTGCGAGTCCACTGGCAGGCAACGTCGCCCGGTTGGGCTTCCATTCCGTACGCAGTACGCCGGCGTCACCCGTGACGTGGGCCGTCAACATCAGGAGCGCGGGCGTGAGGGCCGAATCGAGGTGTGCGCGAAGCTCATCCTCTGTCATCGCGCGATCGAGCGTGAAATCCATGTCGTCTCCGTAGCAGTATGTGGAACCAGTGTGCACGTGGGCCGAGTGGCTACCAGCAGTCGAGGCCCTCGAGGAAAGGTCGCACCGTGGCGGCGACTTCGCGGGGGTTGTCGAAGGCGGCGAGGTGTCCGCCCTCGGCGAAGCGCAGTTCGGCACCCGTGATGGACGCTGCGAGCTGTTCGATCACGGCACGAGGGGTGCTTCGGTCGTCGTCGCCGCCGACCACGAGGGTCGGGGGCGGTGAATCGGTGTGAAACGTGCCGACCTCGGTCATGGCGTCGAAATAGGCGCCGATGGTGTTGCCGCCGGCGTTCCGGAACTGTTCGCGAGCTTTCCGAACCAACGGGTCTGCCTCGTTTCGCGATGCGTCGCCGAACCAGCGATGCATGGTCATCTCCTCGGCTTGCTCGAGGCCGTTCGGTGCACGAACCTCAGCCGCGCGGGCCGAAGTTCCGCGAATGGCCTCCTCATCATAGGCGCCTCGGGTGGCCATCAGGATCTGCGCGTCGACCCGGTTCGGGAAGCTGCCCGACACCGCCTGAGCGACCATGCCTCCCAAGGAGATTCCCAACACCACCGAGCTCTCGACGTTCTCGGTGTCCCACATCGCGGCGACGTCCCCGGCAATGAGACCGAGAGTGATGGCAGATCCTCCGCGCGCAGTCATGCCGTGCCCGCGGAAATCCGGCGCGAGCAGACGGTAGTCGTCTCCGAGAGCCTCGGCCAAAGGCGCATACCAGGATCCGTCCAACGCCAGGGAGTGCAGGCACGTGATCAGGCGTGGCCCTCGGCCGAATTGCTGATAGGCGATGGTGGCGCCATCGGCGGTAGTCGCAGTCTGCAGAGTTTCAGTCATTCTGGTTTTCTTCCATCATCCGCTGTTCGGCGAGATCGACTTCAGCCCGAAGCCGGGCGGACATATCGTGGAAATAGGATTTGAAGAGATCGGAGGACCTGCGCATCTCCTGATGTCGCGGCCGCTCGAGCTCGATCTTCATGTCGACCACCATGCGGCCCGGCCTGCTGGCCATCAGGATGACGCGGTCGCTGAGCAGGATGGCCTCCTCGAGGTCGTGGGTGACGAAGATGACCGTCGGTCGCTCGGCCTCCCACAGCCGGAGGAACTCCTCCTGCTGGATTGCGCGGGTCTGGGCGTCCAACGCTGCGAACGGCTCGTCCATCAGAAGGACGCCGGGGCTCTGGACCAGGGTGCGGGCGATCGCAACGCGCTGGCGCATGCCCTGCGACAGGTGGAGAACGTCCGAGTCGGCGAACTCGTGCAGACGAACACGACGAAGCCATTCCTCGGCGCGCTCGCGTCGTTCCGCCTTGGGAACGCCCCGGACCTCCATGCCGAGTTCGACGTTGCTGCGGACCCGTCGCCACGGAAGGAGCGCATCACGCGCAAAGAGGAAGGCCGCGTCATTGCTGCCGGGCCTCACCTCCGCGCCGTCGATGCGAACGGTTCCACTGCGCGGCTTCAGGAGGTTGCCGACCATGCCGAGCGCCGTGGTCTTCCCGCAGCCCGACGGACCGACGATGCTGACGAACTCGGACGGCTCGATGCGGAGGTTGAAGTCGTCCAGCACGCGCACCGGTCGATTGCCGTGGAGGAACGCGTGGCGGACATTTTCGAACTCGACCGAGACCCCCTTGGCGGTAGTGGGCCTCGTCGGAGTTTCAGCTAGACCAGTCACAAGATTCTCACTCTCACTGTTTGACCGTAGGGATGAATCGGACACCGTCAATCCGATGATGTGTGTGCGGGGCCGACCGATCGCTGCCTCCCGTGCCGGACGATCTGCTGAATCGGCACAAAATCCGCGGTGGATCCGGACTGCATGACCCTGTGGTGAATATCACCCTATCGGCCTATGAATCGTTGAACACGTCGGCGACGGTGTCAAGGACAAGAGGCCCGCTCGGGGGCTATCGCCTTGATAGCGATTCAGTCATTGTCCACGGCCTCGAATGGCACGACGCTAACTCGAACGCACCTTGCCGGGAACGGCTCCCAGTGCGTCACAAGCTGCCCACACAGGGTGCGAATCACGAGGAGGACGTCAGGTGACCAGAGAAGCCGCCACCATCAACAAGGTGGGTCAGACCACTTTCGACTTCACGGACCAGGTCGTCATAGTGACGGGCGCTTCCGGAGGCATCGGGTCGGCGCTCGCCGACAAGTTCGCGGAAGCGGGAGCAGATCTGATCCTGCACGGGCGCAACGCCGAAACGCTCCAGGCAAGAGTCGAGAGCGTCGAAGCGCTCGGGCGAAAGGCAGCTCTCGTCGCCGGCAACATCCGCGAGCCGAAGACTGCCGAAGATCTCGTCCGGACCGCTCTCGAACAGTTCGGGAGGATCGACGTCCTGATCAACAATGCCGGCGGCAACTTCGCGTCGCGCCTCGAGGACCTGTCGGTCAATGCCTGGAACGCGACGATCGATACCAATCTCAGCGGGGCCTTCCACACGGCCCGCGCATGCCTGCCGGTCTTCGAACGTCAGGGCGGCGGAAACGTCATCAACGTCGGATCCGGATCGGCCAACCACGCACACCCGCTCCGCGGCGCCTACGCGGCAGCCAAAGCGGGGCTCGCCTCGCTGACGAAGACGATGGCCTGGGAATGGGCGGATCGTGGCATTCGAGTCAACTGCGTCGAACCCGGCGCCACTCTGACGCCGGCGTCTCGTTTCGCGTCTCCCGAAACCGAGCAGAAGTTCGGCCGCTACCTCGCACTCGGACGCGTCGGAAGGCCGGAAGAAGTCGCCGATGCGTGCCTGTACCTGTGTTCCGACGCCGCAAGCTTCATCACGGGAACCGTCCTGCAGGTCACCGGCGGCCCCCACACCTCCTCGGCCGCCGACGTCGAGCTCGTCCGAGGACCGCTCGATGCCTGACCCACACAGCTGTCCAGAAGACTCGAAGGGAAGGTCCCGGCATGGAATCCATCACTGAAGCGCCCCGCACGGTCGCGTCGATCGGCGGAGTCGCGAACAACGACGAACCGGCGGATATCGACAACACGATCCTCGTGGAGCGGCGTCGCGCCCGGCGCAACGAGAAGATCCTCGTCTGGTCGCTTCGGGTGGGTGCACTCGCACTCTTCGTCGCCGTCTGGGCCTATGTCTCCGGAAACATGATCGTCGACCCGATGATGATCTCCGCCCCTCTCGATGTCGCGCGAGCGTTCATCGACCAGCTGAGCGACGGCGTCTTCTGGACCGATGTGACGGCGACGTTCAGCGGGGCGATGGTAGGGCTGGTGACCGGTGCGATCGCCGGCATCCTCGCAGGTGTCGTCTTCGCCCGCGTCCAGGTCCTCCACACCGCTGCCTCACCTTTCCTGACCTTGATGAACAGCCTTCCGCGGCCCGCGCTGGCACCGATCTTCATCCTCTGGTTCGGCCTGGGTTTCGGACCGAAGGCCCTCGTCGCCTTCAGCGTCGTGTTCTTCGTCCTGATGACCAGCACGATGGGTGCGATGAAGAGCATCGACCACGACATCGCTCAGTTGACCAAGTCGCTGGGCATGACGCGGACCCAGCGCTTCTTCAAGATCGAGATTCCCGCGGCTCTGCCTGCCATCGTCGGCGGCCTGAGGCTCGGCGCGGTCTACTCGGTGCTCGGCGCCGTGGTGTCGGAAATGGTCGGCGCCTACACCGGCCTGGGGCAGCGCCTCGTCGTCGTGACCAACAATTTCCAGGTCGCGGAAACCTTCGCGATCCTGATCGCCATGGGATTGCTGTCCATGGTCCTGGACGTCTCGATCTCCGGCCTGCAGAAGCTGGTCACCAAGTGGACGAGGTGAGTCGGTGAAGATCGACGACCCCGATCAGCCACTTCTCGCCGAGACGATCGATCACCACAGTCTGTTCCGGCTGGACGGCAATTCCTACGTCGTCCTCGGCGCAGGCGGCGGGATCGGTGAGCACGTCAGCAGGACGATCGTCGCCCTGGGCGGCCGCGTTCTGTGCGTCGACGTCAATGGTGACGACGTCGACGCCGTCGCCGGCTCGTTGCGGATGCCGTCGGTGGTCGCGGACGTGACCACCGAAGAGGGCATCGACATCGCGGCGGCCGGTGCCATCGCCGAGTTCGGACAGATCAACGGCTACGTGGACGTCATCGGCCGGATGCATCGCAAGCAGATCGCCGACTACGGACTGGCGGATTGGGATCAGGACTTCCGGGTGAACCTGGCCCACGCCTTTCTGTCTGCGCGCCGGCTGTCCCCGCTGATCAGCCACGGCGCGATCGTCCACGTCTCGAGTGTGATGGGTTCTCACGGCGGTCGAACGGCACCCGGCTACGGCCCCGCCAAGGCGGCACTCGAAGTGTGGTCCAAGGAGTTGGCCGCCGAGCACGGACCCCGCGGTGTTCGCGTCAACGTGGTCGCCCCGGGCCTCTTCCTCTCGCCACGCGTTGCCGCGACCCCGCGAAGCCTGAACGATTCCCGGATCCTGGCCGGACGGCCCATGCTCGGGAGACTCGGTCAGCCCTTCGAGATCGCCGCCACCGTCGCGTTCCTTCTCTCTCCCGCCGCGGGATACATCACGGGTACAACGATTCCCGTCGAGGGCGGCTCTCTGTCGCGGGACTCGACGGGCCTCGACGACCTGGTGAACTGACCGGCCGGGTCGGTCCGCTCGCGGTTTCGTGTCGAGTGCTGCGAACAGGGCGACGCTGAGTTCGGAGAGCCCCCGGCGAGCTGTAATGTGGGCCACGTCGCATAGCAGCACCGAGGGAGACCGATGAGATTCGAGCAGTTGCGATATCTGGAAGCAGCGCTTCGGACCGGATCGTTCCGTCAGGCCGCCAAGGAACTCGACATCTCTCAGCCGACGATCACCAACCAGGTGCAGCGGCTCGAGGAGGACCTCGGCGTCGTGCTCGTGGTTCGCGGTGCCAAGGGAGTACGACCGACGTACGCGGCCGAACGGATCCTGCCGCACGTGGTCGCCGCCGTTCAGGCCGAACACCTGATGCGCGAGGAGGCCAGCGCCATCGGCGGCCTGAAACTCGGCACCGTCCGCCTGGGCACGGTGCCCGCGGGATCTCAGACGATCCTTCCCGGGGTGGTCAAGCGCCTGTTGAGCGACTTTCCCAATGTGCGTTTCGAGGTGGAGGAAGGTCCGTCGAGAATGGTGAGCCGCGGCGTCCTCAGCGGCCATTTCGACGTGGGCCTGGTGACGCGTCTGGCCGGAATCGATCTGATTCCGGCGGAGCAGGCTCTGCTGCACCACGTCGACTTGATCTCCGGCCGACTGGTGCTGGCGGTCCCGGAGAACCATCGCCTCGCCAGCAAGGACGGCTTCGAGGCCGCCGACCTGGAGGGCGAGCCGCTGATCTTCCCGGCGGAGACCAGCATCCTCCGTACCGCCTTCGAGCAGCTACTCGACGGAATCGAAGCCAGGATCGTCTACGCCACCAACAACGCCGAAGCGTCGCAGAACATGGTGCGCGCCGGCGTCGGGATCTGCATGGCGAATACACTTCTCAGCTCGACGGTGAGCGGCAACGGCGTCGCGCTCGTGCCCCTTCCCTTCGAGTGGGCCCATGCCCGCATCTCCGCGATCGTCAGGAATGACGAAGCGCGGACGTCTGCGGTGCAGGCATTCCTGGGGTTGTTGCGGGAATCTGCCAAGAATTACTGACGGCGCCGTCGACCGGGACACGGTCGCGACGGTCCGATAGCGCACCCGTATCACCCCGCCAACGCTGCGGACCTTCCCAAGCCCTGTGCGGCTGACCACACTGAATACGTGCCGAGCGAGCGAGATCGCCGCCGGATCCGACGTTCAGTGAGGAACTTCAGGTGTCAGTCGATACAGCACAGCCATGCACCCGGGACGCAGTCGCCGAACTCATTTCCGTTGCACGGGAAAGAGAATCGGCGATGTTTACGGAGGCGGAAGGTAAATCCCTGCTCTCCGCCTTCGGGATCGACACCCCCCGGGGCATCGAAATTGCTGTCGGCCAGATGATTTCCGACGACATTCGCGAGCCGTTGGTGGTCAAGGCCATCTCGTCCACGCTCGTCCACAAGTCCGACGCCGGCGGCGTGCGGGTGGGGGTGCGCCGCGACGAGATCGACGAGGTCGCTGCACGGATGGGCGAGCAACTGGCCGCCGCCGGGCACCGCTTGGACGGCCTCCTCGTCGAGGAAATGGTCCCGTCCGGTCACGAGGTGATCGTGGGAGCAGTTCGGGCTCCGGGGCTGGGCTGGACCGTGATGGTGGGCCTCGGCGGCGTACTGGTCGAGGTCTTCGAGGATGTTGCGTTCGGTCTCGCGCCGCTCGCGAACGAACAGATTCTCGATATGCTGCACGAACTGCGCGGCATGAAGGTGCTCGACGGAGCCCGCGGTGGGGAGAAGGCAGACATTCCTGCCTTGGTGACACTGATCTCGCGACTCGCCGGGCCGAACGGTCTGCTGCAGTCGCTGCCGGACGACGTGATCGAGATCGACCTGAACCCGGTCATCGTGTCCGGAACACGCGCAGTGGCCGTGGACGCGCGTTTCGTCGTCGGTCCGGTGGAAGACACCGGATCGGCACCCGGGGACCGTGATGACGGCCGCGCCACCGATTTCACGCCGCTGTTCCATCCGCGCAGGATCGCCGTCCTCGGCGCGAGCGGTCAGCGGCCGAATCTCGCGAACCGGTTCATCCGGAACATTCTGAGCGGCGGCTTCGACGGCACCATCGTGCCGATCCACCCGACCGCGGACAGCATCGAAGGACTTCCCACCGTGCGGTCGCTGGCCGAGGTCGATCAACCGATCGACTACGCGTTCGTGGCGCTGCCTGCGACCCGTGTCAGCGAGGCGCTGAGCCGAGGCGCCGGCCGAGTTCGGTTTGCCCAGGTGATCTCCAGCGGCTTCGGTGAGGTCGAAGAAGGAAAAGATCTCGAGGCGACCCTGGTCCAGACCGTCCGCGACGCGGGCATTCGGCTGATCGGCCCGAACTGCCTGGGCACGCACGCCTCGGCCGGTCGGCTCTCGTTCGTGCCCGAAGCTCCCCTGACACCGGGAACGACGGCTGTGGTCTCGCAGAGCGGCGGGCTGAGTGTCGACATCCTCCGCGTCGGATCGTTGCGCGGCATCGACTTTCACAGCGTGGTCAGCATCGGGAACGGCGTAGACGTCACCGCTGCAGAGCTCGTCGAATCCGCCCTGCGGAACGACGAGGTCCGTGTCATCGGCCTGTACCTCGAGTCGCTGGCGGCGGCACGCGAGGTGCTCGATGTGCTGACCCGGTCCGAAATGCGCAAGCCGGTAGTGCTTCTCGCCGGTGGCCGAACCAGCGAAGGCTCGCGGGCGGCGACCAGCCACACCGGTGCCCTCGCGGGAAATCACCGACTGTGGCCCGCGATCGCGCGGCAGGCCGGAATGACACTCGTCGATTCACTCGAGGACTTCGCGACGGCCCTGCACGCCCTGTCCACCCTCGACCTCACGGTCAAGCCGAACGGTCGCGATGCCGTTCTGTTCGGCAACGGCGGCGGCGCGAGCGTCCTCGGCGCCGACGCACTCGAGCGGCAGGGATTGGCCACACCGCCGCTCGCCGATTCCGTGGTCGAGGAACTGGACGGCCTGGGCCTGCCGCCGGGCAACGGACTGCGCAACCCGATCGACGTGCCCGCGGGGACGCTCGCCGTCAAGAACGGTGCGATCGCGAAGGACGTTCTCGCGGTGGTGCTCGCCGGTAGTGAGCCGGCAGTGCTGATCTCCCACCTCAATGTGGGCATCATCCAGCGCAACCTCGGTGAAACCCACGGCGACGTGACCGGCACCGTCATCGACTCGATCGCAGGCGCCCGCGACGAAGCCACGTCGAACACCCACCAACTTCTCGTGCTCAAGACCGACGGCAGCGCAGACACGGAGGCATTGATCACGACGTACGCGCACCGCGCCCGCACACGCGGAATCCCGGTCTTTCCGGCCTTCGAGGACGCGGCCCTCGCCGCACGGGCGGTTCTCGAGCAGGGACAGCGGACATACCAGGCGTCACGCGACGCAGACGGAAGGTAGTAGAGATGTCACAGGACACAGTGATGGCTGAACCCACGCTCAGCCGCGAGCAGGAGCACGAAGAACGCCGCGCAGCCGCGCTGGCGATGGGTGGCCCGAAGAAGCTGGAGCAGCGGCGCGCCGAGGGCAAACTCAACGCCCGCGAGAGGATTGCGTTGATGCTCGACCCCGGAACCTTCCGGGAAAGCGGGTTGTTCACGACCTCGGCCGTCGACGCCGATCGCGACAAAACTCCCGCGGACGGCAAGGTGACCGGAACCGGTGAGGTCGACGGCCGGCGCGCAGCCGTCATCGCCTACGACTTCACCGTCAAGGGGTCGTCGAGCAGTCCGGTGAGCAACAAGAAGATGTCCCATTTCAAGGAACTCGTCGTTCAGGTCGGGATGCCGCTCGTCTACCTGTCGGAGTCCACCGGGGTCCGGATGCCGGACGCGATGGGCGGGACCGGAATGGGTGCCGCCAACAGCAAGAAGCGGTTCCTCCGGCAGCGCGAAAGTCCCTGGGCATCGGCCGCATTCGGATACTGCTTCGGATCGGCCGCGTGGCACACCGTGTCCGCCGACTTCGCGGTCTTCCGCAAGGGGAGTGTCCTGGCGGTGTCGAGCCCCGGACTGGTCAGCCGCGCCACCGGTCAGCAAGTCGACGCCCAGGAGCTCGGAGGCTGGAAGGTTCATGCGGAGGTCACCGGCTACGCCGATGCCGTCGCCGACACCGACGAGGAAGCGATCGAACTGATCCGCCGGTTCCTCTCGTACCTGCCTTCGCACAACGGTGAGACACCGCCGGTCGCGCCGATCCCGAGTGGATCGGGTGAGCGTGCCGCCGAACTCCACGACATCGTTCCCCAGGCCCGCACCCAGACCTACGACGTACGCAAGGTCATCGAGATCGTCGCCGACACCGGTTCGGTGTTCCCGATCAAGGCCCGTTACGGCAAGAGCCTGGACACCTCGCTGGTCCGGATCGGTGGACAGAGCGTCGGCATCATCGCCAACAACCCGATGTTCAAGGGCGGGGCGCTCGACGGTCCGGCGTGTGACAAGGCGACCAGCTTCCTGGTTCTCTGCGACTCCTACAACATTCCCGTCGTGTTCCTCGTCGACCAGCCGGGATTCCTGATCGGATTGGAAGCCGAGCGGAACAAGATCGCAGGCAAGGTCATCAACTGGATGAACGCCTTGTCCTTGGTGACCGTGCCGAAGATCGCTGTCACGCTTCGCAAGAACTACGGCCAGGCCTACATCAACATGGGTGGCGGACTGACCGCCGACACGACTGCAGGCTGGTGGTCGACGGAGGTGAGCTTCATGGATCCCACGTCGGCGGTGTCGGTCGTCCACGGAGTCGACGCGGAGTCCGACCCCGAGCTCTATGCGCAGCGCCTCGCCGAGATGGCGAAGGGGACTACCGCGTACGACGTCGCACGCGTCTTCGGCGTCGAACAGGTCATCGATCCCGCCGAGACCCGTGACTTCATCCTCGGCGCGCTGAAAGACCACTACCGAGCCCGGACCAACGGCATCGGCGAGCACCTGCTGCGCGCCTGGCCGACGAGTTACTGAGGACGATGTGATGAACTCATTTCCAGATTGCCTGCTGGTCGCGAATCGCGGCGAGATCGCCCGGCGGATCATCGCGACCGCCGGCAAGCTCGGTGTCCGCACAGTCGCCGTCTACCACAAGGTCGATGCGGACCTGCCCTACATCGGTGAGGCCGACCACGCCGTTCAGCTCGAGGGCGACACGCCGGTGCAGGCGTACCTCGACGGCGCTCAGATCGTGCGAATCGCACAGCAAGCCGGTGCGACCGCCGTGCATCCGGGCTACGGATTCCTGGCCGAGAACGCCGACTTCGCCCGACTGGTGGCCCAGTCCGGACTGACGTGGGTCGGCCCGAGCGCCGAGGTCATCGAGGTGATGGGTGACAAGGTCGAGTCGCGCCGGGTCGTGGCTGCTGCCGGTGTGCCGATCAGCGGTGACGTCGGCGCAGCGCTCGAAACGGGCGACGAAGCCGTCGCGGAGGCCGAACGTCTCGGATATCCGGTGATGGTCAAGGCATCCGCCGGCGGCGGCGGAATCGGCATGGCCGTTGCTCACGACGAAGAAGGCCTGCGCAAGGCGTTCGAGAACACCAAGTCGATGGCGGCGCGGAGCTTCGGTTCCGATCGGGTATTCGTCGAACGGTACGTGTCGTCCGCGCGGCACGTCGAGATCCAGATCCTGGGTCTGGAGGACGGTTCGATCGTCGCTCTGGGAGAACGGGATTGCTCGACGCAACGGCGTCACCAGAAGCTGATCGAGGAGAGCCCGGCCCCGCACCTGGATCCGGCCCTGCGAGAGCGCCTCGTCGAGAGTTCGATTGCGGCCGCCCAGGCCGTGGGCTATCGGAATGCAGGTACGGTGGAATTCCTGCTCGACTCCGTCACCGGCGACTTCGTGTTCCTCGAGATGAACACCCGCATCCAGGTCGAGCACCCGATCACCGAACTCACTCACGGTGTCGATCTGGTCGAGCAGCAGTTGAGCATCGCGGAGTCGGGCACCACCACACCGGGTTTCGCCCCCGTTTCGCGCGGTCACGCGATCGAGTTGCGGATCTGCGCGGAAGACCCCAAGAGGTTCTTCCCGCGCCCGGGGCCGATCGACGTGTGGCAGGAGCCGACCGGGCCCGGTATCCGGGTCGACTCGGGCTACACGGCGGGCACCGAGGTGACGCCGCACTTCGACTCGTTGCTGGCCAAGGTCTGCGCGTTCGGCGCGACCCGTGAGGAGGCGCACGCCCGCGCCCTCGAGGCCTGCAGGGAGTTCGTGATCGAGGGGCTCGTCACCAACAAGCCTTTCCTCGAACACGTGCTCGGCTCGGAAGAATTCACGAGCGGGCGTTACGACACCGGTGTGGTCGAGAAGATCCAACAGAGACAAAAGAACTTGGCCAGAAGGAGTGCGTGAGATGTCAGAGACGATCGAGTCGGATATGGGTGCCAACGTGTGGAAGATCCTCGTCGCACCGGGTGACCGAGTGGAGGAGGAGGCGACGTTGATGATCCTCGAAGCCATGAAGATGGAGATCCCGATCCTCGCCGAAGATGCAGGCACGATCGTGGCAGTCCACGTCGCCGAGGGTGACAGCGTCGCGTCCGGTCAGCCCCTCGTCGAATTCGAGACAGCATGAGCACATCGATTCCCCAACGCATGAAATCCTGGTCGGTCACCCAGCTCGGCGAGCCGATCGACGTCGTGCAACTCGTCGAAGGTCATGTTCCCGAACCTGGTGCAGGGCAGGTCCTCGTGCGTGTCCTGGCGGGCGCAGCCAATTTCCCGGACGTGCTGATGTGCCGTGGCAAGTACCAGGTGCGCCCCGACCTGCCCTTCACCCCCGGACGTGAAGTCTGCGGCGAGGTCGTCGCGGTCGGGCCGGACGTCGTACGGGCAGTGGTAGGCGACCGTGTTCTGGGCCTGACCACTCTTCCCTACGGCGGATTCGCCGAGTACGCCTTGATGGACCAGAGCACGACCCATCCGGCGCCGGCCTCACTCGACGACGCGCAGGCCTCCTGCCTGTTCATCGGGTATCAGACCGGCTGGTTCGGACTCCATCGGCTGGCCAGGATTCGAGAGGGGGAGACCCTCCTGGTTCACGCGGCCGCCGGCGGTGTCGGCAGCGCGGCCATCCAGCTCGGCAAGGCCGCCGGTGCCCGGGTCGTCGGTGTCGTGGGCGGCGAGGAGAAGGCCGCCTACGCCAGGCAGCTCGGTGCCGATGTCGTCGTCGACCGCCGGCAGGAGGACTTCGTCGGGGTCGTCAAGGAATTCACCGAAGGCAGAGGCGCCGACGTCATCTACGACCCGGTGGGAGGCGACGTCTACCACCGTTCGACCAAATGCATTGCGTTCGAGGGGCGGATTCTGGTCGTCGGCTTCGCGGGCGGCGAGATCCAGACCGCGGCGCTCAACCACGCGCTGGTCAAGAACTACTCGATCCTGGGAATTCACTGGGGGCTCTACAACACGAAGAATCCCGGCGCGGTCGATCGATGCCACCAGGAACTGTGCACGTTGGCAGACTCCGGAGCCATCGATCCCTTCGTCAGTCAACGGGTCTCGATGGACGGGGTGCCTGCGGCCCTGCAGAGCCTGGGGGACGGAAAGACCGTCGGCCGAGTGGTGATGGAGCACAACGGGATCGGCCGGTAGCCAGTTTGCGGAAACCGGGGGCAGCACATCGTCAGGCCACCAGGCATGCACTAATCACTAGGAGTACGAATGTTTGGGTCGAAGCAAGGTGACTCGCCCTTCGGAGAACTGCGGGCATTGGACAGCAACATCTCGAGAAGGTCGATGTTGAAGTATCTCGGTCTCGGCACGGCGGCGGTCGGCGCCACCTCGTTGCTGGCGGCCTGCGGGGGTGGACTGGGCGCGGGTGCCTCGGGCCAGGCCGCCAAGTTCACCATCGGGTCGTTTCCGGGTGACACCTTTCTCCTCGATGCGGTGAATCTCGCCAACAACGACTTCGCCAGGAACAACCTCAACGTTCCGAAGTTCATCACCCCGCAGAGCGGTGTGCAGGCGCTACAGCTCGTCTCCGCAGGTGCTGTCAACGGCTACAGCTCCGACACCTTGCTGCTGATGGGTGCCCACGCCAACAGCACACAGGGCAAGCGACCGGTCATCATCGGTCTGAAGAACGTGTCCACCACCTACGGGATCGTCGTCGGCCCGAACGGCAATTGGCCCGGCGAAGACGCTACCTTCGAAGAGAAGATGCAGTCGCTGAAAGGCAAGTCGATCGGGGTGAGCGCCATTGGCGCGGGCGGTGATCTGCAACTGGACCTCGCTCTGGAGCTGGCCGGTATGCAATCCTCCGACGTCACCCATCTGGCGGTCGGCCCGTCTGCCTCGGCGATCCCGAACATGAAAGCCGGGCGACTCGACGGCTACGTCTCGGTCCAATGGAGCTCGGGGCTGTTCATCGCCCGGGAGACAGGCGGATCGGTGCTGCTCGACTTCGGCAGGCCGTCGATGCCCGAGACGTTGCGCAACCAGGCCGTGGTCTGTATTTCCACCAGCGAAAGTTTTGCCGAGGAGCACGAGGACGTGCTGAAGAACTGGCTTCGAGCACAGTCAGAGGGCAGCGAATGGATGCTCTCCCACAAGGACGAAGCAGCGGAAATCCTGAACTCCGGCACCTTCGACGGCAACGCACCCGAAATCGCCAAGGCCTACATCGAGCACTACGCGCAGGATGTGGCGCCGAAATTGCAACCGATGTTCAAGGCGCCCAAGGATCAGGTCGACCACATGATCGACCTTGCCGTCCGCTTCGGAAACGCGAAGGAAGGCGCTATCAGCTACGAGCAGATAGTCCCCGCCTTCGCACGGGCGTGAGGTCTCACATGGAGTACACACAGACAGGTGCCGTCCCGACGCGTCCCCAATCCCCGCCCGGGCTGGATCTCGATCGAATCACCGACTGGCTGGCCGGGGAGCGACCGGGCCTGGTGGCAGGGGAACTGTCGGCCCGGCTGATCGAGGGTGGGAAATCGAATCTGACCTACGACCTCTCCGACGGTGAAAACCAGTGGATCGTGCGTCGTGCGCCACTGGGCGAGGTCATGGCGACGGCTCACGACATGCGCCGGGAGTACCGAATGGCCGGCGCACTTCGAACCACCGACGTCCCCGTGCCGGCGATGATCGCCTACTGCGACGACAAGGACGTTCTCGGCACTGACTTCTACCTCATGGAGCGGATCGAGGGCGTGCCCTATCGGTACGCGGACGAGCTCAGGCCACTCGGCGCGGCTCGAACCCGAGCCGTCTCCGTCGAGCTGGTACGCACACTCGCAAAGCTGCACCGGGTAGAACCGCGAGAGGTGGGCCTGAACGACTTCGGTCGCCCCGAAGGCTTCCTGGGACGGCAGGTGAAACGCTGGAAGACGCAGCTGGACGCGTCCTACACCCGCGATCTCCCCGGCGCCGACGAGCTCTACACGGCACTCGTCGCGGCCGTCCCCACGACGTCGGCCGCGGGCATCGTCCACGGTGATTTCCGCTTGGACAACGTGCTCGTCGGCGCCGACGACATGCCTGCCGCGGTCATCGACTGGGAGCTGGCGACGCTGGGTGACCCGCTTCTGGACCTGGCCTTGATGCTCACCTATCAGCGGCGAGCGAAGCTCGTGTCCGAACGGGATTCGACGGAACCGGCCAAGTACGACGCGACGCTGGCACCCGGATACCTCACCGAGCAACAGATCATCGAACACTATGAAGCCGAGAGCGGTCGCGAACTGGAGGGATTCGGCTTCCACCTCGGTCTGGCCTGCTTCAAGCTCGCCGCGATCTCCGAGGGCGTCCGGTATCGACACATCAATCGTCAAACCGTGGGTGCGGGTTTCGAGGACAGCGGCAGCACTGTGCCGTTGCTGCTCGAACTCGGGCTCGACTCACTGAAGGAGCACAAGTAGATGGAATTCTCGACAGACGCCCGGACCGACGGGTTGCGCAAGGAACTCGTCGATTTCATGTACGGGCACGTCTACCCGGCCGAGGCGGCGTACCTGGACGAGCTGGACGGCCTCGAGGACCGCTTCGCGTGGTCGGAGTCTCCCATCCTGCAGAAGCTGAGAGCGGAGGCACGCAGCCGTGGGCTGTGGAACCTCTTCCTCCCCGGGGCCGAGGGTGCCGGGCTGACGAACGTGCAGTACGCGCCGCTCGCCGAGATCACCGGCCGCAGCAAGCTCCTCGCTCCCGCCGCGCTGAACTGTTCGGCCCCGGACACCGGCAACATGGAACTGCTGTCGATGTTCGGCACCGAGCAGCAGAAGAAGGAGTGGCTCACCCCGTTGCTCGAGGCCGAGATCCGTTCGGCCTTCGCCATGACCGAGCCCGACGTCGCGTCCTCGGACGCCACCAACATCTCCACCAGTATCGTTCGCGACGGCGGCGACTACGTGATCAACGGCCGCAAGTGGTACATCAGCGGTGCGATGAATCCCAACGCCAAGATCCTGATCGTGATGGGCAAGACGGATCCGTCGGCCGACAGGCATCGCCAGCAGAGCATGATCCTGGTACCGCGGGACACCCCCGGCGTCCACATCACGCGCGCGATGAAGGTCCTGGGGTACGACGACCATCACAGCGGTGGACATGCCGAGATCGAGTTCACCGACGTGCGGGTTCCGGTTGCCAATCTCATCGGCAACGAGGGCGACGGCTTCGGGATCGCCCAGGCCAGGCTGGGACCCGGCCGGATCCATCACTGCATGCGCGCCATCGGTATTGCGGAGCGGGCGATCAAGCTCATGTGTGAGCGGGCCGACGAACGCGTGGCGTTTGGCAAGCCACTCAGCCAACAGGGCGTGATTCGCGACTGGATCGCCGAATCGCGGGTCCGCCTCGAGCAGTTGCGCCTGCTGGTCCTCAAGACGGCCTGGCTGATGGACACGGTGGGCAACAAGGGCGCACACACCGAGATCCAGGCAATCAAGATCGCCACTCCGTCGACCGTCGAATGGATCATCGACAAGGCAATCCAGGTCCACGGCGCCGGCGGACTCTCACAGGACTTCTTCCTCGCTCCGGCAGCCGCGTATGTTCGCACGCTGCGGTTCGCGGACGGACCCGACGAGGTGCACAAGAACGCGCTGGCGCGCAATGAACTTCGCCGCCAGGCCGCACGACGCAGTGCCTGACCCCTCGGTCGGCCTCTGCTGAGTTCGTTCGGCCCGCTCGCCCACGAAGCGAGTCGGTTTCGCCGTGACGTCCCACCCGTGTCCCCCTGACCTGTAACCCAGGTGAGGGGGACACTGTCGTGTGTAGGGCCCGTTCGGCAGGCGACTGTGGCTATCGCCTTGATAGTGAGTGAGACATTGATCTCACCAGCAGGACCCGCGCATGATCATGACGTGCCAAATCATCTTGCTCAGCATGGTGTCGACTCGTCCTCGCCCGCATCGCCGGTCACGCGGCGACCCGGAAACCAGACGCTCGAGGTCGCGCGGAAGGACGTCGTGGCAGACGGCGTCGTGAAACTGCGGCTCGAGGAGCCGTCCGGTGGGCGGCTCCCGCATTGGACGCCCGGCGCGCACATCGACCTGGTCATGCCGACCGCGGACGGTGGTTCCCAGGTGCGGCAATATTCGTTGTGCGGCGACCGGTGGGATGCCTCCGCCTACGAGGTCGCCGTGTTGCGGGAGCCGAACTCCCAGGGCGGGTCGCAGTTCATTCACGAGAATCTGGCCGTCGGGGACATGCTCAGTGTCGGCACCCCGCGGAACAATTTCGGTCTGGCTCAGGCGAGCCGATACGAATTCATCGCCGGCGGCATCGGGATCACCCCGATCATGACGATGATTGCCGCAGCCGAGAAGCTGGGAATCGACTGGCACCTGCTCTACGGCGGTCGGTCGCGTCGCTCCATGGCCTTTCTCGGAGAACTGGCTCGATACGGAGACCGCGTCACGGTGTGGCCGCAGGACGAATCGGGTCATCTGCCGCTCGATTTCCTCGACAAGCCGACGGAGGGGGCCAAGGTCTACTGCTGCGGACCCGAGCCCCTGCTGGCGGCGGTCGAATCCGCCACCACGAACTGGCCCGGGTGGGCCGTCCGGTTCGAGCGGTTCGTTGCGCCTTCCCAGCCGCCACCGGTCCGCACCGAACCCTTCACGATCGAACTGTCCCACTCCGGCAGGACCGTCACCGTCGGTACCGAACAGACGGTTCTCGAGGCCCTGGACGCCGCCGGCATCCCGGTGTTGTCTTCGTGCAACGAGGGAGTCTGCGGCACATGTGAAGTCGGTGTCGTGGGCGGTGTTCCCGATCATCGGGATTCACTCCTGAGTGATGCGGAGCGCGCCAAGGGAGACCGGATGTTCGTCTGTGTGTCACGTTCGATCACCGAACGACTCGTGCTGGATCTATAGGAGGTTGACAGTGTCGATTACGGATACCACCGGACGGCAGGGCTCGACAGCCCCGTCCCTCGACGACGACCCCTTCTCGTCGGAGACCCTCGAGAACCCGCTGCCGTTCCAGGAGCGACTGCGTGAATCCGGGCCTGTCGTCTTCCTGCCCCGGTACAACGTCCACGCCGTCGGGCGTTACGACGAAGTCCACAGCGCGCTCTCGAACTGGCAGGGCATGACCTCCGGTTCCGGAGTCGGCCTGAACGAGCCGTGGCGGGCCCGGGGACTACTTCAGACCGATCCGCCCGAGCACGACGCACCCCGCGAGGTGCTGCAGTCGATTCTGTCCGCACGAGCATTGCGTGCGATGAAGGACGCCTGCACACGGCAGGCCGAGACGCTGATCGACAACCTGCTCGGCGGCACGGCTGCCGGGGACGCGATCGAGATCGACGGATACAACGACATCGCGGCCGTGTTTCCGGTGAACTTCTTTCCCGACGCGTCCGGCATCGACGAGGAGCAGCGGGAGAATCTCGTTCCCTACGCAGATCACATCTTCAATGCCCTGGGGCCGCGAAACGAACGGGTACTGCAGGGGGAATGCCGGAGCGAGGCACTGGCGGAATGGGCCACTGCGAAGTGTGCCCGGGAGTCCCTGAAACCCGAAGGATTCGGCAGCGAGATCTGGGCGGCCGCCGACCGCGGCGACATCATGCACGAACTGGCGCCGCTCCTCACGCGTTCGCTGTTGTCGGCAGGTGTCGACACGACCGTCTACGGTCTCTCCGCGATGCTCTATGGATTCGCCACACATCCCGATCAGTGGGCGGCTCTTCGGCAGAACCCCAACCTCGCCCGAGTCGCCTTCGACGAGGCGCTGCGCTGGGAGTCGCCGGTCCAGATGTTGTTCCGCAAGACGTCGGCCGACGTCGAGATCTCCGGGACCGTCATACCGGCCGAGACGAGGGTGCTGCTGTGCTACGCCGCTGCGAATCGTGACCCGCGCCGGTGGGACAACCCTGATCGGTTCGACCTCTCGCGTGATCCCTCGGGGCACGTGGCCTTCGGGATGGGGATCCACCAGTGCGTCGGCCAGCACGCGGCGCGTCTGCAGGCCGAGTGCCTGCTCGAGGTTCTCGTGACCCGTGTGACGTGCATCGAACTTGCGGCACCCGTACGTCGCTATCACAACAACACGCTGCGAGGATGGAAGGCCATGCCGCTTCGGCTGAGTCTCGCCTAGTTGTTGTGAACGAGTTCGTGTTCGACTGCGCCCTAGAACGATTGAGTGCCGGTGCCGGTTCGACGTACCTGATTCACGGTGAGGCCGGCACCGGCAAGACACACCTCCTGCGGAGCACGCTCGACGCGGCCCGCAGGCGTGGATGGACGTGCTTGTACGCCGCGGCGCACGAGTACGACCGCGACATCCCGTACGCGACGGTGCGCACTCTCGTGGGAGTCCTCGGCCACAGCACGGTGTCGAGCGATCCGAGTGGTGTGACGGCGCTGTTGCAGTCGATGACGGATTCGTCGCCCGTGGTCGTGGTCGTGGACGACGCGCACCTGGCGGACGAAGACAGTCTCGTCGCCGTGACCCTCGCCGCTCGGCATCTGGCGGGCCGCCCGCTCCTCGTGATCTTCGCCTCGCGGACTCGGCCGTGGATGACCGGCGAACGTCTCTTCGCGACGATCGGCCCCCTCGTGAGCGAACAGGCGCGGACGGTTCTCGAGGTTCGGCCAGTCGAGGGGCAGGCCCTCGGCGGACTGGTCGAGTCGGTCCTCGGCGCCGTGCCCGACAAGCGACTGACCGGGTATCTGACCGGGCGGACGCGGGGGAACGCGCTGCTGGTCCGAGAAACGGTGAACGCGTTGCACACTGCGGGCGCACTCCGCATCGAACAGGGAATAGGCTACCTGGTCGATGATTCCCCGCCCCAGTTCCCGCGCCCTGCGGCGTTGCTCCACCGGCTGTTTCCCCGGGACCACGCCGTCCGCGCACTGGGTCGTCTGGTCGCGGTGTTCGGACGGGTGGATCTGGACTACCTTCCGCTCCTCGCCGAACTGGCCGAGAGGTCGCTGGGCGAGGTCCGGGCCGCCTTCGACTCACTGGTCGCGAGCGGTGCGCTGTTGGCAACGGGGTCCGGGCGGTACGAATTCGGCCACCCACTGATCGGTGAGCTGCTCTATGGCGAGATCGGTCCGGCCGAGCGCCGCCGCGTCCATGCTGCGATTGCTGCGCGGATCGAGGGCACCGACAGCGAGCTGGGCATGCCGGCCCTCGAGCGCGCCCGGCACGCCACCGAGGGCGCGGCGCGCGGCGACATGGTCGCGGTCACGGTGGCGTTGCGTGCCGCCGATCGAGCGCTGCGCACGTCGCCGCGCGCGGCTGCCCGATGGTACGGCCGGGCGCTCGATCTGCTGCCACGCGCGGACGCCGCCGCCGGCGAGATACTCCGCAGGCAGTCCGCGGCGTACTGGAAGGGTGCGCGGCCGGCCCTGGCCATCGAAGCCGGCAGAAAAGCGCTCGGACTTCTCGAGGCGGGCCGTTCCCGCGACCGCACCGTGGCGACGATCGTGCACTGCCACAGCGCGATGGGCGATCCGCAGAGTGCTGCAGACCTACTGGTCGCCGAGGCGGGGCAGGCGAGAGACCCGACGCCCTACCTCGCGCAACGCGCGGCGATGGCGGCGCGCCTCGGTGACACGGATCAGGCGCGCGTCCTGGCCGCGACAGCGTGGTCACAGGTGCGTGAGTCGACGCCGGCGGACCAGGTGATCGCCTACACGTACCTCGGTCAGGTCGAAGCCTCCGTCGGGACGTTCCCGAACGCACTCGAGGCTGTCGACCAGCTCGCGATGCTCGGGACCGACGAGCGGGAACTCCCGGTGGGCACGCGCACCGGTGCGTTGGAGTCGGCAGCGCACCACGCCGCAACGGCAGGCGCGACCGGTCGCGCGAACGCGCTGCTGACGAAGGCGGGTGAAGCCGCCGGACTCGCCGGATTCGGAAACCTGGGCGGGCAAGCCGTACTCGCTCGCGCCCTCGCCGAGTTCACGGCCGGCGAATGGACCGCGGCGTCCGAGACGATTGCCCGGGAGGCAGTCCACCTCGAATATTCAGGTATGCGCCGCACTCTGGCTCGCCTGCGTGGCGTGGAGGTGCAGATCCTCACGGGCCGAGGTGATTTCCGGCGTGCGGCGTCCGTCCTGGCAGCGACGAAGCCGCCGGCCCCCTGCCGGATCGACTTCGCGATCTGGCAGGCAGTGCAGGCGTCGGTCGAGGTGTCGAGATCCCGGTTCGAGGACGCCATGCCGGTCCTGGAGCGACTGCGGTCGGAAGCGGGAATCCGCGGCTGGAACGAGGTCGGGACCATCACCCACACGAGTCTGGTCGAGGGCTACCTGGCGTCGGGAGAGGTCGAGGCCGCTCGGCACGTCGCGGACGAGTTCTGCCGCCTTGCGGAGGACATCGGTTCGCCCAAGGCCCGGATGGCATCCGGCATCGGCCATGCCCGCAGCTTCGGTGACGTGGACCGCGCACGTGAAGTGTTTCTCGAGGCCGAGGAGCAGGGTATGCACTTCATCGCGGCGCAGGCCCACCATGCGCTGGGCGTCGTCGGCCGGGACGTCGCCGATCACCTCGAGGCCGCCTGGGCATTGTTCAAGGAGATGGACGCGACGCTGTGGCTGAAGCGGGTCGAGGCCGCCGGCAGGTCGCGCGGTCTCGTCCTCGACCGACGTGCCGACAAGTCGGGGGCACCCGGACCTCTCACCGATGTGGAGCGTCAACTCGTCACGCTGGTCCGAGACGGCCTCAGCAACCGGGAGATCGCCGAGGTTCTCCACTACAGCAGCAAGACCGTCGAGGCCTACCTCACCCGCCTCTACAAGAAAACCGGCTACAACTCGCGGGTCGAGCTGATCGTGGCCCATGAACGGGCGGACAGTCTCACCGGTAGGTGACCCAAGGGTCCGGGAGATGACCGTGCTCGTTGAACGCCACGAGGGACGTTCCCGACGAGCCGATCACGATCTTGGTGACGCCGGAATTGACCGCGACTCTGTTCAGGGCGAGCCATTGCGGGAAGCCGCCCCCCAGCAGCCGGGCAGTCACCCAGGCGATCGCGCCGGCGCTGGAGAAGACGACACCGGTCTGTCCGCGTTCGAGCCCTTCGGCAACGCGGTCGAGGGACGCGTCGACCCGGGCCGTGAACGCACCGAACGTCTCGGCGTAGTCGGCGTCGTGGTCACCGGACGACCACCGTGTGGACGCCCGCTCGAGCAGCCGCTGGAAGGCGCGCGAATCCGTCTTCGCCCGCGGATCGTGCTCACCGCTCGCAGCCAGTAGGTCGCTCGCGTCGAACTCGTCCCAACCCGGATCGATGTCGGGGTCCGTCGTGTGCCAGGCGGCGGCCGTGCTTGCCTCCTGAGCCGTCTCTCGTTGGCGTTTCATGTTTCCGGTGACTGTGCGGGCGGGAGCGATGCCGCGACGATTCAGTTCGGTGCCGAGGGCGCGACTCTGTTCTCGGCCGCGTGGCGACAGGCGGTCGTAGTCGTCGGTGCCGAAGGATGCTTGTCCGTGACGGACCAGAAGGACAACACTCATGCGGCGCACGGTAGTTCACCCGACCACCGGCGGCATACCCTTCTCGGCCGGTCGCCGCACACTGTCGGGAGATCCCTATCGGCCCTCCGCCGCGGTGCCGGTACCTCTAGATTCAGAGCATGGACATGCGGCAGATGGAGTACTTCCTCGCTGTAGTCGACTGCGGCGGGGTCACCCGCGCCGCAGCGCAGTTGCGCGTGGCGCAGCCTTCGCTGTCGCAGGCGGTGCGCAAGCTCGAGAAGGACCTGGGCGTCGAGTTGTTCCATCGCGTCGGCCGTGGCCTCGTGCTATCGCCTGCCGGTGAGGCGCTCGTCGGCCCGGCACGCAGCATCCTGCGGGAGGTGGAATCGGCCGAGAACGCCGTGCGCGACGTCGGGGCGATGCGCGGCGGCCGGATCGACATCGCCTCGCTCTCGGACCTGTCCTCGGATCCGCTGTCGGTGTGGGTCGCCAAGTTCCGCCGGCAGTACCCCGACGTGCGGTTCCACATCGAGGAACGGGACGAGACCGCCGATATCGTGTCGCTGGTCCGGTCGGGGGCGTGCGAGCTGGGCATTCTCGCGCTGCCCCTCCCGACCGAGGACCTCGTCGGAGAGGAGCTCATCGATCAGCAGCTCGTCCTGGTGTGTCCGCCCGGCACCGACGCCCGGTGGCCGGACCCGGTGCCGATCGAGGCGTTGACCCGTGTTCCGTTCGTCATGGGCGAAAAAGGCACGGCGACGCGGGATTTCATCGACCGCTCGCTACGGCGGCGCGGCGTCGAACCCGACGTCGCGGTGGAGGTGCGTCAGCGTGGTGCCGTGCTCCCGATCGTTCTCGCGGGCGGCGGGGTGTCGATCGTGGCCCTGCGCAGCGGACTCGACGCGATGCTGCGCGGCGGGGTGGTGCGTGAACTCTCGCCGCGGCTCACCCGCCGCATGGGCGTGGTCCGCCGTCCCGGCCGGATGACCCACGCGTCCACGGAGTTCCTGGCCTGCGCCCGTGCGTCGTTCGAGGAGTTCGCCACGTCCATCGCCGCGCTCATGTCCTCCGGTGTTTCCCTCGTGGAGGCCGCGAAGCTGACGCGGGCCGAGTTCGACCGCCGGATTCGCGACGACAACGCGCGTGCCACGAACTCATAGGCAATTGCAGTATTTCTCCTACCTTTCTGGTCTTTGACCCGATCGATACTCGGGACTTCAATGGTGTGTACCTGATCACACCGTTGCGACGGGATCCGGATCGATCGAAGGTCGCATTCGAGATCCGTCCGGACTGGTTCACGCCACGCAGACACGTCGCGACGGTTCGTTTCCGAAGAGGCCCTATGACTCAAGTATCGACGCCGACCACCGCACCGTCCCGGCGTACCAGATCGGTGCTGACCCGGCGCGCCTGGATGATTACCGGACTGCTCGTCGTGTTCATGCTCATCAATTTCGCGGACAAGTCCGTCATCGCGTTCGCCGGCGTCCAGATCCAGAAGGATCTGGGCCTGACGCCGCAACAGTTCGGCATGATCCAGAGCAGCTTCTTCTGGCTGTTCGCCGCCGGCGCCCTGTTCTTCGGCTGGCTGTCGTCCAGGGTGAGTATCCGATGGCTGCTGGCCGGACTGATGCTGCTCTGGGTAGCCACCATGGTGCCCCTGACCGGCACCGTGACCTTCGGCGTCCTGGTGGCCTGCCGGCTCGTCCTCGGGTTCGCCGAGGGCCCGGCCTTCGCCCTCGCCAACCACGCCGTTCACTCCTGGTTCCCGCCGGAGAAGCGTGCCCTGCCGAGCAGCTTCGTCACCGCCGGATCCTCGCTCGGCGTCCTCATCGCTGCACCCGTGCTGACCTGGATCATCGTCCGCTGGGACTGGCACGCCGCGTTCTACCTCCTGATCACGGTCGGTCTGGTCTGGGTGGTCGCCTGGATCCTCCTCGGACGCGGCGCACCCGGCGAGGCCGCCGAGCCGGCCCAGGCAACCGCAACCGTCGTCGACACCGTCGACGCCCCGTACCGGACGATCCTGCGCACCGGGACCGTGATCGGGATCGCGCTGTTGATGTTCTGCTCGTACTGGTCCACCACGCTCAAGGTGTCCTGGCTCCCCGTCTACCTGGAAGACGGTCTCGGCTACGACACCCTGACCACCGGTCGGCTGGTCATGCTTCCCTACGGACTCGCGGCGGTCGGTGCGATCGCTGCCGGATGGTTCTCGAATCGCCTCGTCTCCCGCGGCGTCTCCCGGAAGGTTGCGCGCGGCTACCTGTCGGCCGGCCTGATCGCCGGCGCCGGCATCACCATGGTCGGGTTCACCATCGTGTCGGCCGGACTGCTGCAGATCCTGCTCGTGTCTCTGGCCTTCTCGCTCAACACCGCGGCGTACGGCGTGGCGTTGACGGCAATCGCCGACGTCGTGCAGTCCCGTAAACGCGGCATGGTCCTCGGTGGCCTCGGCGCTGTGTCGAGTATCTCCGGCATGGTCGCACCACTCGTACTCGGTTTCTCGGTCGGCCGGGCGGCCGACAAGATCTCCGGCTACGGCACCGGCTTCCTGATCAGCGGGATCCTGATGATCGTCGGTAGTGCGATCGCGGTGTTCCTGGTCAACCCCGAACGTGACATCACCCTCATCCGCCGGCGTGCCGAGGAGACCGCATGATCGACAAGCCCCTCGACGGCGTCCGCGTCATCGACTTCGGTCAATTCATCGCTGCCCCCGCCGCCACCCAGGTCCTGGTGGACCTCGGCGCCGACGTGATCAAGGTCGAACCGGTGCACGGCGAGTCCGCACGTGAAATCGGCGCGCACGGTAAAGCCATGGTGGAGAACTACAACCGCGGCAAGCGGGCAATCGCGCTCGACCTCAAGGACCCGCGCGGTCAGGAGATCGCCCGCCGTCTGATCGCCGGCGCCGACATCGTGGTGCAGAATCTGCGCCCCGGGGTGATGGACAAGCTCGGTCTGGGCGCGGAGGAGATGCGCGCCGCGCATCCGCACCTCGTGTACGCGACGGTGAGCGGGTTCGGCTTGCACGGACCGTCCAGGAATCGTGCCGGCCTCGACATCGCCGCGCAGGCGGAGAGCGGCCTGATGTGGGTGACCGGCGAGCACGACGGCGAGCCGCAGAAGGTCGGTGCCCAGATCGTCGACGCCGCCACCGGTTACGTCTGTGCCCAGGCAATCCTCGGCGCGTACATCAGGCGCCTGCGCACCGGCGAGGGCGACACCGTCGAGGTGTCGCTGCTCGAGGTCGCCATTCATCTGCAGGCCCCGAACTGGGGCGCCTACCTCGCCACCGGCAACGAACCACGGCGCATGGGCAACGGTCAGCCGACGGTCGCCCCGGCCGCCGACATCATGCCCACCAGCGACGGCAGTGTCGTGGTCTCCGCCTACTCCGAGGTCCACTTCCGGCGACTGTGCCGACTGCTGGGCCGGGCGGAACTCGCCGACGACGCCCGGTTCGCCGACAACGAGAGCCGGGTCCGCAACCGCCCCGCCCTGCTCACCGAGTTGCGCGCCGCGTTCGCGACCATGACGAGCGACGAGGCGATGGACGTGCTCGCCGCCAACGGTGTCGTCGCCGGGCGGATCAACACCTATCCCGAGGCGATGCGCAGTCCCGACGTCCAGGCCTCCGGGCTCTTCATCGAGGTCAGCCGCCCCGACGGCGTGCCTGCGACCGCACTCGGCACGCCGTGGCACCTCGAGAGTGTCCCGAAGCTCCCGACGGCAGGTGCGCCCGACCTGGGGCAGCACACCGCCGAAGTGATCGCCGAACTCGGTTACCCGACCGACGCGCTCGATGCGCTGGCAGCCGACGGCGTCGTCGCGCTCGGCCGCTGAAATCCGTCGACGGCACTCACCGTCGACCCATTTTCGAAGGAATCACCATGCAACGCACCATCTTCACCGACGACCACCATGCCTTCCGTGACGTGGTCCGCCAGTTCATCGCCAAGGAGATCGTCCCGAACCTGCCCGACTGGGAGGCGGCCGGCTGCATCCCCCGCGACTTCTACACCAAGACCGCGGCACTCGGCATCAACGGACTGCAGGTGCCCGAGCAGTACGGCGGCGGCGGCATCGACAGCTTCCTGTTCAACACCGTCGTGTATGAGGAAATCGGTTACGCGGCAGCCTCTCTCGGGGGCTTTCAGGTGCACTTGAACACCGTGCTCCCGTACTTTCTCGAATACGCCGATGAGGAACAACGCGACCGCTGGTTCCCCGGCTTCGCCGACGGTGCGCTCGTCAGCGCGATCGCGATGACCGAACCCGGCATCGGCTCCGACCTCGCCGGTGTCACCACCACCGCCGTCCGCGACGGTGACGACTACGTCCTCAACGGGAACAAGACGTTCATCACCGGCGGCATCAACGCCGACCTCGTGATCGTGGTCGCGAGGACCTCGAAGGATCCCGAGAATCGCCGCAGCGGTCTGTCGCTGCTGGTGGTCGAATCCGGCATGCCCGGGTTCACTCGCGGTCGCAACCTGCACAAGATCGGGATGAAGTCGAGCGACACCGCCGAACTCACCTTCGACAACGTCCGGGTGCCCGCGGCCAACCTGCTCGGCGAGGAGGGCGCCGCCTTCAAGATGCTGGCCCACAACCTGCCGCAGGAGCGGCTGTCGATCGCGATCACCGCGCAGGCCACGGCCACCGCCGCGGTGGACCTGGCGATCGCGTACGCCAAGGAGCGGATGGTGTTCGGTAAGCCGCTCGCCGGCTTCCAGAACACGAAGTTCGTACTCGCCGAGTGCGCGACCGAGTTGCAGGCCGGGCAGGCCCTGGTCGACCAGGCGCTGATCGCCCTGGACGCCGACACCCTCACTCCCGCCGACGCGGCCAAGGTGAAGCTGTTCTGCACCGAGGTGCAGGCCCGGGTCATCGACAAGTGCCTGCAGGTGCACGGTGGCTACGGCTACATGACCGAGTACCCGATCGCGCGACTGTACGCCGATGCCCGCGTCACCCGGATCTTCGGCGGCACCAGCGAAGTCATGAAGAGTGTCATCTCGAAGTCGATGGGGCTCTAGGCATCTCGCACTCCACACCATTCCGGGCACCACTGGGGCCCGGCCACATCGAAGGTTCATCCATGCAGATCAAGGACATCAACGCCGTCGTCACGGGCGGAGCATCCGGACTCGGACTCGCCACCGCCACCCGGCTGGTCGAGTCCGGCGCCACCGTCACCCTGCTCGATCTCCCCGGTTCGCCGGGGGCAGAGCAGGCCGCGGCGCTCGGGCCCGCCGCACGGTTCGTACCGACCGACGTGACCGACGGCGACGCGGTGGCCGCGGCCTTCGCCGCCGCGGCCGAGCGCGGCCCGGTGCGGGCCGTCGTGCACTGCGCAGGCCGCGGACGGCCGATGCGCGTGCTCACCAAGGACCGCAAGGCCGCCGACCTCGAGCCTTTCGAGTCGGTGATCCGGCTCAACGTGATCGGGACGTTCAACGTGCTGCGGTTCGCGGCCGAGGCGATGGCCGCGAACGAATTGCGGGGCGGCGACCGCGGCGTATGTGTCCTGACCGCGTCCGTCGCCGCGTACGAGGGCCAGATCGGGCAGATCAACTATGCGACGTCCAAGGCGGGAATCGTGGGGATGACACTGCCCGCCGCCCGCGACCTCGCCGGCGTCGGGATCCGGGTGTGCACCATCGCGCCCGGCGTGTTCGCGACACCCCTCCTGCTCAATGCGCGCGACGACATCCGGGACGCGCTGGCGGCCTCGGTTCCGCATCCGCAGCGGCTCGGCGAGCCGTCCGAGTTCGCCGCGCTGGCCGAGCACATCATCGAGAACGGGATGCTCAACGGGGAGACGATCCGCCTCGACGGTGCGATCCGGATGGCACCGAGGTGACCGCAGAGGCGCCCGCACCGGTCGTGCTGACGGAACGGGTGGGGCCGGTGCTGGTCATCACGCTGAACCGACCGCAGGCCCGCAACGCGGTGGACCGTGCGGTCGCGGAGGCCGTCGCCGAGGCGGTTCAACTGCTGGACTCCGATCCGCAGCTGCGAGTGGGTGTGCTCACCGGAGCCGGCGGATACTTCTGCGCAGGAATGGATCTCAAGGCCTTCCTGCGGGGTGAGAGCCCACGCGTCGAGGGTCGCGGATTCGCCGGGCTGGTGGAGGCGCCGCCCGCCAAGCCCCTGATCGCCGCCGTCGACGGTCCCGCGCTCGCGGGCGGTTTCGAGATCGTCCTGGCGGCGGACCTCGTCGTCGCCGCGCCGACCGCGACGTTCGGCCTGCCCGAGGTCCGCCGCGGCCTGGCCGCCGCCGCGGGCGGGTTGACCCGGCTGCCCGCACGGCTGCCGCGAGCGGTGGCGCTGGAGATGGTGCTCACCGGCAAGACCGTGACCGCCGCGCAACTGCACCCGCTGGGGCTGGTCAACCGGCTGGCCCCCGAGGGCGAGGTGTTGGCGGCGGCGCTCGAACTCGCCGACGAGATCGCCGGCAACGGGCCGCTCGCAGTCCGGGCCAGCAAGCGGGTCATCGACGAGTCTCCCGGCTGGCCGCACGCGGAGATGTTCGAGCGGACCCGGCAGATCGTGATGCCGGTCTTCGACTCCGACGACGCCCGCGAGGGCGCCGCCGCCTTCACCGAACGCCGCGCCCCGGTCTGGACCGCGACGTGATCACCGAGAACGAGAGAACAGGAACACACCATGCGTGATGCAGTCATCGTCGAGGCCGTACGGAGCCCCATCGGCCGCCGCAAGGGCGGCCTCGCTGAGGTCCACCCCGTCGACCTGTCCGCGACCGTCCTGACCGCGCTGCTCGACCGGGCCGGGGTCGACGCCGCGTCGGTCGACGACGTCGTGTGGGGATGCGTCGGACAGGTCGGTGAGCAGGCCGGCAACATTGCACGCAACGCGGTGCTGGCCGCCGGATGGCCCGAGTCGGTTCCCGGCACCACGATCGAGCGGCAGTGCGGATCGAGCCAGCAGGCACTGCATTTCGCCGCGGCGGGAGTGATCGCGGGCCAGTACGACATCGTCGTCGCGGGCGGCGTCGAGTCGATGACCCGCATCCCGATGGGATCGGCGCGGCGCGTCGGCCTCGGTGACCCGAACAGCGAGGCGATTCGGCGACGCTACGACGGCATCGAGTTCAACCAGGGCCGCGGCGCCGAGATCCTCGCCGACCGGTACGAACTGAGCCGCGGCTGGCTCGACGAGTACAGCCTGCGCTCACATCAGCGCGCCGCCGCGGCGGTCGACGAAGGCCGATTCGCCGGCGAGATCGTGCCGGTGACCCTGCCGGACGGAACGAAACTCGACGCCGACGAGGGGATCCGCCGAACCACGACCCTCGAGAAGCTCGCCCAGTTGGAGCCGGCTTTCGGCGAGGACGGCCGCATCACCGCGGGCAACGCCTCACAGATCTCCGACGGCGCCGCAGCACTGCTGGTGATGTCCGGCGACCGGGCCCGCGACCTCGGACTGACCCCGCTGGCTCGGGTACACACCGCAACCGTCGTCGGCGACGACCCGGTCGCGATGCTGGCCGGACCCATCCCCGCCACCGCGCGGGTGCTCGCCCGCGCAGGCCTGACCCTCGACGACATCGGAGCCTTCGAGGTCAACGAGGCCTTCGCCAGCGTCGTCGGCGCCTGGCTGCGGGCGACCGGGGCACCGGACGAACGGGTCAACGCGCTCGGCGGAGCGATCGCTCTCGGGCATCCGCTCGGCGGATCCGGGGCCCGGCTCGCCACCACCCTCGTGCATCACCTGCGCGCCGAGGGCGTCCGCTACGGACTGCAGACGATGTGCGAAGGCGGCGGCATGGCCAATGCCACCATCTTCGAAAACCTCGCCGTCACGGTCTGACCGTGGCTAGCGGGTTGGAGAGGGTGGACGCAGCCATCCTCGAGTTCGCGTGCCGGTGGCTGCCCTACGGTGGTCCACCTCCCGACGAGATCTGGATCGGGTTCGGTATGACGACACCCGGATTCGACCGGAGACTGTCGACGATTCTGGAGAGTGTCGCTGCAGGAGAAGTGCCTGCCGATGTCCGAGCGCGGCTGCGCACCCAACTGTCCGAACGGGCAAGACGGTGGACGATTCGATCGAGGTCCAGCCTCTCGTCGTAGGGCGCACCAGTGACGTCTCGCTCAGGCGCGGCGCAGCCCGTCGAACGTCAGCTCGACGACGGCGTCGGCGAGGTCGGCGACCGTCCCACCGGTGCGGGGGCGGTACCACTCGATCAGCGAGTTGACCGTGCCGAACACGAGCCGGCTGGTGAGTGCGGGATCGATTCCGGGCCGCAGGTCGCCCTCTTCCGCCGCCGCGACCACGAGGTCGCTGACGAAGGCGTCGAACTCGCGGCGGCGGGCGAGTGCGCGACGTTCCACCGCGGTGTTGCCCCGGACGCGCAGCAGGAGCGTGACGTACGGGAGTTCGGCGGCGAGTACCTCGACACTGCGGCGGACGAGGTACTCGAGGCGGTCGATGTACCGGCCGCTCGTCGCCTTCTCCTCGGTGGTGACCGCGAAGAGCGCGTTGAGCGCGCGCGACAGCGCCAGTTCGAGGAGCTCCGACTTCCCGGACACGTGGTGATAGATCGACGACTTCGTGATTCCCAGGCGCTGGGCCAGCACCTCCATACTGGTGCCGTCGTAGCCCTTGTCGTTGAACACCTTGACCGCGACAGCGAGCAGCGAGTCGAGGTCGTAGCCGGGCCGTCCGGGCGAACCGGTCTTCCGTGCGGGGCGTGCCGTAGTCATGCGCGCAATCCTTCCAGGTGCAGAACTCCATCGCATCGGTGCGCCGTCATCCACAGGAGCCGACCGAAGGTTCGGTTCAGCTGAGAATACCGTGACCGACCCGGCAGTGGTGAACCACGTGAACGGGCCGAGTCGCTACGCGAACCGCGGCGTCGTCCGGCTCATCGGCCCAGGGCCTGGGTGCGGCCTTCCTTCCGGGCCTTCGCGAGGCCACGGCGGGCCAGGAATCCGTTGGCCAGGAGCAGGATCGTCTTGTTCGGCGGCGCGGTGAACCCGGCCTGCGTGTGCGGTGCGTACACCGCCTCGGTGCCGGTGACCTCGAGCCAGCCGGTGTTCTGACGCGACTCGAGGCCGACGAGCTGGGGCCGGTACGCGTGGGCGAGCAGTCCGGCGCGACGACCGCCCTGCGGCACCCCGGCAGGGACCCTCAAACGCACGCCCTCGTTGCTCGCCGAGTTCACGTCGACCGGCACGACGGTCGGATAGCCGTCCGCCTCGCGGTAGGCGAGCAGCACGTGCGGCAGCTTCCGGGCGCGCTCACCGGTCTTCACCGCATCCACCCGCGGCGCGGTGCCCTTCTTCGGCGGCGCCTGTGGCGCCGCGTCGGCGTCGGGGAGCGGTGCGCCGTAGACCTCGTGCTGGCCGGTCGTGCGCAGGTCGGGCCAGGCGGTCACCCGCGTCACCGCGACCGTCACCAGCACCCGGTCGGTGTAGTAGGCGCTGAGCCAGCGGTCCCAGAATGCGCCGCGCCGCGGCTCTCCCGTGTAGGGGACCGAGCGCTCGCCGATGGCGTCGAGGACGTTCCGGTCGGGGCTGGGATCGAACGTCGCGTCTCCCTGCACGAGCACGTAGCGCCGGTTGGTGCCGTCGCCGATTCCGTGCTCGCGCGCATGGAAGGCGAGCGCCACCCGCGGTTCCGCCTTGATGCGTTCGAGCTTGCGGCCGAAGCCCAGCGAGGTGGTGAATCCGACGGTGCCCCGCTCGTGATCGCGCAGCCCGAAGGGCGCCACCGCGGCCACCACCGCGCCTCCCGCGGGCGTGACGTACGCGAACCCGCTGGTGAGGTCGTCGCGGATGACCTCGTCGACATCGTCCGACCAGGTGATCGGCATGTCCCGAGCCTACCCAGGCGACGCGGCACCGGGCCAGACCTTCGCGCTCCCCGAGGGTTGACGACTCCTAGGAAATGAATAATGCTTCATTTGTCGTGAGCGGTTGCTCACATTTAATGACTATTCATTCACTGCGGCATCGAGGAGCATTCCATGGACCTGACACTGACCGAGGAGCAGAAGGAGTTCCGGCAGCTGGCCCGCGACTTTCTGAACAAGGAGGTCGTCCCGCACCGCGCCGAATGGGACCGCGCCGAGTCGGTGGACACCGCGATCATCGGGAAACTGGCCGACATCGGCTTCTTCGGCATGACCATTCCCGAGGAGTACGGCGGGCTGGGCGGCGACTACATCACGTACTGCCTCGGGATGGAGGAACTCGGCCGGGCGGACTCCGCGGTCCGGGGCATCGTGTCGGTGTCGATGGGGCTGGTGGGGAAGGTGATCCTCTCGCACGGCACCGAGGAGCAGAAACACGAATGGCTGCCCCGCATCGCGTCCGGTGAGGCGCTCGCCTGTTTCGGTCTCACCGAGCCCGACAACGGGTCGGACCCCGGAAATCTGAAGACCAAGGCGGTGCGCAGCGGCGACGAGTACGTCATCAATGGTTCCAAGATCTTCATCACCAACGGCACGTGGGCCAAGGTGTGCCTGGTGTTCGCGCGCACCGGAGGTCCGGGGCCCAAGGGTGTTTCGGCTTTCCTGGTTCCGACGGACACCCCCGGTTTCGAATCCCGCGAGATCCACGGGAAGCTCGGACTCCGCGGGCAGGCGACCGCCGAGTTGTCGTTCACCGACGTGCGGGTGCCGGCGAGTTGCCTCCTCGGATCGGAGGGGCAGGGCTTCTCCATCGCGATGCACTCGCTGGACAAGGGGCGCGTCTCGGTGGGCGCCGGATGCGTGGGGATCGTCCAGGGCTGCCTCGAGGCGGCCGTCGACTACGCCCGCGAGCGCACGCAGTTCGACCGTCCGCTCGCGTCGTTCCAACTCGTGCAGGACCTGATCGCCGACATGTCCGTCGACGCCGACGCCGGGAGGCTGCTCACCTGGCGGGCGGCCGACCTGATCGAGCGCGGGGAGCCGTTCGGGACAGCCGCGTCGAAGGCGAAGTACTTCTGCAGTGAGGCCGCGGTTCGTGCCGCCAACAACGCGATCCAGCTGTTCGGCGGGTACGGCTACGTCGACGAGTACCCCGTCGCCAAGTACATGCGCGATGCGCGGGTGATGACGCTGTACGAGGGCACGAGCCAGATCCAGAAGTTGCTGATCGGCCGGGCGGAGACCGGGATCAGCGCCTTCCTCTAGCGGTGGCAGGGCTGCGTGACCCTTGACACACTCCGCGCAGTGAATGTACGTTCATTTGTACCGAATCAATGTTCACAATCTTTGAACCCACTCTCATTACCGGCTTCCCGGAAAGGAATCACCGTGACCGACTACGAAGACATCACCTACGAGGTCGACGGCCCGGCGGCGGTCGTCACGATCAACCGCCCCGCGCGCTACAACGCATTTCGCGGTAAGACCGTCGAGGAACTGATCAAGGCGTTCCGCTCGGCATGGGCCGACGACACGGTGCAGGCGATCATCCTCACCGGTGCGGGGGAGAAGGCGTTCTGCACGGGCGGCGACGTCAAGCAGCGAGCGGAGACCGGCGACTACGGCCCCACCGAGAGCGGCATGTTCGAGATCGGCAACCTGCACAAACTCATCCGCGACGTCCCCAAGCCCGTCATCGCGGCGGTCAACGGCATCGCCGTCGGCGGCGGCCACGTGCTCCACGTTCTCTGCGACCTCACCATCGCGTCCGAGACCGCGAAGTTCGGCCAGGCGGGACCGCGTGTGGGCTCGTTCGACGCGGGCTTCGGCTCGGCGTTCCTGGCGCGAGTCGTCGGTGAGAAGCGGGCCCGCGAGATCTGGTACCTCTGCCGTCAGTACGACGCCGTCACCGCCGAACGCTGGGGTCTGGTCAACTGGGTCGTCCCCGCGGACCGGTTGCTCGACGAGGCGAAGGCCGTCGCCGCGGAGATCGCCGAGAAGAGCCCCACCACCCTGCGTTTCCTGAAGCAGTCGTTCAACGCCGACACCGACCACCAGGCCGGACTGAGCAACCTCGCGATGTCTGCGCTCGACCTGTTCACGCATTCACCCGAGGGTCTCGAGGGGGCGACGGCGTTCGCGGAGAAGCGCAAGCCCGAGTTCAACAAGTACGTGAACGCCTGAGTCCGACACACACGGGAAGGGGAAACACACCATGAGCAACAACATCGCAGTGGTCACCGGCGCAGGATCCGGCATCGGCCGCGCCATCGCGCTCGCACTCGCCGAGCAGGGCGACCGGGTGGTCGTCGCCGACCTCGACCTGCAGGCCGCGGAGAAGACCGCGGCGGAACGGCCCGACCTGCTTTTTCCGATGACCGTCGACGTCGCCGACCGGACGCAGGTCGACGCCCTGCGCGACCGGGTGACGGCCGAGGTGGGGGTCGCGAACATCCTCGTCAACGCGGCGGGATGGGACCGCACCGACCAGTTCCTCAACGCCACCACCGAATTCGCCGAGAAGGTCGTCGCCATCAACTACCTCGGGCCCGTGCACATGTGCAGCGCCTTCCTCCCCGGCATGGTGGACGCGGGTAACGGTGGGCGGGTCGTCAACCTCGCCAGCGATGCCGGCCGCGTCGGTAGTGCGGGGGAGAGCATCTACGCGGGTGCGAAGGGCGGTGTGATCGCCCTGTCGAAGTCGCTGGCGCGGGAGATGGCCCGGCACGGGATCAACGTCAACTGCGTGTGCCCCGGCCCGACCGACACGCCGCTGTTCCAGGCGCAGGCGGAGAAGCTGAAAGAGGCTCTGGTCAAGGCTATTCCGTTCCGCAGGCTCGCGCGCCCGGAGGAGGTTGCGGCGCCGGTCGTGTTCCTCGCGTCCGAATCCGCATCGTTCATCACCGGCCAGGTGATCAGCGTCAGCGGTGGCCTCACCATGGCCGGCTGACCGGCGCCGGGACGGAGGACTCATCATGACGTACGCATACGATGCCCACGCCTATCGTCAGTACTTCGAGCACGACTTCACCTATCTGAACGGCTTCCGGCGCAACACGCACCGGTACGCCGATCGACTCGCGATGCAGTCCCCGTCGACCGGCGAGAGCTGGACGTACGCCGAACTCGGCGACCGGGTCGACCGGCTCGCCACCGGCCTCGCCCGCGCCGGTGTGGGTCCCGGCGACGTCGTGGCCTACCAGTTGTTCAACGGCCCCGAGTTCGCCCAGCTGTACCTGGCCGGGCAGGCCTGCGGGGCAGTCGGATCGCCGATGAACTTCCGCCTCGCGTCCGGCGAGACGGCGTTCGTCCTCGACGCGAACCGTCCCACGGTGTTCGTCTACGACACCGAGATCGGCGAGATGGTGCGGGACGCGCTGGCGCGCTCCACGCACAAGCCCGCGCTCGTCGTCGCCGTCGGTCCGGGAGAGCCCGTGCCGAGTAACGGCTTCGAGGTGATCCGGTTCGACGACCTCGTCGCCGAGTCGGCGTCGCCGCCGGACGTGACTCGCACGGTGTGGGACGAGACCACCCGGCTGTTCACGTCGGGAACGACCGGCATGCCGAAGGGCGTCCCGCTCAACAGCATGATCGAGATCTTCAGCGCCCACGACGTGATCATGCACTTCCCGCTGACGGCGGAAGACAAGACGCTGAACATGACGCCGTGGTTCCACCGCGGTGGGCTGTACTGCGCCGGACCGAATCCCACGTTCTATCTCGGTGCGTCGCTGGTGGCGCTGCGCAGCTTCGACGCCGACGTCACGCTCGACCACGTCGAGGAGTACGGGCTGACGTTCCTGATCGGCGCCCCGACCAACCTGGCGATGCTCGCGCGTGCCCAGGTGGACAAGCCCCGCGACCTGTCCACCCTGAAAGGCATCGTCACGATGGGTGCGCCCCTCGAGCGGGAGGCGGCGCTGCACTACCAGAAGGTGCTGAATCCGCGCATCTTCAACGGCTACGGCAGCACCGAAGGTTTCTGGAACACCTTCCTGCGGCCCACGGATCTGCCGGACATGGCCGGGTCCGCGGGGCGGGCCTGCATCGACGACGACGTCGCCGTGGTCAAGTTGTTCGACGACCGCCTCGCCGACGCGCACGAGACGGTCGCGAGGGACGGAACCGAGATCGGCGAGGTCATCGTCCGCTCCCCGAAAGGCGCCAACGCCTATTTCGATGCCCCGGAGCAGGAGAAGCAGAAGTTCCGGAACGGCTGGCTGCACATCGGCGACCTCGCCACCTGGGACGAGAAGGAGTTCGTGACGATCGTCGGACGCAAGGACGACATGCTCCTGTCCGGCGGCGAGAACGTCCACCCGGTGCAGATCGAGGAAGCGCTGAACGAGCACGCGTCGGTGACGGATTCGCTCGTCGTCGGTGTTCCGGACGACAAGTGGGGGCAGGTCGTCGTCGCGTACGTCGTCGCCACCGCACCGGTCCCGTCCGCCGAAGAACTGGACGACTTCTGTCGCAGGCATCCGATGCTGTCGCAGTTCAAGCGCCCCCGTGCGTACCGCTTCGTCGAATCGCTCCCCGTGTCGGCGACGGGAAAGAAGCTGCACTACAAGGCAACCGACACCGCGCGCAGGGAGTTCGAGAGCGGGGCATTCGTCACCCCGGCCGCCCGCGGATCCCACACCATCGGCTCGTAAAGGACACCGTCATGACCACCCATTCCCATCCGCGGCCCTTCAGCGCCGTCGACCCACTCGACATCGACACGCTGTACTCGGACGACGAACTCGCCGTGCGCGACACCGTCCG
This sequence comes from Rhodococcus sp. ACS1, assembly GCF_002300155.1. NCBI lineage: Bacteria > Bacillati > Actinomycetota > Actinomycetes > Mycobacteriales > Nocardiaceae > Rhodococcus > Rhodococcus sp. ACS1. The sequence goes on from NZ_NSDZ01000004.1 coordinate 847,791, forward strand.
GAAATTCTGCGCCGAGCACGTCACACCGCACGTCGCCGACTGGTTCGAGGCCGGCGAACTGCCGGGAGTCCGCGAACTGGCGAAGGAATTCGGGAAACTCGGCGTCCTCGGGATGCACCTCGAGGGCTACGGGTGCGGCGGATCGTCGGCCGTCCACTACGGTCTCGCCTGCCTCGAACTCGAGGCCTGCGACTCCGGCATCCGCTCCCTCGTGTCGGTGCAGGGCTCCCTGGCCATGTTCTCGATCTGGAACAACGGCTCCGAGGAGCAGAAGAATCAATGGCTGCCCGGCATGGCGGCCGGTGAGATCATCGGCTGCTTCGGTCTCACCGAACCGGACGCGGGCTCCGACCCGGCGTCGATGTCGACGCGTGCCAAGCGGGACGGCTCGGACTGGATCCTCAGCGGCCGCAAGATGTGGATCACCAACGGCAGCATCGCCGACGTCGCGGTGGTGTGGGCGGCCACCGACGACGGGGTCCGCGGATTCATCGTTCCGACCGACACCCCGGGTTTCAGCGCGCCCGTGATCAAGCACAAGATGTCGTTGCGCGCCTCGGTCACCAGCGAACTGGTGCTGGACGACGTCCGACTGCCCGAATCGGCGATGCTCCCCGGCGCCCGTGGCGTGCGCGCCCCGCTCAGCAGCCTGTCCGAGGCGCGCTACGGCATCGTGTGGGGTGCGATGGGCGCGGCGCGGTCCGCGTGGGAGGCTGCCCTGCAGTACTCGAAGGACCGCGCCCAGTTCGGACGACCCATCGGCGGATTCCAGCTCACGCAGGCCAAGTTGGCCGACATGGCGGTGGAACTGCACAAGGGGCAGCTGTTGTCGCTGCACCTCGGCAGGCTGAAGGACACGGCCGGGCTGCGACCGGACCAGGTCAGCTTCGGCAAACTCAACAACACGCGTGAGGCCATCGAGATCTGCCGCACGGCGCGCACCATCCTGGGCGGCAACGGAATCTCCTTGGAGTTCCCCGTCATCCGGCACATGGTCAACCTCGAATCGGTCCTGACCTACGAGGGGACACCCGAGATGCATCAGCTGGTTCTCGGGCAGGCCTTCACCGGCGAGAACGCGTTCCGCGGATAGGAGACGAACACCATGACCATCGAATACGAATCCGAGCACCAGCAGTTCCGGGACAGCGTCCGCAGCTTCGTTCGCGAGCGAATCGTCCCGCGGCACGAGCAGTGGGAGAACGAAAGCTGTCTCGACCCGGCACTGTTCACCGAAGCGGGTAAGCAGGGGCTGCTCGGCTTCCCGGTCCCCGAGGCGTACGGAGGTCCCGGCGTCGAGGACTTCCGCTACAACGCGATCGTCGTCGACGAGGTCAACCGTGCGGGTGCCGCATCCGCGGGTATCGCGTTCTCCCTCCAGAACGACGTCGTGCTGCCGTACCTGACGGACATGACGACCGAGGAACAGAAGGCCCGGTGGCTTCCGGGAACCGTCACCGGGGAGACGATTCTCGGCATCGCGATGACCGAGCCGGGCACCGGAAGCGACCTCACCGGCATCCGCACCACGGCGGTCCGCGACGGCGAGCACTACGTGGTGAACGGCAGCAAGACGTTCATCTCCAACGGCCAGAACGGCACGCTCTTCGTCGTTGCCGTGCGCACGTCGCCGGACAAGCACAAGGGGCTGTCGCTGCTCGTCGTCGAGTCGGACACGCCCGGGTTCTCCCGTGGCCGCAACCTGGAGAAGATCGGGCTGCACGCTCAGGACACCAGCGAGCTGACGTTCACCGACATGCGCGTTCCGGTGGCCAACCTGCTCGGGGAGGAGGGGCAGGGCTTCTATCAGCTCGTCCACAACCTGCCGCAGGAGCGGCTGTCCCTGTCCGTCGGCGCCGTCGCGGCCGCCGAAGGAGTCCTCGAGCAGACCCTGGCGTACGTGAAGGAGCGCAGCGCCTTCGGACAGCCGATCGCCGGATTCCAGAACACCCAATTCGTTCTCGCGGAAGTGGCCACGGAACTCGACCTGGCCCGCACCTACCTCGACGACTGCATCCGCCAGCACGTCCGCGGAGACCTGACCGCGGCCCGTGCGGCGCGGCTCAAGTGGTGGACCACCGAACTGCAGGTCCGCGTCGCCGACCGGTGCCTGCAACTCCACGGCGGATACGGCTACATGCGCGAATATGCGGTGGCGCGCGCGTTCGTGGACGCGCGGATCCAGACCATCTACGGCGGCACCACCGAGATCATGAAGACGATCGTCGCGAAGGATCTCGGTATCTGACCCGGACCGGACTGCGGTTCCGATCCCGCGCGGGATACTGTGAATACCCATTCACCGCAGGTTCTGCCACCAAGGAGAGGTCATCTGTCATGGCGAAGGACACGTCCGCCCTTCCACTCGACGAGGCGGTCCGCGCCGTCCGCGTCAGCTCGCGTCGACGTCAGGTGCTCGACGCCGCCGTCACGGTGATGCAGCGGACCGGGTTCCATCAGATGTCCATGCAGGCGCTCGCCGACGAGGCGCAGGTGAGTGTGGGGCTGATCTACAAGTACTTCGGCGGCAAGGAAGACATCCTCCTCGCCACGATCGTCGACATCCTCGACGCGTTCCGTGATCAGCTCGAGCCCGCGATGGATGCCGCGGGAACCGACCCCATCGAGCGGCTGGCCGCCGGGTTCCGGCGGTTCGTCGAGATCGTCGACGAGAATCTGGACGCCGTCGTGCTGACGTACCGGGAGAGCCGGACCCTCGACCAGGAGGGGCGCGAGCGGATCAAGGAACTCGAGGTGGCGACGTCCACACCGCTCCACAATGCCCTCGAAGCCGCGATCGCATCCGGGATCGCCGGCGACCTCGACGTCGACCTGACGACGTTCGACATGATGATGCTCGCGCACGGGTGGGCGCTCAAGCACTGGCATTTCGCGTCCCGCTACACCGTCGACCAATACATCACGGCGCAAACACGATTCATTCTCCGCACCGTCCTGTCGGATCGGAGCGCCGCAGCGTACCGGCACCTGACCGAATGACCCGATGGCGTTTCGACGGTGAGATCACCGGCGTGGGCACCGGGTCGGGAGTCCGCATCGTCGTCGGCCACTGGTCCCGATCGCCGCTCGGTGAGTTCACGGATGTCATGGTCGAACACGCCGACGGCCTGCGGGTGCTCCTCGCGCCGTCGGACGCCGTCCGCGATTTCGTCACCGCGACGTACACCTTCGACCGGACGGTGATCACACCCGTTCACTACACGAGGTCCGGCGACAGTCGGGCGGTTCAGGCCGGCGACCTGCACGTGCGGTTCGAGGTCGGGGCCCGCACCCTGCTCGGACACCTGCTGAATCTGGTGCCGCGGACCGTCGCGGGTGCGCCGTGGTTCTGCTCGGTCAGCGACCCGATCGCCCGCGTCGTTCTCCGCGGTGTGCGCACCCGTGGCACCGCGGGCAACGGGCGTCGCGAGTTCTACGGAGCCGTCGACCAGCGGCGGCTGGCCGGAATGTCCGCCACCTGGTGCGGCGAGAACCTCGGCGCCCTGACACCGGTCGATCCGCCCGTCCGATTCGGGTTCGGCTCGACCCCGCGGACCCCGGCGGTCACGACGATCGTCACGACGATCGTCGACTAGTCGTAGTGGTAGCGGGCCTGCTGTATGACGACAGTGTCGTCGACGATCACGTACACCAGGCGATGCTCGTGGGTGATGCGCCGCGACCACACGTTGTCTTCCATGTGGCGGAGCCGTTCGGGTTTTCCGATCCCCTGGTAGGGCGACCGTTTGATGTCCTTGATCAGCGCGTTGATCTTGGCGAGAACCTTCCGATCGTTGGTCAGCCAGTACGTGTAGTCGTCCCAGCCGTCGTCGGTGAAGGCGGTGTTCACTCGATCAGTTCCCTGTCGGTGTATTCACCGCGCCGGGTCGCCTCCAGGCTGCGGAGCAGCCGGCGAGCGTTCGCCGGGCTGGACAACAGGTAGGCGGTCTCCATGATGGAGTCGTAGTCGTCCTTCGAGATCAGGACTGCGTTGCCGTTCTTCGACACGATCTCCACCGGGGTGTGGTCCTCGTTCACCTGGCTGACCAAGCCGAACAGATTTTTCCGGGCGTCAGTGGCGGTAATAGCGGACATGGGTCACCTTCTTTTCCTCGCATCGCAGGCGGGGCCGCACCTGCCGTGGGCAAGCGATGCCCGACGCTGCCAGGGTACCATATACGTACTTGATCTGGTACGTAATGGAGGCGTGAACGACGTCATGTGTGGACACGAAATCGTTCGTGATCTAGTCGAAGAGGGTGGGTGCCTCTCCCGGCTGATCGCGGGCGGGCGGTTCGACCTCGCCCGCCGGGCTCGTCGCCTTGTGCACCACCGACAGCATCGTCGTCCGGACCGACAGTCTGTGCCCGTCGGGATGCTGGAGCGAAGCCATGCCCTTGCTGACCTCGACGACCAGCCAGGGGCCGGCGTGACCGGACGCCTGCACCAGATCACCCACCTGTATCCGTACGGCTACCACCGCGTCCTCCCAAGGTCTACTGCATCGGCCTGTGCCCAGCGTAGCGACATCGGCCGGTGTCAGCCGACCAACGGGAGCAAGCCGTCGAGACGGGGAGGGTCACCTCGATATGATGCACATCGAGGTCTGTCCGAGAACTCCACGACTGATCCGAGCAAGCACGATGACGCGAAAGTGGTCACGGCGGTCAATCGGAGCGCTGTCGCGGCGCGACGCGGCGTCCCACTTCGGGGCTGTCGATGCGGACGCGCGAGAGATGCCTGCGCGTCTGATAGCGCTCCTGGTGCGCCCGACCAGCCCTCCTCTGTGGCTGGGTATCGTGGTCGCCGCCACCGTGATTACCGTGGAAACCGCTGTGGTGCATCAGCTCGACACGGTCGCGCCGCAGAACGCCTTCGGCGCGGTGTTCCTGCTCGGAGTCCTGGTGGTCTCGGCTCGCTGGGGATTCGTGCTGTCGGTGATGACGACGTTGGTCAGTGCAGTCGTCTACGTCTACTTCCACCTCCAGGTGGCGGGATCCCTGCTTCCGACCAAACCCGGCGACTGGGTGGCCATCCTGGTCTTCCTGCCCGTCGCGCTGGTGGCCAACCTGATGGCCGGTCAAGCCAGGTTGCGCACCGCCGAGGCGGTCCTGCGCCGGCGCGAGGCCGAGGTCAGCCGTGACGAACTCGGTGTCCTCGCCGCACATCAGGCCGCACTGCGCCGAGTGGCAACACTGGCGGCGCGTGGAGTGAGCCCACCGGAAGTCTTCACAGCTGTCGCCGAGGAACTCACGCTCTGGCTGCACGTGGTCAACGCCGTACTCCTTCGCAACGACGGGGACGGTACGGGGACGTTGGTCGCCGTTCGATACGAGCCGGGGGTCACGGGGATGTCCGACACCGGAGACAGAATCCCGATGGAGGGCGACGACGTCGGGGCGATCGTTCTCCGCACCGGCCGTGCCGCCAGGATCGACAACCACGAACACGTCGGTGGGGAAGTCGCGACCCGCATTCGGGAGGGGGGCTTCGGATCGATCGTGGGAGTCCCGATCGTCGTGGACTCCCGGGTGTGGGGTGCGGCGATCGTCGGATCGCGGTGCGCCGAGCCGCTGCCACCGGACACCGAGGCGCGGCTCGGTGACTTCGCCGATCTCGTCGCGACCGCGATCGCCAATGCTGTGACCCGTGCCGAACTGCTTGCGTCGCGCGCGAGGATCGTCGCGGCCTCCGACGAGGCCAGGCGTCGCCTGGAACGCGATCTGCACGACGGGGCTCAGCAGCGACTGGTGTCGCTGGGGCTCGAGGTGCGGATGACGGAGGCATCGGTGCCTGCCGAATGGGTGGACGTGAAGGAGCAGCTGTCGGCCATCGCGTCGGGGCTGAAGGGGGTGTCGGAGGATCTGCGCGAACTCTCACACGGAATCCACCCGGCGATCCTGTCGAAGGGAGGGCTGGGATCGGCGGTGCGGACGCTGGCGCGTCGCTCGGCGGTCCCCGTCACCCTCGACGTCGCAATCGAGGATCGCTTCGCGGAATCGGTCGAGGTAGCCGCCTACTATGTGGTCGCCGAGGCGCTCACCAATGCCGCCAAGCACGCGCGAGCCTCCGAGGTGTCTGTGTCGCTGGGGACGCAGGACGGCATCCTTCACCTCGTGATCCGGGACGACGGCGTCGGCGGTGCCTCGTCCGCCGCGGGCTCCGGGCTCCTCGGATTGCAGGACCGGGTCGAGGCCCTCGGCGGCCACCTGCGGATCACGAGTCCGCCGGGTCACGGCACCACGCTGGACATCACGATCCCGGTCGCCGGCGAGTGAACGAGGGGATTTTCCTGCTAGCGGGAATGCGTCGGCGGGAGGATCGGGTCGACGATGGAGGGCATGGTGTTGCAGCACGATCGTCCACGGTGCCTGATCGTCGATGACAGCCCGTGTTTTCTGGACACTGCTCGGCGACTCCTCGAGCAGCAGGGCATCCCCGTGGTCGGCACAGTATCGAACACCGCCGACGCGGTGCGGACGGCCGCGGAACTGCAGCCCGACGTCATTCTGGTCGACGTCGAACTCGGCGCGGAGTGCGGATTCGACCTCGCGCAGCGACTCGACGAGTCGTTCGCAGCAGCGGTGATCCTGATTTCCACGCACGCCGAGCAAGACCTGGCCGACCTGGTCTCCGGGAGCCCTGCGGTGGGATTCGTGTCGAAGACCGAACTGTCGTCCGATGCAATCCGGGATCTGCTCCGCGCTGAACGGGACCGCGTGGCTCCGGTCAGCGAGCCTCGAGAAAGGTGACGACCGCGAGAACCCGTCGGTGATCGTCGCCGGTCTCCGGGAGGTTCAGTTTGGTCAGGATGCTGCGCACGTGCTTCTCGACGGTTCCTTCGGTGACCCACAGCCGGCGGGCAATGCCGGCATTGGAACGTCCTTCCGCCATGAGGGCCAGAACCTCCCGCTCCCGCGCGCTGAGCGCCGCGAGCGGGTCGTTGCGCCGACGGGCGGACACCAACTCCTGCACCAGCGCCGGGTCGACGACGGACGCCCCCGCGGCGATGCGCTGCAGGGTGTCGATGAAATCGTCGACGTCGGTGATGCGGCTCTTGAGCAGGTAGCCGATTCCGCGGCCGCTGGCCAGTAGTTCCATCGCGTGCTCGACATCGGCGTGCGCCGACAGCACCAGGATGCCGACCTCGGGGAAGTGTTCGCGAATCTCCCGGGCTGCGTCGAGGCCTTCGGTGGTGTGGGTCGGTGGCATCCGGATGTCGACCACCACCAGGTCGGGCGTTCGCTTCCGGACCAGTTCGAGGAGGGTGGTTGCGTCGCCGGCCTGCCCCATAACATCGAAGCCGGAGCGGGCGAGCAGGCTCGCCACACCCTCGCGGAGCAGGACGTCGTCCTCGGCCAGCAGCACCCGCACCCGTGGCGTCGCCGGATCGGACCGCGCCGCCGGAGGATGGAATTCGGCCATCGTCGACCCCGAGTTTCCGCGTCGTCCGTGAGAAAGCGCCCGATCACCGTCGAAGTGATCGACTTCGAGAGTACGTCATCGGCACCCCGTCGATACGCCACAATGCGGTCTTGCACACGCCGGCCGGTAATGGCATTGCAGCTACCTGGAAGACCGAGATTACGGCTGGTAGCACCTGCAAACACCCGCTGGCTGTGGCGACTCTGGGCCGTGTTCGGACGAAAATTTACATCAATGGTCGTTCGATCATCAACCCGATCACAGCTCCAGAAAACGAAAGGTGAGAACAATGTACAAGTTCGCAATCCGCGCGGCGGTCGCCGCAGCCGCAATCGCACCCCTGATCGCCCTCGGCGCCGGAACTGCTTCCGCGGCAACAGTAACCGACAGCGCCGCTACGCCCGTCGCACGGGTCGTGCCAGATGAGGGGCCCGTGACCGACGTGCCGCAGTCGGGCTTCCCCTGGGGCTGGCCCGGAACCTACGGGTCCCAACGACCGGAGGCCGGCCCGTTCCTCGGTGGCTTCGGTGGTTTCGGACACTTCGGTGGTTTCGGGGGCCACGGCATGTTCTAGCTCGTCGGCGTCGGGTCAACTAGCGGACGCTGCCAGGCGTCGCATGCACTGATGGCGGAGGCTCGCCGGTGTCGAAGGATCGATCGAGCGGGCGGCGGGGGTGTCCAGCCGATCATGTCGATGTCCGTTCTCCTGGCGTGCCGCTCAGCGACTGCAGTGTGTGTGGTCAGAGGTGGCCTTCTACGAATTGGGCGATTCCGTTGCCGAAAGACCAGTCATCGCGCGTGTTCTCGACGACCGAGACGATCACATCGGTTGGTGCGAGACTGGTCTCGATGTGAAGTCGGTCGGCCAGTGCCCGGTACATCGCCGTCTTCTGGTCCACGCTTCTGCCCTGTTGAGCGATCTGCACGACGACGATGTCGTCGGTGCGTTCGAACCCCAGTCCGGTGTCCTCGGCGATGATCTGGCCCGGCTTGTGTTCGGTGATGAGTTGGTAGCGGTCTCGATCGGGTGCGGCGAAGTGTTCGAGCATCACGTTCTGCACGACGTCCGCAACGTGGCGAAGTTGCTCGGGTGTGCGCCTGTTTTCGATGACGTGGATGTGGACGAGAGGCATGACGTGTTCCTCGAGTGTGGGGGAGTGGTGAGTGGGGGCCTGTGCGGGGTGCGGTCCGAGATCCGCACCCCGCACAGGTGATGTGGTGGGGGTTTAGTTGTTCTGGGGGAAGCCGAGGTTGAGGCCGCCGTGGCTGGGGTCGAGCCAGCGGGTGGTGACGACCTTACCGCGGGTGAAGAAGTGCACGCCTTCGGCGCCGTGGGCGTGGGTGTCGCCGAACAGGGAGTTCTTCCAGCCCCCGAAGGAGTAGTAGGCCATCGGGACGGGGATGGGGACGTTGATGCCGACCATGCCGACCTCGACCTCGTTCTGGAATCGGCGGGCGGCGCCGCCGTCGTTGGTGAAGATGGCGGTGCCGTTGCCGAACTGGCTGGAGTTCACCAGTTCGAGGGCTTCGTCGTAGGAGTCGACCCGGATCACGGAGAGGACGGGTCCGAAGATCTCGTCGGTGTACACGGACATGTCGGTGGTGACGTGGTCGATCAGGGTGGGTCCGAGCCAGAACCCGTCCTCGCCGCCGTCGGGCTGCACGGTGCGGCCGTCGACGACGATGGTGGCGCCGTCGTTTTCGCCGGCGTCGATGTAGGAGGCGACCTTGTCGCGGTGCACCTTCGTCACGAGCGGTCCCATGTCGGAATCGCGGGTGCCGTCACCGGTCTTGAGGGTGTTGGTGCGTTCGGTGATTTTCGCGACGAGTTCGTCGGCGATGTCGCCGACGGCGACGAGGGCGGAGATCGCCATGCACCGTTCGCCGGCGGATCCGAAGCCGGCGTTGACCATGGCGTCGGCGGCGAGGTCGAGGTCGGCGTCGGGCAGGACGATGGCGTGGTTCTTGGCGCCGCCGAGGGCTTGGACGCGTTTGCCGTGGGCGGTGCCGGTGGCGTAGACGTACTGGGCGATGGGGGTGGAGCCGACGAAGCTGATGGCCTTGATTGCGGGGTTGGTGAGGAGTTCGTCGACGGAGGTCTTGTCGCCCTGCAGGACGTTGAACACCCCGGCCGGGAGGCCGGCTTCGGCCCAGAGTTCGGCCATCCAGATGGCGGCGGTGGGGTCCTTCTCGGACGGCTTCAACACCACCGTGTTACCGGCGGCGATGGCGATGGGGAAGAACCACATCGGGACCATGGCGGGGAAGTTGAAGGGGGAGATGATCCCGACGGGGCCGACGGGTTGGCGGAGGGAGGAGACGTCGACGTTGGTGGAGGCGTTTTCGGTCATGCCGCCTTTGAGCAGGTGGGCGATGCCGCAGGCGAATTCGACGACCTCCTGGCCGCGGGAGACTTCGCCGAGGGCGTCGGAGACGACCTTGCCGTGTTCGGAGGTGATGATCTCGGCGAGTTCGCCCTTGCGCTCGTTGAGCAGTTCCCGGAACTTGAAGATGATCTGCGTCCGCTTGGCCAGGGAGGTGTCGCGCCAGGCGGGGAAGGCGGCGGCTGCGGCGTCGATGACGGCGCGGGCGTCCTCGACGCTGGCCAGGGCGACCTGTCCGGTGACGGCGCCGGTGGCCGGGTTGGTGACGGGGGCGGTGTTGCCGCTGGTGCCGGGGAAGGTCTTGTTGTCGAACCAATGGGGAATCGTGGTGGTCATGGGTGTCCTTTCGAGGAGGTCGGTGGGAGACCGGATCAGAAGATCGCGTATGCCTTGCGCACGGTGTCGGTGACATCCCAGCGCCCGGACCACCCCGGAGGCAGGACGAGGAAGTCGCCCGCCGAGACTTCCACCGCGGTACCGGTTTCGTCGTCGATCAGCGTCGCCTTGCCCGAAATGATGTAGCAGGTCTCGGTGTTCGGCCGGTCGACTACCGGCCAACCACCCGGCCGGCATTCCCAGATCCCGATCTGGGCGTCGGTGCCGCCGTCGAGGGGCAGCGTGCCGAGTTGCGGGTCGCCGCTGTCTGCTCCGGGCCGCTGCCCTGCGGGGGTCAGCTCGCCTTGAACTGTGCTGGCGGGCAAGTGGATCAGTGATGTCATGGTGATTTCTCCAAGAAGTGTTCTGCAGTATCGATGGTCAGTGGGCGCCGGTGAGCTTCTCCAGCAGCGCGGAAACCTTGGACGGCTTGTTGGTCACCCGCTCCTCGAGGTCGGCGGTCGCGGCGGCGCGCAGTCCGGCATTGACTCCGAACCACCGGAACGGCTCGACTTCCCACTTCGGCGAGCGGTGGTTGACCACGGGGAGCGAATTCAGGTCGTCGCGCTTGTCGAGGATGAGGTTGCGCAGGATGCGGCCGGCGAGGTTGCTGGTCGCGACACCGTCACCGACGTACGGTCCGGCCCAGGCCGTCTTGTTGTTCTGGTCGTAGCCGACCGACGGGAACCAGTCGCGCGGAACACCGAGCGGGCCGCCCCACCGGTGGGTGATCGGCACTTCCGCCAGCGCCGGGAAGAACTCGTGCATCGTGTCGATGATCTTGTCGTGAATCTTCTCGTCCACGTCGAAGGACGAATCGATCTTGGACCCGAAGTGATACGGCGCGCCGCGGCCGCCGAACAGCAAGCGGCCGTCGCTGGTCGGGTGCGCATAGATCCGGAGGTTGCGCATGTCGTTGAACGCGGTGCGTCCGTCGAGACCCAGGTCCTCGCGAAGCCCCTGGGGCAGGGGCGCGGTGGCGACGACCAGTGAGTACAGCGGTGCCACGTTGCGCCGGTACGCCGGAAATTCGGGGGTGAATGCCTCGGTCGCGCGGATGACGACGGAGGCGGTGACCGAACCGTGTTCGGTCCAGACGATGCCCTTGCCGATCTCGTCGACCGCGGTGTCCTCGTAGATGACTGCGCCGTGTTCCTCGACCCAGCCGGCGAGCCCACGCACGAGTTTGTCCGGGTGCAGCAGTGCACAGTGCCCGGTGTAGATGCCGCCGAGGACGTCGGTGGCGTTGATTTTCTCCTGCGCCGCAGCGGAATCGAGCAGTTGCCACTGGCCGCGGGTGCCGAACTTCTCGGCACCGGCCACGGTCGCCTTCGCCCGCGCCCACTGCGCCTCGCTCCGCGCGAGGGAGACGAACCCGTCGCGGGCGTATTCGCAGTCGATGCCCTCGTCGCCGACGACCCGGCCGATCTCGGAGACCGTGTCGTTCATCGCGGCCTGCAGATCCAGGGCGGCGCGGTGCGAATACAGCTGTTCGACGCGGGCGAGGGAGACCGGGAAGATCGACGACGCCCACCCGCCGTTGCGCCCGGACGCCCCGAACCCGGCGAATTCGCGTTCGAGAAGAACGACTTTCAGCGACGGATCCGCCTGCAGCAGGTAGTAGGCCGCCCACAACCCGGTGAACCCGGCACCGACGATGGCGACATCGGCGGTGACGTTCCCGGGCAACGCGGGCCGTCGGGGAGCGAACTCTCGATCCTCGCGCCACAGGGGTGTACCGTGTGCGGCACCTGACACGTCGCGCCCACCAGCGCGGGCATTGCTGACTACCATCTAGAGCCTCCAGCCGTCATTCGTTTCGTGCGTCGGTGTCCAGTGTCGTGTCAGCATGTGAGCCCCGACATACTCCGGATTCACAGACATCCGACCGCCGGCTGTACGTTTGTATGAGGAGGTGAGGACCGGTGATCTCCGTCGATCAACTGACCGCGATCCCGTCGCTCGGATTGCGGTATCTCGCCGGCGAGAGCGGTGGCGCGAGACTGGTGACCTGGGCGCACGCGTGCGACCTTCCCGATCCGTGGCTGTGGTTCGAAAGCGGTGACCTGGTCATGACGACCGGCGGCGGGCTTCCCGACGGCCCCGCGGAGCAGTCCGAGTGGATGGCGCACCTGATCGACAGCCAGGTCAGCGCCCTGGTGATCGCGCGCGGCCCCGGCACCCCGGATGTGACCGCCGAACTGCTCACGGTGGCCGACCGACGCGGCTTTCCCGTGCTGTCCGCGAGCTTCGACTTGCAGTTCGTCACGTTGGCACGGACCGTCATCGAAAGTGCCGTCGAATCCGAACGCCAACGCTTGACGACGATCACACGCCTCTACGACGTGTACTGGCAGGCGCTGCACGCCAGGGGCACGTTCGCCGACCGGATCTCCGCGCTCGAGGGCACCACCGGGTGGGCGCTCGAGGTCCGGGACCACGACGCCGGTGAAGTCGTGGTCAGCGGCCGACTCGCGCTGCACCAGCGTGACAACCGGCCGGACGAACCGGCCGGCCGCGTGGAAATTCCCATCCCGGGCGCAGGGGCGGTGGTGCTGTCGGCCGGCGCCGGCCGGCTGCCCGTCAACGACCGGCCGTTGCTCCAACACCTCGGTGGGCTGATCGCCCTGGAACTCGAACACGATGCCGCGCAACGTGACCGGCTCCGCGCCTCCGGACAGGACCTGCTGCTGGGCCTGCTGGACGACACCATCACCGCCGCCGCAGTCTGGCCGGAACTACGTCACCGTGGAATGACGAATGCCGTCGTCGTCGCATGCTGGAGTACCCCCGACGGAGATGCCTTGCACCACGAGACGATTCATCGGCAGGTGTGCCTTCACGAGTACGCGCCGTTGCTGCTGCCCCGCACGGCGATGCTGATCGGGCTGGTACCACGAGACCTGGATCTGCTGTCGACGATCGGTTCGAAGCTGGGGCGCGGATGTGCCGTCGGGGTCAGCACCACCCTCACCGCCAACTCCGACGTCGCCGAAGCCGCCCGGCAAGCCCAACTCGCTGTGGCCCGTGCTCACGAACAGGGGCTGACCGTCAACGTCTACGGCGAAGACGACGACGAGATCGGTTTCTTGCCACGCAGTGTGGAAGACACTCGCCGACTGGTGCGCGACATCCTCGGCCCGCTGATCCTCCACGACAGAACCAGCGAGGGCGACCTCGTCAGCTCGGTCCGGGTGTTCCTCCGCAACGACGGCGCCTGGCAGAAGAGTGCCGACGAACTGAAGATCCACAGGCAGACCCTCGTGTACCGGCTGCGCCGCGTCGAACAGCTCACCGGCCTGAAACCCACCTCCACGGAAGGGTCGGCGATGTTCTGGCTCGCGCTGTCCGGCGCCGACCGAACCAAACTGACACTGGACGAACTGATCGAGTGAGCCGGCATGCCTTCCCGGAACGCGAAGTGCTGCTACCACCCTGGGGTGGCAGCAGCACTGTGACGGGTATTCCCGCGTTTTACGAGGTCGGTTGGGGAGTCGCGGGTCGCTCGTTGTCGGCGCCCGGGGAGTCCAGCGAAGAAGATCCTCCGGAACCGCGCCCACCCAGTCGCTTCCTCAGGACGTAGACGATCGTCAGCACCACCCAGACGGCGACTCCCTGCATCAGCTCGATCCGGTTGGCTTCCCGGAATCCCATGCTGACCAGCACCGCGACGATCGCTGTCGTGACCAGGATCGGCAGGCCCGGGTACAGCCACATCCGGAACTGGAGCAGGCTCGGGTCTTCCTTCTCCCACCGCCTGCGCAACCGCAATTCGGAGATGCAGATCATGAAGTACACGAACAGGAACACCGCACCGGAGGCGTTGATCAGGAACAGGAACACCGTGTCCGGGAACAGGGCCGCGAGCACCACACATCCGTAGCCGACCACCGTGCACGAGAGGATTCCCTTCACCGGGACACCCCGCTTGTTGGTCGAGGTCATCCACGCCGGAGCGTCGCCGCGTCCGCCCATGACGAACAGCAGCCGCGAGGACGTGTAGAGACCGGAGTTCAGGACGGAGAGCACCGCGACCAGGATGACGAGGTTGAGCAGGTCCGCCGTACCCGGAATGCCGATCCGGTCCAGGGCGGCGACGAACGGCGATTCCCCCGGAACGACCGAGTCCCACGGCACGATCACGGCGATCAGGAATGTCGAGATGACGAAGAAGGCGAGGATGCGGAACACCACCGAATTGACGGCCTTGCGGATCGATTTCGCCGGCTCCGCCGATTCGGCTGCCGCGATCGTGACGACCTCGACTCCGGTCATGGAGAAGATGACCACCACCACGCCGACGAACAGGGTGGCCAACCCGTTCGGCAGCAATCCACCGTGATCGGTGAGGTTGCCGAAGTCGATGCTTGCGCCGGGCCAGAGTCCGAAAACGAAGAGGGCGGCGACGGTGATGAAGGCGACGATGGCGACGACTTTGATGCTGGCGAACCAGTATTCCGCCTCACCGAAAGCGCCGACCGACAGGAGATTGACGGCGGTCATGACCATCATCAGTACGAGCGCAATCGCCCATACCGGTATCGACGGGATCCATTTGTTGATCATCTGACCGCCGACGACGGCCTCGAATCCGACGACGATGACCCAGAAATACCAATAGAGCCACCCCGTCGAGAATCCTGCCCACTCACCCCACGCCATCCGCGCATAATCGGTGAACGATCCGGAACAGGTTTTGGCAGAAGCCATTTCCCCGAGCATGCGCATGACCAGCAACACGATCAGTCCCGTGATGCCATACGTGATGAACGCAAGCGGACCGGCCTGGTTGATGATCGCACTCGAGCCGACGAACAACCCCGCACCGATGACGCCGCCGAGCGACAGCATCGTGAGGTGCCGCTGCTTGAGGCCGGGTTTGAGCTGATGCGCTCCGTCCGGAACCGTACCCATGGCATTCCCTTCATCAGGTGTCCGCATCCGTCGACGATCGCGGGGGCGGGACCACGCTTGTGATGGGAGTCACCCTGCTCGTGTGGTTGCGCGCCCACCATGCGCCATCACGACAACCGTGGGGGTGCCGGTTCATACAATGTGATGAAGAGCCGTGCCCGAAACGCGGCTGACCAGGTCAGCGGCGCTCGCCGGTCCGGGTTCGCCGGGCGTGGCGTCGGCGGTCGGCCTCGGTCATGCCTCCCCAGATTCCGTACGGTTCGTCCGCTGTGAGGGCGTGGTCGCGGCACTGGGCGACGACCGGGCAGTCTTCGCAGATCTGCCGGGCGTTCGCCTCGCGGCGGGCCCGGGCGCGACCGCGTTCGCCATCGGGGGAGAAAAACACCGATGATGCGACTCCGCGGCATGCGGCTACCTCTCGCCACTCCTCGTGGTGGGGTGCGGCCGCGGGGGCCCGCATTTCTGACGTTTCTGCCAACAGCACTGCGGTCCTTCCGTTCCCGGCCCGTGGACGACCCACGTTTCGGGAAACAGATGTCGTTTTTCTTTATGTGAGCGTCGGTATCGGTTACGGCCGTTGCCGGATAACAAACCGTACGACCCGTTTGAAGGGTATACCGGATGAGCACCCGGGTGTGCCACTAGGTCGGGCGTCCAGCAGTGCCTGCGCGCCGACGCCCGCGGGTCAGGGAAGGGCCGCGACGACGAGCGAGGCCATCGCTCTGTGCCCTTCGTGGGTGGGGTGCAGGGGCATCGTGAACGACCGGGGGACGAGGCCCTCGAACCAGCGTCGATCGGGTCCGGCGCACGCGTCGTGCCCCACCGCGGCGGCGGCCACGTCGACGAACCGGGCGCCGTTCGCGCGTGCCGCGTTGGCGAGAACGGCGTTCATTCGCACGAAGAACTGCACGACGAAGGCGGCGTCGGCGTCGCTCGTGGGGACGTAGGGCCAGCAGCCGCGGTCGCCGAAGATGCCGCCGTGCCCCACCAGGAGCACAGTTGCTGCGGGGGACTTCGTGGCGATGGCAGCCAGGGTTGCGGACACCTTCGGGCCGAGCGCGGCGAGGGCGTCGGTCATGCGCCGGGCCGTGGTGGCGTCGGAGCGACATTTCGCGTCGAATCCCGGGGCGGGCGTGTAGCAGGGCTCGACCAGCGACGACCACGCGATGTCGTTTCCGCCGATGCTGACGGTGACGAGCGTCGTGTCCGGCTGGAGCGCCCCGATCTGCGGTGGCTGCGGGCCGGTCACTGTGAATTGCGGTGTTGTCGTGATGTTCTCGGTCTTCGCGCCTGCGCACGCCCGGCTGACATAGGATTCCGCCCTCAGGGTGTCGGCGACGATCTGCGGGTACGCGTCGGACGTGCGGAAGCACCCGTCCCGAATCGACAGCAGATCCTGAGGCGACCCGGTGGCTCGCGAATCCCCCAACGCGACGTACCGGACGGCGGGGTCCGGCGCGGCGTCGGCCACGGCCGGATGCGACCACGGGAGCGCGAGCGCCACCGCGCACGCGACGAGGGCGGAGGGCAGGCCCGGCTTCACGGGACCGCTTCGAGGACGACCGGATCGTGCGGGCCCGGCGGGTTTTTCGTCATCACTCATCTTATTTCCGCCCGCAGGATATCGCCTGACTTCGACGGACTCGGAGAAATTCGGGCTACCGACGTAACTCAGATACTGATAGTCTCCGAAACCATGGGAATCTTCAGCGGACGGAATTACCCCGAGATCGACCCGGACGGCGCGGTCGTCGTCGTGACCGGGGGAGGGAGGGGCATCGGCCGCGCCACTGCGGAACTGTTCGCGGCCAGGGGCGCGACCGTGTGCATCGGTGATCTCGATCGCGCGGTCGCCGACGAGGCGGCTGCGGCGATCGGCGCCCGCGCGTACACGGTGGACGTCGCTTCCGCGGAGTCGTGGCGGCGGTTCGCCGACGACGTGCTCGCGGACTGCGGTCGCATCGACGTGCTGGTCAACAACGCCGGCGTCATGCCGCTCGGTGGGTTCCTCGAGGAATCCGACGAGACCAGCCGGATGACGATGAACGTCAACGTGTGGGGACCGCTGCACGGCATGCGAACGGTGTTGCCCGGGATGGTCGAGCGCGGGCGTGGCCACATCGTGAACGTCGCATCGATGGCCGGCAAACTGCCCGTGCCCGGGATGGCCGTCTACAACGCCAGCAAGTTCGGGGCGGTCGGACTGTCCGCCGCCGTCCGGGCCGAGTTCGCTCCGGCCGGTGTCAGCGTGAGCACGATTCTTCCCAGCGCGGTCCGCACCGGGCTGTCGTCGGGGGTGCCGCTGGGCGGTGGGATGCCGACCGTCGACCCCGAGGACGTGGCGGACGCCATCGTTCGGACACTCGACCATCGTCGCGCCGAAACGGCGGTGCCCCGCTACCTCGCCGGGTGGGATCTGATCGACGCCGTGGTCCCGGAGAGCCTCCTCGACCTCGGTCGCCGACTCGTCGACGACCGGCGCGCGCTCACCGCCGTCGACCCCGTCGGACGGGCCGACTACGACCGTCGCCTCGCCCGGCAGTCGCAGACGACGTGACGTCAGGCCATCAGCGGGGCGAGCCGTTCCGCGTGCTCCCGCAGTGACGGGACATGCCGCAGCATGAGGTGTTCGTGATCGACGTGCCCCGACAGTGCCAGACTGCCGACGAGTGCCCCCGTTCCGGACCGGACGGGGACGGCGACGCACGCCGATGCGTCTCGCAACTCCGCGAGTTGGGTGGCGAACCCCTGGCTTCGGATCAGGTCCAGATTCGCGAGCAGTTCACTCCGCGCGACGATCGTGCGGGCCGTCAGCGCGCGCGGCTCCCAGCGGGGAATCACGGATTCGAGTTCCGCCTTCTCCGCGAGGAGAAGCTTGCCGACCGCACACGCGTAGAGGTGCTGGTTGAGGAACGACTCGTCCTCTGGCGGCGGGTATTCGGGGTCGGCGTCGGCGGTGCGGACGGCGACGTTGGTGTAGTAGAAGAGGTGGACCCCGAACCGCACCGACAGTCGAAGCTCGGCGAGGACCTCCCGCGCCGCCGCACACACGGTGGGCACCACGGCGGCGTCGACGAGGACCCCGATCTTCTGGCCCAGGGCGAACCCCGACAGGTCGGGGAGCCGCACTACATAGCCTTCGCCGACGAGGATGTTGAGCAGCCGGTACGTGGTCGCCGACGGCATCGACAGGCGGGCCGCGATGTCCTTCGCCGTGACACCCGAACCGGCGCGGGCCACTTCCTCGAGCACCTGCAGCGCGCTGGTGACGGCCTTCGGCTGCCGCCCCGACAGGGCCCTGTCGTCGGCGTTCACCGGCGGACCTCCCACGGGCGGTAGCGGCCCAGCAGGTCGTCGGCCACGGCCTCGTCGTACACACCCATCCGTTCTCCGATTCCGGGGGATCGCCTGGCGCGGATCGCGAACACCGCGGCGCCGAGGAGCATCAGAAGCACGTAGACCGCGGTCGCCGCGCCCGCGACATACGTCCGCGAGAACGCCGCCCACCCGAC
The DNA here is from genome assembly GCF_002300155.1 of Rhodococcus sp. ACS1. Lineage (NCBI taxonomy): Bacteria > Bacillati > Actinomycetota > Actinomycetes > Mycobacteriales > Nocardiaceae > Rhodococcus > Rhodococcus sp. ACS1. The sequence continues at coordinate 866,401 of NZ_NSDZ01000004.1, forward strand.
CAGTGCGACCATCGCCGTCGCCGCCAGCGCGCCGATGACCAGCGGGAGCCGGGTCAGTTCGCCGATCCGCCGCAGGAACGCCGGCGTCGCGACGCACAGCAGGACGTACGCGAGGACGTAGCCGTGGGCGGACACGGCGAGCAGCCCGATCAGGACGTCGCGGCTCGAACCGCTGACGAACAGGTAGAGGACGGGGACGGCGACGATCACCGGCATCGCGACCGCCAGCGCCACGTGGGGGGTGTGGAACCGGTCGTGCGTCCGGCCGAACACGATCGGAACCACCCCTTCGCGGCCCATCGCGAACAGCGTTCGAGACAGTGCGGTCGTCGAACCGAGGACGCAGGCGAACCAGGAGGCGGTGATGCCGAGTTCCATGACGATCGACAGCGCCGACGAACCGGCGCCGGACGGGTCGGGCAACGTGAGGACGATCGGCAGTGAGTCGACTCCCTGCCGCACCGGCTCCGGCAATTGCAGGGCGGCCGCGAACACGTACAGGACGCCCAGGGCGATCGGGGTCCACCGGATGGCGCGCGGAACGGTGACGAACGGGTTGCGGGCTTCGCGCGCCACCGTGCCCGCGCTCTCGAATCCGACGAACGACGTAATCGCGAGCAGTACGGCGAACCCGACCGCGGACCCCGATTTCGCGCCGCCCGCGGACGGGGTCGCGCCCTCCCGGACGGATTGGACGAACGCGACCACGAGCGCGGCGGAGGCGGCGACGATGGCGAAGACCTCGATGGCGAGCATGATCCGCGCCGACAACTTCACCCCCCGGATCATCAGCATCAGGGCGAGCAGTCCGACGATCGCCGCGAGGACCGCGATGAGCGTCGACCCCGTCGGAAGCCCCACTCGGCCGAGCAGCGCCGCGAGGTAACTCGCGGCGCCGAGCGTGCTCGCCATGGCGGCGGCCGCGTAGCCGACGAGCAGCGACCAGCCGCCGCCGAAACCGGGCACCGCCCCGAGCCCCTTCACGATGTAGCTGTAGAGACCGCTGACGGCCACCATCCGAGTCGCGAACTGTCCGACGCAGTAGCCGACCGCCGTCATCAGAATCGCCGCGGCGACGAACACCGCGATGGTCGCCCGGCCGGCGTCGGGGATGACGAGAGCGGGCAGCGTGACCATCACGGCCGACGGTGCGACCGCGGACACGGACTGCCCGAGCACCTGGACGAAACTCAGGCGCGCGCGCTCGAGACCGGCGACCGGTGATCTACTTCTGATTCTGGGTGTACCGGACACCACGCACCTGCTCTCCACACTTTCTCGCCTGCCCGCGCGTGATCGACGCCGGGCTGCATGAGTTGCACGCTAGCGCAGGAGTCGAGCGTGATGCGCCGATCGGAATTAATTTTCGGTCACCTCGAATGAGAATGGCCGGGGAATTCGTTCCCGATTCCGGGGCCTGCGACGCCGCACATGGTGGATCAGCTGCACCGACCCGAAAAGCCGGAATGAGAATCGCCACCGCCGCGGCCGGAAAAGTCGAATGAGAATGCCGCAGTCGCTGATTCCCATCCGGATTTAGTAGTGACCGGCGACACATCCCGGGTTTATCGTGGGTTCAGGCCGCAGCACGACGAGGCGAAAACTCCCGCCAAAAGTGTTCTGCAGAAGCCGGATTCATTCACAGATTCATTCACTCCATCGAAGAGGACATGATGACTGCAGTCGTTCACACCCCAGCCGGACTCGACCCCCGGGTCGTCGACTTCGTTTCGTCCCCGAAGCGCATGTTCGTCGACGGCCGATGGGTGGACTCCGCGTCGGGCAGGACGTTCGAGACGGTCGATCCCGCCACCGGACAGGTGATCACGACAGTGCCGCACGCCGGCATCGAAGACGTGGACCGGGCGGTTGCGGTGGCCCGGCGGGCGTTCGAGTCCGGGCCGTGGCGCTCGCTCACCCCTGCGGAACGTCAGCGGATCCTCTGGAAGATCGGCGAGGGAATCCTCGCCCGCGCGGATCAGTTCGCGCAGCTCGAGTCGATCGACAACGGCAAGTCGGTGGCGGTGGCCAAGGCCGTCGACGTGACGTGGGCGGCGGAGATCTTCTTCTACTACGCCGGCTGGGCAACCAAGATCGAGGGCCGCACCATCCCGGTGTCGGTGCCGTGGGCGCCCGGCGCCCGCTTCCACGCCTTCACCACCCGCGAACCGGTCGGCGTGTGCGCGCAGATCATCCCCTGGAACTTCCCGCTGGTGATGGCCGCGTTCAAGGTGGCGCCCGCGCTGACCTGCGCGAACACCATGATCCTCAAGCCCGCGGAGCAGACCCCGCTCACCGCGCTGCTCCTCGCCGAGGTGATCGCCGAGGCCGGCGTCCCGGACGGCGTGTTCAACGTGCTCACCGGGTTCGGCGACATCGGCGCGGCGCTGTCCGGTCACGACGACGTCGACAAGGTCGCGTTCACCGGCTCCACCGAGGTCGGAAAGAAGATCGTCAATGCCGCGTCGGGGAACCTCAAGAAGGTGTCCCTCGAACTCGGTGGCAAGAGCCCGCAGGTCGTGTTCTCCGATGCGGACCTCGAGGCCGCGATCCCGGGCGTGGCGAGCGGATTCCTGTTCAACCACGGGCAGGCCTGCACGGCTGGAACGCGGCTGCTCGTCGAGGATCGGATCTTCGACGAATTCACATCCGGGGTAGCCGATTTCGCGAAGTCGCAGAAGATCGGCCCCGGGCTCGACCCGACCAACGACATCGGCCCGCTGATCTCCGGGGAGCAATTGGGCAAGGTCACCGGCTACATCGACGCCGGACTCGCCGACGGCGCCCGCGCCCTCTCCGGCGGGCGGCGGCACGGCGACACCGGTTTCTACGTCGAGCCCACCCTGCTGGTCGACGTGAACCGCGACTTCAGCGTGTACCAGGAGGAGATCTTCGGACCGGTCGCCGTCGCGGTGCCGTTCAACCGGGAGGAAGGCGTCCGCGCAGCCGCCAACGACACCCCCTACGGCCTCGCCGCCAGCGTGTGGACCCGGGACGTGTCCCGCGCCCACGAGGTGGCCGCCGAGATCAAGGCGGGCACCGTGTGGGTGAACTGCCACAATGCGTTCGACACGGCGCTCCCGTTCGGCGGCTACAAGCAGTCCGGGTGGGGACGCGAACTCGGTGAGGGCGCCATCGCCGAGTACACCCAGAGCAAGTCCGTCAACATCGCGCTCTAGAGACCGTGACCGGAGCCGAATGAGAACACCCCTGCATGCGTTCTCATTTGCCGTCGACGAACCGTGACGCTTCGGCAACCGCGCCGACAACCCGCAGCCGCATGCTCGTTCCGGAGCTCACCGCGGAGCATCCACGCAGACCCTCTCCTCGTGAAAGTCGAAGGAAGCCATGACAACCAACGCCTCACCGCACCCGAGTGCAGTCAGCGACGGCGCGTCTCGCAGACTGGCAGGCACCCTCGGTCCCGGTGCCATCGTGTTCATGGTCGTCGCAGCGGCGGCCCCGTTGACCGTAATCGCCGGCACCGTCCCGCTGGGGATCTCGGCGGGTAACGGCGCCGCCTATCCGGCGTCGTACCTGGTCTGCACGGTGGTGTTGCTGTTCTTCGCCGTCGGATTCACCGCGATGGCCAAGCACCTCCCCGGCGCCGGCGCGTTCTACACCTACATCACGCAGGGCCTGGGCAGGCATGCCGGTCTCGGCTCCGCGTTTCTCGCGCTGCTGTCGTACACCGCCGTCCAGGGCGCGGTCTACGGATACATCGGGGCCGCCGTCAACGATTTCGTCACCGCGCACGGCGGTCCCGAACTTCCCTGGTACGTGTGGGCCCTGGCCGTGACCGCCGTCGTCGCGATCCTCGGATACCGGCACATCGACCTGTCCGGCAAGGTGCTGGGCGTCCTGCTTGTCTGCGAGGTCGGGATCGTCCTCGTCATCGACGCCGCCGTCATCCTCCGCGGCGGCGGTGACGAGGGATTCTCCACGGCGGCATTTCACCCGGGCGAGTTCTTCTCCGGGGCACCCGGCATCGCCCTGATCTTCGCCATCGCCGGGTACATCGGATTCGAGGCCACCGCCGTCTTCCGTGACGAGGCCCGCGATCCGGGCCGCACCATTCCCCGGGCGACCTACCTCGCGTTGCTGGTCATCGGCGGCTTCTACGCATTGTCGAGCTGGGCGATGGTCAGCGCGTGGGGCGACGAGGGCGCGGTGGCCATCGCCACCGAGAACCCCGAGGGCATGATCACCGAGACCGCCACCCGCTACGTCGGTGCGATCGCCGGCGACCTCGTCCAGATCTTCCTGATCACGAGCCTGTTCGCCGCGCTGCTGTCCTTCCACAACGTGCTCTCCCGGTACATCTTCTCCCTCGGGAACAGTGCCGCCCTGCCCGCCGGCTGCGGCCGTTCGCACGACAAGCATGCGTCGCCGTACATCGCGTCGGTCGTGCAGACGGTGTCCGCTCTCGTGCTGATCCTCGCGTCCGCCGTCGCCGGACTCGACCCGGTGACCGAGGTCTTCGCCTGGTTCGCCGGTGTGTCCTCGGTCGGCATCGTCGCCCTGATGACCCTGACGTCCGTGGCCGTCCTCGTCTACTTCGGCCGGACCCGGGTGGACCGGCGGCTGTGGAACACGGTGATCGCACCGCTGCTCGGACTCGTCGGTCTGGCCGGGCTGCTGATCATGACCGTCGCCAACCTTCCCCTTCTCGTCGGCGGATCGAGCACGCTCGCCGCCGTCATCGGGGTCCTGCTCGTCGGAACCTTCGCCGGCGGAGCAGCCGTCGCAGTGCTCCGGCCCCACGCCGCACGACACGACACCGCACTACCGCAGCATCACACGAACGACACCGTCATCGACAAGGAGATCGCACGATGAGTACCGCAACCACCGAGACCCGCGCCACCGTGGGGTCCGCCGCCCCGGATCACCCGCTCACTCCGCTGACCGCGGATGAGATCCGCTCGGCGAAAGCACTGCTCACGGACGAGGGACTGATCGGCGAGAACGTGCGCTTCGTGTTCGTCGCGCTCGCCGAGCCGCACAAGTCCACGGTCCTCGCGTTCACCCCCGGCGACCCGATCGAGCGGCGCGCCCGGATCCTGCTGCTCGACCGGTCCACCGGCATCGGCACCGACCTCGTCGTGTCCGTGACGGAGAACCGTGTGATCAGCTCGACCACCGTCGATTCCGCCACCGACGGTCACGTCCCGATCCTCGACGAGGAGTTCGAGGACATCGAAGCCTTCCTGCTCGGCAGCGCCGACTGGCTCGCGGCGATGGCGAAGCGCGACATCGAACCGTCGAAGGTCCGGGCGGTTCCCCTGTCGGCCGGTGTGTTCGGCCACGAGGACGAGGTCGGGCACCGCATCGTCCGCGTCCTCGCCTTCCACCAGGAGGACAAGGCGGACCTGCCGTGGGCGCACCCCATCGACGGGGTGGTGGCCTACGTCGACCTCACCGAGCGTCGCGTCGTGAAGGTGGTCGACGAGATCGAGCTGCCGGTGCCGGCCGAGCGCGGCGAATGGAACGCCGAACCGCACGCGACACCCACCCGCACCGATCTCAAGCCGATCGAGATCACGCAGCCCGAGGGTGCCAGCTTTTCCGTCGACGGCAACGAGATCACCTGGGCCGACTGGAAGTTCCGCTTCGGATTCGATGTGCGTGAGGGACTGACACTGCACCAGCTCTCGTTCGACGACGGGGGAGTCGAACGGCCCGTGATCTACCGCGCGTCGATCGCCGAGATGGTGGTTCCGTACGCCGACCCCTCCCCGGTCCGATACTGGCAGAACTACTTCGACCAGGGTGAGTACCTGTTCGGCCGGTACACCAACTCGCTCGAACTCGGCTGCGACTGCCTCGGTGAGATCCAGTACTTCGACGTCACCATCGCCGACGAGACCGGCGACCCGCGGGTGATGAAGAACGCGATCTGCCTCCACGAGGAGGACTACGGCGTCCTGTGGAAGCACACCGACATGTTCAACGGCATGACCGAGACCCGCCGCTCGCGCCGCCTGGTCATCTCGTTCTTCCTCACCATCGGCAATTACGACTACGGGTTCTACTGGTACCTCTACCTGGACGGCACCATCGAACTCGAGGCGAAGGCCACTGGAATCGTCTTCACGTCCGCGTACCGCGGCGCGGACGGATTCTCCACCCAGATGGCACCCGGGCTCGGCGCCCCGTTCCACCAGCACCTCTTCTCCGCTCGACTCGACATGGCCGTCGACGGTAACGTGAACACGGTCGAGGAGGTGGATGCCGTGCCCGTCCCGATGGGACCGGAGAACCCGTGGGGCAATGCCTTCCGCTGCCAGAAGACGAAGCTGACCACCGAATCCGAGGGGCAGCGCACCGCCGACAACCTCAAGGCCAGGGTCTGGCACATCACCAATCCCACCAAGCAGAACCGCCTGGGTCAGGACGTCGGGTATGCGCTGCACCCCGAAGGACAGCCGGTGCTCCTGGCAGACCCGTCGAGTTCGATCGCCGCCCGCGCCGCGTTCGCGACCAAACACCTGTGGGTCACGCAGTACGACGAGTCCGAGCGCTATCCCGCAGGCGACTTCGTCAACCAGCACCCGGGCCAGGCCGGTCTGCCCTCGTTCGTGGCGGGCAACCGGGACATCGACGGCGAAGACCTGGTGCTGTGGCACACGTTCGGGCTGACGCACTTCCCCCGGCCCGAGGACTGGCCGGTCATGCCCGTCGACTACGCCGGGTTCAAGCTCAAGCCCGTCGGGTTCTTCGACCGCAATCCCGCGCTCGACCTGCCGGCGAGCACCGCGAAGCACTGCTGCGAAGGCTAGACGTCGTGACCACCGTCTTCTCCACGGCCTTCTCCACGGCCGCCCGCCGCACCAGCCTCTGGTGGCGGCGGGCGGCCGCGGCCCTCGCGATCGCCACGGCAGGGCTCCACGCCGCGACGCTCGGTGAGCATGCGGCGGCGTCGCCGATGGTCGGGGTGGTGACCGTCGCGATGATCCTCGGATGTCTGTATTGCGCGGGGCACCTGTGGATGCGGGGTTCGCAGCGGGACTGGGGGCTGGTCGCGATGATGAACGTCGGGATGATTGCACTGCACCTCACCGTGATGAGTCCCGGTTCGGGTGGCGGCCACCACGGGCACGCGATGCATGCGGCGGCCTCGGCGCCGACGGCGCATGCGATGTCGACTCCGATGGCGGCGGCCCTCGCGACGGCCGCGCTCGAAGCGGTGGTCGCCGTGACGGTGCTCTTCTACCGCAGCCGGCTCGACCAACCCCCCACGTGATGCTCCTATGAGTGTCAACCCGGGTTTGCGGGGTTGAGGAGGGCGAAGATTTCTCGGGCGACGGCTCGTTTGAGGCAGCGGATGATGTCGCGTTTGCTTTTGCTTTGGGCGAGTCGTTTGTCCCGGTAGGCGCGGGTGCGGTCGTCGTACTTGAGTCTGGAGAGCACGATCACGTGCAGTGCCCGGTTGGCTTGCCGGTCACCGCCCCGGTTGAGGCGGTGCCGGGTCGTCTGCCCGGACGACGCCGGGATCGGGGCGACCCCGCAGAGGTTCGCGAAGGCACCCTCGGAGGTGATGCGGCCCGGGTTGTCGCCGGCGGTGATCAGCAGCTGGGCGGCGGTCTCGACACCGACGCCGCACCGTTCGAGCAGCCGTGGTGCGGTGTGGGCGACCAGGGCCGCGATGTTCGTGCGCAGGGCCCGACCCTCGGCGGTGAGGGCGCGGATCCGGCGGGCGAGGGACCGCAACGCCGTCTTGGCGGCCGCGGTCAGGTCGCCGGGGACGATCGGGCCGGGACGCAGCGCGGCACAGGCGGCGAACAGGGCGGGGTCGGACAGCCCGCGCAGGGCGGCGCGGAGGGGTTCGGGTGCGTTCACGATCATCGCCTTGAGGGTGGTGATCGCCTCGGCCCGGGACTTGATCACGCTGCGGCGGGCGTTGTGCAGGAACCGGATTGCCTCGACGTCCCCGCCGTGGGTCTTGGGGACGGTGGTGGCGCGTCCGGTCAGGGCCGCGGTGGCGGCGGCGTAGGCGTCGAGCGGGTCGGTTTTGCCGTGCCGCCGTCGGGAACGACGGTCGGGGCGGTCGACCTCGACGACGGTGAGACCGGCGTCGTGCAACACGTGGGTGAGGCCGGCGCCGTAGCTGCCGGTGCCCTCGACACCGACGGAGGCGATGATGCCGGTGCCGGCGAGCCAGCTCAGGAGTTGGTGGTAGCCGGCGTCGGTGGCGGGGAACTCGCGGTCGGCGAGGGGGCGACCGAGGTGGTCGACGATCGCGGCGTGGTGGGTGTGTTTGTGGGTGTCGACGCCGGCGTGGATGGTCAGGCTGACATCCGGCGGGGTTTCGGTCATGCTGGTCATGGCTGTCCCTTTCATCTGGTGGCCACGCACCGGTCGGGACGGCGGACAACTCAGTGATGGGACTTGTCGAAGTCAGGCTCCTATCAGGTCACTCCGCCCGACCGGCCGCGTGTGTTCGTCGACGCGGTCGGTCGACACATCACGTGAAGGACAGTCCTTGCGGGCGTCAGAGTGGCAACGAGTCAGACCGGCCGCGTCAACGAACCCAACCAGTATCACTGAGTGGCAAAGCGTCCCCCGGCACGCTTTGCCACTCACATGGGCGTGGTCGCGTCAGGCCACGGGTGAGTGTCTAGCCGGCGTCCTGCTGCGCGAGTTGCGCCTTGATCCGCGCGGTCGCGTCCAGGAGCGAATCGTTGTTGACCGCGGCGGCCGCGGCGTCGTCGTGCTCCCGGGCGGCCTCGACGAGACGCTGCTGGTACTTCCACAGCGAGTCGTCCTCGGTCGTGTCGACGGTGCCCTCGGCGCCGACGATCTTGTACGCCCGGCAACGCTGCCACAGCGTGCGGATCGTGTCGACCAGCACGGGATTCTCGGCGGCCTCGTACAGGATCGTCAGCAGCGCCTCGTCGTGGTCGAGATAGGCCACCACACGCCGCTCGTCGAGGGCGGTGCGCATGAAAGCGAACTCGTCCTGCATCCGGGTACTGTCCGCAGCGCTGATTCGCTGGGCGCCGAGCCGGGCGGCCTCCACCTCGAGCAACCGGCGCACGTCGTAGACGTGCACCAACTCGGCGAGGGTGAGGCCCTTGACCACTGCCCCCTTGTGCGGTGATCGCTCGGCCAACCCGGCTTCCTCGAGCCGGCGGATCGCCTCGCGCACCGGCATCACGCTGGTTCCCACCTGTTCGGCGAGATCTCGCACTCGCAGGCGGGCACCGGCAGGCAGATCACCGTTCATGATCGACTCGTGGATCATGTCGTAGACCTGGTCGGTCAACAGTGACGTTTCGGCGCGCTTGGACATTGCCACGACTCAAATATAAACGGCACGGTCGCTCGGGTGTCGCGACATACCGGCAATCCGAGTTGGTCACAGTTCCAGAGCGTTTACGCTCTTCGGAGGTTCTCCGGACGGCGTGACGGATGGCGGGTGGGCTGTGAATCGCAGGGTGGGCAGATCGACGCTGACGATGGCGGTGGCCGCGGCCACCGTCCTGACACCGATCGCGGCAGCCGCTCCGGCGACCGCCGACGCGGGCGGGTTCACGAAGACGACGCTCCATTTCCAGGTCTTTGTCGGACCGAACCGCGACGTACCGTGCGACGTGATCGGCGACGTGTACAAACCGGATGCGGCGTCGGCGTCGAATCGCGTCCCCGCCGTCCTCACCACCAACGGCTTCGGCGGTTCCAAGAACGATCAGGCCGGTATCGGCTCGTTCCTCGCCTCGCGGGGCTACGCGGTGCTCGCCTATTCCGGGCTGGGCTTCGGCGGTTCGGGCTGCAAGATCCACATGGACAACCCCGAGTACGACGGAGTTGCGGCGAGTGAACTGGTGAGCTTCCTCGGCGGACGCGACGGGACTGCGTTCGTCGATCCCGCGCACACCGTTCCCGTTGCGGGTCTCGACTACGTGGTGCAGGACGCGACGGCCCACCACGGCACGGCCGAGGCGAACGATCCGCGGGTGGGGATGATCGGTGGGTCCTACGGCGGGGCGGTGCAGTTCGCCGCGGCGTCGGTGGACCCACGGATCGACACGATCATCCCGATGATCACCTGGAACGACCTCAGCTACTCGCTCGCGCCCAACAGCATCGACCAGACGTCCGGGGTCAGCACGTCGGTTCCCGGGGCATCGAAGGTGGTGTGGTCGCTGACGTTCGGGGCCGTCGGTGTTACCAACCCCCGCGCGGAGGGCTACGCGCAGGACCCGGTGCGGGCCCTGGGGTGCCCCAACTTCGCCGATCCCGCATGCCCCGCGCTGGCACAGTCCGCGGTGCAGGGTTTCCCGGACCCGGCGTCCGTCGACTTCCTGCGACAGTCCTCCGTGGTGTCGTACGCCCATCGCGTGAAGATCCCGGTGCTGCTGCTGCAGGGTCAGCAGGACACGCTGTTCGACCTCAACGAGTCGAAGGCCACCTTCGAGACGCTGCAGGCACAGGGCAACGACGTGAAGATGATCTGGCACAGCTGGGGGCATTCCAACCTGACTCCCGCCGAGGGCGAGATCAACATGAAGGACCCCAACCCCGACACCCAGTACGAGGCGGGCCGGATCATCGACTGGTTCGACCACTACCTGCGGGACAGCGGGGCGGACACCGGGCCGGTATTCAGCTACTTCCGCAACTGGGTCGACTACACCGGCAACGCCACACCCGCGTACGCCGAATCCTCGGACGTCTCGGTGGGTCAGGACTATTCGCTCTACCTCTCCGGTGACGGCGCACTGACCGACCGCCGCGACCGCATCGTGGCCGGCGCCCAGACGCTGAACACGCTGCCCGGCGGACTCCCCACCGACCGCGAGGCACCGGACACGAGGCCGAACGCCCCGGTCCCGCAGAGTGTCGAGCCCGGAACCGAGGCCGAGTGGTCGTCGGGGATCCTCGATGCCCCGTTGGACGTGGTCGGAGCGCCCCTGCTCGACGTCCGGGTCGCGGCCGCACCCGCGGTCACCGGTGTCGAAGACGCGGTGGTGGTCTTCGCCAAGCTGTACGACGTGGCTCCCGACGGCACCGAGACGCTGATCAACGGGCAGGTCGCGCCGGTGCGGATGGTGGCACCCGGCGAGCCCGTGCGGGTCGTGATGCCGGCGATCGTCCATCGCTTCGGTGAGGGGCACCGTGTTCGCCTCGTGGTGGCCGGCGGCGATCAGAGCTTCCGCGGCGGGCTGGTGCCGCATCAGGTCACCATCGCCGCGGGCGACCCGGGGCAGGCGCTGGTGCTGCCGGTGACGGGCTGAAAACGAGCCCCGAGCAGCACGTGATTGACATCACACCGCCTCGGGATCACACTGGGAACCCTCAATTGAATCCGATGTCAATATCAATATGACGTCGGCCGGTGGAGAGGAACCGCAGGTGACCGAGCTCGGAGGAGTGTGCGACCAGCGCTTCGCGGCGTTGCAGGACGCACTGAAGGACAATCTCGACTCCGGTGAGGAGCTCGGCGCGTCGATCGTCGTGACCCTCGACGGACACCCGGTGGTCGACATGTGGGGCGGATGGTCCGATCCCGATCACACCGCCGAATGGGGACGCGACACCCTCACCAACGTGTGGTCGTGCACCAAGACGGTGACCGCTCTCGCCGCGCTGATGCTCGTCGACCGCGGTCTGCTGGACGTGTACGCGCCCGTCGCGAAGTACTGGCCCGAGTTCGCGGCCGCCGGCAAGGAGCGCGTCGAGGTCCGGCATCTCCTCTCGCACACCTCGGGGGTGTCGGGGTGGGATCAGCCGATCACGGTCGAGGACACGTTCGACCTCGCCGAATCGACGAAACGACTTGCCGCCCAGGCGCCGTGGTGGGAGCCGGGCACGGCGTCCGGATACCACGCACTGAACTACGGTCACCTGATCGGCGAGGTCGTCCGACGGGTCGACGGACGCACCCTGGGCCGTTTCGTGGCCGAGGAGATCGCCGGACCGCTGGCGGCCGACTTCCACATCGGATTGGACCCGTCGGAGTTCGGCCGGGTGTCGAACGTGGTCCCGCCGCCGCCGCTGCCGATCGACCTGGCGTCCCTCGACCCCGCCAGCGTCATCGTCAGGACGTTCACCGGGCCCGGACCGGACGCCTCCGCGTCCTGGTCCGACGCGTGGCGCAGGGCCGAGAACGGCGCGGCCGGCGGTCAGGGCAACGCCCGGTCACTCGCCCGGATCCAGTCCGTGGTGGCCTGCGGCGGCGAACTCGACGGCGTCCGCCTGCTGTCGCCGGACACCATCTCCCTCATCTTCGAGGAGCAGTCGAACGGCGTGGATCTGGCGCTGGGGCAGCCGATCCGGTTCGGCGTCGGCTACGGATTGCCGACACCCGTGTCGGTGCCGTTCGTCCCCGAAGGGCGGATCTGCTTCTGGGGTGGCTGGGGCGGTTCGCAGGTCGTCGTCGACACCGAACGCCGGATGACCATGACGTATGTGATGAACAAGATGGGTCCGGGACTGCTCGGGTCCGACCGCACCGCCCAGTACGCGACGGCGACGTTCGACGCACTGGGCTGACGCGGGGGAGGATCAGGATGCCAGACCCTTGTCCTGCAGCCACTCCCGGGCGATGTCGCCCATGTCCTCGAGGTCGGCCACCCGCTCATTCATCGCGATGAGATCCTCGGTCGTCAACGCCGCCGACACGTCCGCCAGCACGGCGCGGACGTCGTCGCCGGCCTTGTTCTCGTTGATGATCGGGGTGATGTTCTCCGCCAGGAACAGGTGCTTGGTGTCCTCGAGGGCCACGAGGTTCTCCGAACGCATCGCCGGGTCGGTGCTGAACACGTCCGCGACCTCGATCTGACCGCTGAGCAGGGCGTTGAGCGTGAGAGGCCCGCCGGCGTCCAGTGCCAGGAACTCCTTGAACGTCAACCCGTACCTGTCCTTCAGGCCGGCGACGCCGTTCTCGCGGGTCTTCCATTCGGGCGGGCCGCCGAGGGTCAGTTCGCCGGCGTGGGGAACGAGGTCCTCGATCGTCTCGAGCGAGTACTCGTCCGCGGTCTCCTGCCGCACCGCGAGAACGTCCTTGTCCTCGGCGGGCGACGGTTCCAGCGCAATGAGCCCGGCGGGGAGCTTCGCCTTGATCTCCTCGGTCACCTCGTCCGACGCCGTCGCGGTGGTCGCGCTGTCGAGATACTGGAGCAACGCGCCCGAGTATTCGGGCAGCAGGTCGATGGAGCCGTCCCGGATGGCCGGTACGTACACTTCCCGGCTTCCGATGTTCAGCTTCTCCGTCACGTCGATGCCGTTCGCACGCAACGCTTCCGCGTAGATGGTGGCGATCAGCTGGCTTTCGGGAAAGTCCGCGGAACCGACGACGATGGCGCCCTCGCTGCTCCCGCCGCCGTCGGCCGCGAGGGGATCCTTGCCGATCCCGCAAGCCGTCAACGACATCAGGGTGGCGCCTGCCAGCGCGACGATCAATGCCTTCTTCATGGTGATGTCCTTCAGGTCAGCGAGGGCTCGGGTACGGACGTGGGACGGGCCGCGACCGCGGTGTCTTCGGAGGCGGAGCGCTTGCCGCTGCGCACCCGCCGGGTGAGGCCGGGCGAGACGACCCGCACCGTGAGGAACCCGATCGCGAGATCGAAGGCGAGTGCGAGGAGCGACACGAGGACCGCTCCCGCCGCCATCTGCGCGTAGTCGCTCTGCGCCTTGCCGTCGATGAGGAGTCGTCCCAGGCCGCCGAGCGAAATGTAGGCGGCGACGGTCGCCGTCGAGACGATCTGCAGCACGGCGCTGCGGACACCCGACAGCATCAACGGCAGCGCGCAGGGCAACTCCACCTCGGTGAGGATGCGCATCGACCGGAACCCCATTCCCCGGGCCGCGTCCACGGCGGCCGGGTCGACGGAGCGGATGCCCGCGTACGTGTTGGTGAGGATCGGCGGAATGGCCAGCAGTACCAGCACGATCAGGCTCGGAATCAGGTAGGCCAGCTTACTCGAGAACGACGGCGCGATGACGAGCACCAGCAGGATCAGCAACCCGATGGTCGGGAGGGCGCGCAGCGAGTTGGCCAGACCGGCGACGACGACGGACCCGCGCCCGGTGTGCCCGATGTACAGGCCGAGAGGAACGGCGATCAGCGCGGCGGCGAACAGGGCGAGGAACGTGTACATCAGGTGCTGGAGGAGCAGGGCCGGAATGCCTTCGGGCCCTGTCCAATGAGCACCGTCCAGCAGGAAGTCGATCATGAGGTGACCACCTTCGGGGTCCACGGGGTGAGTAACCGGTTAGCGAGCACGATGAGGAGGTCGAGAACCAGGGCCAGCAGCAGGCTGAGCGCGATACCGGCGATGATGGGTGTGTAGAAACGCAACTGGAAGCCCTGGGTGAACAGCGAACCGATCTGCGGGATCCCGAGCAGAGCGGCGAGCGAGACCAGGCTGACGTTCGACACCACGGCCACCCGCAGGCCCGCGCAGATGACGGGAACACCTACCGGGAGCTGAACTTTGAGCAGGGTCTGATACGGCCGGTAGCCCATCGCCGTCGCGGCGAGCACGGTTTCCTGGGGCACCGAGTCGAGGGCGTCGGCGACGACGCGAACCAGCATGGCGACGGTGTAGATCGTCAGCGCGACAATGATGTTCATCGGATCGAGGATCTTCGTCCCGAGGATCGGCGGCAGCAGGACGAACAGGGCGAGCGACGGGATCGTGTAGAGCAGGCCGGCGGTCCCCACCACGTACGGGTTGATCCGGCGATTGCGGTGGGCGAGCCAGCCGATGGGCAACGCGACGATCACGCCGACGACGATCGGGACAAGGGAGAGCAGGATGTGCCAGCCGACGAGTTCGACGATGCGGTCGGACTGGCGACCCAGCCATTCGAAGTTCATCGGGCCACCGCCCCCGCGAGATCCGCTGACTCGATCGCCGCCACGGCCGCGTGTGCCGTCACGGTGCCCACGAGCACCCCGTCGCCGTCGACGACCACACCCCGCTTGCTGGGTGCGGACAGGGCGGCGTCGAGCAGCGCCCGCATCGTTCCGTGCGCATCGGCGACCGTGCCGCTGAGATTCACGTCGTCCGGGCGAATGCTGCCGACGACCTTCGACGGCTGAACCCACCCGATCGGCTTGTTCGCCGGGTCGACGACGAGAAGCCAGTCGTCGGACGTCCGCGCGAGGGCCTCGCCCGCCGAATCACCCAGACGAGCAACGGGTTCGGCGACCGTCTCCACGCGTCCGTCGAGATTCGCGAAACCCAGCGACCGGTAGCCGCGGTCGCGTCCGACGAAATCGGCGACGAACTCGTCGGCGGGCTCGGTCAGCAACTCCAGCGGAGTGGCCGCCTGCGCCAGGACTCCGCCGGTCCGCAACACGACCACCTGGTCACCGAGTTTGAGCGCTTCGTCGATGTCGTGGGTGACGATGATGATCGTCTTCCCGATCTCCTTCTGCAGTCGGAGGAATTCGTCCTGCAGCTGGCTCCGGACCACCGGGTCGACGGCACTGAACGGCTCGTCCATCAGCATGAACGCCGGATCCGCGGCCAGTGCGCGCGCGACCCCGACTCGCTGCTGCTGCCCGCCCGAGAGCTGCCACGGATACCGGTCCGCGAAATGCGCGGCCAGACCGACCGTCTCGAGCAGTTCCATGGCCCTCGTCCGGGCCTCCTTCTTCGTCTTCCCCAGCAGCTTCGGCATCGTCGCGACGTTGTCCACGATGGTGCGATGCGGGAACAGTCCGGCGTGCTGGATGACGTACCCGATCCGCCGGCGCAGCAGCGCCGGGTCCATGTCCGCGGTGGACTCGCCGTCGAGGGAGATGGTTCCGGACGTCGGTTCGATCAACCTGTTGATCATGCGCAACGACGTCGTCTTGCCGCAGCCCGACGGACCGACGAGGGCCGTGATCTTGCCGCTGGGGCACTCGAGGTCCAGTTCGTTCACCGCTGTCGTGCCGTCCGGGTACGCCTTGGTGACTTTGTCGAATGTGATCATCCGCGTGCTACTTTCGTGTAGTCCGGGAGGTGAGGCGCCCGGAAGTTCGGTGTCGGTGGGACTGCTCTACCGAGCTGTGTCTTTCTCCGGATTCGGCAACTGTTCCAGGAACTTCACCGCAGCTTTCAGGTCGTCGCTCAGGGGGCGGTCGGTGGTCCGGGGGTCCAGGCACGTGCGCGCACGGTGCAGGTAGGCACCGAGTTCGGTGTCCGTGTCCAGGTCGCGGTGCTGCTGGCCGAGCGCCCGCACCGCCGAGATCAGTTCGCACGCAAGAACGATGCGTGACTGCGCGAGGATGTCGGTGAGCTGGGTGGCGGCCTGGGACGCGAAACTCGCGTGGTCCTCGGTGCCGCGGGAGATGACCGTGTGCCCGAGGGAACCCGGCGCGGCGGCCATCCGGATCTCCGCGATGGCCGCGGACGTCGTGTACTCCAGCAGCATGGTGCCGCTGCTGCCTGCCGGACCGTCGGCCAGGAACGGCCGCAGGCCGGTGACCGCCGGATCCGACAGGTTGGCCAACCTGCACTGCGACAGCAACGCCGCGCTCGACAGCGCGAGTTTCGCCTCGTCCACAGCGAGGGCGATCGGCATCCCGTGGAAGTTGCCGTTGTGGAACACGGCGTCGTCCTCGACCGAGATGAGCGGGTTCTCGGAGGACGAGTTCATCTCGATCGCGAGGGTCCCCCGCAGTCGTTGCAGCGCCTGCCAGGTGGCGCCGAGGATCTGGGGGAGGGCGCGGAACCCGTAGGAGTCCTGCACCCGGGCGGCCCGGACGTCGTGGTCGGCGAGGAGTTCCCGGACCCGGCCCGCCACCTCCTCCTGGCCGAGGTGCCTGCGGGCCGCCTGCACCCGTGCGGCGAACGGCTCGACGGAACTGCGCGTCGCCAGCAGCGACAGCACGCCGACGATCAGCGAATGCTCCAGCCAGTTCGCCACGCTGTCGGTGGCCGTGGCGGCGAGCGCGACGGTCATCGCGTTCGTCGAGATCAAGGGGAGCGCATCACCCTGATGCGCCGTCCACCGGGGCACGACCCGGCCGTCCCGCAGCGGTGTCTCGCCCATCAGTCCGAGCGCGATCTCGGAGAACGCGCTGAGGTCGCCGGTGCCGATGGCCCCACGAGCGTGCACGGCGGGCAGTTCGTCCGCGGCGACGGCATCGATCAGCGCCGTCACGATGTCGGGGTGCAGACCGGATCCGCCGTTGAGGATCTGGTTGACCCGAATGATCATCGCGGCGCGGACGACGTGGTCCGGCAGCGACGGACCCGAGCCGGTGGCGTGGCTGCGGAGCAGTCGGAGGTCCTGTTCGACACCGTCCGAGACGGAGGTGTCCCGGTTTCCGCCGACCCCCGTGGTGCGTCCGTAGATCGGCTGGCGCGCGGCGATGCGCACCGCGGTCTCCCAGGAACGGCGTGCGTGGTCGAGTGCTGCGGGGTCGGGCGCGACGACGACCGGCTCCCGGGCCAGAGTCGTCAGCTGATCGACGGTGAGCTGGGAGCCGTCGAGCAGCACCGGAACGGGCGGGTGCGGTTCCTCCGTCGGGCGGGGATCTTTCGGGGTCATCGGAACTCCGTGATCGATGCGGTGTGCGGGTACTCACGAGGCGGGTGCGGACGACGTCGTCCGGCGTCTGCGTTCAGTGTGGTCTGCCTCACTCGTTCGAGATGTATAGTCCTGTATATACCGCACCCTGTCAACCGTCGGTTTCCGGCGATCGACAGGTTCGCAACCCCTTCCCGAGGGGCTGGCATTCCGGCTAGGTCGACCTCTCACTTCGATCAGTCCCTCTGTGATCGTCCGGAACGTAGGGTCTCGGGAGAGGTGCATATATGTCCATGCATCGATCCCGCTCTGACTGATCGACCGAAGGAATGAGTCCAATGCCGCAGCAGGTACGAGGCGTCATCGCCCGCTCCAAGGGTGCCCCCGTGGAGATCGCGACCGTGAATATTCCGGATCCGGGTCCGGGTGAGGTGGTGGTGGATATCGCGGCGTGCGGTGTGTGCCACACGGATCTGACCTACCGCGATGGTGGGATCAATGACGAGTTCCCGTTCCTGCTCGGGCACGAGGCGTCCGGGATCGTGGAGAGTGTCGGCGAGGGTGTGACGTCGGTGGCGGTCGGCGATTTCGTGGTGCTGAACTGGCGGGCGGTGTGTGGGCAGTGCCGGGCGTGTAAGCGTGGTCGCCCGCAGTACTGTTTCGACACTCACAACGCGGCGCAGAGGATGACGCTCGAGGACGGCACCGAACTGACCCCGGCGCTGGGGATCGGCGCGTTCGCCGACAAGACCCTCGTCCACGCCGGACAGTGCACGAAGGTGGACCCGTCCGCGGACCCGGCGGTCGTCGGGCTGCTCGGCTGCGGGGTGATGGCCGGCCTCGGTGCGGCGGTGAACACCGGCAACGTGGGCCGCGGCGACACCGTCGCCGTCATCGGCTGCGGCGGGGTCGGTGATGCGGCGATCATGGGTGCCCGGCTGGCCGGGGCGAACAAGATCATCGCGATCGACCGGGACGAGAAGAAGCTCGAGTGGGCGAAGGATCTGGGTGCGACGCACACGGTCAACGGCGGCGAGGTGGACGCGGTAGAGGCGGTGCGGGAGCTGACCGGCGGTTTCGGTGCGGATGTGGTGATCGACGCGGTCGGGCGTCCGGAGACGTGGAAGCAGGCGTTCTACGCCCGCGACCTGGCCGGCACCGTGGTGCTGGTCGGGGTCCCGACCCCGGACATGCGGTTGGAGATGCCGTTGATCGATTTCTTCTCCCGCGGCGGATCCCTGAAGTCGTCGTGGTACGGCGACTGCCTGCCCGAACGCGACTTCCCGATGCTGGTGGATCTGTTCCAGCAGGGCCGGCTGCCGTTGGAGAAGTTCGTCACCGAGCGGATCAAGATCGACGAGGTCGAGGAGGCGTTTCACCGGATGCACGCCGGTGAGGTGCTGCGTTCGGTGGTCGTGCTGTGAGCGGGCGGTTGCGGATCGAGCGGGTCGTCACCGAGGGAACCTTCGCCCTCGACGGTGGGGAGTGGAGTGTCGACAACAACATCTGGCTGATCGGGGACGACACCGACGTGGTGATCGTGGACGCCGCCCACAGTGCGCAGCCGATCGTCGACGCGGTCGGGGGCCGGCACGTGAACGCGGTGATCTGCACGCACGGGCACAACGATCACGTCACCGTCGCCCCGGAGCTGGCCGAGCGGTTGCACGCCCCGGTGTTGCTGCATCCGGGTGATGACGTGTTGTGGAAGATGAGCCACCCCGACGGCAAGTACTGGAACCTCGAGGACGGGCAGCGGATCGCGATCGCGGGTACCGAGATCCGGGTGATCCATGCGCCGGGGCATTCGCCGGGGTCGGTGTGCTTGTCTCTGCCGGAGGTCGGGGCGTTGTTCTCCGGCGACACCCTGTTCTCGGGTGGTCCGGGTGCGACGGGTCGGTCGTTCTCGGATTTCCCGACGATCATCGGGTCGATCCGGGACCGGTTGTTCGCGTTGCCCGAGGACACGCTCGTCCATACCGGGCACGGGGACGGGACCACGATCGGTACCGAGGCCCCGCATCTCGCCGAGTGGATTGCCCGAGGACACTGAGAAACACCGAGAACGACACTGAGAAACACCGAGAACACTGAGAAACACCGAGAACGCTGAGAAACACCGAGAACGCTGAGAAATACCGGCACACCCTGAGGACGCTGATTCGATGACCGACACCACCGACCGCCCCGAGGCCACCGACAGGTACACCTTCGACGAGGACGATGTCGTCGTCACGCACGAGAAGTCCTATGCGGCGGGTGTTCCTGCGGTGTTGGTTTCGCTCAAGCGTGGTTTGGAGCAGATGGGTCCGGTGCGCACGGCGCGGACCTTCTTCCGGCTGAATCAGCGGCACGGGTTCGACTGTCCGGGGTGTGCGTGGCCGGAGACTCCGGGGCACCGTAAGCATGCGGAGTTCTGTGAGAACGGGGCGAAGGCGGTCGCGGAGGAGGCGACGACCCGGACGGTGACCCCGGAGTTCTTCGCCACCCATTCGGTGGCGGAGTTGTTGGGTCGCACCGAGTTCTGGTTGGGGCAGCAGGGCCGGCTGACGCATCCGATGGTGCTGCTGCCGGGGGCCACGCATTACGAGCCGATCGGGTGGGATGCGGCGTTCGCGTTGATCGCCGGCGAGCTGCGGGGTCTGGGGTCGCCGGATGAGGCGGTGTTCTACACGTCCGGGCGCACCAGTAATGAGGCGGCGTTCGTGTATCAGTTGATGATCCGGGCGTTCGGGACGAACAATCTGCCGGATTGTTCGAACATGTGCCACGAATCGTCGGGTAGTGCGTTGGTGGAGACGATCGGGATCGGGAAGGGGTCGGTGTCGGTCCCCGACCTGGAGAACGCGGATCTGATCCTGATCGCCGGCCAGAATCCGGGGACGAATCATCCGCGGATGCTCTCGACGTTGGAGAAGGCGAAGGCGAATGGGGCGAGGGTGATTGCGATCAACCCGTTGCCGGAGGCGGGGTTGTTGCGGTTCAAGGACCCGCAGAAGGTGCACGGCGTGGTCGGTGACGGGGTGGCCATTGCGGACGAGTTCCTGCAGATCCGGATCGGCGGCGATCAGGCCCTGTTCCAGGGTTTGGGCCGGTTGCTGCTCGAGGCCGAAGACGCGGCACCGGGCACCGTCCTGGACCGGGAGTTCATCGACCGGCACACCGCCGGGTTCGAGGCGTGCGCGGCACACCTGCGGCGGGTCGATCTGGGGACGGTGGTGGCGGCGACCGGGTTGACGCTCGACCAGATCCGGGCCACGGCGGACGCGTTGATCGGATCGAAGAAGACCATCATCTGCTGGGCGATGGGATTGACGCAGCAGACGCATGGGGTGGCGACCATCCAGGACGCGGTGAACCTGCTGCTGTTGCAGGGGATGATCGGCAAACCCGGGGCGGGGGTGTGTCCGGTGCGCGGGCACTCCAACGTGCAGGGGGACCGGACGATGGGGATCTGGGAGAAGATGCCCGAAGCGTTCCTGGCGGCGTTGGATGCGGAGTTCGGGATCCGGTCCCCGCGCACGCACGGTCTGGATGCCGTCGATTCGATCCGGGCGATGCGGGACGGGACGGCGTCGGTGTTCGTCGGGATGGGCGGCAATTTCGTCTCCGCGACCCCGGACACCGAGACCACCGAGGCGGCGCTACGCCGGTGTGCGTTGACGGTGCAGGTGTCGACGAAACTGAACCGCTCGCACCTGGTGACCGGGCGGGCCGCGCTGATTCTGCCCTCGCTCGGGCGCACCGACAAGGACGTGCAGAACGGTCGCAAGCAGCAGGTGACGGTCGAGGATTCGATGTCGATGGTGCACCTCTCCCGCGGCGGCCTCACCCCCGCGAGCACACATCTGCGCAGTGAGGTGTCGATCGTGTGCGGGATCGCGCAGGCGTTGTTCGGGCCGGGGCATGCGGTGCCGTGGGCGGCGTTCACCGCCGACTACGACCGGATCCGCGACAGTATCGCCCGGGTGATCCCGGGGTTCGAGGATTTCAACACCAAGGTGCGCGGGCCGGACGGGTTCGGGTTGCCGCACCCCCCGCGCGACGAGCGCCGGTTCGACACCGAGACGGGGAAGGCGAATTTCGTCGTCAACGACCTGTGCTGGGTGCCGGTGCCGGCGGGCAGGCTGATCCTGCAGACGATGCGGTCGCATGATCAGTACAACACCACCATCTACGGTCTCGACGACCGCTACCGCGGGGTGAAGGGCGGACGGCGGGTGCTGTTCATCAACGAACTCGACATCACCGCCCTCGGGTACGCCGATGGGGATCGGGTGGACCTGGTCTCCGAATGGGAAACCCCGGACGGCAGTGTGGAGGAGCGGCGGGCGGAGGATTTCCGGTTGGTGCCGTACCCGACCCCGGTCGGGAATGTGGCCGCCTATTATCCGGAGACGAATCCGCTGATCCCGCTCGATCACGTCGCGAAAAAGTCGAACACGCCGGTGTCGAAGGCGGTCACGATCCGCCTCGAGAGGCGGGGCTGACCGGTGGGGCGGGTGACGACCCGGACCCCGGTCACCCGGATCACCGACACCCGGCACTCGACCCGCCCGGATACCGTGGTGGTGGAGGAACCCCTCGAGATCCGGGTGAACGGCACCCCGTTGGCGGTGACGATGCGGACCCCGGGTTCGGATGTGGAGTTGGCGCAGGGGTTTTTGCTGACCGAGGGCATCATCGCCGGCCGCGCGGACATCGCGTCGATCCGGTACTGCAACAGCGTCGACGAGCACGGCGTCAACACCTACAACGTCCTCGACGTGGATCTGGCACCCGGGGTGTTCCTCCCCGACACCGGGATCGAACGCAACTTCTACACCACGTCCTCGTGTGGGGTGTGTGGGAAGGCGTCCCTGGACGCGATCCGGCAACGCACGAAGCATTCCCCGGCGGCGGACACGGTGCGGGTCGATTCGGCCACCATCGTGGAACTCCCCGACCGGTTGCGGGCGGCGCAGAAGGTGTTCGACACCACCGGGGGTCTGCACGCGGCGGGGTTGTTCACGCGCACGGGGGAGCTGCTCGCGGTCAGGGAGGACGTCGGCCGGCACAACGCGGTCGACAAGCTGATCGGGTGGGCCACCGAGCAGGACCGCATCCCGTTGCGGGGGACGGTGCTGCTGGTGTCGGGTCGGGCGTCGTTCGAGTTGGCGCAGAAGGCGGTGATGGCCGGGATTCCGATCCTGGCGGCGGTGTCCGCGCCGTCGTCGCTGGCGATCGACCTCGCCCACGACACCGGCCTGACCCTCATCGGGTTCCTGCGCGGCACCACCATGAACCTCTACACCCACCCCGACCGCATCACCTGAGGTGAGTGGCACAGCGTGCTCCCACACACCGCGCCACTCACCTGGGGTCAATGCCTGCCGGTGGTATCGGCGCGGACGCCGGCCTCGAGGGCGATCGCGCCCGCCTCGCCCCGGGACGCCACCCCGAGTTTCTTCAGCACACCCGCGACGTGGAACTTGACCGTGCTCTCACTGATGCCGAGGCTGTCGGCGATCGCCTTGTTCCTCTTGCCCGTGGCCAGGTGGCCAAGGACCTCGAGTTCGCGGGGGTTGAGGTCGCCGAGTTGCTGTTCGTCCGGTCGGGCCGCGGGGACGTCGAGGGGGATCGCGACCGCCACCCGGGACCCCCACCCGTCGACCGACTCGACGTCGATCCGGCCACCGAGCGTGTGCACCCGGCCGGAGAGTTGCCGCACCAGTGCGTCGGTGTCGAGTCCGCCCTCGGCGTCGTCGCGTACCTCGACCAGGAGGTTGGAGCCGTCGCAGTCCCAGGCGATGCGGATGCGCTCGAGGGTGGACTGGGTCGCGAACGCCAGGACGGCGCTGCGCACGACCGCGCGCGCGGCGCTGGCCACCTCACCGGGCAGCGCGCGACCGTCCACCGGCGGATCGACGTAATCGACCCGCACGGGACGGTGCTGCAGCAGCGGTCGCAGTTCGCCCTGCAACCGGGCGAACGCCGTCGTGACGGCTTCCTCCGCGAGGATGCGGTCGGACTCGCCAGCCGACCGCAGAGTGATCAGCGCCGACGACGCCGTCTCGCTCGCCGTGATCCGCGACCGACGGTCGTCGAGGTCCTTGGACCGCAGTGTCGACAGGATGGATTCGAGTGTCGCGGCGTGCAGGTCCGTCAACTCCACGATGGTCCTGGCCCGCTCGCTCGACGCGGCCCGCGACTCCGCCAGGTACGCCGGGCTCGCCTGCGCGACCTGATGCCGGATCGACACGGCGACGACACCGAAGGCGCCCGCCACCAGCGGGACCTCCCGGATCTGCTGCCGCGGCTTCGGCAGAACGACGAGCAGGGTTCCGGTCGCGTCGAGCAGCGCCCACACCTTCCGCTTCGAGCCGGCCACCACGGTCTGGTCGTCGAACGGCGTGCCTTCCGTCATGCGGGTGCGCAACGCGTCCAATTCGGCGATGGTGACCCGTTCGACCACCGCGGGGTCGCCGCTGACCTTGCGGGGACGCCCCGTGCATTCCCGGGTGAAGATCACCAGCGCGGTGTGCGGCCAGATGTCGGCGAGGAACTTGGAGAAGCGGACGGCGATGTCGGGCAGGGGACCGTCGATGACGTCCCGCATGGAACCGAGAACATCTGCCGGTGACACCGAAGTCGCGCTGGGAAGAACCACGTGTCGAGCCTATCCGCGCAGACGGCGAACACCGATCCTGGGCTGTCCGGTCATCGTGCCGGCTCCGACCGCGCGGCGTCGACGACTGCGGACCGGACGAGCCCCAGCGATTCCAGTGCCCGCGCCGCGGTGCCGTGGGTGATCGTGGCCACGGCCGCGACGATGTCGGCGCCGACGATCGGTCTGCGCTCCGATTTCGCGAGAGCCACCGCGTTGCGGAACGCGCCCTGGGCCGGTTCGGTCAGCCGCAGCGGACCGGTGCGGGGGCGGCTGAGCGCGCTGGTGGCGGCGCCCGTGTCGGTCATGCCTGCCGCCGCGAGGGCCTCGCCGTGCACGTGAATGATCGCCTCGCGCAGCACGTCCCGGTTCGATCCGAGACGGTCGAACACCCGGCTCGTTGTTCCGTCCGGCAGCGCGAACGACGCGAGGAGCAGGTGTTCGAGGCCGGGCTCGCGGTCGCCGAGCCGGTCGGCTTCGGCCTCCGTTTCGGAGAACAGGGTTTTCATCGTGCGCATGTCGCGCCATGCCCGGGTGAATTTCATCGTGGTCCCCTCGTCTTCTTGTCGGCGGATCGCCCCGGGCCGAGGCGTTTGTGCGCCGCCTGACCCGAGACGCCGAGCGCCTGACCGATGTCCGCCCACGTCCAGCCGGCGGACAGTGCGTCGGCGACGGCGTCACGCTCGAGCTGATCGGCCTGCCGCCGCAGCGCGACGACGGCAGCGAACGCGGTGGCCGGGTTCGGATCGTCACTCACAGGTATCAACTTAAGTTGATGAGGCGAACCTCGTCAACCTTTGTTGATGGAAGGGTGCACCTAGAGCGCCGCGTTCTTGTCGAACTCGGTGCCGAGTTCCTTCGCGACGCGCTTGAGCAGCGGCACGATGTGGTCGGCCGACTCGAGGGTGACGCGGGCCGCGGGCCCGGAGACGGAGATGGCGGTAGGCGTCGGGGCGTTCGGCACCGGCACCGAGAAGCAGCGGACGCCGATCTCCTGCTCGCCCTCGTCGATGGCGAATCCGCGGTTCCTGCTCAGTTCCAGATCGGCGATCAGCAGGTCGGGGTCCGTCAGCGAGTTCTCGGTGTAGGTCGTCATGCCGGTCCGGCCGACCAGTGAGCGCACGGCGTCGTTCGACAGTTGCATGAGGATGGCCTTGCCGACACCGGTGCAGTGCGGGTACACACGGCGGCCGACCTCGGTGAACATGCGCATCGCGTGTTCGGACGGCACCTGCGCGACGTAGACGGCCATGGTGCCGTCGAGGACGGCCATGTTCGCGGTCTCGCCGGTGCCTCGCACCAGTTCGGACAGGTGCGGCCGCGACCACGCGCCGATCAGCTGGGTGGCGCTCTCGCCGAGCCGAATGAGCTTGGGGCCGAGCGCGTACCGGCGGGTGGGCAGTTGCCGCACGTACCCGCGGTTCATCAGTGTGCGGATGAGCCGGTGGATCGTCGGGAGGGGGAGTCCGGCCAGTTCGGCGAGTTCGCTGACGCCGATGGACCCGCCGGCGCTCGCCATGATCTCGAGTATGTCGAATGCACGCTCGACCGACTGCACGCCGCCGGCCGCGTTCTGACCGTTCGTCATGTCTGGCTCCATCCTCTGACTGCCTCGGGGTGCCTCCCCGGAAGCCCCCGATTCTTTCCGTCAGGCGGAAAGGGCGCTCCGTATGACGATAGCGCGGTTGTGGTGGATCGCGCCGATTCCTTCGCTACATCGGTTGACAAAACACGGTGTGACGGCGTTCACTATATCGAGATACGAAATACAACTTCCATAATATGGAAAACACCAAGCCCCGAGGGAGGGCCCCGTGTCTGAAGTCGAAATCGCTGCAAAACCCAAGAAGCAGCGTTGGTACAGATCGCTGTTCGTCCAGGTCCTGATCGGAATTGCCCTGGGCATCGCCACCGGCATCCTGTTCCCCGAGTTTTCGCATCACCTGGCGCCACTGGGCGAGGGCTTCATCAAGCTCATCAAAATGGTGGTCGCCCCGCTGATCTTCCTGGTGATCGTCACCGGCATCGCGAAGGTCGGCAGCATGAAGGCGCTCGGCCAGATCGGCGCCAAAGCACTGCTCTGGTTCATGGGCGCGACGATCTGCGCGCTGGGGCTCGGCCTGCTGGTCGGCAACCTCGTGCAGCCGGGCAGTGGCCTCAATATCGACCCGTCCACGCTGGACACCTCCGCGCTGGACGAGAAGACGCAGGGCGGTCACATGCCCGGCGGCGTCGAGTTCGTCATGCACATCATCCCGACCAGTGTGTTCGACGCGTTCGCCACGAACAGCCTGCTCCAGGTGCTGCTGTTCTCGATCCTCTTCGGCGTCGCTCTCGCGTCCTACAGCGAGTCCGCCCCGCCGGTCCTGATGGACGTGATCGACCAGTCGCTGCACGTCATCTTCCGCATCGTCGGCTACATCATGTACCTGGCGCCGCTCGGCGCATTCGGTGCGATGGCCTACACCGTCGGCAACTACGGTGCCGGTTCACTCAAGTCCTTCGGGATCCTGGTGCTCGCGGCGTATGGCGCGGCCCTGGTCTTCATCGTCGTCCTCGCCACCGTTGTCAGGCTCCTGACCGGCGTCAATCCCTGGAAGTTCGTCAAGTACTGCCGAGAAGAGTTCATGCTCGCGCTGGGCACGGGGTCGTCCGAGGCCGTCATGCCCCGCATCATCAAGAAGCTCGACAACGCCGGCTGCGACCGCGCCGTCGTCGGACTGGTGATTCCCACCGGCTACTCGTTCAACCTCGACGGTGCCGCCATCTACCTGTCGCTCGCGATGATGTTCCTCGCGCAGGCGGTGGGCGTCGACCTCGGGTTCGGGGAGCAGCTCGCCATCATGGGCATCCTCATCCTCAGCTCGAAGGGCATGGCAGGCGTGCCGGGCTCCGCGTTCGTCGCACTCTCGGCCACCGCCGCCGCGATCGGCGCCTTCCCCGTGGCCGCAGTCGCGCTGCTCCTGGGCGCCGACCGGTTGATGGACTCCATGCGGGTCTTCACCAACCTGTTCGGCAACTGCATGGCCACGTTCGTGGTCGCGAACTGGGAGGGCCTGCTCGACAAGGACAAGATGCGGGCGGTTCTCGACGGGACGGTCACGCCCGACGACCCGGACGACGTCGTCGCCCACCCCCACCCCGGGCACGAACACCTCGCGACCACACCGGCCCAGCCGGCGATCGAGAAGCCCGAAGCGCTGACCGTGAACAGGACCCCGGAAGGAACGGTGAACCACCATGCCTGACACCCAGCCCACCGTCGGGCTCCTCGGTACCTGGGGCTATCACGGTCTGCTCGACGACGCCGAGCAGGTCTCGGTCGACACCCCGTACGGTCCCACCTCCGACAACATCGTCCTGGGATCCTCCGGGGGCCGCCGGCTCGCCTACCTGACCCGCACCGGGCGGCACCGCAACATCCCGCCGCACCGGATCAACGCCCGCGCCAACATCTGGGCATTGCACAGCCTGGGCGTCCGGACCATCCTCGCTCCCACCCCCTCCGGCTCGCTGCGACCGGCGATCGGTGTCGGATCGGTCGTCGTCCCCGACCAGTTGGTCGACCGCACCGGCCGCACCGACGACACGTTCCACGACGACGACGTCCACATCTCCTTCGCGGACCCGTTCTGCGTCCGCGGACGGCAGGCCGTGGTCTCGACGCTCCGCAGGAGCGGCTGGGTCGTCAACGACGGCGGCGTGATGGTCGCGATCCGCGGCCCCCGGTTCTCGACTCGCGCCGAATCCCGCTGGTACGCGGCCCAGGGCTGGGACCTGATCAGCATGACCCCGTATCCCGAAGCGGCACTGGCCCGGGAACTCGGCATGTCCTACACCTGCATCGCCCTGGTCACCGATCACGACGTCATCAGCGACACCCCGTGGCCGGTCACCCAGGATCTGGTGCGCGAAGGACTCGACGCCAACACCAAGCGACTGCGCGAAGCACTGCTTCAGGTCGCGATCGAACTGGCAGACAAGCCGGAAACGACGGCAACTGCCCACGGAAGAAGGAGCTGACAAGATGGCCGAATTGTTCTGCAACGGTGGAGCGATGCGTGGCGGAAACCTGCATCACAACGTGTCTGCGCACACGTTCCTCGGCACGGTACGGACCGCGCCGAACTACCGATTCTTCTCCGTACGCGACGAATTTCCTGCCCTTCTCCTGACGGAGACCGGAGGCGCCTCGATCGAGGGCGAACTCTACGACGTGCCGATCGGCGACATCCGCACCGACTTCCTCCCCGAGGAGCCCGAGGAACTCGAGCTCACCGTGATCGAACTGTCCGACGGCCGTTCGGTTCTCGCAGTGGGGCTGCGACCGGGTCTGCTCGAGAGTAAGGCCGGCGAGCTCACCGAGATTACCGATCACGGCGGCTGGCGACGCTACCGCGGCCTGCCCGAGCCCGACAACACCACCGTCTCCTGAACACCCCGAAAGCGAAAGAACAGCCGATGGACAACATTGCCTACACCCTGAACTGCTCGATCCTGCTCACCGACGTGCCGCTCCTGCAGCGCCCGCAGGCCGCCCGGGACGCCGGATTCGACGCCGTCGAATTCTGGTGGCCGTTCGACACCGCCGTACCGAAGGACAGCGACGTCGACGCCTTCGTGGCCGCGGTCGAGAACGCCGGAGTGCAGCTCACCGGATTGAACTTCGCAGCGGGCAACATGCCGGCGGGGGATCGCGGACTGCTGTCCGACCCGGCGCAGGTGTCGGCGTTCCGTGACAACATCGACGTCACCGTCGGAATCGGAGAACGGCTGGGCACCAAAGCTTTCAACGCCCTGTATGGTAATCGTATCGACGGTACGGATCCGAAGATTCAGGACGACACGGCCACCGAGAACCTCGCTCAGGCGGGCAAGGCAGCAGATCGTATCGGTGCGGTCGTGCTCGTCGAACCGGTCAGTGGCACACCGGCGTACCCGCTGAAGACCGCGGCCGAGGCGATCGCCGTGATCGACCGGGTGAAGGCCGAGCACGGTGTCGATTCGCTCCGGCTCCTCGCGGACCTCTACCACCTCGAGGTCAACGGCGACGATGTCGGCGCCGCGATCGACACCTACGCCGACCGGATCGGGCACGTGCAGATCGCGGATGCGCCGGGGCGCGGCGAACCCGGCACCGGAACCCTCGACATCGACGGCTACCTGAAGCGACTGGCCGGACACGGTTACCGCGGCTACGTCGGCCTCGAATACAAGGCGACTCGGCCGGACACGTTCGACTGGCTGCCCCGTGAGCAGCGCGCGACCCGCGCCGGCCGCTGACACACCACCACACTTCGACGGAATCGAGGAGACTCGTGAGCACAATCGCATTCATCGGACTCGGAATCATGGGCAGCCCCATGGCCGTTCATCTCACCAAGGCCGGCCACCAGGTGGTCGGATACAACCGCTCGCCCGAGCGCACCGCGGCACTCGTCGAGGCCGGAGGCACCGCGGCCGACTCCATCGCCAAGGCCGTCGCCGGTGCCGACGTCGTGGCCGTCATGGTCCCCGACTCGCCCGACGTGCAGGCCGTACTCGCCGGTGAGGACGGTGTGTTCGCGCACGCCCCGGCCGGCGCCCTGATCATCGACTTCTCCAGCATCCGGCCCGACGTCACCACCGCGCTCGCCGCGCAGGCGGCCGAGCGTGGCTTCCGGCTGGTGGACGCCCCGGTCTCGGGCGGTGAGGCCGGTGCGGTCAACGCCGCACTGTCGATCATGGTCGGCGGCGCCCCGGAAGACTTCGAGTCGGCCAGGCCGATTCTCGACGTCGTCGGGAAGACCGTGGTCCACGTGGGCCCGAACGGCTCCGGGCAGACGGTGAAGGCCGCGAACCAGCTGATCGTCGCCGGCAACATCCAACTCCTCGCCGAGGCGATCATCTTCCTCGAGGCCTACGGTGTCGACACCGCGGCCGCCGTGGAGGTGCTCGGTGGCGGGCTGGCCGGATCGGCCGTCCTCAACCAGAAGGCGCAGAAGATGCTGGACCGGTCGTTCGAACCCGGATTCCGCATCGACCTGCACCACAAGGACCTCGGCATCGTGACCAGCGCGGCCCGTGAGGCCGGTGTCGTGACACCGCTCGGCGCGGTCGTCGCCCAGCTGATGGCTTCCGCCCGTGCGAACGGTGATGGCGGCCTGGACCATTCGGGACTGCTGCGTGGAGTGGAGCGGCTGTCCGGCCGCCCCTCCCTGTGACCCGTTTCAACTCGTAATCCTCGATGGAGAAGTGATATGCCTCGTATGCGCGCCGCTGACGCAGCGGTCAAGATTCTGGAACTCGAAGGCGCCACCCAGGCGTTCGGCCTCCCCGGTGCGGCGATCAACCCGTTCTACTCGGCTATGCGTGATCACGGCGGGATCAAGCACATCCTCGCCCGCCACGTCGAGGGTGCCTCGCACATGGCCGAGGGATTCACCCGGGCCAAGGCCGGGAACATCGGGATCTGCATCGGCACCTCCGGGCCCGCAGGCACCGACATGATCACCGGCCTGTACTCGGCGATGGCGGACTCGATCCCGATCCTCGCGATCACCGGGCAGGCCCCGGTCGCGCGCCTGCACAAGGAAGACTTCCAGGCCGTCGACATCGCGTCGATCGCAGGCCCGGTCACGAAGATGGCGATGACTGTGCTCGAGCCGGCCCAGGTTCCGGGGGCGTTCGCGCAGGCATTTCACCTCATGCGGTCCGGTAGGCCGGGGCCGGTGCTCATCGACCTGCCGATCGACGTGCAGTTGGCGGAGATCGAGTTCGATCCCGACACGTATCAGCCGCTGCCCGTGTACAAGCCGGCCGCGTCCCGTGCGCAGGCGGAGAAGGCGCTCGACATGCTGGGTGCCGCCGACCGCCCGCTGATCGTCGCGGGCGGCGGCATCATCAACGCCGACGCCTCGGACCTGCTCGTGGAACTGGCCGAACTGCTGGACGTTCCGGTGGTGCCGACGCTGATGGGCTGGGGCACGATCCCGGACGATCACCGTCTCGCGGCCGGCATGGTCGGACTGCAGACCGCGCACCGGTACGGCAACGCCACCATGCTGGCGTCCGACTTCGTCCTCGGCATCGGCAACCGCTGGGCCAACCGGCACACGGGCGGCCTCGACACCTACCGCAAGGGACGCAAGTTCGTTCACGTCGACATCGAGCCCACCCAGATCGGTCGCGTGTTCGCACCCGACTACGGGATCGTCTCCGATGCCAAGGCGGCGCTGGAACAGTTCGTCGCCATCGCGAAGGAGCGCAAGGCCGCCGGAACACTGGCGGACCGCAGCACCTGGGTGGAGGACTGCGCCACCCGGAAGCGGACCATGCAACGCAAGACCCACTTCGACGACGTGCCCGTCAAACCGCAGCGGGTGTACGAGGAGATGAACCGCGTCTTCGGCCGCGACACGAGGTACGTCAGCACGATCGGACTCTCGCAGATCGCCGGCGGCCAGTTCCTGCACGTGTACAAGGCCCGCAACTGGATCAACTGCGGGCAGGCCGGTCCGCTCGGCTGGACCATCCCGGCGGCACTCGGAGTGGTTGCCGCAGAGCCGGAGACGTCGGTGGTGGCGCTGTCGGGCGACTACGACTTCCAGTTCATGATCGAAGAACTGGCGGTGGGTGCGCAGTTCAACCTGCCGTACATCCACGTGGTGGTGAACAACTCCTACCTGGGACTGATCCGTCAGGCGCAGCGCGCGTTCGACATGGACTTCTGCGTGCAACTGGGCTTCGACAACATCAACACCCAGGAGCGGAGCGAGCACGAGACGCTGCCCGCGGTGCCGAAGGGGTACGGCGTCGACCACGTCAAGGTCGCCGAGGGGCTGGGCTGCAAGGCCCTGCGGGTCACCGAGCCCGGCGAGATCGCCGGCGCCCTCGAGAAGGCCCGTGAACTCGCCCGCGAGCACAAGGTCCCGGTGGTGGTCGAGGTCTTCCTCGAGCGCGTCACCAACATCGCGATGGGCACCGAACTCGACAACGTCGCGGAGTTCGAGGATCTGGCGGAGAGCTGGGAGCACGCCCCCACGGCCCTCATGCTGCTGGACTAGGGGACACCGTGACAGGTGTACTGGTCGCACCCGACAAGTTCAAAGGGTCCCTCACCGCGGCGGAGGTCGCGGACGCTCTCGCCGACGGGCTCGTCGCCGGTGCACCGTCCTGGGTGATCGATCGCGTTCCGGTGGCGGACGGCGGCGACGGCACGGTCGCGGCCGCCGTCGCCGCGGGATGGACCCCGGTACCGGTCGACACGACGGGACCGACGGGGCTGCCCGTGACCTCGTCGTACGCGGTGCGCGAATCGACCGCGGTGGTGGAGCTGGCGTCGGCGGTGGGCCTGGTCCTGCTCCCCGGCGGTGCTCCGGACCCACTGGGTGCCAGTACATTCGGACTCGGCACCGTCGTCAGGCACGCGCTGGAGGGGGGAGCCCGCGAGATCATCGTCGGTCTCGGGGGCAGCGCGTCAACCGACGGCGGTGCCGGCTTGTTGCAGGCTCTCGGCGTGCGTGTTCTCGACGCCGAGGGCAGGGACGTCGCACCCGGCGGGGCGGCACTGCGCCACGCCGCCCGGGTCGACCTCACCGGTCTGCACCCGGCGGCGCGGGCGGCGCACTTCCGGCTCGCCTGCGACGTCGACAACCCGCTCCTCGGCCCGAGCGGCGCCACCGCCGTGTACGCGGGCCAGAAAGGCGCAGCGGCCGGACAACTCGTCGTTCTGGAGGACGCGATGACCCGGTGGGCTCAGGTCGTGCGCGCCGCGACGGGCCGCGACGACAGCCGGGCCGCGGGGGCGGGCGCCGCGGGCGGGGCGGCGTTCGGCGCGATCTCGGTTCTGGGTGCGGACATCCGGCCCGGCATCGACACGGTCCTCGGCCTCGTCGACTTCCGCGGGCGACTCGCCGCCGCCGACCTCGTCATCACCGGCGAGGGGTCGCTGGACGAGCAGAGCCTGCACGGCAAGGCCCCGATCGGCGTCGCGACCGAGGCACGGAGGGCGGGAATCCCCGTCCTCGCCGTCTGCGGCCGAAACCAGCTCAGCGACGCACAATTACACAGCTCCGGCATCTCCGCGGCCTACGCGCTCGCGGACCTGGAACCGGACCTTCACCGATCGATCGGACATGCCGCGGAACTCCTGCGCCGGATCGGCCGCACGATCGCCGCATCGTCCGACGAACTCGCAACACTCAGCACACGAGGAGAATCATGACTTCCGATTTCACCGCCCTGCCCGACCTCGCCTCGCGAGCCCTCGGCGGGAGCGTCTCCGCCGCCAACGACGAACTGTTCGCGCAGCGGGAGAACCTCATCAAGGCGGAGGCCCCGTTCTTCGACCCCGCGGACTTCGGGCACAAGGGCAAGGTCTACGACGGCTGGGAGACCCGCCGCCGCCGCGACGACGGCCACGACTACGCGATCGTCCGCCTCGGTTCCGCAGGCGTCATCCACGGCGT
Source organism: Rhodococcus sp. ACS1 (assembly GCF_002300155.1). Classification (NCBI taxonomy): domain Bacteria; kingdom Bacillati; phylum Actinomycetota; class Actinomycetes; order Mycobacteriales; family Nocardiaceae; genus Rhodococcus; species Rhodococcus sp. ACS1. Next base: position 899,971 of record NZ_NSDZ01000004.1, read on the forward strand.
CGTCGTGGACACCGCGCACTTCAAGGGCAACTACCCGCCCTTCGTCTCCATCGAGGCGGCGTCGATCGAGGGCTATCCGTCCATCGAGGACGTCATGAAGGCGGACTGGCAGACCATCGTCGAGAAGTCCCCGGCCGAGGGACACAAGGAGAACACGTACGCGGTCGCCGACCGGCACCGCTGGACGCACGTACGCCTCTCGATCTACCCCGACGGCGGCGTCGCGCGTCTGCGTGTACACGGTGAGGTCGTGCCCGACCCCCGGTTCCTGGACGGGACCGTGGACCTGCTGGCCGCGGAGAACGGTGGCCGCCTCGTCGGCTGCTCGGACGCGTTCTACGCGTCGCCCGCCAACATCATCCTTCCCGGCCGGGCCCGGAACATGGGGGAGGGCTGGGAGAACTCCCGGCGGCGCGGGGGCGGCAACGACTTCGCCGTGTTCTCGCTCGCCGCGGCTGGTCGCCCCCGGCACGTCGAGATCGACACCAGCTACTACGTCGGGAACGCGCCGGGCTGGGTGCGGCTGAGCACCGCCGACGCGCGCACCGCCGACATCGCGGACGAGGGCGCCTGGACGGAACTGCTGCCGCGGACCGCCGTGCAACCCGACACCCGGCACCGGTTCGTTCTGGACGCCGCCGCGGCCACCCACCTGCGACTCGACGTCTACCCCGACGGTGGCCTGTCCCGGCTGCGGCTGTTCGGCGATCTCGACGAGACGGCACTGGCGGAGACGCGACGCACCTGGTGGGACGCGCTTCCGCAGACCCATCAGGCACTCGTCGCCGACCAGGCGCCCCGCTGATCGAGCGCACTCCCTACTCCTTCGACGAACCCGAGGAAACACCCATGCCCAACCCCAGTCCCGGTTACTCCATCACCGTTCGCGTCACGGCCCCGGTCGGCGCAGGCACCACGTCGACCCTCGCGGGGGCGGTGGCCTCCGTGAAGGGCGCCATGACCGCGTTGGACGTGGTCGAGAGCCACCCCGACCACATGGTCATCGACGTGACCTGCGACGCGTCCGACGTCGAGCACGCCGAGCAGATCGCGTCCGCGATCGCGGACGTGCCCGGCGTCGTGGTGGGCAAGGTCAGCGACCGCACGTTCCTGCTGCACCTCGGCGGGAAACTCGAAGTGGTGCCGAAGGTTCCGCTCAAGCACCGCGACGACCTGTCCCGCGCGTACACCCCCGGTGTCGCCCGGGTCTGCACCGCGATCGCCGAGAACCCCGAGGACGTACGACGACTGACGATCAAGCGCAACACCGTGGCGGTCGTCTCCGACGGTTCGGCGGTGCTGGGGCTGGGCAACATCGGTGCCGCCGCGTCGATTCCCGTGATGGAGGGCAAGGCGGCCCTGTTCAAGCAGTTCGCGGACGTCGACGCGTGGCCGGTGTGCCTGGACACCCAGGACGCGGACGCGATCGTCGAAATCGTCCGGGCCCTCGCCCCGGTGTACGGCGGAATCAACCTGGAGGACATCTCCGCCCCGCGCTGCTTCGAGATCGAGGCCCGGCTCCGCGACATGCTGGACATCCCGGTGTTCCACGACGACCAGCACGGCACGGCCATCGTGGTCCTCGCCGCACTCACCAATGCGCTGCGCGTGGTCGAGAAGAGCCTCGACACAGTGAAGATCGTGGTCTCCGGTGTCGGCGCCGCCGGGCACGCGATCATCCGCCTGCTGGTCGCGCAGGGGGCGACGAACATCGTGGCGTGCGGTCGGAACGGGATCCTCTCGCCCGACGACACGTCCGACTCGTTCCGCTCGTGGATCGCGAACAACACCAATCCCGAGGCCCGGTCCGGGTCGCTGCAGGATGCCCTCGCCGGTGCCGACGTGTTCATCGGTGTGTCGGCACCGGACATCCTGACGGGCGACGACATCGCGACGATGGGTCCCGACTCGATCGTGTTCGCCCTCGCGAATCCGGTCCCCGAGGTCGATCCCGTCGCCGCCGGACAGCACGCTGCCGTCGTCGCGACCGGTCGGTCCGACTTCCCGAACCAGATCAACAACGTGCTCGCATTCCCGGGCGTGTTTCGGGGTCTGCTCGACGCCCACGCCGTCGAGATCACCGACGACATGCTCATCGCCGCCGCCCGGGCGATCTCCGATTCGGTGTCCCCGTCGGAGCTCAACCCCACCTACATCGTGCCGAGCGTGTTCGACGCGGCCGTCGCCCCGGCCGTGGCGGCAGCGGTGCGTGGTGTCGCCGGCGCAGGTCGTGACGACGATGTCTGATCCGCTCGATCTGCTGTTCCGTGCCCCGCGGGTGATCACCTCGGCAGGGGAGGTCGCGCGCAGTGTGGGCGTGCGCGACGGCCGGATCGTCGTCATCGAACCGTACGGGGCCCAACTCGACGCCGAGGTCGTCGTCGAACTGGGCGACGACGAAGTGCTGATACCCGGTCTCGTCGACACCCACGTGCACGTCAACGAGCCGGGCCGCACCGAATGGGAGGGTTTCGCGAGCGCGACCCGCGCCGCGGCCGCCGGCGGGGTGACCACGATCGTCGACATGCCGCTCAACAGCATCCCGCCGACCGTCGACGCCGCGGCCCTGGACGTCAAACGCCGGGTCGCGTCCGATCAGGCCTACGTCGACGTCGGGTTCTGGGGCGGCGCCGTGCCGGGCAACGTCCCGGACCTGCGTGCCCTGCACGACGCGGGCGTGTTCGGGTTCAAATGCTTCCTGCTGCACTCCGGCGTCGACGAGTTCCCGCCGTTGGATCCGGCGGAGCTCGAACTGGCGCTGAAGGAGATCGCGAGTTTCGGCGCGATGATGATCGTGCACGCGGAGGACGCACACGCGATCGACCGCGCGACGTCACCGGGCGGCGAGAACTATGCCGACTTCCTCGACTCGCGGCCGCGGGGCGCCGAGAATCTCGCCATCGCGGAGGTCATCGAGCTGACCCGGTGGACGGGGTGCCGGGTGCACATCCTGCACCTGTCGAGCTCCGACGCGCTGCCGATGATCGCGTCGGCCCGCAAGGACGGCGTGAAGCTCACGGTGGAGACGTGCCCGCACTACCTGTCGTTCGTCTCCGAGGAAATTCCCTCGGGAGCAACGCAATTCAAGTGCTGCCCGCCGATCCGTGAAGCCGGGAACCGGGAACTGCTGTGGCAGGGCCTCGCCGACGGTGTGATCGACTGCGTCGTCACCGACCACTCCCCGTGCACGGTGGACCTCAAACGATTCGACATCGGCGACTTCGGGGTCGCGTGGGGCGGCATCGCGTCGCTGCAGGTGTCGCTGTCCGCGGTGTGGTCGGAGGCCAAGCGTCGCGGGCACACCCTGAACGACGTGGTCCGGTGGATGGCGGAGAACCCCGCCGAGCAGGTCGGGCTGAACACGAAAGGGCACATCGCGCTCGGGTACGCGGCGGATTTCGCGGTGTTCGCGCCGGAGGAGGCCTTCGTCGTCGACGTGGCCGCCCTGCAGCACAAGAATCCCGTCTCCGCGTACGACCGCCGTGCCCTCGCCGGCGTCGTGCGCAGCACCTGGCTGGCCGGAAAACGGATCGACCTCGACGAGGCACCCCGCGGACGGCTGCTCAGTCGCGGACTGGCCTGACCCCGCCGCGACCCCGCCCGCTGTCGCACTGGAGCGAAATATCCAGTGCGACAGCGGGTTTGTCGTGTTCGGGGCGGTGCGGCACCAAGATATATCCTGCGGAAATCATTGACCGGCCACTGTTGCCTGGCTCACACTTGGAGGGACCAATGGAACAAGCTTTCCGTGATACGGAAGTTAGTTCGCCGCCACGCAAGGACAGGCACATGCTCATAGACGACACAGTCTCGCGGCACACCACCACCGTCGACCACACTGCCGCCGCCGGCCGTCACACGACGACGAGTCCGAAACTCTACAACGCGGACCTGGCACCGACGAAGGCCGCAGGCCGTCGCTGGGGTTCTTACAGCATCTTCACGCTGTGGACCAACGACGTCCACAACATCGCCAACTACTCGTTCGCCATCGGCCTGTTCGCGCTCGGACTCGGCGGCGGCCACATGATCCTGTCGCTTATGATCGGCGCGGTCATCGTCTGCGTCGCCATGACCTACGCCGGATTCATGGGGCAGAAGACGGGCGTGCCGTTTCCCGTGATGAGCCGGATCAGCTTCGGCATCCGCGGGGCCCAGATCCCCGCGGTCGTCCGCGCGATCATCGCGATCGTCTGGTTCGGAATCCAGACCTACCTCGCGTCGATCGTCTTCCGGATCTTCCTCGTCGCCGTGGCGCCGTCCCTCGGCCGATTCGATCAGAACTCGATCCTCGGACTGTCCAGCCTCGGATGGATCTGCTTCATCGGGATCTGGGCGATCCAGATCGTCGTCCTCGTCTACGGGATGGAGGCCGTGCGCAAATTCGAGAGCCTGGCCGGCCCGCTGATCCTGGTCACCGTCGGCTCCCTGGCGCTGTGGATGCTGTTCCGCACCGACTTCTCCGTCGCCTGGGCGTCCGACAAGCCCGCATCCGGCGGGGAGATGTGGCGGCAGGTCTTCGCGGGCGCGGCCCTGTGGATGTCGATCTACGGCACCCTGATCCTCAACTTCTGCGACTTCTCGCGACGCTCCCCGTCGAAGACCGCCGTCGTGCGCGGCAACTTCTGGGGCCTGTTCGTCAACGTCCTCGCGTTCGCCGTCATCGCGTTCATCCTGTGCGGCGCCCAGTTCCAGATCGACGGGACGATCATCGACAGCCCCACCGACATCGTCGCCGCGATCCCGAACACCCTGTTCCTGTCGCTGGCCTGCCTCGCGCTCGTCATCGTCACGATGGCCGTCAACGTCATGGCGAACTTCGTCGCACCGTCGTACGTCCTGTCGAACCTCGCCCCCGAGAAGATCAGCTTCCGGAAGGCCGGCATCATCAGCGCCTGCATCGGCGTGGTCCTGCTGCCCTGGAACCTCTACGACAGCCCGGTGGTGATCAACTACTTCCTCGGTGGCCTCGGCGCCGTCCTCGGACCCCTGTTCGGCATCATCTTCGTCGACTACTGGTTCATCCGCCGCACCAAGGTCGACGTCCCCGCCCTCTACTCGGACAGCCCCACCGGAACCTATTACTACCGCAAGGGATTCAATCTGCGGGCGATCTATGCCCTCGTTCCCGCCGCCGTGGTCAGCACCCTGTTCGCGATCGTCCCCGCCTTCCATCTCGTCGCCCCCTTCTCGTGGTTCATCGGAGCAGGTCTCGCGGCAGCCATCTACGCCGTCGTCGGCGACCGGACCCGGCACTACGTGGACGCTTCCGGCGAGTCGATCGCCGTGGACAGCGGCCACGGCGACCACTGACAGGAGATTTCGATGCGCATTCTCGTCGTCAACGTCAACACCACCACGTCCATCACCGACGCCATCGCCAAGCAGGCCGAGGCCGCGGCAGCACCCGGAACCGAGATCGTCGGGCTCACACCGGAGATCGGTGCCGAATCCGTCGAAGGGAACTTCGAGAGCTACCTCGCCGCGATCGCGGTGATGGACCGGGTGCGGTCGTACCCCGAACCCTACGATGCGGTGATCCAGGCCGGATACGGCGAACACGGCAGGGAGGGTCTGCAGGAACTGCTCGACGTCCCCGTCGTCGACATCACCGAGGCCTCCGCGAGCATCGCGATGATGCTGGGGCACAAGTACTCCGTGGTCACCACCCTCGACCGAACCGTGCCGCTCATCGAAGACCGGCTCCGGCTCGCGGGTCTCGACGCCAAGTGCGCGAGCGTGCGCGCCAGCGGTCTGCCCGTCCTCGCACTGGAAACCGACCCCGAACGCACGATCGAGGCGATCGTCGACGAAGCCGAAGCCGCCGTGCGTGAAGACAAGGCCGAGGTGATCTGCCTCGGCTGCGGCGGCATGGCCGGACTCGACGACAAAATCCGTGAGCGCACCGGTGTTCCCGTGGTCGACGGAGTCAGTGCCGCTGTGAAATTGGCGGAATCTCTTGTAGGGTTGGGACTCTCGACCTCGAAGGTGCGCACGTACGCGCCCCCGCGTCCCAAGCGGATCACGGGATGGCCGCTCGCGAAGCCCTAGTCATTCACACCGCCCTCACCCCGGGCGGACACACAGGCGCCCGACCCCGCGCCCGCAACGATGGAGTATCCCTTGCTCGAACAGACCACCACCTCCGCCGACCGCCCCCGCGCGGGCTCCCACGTCATCCGTGAGGGTGTTGCGTCGTATCTGCCGGATATCGATCCGGATGAGACCACGGAGTGGTTGGAATCGTTCGATGGTTTGTTGGACCGGTCCGGTCCGACTCGTGCCCGGTATCTGATGTTGCGGATGCTCGAGCGGGCCGGGGAGAAGCACGTCGCTCTGCCGGCGTTGACGTCGACCGATTATGTGAACACCATCCCGACGGAGAACGAGCCGTGGTTCCCCGGCGACGAGGAGGTCGAGCGCCGGTATCGGGCGTTCATCCGGTGGAACGCGGCGGTGATGGTGACCCGCGCGCAGCGCCCCGGGGTGGGTGTCGGTGGCCACATCTCCACCTACGCCTCCTCCGCGGCGCTGTACGAGGTGGGGTTCAATCACTTCTTCCGCGGCAAGGACCATCCCGGCGGTGGGGATCAGATCTTCATCCAGGGCCACGCCTCCCCGGGTATTTATGCGCGCGCGTTTTTGGAGGGGCGGATCCCGGCGGAGCGGATGGACGGGTTCCGGCAGGAACACTCGCACACCGACTCCGGCGGCGGGTTGCCGTCGTACCCGCACCCGCGGTTGCTGCCCGATTTCTGGGAGTTCCCGACGGTGTCGATGGGGTTGGGCCCGATGAACGCCATCTACCAGGCCAGGTTCAACCACTACCTGCACGACCGCGGCATCAAGGACACCGCCGACCAGCACGTGTGGGCGTTCCTGGGTGACGGGGAGATGGACGAACCCGAATCCCGCGGCCTCGCCCACGTGGCGGCCACCGAGGGCCTGGACAATTTGACGTTTGTGGTGAACTGCAACCTGCAGCGCCTCGACGGCCCGGTCCGCGGCAACGGCAAGATCATCCAGGAGTTGGAGTCGTTCTTCCGCGGCGCCGGCTGGAACGTGATCAAGGTGGTCTGGGGCCGCGAGTGGGATGCCCTGCTGCACGCGGACCGGGACGGCGCCCTGGTCAATTTGATGAACGTCACCCCGGACGGCGACTACCAGACGTACAAGGCGAACGACGGCGGGTATGTGCGGGAGCACTTCTTCGGCCGGGACCCGCGGACGAAGGAGCTGGTCGCGAACCTCTCCGATCAGGACATCTGGAACCTCAAACGCGGCGGCCACGACTACCGCAAGATCTACGCCGCGTACGCGGCGGCGATGGCGCACAAGGGGCAGCCGACGGTGATCCTGGCGCACACCATCAAGGGCTACACGTTGGGTAAGCATTTCGAGGGCCGCAACGCCACCCACCAGATGAAGAAGCTGACCCTCGATGATCTGAAGAATTTCCGGGACCTGCAGCGGATCCCGATCTCCGACGCCGAGTTGGAGAAGAACCCGAAGATGCCGCCGTACTACCACCCCGGCCCCGATGCCCCGGAGATCCAGTACATGCTGGACCGCCGCAAGGCGCTGGGCGGGTTCCTGCCGCAGCGGCGGACCACGGCGGCGCCGTTGCCGCAGCCGGCGGACTCCACCTACGACGTGGTCCGCAAGGGGTCCGGTAAGCAGCAGGTCGCGACCACCATGGCGTTGGTGCGGATCATGAAGGAGCTGTTGCGGGACAAGGAGATCGGGAAGCGGATCGTGCCGATCATCCCGGACGAGGCCCGCACCTTCGGGATGGACTCCTGGTTCCCCTCGCTCAAGATCTACAACCGCAACGGGCAGCTGTACACGGCGGTGGATGCGGAGCTGATGCTGGCGTACAAGGAGTCCGAGATCGGGCAGATCCTGCACGAGGGCATCAACGAGGCCGGCTCGACGGCCTCGTTCACCGCGGTCGGCACCTCCTATGCCACGCACGGTGAGCCGATGATCCCGCTGTACATCTTCTACTCGATGTTCGGGTTCCAGCGCACCGGCGACGGCCTGTGGGCGGCGGCCGATCAGATGGCCCGCGGGTTCGTGCTCGGTGCCACCGCCGGCCGCACCACCCTGACCGGGGAAGGGTTGCAGCACGCCGACGGGCACTCGCTGCTGCTGGCCTCGACCAACCCGGCGGCGGTGGCCTACGATCCGGCGTTCTCCTACGAGATCGCGCACATCGTCAAGGACGGGCTGCGCCGGATGTACGGCGGCACCGACGGGGTGGACGGGTTCGGTGGTGAGGACATCTTCTACTACATCACCCTCTACAACGAGCCCTACTCCCAGCCCGCCGAACCCGCCGACCTGAACGTCGACGGCCTGCTCAAGGGCCTGTACCTGTTCAAGAAGTCCCAGGCCTCGGGCGGCTCCGCGCCTCAACACCGGCACTCCGCAGGCTCCATGCCTAGGGCGCAGATCCTGGTCTCCGGTGTCACCATGCCCGAGGGCCTGCGGGCCCAGGAACTGCTCGCCGACGAGTGGGGTGTGGCCGCCGACGTGTGGTCGGTCACCTCCTGGGGTGAACTGCGCCGCGACGGCATCGAATCCGAACGCCAGGCGCTGCGGGACCCGGGCACCGACGCCCCGCTGCCCTACGTCACCCAGGCGCTGTCGGATGCGGCCGGCCCGTTCGTGGCGGCCTCGGACTGGATGCGCGCCGTCGCCGACCAGATCCGCCAGTGGGTCCCCGGCTCGTACACCACCCTCGGCACCGACGGGTTCGGGTTCTCCGACACCCGCCCCGCCGCCCGCCGGTACTTCAACGTCGACGCCGAATCCATCGTCGTCGCCGTCCTGTCCGCCCTCGCCGGCGAAGGCACCCTCGACCGCTCCAAGGCCGTCGAAGCCGCCACGAAGTACCGCATCGACGACGTCCGCGCCGCCGCCGTCTCCTACGCCGACACCGGCAGTGCCTAGAACGGAATCGAAAATCCGATGACAGCAACAGTTTCCGAAGATCTCCTGGTAGCCGGCCGGCAGGATGCCGCGTCGGCCCGGCGCGCGAAGATCGTGTGCACCCTCGGGCCCGCGACGGCAACCGGCGATCGCATACGCGAACTCGTCGACTGCGGAATGGACATCGCCCGGCTCAACTTCAGCCACGGCGACCATGCCGATCACGAGGCGAACTACAACCGGGTGCGCGACGCATCCGAACGCACCGGCCGGGCGGTGGGCATCCTGGCCGACCTCCAGGGGCCCAAGATCAGATTGGGACGCTTCGCGGAGGGCCGCACCGACTGGGCCGACGGCAACCTCGTGCGGATCACCGTCGACGAGTGCGAGGGCACCCACGATCGCGTGTCGACCACCTACAAGCAGTTGGCCGAGGACGCCAGGCCGGGCGACCGGTTGCTCGTCGACGACGGCAAGATCGGACTGATCGTCACCGGCGTCGACGGCAACGACGTGGTGTGCCGGGTCACCGAGGGCGGTCCGGTCAGCAACAACAAGGGTGTGTCGTTGCCGGGGATGAATGTGTCGGTTCCGGCGCTGTCGGACAAGGACATCGCCGACCTCGAGTTCGCGCTGGGTCTCGGTGTCGACCTCATCGCGCTGTCGTTCGTGCGGTCGGCGGCGGACATCGAACTCGTCCATGCCGTGATGGACCGGGTCGGCCGCAGGGTCCCCGTGATCGCGAAACTCGAGAAACCGGAGGCGATCGACAACCTCGAGGCGATCGTGTTGGCGTTCGACGCGGTGATGGTCGCCCGCGGCGATCTGGGTGTGGAGTTGCCCCTCGAACAGGTGCCGCTCGCGCAGAAGCGGGCCATCCAGGTCGCCCGCGAGAACGCGAAGCCCGTGATCGTCGCGACGCAGATGCTGGAATCGATGATCGAGAATTCGCGGCCGACCCGCGCCGAGGCGTCCGACGTGGCCAATGCCGTTCTCGACGGTGCCGACGCCGTGATGCTGTCGGGCGAAACGTCCGTCGGCAAGCATGTGATGGAGACGGTCCGCACCATGGGCCGCATCATCAGCGCGGTGGAGGAGAGGTCCACGCACGTTCCGCCGCTGGGGCACGTACCCCGCACGAAGGGCGGAGTCCTGTCCTATGCGGCCCGCGACATCGGGGAACGATTGGGCGCCGCGGCGCTCGTCGCGTTCACCCAATCAGGTGACACGGTGCGCCGGATGGCGCGCCTGCACACACCGCTGCCGCTGCTGGCGTTCACTCCGCTCCCGGCAGTGCGCGCTCAACTCGCGCTGACGTGGGGGACCGAGACGTTCCTCGTCGACCCCGTCGCGTCGACCGACGAAATGATCCACCAGGTCGACCACGCGCTCCTCGGCCTGGGCAGGTACCAGCGGGGCGATCTCGTCGTCATCGTCGCGGGATCGCCGCCGGGCACCGTCGGTTCGACCAACCTGATCCACGTCCACCGAATCGGCGAGGAAGACCACTGAACGGATGTGACGTTGTAACCGTACGGCCGTCCGCTATTGACAGAACTCGATGGACACGGTTTTCTCTATGTCAAGATACGAAACTGTGTTTTCGCATCGTGGAAGTTTGCCAAGTGCGGAAGGTGAGTCATTTCATGACTGAGCGTGTTGAGGTCGGCGGTCTGCAGGTCGCGAAGGTGCTCTACGACTTCGTGAACGAGGAGGCGTTGCCGGGGACCGGGATCGACGTCGACGGGTTCTGGTCGGGTGCGGTGAAGGTGATCGAGGACCTGGCGCCGAAGAACCGGGCCCTGCTCGCCACCCGCGACGATCTGCAGGCGCGGATCGACCGGTGGCACCGCGACCACACCGGCGCCCCCGACCCGGCCGAGTACCAGCAGTTCCTGACCTCGATCGGCTACCTGGTGCCGGCGCCGGCCCCGTTCGCGGTGTCCACGGCGAACGTGGACGCCGAGATCACCTCGACCGCCGGCCCGCAGCTGGTGGTCCCGGTCCTCAACGCCCGCTTCGCCCTGAACGCCTCCAACGCCCGCTGGGGGTCGCTGTACGACGCCCTGTACGGCACCAACGCCATCCCCACGGATGGCGGCGCCGAGCCGGGCACCTCGTACAACACGGTCCGCGGCGACCGGGTCATCGCCTGGGCCCGCACGTTCCTCGACACCGCCGCCCCCCTCACCGAGGGCTCGCACGCCGACGCCACCGGCTACACCGTCGACGGGGACACCCTGCGGGTGGAGTTGGCGGACGGCACGATCACCGGGCTGGCCGAGCCGGGCAAGTTCGTCGGCTACCTCGGCGACCCGGCCACCCCGACCGGGGTGCTGCTGCGCAACCACGGCCTGCACGCCGAAATCCAGATCGACCCCAGCTCCCCGATCGGGTCCACCGACCGGGCCGGGATCAAGGACGTGGTGCTCGAGTCCGCGGTCACCACCATCATGGACTTCGAGGACTCCGTCGCCGCCGTCGACGCCGACGACAAGGTCATCGGCTACCGCAACTGGCTCGGCCTGAACCGGGGTGATCTGACCGAGGAGATGACCAAGGGCGGGAAGTCGTTCACCCGCCGGCTGAACCCGGACCGCACCTACACCGCCCCCGACGGCACGCACCTCACGTTGCACGGGCGGTCGCTGCTGTTCGTCCGCAACGTCGGGCACCTGATGACCACCCCGGCGATCCTGCACCCGGACGGCACCGAAATCCCCGAGGGCATCCTCGACGCCCTGCTCACCTCCCTCTGCGCCGTCCACGGGCTCGGCACGTCGGAGGCGTCGGGGCCGCTGGTCAACTCCCGCACCGGGTCGATCTACATCGTCAAACCCAAACAGCACGGCCCCGACGAGGTCGCGTTCACCACCGACCTGTTCGGCCGCGTCGAACAGGTCCTGAACCTGCCCGCCAACACGTTGAAGGTGGGGATCATGGACGAGGAGCGGCGCACCACCGTCAACCTCGCCGCCTGCATCCACGAGGCCCGCGAGCGGGTGGTGTTCATCAACACCGGGTTCCTCGACCGCACCGGCGACGAGATCCACACCTCGATGGAGGCCGGGCCGATGATCCGCAAGGCCGAGATGAAGCAGCAGACCTGGATCACCGCCTACGAGGACTGGAACGTCGATGTCGGCCTGGCCGCCGGCCTGCAGGGCAAGGCGCAGATCGGCAAGGGCATGTGGGCGATGACCGAACTGATGGCCGAGATGCTCGAGCAGAAGATCGGCCACCCGAAGGCCGGCGCGAACACCGCGTGGGTGCCGTCGCCGACCGGGGCCACCCTGCACGCCACCCACTACCACCAGGTCGACGTGTTCGCCGTCCAGGACCGGTTGAAGGGGGCCCCGCGGGCCACCCTCGAGCAGATCCTCACCATCCCCCTGGCCCCGCACACCGACTGGACCGACGAGCAGAAGCAGCAGGAACTCGACAACAACTGCCAGTCCATCCTCGGCTACGTGGTCCGGTGGATCGACGCCGGCGTCGGCTGCTCCAAGGTCCCCGACATCCACGACGTCGCCCTGATGGAGGACCGCGCCACCCTCCGCATCTCCAGCCAGTTGCTGGCGAACTGGATCCGGCACGGCGTCGTCACCGCCGACCAGGTCGTGGCCTCGCTGCAACGGATGGCGCCGGTGGTGGACCGGCAGAACCAGGACGACCCCACCTACCGGCCGCTGGCCCCTAACTTCGACACCAACATCGCGTTCCAGGCCGCCAAGGAACTCATCCTCGACGGCACCGCGCAGCCCTCCGGCTACACCGAACCGATCCTGCACCGCCGCCGCCGCGAATACAAAGCCGCCAACGCCTGACCCCCACGTGAGCGGCGAAGTGTGCTCGCGCACGCTTTGCCGCTCACGTGTCAGGTGAGGTTCACCGTCGCGAAGATGTCGCCGGTGGGCTGGGTCGAACCGCCGGGCGGTTCCACACTGAATCCGAGTGCCGTGGACTGGTCGATGTCGTTCACGACCGCGGTCGTCGACGGTGACACGTCGTCGGCCTCCATGATCCCGGCGGACACCGGTTCGTGCGACGGTCCGAGCAGCCACATCTGATAGACCGAACCGGGCTCAGGCGGTGGGACGTCGTTCATGACCAGCAGTCCGGCGTCGACGTCCTTGGAGTACACGACGGTGGCCGAACCGCCGCCGGCGATCGGCGCTGCCGCGGTGCGGACGTCGTCGGCCGCGAGGATCTGCGCGGGAACGGGTTGGGTTTCGTCGCTCTGCAACTGCTGGGCGACGGTGATGCCACCGACGGCGAGGACGACCACGGCGGCCGCCGCACCCAGAGCGCCGAGGAGACGCCTGCGCCGGCGCGCACGAACCTCGTCCAGCGCCACCGGCGCGGGTGCCGAGGCAGTGCCGGGCAGGGCATCGAGGATGCGCCCGAGCAGGTAGTCGGGCGGTTCGACCGCGGTGGACGCGGACTGGGCGGCCATCGTCTCGCGCACCCCGCGCACCGCGTTGTCGAACTCCAGACGAAGGTGGGGCGGTGCGCCCTGGAGCGCGGTGTCGATCTCTCGGCGCTGCTGATCGTCGACGGCGTCGAGTGCATACACCTGAGCGAGGTCGAGGATGTCGTGCTGGGACTCATCCATCGAACTGCACCCCCAGACATTGCTTGAGCCTGATCAATCCGTCTCGAATTCGTGATTTCACCGTGGGAAGCGCCACGGACAACCGCTCCGACACTTCCCGGTAGGTCAGCCCCCCGTAATACGCGAGGACCACGGTTCGCTGCTGGACTTCGGTGAGCGTGCCGAGGCAGTCGACGACGTCGCTGGTGTCGCCCCGCCGGGTGACTTCCTCCGACACCGCGTCGAACGGTCCGTACCAACTCGAGGCGCCGTAGGCGGCTTCCCGTTCGGATCCGGACTGCTCGGACCGCACCCGGTCGACGGCGCGGCGGTGGGCGAGGGTGATCAGCCACGACAGCGGCGACCCCTGCTTCGGATCGAATTTCGCCGCGTTGTTCCAGACCTGCAGGTACACCTCCTGGGTGGTTTCCTCGCTGTATCCGGGATCGCGCAGCACCCGCAGCACCATGCCGTACACCCGCGCGCTGGTGCGTTCGTAGAAGTCGCTGAACGCATCCCGCTCGCCGCGCGAGATACGCGCCAGCAATGTCGTCAGCGTCACGTTCTCCGTGTCCCTGTCGACGCCGGTCATCGGCCCATTCCGTTCATCGATCCACAGCCTAATAGCAGGTTGCGGCCGGTGTGACCAGGACAGGACCTGGGGAGGGGCGAGCGATGCCGGCACGGTGCTCACCGCTTCGGCGGCAGGGGAAGGAAGTAACTGGTTCGCTGCTGGTATTCGGGGTAGCCGGGACGCTGCGACATCGACTTCTCGAGCAGCCGCGCACCCGTCGCGAACACCAGGAAATACGTCATGACCACGGGGGACAGCACGGTGACGGCGCCGGGCCACACGCTTGCCGCGATCAGCCACAGCCCCCACCACACGCAGGAGTCGCCGAAGTAGTTCGGGTGCCGCGTCCACGCCCACAGGCCGACGTCCATGATCTCGCCCTTGTGGGACGGGTCGGCCTTGAACGTCTTCAACTGGTGGTCGCCGACCGATTCGAACACGACGCCGATCACCCACAGGAGGACACCGAGCACCACCGCCACCGCGCCGACTCCAGATGCCGGACCGAGCACGGCCGACACCTGCAGCGGCAGCGAGACGAACCACTGCGCGAGTCCCTGGGTGAGGAAGATCTTCCTGATGACGACGCCCGGCGACGCGCCGCCGGCCCGGTCGAGCATCTCCTCGTACCGCGGGTCCTCGCCCTTCCCGGCGGACTTCGTGTACATGTGCCAGGTCAGCCGCAGACCCCACACCGCGACGAGCACGAACACCAGCCACCGGCGCAGCGCGTCGCCGTCGCCGAGGACGGCGGCCACGAACGCCACCAGGACGAAACCGAGGCCCCACGTCACGTCGACGACGTTGTAGCGCCCGATCCGGCGGCCGACGAGGAACGTCGCGGCCTGCAGGATTGCGAGCACCAGCAGGCTCGCCGCGGTGACGGCGCCGAAACCCGACCAGTCGAACCCGTTCATCGGAGCACGCCGGAACCTGTGGAATCGACCCGCACCGCGGGCATCAGCGACCGGCCCGCCGCGGTCGGCTTCACGGCCAGGATCTGATCGACGCCCATGCGGCCCTGCGCGAAGCTCATCCCGCCGCCGACGAGGTACAGCCGCCACACCCGGGCCATCTCCAGCCCGACCATCGCGACGACGTCGTCCCAGCGGGACTCGAACTGCTCCAGCCACGCGTCGACGGTCCAGACGTAGTGCTCGCGAAGGCCATGCACGTCGCGCACCTCGAGCCCGGCTCGTTCGAGGTACGCGACGCTCTCGCCGACCGGACGCATGGTCATGTCGGGAGCTATGAACGACTCGATGAACGGGCCGCCGCCGGGATGGCGTCCGGTGCGCGACATCTGCTGGATCAGCACCCGCGCACCGGGCTTCGCGTTGTCGTAGAGGGCCTGCGCGTACCGGGCGTAGTTCTTCTCGCCCACGTGCTCACCCATTTCGAGGGAGGCGACGGCGTCGAACGGCCCGTCGGGGACCTCCCGGTAGTCCTGCAGTCGGATCTCGACGCGGTCCTGCAACCCGCGTTCGGTGATCCGCTCGTCGATAAAGGCCTTCTGCTCCCGGGAGATCGTGACCCCGACGACCCGGGCACCGTACGCGGATGCGGCGTGCAGGCTCAGCGACCCCCATCCGCAGCCGACGTCGAGCAACCGCATGCCGGGTTCGAGCCCGATCTTGCGGCACACCAGGTCCAGCTTGTCCCGCTGTGCGTCCTCGAGCCGGTAGTCCGGATCCTGCGGTGCGCCCGGCGCATTCCGGGTGAAGTACGCGCAGGAGTAGGCCATCTGCGGGTCCAGGATCAACGAGTAGAAATCGTTGGAGAGGTCGTAGTGGTGGCTGATCGCTGCGCGGTCGCGCAGCAGGCTGTGCAGCCGGCCGCGGATGTTCGCCTGCGTGGCGGGTGCGGGGAGGGGGCCGCCCACGACACCCAGTTTCGCGGCGACGCGCAGCACCTTCGCGATCGTCGACGGGCTCGGCCGCACTCCGCTCAGCCCGCGCTCGCGGGCCACCGCCCACACGTGTGCCAGGGCCTCGCTCAGGTCGCCCTCGACGTCGATCTCACCCGTCACGTAGGCCTGCGCTGCCCCGAGTTCGCCCGGGTTCCACAGCAATCGGCGCAGGGCGTCGGGACTGCGCAGCACCACCTTCGGCGCCGTCGCCGGGCCGGCGGTGCTGCCGTCCCACGCGGTCAGGTGCACGGGCAGTTCGCCGCGGACGAGCGGACGCAACGCCTTGTCGAGTTCGGCGGCCACGGTCACGGTCGTGCTCCCGTCTTGTCGAGGACGAGCTGCTGGACGTCGATGTAGCCGGAGCGGAACCCGGCTTCTGAGTAGCAGAGGTAGAAATGCCACATCCGGCGGAACGTCTCGTCGAATCCGAGTTCCTCCGCCTGCGTGCTGTGCGCGGCGAACCGCTCCTTCCACAGCCGCAGCGTCTCCGCGTAGTGCTGTCCCATGCTCAGGCGTTCCCGCACCCGCAGCCCGGTGTGTTCGGCGGTGACGGATTCGATCGCCTCGGTCGACGGGAGGAACCCGCCGGGGAAGATGTACTTGTGCACCCAGGTGTAGGTGTTGCGGGTCTGGAGCATCCGATCGTGCGGCATGGTGATCGCCTGCAGCGCAACCCTTCCGCCCGAGGCGAGGAGCTTGTCGAGTACCCGGAAGTAGGTGGCCCAGTACTGGTGCCCGACGGCTTCGATCATCTCGACGGAGACGATGGCGTCGTATTCGCCGTCGACGTTGCGGTAGTCGAGCAGGTCGATCTGCACGGCGTCCGAGTGTCCGGCCTCTGCGACACGCCGGCGGGCCAGGCTCTGCTGTTCGCTGGACAGCGTCACGGAGCGGACCACGGCGCCGCGTTCCGCCGCCCGGATGCACAACTCTCCCCAGCCGGTCCCGATCTCGAGCAACCGGGTGCCCGCGCCGACACCGGCCTCGTCGAGCAGCCGATCGATCTTGCGGCGCTGCGCGTCCGCGAAGTCGTCCCACTTCGGGGTGACCTGCGGGACGGGTGCCCGCAGGACGGTCACGTCCCGGACCTGCCCCACACGCGTCGGCGTCGACGAGAACAGCGCGCTCGAGTACGTCAGCGTCTCGTCGAGGAACGTCTCGAACATCTCGTTGGACAGGTCGTAGTGCCGGGAGATATTGGAGCGGGTGTTCTGCTCGGTGTTACGTTCCTGCGCCGGGTGTTTGGCGACATACAGTGCGCGCAACCGCTGCAGTGGGCGAGGAATGAGCGTCGCCATCCGGGAGGCGAACACGCTGAGCACCGCGGCGAGATCCGGTGACGTCCAGTCGCCGGCCATGTAGGACTCGCCGAATCCGATCAGTCCCCCCGTCCCGACCCGCCGGGCGAATGCGTCGGGATTGCGGATGATCATGCGGGGCAGGATCTCCTGCTCCCGGCGTGCCCCCACCAGGGTGCCGTCGGGATACTCGATGCGGACGTCGAGGTCGGCGGCCGCGCGGCGGAACAGGCGGTCGGCGACCTTCGCCGACGCCGCGGCACGCACACCGGTCGGCACGTCGGCCAGCCCGGGCCAGATCCGGTTGTCGATCCCCGGGTCCTCGCCGGTGAACTCCTCGTCGACGAACCCCTCACCGGCCGTGCTCACGGCAGGCGACCCGTCCGTGTCGGTGTCCTTGTTCCTTCTCACTGAACTGTCTCCTTCTGACGGCCGTCGGGCCGGGCCATGACGGGAAGTCCACGGGCCCACAACGTGATTCCCTGGATGCGGATACGAGCCGACACCACGAGAGGTGCCAGGGGAGTGCGCAGTTGAGTCCTCAGAACCGTCCGGCTCGTGGCCGGTTGCCGCGTCCCCCGCACCGTCGCGGTGAACGGTCCGTGCCCGTCGCGGTGGAGAACCACGTTCAGGGAGAGGGTGTCGCCGGGTTCGGGGAACCGCATGGTGTAACGACCGCTCACGTCGTTGAACGGTGAGACGTAGAACTGCTTGTCCACCTCGGCGCGGTCGTCGCCGTCGGGCCGGATCAGGTAGCTGTGCCGCTGACCGTACGTGTTGTGCACCTCGGCGATCACGCATCTCAGGCTGCCGTCGGCGTCGTGGCACCAGTACACGCTGAGCGGGTTGAACACGTAGCCGAGCACCCGCGCGTTGAGAAGGGCCGTCACCCGGCCCCCGCAGAGGTCGACTCCCTGTCCGGCGAGGAACGCATCCACCCTGCTGCGCAGCGTGTCCGTGGCGGCGGCCGGATCCGGTTCGAGGTGGTCCTCGGCGCGGAAGCGGGCGAACGGTCCGAGCCACCGCGGGAGGCGAGGAAGGGCGTCCACGTCGACGTACCAGCTGTAGCTCGTGTAGTCGAAGCTGTTGCGGACCGGTTCGATGCGCGTGTGCCGGATCCTCGTCGAGTAGATTGCCGGCGCGGTCACGACACCGTCTCCCGTTCGTGGGGTCGTGCCGTCTGCGCATCCCACGAGCGGCCGATGCGTTCGGCGGCGCGCAGTCCCGAGAGCGCCCCGTCCTCGTGGAACCCCCAGCCGTGGTAGGCGCCGGCGAAAGCGAACGTGCCGGAGCCGAGTTCGTGCAACCGCGACTGCGCCGCGACGGATTCGGGGGTGTAGACGGGATGTTCGTACGTCATCTCCGCGACGACCTTCGACGGGTCGACGAGGTGCTTCCCGCCGAGCGTGACGAGGAACCGCCGGTCGCGCACCGTGTCGAGGCGCATGAGCCGGGTCATGTCGTAGGTGACGACGACGCCCGCCGCGTCGTCCTTGTCGTCGGCGGGAGTCAGGTAGTTCCAGGAGGCCCGGGCGTGCTCGGCGCGGGGCAGCAGCGACACGTCGGTGTGCAACTGCGCGTGGTTCACCGAATACGGCATGGCGCCCAGGATCTCCGCCTCGAGATCGGAGGCGTCGCCGAGCATGGCGAGCGCCCGGCGGGGGTGAACGGCGATCACCACGGCGTCGAAGTACCGGACGTCGCCGCGGCCGTCGACGACGCACGTGCCGCCGTCCGGGGTGCGCTCCACCTGCTGCACCGGGGTTTCGAGAAGAATCTCGTCGACGTGTGCCGCCACCTTCTCGACGTAGCGGGCGGACCCGCCGGTCACGGTGCGCCAGGTGGGTGAGCCGAAGACGGTGAGCATTCCGTGGTGGTCGAGGAAGGTGAACAGGTAGCGGGCCGGGTAGCGCGCGGCGGTCGCGGGATCGCACGACCACACGGCCGCGACGAGCGGGGTCATGAAGTTTTCGACGAAGTACGGGCTGAAACCGTTGCGGGCCAGGAATTCGCCCAGCGGTTCCTGCGCGCCGGACTCGCCGGCCGGGGTGTCGAGCACGGTCCGGGCACGGCGGTGGAACCGGAGCACCTCGCCGAGCATGCGCCAGTAACGTGGCCGGGCCAGGTTGCGGGCGGTCGGGAACAGTCCGCGGAGGCCCTTCGCGCCCGCGTACTCGAGCCCGCTCGCATCGGATCGGATCGACATCGACATGTCGGAATCCTGGGTGGCCACGTCGAGTTCGGCGAACAGGCGCAGCAGGGTGGGGTAGGTGCGGTCGTTGTGCACGATGAAGCCGGTGTCGACGTCCACCTCCACACCCGAGTCCAGCGTCAGGTGGTGAGTGTGGGCGTGGCCGCCGAGACGGGCGTCGGACTCGTAGAGGGTGACGCGGTCGTGGCGGGACAGAACGTAGGCGGCGGTCAACCCCGCGACGCCGCTGCCGATCACGGCGACGTTCCTGCGTCCGAGCTTCTCCGAATCATGCATGGCGACCTGCCTTCCGGTCTGTCGGTGCGGGGACGACGCCTTCCGCGGCGAAGGCGTCGAGAACGAAATCGGCGGTGATGCGATGCCACCACCACGGCCGGGTGAGCATGAAATGGCCGGCTCCGGAGAGCGGATGCCAGGAGGCGTTCACTCCGCGCGCCAGTGCCTGTTCGGTCTGGATCCGGGAGGCGACGGGGTCCGTCCAGCGGTCGGCGGTTCCGTGCGCGACCATCAGGCTGCGGTCGGCAGGCACCAGATCGGCGTCGGATTCGGGCCACCAGGGTGCGAGGGCGGCGATCGCCCGGACGTTGTCGAGGTCGGCGAGGTGCGCGGCGACGCGGCCGCCCATCGAATGCCCGACGACGGCGACGGGGACGTCCCCGAACCGCAGTCGGGCCCGCTCGAGGGCTATCCGGGCGTCGTGCAACGGGCTGGCCTCGGGGGCGTTCCATCCGCGGACCCGGTACTGCAGCCGTTGCACGGCGATGCCGTGGGGTCCGAGCGTCGACCTCAGGGACCGGGCCAACCAGATCATGCGCAGGTTAGACAGGTGCCAGCAGCGTGACGGGTCCTGACTGCGTGGTTTGCCGCCGGGCAGCACGAGCACGTACGCCGGGGCGGTGGGTGAGCCTCTCTCCATATCAATTATTCGGAGCTGACTGTGCATCGGATGGGCGGACCCCGCACCCGCACGTGAGTGGGAAAGCGTGCCGGACCACGCTTTCCCACTCAGTGATACTGGTTGGGTTCGTTGACGCGGCCGGTCTGACTCGTTGCCACTCTGACGCCCGCAAGGACTGTCCTTCACGTGATGTGTCGACCGACCGCGTCGACGAACACACGCGGCCGGTCGGGCGGAGTGACCTGATAGGAGCCTGACTTCGACAAGTCCCATCACTGAGTTGTCCGCCGTTCCCGACCGGTGCGTGGCCACCAGATGAAAGGGACAGCCATGACCAGCATGACCGAAACCCCGCCGGATGTCAGCCTGACCATCCACGCCGGCGTCGACACCCACAAACACACCCACCACGCCGCGATCGTCGACCACCTCGGTCGCCCCCTCGCCGACCGCGAGTTCCCCGCCCCCGACGCCGGCTACCACCAACTCCTGAGCTGGCTCGCCGGCACCGGCATCATCGCCTCCGTCGGTGTCGAGGGCACCGGCAGCTACGGCGCCGGCCTCACCCACGTGTTGCACGACGCCGGCCTCACCGTCGTCGAGGTCGACCGCCCCGACCGTCGTTCCCGACGGCGGCACGGCAAATCCGACCCGCTCGACGCCTACGCCGCCGCCACCGCGGCCCTGACCGGACGCGCCACCACCGTCCCCAAGACCCACGGCGGGGACGTCGAGGCAATCCGGTTCCTGCACAACGCCCGCCGCAGCGTGATCAAGTCCCGGGCCGAGGCGATCACCACCCTCAAGGCGATGATCGTGAACGCACCCGAACCCCTCCGCGCCGCCCTGCGCGGGCTGTCCGACCCCGCCCTGTTCGCCGCCTGTGCCGCGCTGCGTCCCGGCCCGATCGTCCCCGGCGACCTGACCGCGGCCGTCAAGACGGCGTTGCGGTCCCTCGCCCGCCGGATCCGCGCCCTCACCGCCGAGGGTCGGGCCCTGCGCACGAACATCGCGGCCCTGGTCGCCCACACCGCACCACGGCTGCTCGAACGGTGCGGCGTCGGTGTCGAGACCGCCGCCCAGCTGCTGATCACCGCCGGCGACAACCCGGGCCGCATCACCTCCGAGGGTGCCTTCGCGAACCTCTGCGGGGTCGCCCCGATCCCGGCGTCGTCCGGGCAGACGACCCGGCACCGCCTCAACCGGGGCGGTGACCGGCAAGCCAACCGGGCACTGCACGTGATCGTGCTCTCCAGACTCAAGTACGACGACCGCACCCGCGCCTACCGGGACAAACGACTCGCCCAAAGCAAAAGCAAACGCGACATCATCCGCTGCCTCAAACGAGCCGTCGCCCGAGAAATCTTCGCCCTCCTCAACCCCGCAAACCCGGGTTGACACTCATAGGAGCATCACGTGGGGGGTGCCTACTGGGGCATCAGGACGGAGTCGACCAGGTACACCGTGGCGTTGGCGGTCTGGACGCCGCCGCAGATGACGCCTGCGTCGTTGACCTTCAGGTCGTCACCCGAACCGGTGACGGTGACCGTGCCGCCCTCGACGGTCGTGTGCTCGCCGGCGATGTCACTCGGCGCGATCTGGCCGGGGACCACGTGGTACGTCAGGACCTTGGTGAGCAGGGCCGGGTCGGTCTTGAGGGTCTCGATCGTGGCCGGGTCGACCTTCGCGAACGCGGCATCCACCGGCGCGAAGACCGTGAACTGCCCGCTGTTCAGCGTGTCGACGAGGTTGACCTGCGGGTTGAGCTGACCGGACACCGCGGCGGTGAGCGTGGTGAGCAGGGGGTTGTTGGACGCGGCCGTCGCGACCGGATCCTGCGCCATTCCGCTGACCGAACCTGCGCCGTCCGGAACCGTCTTCGCGTACTCGGCGCAGCCCGGGCCGACCAGGTTGGCGGCGGGATCGGCCATCGCGGACGAGGTCATCGAACCGGACGACATCGACTCGGACGTCATCGCCTCCGAAGCGGAGCCGCTGCTGGACGAGCCGCTGTCGTCCGACGAACACGCCGCGCCCAGCAGGACCAGGGACGTGCTCGCGGCGACTGCCAGGACTCGTGTGGTGATCTTCATCAGAAATTGCCTCTCTCCGGTGTGAGTGCGGGGGAGCACCATCGACAGGCATTCGGAGCGGTCTTCGGAACGGATGGGTCGAAAGTTCTCTCGCAGCGACCCATCCGATCCGGAATGGGCATCGAATACCCCGAGAGAGGGTGCTGCGCCGGCCCTCTGTTTCGGCTGCCCGTTTTCGTCGACCGCATGATGTTGAAAGGATTCGAGATGACACCGTCGAAGGTCCGTGGGATCGCCGCCGCGCTGTCGGCCGCCGCCGCGGCTGTGCTGCTGGCGGCCGGCCCCGCACACGCTCAACCGGGTGCGCTCGCCCCCGTACCATCCCTCGACGTCCAGAGGTACCTGGGCACGTGGTATCAGTTGGCCGCTGTGCCACAGCCGTTCAATCTCGACTGCGCGCGGGACACGAGGGCGACGTACGGACTGATCGACCCGTCGAACGTCAGCGTCGCCAACAGGTGCACCACGTGGGCGGGTGGGACGAACGGGATCACGGGCAACGCGCGCGTCAACGATCCGGTCACCAATGCGCAACTCCACGTGAGTTTCCCGGACGTGCCGTTCCAGAGTGCGGCGGACGGTCCCACCAACTATGTGGTCACCTACATCGCCGACGACTATTCGTGGGCGCTGGTCGGTGACCCGGCACGGGTGTCGGGTTTCGTGCTCTCCCGCACTCCGGCGGTCGACGACGCGGGGTGGCAGCAGATCCGGCAGGTGGTGGAATCGCGGGGCTACAACTCGTGCCTGTTGCTGACGTCCCCGACCACCGGTGGCAGAGAGGGGATTCAGCCGCTCTGCACGGTCTGACGGGCCGCCGACCCGGTGATGTTCTCCATCATGCCTTTGAAGATGATTCCGTGGAACGGCAGGATCGAGTACCAGTACAGCCGCCCGGCCAACCCTTTCGGGAAGAAGATGGCGCGCTGATCGAGCCGGGACCGGTCGGGATCGACACTGTGGACGGTCCATTCGAGCCACGCCCCGCCCGGTGCCCGCATCTCGGCGCGCAGCCGGAGCAGCGACCCCCGGTCGATGCGTTCGACCCGCCAGAAGTCCAGGGGGTCACCGGTGTTGAGCTGCTTCGGGTTCCGGCGTCCCCGCGTGAGCCCGACGCCGCCGACGACGCGGTCGAGCCAGCCGCGCACGGACCACGCGAGTGGGAAGGAGTACCAGCCGTTCTCGCCGCCGATGCTCTCGACGACGGTCCACAGCGTTGCGGCGTCGGCGTCGCAGCCCTTGGTGCGTTCGTCGGTGTAGACGACCTCACCGGCCCAGTCGGGATCGGACGGCAACGGATCGGAGGGGGCGCCGACCGGGGACGCACTGGCCCACGTCGTCTCCACCTCGCCGTTGTCGATGCGCCGCAACGCCAATCGGACAGCGTCCCGGTACGTCGTCAGGCCGGCCTTCGGCGGCGGGATCACGTCGTCGATGTCGTGCTCGCCTGCGACGGCGTCGTTGTGGAGTGATTCGATCAGGGCCCGCCCGAGTGAGCGGGGGATCGGGGTGACCAGACCGATCCACAGGCCCGCGAGTTTCGGGGTCAGCACCGGGAGGACGAGGATGCGACGCTGACGCAGACCGGCGACCTCGGCGTACGTCTGCATCATCTCGCCGTAGCGGAGGACGTCGGGGCCACCGATGTCGAACGTGCGGTCGCTTTCGGCACCGGCGAGGATCGGTCCTCGTCCATTGCTTCCTGCGCGAACCGTTGAGGGTGGCGAGCGACACATGGTGCATGGTGGTGGCCGCGCCCAATGAGGGTGACCCTGCTCCCGATCGCCCGCTGCACTCGCACGGCCCCAGCCCGCCGGATTCTTTGGAGATGGCCAGTGCGGTGCCGCCTGAGCCCCGAAGCGACCGATCGCTCCGCTGTCTCTGCTGTCGAGGGTGAGCAGGTGTGACTCGTCAAGGTAGGTGGCGAGGTCGAGCAGAAAGGACGTCAGCGCTGCGTGTTCACGGGCCATCAATGCGGTCATGACACTCCTCGAATTGTTTTCAATCCGGATATTCCGAAATATCCACAGGGGCACGAGCGATGGCCTATCAGACCTGCCTGGTCGGCGTCGGTCACCAAATCGGATCGGCGACGCTCCGGACCAATGGAGGTATCCCGATCGTGCACACCGCGAGGAGATTGGTATCGATGGCTATCAACGTATCCGGCCCTGCCGGGCCGGATTTGCCAGTCGCGCCCCTGACTGGCTGTCAGGGACCCGCCGACTGTAGGCCGGTTGATTAGACGGCCCGATGACTTCGCGTCGTAATCGTGTACTGGACATACCCGCGGTAGGCGATGTTCAACGCGGCATTGTGATCTGCCTGATCGGCATGCCCGCACATCCGGCACACGAACCGATCCTGTGTGGTCCGGTTCGCCTTGTCGACGTGTCCGCACGGATAGCACGTCCGCGAGGTGTTACGTGGATCGATCACCACCAGGGGAACGCCCGCCGACACGGCTTTGTAGGTCACGAAGTCCCGCAACTGTGCATACGCCCACGAGTGCAGTTGTTGCCGCTGAGCCTTGGCCAGCCGTACCCGCTCGCGGATCCCGGAAAGGTCTTCCAGGACAATCCCACGACCGGTGCGTTGCGCCTGAGCAACAATGGTCTTCGAAATCTGATGGTTGATATCGGTGGCGTACCGATGCTCCTTGTCACGACGCCGTCGCAGCTTCCGCTTCGCCGACTTCGACCCGACCTTCTGCAGGGCCCGCCGGGTCCGCGCGTACTTGGTGCGGCGCGCCGTGACCGCCCCACCGGACCAGTCCGCCGACGCAGCAGTGTCATCGGAGGTCACCGCGAGATTTACGATCCCCAGATCGACGCCGAGGAACTCCTGGACCACCACCGGTTCGGGTGTCGGGACGTCGACAGCCGCGTAGAGGAACCACATGTTGTCGCGGAACACGAGATCTGTTTCACCGCAACGGTGCTCCAGCAGTTCGCGCTGCCACGGCGCGCACACGTACCGCACCGCCTTGAGTCGGCCTTCGCTCGTCCAGATACTGATCGTCGAATCCTGCTGTTGCCAGGAGAGGCACCGATCATCGAACGGTTGCGCCGCCAACGCGCGGAACCCGATCGCCGTGGCGGCGATATCCGTGGCGCGCTTGCCGCCACGCGGGCCGTAATTCCCGGCTGCGAGGTTCGCGGCTCGCGTCGCGTAGGCGTCCGCGACCTTCTTGATCGTGCGGACCGCTGGTTGCGCCGACAGCCCCAACGCCAAGTCCTCCGACATCGGTTACCTCACCGCCGCCGTGCACGCGTTCGCCTTCCATCCGCCGTCGCGGCGGTCGGTCTCCGAATCGCTCGCCAAGTTCCACGCCGGCGACGAGTTCGCCTTCGTCTGAGCGTGCCGCGGTCCGGGCTGTCGGTGATCGGGGCCCACCGTCCGAAGAACGGTGCGACCAGGAACACGTCGGGATCCTCCTGCAGCAGCGCGGCCTGCGTTTCCTTCGTCGCCTTGAGGCAGACGGTGGGCGCGCCGTACCCGACGAGGCCGAACATCTTCTTGCGCACCCGGAACGTCGGTTGGTCGCCCACCGAACACGACGTGCGCGCGATGATGCTGGCGTTGCCGGAAGCGCACGAGGTGGTGATCGCGAACGAGGACGACGTCGATCCAGGAGGCGTGGCGTCTCACCGCCCCGAAGCGGGTCGTGGCGGCGTACGACGCGGGGCACGCTACCCCTCGTCCGTCCTGAACCGGCCGAGTTGGTGGCGCAGCGCCGTGTCGAGGTCGGGCCGCCGGAACCGGTGGCCTCGGCGATCCTCGACCGCCTGCGCGACTCGCGACACCACGTCGGCGGCGGTGTTACACAACACCAGAGTCTCGTGCAGGGCACGCGCCTGCGTGTCGGTGGGTGCGAGTTTGATCTTCACCACCCGTTTCACACCCGCACCCCCCTTCACCGCGCGCCGGGTCGAATATTTTGTGGTCCAAAGAGTATCGGCGAGGCGCTCTGATCCGATGCTCACTCACTGTGAGGAGATCATGGCAGAGGGGTGTGACAAGTTCGGTGTGACCGCTGAGCGAGTGCAACGGCGACGCCGATCACGTACATCTGCTGATCCACCACCAACCAGCCAGTCAACGGTGTCTCTGCGATATCTACTCCGGACAGTGGGTGACGGCGGGCGAGACCGTCGTCGATTCGACGCGCCTCACCGAGGCGACCGGCTGGGCGCCGACGCTGACTGCCCGGGAGTCGGCGGCCGTCATGATCCTGCTGCAGGGGAAACCCCTGTTGCGCAGAGAGGATGCCCTGGAACGCCGCATCGCCTGCGAGGCCGCGCTGGAGCCGGCGTCCGAATTCGTCGGAGTCGACGGCCGCGGCCTCGAACACGTCCAGATTCCCGCGGCCACCGGAGCCGTGCACGCCGAGGTCCACGCGGCACGGTCGGGCGGCGCAGCCACCGTGGTGTCGAGCGGCGCAGCCACCGTGGTGCTGCCCGCGCCGCCCGGACTCCACGCGCGGTATCTCACTCCGCTCGCCGTGGAGTTGGCGGAGAGCGGCGTGAACGTCGTCGTCGCGGATCTCCCCGGGCACGGGCTGAGCACCGGGAAGCGCGGTCTTGCGACGGCGGCCGGGGTGCACGACGCCCTGGCAGTCGCGCTCGGCTATGCGCGGATCCGGTTCGGCGGCACGCCGCACGTGGTCAGGGTGGGTGACGCGACCGCGCCCGTGTCGCGGCCCGGACGCCGGCGGTCGTGGGTCGCCGGATCGCGGACTCGCGCGACCGTCAACCCCGCCGACGGACTCCTGCCGCGCAGACTGCGGTACGAGGGTGGGCTCGAGCACCTCCCGCACGCGTACTCCGCCCGCGGCGTCACCTCGGTCGTCCACTCCGATCGAGTCGACTCGTAGAGTGACCCCTGAATACGCGGACGCCGTGAACAGGAGTGAACCCATGACCAGTGAAGAAACCGGCAAGCGGAGCCCGGCCGTCGAGGCGGGTCTGACGGTGCGGCGTGAGGTGATGGGTCACGACTTCGTCGAGCGGGCGCTCACCCGGACCGCGGGGACCGACAGTGAGCAGTTGCAGGAATTCGTCACCGAGCACGTCTGGGACGCCGTGTGGAATCGGCCGGGGCTGGACCGTCGCAGCCGCAGCCTCCTCAACCTCGGCATGCTCATCGCGCTGCGGGCGCACGGTGAGCTGAAGGGCCACGTGCGGGGTGCACTGCGCAACGGTCTGACCCGCACCGAGATCGTCGAAGCGGTGATCCACGCGAGCGCCTACTGCGGGGCCCCCGCCGGTCTGTCGGCGATGGCCGTAGTGCAGGAGGCGCTCGACGCGGAACTGGGACCGCTCGAATCCCAGGACTGACGACCCGACTCAGCCTGTCACACCGGTGATCTCGTTCGGGGTCTCCGGCAGATCGGCGTGTCCGGACACGGACCAGGTGTCGAGGTCGATCGTGTGGATCTTCTTGTTCGCGGGATCGGTCACGTAGGCCGTGTGGTCCTGCACGTACAGCGCGGGACGCGGCGACTGCCACTGGTCCGGCTCGGTCCACGGATCGAGGACGTCGACGGTGCCGCTCACGGCCTTGGTGTTCGGGTCGATCACGTGCAGGGCGCCGTCGGTGCCGAGGACGAGGGCCTCACCGTGCGGGGCGCGCCCGAGTGACCGGAACGTGTAGCTGGTGCCCAGCTCGACGAGGGTGAGCTGTCCCGTTGCGGTGTCGGTGAGGGAGACCCGTTCGGGGCGTTCGAGTTCGGCGTCCGGGTCGGTCTTGTAGTCGCCCAGCAGGATCGGGGAGTTCTCGTCGCCCGCCTGGTTGCCGATGCGCCCGTAAGGGTCGGGGCTCGTCACCTTGGTGATGACGCCGTCCCGGTAGATCAGCAGGCCGTTCTGGCATCCCACGACCACTGTCTCGTCGGCGGCGACGGCCTCCCCGTGCACGCCGGGGCAGTCCTCGTTGCGCGCGATCTCCTTACGGTCGCGGTCGAGTACGACGATGCCGGTGCGCTCGTCTTCGTTGCCGACGGTGGTGAGCAGGCTGCCGTCGGAGAGTTCCACGGCCACACCGTGATGTGCTTCCGGGGTCGTGAACTCGGTGGTGTCCGGGGTGCCCTGGGCGAGTGCGGCCGGGTCGAACACGCGCACCAGTCCGGTGCCGTCGTCGAACAGCACGGTCTTGCCGTCGTGCCGGACAACGTGCCCGGGCGTCTTCGCCTCGAACGCGACGTCGGTGAGTGCGGGTGCGGCGGTGTAGTGGCTGCCGCCGTCGGTCCAGGTTCCGGTGTCGAAGGCGGTGAAACTGTTGCCGGTGCTGATCAGCACGTGCCGGTCGTCGCCGGCGGGGTTGAGCCGGGTGAAGCCGTCCACCTCGGCCGAGCCGACCACGTCGAGGCTCTGCGCGTCGAGGACGAGCACCCCGCCGTCGTAGCTCAGTGCCAGGCGTGGCGTGGCCGAGTCGGTGGTGGTCGCTTCGGCCGCGCCGGAGTCGGTGGAGCAGGACGTGAGAAGTGCCGCCGAGAGTGCCACGGCGGCAACGGCGGTGGGTCGGGGTCTACGCATAAGGGTCACCCATGAGAAGTAACCCTTTTTGCAAACGGTTGTCAAAGTCGTAAGTGTGCATGTGGCGATGCATCGACTACGACAACCCCTGCGCGATCGCCAGGGAATTGGAATCCATCATCTCGATGTACGTGCCTGCCGCCGAGCCGGGTTCACCCAGTGATTCCGTGAACAGCGAGACCACGTCCACCGGAACGCGTGCTTCCGACGCCAGCACCTGTGCGAGTCGATCGGGCTGGGAGGAGTCGACGAAGATCGCGGGCACTCTCGCCGCCGTGACGGTCGCGGCCAGGTCCGACAGGTCCGACGCGCTGGGCGACGCCAGGGTGGTCCCGCTGGGAATCACCGCCCCGATCGTGTCGAAGCCGAAACGCTGTGCCAGATAGCCGAACACGTGATGGTTGGTCACCAGTTTGCGTCGATCGGGCGGGACGGTCGCGAACCTGTCCGTCATTCGGGCGGTGAGTTCCGCGAGTTCCTGGGCGTAGCCGTCCGCGTTCGTGCGGACGGCATCCGCGTCGATGTCCGGCACGTGTTCGATCACCGCGTCGCGGATCAGGGCGACCGTGTCCCGCATGCGGTCAGGATCGGTCCAGACGTGCGGATCCATGGTGCCCGAGGACTTTCCGGAGCGATACTCGATCGGCCGCACGGCCTCACCGATCTGCAGGATCGGGACTCCCTCCGCGCGCGCGGCGTCGACGGTCTTGCCGATTCCCTCCTCGAGGCCGAGCCCGTTCGACACGAGGAGGTCGGCGCGTTCCACCCGCGCGGCATCCGAGGCGGAGATCTCGAACGAATGGGGATCGGCGCCCCTCGGCATCAGCACCGTCACGTCGGCCCGGTCGCCGACGACGTTCTGCACCACGTCACCCAGAATGTTCGTGGTCACCACGACGACGGGCCCGTCGGACGAGCCCGGCGTGCACGCGGTCACCGGCAGCGCCGCGAGTGCGGTCAGGAGGGCCAGCGGCAGCAGGCGCCGCATCCTCGTCACAGCCCGACCACGCCGAGGGTGGACGCCGAGACGCTGACGTCGAGGATTCGCGCGACCCGGGCATTGTCCCGGAAGTCGATCTCGGCCACCGACTTCGACGCGGGATCCGACACGTACGCGCGGGTGCCACCGACGACGATCACCGGTGGGGTCGAGGATGCCTGGCTCGGGTCGTAGGGGTGTGCCAGGACGCGGGACGACGCGGTCTCCGCGCCGGACTGCGCGTCGTATACGCGGAAGGTGCCGTCGGCGAGGACGGCGAACACCGAGCGTCCGTCGCCCGCGAGCGCGACGTCCAGCGCCCGGTCCGGGGTCCGGACGTGCGCCCACGCGCGGGTGCGCGCATCGAAGACCAGCAGCCCGTCGTTGGTGGCGGCCGGCCCCGCGGTGGCGACGTGAAGCGGCAGGCCGTCGTGTCCGCGGAGCGCGGTGGGACGGGTGGCGGCGCCGATGCCCGCCGGGTACGCAACCTTCTCCGACGTCCAGGTGTCGTCGCCGGTGGTCGAGAGGAACAGTCCGTCCTCGCACGCAACCAGCACATGCGTGTCGGATACGGCCGCGCCGTTCAGGTTCGGGCAGGCGGTGTCGAAGCGTTGCGGGACCGCACCGTCTGCGGTGTGCAATTCGAGCGCGCCGGTTCCGGTCGCGGCCGAGTGTGAGACCACGAATCCGTCGGCGATCGGCAGGGCGACTCCGTGGTGCGGGGCGTCGGCCCGGACGACCGTGCCGACGTCGATGCTGTCCTTGCGGAGCGCGGCGAAGTCGATCACGCGGGCAACGCCGTCGCCGTCGAAGAACGTCGCGACCTTGTCGTCGCCCTCGATCACGCGCCCGGGGCCGTCGCCCTCGAGAACGCCGAGTTCGACCGGGTCCTTGGTGTACGAGTGGGTGTGGTCACCGTGGTCGATGGTCCAGGTGCCGGCGTCCACGACGTGCACGGCGCCGCCGGTGCCGTCGACGGCGAACGCGTAGCGGTCCTTCACCGTCGTCACGTGTGCCGGGTTGTCGAACTCGAACGAATGGAGCGTCTCGGCGGTCGCGAGGTCGAGGACGGTCACGCGGCCGGAGTCGGCGTCCGACACGACGAGCCGGGGTTCCGGCCCCTCCACCTCGGTGGATCCCGCCTCGGCGGCGAGGTCGCTACCCGGCTGGGTCCGGCCGCCGGGGGAGGCCGCCTCCTCCGGTGGGGACGCGCAGGCGCCGACGGTCAGCGCGGCGACCGCGGCAATCGCTGCGCGGGCGAGGGTCGTGTTCGGCATTCGGGGCTCAATCTATCGAACGGGTATCGGAGTGGGTGACATGGCAGGTCGGAGTCGTCGCGATGCCGACCGGATGACGGCGGCGACGAAGAATTGGAGAACGGCGAGCCCGGCGATCGTCGCGCCCGCGGCGGTGTCGGCGTTCCACGACACGATCAGTCCTGTGAGCGTCGCGGACCAGCCGAGCAGTACGGCAATGGCCATCGTGGCGCCGATCGACCTGCCGAACAGCGCCGCGGTGGCCGACGGCGCGACGAGGAGTCCGAACACGAGCAGGGTGCCGACGATGCGGAACGACGCGACCACGGCGAGGACCACCAGCGCGAGCAGGGCGAGGTGCGCCCACCGGGGCCGCAGCCCCAGGGTGTGGGCCTTGCGTTCGTCGAAGACGAGGGCGACGAACGGGCGGTACGCGATCACCGAGACGATCCCGGCGACCGCGGCCGCCGCGGCGAGCCAGATCAGGTCGCCGCGCGTCGCGGACAGGACGTCACCGAAGAGGAAGGCGGTGAGATCGACCGCGAACGATCGTGCGCGCGAGACGATCACGACACCCAGTGCGAGCATGCCGACGAAAAGCAGGCCGATCCCGGTGTCCTCGGACAGTCGCGAGTTCTTCGACACCCACGCGACGCCGAGAATCATGACGACCGCGCTGGCGGCCGCGCCGACGAGGAGATTGGCGCCCGCGAGATAGGCGACTGCCACGCCGGGCAGCATGCCGTGCGAGATGGCCTCGCTCATGAAGGCCATGCCCCGCAACACGACCCACGTGCCGACGAGTCCGCAGAGGACGGACACCAGCATGCCCGCGAGCAGGGCGCGCTGGATGAAGGACACCGTCAGGGGGTCGAGTAGCCATTCCACTCTGCTAATCTAACGATAATGATTGTCGTAAGCGAAATCGCGGTCCGATACGGAGTGACCCCGGCGTTGAACGGTGTGAGTGTGTGCCTCACACCGGGCACCGTCACGGCCGTGGTGGGGCACAACGGTTCGGGGAAGTCGACGCTCCTGCAGTGCCTCGCCGGCATCGCGCGTGTCACGTCGGGGCGGATCGACGGCACGGACGGGCTGCGCACGGCGTATGTGCCGCAACGACATGCGGTGAGCGAACAGCTACCGCTGACCGTGCGTGAGGTGGTGGCCATGGGCGCCTGGCAACGGCGCGGATTGTGGCGGCGGCTCACCCCCGGCGACCGCGACGCCGTCGACGGGGCGCTGAGCAGGCTGGGTCTCGCGGATCTCGGCGCGCGGCCGATCGGCGCGCTCTCGGGCGGGCAGCGTCAACGCGCCCTGCTCGCGCAGGCACTCGTGCAACGCGGCGACCTGCTGCTCCTCGACGAGCCGACCACCGGACTCGACGCGCACGCCCGCGCGGTGATCGGCGACGTCGTCGGCGAAGAGGCCGCGCGGGGTGCGATCGTCGTGACGGCCACGCACGACTCCGGCGACGCGGAACGCGCCGATCAGGTGCTGACCCTGTCGGCGGGGATGCCGCTCACCCCACTTCGACGATGACGAGTTTGTTGCCGTCCGGATCGCGGAAGTAGAACATGGGCGGCACGTAGTCGCCCATCCGCAGGACCTCCGCATCCACGTCGACGCCGCTCGCCGACAGGGTGGCATGGTCGGCGTCGGCGTCCGAGGTGGTGAGCCGGATGCCGGTCTCGACGCCCACCGGGACACCGTCACGGGTCGGCACGAGCGCGATCGACGTGGCCGAACCCGGCGGCGCCACCTCCACCCACCGCTGACCGGGGCTGAACTCCGCATCCATGCGACGCTCGAAACCGAGTGTGCCCACATAAAATTCGAGCGACCGATCCTGATCGGTCACGGGAACCGCCACCGTGTGCACCCCGTTGATGTGGGTCTTGCCGTCTTCGGTCATGCCGTCCACCTCCCGTCGGTAGGCGTCACGCCTGCTCGGCTGCCTTCTCGAGTTCGGCGACGTCGAGTTTGCGCATCTTCAGCATCGCCTGCATGGCACGCTGCACCTTCGCGTCGTCGGGGTCGCGCATGAGTTCGTACAGCCGCTCCGGGACCACCTGCCAGGACACGCCGAAACGGTCCTTGACCCAACCGCATTGGCTCTCCTCGCCGCCGTCGGTGAAGGCGTCCCAGTACCGGTCCACTTCTTCCTGGTCGGCACACAGGATCTCGAAGGAGATGGCCTCGTCGAACGTGAACTGCGGGCCGCCGTTGAGCGCGATGAACGGTTGTCCGTTGATCTCGAAGGACACGGTCAGCACCTGTCCCTCCGGGCCGGGAGTGTTCGGACCGTAGTGGGTGACCTCCGTGATCCGCGAGTTCGGGAACAGGGAGGTGTAGAACTTCGCGGCCTCTTCGCCTCGAGTGTCGAACCAGAGACAGGGGGTGATGGGTTTCATGGCGCATTCCTCTCGCGGGTCCTCGTCGGTTCATCCTCGCCGATATAGACCGCGCCTGCGCCCGAAACTCATCGGACCGCTGTCAGGAGTTCAGTGCACCGTCCGGGTGGACGAGATGGCGATCGCTCCGAGCAGCCCGACCAGGGCGAAGGCATAGAACCCCCACGGGACCGCGTAGCCGGCGCCCAGCAGGACACCGCCGAGGATCGGGCCGCAGATCGCGCCCACCCGGCCGACACCCGCCGACCAGCCGAGGGCGGTCGCGCGGATCTGCGGCGGGTGGTTGGCGCTCGTGAAGGCGTAGACGAGAACCTGTGCGCTGAACACGAAGCAGCCTGCGAGGAACACCAGGGCGTAGATGCCGAACGACACCTTGACGCTGAGCAGGGCGAGGAACACCGCGGCGCCCGCGAACCAGATGATGGCCGCGGTGCGCGGACCGATCTTGTTGGCGACGCCGCCCGCGATCAGCAGTCCGACCACCGCGCCGGCGTTGAGGATCAGCAGGAACGTCAGCGACGCGCCGAGGTCGTAACCCGCCTCGCGCATGATCGTCGGCAGCCACGTGTTGAGGCCATAGACGAGCAGAAGTCCCATGAACGAGGTGACCCAGATGGCGATGCTGTTGCGCAGGAACGGCCGCGAGAACAGGGCGCGCACCGGGTTCGCCGACGCCGCGACGGGAGCGTCGGCGGCGGGGGCCGCTTCCAGTTCCAGGCCGTACTGCTTCGCGATGGCCTCCGCCTCGGCGCGCTTGCCGTGCGACAGCAGGTACGAGGGGGACTCGGGGAGGTGGCGGAGCATCAGCGGGATCAGGACCACCGCGGGAAGGGCGCCGACGACGAACATCGAACGCCAGCCGAACGGTTCGATCAGGACGATCGCCAGCGCCGCCGTCGCGACGGCACCCACGTGGTATCCGGTCATCAGCAGCGTCGACGCGGATCCGCCGCCCTGCTTCTTCGAGAATTCGTTGACGAGGGCGAGCGCGGTCGGCAGCGCGCCGCCGAGGCCGACACCGGCGAGGAAGCGGAACAGTCCGAACAGGAACGGGTTAGGCGCGACCGCGCAGAGGAGAGTGAGGATCGAGAACGCCGCCACCGCGTACAGCAGGGCGCGCCTGCGTCCGATGACGTCGGTGAGCGTGCCGATGACGAGCGCGCCGATGGTCATGCCGACCAGGCCGAACGTCGAGATGAACGTGATCGCGCCCGTCGACAGATTCCAGTCGCTGTACTCGCGGAGCGAGGGGATGACGGCACCGAGGACGACCAGGTCGAACCCGTCGAGCAGCACGGCCACCCAGCAGAGGGGCGCGACCCAGAGGGCGGTGGAGGCGCGGGCGGCGCTTCGTTGGGAAGTGGTCATGATGTCCTCGACATTCGGTGATCTCCGCAGGGTGTTCGCGATGCGAACCCTAGTTCTGTAGGCGCACTCATTGTGTGGCGCGCCATAGTTGCCTGTCAAACATGGCCACTCCACATGTGGGCGGTCCGCCGACCTGGGCGTGCGCCCAAAATCACCGCCGGTTGGTCAAGGCTTGGTAAACCCCGTGTGGATAATCGACCGGGTACCGAGTCGATGAGCCAGGACGGACTGTGAGAACCAACCACCAGGTGGCTACCAGCCGTCCGCGCGCCGCCGCGTCACCGTCGACGGCCGGCGGCTACCGGTACGACCTCGACGGACTGCGCGGCATCGCGATCGCCCTGGTCGTCGTCTATCACGTGTGGTTCGGGCGGGTGTCCGGCGGCGTCGACATCTTCCTGGTGCTCTCCGGCTTCTTCTTCACCGGCATGCTCGTGCGCCGAGTGGGTGCGAACTCCGGTCCGTCGATCCCGGCCGTCCTGCGGCGCACGGCCCGGCGGCTGCTGCCCGCACTGGTGGTGGTGACGGCCGCGACGGCCGTCGTCACTGTCGTGCAGCGGCCCTTCACACAGTGGTCCGGGATCGCCGATCAACTCCTCGCGTCGCTGCTGTACGTGCAGAACTGGCAACTGGCCCGGACCGCATCCGACTACGCCGCCGCCGACGCGTCCGTCAGTCCGCTGCAGCACCTGTGGTCGATGTCCGTGCAGGGGCAGTTCTACGTGCTCGCGCTCGCGGTGGTCGCGGGAGTGGCCTGGACGTGCCGGCGCCGGACCGGTCTCGTGCGTCCCCTGCTCGGCGGCATCCTCGGTGCGGGGTTCCTGGTGTCGTTCGGCTACGCCGCGACGCTGTCGCAGGACCGCCAGTCGTGGGCGTACTTCGACACGTTCGCGCGACTGTGGGAGTTGCTCGCGGGCGCACTGCTCGCGCTCGTCGTGCACCGGGTCGACCTGCCCCGCGGGTGGCGGGTGGCTCTCGCGGTGTCGGGGTTCGCCGTCGTGCTCGGGTGCGGATTCCTCGTCGACGGCGCCGCGCTGTTCCCCGGACCGGCGGCCCTGATCCCGGTGGGCGCTGCGGTCGCGCTGATCCTCGCCGGAACCGGCCGGTCCGACCAGCCGGGGGTCGTGAGGATGCTGGCGTCCCGGCCGTTCGTCGAACTCGGTGGCCTGGCCTATTCGCTGTACCTGTGGCACTGGCCGATCCTCATCTTCTACCTCACGTGGCGGGAGCGGCCCGCGGTCGGAGCGCTCGGCGGACTCGCGGTGATCCTCGTGTCGCTGGTGCTGGCGTGGCTCACCCAGCGGCTGATCGAAGCGCGCTTCCAGACGGGGTCGGCCCGTCCGGGTCGGGCGCTCACCGCGCTGATCGCGATCCTCGGCGTTGCCGTGGTCGGCGCGGCGTCCGGCTGGAACGTGTATCTGGTCCGCAACCCGGAGACCACCGCGCGGGTCGGCGAGCTGGACCCGTGGCTGTACCCGGGCGCGGCGTCGCTGACCGATGGCGCGTTCGCGCCGCGCACCGACATGCGGCCCACCCTGCTCGAGGCGCCGGGAGATCTTCCGCCGCCGACCGTCGACGGCTGTATCTCCGATCTGAGCACCCGCGACGTCGTGACCTGCGTGTACGGCGACGTCACCGCCGATCGGACGATCGCCGTGGTGGGCAGTTCCCACGCCGAGCACTGGATGCCCGCGCTCGACCGCATCGGGCAGCAGCGCGGCATCCGTGTCGAGACGTATCTGAAGATGGGGTGCCCGCTGACCGTCGCGGACGTCCCGCTGCTCGCCGGCGAGCCGTATCCCGACTGCGGCGACTGGTCCCGCGACGTCCTGGACCGGCTGCGTGACCACCGGCCGGACTGGGTGTTCTCGACGTCCTCGCGTCCCAACGAGGAGGGGGCCGGCGACGTCACCCCCACCGACTACGTGGGCCTGTGGGAGCGGCTCGCCGATTTCGGGCTCCCGTTCCTCGGCATTCGCGACACCCCGTGGCTGCACCACGACGGCGTCCCGTATTCGGCGGTCGACTGCCTGGCCGACGGTGGCGACGCCGACAGTTGCGGACTGCCCCGCGACGACGTGCTGGCCCCGGACAACCCGACGGTCGAGGCGGCCCGCGACCTGCCGTCGGTGCATCCGCTCGACCTCACCGACGCCGTCTGTGACGTGGCGATCTGCCGTGCGGTGCAGGGAAACATCCTCGTCTACCACGATTCGCACCACCTCTCGGCGACGTATGTCCGGAGCCTCGCCCCCGAACTGGACCGGCAGGTCGGCATGGCCACCCGCTGGTGGTGACCGGGATACTGACGGCATGTCCGAAGACGACCGCAGCATGCTGGGACGGGCCTTCCTGGTGCTGGGGTCGTTCACGTCGGAACGTCCGCGGCTGTCGCAGTCGGAGCTGAGCCGTCGCACCGGGCTGCCGCTGCCCACCGTGCACCGGCTGTGCCGTCAGCTCGTCGCCAACGGCGCGCTCGAACGCGTCGACGACGGGCACTACGAGATCGGGGTGCGGCTGTGGGAGTTGGGTGCGCTCGCGCCCCGCGCCCACGGGCTGCGGCAGGTGGCGTTGCCGTATCTCGAGGACCTGTACGAGGCGACACGCGAGAACGTGCAG
The DNA here is from genome assembly GCF_002300155.1 of Rhodococcus sp. ACS1. NCBI lineage: Bacteria > Bacillati > Actinomycetota > Actinomycetes > Mycobacteriales > Nocardiaceae > Rhodococcus > Rhodococcus sp. ACS1. Next base: position 937,655 of record NZ_NSDZ01000004.1, read on the forward strand.
CTCGTGGTCCGGGAAGATCTCGAGGCGCTGTACATCGAGCGGTTGTCGGCGCGCGGGGCCGTGACCGTCGTCGGCAGGGCCGGTGGCCGGCTGCCGCTGCACGCGTCGAGCGGCGGTCTCGTGCTGCTGGCGTTCGGCGGCAAGGACCTGCTCGACGGGGTCCTCGCGGCGGGCCTCGAACGCTTCACCCCGTCGACCATCACCACCGAACATCGGCTGCGCAGCACCCTCGACGACATCCGCCGGACCGGGTGGGTCACGTGCCGCGAACACCTCAACATCGGAACGCTCGCCGTGGCCGCGCCGGTGTCGCGGTCGACGGGGGAGGTGGTGGCCGCCGTCTCCGTCGTGGTTCCGGCGGAAAAGGATCCCGCGCCCCTGATCCCGGCCGTGCGGGCGGCGGCGCGGGGCATTTCCCGTGGCGTCGCGTAGCTCGTCTTTCACTCAGTGAAAGTGGGGGTGTTGCTGGCCGTTTCTTCGAAGGACAGTGACTGGTGTCACGAACTACGCGAGGAGTCTGCTCATGAACACACAGGTCGGGATCGTCGGCGGGGGCCCCGCAGGACTGATGCTCTCCCATCTCCTGCACCTGAAGGGCATCGATTCCGTCGTGCTCGAAAGCCGCACCCGCGAGGATGTGGAGGGCACCATCCGGGCCGGTGTGCTCGAGCAGAACACCGTCGACCTCATGGTCGACACCGGACTCGGCGACCGCGTCAAGCGTGAAGGACTCACCCACCACGGCATCGAACTGCGCTTCGGCGGCCGCGGCCACCGCATCGACTTCGACGAACTGACGGGCGGCCGCGCCGTCACCGTCTACCCGCAGCACGAGGTCCTCAAGGACCTCATCGCCCGGCGTCTCGAAGACGACGGCGACATCCGCTTCGGCGTCTCCGACGTACAGGTGCACGGCCACACCACCGACAACCCGAAGATCACGTACGTCGACGCCGACGGCAACGAGCAAACCCTGACGTGCGCACTCGTCGCCGGCTGCGACGGCTCGCGGACCACGACCCGCGGCCTCATCCCCGAAACCACCGTGCGCACCGACCACTTCCGGCAGTACCCGTTCGCCTGGTTCGGCATCCTCGCCGAGGCCCCGCCGTCCTCCGAGGAACTGATCTACGCCAACCACCCGCGCGGCTTCGCCCTCATCAGCACCCGCACCCCCGACGTCCAGCGGCACTACCTGCAGGTCGACCCCGACGACTCCGTCGACAACTGGTCCGACGACCGCATCTGGTCCGAACTGCACGCCCGCGTCGACGGCGAAGGCGCAGAGATCAAGGACGGCAAGATCTTCCAGAAGTCGATCCTCCAGTTCCGCAGCTTCGTGTGCGAACCCATGCAGCACGGCAACCTCTTCCTCGCCGGCGACGCCGCCCACACCGTGCCCCCCACCGGCGCGAAGGGCATGAACCTCGCCATCGCCGACGTCTACTTCCTGTCCGAGGCGATGTCCGAGTACTTCGCCACCCGCAGCCGCGCCGGACTCGAGGGCTACACCGACAGCGTCCTCCCGCGCGTATGGCGAACCCAGCACTTCTCCTGGTGGATGTCCTCGATGCTGCACCGCCTCCCCGACGACACCGGCTTCGGCCACAAGCGGCAGGTCGCCGAACTCGACATGGTCACCCGCTCCGCCGCCGGTCGCACCCTCATCGCGGAGAACTACGTCGGCACTCCTTTGCGCTGACGCACCCGTGAGTACTTATTAACGTGGGGCGGTTAATAAGTACTCACGGGTGGCGGAGCCGCAAGAAGGGGGCAAAGAGCCGGGCCGTGTTCGCCGATGCCGTCGCGGTGTCTTCCGGCGGGTTGGCTATGAAACTCAAGGCAAGCCGGACGATGGCGTGTGCGAGGATGTCCGCGTCTTCGGGGGAGGCGTTCACCCACGACCGCTGCAACGTCTCGGCGAGCCGCTCGGCCGCGGGCCGGATGATGATGTCGCTGTCCGTGGTGATCAGGCGCAGCAGATCCTCGGGCGCCTGCCCCTGGTGCAGCGACAACACCAGGGGATCGGCGCCGCTGAGTGCGAAGAACGTCGCATAGCCTTGCCGCAGAGCGGTTGTCACGTCGTCGGGGTTGTCGTACAACGCGGACTCGATGACGGTGACGAGGCTGTCGGTCAGCCGAAGGGCGTATCCCTCCGCCAGGCCGCGCCGCGAGCGGAACTCCTTGTAGATCGTCTGCCTGCTCATGCCGGCGGCGACCGCGACGTCGGTCATGGTGATCGTCGGCCACGGACGTTCGAGGAGAAGTTCCCGCAGCGCATCGAGGGTCGTCTCCCGCATCAGCGACGTCGCGGCGACCCGGTACCGGCTCTGTCGTTCGGCGCGGTCGTGTGCGGACATGAGGTCGATGTTAGCGGGCGGGTGTTGCCAAGCCTTCCCGCTCGGCGGCGAGCACGTCCGCCAGGGCGACCGACTCGTCAGCCAACGCGACGCGGTCGACCGTGCCGCCCCGGGCGATCATCGTGCGCACGGTCCGGAGGTCTTTCGGACGGCCGACGGCGATGGCCCCGACCGGGGTGTCCTCGCGCACCGCGACCGCCGTGAAATCGCGATCCGCGATCGAACCGCGGACCACGTAGTCGTCGTCGACACGGGTTGCGCCTGCGAATTGCACGGTGTGGCCGTACTGCGTGGACCACCCCCACGGAACGTCCGTGAACGGTGTGGGATTGCCGAGGATGGAGTGCGTGGCGGCAATCCCTTGTGCCTGAGCGCCGTTCCAGTGTTCGGAGCGATACCGCTCGTCGCCGCGCGCCCCGGGAATGTTGGCGGCGTCGCCGGCGGCGAACACGCCGTCGGCCGACGTGCGGAACAGTCCGTCGACGGTGATGCCGTTGTGGACCCGCAGTCCCGCCGCGACGGCCAGCGACACCTCGGGGACGGTGCCGACCGACACGAGGACGGTCCCGGCACTCCAGGTGCGACCATCGGCCGCGGTGGCCAGGGCGGCGCCGTCGTCGCCCACGTCCAGCGAGGCGAGCGTGACGTTCGTGCAGACGTCGACGTCGTTCTCGGAGTGCAGCGAGGCGATCATCGTCGAGACGTCCGGGGGCACGATGCGACTGAGGAGCGACGCGTCCCGTTCGAGAACGGTGACGTCCGCGCCCAGCGACCGCGCCGTCGCGGCGACCTCGCATCCGATGAGACCCCCGCCGATCACGAGGAGCGAACCGGTGCGCCGAATCGACTCCCGAAGCGAATCCGCATCGACCATCGACCGAAGGGTGAAGACGTCCGCACCGGAGACGCCGTCGAGTCGGCGCGCCCGGCCGCCCGTCGCGAGCAGCAGTGCACTGAAGTGCAGTGTCTCGCCGGACGAGAGTGTCAGCACCTTCCGTCGTGCGTCGAGTTCGACTGCCGTTGCACCGGTGACCAATTCGATGTCTTGTTCTTTCCAGAACGAGTCGGGCCTCAGTGCCGTCTTCTCCGCCGCCGTGGCACCCGACAGGAGATCCTTCGACACCGTCGGACGTCGGTACGGCGGCGCGGGTTCGTCGCCGATCAGGACGACGCGCCCGGTGAAACCTTCAGAGCGGAGCGTCTGCGCGGCGCTCGCCCCGGCGATGCCGGACCCGACGATGACGACCGTCGACAGTTCCGTGGAAGGACTCATGCCCGGCTGACCTCGACCATGTCGAAATCGGCCTTGGCGGCCCCGCAGTCGGGGCACGACCAGTCGTCGGGGATGTCGTCCCACCGGGTGCCTGGCTCGATACCGTCCTCCGGCCAGCCCTCGGCCTCGTCGTACTCGAATCCGCACTGGGCGCAGCGAAAAAGCTTGAAATCGGTACTCATGTCATGCCACCTTCGTTTCGAAATCGATCTTCTCGCGGACCCCGCAATCGGGGCAGCACCAGTCGTCGGGCACATCGGCCCACGGGGTGCCGGCGGGGAATCCTTCACGGGGTGCGCCGGACGCTTCGTCGTAGACGTAGTCGCAGACCGGGCACCGGTAGGCGGCCATCACCGAACTCCGCCGTCGTACTTGGCCAGAACCTTCTCGCGCTTACCGGGTTGGATGTTCACGCGGGTGATGTCGCCGTCGTAGTGGTCGAGCACCCGGTGGTCCATCACCTTGCGCCACAGCGGCGGGAAGTACGCGAGCGTGATCATGCTGGCGTAACCGCTGGGCAGGTTGGGGGCGCCGTCCATGCTCCGCAGCGTCTGGTACCGCCGCGTCGGGTTCGCGTGGTGGTCACTGTGGCGCTGCAGGTGGTACAGGAAGATGTTGGTCACGATGTGGTCGGAGTTCCAGCTGTGCGCGGGTGCGCAGCGCTCGTAGCGGCCGCGGGCCGTCTTCTGACGCATCAGGCCGTAGTGCTCGAGGTAGTTGACCGTTTCGAGGAGCGAGAAACCGTAGACGGCCTGGATGATCAGGAACGGGATGACGACCGGACCGAATATCGCGGTGAGCGCGCCGAACAGCACCACCGACATGAGCCACGCATTGAGAACGTCGTTGTGAATGCTCCACGTGCTCTTGCCGAGTCGTTGCATTCGAGTCTTCTCGAGCTCCCACGACGACTTCAGGCTTCCCCACACGCTGCGGGGCAGGAACGCCCAGAAGCTTTCTCCGAAACGTGAACTCGCCGGGTCCTCGGGTGTCGCGACCCGGACGTGGTGGCCGCGGTTGTGCTCGATGTAGAAATGGCCGTAGAAGGTCTGCGCGAGAGTGATCTTGGCCAGCCAGCGTTCGAGGTCGGTCTTCTTGTGGCCCATCTCGTGGGCGGTGTTGATGCCGATGCCGCCCATGACGGCGACGCTGAACGCGACACCGATCTTCGACCACAGCCCGAGGCCGCCGTCGATGCCGAGCCAGGACAGGCTGTCCGCCGACCAGAGGTAGCACGCGAACACCAGGCTCGCCAGCTGGAACGGGATGAACACGTACGTGCAGTACCGGTAGTACCTGTCGTTCTCGAGCTGTTCCATCACTTCCTCGGGCGGGTTCTTGCCGTCGGGTCCGAAGAACCTGTCGAGGACCGGGAGCACGATGAACAGCAACAGCGCGCCGATCCACCACCACACCGGAGCCGCCGCCGACCATCCGAGTTGGTTGAAGGCCCACACGAGCCCTGCGGCGAGGAACAGCGCGGTCGGGGGTATCAACCCCATCAGCCACAGGTAGCGCTTGCGGTCGCGCCAAGCGTCCGGGGGTGCTTCCTCTGTCGTCCTGCCGATATCCGACGTCGTCACGGTCCGAACCTCCTCGTCCAGTAGCTGTCGCGGTATGAACCAGCTCACTCTCAGTTGGACAGTACACGGACTTCGATCCAGGGTCTAGACAAAACTAGCTATTTGTAAATCCCGACATGGGCGGCGCTCTAACACCGGGGTCACCCCGGCCGATAGAAAGTGCGACACTGTTTCGCCGTGCGGAGGAGGCACTCGATGTTCCGCGACCCGGGACTGCCCGACTGGCTCGAATTCGTTCTCGGCCTGCTCGGGTACCGCTGGTAGTCCTCTACTCCGGCGTGCGCGAGCGCGCCGCGAACGTCGCCGTCGCCACGACGGCGAAGGCCAGCCCCCACCATTGGTGACCGGCGAATGCGACGAGCACGCCGGTCGCCGCGAACAGTACGGTCTGGGCGACCAGTCGCGCTGGGTTGGGTAGTCGTCGGGTCGATTTCGGGGCCATCGCGACACCCCAGATCACGGCCGCTGCCCCCGGGAGGAGCACCGCGAGTGCCACCTGCACGACCGTCGAGTTCGCGAGCGACCACCCCGCGACGGCGAGCAGGACCAGCATCGCGATCTCACAGGCGAACGCCACGACGTCGAGAGCGCCCACTCGTTGCGCGCCGGCTTCGCTCATCGATCCAGCTTAGATGCGTGCGGTGGAAGCGAGGCTGGTGCAGATCGGGGCCCGTGAGTAGTTATTAACCACGGGCGGTTAACAAGTACTCACAGGCGAAGCATGACGGCGACGCGGGAGAGCCGGGGCTCGTCGATCGAACCCTCCACGCAGCGTGCGAATAGCCACAGGCGTAGCCGCTCGCAGTCGAGGTCGAGCAGGCCGGCCATCCGGTTCGAGAGTCCGACGGGGTCGGCGGCGAGGCGGTCGACATGGTCGAGCATGTGCTGCAGCACGTCGTACGTCGGATCCCCGACATGCGGTTTGGGATCGATCATCAGCCACGGCTCACGCGCGGCGGACAGCACGTTGTCGGGGTGAAGGTCCGTGCACAGCAGCCGCGACTGCGTTGCCGTCCGCGGTAGTTCGCGGAACAGTTCCATGCCGGTTCGCGCGAGGCCCGGATCCAGGCGTGGTGCGCGGGCGAGCTTCTCCTCGAACTCGTCGGCCCACACGTCGCACATGCCGGCAAGCGGGCGGAACGGGTTGTCGGCGGCTGGTTCGATCCACAGCCTGCGCAGCAACCCGGCAATCACGACGTCCTGTGCCTCGGGCGGCCGGACGTCGGACAGCGGGGTGCCGGGTTCGCAGGATTCGAGGAGCAAGGCCGTGGTGTGGTCGAGCACGCGGTAGTCGAGCAGTCGGACGGCGCCGCCACCGTTCCATGCCGCGAGTCCGTCCGCCTCGTGCAGTGCCTCGTCGTGTCGCCAGCCGATCTTCAGCACCACGCGTTCGCCGGCGATTGTGCGTGCGGGCGCCGTCCAGGACGTCACGCCGCCGGGTTGGAACGGGCGACCGACGTCCAGTGACCACTCCCGACTCACCGTTTCGACGACGGCAGGGAGGTCGGCCAGCCACGTTCGGCGCGGCGCGTCGGGGGAGTCGAACTCGGCCATCTCTCGCACGAGGTTCGTCGGCAGTTCCAGATCTGGCACACCCGCATTGTGCCTCGCGAACTGTTCTGCAATCGCGCACCGGCGCAAACTAGAACCTGTTACATTCGCGGGAGGGGTACTACTTCTGAAACTCGGAGAGAGAACTCATGAGCTACCGCGTCGTCGAATGGTCCACCGGTACGGTCGGGCGTCACGCCATCGCAGGCATCGACGCCCGCGACGACCTCGAACTGGTCGGCGTGTGGGTGTCCAACCCCGAGAAGGTCGGGAAGGACGCCGGGGAACTGGCGGGCCTCGGAAGAGAACTCGGCGTCAAGGCGACCGAAGACAGGGCGGCACTTCTCGCACTGAAACCGGACTGCATCGTGCACACCGCGATGACGGACGACCGCATCTTCGACGCCATCGAGGACCTGATCGCGTTCCTCGAGGCGGGCATCAACGTCGTGTCTTCGGGACCCGTTCTGTTGCAGTACCCGATCGGGGTGGTGCCGGACGAACTCGTCGACCGCATCCGCCGCGCCGGCGAACAGGGAGGCGCGAGCCTCCACGTGAACGGTATCGACCCCGGGTTCGCGAACGACGTTCTCCCGCTGGCCATGACCAGCCTGTCGCAGCGGATCGACGAGGTGCGGTGCTCCGAGATCGCCGATTACTCCACCTACTACCAGCCGGTGGTGATGAGCGAGATCTTCGGCTTCGGCAAACCCGTCGAGGAGACGCCGATGCTGTTCCAGCCGGGCGTGCTGTCGCTGGCGTGGGGGAGCGTCGTCCGCCAGATCGCCGCGGGACTGGGCCTCACACTCGACGAACCGCTGGTGGAGAAATTCGAACGCATCCCCGCCGACGACGACCTCGACATTCTGTCGTGCCACATCGCGAAGGGAACTGCGGCGGCGGTGCGGTTCGAAGTCGTCGGCACGGTCGACGGGGTGCCGCGCGTGGTCCTCGAGCACGTCACCCGCACCCACCCCGAACAGAAACCCGACTGGCCGAAGCCCACTCGCGGCGACGGGTGCTACCGCATCGACATCACGGGCGAGCCCGTGATGTCCGTCGAGTTCAACCACCACGGCGAGCACGGCGACCACAACGTGTCGGGGATGATCGTCACCGCGATGCGGCTGGTGAATTCGGTGCCCGCAGTGGTCGAGGCGAAGCCCGGGCTGGTGACCGCACTCGACCTGCCCCTCGTCACCGGTCGCGCTTCGCACCCGTGAGTACTTGTTAACCGCCCGTGGTTAACAAGTACTCACAGGCCGAAGGCACTGAGGGCAGTTCGGAGACCGTCCGGGCGCTCGGCGATGGAAACGGGTTCGACGAGTGCGAACGCGCAGCCCACCTTTCGCGCGGCACCGTCGGCTTCCTCGCTGTCGCCGATCATCAGAGTCCGTTCGGGTGCGGAACCGAGTGCGGCGAGGGCGTGCTCGAAGATCTTCGGGTCCGGTTTGATCGCACCCACCTCGAACGACAGCACGAACTCGTCGACGAGATGCTCGACTCCCAGATCCGCGAACGCGGGCCGGATGTCGAATGCGATGTTGCTCAGCACCGCCACCTTGATTCCGCGGTCCCTCAGTGACGCAAGGACTTCCGCGGTATCGGGGTATGCGCTCCAGCATCCCGGGTCGATCAGCCGCTCGTACAGCCCGACCGCCTGGACCTCGTGCGCGACCCCGGACTTGCGCAGAACGTCGAGGTACGCCTGCCGGTGGAACCGAGGGTCGAGGTCCCGGTTGGTCCACGCGTGGTGCTCGGCGGCGTCCATCTCGACGGTCTGACCGACCGGCGCCGTCATGCGCCGCATCAACTCGGCCTGCTGGTGGAGGTCGAACGGTTCACCTTCGTGGTCGGTGAGGTCGGCCATCCAGCTGTCGTCCTCCTCCAACCGGAACAGCGTGCCGGAGAAGTCGAAGATCACTGCGTCGAGTTCGGTGAGATCGGAAGCCACGTGTTCAGGCTAACGCGCGGTGCACGCGACTTCAGGGTGAAGCCGGACGGGGTCAGTCGACTTCGAGTTCACCCATCAGCGACCACTCGGTGCCGTCGATCGTGGTGTTGATGATCCGCGGCGTCTGTGCGAGGGCGGGCTTCAGTTCGCGCAGCGCGTTCCGGAAATGCTCGCTCTGCACGTGGGCGGCGGCGGCGTCGTCGTCGCGGAACGCTTCGACGAGGACGTACAGGTTCGGATCCTCCACCGCGCGCGACCAGTAGAACCACAGGTTGCCCGGTTCGTTCCGGGTCGCGTCGGTGAACGGCTGCACCAGGTCGAGCCAGCCGTCGGCGTGGTCCGGTTTCACGGTGAAGTTGACGACGATGAAAATCACGGCTGCCTCACCTCTCGAGTTTCCGTATTCCGGGTCGAATCCTACGCGCGCGATTGCGTCGAATCCGCGACCGCGCGGCGAAGCCGGGTGAGGATGCGCGTGAAGCTGTCGGGGTCGTCCAGGGCACGCGCCAGGATCAGCGCGCCCTGGATCCCCGCGACGACCTCCTCGGCAAGTGGCCGCGACTGCCTGCCGTGGCCGGCGTCGGAGAGGGCACCCGCGAGCGAATCGACCCAGTCGGTGAAGTAGGCGCGGACCCGGTCGGCGAAGCGGTCGCGTTCGAGGCCGAGCGCGAACGCGCCGAACAGGCAGATTCGGCGACCCGACCGGAAGTATGTCTCGACCTCGTCGAACATCCGATCGAGACGGGCGGCGGCGGGCTCGGACCCACGCAGCGGCCGGTAGACGGCGGCCTGGAACCAAGCGTCGACCTCGTCGAGGACGGCCTCGGCCATCTCGTCCTTTCCGCGGGGGAAGAAGTTGTACAGGCTGCCTTTGCCGAGTCCGGTGTGTTCGGTGATGACGGCCAGACTCGCGCCGTCGAACCCGTGGGATCGGAACACCTCCGCCAGCACGGGGACGACGTCGCCGCGCTCGGCTACTGCTCGTGGCATGACTACTCCTCGTGTGCCGGTCAGAGGCCGAGATCGCTCAGCCCGGGATGATCCGACGGTCGCACGCCGGACATGTCCCAGAAGAACTTGCGGTCGGATTCGTCGATCGGCACGTCGTTGATGCTGGCGTGGCGCCACCGCATCAGCCCGTTGTCGTCGAACTGCCAGTTCTCGTTGCCGTACGCGCGGAACCACTGCCCGTCATTGTCGTGGAACTCGTACGCGAACCGGACCGCGATCCGATTCCCGTCGTGCGCCCACAGCTCCTTGATCAGACGGTATTCCAGCTCGCGGTCCCATTTCCCGGCGAGGAAGTCGACGATCTCGCGGCGTCCCTGCAGAAAGGTGGACCGATTGCGCCACCAACTGTCCTCGGTGTACGCCTGCGCGACCTTCTCGGGATCGCGGGAATTCCAGCCGTCCTCGGCGGCGCGAACCTTCGCGATCGCGGTGTCGAGTGTGAACGGTGGGGCGGGTGGGCGAATTGACATGGGGTGCGCTCCTTCGGGGAGGTCCTGTACCTTTCGGTACAGACTGTACCGATAGGTACAAGCGCTGTCCAGGGTCGTGCCGGGCACGCTTCACGGCCGATGCCCCCGCCGGCTTGGCGAGGGCATCGGCCGAGCGTGAAACCTAGTGCTTCTCGGCGAGTTCCGCGCCGATACCGGTTTCGGCACGCACCAGCATTTCGGCGAACTTCTCGTCCCGGTCCGCCGACCGTCCGTGACGGCGTTCGGCGGCGAGCGAGCCGATCACGGCCGTGGCCAGCCCGAGCGGCATTGTGATGATCACCGGCAACTGAATGGTCAGCGGTGCCGGTCCACTACCCAGCCAGAGCGCCTCCGTGAACATCAGGCTGACCACGGTGGAGGTCAATCCCACCGAGATGCCCCACACTGCGCCCGTGCTGTTGAACCGGCGCCAGCCCAGGCTGAGCAGCAGGCTCGGCAGGTGCGCACTGCCCGCGACCATGAAGGCCATTCCCATGAAGTAGGTGATGTTCGTGGTGTCGCCGATTGCCATCGTCAGTCCGATTGCGAGGACGCTGAACGCGACCGCCGCGTACCGGGCGACCTTCGCCTCGCGGGCATCCGCCGTCTCCGTGCCGGCGTCGGAGGACTTCCGGCGGGTGAGGGTGGGCCACACGTCGTGGGCGAACGTTCCCGCCGCCGAGATCACCACGCCCGCGACGACGGCGACGATGCTCGCGAATGCCACGGCCGCCACCATGGCCAGTGCGATGGAACCGCCGATGGTGCCGACGCCGCCGCCGAGTTCCGTGACCAGTGTGGGTGCCGCGAGGTTGCCGCCTGCGCCGACACGATCCGCCCCGTCCGGGCCGAGGAGCGCTGCGGTGCCGAAGCCCATCACGATGACGATCAGGTAGAAGACGCTGCACAGCGCGACGGTCCAGCCGAGCGACTTCCGCGCGGTCGCGGCCTCGGGGACGGTGAAGAAGCGAATGAGGATGTGCGCCATGCCGGCCGTGCCGAGCGCGAACGCCAGTGAGTACGAGATCAGGTTGATCGCACCGGTCTGCCCGAAGATCAGGCCCGGCGAGAGGATCGCGTCACCGGCGGCGGCGTTCGACGTGGCCGCCCCGAGCATGCCGGGGACGCTGAAACCGAACTTCGCCAGGATTCCCAGGCACACCACGATCGCCAGGATCGACAGGATGGACGATTTGATCACCTGAACCCACGTGGTCGCGAGCATGCCGCCGACGAAGACATAGATGCCCATGAGTGAACCGGCCACCACGACGGACAGGCCGAACGGAATCCCCGAGACTGATTCGAGTAGGACGCCCGCCGCCACGAGTTGGGCGAGCAGCACGAACGTGCCGGTGACGATGGTACTGAGCGCGACCACCACCCGGACCCGTCGTGCACCGGTCCGGAACACCAGAACGTCGGCGAGAGTGAACTTTCCGACGTTGCGCATCTTCTCGGCGAGGAGGAAGAGGACGGGGAGGAACGAGACCACCGACGTGCAGAGAATGACGGCACCGTCGACGCCCTTGTAGAAGATCAATCCCGTGGTCCCGAGGAAACTGCCCGCGGAGATGAACTCACCGGCGATCGCGAAACCGTTCTGCCACCCGGTGATCGAGCGGCCCGCGGCGAAGAATCCGGTGGCGCTGCGGCTTCGGCGCGACGCGGCGAACGTCACCCACAGGGTGAGGGAGATGACGGCGGCACAGATGCCGATGGCGAGGAAATCGGCGTCGCCGGTCATGACGCATGCTCCTGATCACGTTGTGCGATGGCCAGGACGGCGGCATCGGCGGCGGGTTGGATGTAGGTGCGGGAGAGTCGGAAGTACGCGTACACCAGCACCCAGGTGCCGGCGAACTGGGAGAACACCACCCACAGCGACAGCGGAATGCCGAATGCCGTGTTGTGGCCCAGGAACTCGGGGAAGTAGGCGAATCCGGCGAGGAAGCCCGCGAACATCGCGATGGCGATCAGGCCGAGTGCGGTGGTGACGGCACGCCGCCGACGCCGCAGTTCGACGAACTCCGGCAGCGCGAGGATCGGCGACCATGCTCTCGACGCGGTAGTGGGCGACTCGGTGGTCATGCGTTCACCGCCGCGCGCCGTGCCGAATCCAGGGCGAACCGGTTCTCGTCCCAGCCCTCGGCCAGCGGCCCGAAGTAGTGGAAACGAACCTGCTTGACGCGATACAACCAGCGACCGTCGACTCTCACCGCTTCGTCCGTGTAGCGGCCGGCGGCAATCGAGGCGGTGCCGTCGGTCACGCACGGCTGCCACAGGAACGAGCGGACGGTGGCGCGGTCGCCGTCGAGATCGACCTCCAGGTTGGTGATGAAGTGCCAGAACGCGGTGAGCCCACCGGGGGCGAGTCCGGCGAAGAACTCCCGCATCTCGCTCTTGCCCTTCGGGTTGGACAGCCCGTCGAATTCGCCGTCGTCGGTGAACAGGTCCATCAGGGCGTCCCAGTTGCCGTCGTCGAGATGGCGGCAGTACTGCGCATCGAGGTATCGGATGGCCTCCAGGTCTTCCAGACGGCCAATTCGTTCTTCGAGGGTGCTCAAGGCGGCATACCTCCACGGTGCGATGTGCGGAATGTGCGAAGCAGTCATTAACGACCGTTCATGTGATGGGGACCATAATCGACGTTGTGTCGCGGGTCAAGGCCGAGCGTCGTTCACGCGATTCCCTCCCACTGAGGGTTGCTGAACTGCGATTTCCGGCCGGATCGTTGCTCGTTCACCGCGATGCCTCTACCCTCCGGGGGGTGAACACTCGGTCAAGCAGTGCGGTGATTCCCCACGTCAGGCAGCGGATTCTGGACGCAGCGCTGGAGGAGTTCTACACCGCCGGCTTCCACGCCGCGACCATGCGCACCATCGCCAAACGCGCCGGGTGCAGCGCCGCCAACGTCTACAACCACTTCGACAACAAGGACGAACTTCTCGTCGAGATCCTGCGCGCGGCCAGCGACGAGCAGTTCACCGCCACCCGGAACGCCCTGCGCAAGGCGGGTGCCGCGCCCGCTGAGCAGTGGACGGCCGCGGTGGTCGCGCATTCGCTGTACACCGCACGCAACCAGCGTGCGTGCCTGGTGGCCAACACCGAACTGCGATATCTCGACGAGGTGGATCGCAAACGGGTGGTGGGCTCGCGCGACGCCCAGGAGCACCTGTTCGTCACCATCGCCGAGGCGGGGGTAGCGGGCGGTGACTTCGACGTCCCGCACGTCCACCAGGCAGTGACCGCCGTACTGACCATGTGTGCAGGCATCGCGCTCTGGTACCGGCCGGACGGCCCCCTGTCCGCGCAGGCGGTAGCGGATTCGTACGGCGTCTACGCGCTCAACCTGGTGGGGTACCGCCCCGCCTGAATCGGGCGGGTTCGGCATTGACGGTGCGCTCCCGGGCGTGCTCTACTGGGTGAACAAGCGTTAATGTGATTCGAGTGCGGAACCGCGAGTTCCCCGTTTCACGCGCCCCGTAGTTCGAGTGGAGGAGTATCCATGACGCATCGGCCGTCGCAGCCGCGGACAGATTCACCGCGGTATCTCACCGAGGACCGCCTGGCGATCCGGGACCTGGCTCGCGAGTTCGCGATGACGCAGGTGCTGCCGGTCGCGAACGAGTTGGATCCGGTGCAGGGCACGATCCCGGACACGTTGAAGAAGGCGATGGCCGAGGTCGGGTTCTTCGGGATCATGATCCCCGAGGAGCACGGCGGTCTGGGCTTGGGCGTGTTCGAGTACTGCCTGGTCGCGGAGGAGTTGTCGCGGGCGTGGATGAGTGTGTCCGGGCTGCTGGCCCGCGGCAACGGGATGGGCGGCGGCTTCACCGCGGAGCAGGAGGCGGCGCTGCTGCCGAAGGTGGCCCGCGGTGAGTACCTCGGCGCGTACGCCCTGTCCGAGGCCGAGGCCGGCTCGGACGTCGCGAACATCTCCTGCCGCGCGACCCGCGACGGCGACGACTGGGTGGTCAGTGGCACGAAGATGTGGTGCACCTACGCCGACGAGGCCGACTACCTGGTGTTGTTCGCGCGCACCGACCCGAACAAGGATCCGGCGAAACCGCACCGCGGGATCAGCGCGTTCCTGATCGACAAGCAGCGCGGAGGCTTCCCCGAAGGGATCAGCGGGACGAAGATCCGCAAGATCGGGTATTTCGGGTGGAGCACGTGGGAGTTGTCGTTCGACGGCTTCCGGGTGCCCGCGTCCGCGATGCTCGGCGAGGAGGGCAAGGGTTTCTACCTGGCGGTCTCCGGTCTGGAGGTCGGGCGGGCGCACACCGCGGCGCGGGCGATCGGTCTGGCTCGGGGTGCGTTGGAGGATTCGATCGCGTACCTGCACACCCGCCGTCAGTTCGGGCACGAGTTGGCCGACTTCCAGCATCTGCGGTTCAAGATCGCGACGATGGCCGCCGACATCGAGGCGGCGCGGCAGTTGATGTATGCGGTGGCCACCGATATCGATACCGGCCGTCGGTGTTCGTTGGAGGCGTCGATGTGCAAGCTGGTGGCCACGGAGATGGCCGAGCGGGTGACCAGTGAGGCGGTGCAGATTCACGGCGGTGCCGGGTATACCACCGACTTCCAGGTGGAGCGGCACTGGCGCGATGCCCGGTTGACGAAGATCTTCGAGGGCACCAGCGAGATCCAGATGCGGATCATCTCCGACGAACTCCTGGGAAGGGCTGCCGAATGAGCACACTCATCACAAGCATCGCCGTCGGCGATCGCGCTGTGAGCGACGCCCGGCGAGTCTCCGAACTCGCACTGGCCTTGCCGGAAGCATCGTTGACGGGAATCGCCGTGGCGGGGCTGCTCGCCCCACGACCGGCGGTCGCAGCCACACGTACCGGGCTGCAATGGAATTCGCAGTCTGCGGTGACGGATGACGACGTCGTCCGCGTCGAATCCGTCGTCACCCGGGTCGAACAGTCGGCGGACGGAGCGGTTCTCGACCGCCACGTGCGGCTCGTCGACGACGGCGGGTCGGTCCGCGAGCAGGGTATCGAGACGTGGCGCCTGCCCGACCCCGCCGGAGTTCGATACGACCCGGCGGTGGACTTCTGCACCCCCGCCTGGGGAGAGGTTCTCCGCGAATCGCTCTCCGCCGATCCTGCCTTCGCGTCCTCGCTGGCGACGTGGGACGGCACGGTGGGCCTGCGCTGCACCGACGCCTCGGGCGGGTCCCGCGAGGTGCACCTGCGGATCTACCGCGGCCGGATCATCGACGTCGCGCGCCGCGTCCCGGGTGGGGCCACGTTCACGCTCGTCATCCCGGCCGTGACGTGGGTCGACCTGGTGGTCGCCGAACACAACGACTTCATGCGCCGCGCGATCAGCGGTGAATTCTCCTCCAGCGGCGACGGGTACGAGTACCTGCGACTCACCAAGCCGCTCGACATCGTCATCGCCCATGCCCGCGCCGCCGCACGTGAGTGGCAAAGCGTGTCGGGGCACACTTTGCCACTCACGTGCGGAAGGGAGGCCCAGTCGTGATCGAGGCCCGGTACCTGGAAATCGACGGCGCGCTCGGCTTCGTCGAAATCGTCACTCCCGACAATCGTCGGGACATCGAAACACCCACCGTCCTGTGCCTGCACACCGCGGGGCAGAGCGGAGTCCAGTGGCGCCACGCCGCGTCCGCACTGGCAGACCGTGGCTACCGGGTGATCGTCCCCGACCTTCCGGGCCACGGGCGTTCCGAGCCCGCGGTCGACGGCCCGATCACCAGCATCGTGGTGTTCGCGGACTGGCTCGGGAAGGTCCTCGACGCCCTCGCCGTCGAACGGCCGTTCGTCATGGGATGTTCCATCGGGGGCAAGCTGACACTCGAACTCGCGACCCGCCCGTCGCGGCCGCTGGCCGGGGCGATCGCGATGGAGGCCGAGGCAGGTCCTGGCCGCGTCAACGTCGGCGGATTGCGCCGCGAACTCGAGGACGTCGCCGGACCCAGCCGCGCCGACCGCACGTACCTGGGCACCCTGGCGTCCATCGGGCGGTCCGTGCCCGAAGCGCAGGCACGCCTGATCGCCACGATGCACAAGCGCGAGGATCCGGAGATCTCGTCCTCGGACCTCATCGCCTGGGGAACGCACGACGTGCGGGACCGTCTCGCCGACATCACCTGCCCCATCAGGCTCGTCGCCGGAGCGCAGGACCCGTGGATCCGGGCCGGACTCGTCGAGCAGGCCGCAGCGAGAATCGAGGCCGCCCGGCCGGGATCGGCGACGTTCACCCTGCTCGACGACATCGGCCACTACCCCATGGAGGAGATCGACGATTTCGCGTCGGTGGCGGACGGCTGGCTGACGGAACTGCGCACCGCGGCGGTGCTCTCGTGACGGCGCACGACACGGCCACGCGCCGTGACACTCTCGCGGCGCTGCTCGACGAACTCGTGACGGCCGACCCGACGGCCCCCGCCACGATCGACGTCGTCGACGGCGAACCGATCGTCTCGGGCCGCGCCGACCTCCGCGACCGCGTCGAGGCACTGAAATCGGAACTCTCGAGGGTCGGTGTGCGCCGCGGACAGTGCGTGGCTGTGCTGTTGCCGAACTGGTCCGATGCCATCGTCTGGCAGCTCGCCTCGTCGGCCGTCGGCGCACACGTCATCGGCGTCAACACCCGGTACAACACACACGAGATCGCGCACATCCTCACCTCCGCGCGACCCGCGGTCGTGGCCGTGGCCGACCACTTCCACGGCCTCGACTTGTTCGGGCGACTCGGCGAGGCGCAGCAGTCCGTCGACCTTCCGGCACCGGCGGTCGCGGTGGTGCGCGGCCCGGCGGCCGGGGGCGAGGCTCCCGATCCGACGCGGTTCGACCTCGGCGGCGGCGCCTGGACCGCGGGCAGCGCGGACACCGGCGGTGTTCGGGTGCCGGAGACACCCGACATGGCCACCACGACCGCCGCGGGCGAGCGGGCGGACCCCGGCGACCCGCTCGCGGTCGCGTTCACCACGTCCGGCTCCACCGGCGTTCCGAAACTCGCGGCCCATCGGGAATCCGCGGTGGTCCGGCACGCCCGCGCCGACGCCGTCGTCCTCGACGTCGAGCCCGGCGACGTCACGCTCTGCGTGCTGCCGGTGTCGGGAGTGTTCGGATTCAGCACGGCCCTGGCGACTCTCGCCGGCGGTGGCGCCCTGCTGATGGAGCCCGTCTTCGAGGCCGCGGCCACGCTGGGCCGCATGCAGTCGCTGAAGGTGACACACGTGGTCGGCGGCGACGACCTCTTCACCCGCCTCCTCGACACGTGGCACGGGGGTGACCGCGCCGACCTTTCTTCGTTGAAGCGGCTCGGGATCGCCGACTTCCTCGGCCGTTCACACGAGGTGGCCGCATGGGTCCGGGACGAATTCGACGCCGTCACCACGGGCGTCTTCGGGTCCTCCGAGGTGTTCGCCCTGATGCTGCTGTGGGATGTCACCGATCCGGAAGCCGTGCGCTGGAACGGCGGCGGGCGTCCGGTGGAACCCGCCATCGAGATCAGGATCGCCGACCCACTGGACGATTCCGTTCTCCCCGACGGCGAGCAAGGCGAGCTTCAGGTGCGCGGACCGAACGTAGTCGACGCGTACCTCGGCAATCCGGATGCGGCCGCGCGAGCATTCACGTCGGACGGCTGGTTCCGCAGCGGCGACCTCGCCGTCGCGACCGGAGACGGCGGCTATACGTATGTATGCCGGATGGGGGATGTGCTCCGGCTGCGCGGATTCCTGGTGGATCCGGCCGAGATCGAGCACCGGATCGCCGAACACGACGGCGTCCACCTCACGAAGGTCGTCGGAGTCACCGGCACCGGCGGATACACCGAAGCCGTCGCGTTCGTCGTCCCGGCCGAGAACGCCGACGTCGACGCCGCCGAACTCAAGTCGTGGTGCGCAGAGTCGTTGGCGGCGTTCAAGGTTCCGGCCGCCGTGCACATGATCGAGGAAATGCCGACCACCGTGGGCGGTAACGGGGCCAAGATCCGAGCGGTCGAACTGCGCGAATGGGCGCAGCGCTGGACCGATCACGAAAGGGATTTCCGCAGTGCCTGAAAACTCGAACGCCCAGGCGACCGATGTCGTCGTCTGTGAGCCCCTCCGCACCCCCGTCGGCAGATACGGCGGCCAGTTCACGGACGTTCCCGCCGCCGACCTCGGCGCCCGTGTGGTGTCCGAACTGCTCGACCGCACCGGAGTGGATCCGGGCAGCATCGACGACGTGATCTTCGGTCAGTGCTACCCGAACGGCGAGGCACCCGCCATCGGCCGCGTCGTGGCCCTCGATGCGGGCCTGCCGGTGACGGTTCCCGGTCAGCAACTCGACCGCCGCTGCGGATCGGGTCTGCAGGCCGTGCTCGACGCGGCGATGCGGGTACAGACGGGGGTCGCCGAACTGGTGATCGCCGGTGGCGTGGAGTCGATGAGCCGCGCCGAGTACTACACCGAGTCGATGCGCTGGGGAGCCAAGGGCGCCCCGGCAGCGCTCCACGACCGGCTCGCCCGCGGACGTGTCACCGCCGGCGGACGCAACTATCCGGTGCCCGGCGGCATGCTCGAGACGGCGGAGAACCTGCGCCGCAAGTACCGGATCAGCCGCCGGGAACAGGACGAACTCGCGGTGAGTTCCCATCAGCGGGCGGTCGCCGCCATCGACTCGGGAAAGTTCGCGCAGGAGATTGTGCCGGTGGAAGTCCCGGTCCGCAAGGGTGATCCGCGGCTCGTCGACCGGGACGAGCATCCCCGCGCCGACACGACGATCGAGTCACTCGCGCGTCTACGGCCAATCATGGGCGTCACCGACCCCGACGCGACCGTCACTGCAGGCAACGCCAGCGGACAGAACGACGGTGCGGCAGCATGTCTCGTCACCACCCGGGCGCAGGCGGAGCGTCTCGGTCTCCGGCCGCTCGCCCGCCTGGTCACCTGGGCGGTGGCGGGTGTGGAGCCGTCCGAGATGGGCATCGGACCGGTGCCGTCCACCGAACGGGCCCTGAAGCGCGCCGGGCTGACGCTCGCCGACATCGACCTCATCGAACTGAACGAGGCCTTTGCAGCGCAGGCGCTGGCCGTCACCCGTGAATGGAATTTCGGTGCACAGGATTTCGACCGCACCAACGTCAACGGTTCGGGAATCTCGCTCGGGCATCCCGTCGGCGCTACGGGAGTGCGGATCCTCACCACGCTTCTGCGCGAGATGGACCGTCGTGGAGTCCGTTACGGTCTCGAGACGATGTGCATCGGCGGCGGCCAGGGGCTGACCGCGATCTTCGAGAGGATCTGACCCCTCAGCTGTCGAGACCCCGAATCCAGTCGGTGAGCGCCCGCACAACCTGTGCGGGCGCTTCCGGCATCAGCGCATGGCTCGCGTTCGGGACGACGCTCACGGTGACCAATTCGCCGAACCGGTCCCGCAATTCGTTCGCCGTCTCGCGTGGGCGGAACGGGTCGAGAGCGGACTGCAGGTCCAAGATCGGCTGGTGCGCGACCGCCCACCATTCGTCCTTGGGTGTGGCGGCCGACGCTGCGAGCTGCCGCTTCGACACCTCCGGATACCAGCCGCTGAGCCATTCCGTCGGATCGTTGCCCGGCGCGAAGAATCCGGTCTGCAGGTAGCCGATCCGCTCCGCGTCGGGAAGTGAGGGATCGGCGCACTTCACCGCCAATTCGGTGAGCGCGGCCGGGTAGTTGCGGGCGCCCGCCGCCGCGACGACGACGCCGCGCACCAGGTCGGGCCGGTCGGCGGCGAGCATTCGTGCGACGTAGTGCCCGTAGGCGTGACCGACGACGACGGCCGCGCCGTTGTCCTGTGTCTCGATCACCGCTCCGACGTCGGCGGCCAGGTCGTGCAGCGTGATGTCCTCCAGCGGACCGGTGCTTCGGCCGATGCCGCGCGGTTGCGGACGGGAGACCCGGAACCCGTTGCGCGCGAGCCCACTCGCGACGTCGTCATAGTCGTACGACTCGCGGCCGAGCGAGGGCAGCAGGATCACCGAGGGGCCGATGCCCTCGACGACGACCTCGATCACGGCCGACGCGGTGTGCACGAATTCCGTCGTCCGCGCTTCGGATGTGTTCGCCATGTTGATTCCTCCACAAACGTCGAGACCCCGGGCGACGCGATCTCTCGCGTCGCCCGGGGGAATGGGCCGTGGCTCAATCCACGGCGGGATCGAGCGCGAAGTCGTAGGTGACGACCTTACGCCCGGTGTCGTCGAGCTGCGGATCGAGGAGGAGCTCGGGTTTCGTCGCGCCGGCGACGTCGTCATCGATCCAGTCGCCACCCGCGAAATACAGCTGCGTGATGATCGGCTGCTTGCCCGGGGAGGTCACCCGCAGGTGCAGGTGCGCCGGACGCCACGGGTGCCAGCCGGCGGAGTCGATGAATTGCCCGGTGGGGCCGTCGGTCGGGATCTGGTACGGCGCAGGCTCGATGGTGGTGATCTCGTACCGACCCTCCGCGTCGGTGACGATGGTTCCGCGCAGGTTCCATTTGGGCAGGTGGGGAGCGAACTGCGAGTAATAGCCCTCGTCGTCGGCATGCCACAGCTCGATAATGGCGCCGCCGAGCCCCGTGCCGTCCAGGTCGGTGACCTGGCCCCGGAGAACGAGCGCGGTGTGAGCCCGATCCTCGTCGCGCATCGGAAGGGCGCACCGCGCGGGGAGTTCGGGCGCACCGGGCACGTAGTACGGTCCCTCGATGCTCCCCTTGGTGCCCTGGAAGTTCCGGGAGTTCACCTCCTCGATCTCGTGCTCGACGAACACGTCGAGGAGTAGCGGCCATTCGCCACCCTCGCCGACGTCGATGAGCCACTGCTTGAGGACGCGGTACTCCGGGTAGGTGACGGCGTGCTTTCGGATCAGCGCGCCGAACCCGGCGAGCGCCTCGGTGGCGATGGCGGACAGGCGTTCCGGCGAAGTGTCGGCGGTGAATCTGGCGCCCTTGAACTTGTCGGTGGCGGCGTTGCCGGAGCCGACCGCGGTGGGGCTTTCGATGGTGGTCATGGATTCTCCTGGTCTCGAGGGGCTAGCTGCGGCCGAAGTAGGAGACGTCGTCGTTGCCGATGAGGTCGGGCACGGTCCAGCCGTCGAGGTCGTACTCGGCAAGGCATTGCTCGGCCAGACCCTTCATCGAACTGACCGTTCCCCGGTTCTCCGCGAACATCAGCAGTTCCGCCTTCACACCCTCGTGGTTGCCGGCGTAGTTGCGCTCGTACAGCTCGTGGCGGCCACCGAACTCGCTGCCCACCGAATCCCACAGGGCCTTCATGATCTTCACCCGCTCGACGGCGGGCATGCCCTCGGAGCCGCGGACGTACTTGTCCAGGTACGGCCGGACCTCGGGGCTCTTGAAGTCCGCCGACGACGACGGCAGGTAGATCAGGCCCGACGCGACGTCCTGCTCGATGATCTCCTTGATCCGCGGGTACCCCTGCTGCATGAACATCCGGTACGTGAGGCCGTATTCGAGCTTGGGGATGACGGTGTCTCCCACCCACGGCTCGGGGTCGCGGATCATCGATTCGGTGAGTGACCAGAACAGGTTTCGCCAGCCGATCACCTCACCGACGCGGGTCTGCACGCCGCGGAACCCGCCCGCTCCGGTGGCGTCGAGGGCCTTCATCAGAAGACCGGCGATGAAATCGAGCTTCACGGCCAGCCGCGTGCACCCCTGCAGGGTGAAGCGCGGCAGGAACCCCGACTGCGGGAAGAAGGCATTGATCTTGTCCACATCGCCGTACATGAAGACGTTCTCCCACGGCACCAGCACCTTGTCGAAGACGAAGATGGTGTCGTTCTCGTCCATCCGCGACGACAGCGGGTAGTCGAACGGGCTGCCCATCACCGCGGCCTGCTGGGTGTAGGACGTGCGGCAGATCAGCTTCACCCCCGGGGCGTCCATCGGGACGGTGCAGATCAGGGCGAATTGCTTCTTCTTGATCGGCAGCCCGTAGTGCGCGATGAAGTTGTAGTTGGTGATCGCCGAACCGGTGGCCACCACCTTGGCGCCGGAGACGATCAGGCCGGCGTCGGTTTCCTTTTCCACCTTCATGAACACGTCGCCGACCTCGTCCGGGGGAAGCTGCCGGTCCACCGGGGGGTTGATGATCGCGTGGTTCCAGTACAGGACCTTCTCCTGCGATTCCTTGTACCAGCGTTCGGCGTTGGCCTGGAACGGCGAATACAGCTCCTTGTTCGCATGCAGGGTGCCGAGGAACGACGCCTTGTAGTCGGGGCTGCGGCCCATCCAGCCGTACGTCATCCGTGCCCAGGTGGCGATCGCGTCGCGGTCCTTCAGCAGGTCGTCCGAGTTCTTGGACGCCCGGAAGAAGGGCATCGTCACCCCGCCGTTGCCGGTGTCGGTGGGGGTCGTCAGGGTCTCGACGTGCTCGCCGGTGTGCATCGCGTCGTACAGGCGGGCGGTCATCCGGATCGGGTTGCGGAACGCCGGATGCGTCGTGACATCCTTGACACGCTCGCCGTGCAGGTAGATCTCCCGGTCGTCGCGCAGCGACTCGATGTACTCGTCACCCGTCATCGGGCGCGACGCGAAGTTCGCGGTGCGGTTCGCCTCGCAGTCCGCAGCGACATTGACCTTGCTACGGTCGACGGCGTTCTCGGGGGCAGCTTCGGTGGTGGTCATGGTGTTTTCCTTTCGTCAGGATTACGAGGCAGCCTGGGCGAGCTGCAAGTGGAGGGGCGTGAAGGACGCGGCGGCGTCGAACCATCCGCTGTGGGGGTCGTCGAGGCAGCCGTTCCACGCCGTGGTGCCGGACGCGGCGCCGAGATCGTGGAAGGTACTGCGGTAGAACAGCAGTGGGTCCTTGGCCGAGTCGACAGAGGCGTCGACGATCTCCCCGATGAAGATGATGTGATCGCCGCCATCGTAGGAGGCCCAGGGTGCGCAGGTCAGCGTCGCCGCGTTGCCGGACAGTGCGGGAGCGATGCCGGAGTCGTCCCACACCGGTTCCGTCCGTTGTGGTTTGCCTGCGAAATGCATGGCGGTATCGAGCTGATCGGCGGCCAGAATGTTCACCGCGAACGGCGCGTCACTCAGGTAGCTGCACGCCTTCGATTTCCGGGTCAACGTCACCTGGCACAGCCGAGGTTCGATCGAGATCGCAGTGAACGCGGTGACGGTGGCCCCGTGCGGCTCGCCGTCGGAGTTGGCGCACGTGATCACGGTGACGCCACTGGCGAACTGACCGAAAATGTTACGGAGAGTGCGCTGATCCATTTTTCGTGACCGCCTTTCTGCACGATTCGTGCGATCACCCCTGCGTTTGGGGGCACCTGCACAACGTATGACGGGCATCACAGTCCGTCGATCCGCATTGCGAACCGCCGATCCGGAACGCGAAACGGGATTGGCGGAGGTGCGGCGCAGGGCCTTGCAGTGACGTGAGTCACAGGCGATGCTAGGGTCGGGAGTTGCTCGAACGCCGCCGAAGCGCGAGGTGAGAGGTCTGGACGTACGTATGCGAGGACAGCTGGAGGGCCCCGGTTTCACCGACTGGGACGAGGTTCACGAGGTGGTTGCGGACGCGTACTTCCCCCACGAACTGCGTCCGCTGTCGCGTGACAACGCCGCGCGGTCGTCGTTGGAATCGTCCGACGTGGGGGCGTCGCGGCTTGCCCGGATCGGATTCGGGGCAGCCGTGGCCATCGAGTCCGACCATCCCGGCGCGTACGGCATCAACATCCCCCTGACCGGTCACATCGTGTCCGTCACCGGCGGCATGGAAGTGACGTCGACGCCGGGACTGGCGACAATCTGTCCGCCCGACACCCGGACCGTGATCACCAACTGGAGCAGTTCCTGCGAGATCATCGGCTTCAAGGTGGACCGGGGCTACCTGCAGAGGGAGATGGACCGCGTGCTCGCCAGGCCGGGTCAGGTGTTGCCGCGGCAACTCGACCTGCGCGCGGGCGCCGGAGCGGAGTGGCTCAGACTCGTCCGTTCCATCGCCGACCAGGCATTGCACGACAGCGTCCTCCTGCGCAGTGAGATGGTGTCGCAGCAATTGTGTGGTGCCCTGACCACCGCTCTCGTGCTCACCGCGATGCCGGACGACGACACCGGCTCGTCGGGAATCCGCCCCCGCATCGTCAAGCGGGTCATCGACGCGATCCATGAGGATCCGGCACGCCCCTGGACGGCGGGCGAGATGGCCGAACTCGTCGGCGTGAGCGTCCGGCGCATGCAGCAGGGGTTCCGCGAATACGTGGGCATGACGCCGATGGAGTTCCTCGTCGACGTGCGCCTCGAACGTGTGCACGCCGATCTGACCGGAAGCGCTTCCTGTGCAACCGTTTCCGAAGCCGCCACCCGCTGGGGGATCATGCACACCGGCAGATTCGCCGCCGCCTACCGCCGCAAGTACGGTGTGACGCCGTCCGAGTCGCTGCGGGACCGCGGCCTCTGAAACTTGTCGGACCCTCGCGATAGTATTCGCACATGAGTTCGACTGGGGGGTCGGTGGGGAGCCGGGTGGCGGAGCATCTGTCGATGCTCGCTGCCGCGGTGGACGGGTTGCTCGATGCAGGCTTGACCGAGCTGTCGGACGGCGAGGTGGTCGAGGTGATGCGCGGGGTGGAGCAGTCCCTTCGCCGCACGGAGGCGGTCTCCCACCGATTGGTGGTGGAGACCGTGGAGCGCTCCGTCCCGGCGAGTCTGGGGTATACCTCGCCGAAGAAGCTGCTGATCGAGGCGCTCCGGATCTCGGGCGCGGACGCGTCCGCCCGGGTCACCGCCGCCCGTGAGCTGGGGGTGTGGCACACCCTGGCGGGCGATCCGATGCCACCCGTCTTGCCGGAAACCGCTGCGGCACAGAGTGATGGCGACATCGGAGCGGATCATGTGCGGGCGATCGCGAAAGTGATGCGCAAGATTCCCCACGCCGTCGACAACGACGCGGTAGCCGACGCCGAGGCCGTCCTGGCCACCTTGGCGCGAAGCGCAACTCCTGAGGACGTGGAGCAGGCCGGGCACCGGCTGCTGGCGTACCTGAATCCGGACGGGAGTCTCGGCGACGACCGCGACCGGAAACGCCGGCGTGGCATTTCGATCGGTCGGCAGGACACCGAACTGATGTCGAGAATCTCCGGTGAACTCGATCCCGTCGCACGGGCGATGCTCGATCCGATCCTCGCCAAGTGGGCGCGACCCGGAATGAACAACCCGGACGATCCCGACTCACCGGCCGGCGACGGCGAGAACCCGGCGATCGATCGTGACGTGCTGGCTGCCGCGGCCGCACGCGATACCCGCACCGCGGCGCAGCGCAATCACGACGCGTTCAGCGCGGTGTTCCGGACGCTGCTCGAGTCGGGGGTGCTCGGCCGGCACCGGGGTCTGCCGACGACGGTGATCGTCACCATGACCCTCGAGCAGTTGGAGAAGGCGACCGGCGGGCTGGCCACGACGGCCACCGGCGGCCTGCTCCCGATCGAGGACGCACTGGCCCTGGCAGAGAAAGCGCATCCGGTGCTCGCACTGTTCGACCATGCGGGTCGTCCGTTGCACCTGGGTCGACGGCGTCGTCTGGCCAGTGCCGACCAGCGGCTCGCGCTGATCGCGGCAGACGGGGGCTGCACCCGGCCGGGGTGTTCGGCGCCGGCGAGTCTGTGTGCGGTGCACCATGTCACGGACTGGCACAAAGGCGGGCGCACCGACATCGAAGGTCTGGCCCTGGTCTGCGACGCATGCCATGCCCAGGTCAACGACGGACCGGCCGGCTGGGCGACGAGGTCCGCGCCCGCGCATTCCACTCACGCGGGCCGGACCGAATGGATCCCACCGCCGCACATCGACCCCACCCGAAGACCGCGCATCAACCACCGGCATCATCCTGGTGAGTTGATCGCGCATGCGCGGGGGAGCCGGTCAGCCCCTGTCACCCACAGTCCACCAACAGGTGCCGGGGACCCCGCAGTACCGGGTTGGGCCGGTAGGGCGGCGGATCCTCGACGAGCCGCGGATTCGGGAGGCGGCGGATGAGTTCGGCGAGCGCCATCTGCCCTTCGAGGCGGGCGAGGGGAGCGCCGAAGCAACTGTGGATGCCGCTGCCCAGACCCACGTGCTGGTTGTCCTCGCGGTCGGGGACGAACCGGTCGGCGTCGATGAAGCGTTCGGGATCGCGATTGGCCGACGCCAAGGCCAGGACGAGCGGCGACCCCTTCGGAACGGTGACGCCGTCGATCTCGATGTCGACGATCGGCGTTCGCTGGCCCAGCAGGTGCACGGGCGGTTCGAAGCGGAGCAATTCCTCCACGGCCTGCGGCATCAACTCCGGTTCCGCGCGAAGCCGCGCGAGAACGTCGGGATTGCGCAGCAGGGTCAGCATGCCGTTGGTGATGAGGTTGACGGTCGTTTCGTGCCCGGCGATGAACAGCAGGATGGAGTTGGTGACCAACTCGACGGTGTTCAACTGGCCGTCGGGCCCCGAGTCGTTGGCCAGCCCCGACAGCATGTCGTCGCCGGGACTGCGGCGACGGTCCTCGATGAGACCGGCCATGAACATGGCCATTTCCATCTGGGCCTGCTGCGCCGCCTTCACCTGCTCGTTGTCGGCGCTGTTGCGCCGCGGGTCGATGGCCGCCACCAACGCGTCGGCCCAGACGTGGAACCGGGGTTCCTCCTCATGAGGCACCCCGAGCAGACGGCAGATGACGGAGACGGGGAAGGGGTACGCGAAGTCGTCGACGATGTCGATGCGACCCTTCCCGTCGAGCCCGTCGACGAGGCTCGTGACGAGTTCTGCGAGTTCGCCACGCATGGAGTCGATCCGGTCGGGGCTGTGCGGCGGACCGAACTGTCGCGTCGTCAATCGGCGCAACCGATCGTGCTCGGGCGGATCGAGTTTGAGGAAGGACTCCGGCCCGTCGCCGGCACGATCCGCCCCGGGAAGCCCCGGCCCCCGGTTGTGCAGGTCGGAGCTGATCCTCGGATCGTGCAGAAGCGCCATCACGTCGTAGTACCGGCCCACGAGGAAGGAACCGTTATCCTGTGGCGCCACCCGCGTCTCACGAAGTTCCTCGTACAGCGGATACGGATTCGGCCGGTTCGCCTGGTCGGTGATCCGCTCGAACAACTGAGCACGCGACATGGACACTCTCCCTGTTACTTCGGTAGCGAGACGAACTCGACACGACGTTCGGTGGGCAGATGACCGGTCACCGCGACGGTCGGGCCGTGGCTGAGTACGGCCGGGTCCGGCAACTCGGACGGCCGCACCTCGAACGGCTCCGCCCGGTCCATGACGTCGAAGTCCGGTGGGAACTCCGCCGCCGACTCGATCAGCCCCCGATAGAAGTCGAGCCACTTCCCCTGATTGAACGCCACCGCCGCGGTGACGCGACCACGGAAGCCGTACGCCGCCACGAAGCGCCGGTCGGCGACCGAACCCTGGGTGATCACCACCTGATCGGAGTAGGTGGGGATGCCGACGGACTTGATGTTGACGCCGAACTGGCTGGACCAGAACGCCGGAATCTCCAGGTGCGGTCGCCGGCGGAGGCCGTCGTGGATCATGTTGTGCGCCGCCACCTCTGCCTGGCCGATCGCGTTGCCCCAGTGCTCCAGTGCCAGCAACTGGTAGTCGTAGAGCGGATGCGGTTGCCGCGCAACGTCCCCGGCGACGAACACGTTGTCGGTGACGATGCCGTTGATATCGAATGCCCGGCAGCCGGCGTCGCACGTGACCCCGCGGGGCCCGGCGGCGAGGCCGGAGCCGAACAGCCAGTCGGTGTTGCGGATGCTGCCCTGCGCGACGATCGCGACGTCGACGTCGAGTGCGGTCCCGTCCGAGAGGTGCGCGCGGCACAGCCGTCCGTCGCTGTCGCCGTCGAGTCCGGTCACCGTGACCCCGGTGCGCAGGTCGACGCCGTGGTCGCGTTGCATGTCGGCGGCGACCGCCGCCACCACCCCGCCGAGCGCACCGACCAGCGGTGCCGGGCCGCGTTCGGTGACCGTCACGGACAGCCCGCGCTCCCGGCACACCGACGCGATCTCCGAACCGGTGAAGCCGGCGCCGATCACCAGGACGTGGCGCGGTCCGGCAGACAGTCGCTCGCTCAGTCGGCGGGAGTCGTCGCAGGTGCGGACGGTGAAGACGCCGTCGAGTGCCGCCTCGGACGAGTTCGACCACGGCCGGGCGCGGACACCGGTCGCGATCAGCACCTTGTCGAACTCGACGGTGTCGCCGTCGCTGAGCACCACCCGGTTGTTCTCCAGATCGAGGGTGGTGGCCCGCACGCCGAGCAGCCACTTCGCGTCGAGGTCGGGATGGTAGGGGAGCGCCGAGTGTTCGGGCGGCATGATCCCGAGGAGCACGGCCTTCGACAGCGGCGGCCGGTCGTACGGTTCGTAGGGTTCGTCGCCGATCAGAGTCAGCGAACCGTCGAAGCCCTGCGCCCGTAGCGCCTCCGCGGCGCGCACCCCGGCGAGCGACGCGCCGACGATGACGATCCGCACGTCATTCCCCATCGTGGTGGGTGGGGATGTCCGTGGTGATGGCGTGCACCGGGCAGGCCGCGGCGGCCTGCGACACGTGGTCGCGTTCGCCGTCGGCGGGGCCCGCGTCGTAGAGGAGGGCCTCTTCGCCGTGCAGAGTGAAGACGTCGGGTGCGAGGAACACGCACTGCGCGTAACCCTGGCACCGATTGAGGTCGACGACGAGTTTCACGTCAATCATCCCGATTCTGAACAGTTCTGGTCACACGGGTCCACAGGGACTGCGCGGCGCACGGCCGTCCGATCGCGTCGGGCGGAGACCTCCACCCGAAAACCAGTATTCCGGAATGGCCGGTCTGCTCGGTTTCGATCCGCTGTTCTGGAGCCATTCAGAAATGCGCTATTCGGTCAACGGGAAGGCGTGCGACACGTGGATCTTCCAGCTGCCGTCCGGCTGGCGGCGGAACACGTCGACACCCGATTCGCGGACACTCTCGAGTACAGTGCCCGAAGCGTCGGTGACGGTGAGCGGCCACACCAGGCGCACCGCGGCGAGGTCGCCGTCGACGAGCACTTCGGCGATCTCGGGCGCCGCATAGGTGAACGTCCGGTCGGGGACGGTGAGTACCTGCCGAAACTGCGCGCACGTGGCGTCGTAGTTGCGGTCCTCGGTGCCGGGGTAGATCACGACGACGTCCGGGGCGAACAGCGAGCAGACCGCAGCCACGTCCTTGTTCGCGAAGTCGCGCGGCCACTGATTCAGGGCGTCCACGATCGATGCCTCGTCTCGGCCTGGTTCCGGCGACGCGGCGTATTCGTCGGCGCAACCCGAGGCCGCCGCGAGGACGAGAACGGCGACCGCAGGAAAGCGCCGTGCGCCCATCCGGCCTCCGTTCGGTGGCACCGTCCGTCCCCTACCGACGGGTAGAACCAGGGAGTAGTAACGAGAGTTACAAGTATCTTGCCGGAGTTCGTATCCTCCTGTCGAGAAACAACTTTCGGACACGGTCTCGATTCGGCAACGTAGACCACCGGATCGTGATGTGATGTGGTCACACCAGACCGGCAACGCCCAGTGGCGACACCTCAGAGGCGGAATATTGACGATCGAAGCTCACCGCGACACCCGCGCGACACGGCACCTGTCCGCATTGGACGCTGCAATTCAGATCCTGACCACCGCGCGCGGAAGCTCGTACAGCGCGGACCAGGCCTTCGACGAACTCCTCGACTCCTCCATGCGGCATCAGGTCGATGTCGGCGATCTGGCCGAAGCCCTCGCCGACCTCGCCGACGGGATCCGTCCCGAGGCCGACGACCACCGCCGGGCCCGCGACGTGGCTGCGCGCGAGTGGGGAGCCTTTCTGCCCTAACCGGCGCAGTCGATACACGTCTGGGCGGCGGGGAGCGCGTCGAGCCGAATCTCGGCGATCGGCCGGCCGCACCGGATGCAGAGGCCGTACGTCCCGCTGTCGAGCCGCTGCTGCGCCGCCGCCAGATCCTCGACCTCGCGCCGGGCGTCGGCCAGCAGCGCCGACACCTGGGCCCGTTCGAACGCGATGGTCGAGCCCTCCGGATCGTGTTCGTCGTCGTCCGTGGTGAATTCCGAACCCTCCACGATCGCGGTGAAACGCCCGGTCAGCGACGCGATGCGACGCTCGGCGTCGGCGCGTTCCTCGGCGATTCGGGTGCGCTGCTCCGGGACGGTCATGTCTGGGTCAACATCGATGACTGCCCGGTGCTTCCCCGATAATCCGCTCGATCGATCCGGATCTTTCTGTCAGGCTTCCCGGCATGGCGCGCACATTCGAGGATCTGGTGGCCGAGGCGGAATCCGTCTCGGTGGACGGCTGGGATTTCTCCTGGCTCGACGGCCGGGCCACCGAACAGCGGCCGTCGTGGGGGTATCAGCGCCTGATGGGTGAACGGCTCGGGCGCGCGAACGCCGCTCTGGACATCCAGACCGGGGGCGGGGAGGTCCTCGCCGGCGCCGCGACGATGCCTCGCGTGATGGTGGCGACGGAATCGTGGCCGCCGAACGTCGCGAAGGCCACGGCGCTACTGCATCCGCTCGGTGCGGTCGTGGTGGCCGACGCGGACGAGCCGCCGCTGCCGTTCGCCGAGGGCGCCTTCGACCTGGTGACCAGCAGGCACCCGGCCACGGTGTGGTGGGACGAGATCGCCCGCGTCCTGCAACCCGGAGGCACGTACTTCTCCCAGCACGTCGGGCACGCGAGCGTCTTCGAACTCGTCGAGTACTTCCTGGGGCCGCAACCCGAGAACGTGCGCCGCGGCCGCCACTACGAGGACGAGTGCGCGGATGCGGAAGCCGCGGGACTCGAGGTCGTCGATCTCCGTTTCGAATCTCTGCGGATCGAGTTCTTCGACATCGGCGCCGTCGTCTACTTCCTGCGCAAGGTGATCTGGATGGTGCCCGGCTTCACCGCCGCGCAGTACCGCGACCGTCTGCGGGAACTCCACGACCGGATCGAGGCGGACGGCCCGTTTGTGGCCCATTCGACCCGGTTCCTCATCGAGGCCCGCAAACGTGGCTGACTCAGCCCATCGTCTTCGACCCGTCGAGAGCCTCCCGGAGGATGTCGGCGTGCCCGGCGTGCTGGGCCGTTTCACCGATGATGTGGAGCAGCACCCGGCGCGCGGACCAGCGCGATCCCGGTTCGAACCACGGCGCCTTCGGCAGCGGATGCGAGATGTCGAGGTCGGGCAGCGCGGCCACGATCTCGTCGGTCCGGTGCGCCACCTTCGCGTAACGGTCGAGGACGCCGGCCAGGGTCTCGTCGGCGCGAAGGGTGAATTCCTTCTCGCGATTGCCGGTGCCGGTGCCGTCCACGGGGCCGCCGCGGACGGCGTCCGTGCCGCGCACGATGAAATCGGCCCACACCCGTTCGGTGTCCGACACGTGTTTGACGAGTCCGCCCAGGCACAGCACGCTCGCCGTCGGGCGCCGGGCCGCCTGCTCGTCGGTGAGGTCGCGGACGGTGTGGCGGAGCAGGTACCGGTGCTTCGCCAGCGACTCCAGCAAGTCGGCACGCTCGCCGGTAGTCGACGTTTTCGCGGTAGAGGTCACGGGGGATCACCTGCTCCAGCCGGTCCGATGATGGCGCATTCGACCGTAGCGGTCAGCCGCCATGCGCGGTGACATAACCGGTCGCTCGGCCGTGGGTGTCGAGTTCCCACCCCATCCGCTTCCGGGACCGGAGCGTCACCGAGGAGTCGATGATCTCGAGGCTGGGGGCGCGGGTCTCCAGCCACTCCTGCACCCGCAGCAGGTCGGGCAGTGAAGACACCCACATGCTGACGAGGAAGTTCGCGGGTCCGGTCATCGACATGCACAAGCGCAGTTCGGGGCGGGTGTTGACGACCTCCACGACGTCGCGGTGCGCGCGCACGGGCAGGCGGCACCACCACGTGACGGTGATGGGCCACCGCGTCGCGTTCTGGGCGACGTCGCAGCGCAGCACCACCGTGCGGGAGCGCAGCAACCCGGCGAGTTGCCTGCGCACCGAGGACGCGGGCCGGTCGATCACCGCGGCGATCTCGCGCGCGGACGCCCGGCCGTTCCGGGTGAGTTCGCGGACGAGCGCGCGGGCGACCTCGTCCGTCAGGCTCTCCGGCCGGCTCGATCCGGACTGCAGAGGGGTGTTCTCCAGTGCCGCGATCGCGGCGGACTGCGCCGTGTCCAGGGAGTCGAGGCGCCACCGGCTGCCCTCCGCGTGGAGTGCGGTGCACGTGTGCGTCCGGGTCGAATTGACGCTCGGGTGGCGGGGCAACTCCTCGAGCACCAGGTCCGACAACTCGTGCAACGACCCCGTCTGCACGGTCAGGATGAGGTCCCGGCCACGCGCCGCATGCTCGATCGACGACACCCGCGGGTCCCGGGTGAGCGCCTCGACCAGTGCCTTCGTGCCGGCGAGGTCGCACGTCACCTCGATCATCGCGGTGAACGCCCCCGCACCCGTCATCGGTGCGGGATAGGCGGTGATCCAGGCCAGTCCGCGCTCGGTGACCGATTCCCACCGCCGTGCGAGGGTCGCGGACGTCGCGCGGAGGATCGGGGCCAGCTCGGCCCACGTCGCCCGGGGACGGATTTGCAGGGCGTGAATGAGCGAAAGCTCGGATTCGGTCAGCATCTCGCTCATAAAGCTCTTTCTGATTCGGTGAGAATGATCGTTTTCGACGTTATCGGTGGTCCGTCGTTCCGTGGCTCACAGCATATGACCACCGACGCATTCGGTCCCGAACGTGACCACCGACATAAGGGAGAGCAATGGATCTCTTGGACGACGCCCGCGCTCTGCAGGGCGACCTCGCGCAGTTGCGGCGTGTACTGCACCGCGAACCCGAGGTCGGTCTGGACCTGCCGCGCACGCAGGAAACGGTCCTCGCGGCGTTGGACGGACTGCCGCTCGAGATCTCGACGGGAACCCGCACGACGTCCGTGACCGCGGTGCTCCGGGGTGGCCGACGCTCGGCGGGCGCCGCGCCGACGGTGCTGCTGCGCGCCGACATGGACGGACTGCCGGTCACCGAACAGACCGGACTCGACTTCGCGGCGCAGAACGGCGCCATGCACGGATGCGGGCACGACCTGCACACCGCGGCGCTCGTCGGGGCCGCGCAACTGCTCAGCCGGCACCGCGACCGGTTGGCGGGCGACGTCGTCCTGATGTTCCAGCCCGGCGAGGAGGGGTGGGACGGCGCCAAGGTGATGGTCGACGAGGGCGTCCTCGACGCGTCCGGTCGGCGCGCGAACACCGCGTACGGCATGCACGTCTTCTCCTGCCAGAAGCCGCAGGGCCGCTTCTTCTCCAAGGCGGGCACCCTGCTCGCGGCGTCGTACAAACTGACCGTGACGGTGCGCGGGGCGGGTGGCCACGGCTCGTCCCCGTCGACCGCCCGGGATCCGATCACCGCGATGGCCGAGATGATCACGTCGCTGCAGACCATGATCACCCGGACGTTCGACGTGTTCGACCCCGTCGTCGTGACCGTCGCGAACGTGCGGGCCGGATCGCGGCACAACATCATTCCCGACGATGCGCGGTTCGAGGCGACCGTCCGGTGCTATTCGCCCGCCACGTACGAGAAGGTGCCGGGAGCGCTGCGCAGGGTGCTCGAGGGGGTCGCGTCCGCGCAACGCGTCGACGTCGAGGTCGACGTGGCCCCGGAGTTCCCGATGACGATCAACGACGTGGACGAGGTCGCGTTCGGCGCCGAAGTCGTCAGCGACCTCATGGGCGAGGACCGCTACGAGACGGTCACGCATCCGATGGCCGGGTCCGAGGACTTCTCCTACGTCCTGCAGGAGGTGCCCGGCGCGTTCATCGGGCTGGGCGCGTGCATGCCCGGCGCCGATCCCGCTGCGGCTCCCATGAACCATTCGCCGCGGGCGCAATTCGACGACGCGGTGCTCGCGGACGCCGCCACCATCTACGCTGGGCTGGCCGTTCGACGTCTGGAAAAGGCGCAGTCCGGCGATGCCCGGCTCGAGAATGCCGCGGCCGGAGGTGACGCACGATGACCGGGATCGCTACCGAAAGCGGGTCCGTAAACGCAGGCCAGCCCACCGTCCGTCAGCGGTCCGAGCGCTGGGAGAAGGCTCGCGCGATCGTCGGCGTGGGCACGGGCAACGGGATCGAGTACTTCGACTGGACCGTCTACGCCACGTTCGCCGCGTTCTTCGCCCCGCAGTTCTTCCACACCGGGTCCGCCGTCTCCGACCTGCTGGCGTCGTTCGGCGTCTTCGCCGTCGGATTCGTTGCCAGGCCGTTCGGCGGTCTGCTGTTCGGCTGGCTGTCGGACCGCCGGGGACGCAAGCTGTCCATGACGCTCGCCGTCGGCCTCGCCGCGATCGGCAGCCTGGTCATCGGCCTGACCCCGACCCATCAGACGATCGGTGTCGCGGCGGCGGTGGTCCTCGTCGTGGCGCGTCTCGCGCAGGGCGTCGCGCACGGCGGCGAATTACCGTCCGCACAGACCTACATCGTGGAATTCGCGCCGACGGCGCGGCGCGGACTCTGGTCCAGCCTCATCTACATCTCCAACACCACCGGAGTAGTGGTGGGCACGCTGCTCGGCGCATTGCTCACGACAACACTGAGTTCGGAGCAGATGGCCGACTGGGGTTGGCGGGTGCCGTTCCTGCTGGGCGGCGTGCTCGGCCTGTTCGTGCTGTGGATGCGGTCCCGGATGAGCGAGACCGAGGTCTACGAGGAGTCGGGTGAGGACACTGCGAGGCAGTCGATGTGGCAACTGTTCGTGGCGCATCGGCGGCAGGTGTTCCAAATCCTGTTCTTCACGGTCGGCGGCACCGTCGTCTACTACGTGTGGGCGGTGTCGGCGCCGGCGTACGCGATCACGGTCCGGGGTATCGATCCGTCCGGCGCACTGTGGGCGGGGGTCGGCGCGAACCTCGTACTGATTGCGTCGCTGCCCTTCTGGGGTGCGGTGTCGGACCGGATCGGACGCAAACCGGTGCTGTACATCGGCAACCTCGGCATCGCGGCCCTGCTGTTTCCGCTCAACGCCATGATCGGGCACAGTGCGCTCACCCTGTTCTTCGCGATGGCGATCGCCCTGTTCGTGATGGGCGCGCTCCTGTCGGTCATGCCGGCGATGATGGCCGAACTCTTCCCGACCGGGCTGCGCGCCGCCGGTGTCGGGGTGCCGTACTCGATCGGGGTGGCGGCGATCGGCGGGACGGCGGCGTACGTCCAGACGTTCTTCGCCGACCGTGGGTCGCCGGAACTGTTCGAGTGGTACGCCCTCGCGCTCATCGCGGTCTCGACCGTCGCGCTGGTCACGATCCCGGAAACCAGGGGACGGGATCTGGCCGCCCAGCACTAGCCCACGTGAGCGGCAAAGAGTGCTCCGGCACGCTTTGCCGCTCACGTGTGGGATCTTGAAGCGGTGAAGACACACTCGGTACGTATGGCGCGAGCCGCGGCAACCGTCGCGATCGCCTCCCTGACGGTCGCCGGCACGTGCCTCGTCTCCCCGGCCGCGTTCGCCGACGAGGCCGACCGCACGCCGGGGAGCGTCGTGGACGTCGAGCCGCTGCCCGCCGACCTCTGGATCCCCGGTACCGCCGACGCACAGCGAATCACGTACTGGTCGATCGGGTCCGACGGAGGTCCCGCACTCAGCAGCGGTGCCGTGTACGTGCCACCGGGGGACGCGCCCGACGGGGGCTGGCCGGTGGTCGCGTGGGCGCACGGCACGTCCGGACTCGCGGACGACTGCGCGCCCTCGCTCGTCGGTCCTGCGCTCCCCGAGCGTGACTACCCGTACCTCGGACGCTGGCTCGAGCAGGGATACGCCGTCGTCTCCACCGATTACGTCGGCCTCGGCACACCCGGTGTGATGCCCTATCTCGACGGAAAGGTCGAGGCGCACAGCGTCGTCGACTCGGTGAAGGCCGCCCGCACCGTCGACGAGTCCCTGTCGAACAAGTGGGTGGTCGTCGGACAGTCGCAGGGTGGTGGGGCCGCGATCACCACCGCCCGCTACGCCACCGAGTTCGGCGGGGAGACGCTGGACTACCGCGGGGCCGTGGGAACGGGCGTTCCCGCGAACATCGAACTGGCACTGCTGCCGCTCGGGCCGGGGGTGCCACCCACGGCGATCCCTGCCGGCCTCACGTCGTACCTGTTCTACATCCTCGCGGGACTGCGGTCGGCGCACCCCGAAATCGACCTCGACTCGTATCTCACACCCCTCGGCGCGCACTACGTGGACGCTGCGGAACAACTGTGCGTCAACGAACTTCACGACGCCGTGGAAGGGGTGGTGGTCGGCGACCTGTTCAGCAAGCCGTTGAACCAGATCCCGAACTTCCACGGCCTGCTCGTGGACTACATGGGCGTCCCGACGAGCGGATACGACCGTCCCCTGTTCATCGGGCAGGGGCTCACCGACATCGACGTGCCCGCGCCGTCGGCGTTCTCGCTGGTCGCCGCGCTCACCGCGAACGGTGAACCGGTCACGTTCACGACGTATCCCACCGACCACAGCGGCACGCTCGTCGATTCGCAGGCCGACACCATCCCGTTCGTGCGGGGCCTGTTCGGCTGATCGATCGGGGCACTGTCCAGAATCCGGACAGTTGCCCGCCGCGCCCGCGGGCACTATGGCGTGGGTCACACGGTGTGGGTACGTTCGGATGTGAGTCGTGCACCGGTGCACGACCGGATCCGCGCGCGGCAAGGAGTCGAGGTTGGAGTTTGGCGGCACGACCGGGCACGCGGCGATGCGGCCGGAGATCGCATTGTCCTGGAAGCGTTCGGCGCTCAGCGGGCTGGAACCGACGTCGACGCCGAGCGATGATCCCTGCCCCGACCTGGACAAGTCCAGTCGGCTGCTGCAGGCGGCCCGGCCCGTCCTCGACGAGATGGAACAGCAGATCCAGGGCACCGGTTTCTGTGTCCTGCTCGCCGACCGCGACTGCCGCATCGTCGCCCGGCTGTTCGACGGCCGCAAACTCGAGCGCCTGATCGACGGCGCCGGGGCGGTGCTGGGATCGAGGTTCGGCGAGGACTGCGTCGGGACCACCGCGCTGGGGACGCCGCTGGAAGTCCGGCGCGGAGTCGTGATCCACGGCGAGGAGCACTACCTCGACCGGTTCAAGGACCTCAGCTGTTACGGACACCCGATCGTGCATCCGGTGACGCGCCGCGTCGAGGGCATCCTCGACATGACGGGCGTCGCGTCGCGGGCCAACCCGCTGTTCGCCCCGTTCCTGGCCCGCGCGGCCGGCGACATCGAGCGACGGCTGCTCGAGGGGTCCCGGGTGTCGCAGCAGCGGCTCGTGGACGCGTTCCAGCGGGTGTCGCCGCAGAATCAGATGGCGGTCACCGCGATCGGCGAGGACATCCTGCTCAGCAACCGGGTCGCGCTCGACCTGCTCCAGGTGTCCGATCACGCGACGCTGCGGGGGCTTGCCGCGGACCTGCGCCCGGAGCAGTCGAAGACGGTGCGGATCCGATTGTCCTCGGGCGAACCGGCGTTGGTCCGGGCCGACCACGTGGCGGGCACCGACGGCGGCGCGGTGTTCGTCGTCCGCCCAGACCGCCGGACGAGCACCCCCATCCGGCGCGGCAAGTCGCCGTCGAGTTCCGTCGTCGAACGCAGCAGGTCGGAGTTGTCGCGGCTGCGCGAGACCCGGGATCCGGTGGTGATCAGCGGCGAACCGGGAACCGGCAGGACCACGGCGGTCCGCGATCTGGCCGGCGACCCGTCGCTCGTATGTATGGACGCTGCCACGATCGCTCTCGACGGCGCCGAGGCCTGGATCGATCGACTGCTCGCCCTGGTGGCGGGACCTTCCGCGGTCCTGGCGATCGAAGAGGTGCAGTTGCTGCCCGAATCGATGCTGCCGCTGGTCGTGAAGATGCTGGCGGCCGACGTGGGTCCCCGGATCGTGATGACCAGTTCGCCGCTCGGTGACCTGCCGCCGGGAGTGGCCGGTCTGGCAGGCCGGTGCCCCGGACAGGTGGTGCTGCCGCCGCTGCGGCAACGCACTCGCGAGTTCGCGGACATCGCGCAGGCGGTCCTCGATTCCGTCGAACCGGGCCTCCGGCTCTCGGCGAGCGCGCTGGACGCTCTGATCGCCCGCGACTGGCCGGGCAACATCGCGGAACTGTCCGTCGTGTTGCAGGCGGCCGCGCGCGGGCGCACCAGTGCGCACCTCGCTGTCGCGGATCTGCCCGACCAGTATCGGACGCCGCCGCGGGTGTCCCGGCTGGCGGGCCGCGAACGCGCCGAACGCCAGGCCATCGTCGACGCACTGCAGGAAAGTGGCGGCAACAAGGTGCACGCCGCGGCCGCGCTGGGCATCAGCCGCAGCACGCTCTACGTCCGGATGCGGGCCCTCGATATCACCGTCTAGCTGCAGTTTCATCCACCGATCCGCGACCGTCCGGAGGTGTCCGAAGTCAGGACAGTTAGTGATATGGCAATCAGTGCACTATGAGCCACGTCACATTCACAACTTCGGAGGTTTTGATGACAGCGACGATCGAACCCAGCCAAGCGGAACTCTTGCCGTCGGTACGGAACTTTCTGTCCGGCACCAAGCGATTCCTCGTCGGCGGGCAGTGGGTGGAATCGGCCAGCGGCGAGACGTTCGAGACCATCGACCCCGCCAACGGGCAGGTGCTGACCACCGTCGCACGCGGTGGCGCCGAGGACGTCGACCGTGCAGTCCGGGCCGCACGCACGGCGTTCGACGAGGGCCCGTGGTCCACCATGAAGCCCAACGAGCGCGAACGCCTCATCTGGCGGGTCGGCGACATCCTCTCCGAGCGCGCCGAGGAATTCGGTCAGCTCGAGGCGCTGGACAACGGCAAGTCGGCGGGCATCGCCGCGGCCGTCGACGTCGCCTGGTCGGCCGACATCTTCCGCTACTTCGCGGGCTGGGCCACCAAGATCGAGGGCAGCACGGTCAACGTGAGCATGCCGTTCGTCCCCGGCGGCCAGTTCCACGCGTACACGCTTCGTGAGCCCGTCGGCGTCTGTGGACTGATCGTTCCCTGGAACTTCCCGCTGCTGATGGCCGCGTTCAAGCTGGCCCCCGCGCTCGCGGCGGGCAACACGGTGATCCTCAAGCCCGCGGAGCAGACCCCGCTCACCGCGATCCTGCTCGGTGAGGTGTTCGAGGAGGCCGGCTTCCCGCCCGGCGTCGTCAACATCGTCACCGGCTTCGGCGACGCCGGGGCCGCGCTGTCGGCTCACGACGACGTCGACAAGATCGCGTTCACCGGCTCCACCGAGGTCGGGAAGAAGATCGTCGACGCCGCCCGCGGCAACCTGAAGAAGGTGTCGCTCGAACTCGGCGGCAAGAGCGCCAACGTCGTGTTCGCGGACGCGGACTTCGACGCCGCCGTCACCGGATCGCTCAACGCCTGGCTGTTCAACCACGGCCAGTGCTGCGTCGCAGGAACCCGGATGTTCGTCGAGGACAGCATCTTCGACGACTTCACCGCCGCGGTCGCCGAGGCCGCGAGCCAGGTCAAGATCGGCCCCGGACTCGACCCCACCACCCAGCTCGGACCGCTCGTGTCGCAGGAACAGTTCGACAAGGTCACTGGCTATCTGGCCGCCGGACTCGCCGACGGCGCCCGCGCCCTCACCGGCGGAAAGCGCTGGGGCGACACCGGCTTCTACGTCGAGCCGACGGTGTTCGTCGACGTGAAGCCCGAATTCAGCATCGTCGAGGAAGAGATCTTCGGCCCGGTCGTCGCCGCGCTGCCCTTCAACGCGGAGGAGGGCGTCGCGAAGGCGGCGAACAGCAGCATCTACGGCCTCGCCGCCGGAATCTGGACCAAGGACCTGTCCAAGGCGCACCTCACGGCCCGCCAGCTCAAGGCCGGTTCGGTGTGGATCAACCAGTACAACGGGTTCGACACCGCCATGCCGTTCGGTGGCTACAAGCAGTCCGGGTGGGGGCGTGAGCTCGGGGCCACCGCCATCGACCTCTACACCCAGACCAAAGCCGTCAACATCGCACTCTGACCGTCACTCAACGAGGAGAAAGACATGAAGACCAAAGCAGCGGTTCTGTTCGAAACGCACAAGCCGTTCGAAATCGTGGAACTCGAGCTGGACGGTCCGGGTCCCGGCGAAGTGCTCATCAAGTACGTCGCGGCAGGCCTGTGCCACTCCGACCTGCACCTCACCGACGGCGATCTGCCGCCGCGTTTCCCCATCGTCGGCGGGCACGAGGGGTCCGGCATCATCGAGGAAGTCGGCCCCGGTGTCACCAAGGTGAAGCCCGGCGACCACGTGGTCTGCAGCTTCATCCCGAACTGCGGCACGTGTCGTTACTGCGCCACGGGCCGTCAGAACCTGTGCGACATGGGTGCCACCATCCTCGAGGGTTCGATGCCGGACGGTTCGTTCCGGTTCCACTCGGGCAAGCAGGATTTCGGCGCCATGTGCATGCTCGGTACGTTCGCGGAGCGGGCCACGATCTCGCAGCACTCGGTGGTCAAGGTGGACGACTGGCTTCCGCTGGAGACCGCCGTCCTCGTCGGCTGCGGTGTGC
Organism: Rhodococcus sp. ACS1; assembly: GCF_002300155.1. Lineage (NCBI taxonomy): Bacteria > Bacillati > Actinomycetota > Actinomycetes > Mycobacteriales > Nocardiaceae > Rhodococcus > Rhodococcus sp. ACS1. The sequence goes on from NZ_NSDZ01000004.1 coordinate 978,370, forward strand.
CGTCCGGTTGGGGCACCGCGGTGTACGCCGGCGGCGTGCGCGCCGGTGACACCGTCGTCATCTACGGCATCGGCGGACTCGGCATCAACGCCGTGCAGGGCGCGGTCAGCGCCGGCGCCAAGTACGTCGTGGTGGTGGACCCGGTGGCGATGAAGCGGGAGGCCGCCCTGAAGTTCGGCGCCACCCACGCGTTCGCCGACGCCGCAACCGCGGCGGAGAAGGTCAACGAACTGACCTGGGGCCAGGGCGCCGATCAGGCCCTCATCCTGGTGGGCACCGTCGACGAAGAGGTGGTGCAGAACGCGACCGCCGTCATCGGTAAGGGCGGCACCGTCGTCATCACCGGCCTCGCCGACCCCGCGAAGCTCACGGTGCACATCTCGGGAACCGACCTGACCCTGAACCAGAAGACGATCAAGGGTTCACTGTTCGGCTCGGCCAATCCGCAGTACGACATCGTCCGCCTGCTGCGGCTGTACGACGCGGGTCAGCTCAAGCTCGACGAGCTGATCACCACCAAGTACACGCTCGAGCAGGTGAACGAGGGCTACCAGGATCTGCGGGACGGAAAGAACCTGCGTGGCGTGATCGTCCACGCGTAGGCGGCTTCGCCGCCCGTGCGCGGCAAACGAGTCCGGAGACTCGTTACCCGCGCACGGGTGCGGAGCGCCACACGTCGGCGAGCAGGTCGTACGTCTTCAGCCAGGACTCGGTGTTCTCGGCGTGGGAGGCGACGATCAGCTCGTCGGCCTGTGCGTGCTCGGCGAACTCGTCGAGGTACGTCTTGACCTCGGTGGGTGTGCCGACAGCCGAGTACCGCACCATCTGCGCGACCTGCTGACCCGCCGGGGACGTCATGATGAGGTCGACCTCCTCGGGTGTGAACTTCTGACCGCGTCCAACCATTTGCACCACCCGTCGCCGCAGCGAGGCCTCGAACTGCCGGTGCGCGTCCTCGGTGGTGTCCGCGGCGATGGCGTTGACGCCGGCGATCACGTACGGCTCGGACAGCTCCTCGGACGGTTCGAACCGTTCCCGGTACAGCGTGACGGCGTCCACGAGCGAGTCGGGGGAGAAGTGGGACGCGTTGGCGTAGGGCAGGCCGAATTTCGCGGCGAGCTGCGCGCCGAACAGCGAGGATCCGAGGATGTACAGGGGAACGTTGGTGCCCTTGCCGGGAATCGCATCGACGCCGGGCACCCGTGACACGCCTTTGAGGTACGCCTGGAGTTCCAGCACGTCCTGCGGGAACCGGTCCGCGGACGCCGCGTCGCGGCGCAGTGCGTACATCGTCTTCTGGTCGCTGCCGGGGGCGCGGCCGAGTCCGAGGTCGATGCGGCCGGGGTGCAGGGTCGCGAGGGTGCCGAACTGCTCGGCGATCGTCAGCGGCGCGTGGTTGGGCAGCATGATGCCACCGGCGCCGAGCCGGATGTTCTGGGTGTGCGCGGCGACGTGCGCGATGAGGACGCTCGTCGCCGAGGAGCCGATCGACGGCATGTTGTGGTGCTCGGCGTACCAGATGCGGCGGTACCCGCGGGTCTCCGCGAGTTGCGCCAGTTTCACGCTCGCGTCGAAACTGTCCCGCGCCGTGTCGCCCTCGCGGATGTAGGCCAGATCCAGAATCGACAGAACAGCACTCACGGGCTTCTTCACCTTTCGTCACCGAGGTGCGAGAGGTTAGCCTCGCGCACTACCTCCGGGTACAACCGCGGGGGCAGTGCGCGTATTCCTGGCCGGTGTCAGGCCTCGACGAGTGGTCGCAACGTGCGGCCGGTGAGTTCCACGATGCCGGGTTCGTGCCCGTTGGCGACGAGATTGAGGACGACGCCGTCGATTCCCGGATCGAGGACCCGGGTCTTCAGCTGCTCGGCCACCTCGTCGGGGGCGCCGCAGAACTGCCGGTCGGTGGCGGCGGCGCGTTCCTCGTCCGACGCCTTCGACAGGTCGACGCCCCGCGCGAGCAGGAACTCGTGCTGGAGTTGGCGGGCGCGGTCGCCGTCCTCGTCGATGATGACGAAGGCCAGATAGCTGGTCTCCAGCGTGGACCGGTCGCGGCCGATCTCCGAACAGCGCGCGTCGAGGGCTTCGAGCTTGCGCGGCAACTCGCTCGCGTTGCAGATGATGTTCAGGTGATCGGCGAACCGGGCGGCGAGACCGAACGTCTTCTTCTCCCCGCCACCACCGAGCATGATCGGCAGGTCGTCGCGGATCCGCGGCTCGTTGATCGCGTTCTCGACGTGGTACCACTTGCCGTCGAACGTCGGGCGCTGACCGTGCAGCATCGGCGCGATGATCTGCAGCGCCTCGTCGAGCCGTTCGAACCGGTCGGTGAACGTGCCGAACTCGTAGCCGTACTGCTGGTGCTCGAGTTCGAACCAGCCGGCCCCGATCCCGAGGACGGCGCGTCCGCCGCTGGCGACGTCCAGGGTGGTCACCGCCTTCGCGAGCATGGGTGGGTTGCGGTACGTGTTGCCGGTGACGAGGGCGGACAGCTGAATGTTCTCGGTGGCCGTGGCGAGGGCGCCGAGCGCGGTGTACGCCTCGAGCATCGGTTCGTCGGGCTCACCGAGGCCGGGCAGCTGATAGAAGTGATCCATCACGAATGCGGTGTCGAAGCCCGCGGATTCGGCCTCACGGGCCTGTGCGATCACGGTCGGAAACAGGTCCGCGACCGGGGTGGAGTAACTGAAATTCGGCATCTGGTATCCAAGGCGAATAGTCACCCGATCGACGCTACTCGGATGCCGGCTGGGGCACCTCTTTTATTTCGAGGGTAGGAAGTGATCACCCTGGGGTCCCTGTTACGCCACCTGTGGGTGGTGCACGCTGACGGTAGTGCCGTATCCGTCGCCGATCCGCCATCCGCGACAATTCTGCGCGGTGGGGAGGCGGAGTAGGCAGAGCAGAGCCCGAGGGGGGAGTTGAACATGTATTTCGATTCGCAGCAATCCGGTGGCACGGCATGCGCCTGCCCGGAGAGGCCCACGCCCGTCCGGCCGCACGTGGCCGTCCTGGAACGTCCGCTCGCGCAGCCGACGCGTTCGACCGTCGGCGCCTTTCCGCTGACCGCAGCGCAGCGATCCATCTGGTTCGCGCAACAGCTCACGCCGGAGGTCCCGTACGTCATCGCCCACTACGTCGAGCTGAACGGGCCGGTCGAACTGGGTGCTCTCCGCGACGCCACCCGTCGCGCGAACCGCGAATTCGGCTGGGGATCGGTGCGCCTGGTGGACATCGACGGACAGCCGCATCAGGTCGTGGATCCGACCGTCGACGATCGGGTGCCCGCCACCGACCTGCGCGGCGAGGTGGATCCCGTCGAAGCAGCGCACCGCTGGATGCGGAACGACCGGACCGCACGCACCGACATGTACGACGGTCCGCTCCTGGTCTCGCACATTCTGCGGCTGGGCGACGATCACTACTATTGGTATTCCCGCGCCCACCACATCGTGTCGGACGGGTACGCCGCGATGATGCTGATGAGCCGCACGGCCGAACTGTACGTCGCCGCGGTCGAGGGCACGGAGCCCCCGGATTGCCGGATCGAGGGACCGGAACGTCTCGTGCGGGAAGACGCGACCTACCGCGCCTCCACCCGGTTCGCCCGCGACCGCGACTTTTGGCGAGAACAGGGCAGCGGGCCGGCTTCGGTCCTCAGCCTGAGCGGCCGCGCGGCACGACCGGAGGTCGACGCCCGGACAGCGACGGGGCACACGCCTGCGAGCGGCGGTGTGCGGAATCCGACGGCCGTGACCGTCGCCGCCTTCGCGTCCTATCTCGCCAGGATGACCGGCGCCGACGACGTGGTCCTGTCCCTGCCCGTGTCGGCGCGGACGACGGCCTGCCTCAGGCATGCCGGCGGCTCGGTCTCCAATGTGATCCCGTTGCGGTTGAACGGAATCGGCTCTGCGACCGTGAGTCGTGCGGTCGACACGGCCGAGGCGGCGTTGACGGCGGCACTGCGCCGTCAACGCTACCGCCGCGAGGACATCGGCCGGGACCTCGCCTCGGGTGGGGTCGAACTCCTGCATTTCGGGCCGGTGGTCAACGTCATGATGTTCACCAAGGAGATCACGCTGGGCGCCGTCCACGGGACGGTCCGGGTACTCACCACCGGTCCCGTCGCGGACCTCGCCGTCAACATCTACCCCGGGTCCGACGGAGCCGCCGCCCGCATCGATTTCGAGGGAAATCCGGCACTGTACGACGACGCCGAACTGACCGGACACCACTCGCGTTTCCTCGCGTTTCTCGACCGCTTCACCGCATCGGCCGAGTCGGACGCACGGGTTGCCGACCTCGACGTCTTCTTCGCGGTTGAACGCGCGGAATTCGCTCCCGCGCGGGGTCTTCCGGATACGGACCCTGTCACGCTCGACCGTCTCCTGACGGGAGCCGTCGCGAACGACCCGGAAGCGATCGCGATCACCGACCGGGGACGCACACTGTCGTACGGCGACCTGGACCGACTCGCCACCCGGTTGGCCCGCGTTCTGGCAGTTCGGGGCATCGGACCCGAGGACGTCGTCGCGGTCTCCGTCCCACGGTCGATCGAGTCGGTGCTGGCGCTGTGGGCGGTCGCGAAGGCCGGTGCGGCCTATGTCCCGATCGATCCCTCGCATCCGCGCGCTCGCATCGCGTACACCCTCGACGATTGCGGCGCGACGGTCGGGCTGACGGTCCGCTCGAAGCGCGCCCGTCTGCCCGGTGCCATCGCGTGGCTGACCGCCGATGTCGACGAACTCGACAGCCTCTGTGAAGAAACCCTCCCCGATGCGGAACGCACACGCCCTCTGCTCGTGGACCATCCCGCGTATCTGATCTACACGTCCGGCTCGACCGGAACACCGAAGGGGGTCGTCGTCACCCACCGGGGTCTCGCCAACCTGGCGCAGGAAATCCGGGACAAATATGCAGTGTCCGCGCGCTCGCGGATCCTGCACTTCGCCTCACCGAGTTTCGACACGGCGCTGGTCGAAGTACTCGCGGCCTGTATCGGCGGCGCGACGCTCGTCGTGACCCCGCCCGGCGTGTTCGGCGGTGACGAGCTGTCGCGACTGTTGCGCGACGAACACGTCACGCACCTCCTGACGACGCCGTCCGCACTGGCCGCGATCGACCCCGGCGCGACGAACGAACTGGAGTTGGTGCTGGTCGGAGGGGAAGCGTGCCCGCAGGAGTTGGTGCGGCGGTGGGCCGGCAGACAGGACATGCGCAACGCGTACGGTCCGACGGAGACGACGTGCAGCGTCACCCTCACCGATCCGATCTCACCGGACGAGCGAATGACGATCGGCTCCCTGATGCGCGGCGTGGACGCGGTGGTTCTGGATCACCGCCTGCGTCCGCTTCCTCCGGGCGCCGTCGGTGAGCTCTACCTCGCCACCCCGGCACTCGCGCGTGGCTATCACCGGCGCCACGGTCTGACAGCGGCACGGTTCGTCGCCGACCCGTTCGGCCGCCGAGGATCCCGGATGTTCCGCACCGGGGACGTCGTCCGGTGGACGGCGACCGGGACCCTCGAGTTCCTGGACAGGGCGGACGACCAGATCAAGATCCGCGGATTCCGTGTCGAGCTCGGCGAGATCGACGCCACGCTGACCGCGCAACCGGGCGTCACGTTCGCGGCGACGGTGCTGCACCGGAACTCGGCCGGAAACCCGAACCTGGTGTCCTACATCATGGCCGAGCCGGGCGCCTCGATCGATCGTGAAATGCTGACAGCGCAGCTGGCACGATTCCTGCCCGACTACATGGTTCCGAAATCGATCATGCTCCTGAATTCGATCCCGTTGACACCGACGGGGAAACTCGACCGGGCAGCGCTGCCGCTGCCGGAGTTCGGCTCGGACTCGGTGCCTCATCGTGACCCCGAGACGCCGGCCGAGCGTCGGGTCGCGCGAGTGTTCGCCCAGGTTCTCGGTGTGGACGCGGTAGGCGCCGACGATTCGTTCTTCGACCTCAGCGGCGACTCGCTGTCGGCGATCAGGGTGGTCGCGCGGATCAACGCCGAACTCGGCACCAGCATGGGCGTGCGCGACCTCTTCGACGCACCGACGGTCGCTGCACTGGCTGTGACGGTGGCGGAGGCCTGCGCACACTCGCCGGCCATCCGCCCGCAGCGCGGACCGAAGCTGGGTGCCACACCTCTGCCCGCCCTCGTGCCGCTGTCCCCGTCGCAATTCTTCATCGACCGCACCGTCGTGGAACCCGCTCTCCACAACATCCCCTTCACCGTGCGCGTGCGCGGCGAGTTCGACGTCGATGCCCTGCGCTCGGCGATGGCGGACGTCCTCGGCAGGCACCGGTCACTGAGGACCGTGTTCCCCGACTCGCCGTCGGGGCCGTACCAGCGTGTGCTCGACGTGGCCGACGCGATGCCCGACCTCAGCCCGGTGGTGACCGGCGCGGCGGAAGCGGAAGCCCGGACGTCGAACCTGCTGTCCGCGGGATTCGATGTGCGGCGGGATCCGCCGCTGCGCGCCCGGCTGTTCCGGCTCGGCGACCGCGACCACCTGCTGGCGTGCGTCGTCCACCACATCGCCGCGGACGGCTGGTCGCTCGCGCCGCTGGCACGGGATCTCGCGGACGCCTACGGTGCCCGGTCCGCGGGCAGGGCGCCCGGCTGGGAGCCGCCGACCGCGACGTACGCGGACTACACCGTGTGGCGGCGGGCGCTGCTGGGCGACGAGGACGACCCGGCGAGTGTCGCGTCGAAGCAGATCGCCCACTGGGCGAAGGAACTGTCGGGGCTGCGTGGGGAGCTTGCGCTGCCCACCGATCGCCCCCGGCCGGAGCGGTGGACCTACCGGGCGGGGCGGCTTCCGTTCTCGCTCGACGAGCATGCGCATCGAGGCCTGCTGGCCACCGCGCACGAGCACCACGCCAGCCTGTTCACGGCGCTCAGGGCGGCAGTGGCGATCCTGCTCGCCCGCCTCAGCGGAGATCCCGACATCGCGATCGGCACTCCGATCGCGGGTCGGGGAGACCCGGCGCTCGACGACGTGGTGGGCATGTTCGTCAACACGCTGGTTCTGCGTACCCGGGTCGACCCGAGCATGACGCTGTGCGACATCGTCGAAGGATCCCGCGGCGTGGAGCTTCGCGCTCTGGCGAATGCCGATGTGCAGTTCGAACGACTCGTTCAGGTACTCGACCCGCCTCGGTCGCCGTCCCTGCACCCGCTGTTCCAGGTTGCGCTGTCGCTGAACAACTTCGCTCCCGCCGCCCTGAACGTGTCCGGGCTCGACTTCGAGGTCACTCCGCGTCCGCTCGACATCGCGAAGTGCGATCTGCACTTCCACTTCACCGAACGTCACGACGTCGACGGGAGGCCCGCCGGGATCGACGCCGAACTGGTGTATTCCGCCGACCTCTACGATGCATCCACCGCACAGGGGTTCGTCGACCTGCTGCACACCGTCGTCGACCCGATCGGTAGGTGACCGGGCATCGGACGTGGTAGAGATGCCTGATGAGAGGCTTCCGGAGATCGATTCTGGTGTCATTGCTCGGTGGCGCGGTGCTCCTCGCGCCCGCCGCCTGCTCCGACCCGTCGGGCACGGCGGTGAGCGAGCCGTCGACCGTGTCCGACGCGGGTCCGTCCACGACCGACCCGGCGACCGGTCCGGCGACACCCGCGGGGGTGCCCTACACGGAGTCCGAACTGCAGGTCACCGGTTCCACCGGACGCGTCCGCTACGACGTGCTCATCCCGCAGATCGAGGGCGGCGACCCGGCGGTCACCGCCGAGTTCAACGAATCGATGCGCGCCGCGCTCCAGGACCAGATCGACGGCTGGGGCACCGACGCGTTCACGCTGAGCAGCCAGGAACACAGCGTGGCGCACATCGGTGAGCACGTGATCAGCGGGCTGCTCGTGACGTCCTGGAACGCCGATCCGCCCGGGGCGCATCCCACGCCGATCGTCGCGACGGTGGTGGTGAATGCCGATACGGCCGCACCGATCACGCTGGGCGACCTCTTCCCCGACCTGCCTGCCGGGCTGCAGGCGCTGTCGGACAGTTCCGCGCGCCTCCTCCCCGAGACGGTCGCCGGACCGGACTTCGAGCGATCGGGCATCGAGCCGACCGAGGCGAACTTCGCCAACTGGCTGGCCACCCCGGCGGGCATGGAGATCCACTTCAACGACTACCAGGTGGGGCCGCACGCCATCGGGCTCGTCACCGTCACCGTGCCGTGGGACGACCTCGCGGACGTGATCGACCCCGAACTGGCTCCCGTCGTGTCGAGTTAGGCGCTGCCCGACCGCTCACCGGGAACGAACCTGTAGCTGCCCGGGTGCTCCGACCTACCGTCCCAGACAGGCCTTGCTGCCGAAATGTGTCTGTCGAATGGGAGAGGAGCGCGCCCGTGAGTGCACGCACCGAAGTTGATGCTCGGGCGAATCGGATCGGCGACGTGGACGCGGTCGTCGTCGGCGCGGGATTCGCGGGTCTGTACGCCGTCCACAAACTGCGGAGCCTGGGTCTGACGGTCCAGGGTGTCGAGGCCGCGGACGGCGTCGGCGGAACGTGGTTCTGGAACCGCTACCCCGGCGCCCGGTGCGACGTGGAAAGCGTCGACTACTCGTACTCGTTCTCGCGGGAACTCGAGCAGGAGTGGGACTGGAGCGAGAAGTACGCCACCCAGCCCGAGATCCTGGCGTACATCGATCACGTCGCCGACCGGTTCGATCTCCGCGACCGTTTCCTGTTCGGCACCCGCGTGACGTCCGCGGAACTGGACGAGGACACGCTGCGGTGGGAGGTGCGCACCGACCGCGGCGACGTCCTGTCCGCCCGGTACTGCATCTTCGCGACCGGTGCCTTGTCCACCGCGAACATGCCGAACATCCCGGGACGCGAATCCTTCACCGGCGACACGCATCACACCGGCCACTGGCCGCACGAGGGGGTCGACTTCACCGGCCGCCGGGTCGGGATCATCGGCACCGGTTCCTCGGGAATCCAGTCGATTCCCGTCATCGCCGAGCAGGCGGATCACCTGTACGTGTTCCAGCGCAGCGCCAATTACAGCGTCCCCGCGGGCAACGAGATGTGGGACGACGAGATGCGGCGCGCGATCAAGGCGGGATACGACGAGCGCAGGCGGCTGTCGCGGGAGAGCGGGGGCGGGTCGCCGTACAACGCGCACCCGAAGTCGGCGCTGGAGGTGTCCGAGGAGGAACGCCGCGACGCCTACGAGACGCGATGGAAGCTCGGCGGGGTGCTGTTCGCGAAAACCTTTCCGGACCAGACGAAGACCGAGGCCGCGAACGCGACCGCGCGGGAGTTCGCGGAGAACAAGATCCGCCGCCTCGTCGACGACCCCGCGGTCGCGGACAAGCTGATCCCGAACGATCACCCCATCGGGACCAAGCGGATCGTCACCGACACCCACTATTTCGAAACGTACAACCGGCCGAACGTCACCCTGGTGGATCTGAAGGCGGCGCCGATCGAGTCGATCACCCCGTCGGGGATCACCACCGCCGACGCCGACTACGGCCTCGACACGCTGGTGTTCGCCACCGGATTCGACGCCATGACCGGAGCCCTCGACCGCATGCGGATCGTCGGCCGGGACGGCGTGTCCCTCGCCGAGTACTGGAGTGAGGGACCGAAAACCTATCTCGGTCTGGGTGTTCCGGGATTTCCGAACCTGTTCGTCGTGACGGGGCCGGGCAGCCCATCGGTGCTGGCAAACATGGTGCTCGGCGCCGAGCAGCACGTCGACTGGATCGCGGACTGCATCGAGCACCTGTGGGAGAAGGACTACGACGCGGTCGAGGCATCGGTCCCGGCCACCGAGCAGTGGGTGGAGCACTGCCGCGAGCTTGCCGCGCAAACCCTGTTCCCGCTGGCGAACTCCTGGTACATGGGCGCCAACATTCCGGGCAAACCCCGCGTGTTCATGCCGTACATCGGGGGCTTCGGCGCGTATGGGCGGATCTGCGCGGACGTCGCGGAGGAGGGGTTCCGCGGGTTCGAGTTCAGCCGGTCCCGGACGCGGCTGGCAGACCCGGTGGGGTAGTTGCCCAGATATTGGTCAGCCGCACAGGCAATTGCCTGTGCGGCTGACCAATTCGTGGGAAAATGAGCAGCTCAGTCGGGCTGCGCGTACGTGGCCCAGGCCCGGGCGAGCACGTCGCCGTCGAGCGTGCAGGTGACGGTGACGTCGGTCATGCGCACGCCGTCCTGGACGTACGTCTGCTGCAGCGAGGACGTGAAGTCCGCATCGGACGGCACGGCCCGCCGGATGCGGGTGCGGAACCTGCGGAGCGTTCCGGGGAACTGCTCGGCGCAGTGGCGCTCGAGCAGATCTGCCGACCGGTCGTCCGGTGTCGCGGCGCCGGTGAAGCTGTTCGTCCAGAACTCGAAGACCAACTGCTCGTCGCGGTTGTGGAAGCGGACCAGCAGGTCGTGGTCGCCCACCCTGCGGACCTGTGCCGTCAGCGCGTCGTCCGGCGTCCGGCGCGGTCGCAGGAGGAGGAAGTCCTGCTCGACGGCCGCCCCCGGCTGGGGTGCGACGATCACCCCGCTCGGGACGGCGTCGGCGCACAGCCGGCGAATCTCTGCTGTGTGCGGCTGCGAAAAGATGAGTGCGGCCATCGGTCCTCCCAATTTCCGGGTATGTGATCCGCACGGTAGTCGCCGCGGCGGGGAAACGGGGGGTGTGGGTCCCTGTGATCGGGACGCCGAAAACCCGCCGAGACGGGCTGATACGAAAGCCTCTCGCTCAGTGGGAGAGTCGGGTACCGCTGCGCGCCGCATGCGCCGACTATGAGCTACACCACACCCCGAGGGTGTTCTTGACGTACAGCGAGGCGGAGGTAGACATGGCGCGCAACAGTGCCGTTGACGGCGACGAAGTCCGGATGATCGAAGTGGGATCGGCACCAACGCGTTTCGCGCGCGGGTGGCATTGCCTGGGTCTGGCGAAGACCTTCAGGGACGGCGCCCCGCATCAGATCGATGCGTTCGGCACGTCGCTGGTGGTGTTCGAGACGTCGGACGGCACCCTGAGCGTGCTCGACGCCTACTGCCGCCACATGGGTGGCAACCTGGCGCACGGCACCGTGAAGGGCGACTCCATCGCCTGCCCGTTCCACGACTGGCGCTGGGGCGGCAACGGCAAGTGCACGGGAATCCCGTATGCGCGGCGCGTCCCGCCGCTGGCGCGGACCCGGGCCTGGACGACCATCGAGCGCAACGGCCAGCTCTACGTCTGGAACGACCCGCAGGGCAACCCGCCGCCCGCCGACGTGACGATTCCCGAGATCGAGGGATTCGGTTCTTCGGAATGGACCGACTGGACCTGGAATTCGCTGCTCGTCGAGGGTTCGCACTGCCGCGAGATCGTCGACAACGTGGTCGACATGGCGCACTTCTACTACGTCCACTTCTCGTTCCCGCGCTACTTCAAGAACGTGTTCGAGGGGCACGTGGCCACCCAGTACATGCAGTCGACGCCCCGCCACGACATCTCGGTGGGCACCAGCTACGACGACCCCAATTCGACGCTGCGCTCGGACGCGTCGTACTTCGGCCCGTCCTACATGATCGACAAGCTGTGGAGCGAGGCGAACGGCATGATGATCGAGACGGTGCTGATCAACTGCCACTACCCGGTCAGCGCCGATTCATTCGTCCTGCAGTGGGGCGCCATGGTGAAGAAGCCCGAGGGGCTGTCGGACGAGGTGGCGAACGGTATGGCGGCCCAGTTCGCGGAGGGCGTGGAGCTCGGGTTCAAGCAGGACGTCGACATCTGGCTGAACAAGTCGCGCATCGACAACCCGCTGCTGTCGGAGGAGGACGGGCCGGTGTACCAGCTGCGCCGCTGGTACCAGCAGTTCTACGTCGACGTCGAGGACATCACCGAAGACATGACGAAGCGCTTCGAATTCGAGATCGACACCACCAGGGCGGTGCAGAGCTGGGAGGCGGAGGTTGCCGACAACCTCGCCAACGGCGTCGTGCCGCTCGACACCAACGCCTGAGCCCGCTCGCAAAAGAAGGACACGACAGATGACCCACGAGGTTCTCGACAACATCATGGCGATCGCGGATCAGCTCCGCGATCAGGCTCCCGAGGCCGAGCGGATCGGCAGGCTGCCCGACGACACGGCGAAGAAGCTCCGCGAGGCCGGACCGATCAAGCTGCTCCAGCCCGGCAAGTACGGCGGCCACGAGGCTCACCCGCGCGAGTTCGCGGAGACGGTGATGGCCGCGGCCTCCCTCGACCCGGCAACCGGCTGGGTGTGCGGCATCGTCGGCGTGCACCCCTGGCAGTTGGCGTTCGCCGACCCGAAGGTGCAGGAGGAGGTGTGGGCGGCCGACAACGACACCTGGATGGCCTCGCCGTACGCGCCGACCGGGATCGCGACCCCTGTCGACGGCGGGTACCTCTTCAGCGGACGCTGGCAGTTCTCCTCGGGCACCGACCACTGCGACTGGATCTTCCTCGGCGCGATGCTCGGCGACAAGGACGGCGCCATGGCGCTGCCGCCGAAGATGCTGCACATGATCCTGCCGCGCAGCGACTACGAGATCGTCGAGGACTCGTGGAACGTGGTCGGGCTCAAGGGCACCGGTTCCAAGGACATCATCGTCCGGAACGCCTTCGTCCCCGACTACCGGGTGATGGACGCCGACGAGGTCATGAACGGCACCGCGGTGCAGAAGTTCGGCCGCACCGAGACGCTGTACAACATGCCGTGGTCGACGATGTTCCCGCTCGGGATCTCCTCCGCCGTGGTGGGAATCGCCGAGGGCGCCCTGGCCGCCCACCTCGACTACCAGCGCGACCGCGTCGGCGCGCAGGGCACCGCGATCAAGGACGACCCCTACGTGCTGTTCGCCGTGGGTGAGGCCGCGGCCGACATCAACGCCGCCCGCCAGGAACTGCTCGCCAACGTCGACAGGATCTGGGACCTCGTCGAGTCGGGCAAGGAGGTCACGTTCGAGGACCGCGCCGCCGGACGCCGCACCCAGGTGCGGGCCGCGTGGCGGGCGGTCACCGCCGTCGACCAGATCTTCGCCCGCTCGGGCGGCAACGCGCTGCGCATGGACAAGCCCCTGCAGCGGTACTGGCGGGACGCGCACGCCGGCCTCGCGCACGCGATCCACGTGCCGAGCACCGTGTACCACGCATCGGCGCTCAGTTCCCTCGGCCTCGACCCGGCCGACAACCTCAAGTCGATGATCTGACCGCCGTCCGAACACGAAAACACCAGAAGGACAACACATGACAGACATCAAGGGCCTGGGCTACGTCAAGATCCAGACCAACGACCTGGAGCGGTGGCGCACGTTCGCGTTCGACGTCCTCGGATTCGCCGAGGGGTCGGGCCCGGACGAGGATGCCCTGTACCTGCGCATGGACGAGCGCGCTGCCCGCATCGTGATCGTGCCGGGCGAGTCGGACGAGGTGGTCACCATCGGGTGGGAGGTCCGTGACCATGCGGGCCTGGTCCGCGTCCAGGAGGCCGTCGAGGGCGCGGGCATCGCCGTCAAGCCGCTGTCGGTGGAAGAGGCCGACGCGCGCCGCGTCGAGGAGGTCGTCACGTTCCAGGACCCGACGGGCGCGACGATCGAGATCTTCCACGGCGCCGTCCTCGACCACAGCCCGGTGGTCACCCCGTTCGGCGCGAAGTTCGTGACGGGGGCGCAGGGCCTCGGCCACGTCGTGCTGCCGGTGATGGACTTCGGCGGGGCGTTCGACTTCTACACCGAGGTGCTCGGCTTCCTGCCGCGCGGCGCGTTCCGCATCCCGGCGCCGCCGGAGTTCGGTCCGATGCGGGTGCGCTTCATGGGCGTCAACGAGCGGCACCACAGCCTGGCCCTCTGCCCCGCACCGCACGGCGGCGCGCCGGGTCTGGTGCACATCATGGTGGAGGTCGACACGCTCGACGCCGTCGGGCAGGCCCTCGACCGCGTCGTCAAGGACGGGTTCTCCGTCTCCTCGACGCTCGGCCGCCACACCAACGACAAGATGGTGTCGTTCTACGTGCGTGCCCCCGGCGGCTGGGACATCGAGTTCGGCACCGACGGCATGAAGGTGGACGAGACGTACTACTCCGCGGAGGAGATCACCGCCGACAGCTACTGGGGCCACGACTGGTCGGGGAGTGAGCCGCTGGCGGCGATGTAAGGGGTGTCCGGGCCCGGTGTGCGTATCCACTCGATGCGTGCACCGGGCCTTTCGGCTGTTCGGGGCCGTTCCGCCACCCACTATTGCAAATAGGTATATGCCTATTTATAGTAAGTGTCGCCAGTCACACAACGCGGCGCCGCACCGAGCAGCGCCGCTACGGAGGTCCCCATGACGACGACACTCAGCCCCACACCCACCGCCGGCCTCGATCGCGCCGCCCTTCTCCTCGACGCCTTCGACGGCCCGGGCAGGCTCACGCTCGCGCAGATCGTGCGCCGCACGGGGCTCCCGCGATCCTCCGCGCACCGAATGCTCGAGCGTCTCGTCCAGCTGCGGTGGCTCCGCCGGGAGGGCCGGGACTACGAACTCGGCATGCGGCTGTTCGAACTCGGGTCGCTGGCCGTGCACCAGGACCGTCTGCACCGGGCCGCGCTGCCGTTCCTGCACGAACTGCACCGGCTCACCGGGCACGCCGTGCACCTCGCGGTGCTCGAGGGAATCGACGTCGTCTACCTGGAGAAGATCGCCGGACGGTTCGGCGTCGGGCTGCCGTCCCGCGTCGGCGGCCGCCAGCCCGCGCACTGCACGAGCGTCGGCAAGGTGCTGCTGGCCCATTCGCCCGAGTCCGTGGTCGACCGTGTCGTCGAGGCCGGTCTGCCCCGCAGCACACGATTCAGCATCGACTCACCTGCCGCGTTCCGCGCCGAGTTGCAGAAGACCCGCGAACGCGGGGCGGCCTACGACCGGGAAGAGGATCTCGTGGGCGTCAGCTGCGTCGCCGTGCCGGTGGGCACCGAGGACAACGTGGTGGCGGCCATCTCCGTGTGCGGTCCGAGCAGTCAGATCAAGCTCGATCACCGTCTGACCGCACCGATTCGCATGTCCGCCAAGGGCGCCTGGCGCAACTACATGTCGACCGCGACACCGGGCGCCGGACGCGCCGACCGATACTCCGCCTGAGGCGGGACGAAGGAGCACGAATGCCGCTCGACGAGCAGGCCGAGACCATCCTGCGGGGACTGAACGAGAACTTTCCCCGGGTGGAAACCATGACGGGCGCCCAGGCGCGGGCGGAGACGAAGGCGGGACGTAAGGCCGTCGCCGACCCCGAACCGGTCGGTGAGGTGCGCGACCGGGAGATCCCCGGCGGTGCCGGATCGATTGCGGTACGGATCTATTCGCCCGCGGGGAACTCCGCGGGACCCCTTCCTGTCGTCGTCTTCTTCCACGGCGGCGGGTTCGTGATCTGCGACCTCGACAGTCACGACGGCTTCTGCCGCGCCATGTGCAACGGGATCGGCGCCGTCGTCGTCTCCGTCGACTACCGCCTGGCCCCGGAATCGCAATGGCCCGCCGCGGCGGACGACGCCTACGCTGCGACGCGCTGGGTCGCGCAGCACGCCCACGAGTTCGGCGCCGATCCGGACCGTCTGCTCGTCGCCGGCGACAGCAGCGGCGGCAACCTCGCGGCCGTCGCCGCGCTGATGGCCCGAGACCGGCAGGGCCCTGCCGTCGCCGGACAGCTCCTGATCTACCCCGTCATCGAACCGGCCTTCGACACCGAGTCCTACGACGAGTTCGCGGAGGATCACTTCCTCACCCGCGCTGCGATGCAATGGTATTGGGATCAGTACCTGCCGACGCACCGCGAGGCCGTACCCGCCTACGCCGCCCCGGTCCGGGCCGAGGACCTCGGCGGGCTCCCACCCGCAATCGTGATCACCGCCGAACGCGATCCGCTGCGGTACGAGGGGGAGAAGTACGCCGCGGCGCTCGCCGACGCCGGTGTTCCGGTACAGCTCGAGCGGGTCCGGGGAATGTTCCACGGATTCCTGACGATCGACGCGATGACCGCGGCGCAGACCGAACGCCGGGCGCTGTGGCCCCGGCTCCGGAATCTGGTGGCCGAACGCGTGCGCACCCCGTCCGACTAGTTCTCCGTCTCGGCCTCGTCGCCGGAGTCCCGCGCCGCCTTCATGGCGGCCTGGTACTCCTGCTGGGCCTCGCGGGAGCGCCGGATCGACGGTGATGCGGTCGGTTTCGGCACACCGGGATGTTCCGGCGTCCCCTCACCGTGCATCCGTTCGACGGCCTCGTCGATGTCGGCGAGCATCTGCTTCGCGAGTTCGCTCTCGGCGGCGTAGTAGCGCTCGGACCACTTGTTGACCATGTGCGCGAACGCCCACGTGGGTTCGACGTCCGAATCGCGGGCGTCGAGCGCGGCCTGCCTGCTCATCCCCTCCACATACGAGATGTGCTCCTTCAGGGCATCTTTGAGCTGCTCCGGCTCCGTGAGGTGGCCGAGCCACATGCGCAGCATCACCCCGTGCTTGAGGACGGGCGGATCGATCGGCGCCTCCCGCGCCCAGCTGCGCATGACGGTCATGCCCGCGTCCGTGATCTTGTACAGCCGCTTGGGTTTCACCCGCGCCTCGTCGTCCACGACGGTTCGCGACGTCACGTATCCCGCGTCTTCCAGCTTCTTCAGCTCCGAGTACACCTGACTGAACGACGGGCTCCAGTAGAAGAAGCGCACGCTGTACGAGGCCCACTTCTTGAGGTCGTAGCCGGACAGTTCCTCGCCGAACGACAGGATGCCGAGCACCGGCCAGCTCGTGGATCGGAGGCCGGCGAACCCGGAGCTCTGGGTGGGGTCGGACGAAGGCATTTCCCGAGCCTATCAACCGTGCGCCGCCGGTCGGACACGTGAAACCCTGCCGCTGGGCGGGACGGGGCATTTCCCGCCTGCAGGAGCCGCGGCCAGGCTGAACGCAACCCGTCGATCCGAGGAGACACGATGACCCGAACCGAAGAACCCGTGCCGCCGGTGGCACGTCGCATCGACCCTGCCGACCTCAAGTCGGTGCTCGGGCACTTCTGCACCGGCGTCACGGTGATCACCGCACACGACGGCGAGAATCCGCACGGCTTCACATGCCAGTCGTTCGTGTCGCTGTCGCTGGACCCGCCGTACGTGTCGTTCAGCCCCGCACGGACGTCGACCAGCTGGCCGCGGCTGCGGGCGAGCGAACACGTCTGCGTCAACGTCCTCGCTCACGATCAGCGGGACGTCTGCGGCACGTTCGCGACCAGCGGCGCCGACAAGTTCGCTGGAGTCGGGTGGTCGCACGCCGGCAACGGCGCCCCGGCGCTGGACGGAGTGCTGGCCCGGGTGCAGGCTACCGTCGAATTCGAGCACGACGCCGGAGACCACACGATCGTCGTCGCACGCGTGACCGGACTGGACGTGCTCAGGGATGTGCCGCCGCTCCTGGTGTACCGCGGCGGGCTCGGCATCTTCACCGCCGCCACCTAGCTCTGTCTCCCGCTCGGCGGCGGTGCCGCTGTCTCCCACTCCGCGGGAAGGGCTGTGGGAAAAAGCAATTGACACCAGCAGGGTGTGATCGAGACCACTTCGGAAGGTGTGCACGATGAGCGTAGACGAGCAGAACTGGGACCGGGAGGTCGATCTCCTGGTGATCGGCAGCGGTGCGGGCGGCATGACCGCCGCACTTGCCGGCGCCGAGCGGGGGCTCGACACCCTCGTCGTCGAAAAGTCCGCGGTGTACGGCGGTTCGACGGCACTGTCCGGCGGCGCCCTGTGGATCCCCAACTCGCCGATCCTCGTCCGTGAAGGCCGCGCCGACGACCCCGGCGACGTCCGGAAGTACCTGGAGTCGATCGTCGGCGACAGCGTGCCCGCCGAACGCCTCGACGCGTACATCGAGCAGGGCCCGGCGATGATGCAGTTCTTCGAACAGCACTGCCCGCATCTCCGGTTCTCCTGGTGCGAGGACTATTCCGACTACCACCCGGAGAACGTGGGCGGACGGCCGAAGGGGCGGACGGTCGAACCGCTGCCGTTCGACATGAACCAGCTCGGCGCCGACCGCGAGCTGCAGCGCCCGAACTCCCTCGCTATGCCGGGCGGGCTCTACATGACGTCCACCGAGTTCCGGCACCTCAACATGTTCTTCCGCACCTGGGCCGGACGCCGGACCGCGCTGGGCGTCGGCTGGCGTTCGGTGGTGGCGATGGTGCGGCGCAGGCGGATGGAGACCCTGGGGCAGGCCCTCGTCGGCAGGCTGCGGCTCAGCCTTCAGGAGGCCGGCGTCCCGCTGTGGCTGAACTCCCCACTGAAGGGGCTGATCACGGACGAGTCCGGGGCCGTCACGGGCGCGGTCGTCGAGTCCGGGACGCGGGAACTGCGCATCCGCGCCCGCCGCGGCGTCATGATGGCCACCGGCGGATTCGAGCAGAGCGAGGAGATGCGGAAGCGGTACCTCCGGGAGGGCGGCAAGGACAACTACAGCGCCGGCTCACCCGACAACACCGGTGACGGAATCGTGGCCGGTGAGCAGGTCGGCGCCGCCCTCGACCTGATGGACGACGCCTGGTGGATGCCGTCGTTCCGGCGCCCGGACGGAATCATGCACGTCCTGGTGTCGGAGCGGTCGATCCCGCCGTCGCTGATCGTCGACCAGAACGGCAAGCGGTTCACCAACGAGGCATCCCCGTACGTGTCGTTCGTCCACGACCAGATCGCAGGCGGTCACGACCCGGTGTGGTTCGTATTCGACTCGAAGGCGAAGAGCCGCTACCAGTTCGGCGGGGTGATGCCCGGGCAGAAGTTCCCGGCGGAATGGTTCGAGACGGGCCTGATGCTGCGTGCGGAGACCCTCGGGGAACTGGCGCAACAGATGAGCGTGCCCGCCGACGCGCTGTCCGCCGAGATCACAAGGTTCAACGGGTTCGCCCGGGCAGGTGTCGACGCCGATTTCGGTCGCGGCGACAGCGCCTACGACCGCTACTACGGCGACCCGCGACTGCCCAACCCGACCCTGGACGAGGTGGACAAGGCCCCGTACTACGCGGTGCGGATGGAGGCCGGCGACCTCGGTACCAAGGGCGGGCTCGTGTGCAATGAGCACAGCCAGGTGCTGAGCGGCAACGGCGAACCGATCCCCGGGCTGTACGCCACCGGAAACACGTCGGCGTCCGTGATGGGCAACGATTACGCGGGCGCCGGCGCGACGATCGGCCCCGCGATGGTGTTCGGCTGGGTCGGGGCACGCCACGCCGCAGCCAGTGCAGGGGCGGTGAGCTGAGTGCTTCCCGTCGAATGCCGGCGCTGCGGTAACGCGGTGCTCGTGGAGAAATACAGCGAGGCGCACACGAGCGTGCAGTGGCTGGGCGACGCCGAGCAGACCTGCCCGGAATTCGCTCTGCGTGCGCAGGAGGGTGAGCACTCGATGTTCGTCCCCACCTGCGGTGCGCTGCGCGGATCGATCGACGACGCGGTGGAGGACGGGCGGGTGGGGATCTCCCTGCGCAGCTACCCGACCCCCGGCCGCCTGGACTAGAGGGGACAACCGATGTCACGGATGGCAGGCAAGGTCGCCTTCATCACCGGTGCCGGAAACGGCATGGGACGCAGTCACGCGGTCCGGCTCGCGGAGGAGGGCGCCGACGTAATCGCCGTCGACCTTCCGTCGGCCGCAGCCGATCTCGACGAAACCCGAAGGCTGGTCGTCGAACTCGGACGCCGAGCGGTCGTCGCCCACGCCGATGTGCGGGACCCGGCGGCGCTGCGGGCGGCCGTCGACGCCGGAGTCGCGGAGCTGGGACCCCTCGACGTCGTCGTCGCGAACGCGGGTGTCTGCGACAACCCCGGCCCGGCCTGGACGATCGACGACGAGATCTGGCACCGATCGCTCGACGTCAACCTCACCGGCGTCTGGAACACGGCGACCGCCGCGGTCCCGGCGATGCGCGACGGCGGCGGTTCCGTCGTGATCGTCAGTTCGACCGCAGGCATCAAGGCGGTGGCCGGGGCCGCCCACTATTCGGCGTCCAAGACCGCGGTGGTCGGGTTGGCCCGGACCCTCGCCACCGAACTCGGACCGCAGTTCATCCGGGTCAACGTGCTGCACCCCGGTGCCGTCGGCACCCGCATGACCCTGAACCCCGAGACGATGGCACGGCTGCGGCCGGACCTCGAGAACCCGTCCCGGGAGGACGTCGTCCCCGTCCTCGCGGCCAACCACATGCTGCCCGTTCCGTGGCTGGACTCGCGGGACGTCAGCAATGCGCTGCTGTTCCTGGCCTCGGACGAATCGCGATACATCACCGGCACACAACTCGTGGTCGACGCCGGACTGACCCAGAAGGTGTAGAGATGACAGGTCGAGTGAACGGAAGAGTCGTCCTGGTCACCGGTGCCGCACGCGGGATCGGCCGGGCGCAGGCACTGCGATTCGCACAGGAGGGCGCGGACGTCGTGGCCGTCGACCTGTGCGGGCCGGTCGGCACGGTGGTGACGCCACCGGCGAGCCCGGAGGATCTCGAGGTGACCGCGAAACTGGTCCGGGACACGGGCCGCCGGATCGTGACTGCGCAGGTGGACGTGCGTGACGGAACGGCGCTCGCGGATGCGGTGACGGCGGCGGCCGGGGAACTGGGCGGGCTGGACTTCGTGTGCGCCACGGCGGGCATCACGTCCTCGGGCGCCGCGCTGGAGCTCGACTCCGAGACGTGGCAGACGATGCTCGACGTCAATCTGACGGGGGTGTGGCAGACGTGCAAGGCGGCGGCCCCGCACCTGATCGAGCGCGGCGGCGGGGCGATGGTCCTGACGAGCTCCATCGCCGGCCTGCGCGGTCTCGTCGGCGTCGCCCATTACACCGCGGCCAAGCACGGGGTGGTGGGCCTGATGCGGTCGCTGGCCAAGGAACTCGCGCCGCACCGGGTGCGGGTCAACAGCGTGCATCCCACCAACGTCGACACGGACATGATCCAGAACGACATGGTGCGGCGGGCGTTCCGGCCCGACCTCGAGCACCCCACCCGGGAGGAGTTCGCGGCGGCCGCGGTGACGATGAACATGCTGCCGATTCCGTGGATCGAGCCGGTCGACGTGGCCAACGCCGCGCTGTTCCTGGCCTCGGACGAGGCGCGGTACATCACGGCGGTCGCCCTGCCGGTCGACGCGGGCAGCGTCAGCAGATGATTGTCGCGGGCAGCGTCAGCCGGTAACACTCAGTCGCGACGCCGGCCGAACCGGCGACCGGGATCGTCACCGACGAGGCTTTCGCCACGGCCGCCGGAACGGAGAACTCACATCCTTGTGGGGCGGAGCCGTGAATTCGGTCTGCACCGACGAGATGGCCTGCTGCGCCGGGCCCGACGGCGACCCGGTGCGGGGCAGGAACGTGGCCGCGACGAGCCCGACCAAGCCGACCGCCGCCAGGACGACCATGGCGAGCGCGTACGACCGCTCGGGGGTGGAGGTGATTCCGGCGACGAGGACAGTGCCGGCGATCGCGGCGCCGAGGGACGAGCCGAGATTCGACACGCTCCGTGACAGGCCGGAAATTTCGCCCTGCTGGTGCTCGCCGAAGGCCGACTGCACGATGTTGACCGACGGGGTGAGCATGACACCGAGACCCAGTCCGATCAGCAGCAGTCCCGGCGCGAACGCCCAGACGTTCGGGGTGCGACTCACCAGGGCCAGCAGCACGGTTGTCCCGCCGATCACGACGAGGAAGCCGGCGAGGATCAGGGTGCGCTGCGCGTGCCGCTTCGCGAACCGTTCGGCAGCGAGGGAGGCCGCCAGCAGACCGGCCGTTTCCGCGGTGAAGATGACGCCGGTCTCGACCGCGTCGTAGTCGCGCACGACCTGGAGGTAGGCCGCGACCACGAATGACACTCCGGTGAGCAGCAGCCACTGAGTGTTCTGGGTGACCAGGCCCAGATTGGAAGTGCGGTTGCGGAACAGCGCCGTCGACAGCATCGGTTCCGTGCCGGCGCGTTCCTTGGCCCGCACCGAGCGTAAGAACCACACCAGCACCAGGGCGCCCGCAATGATGAGGGTGATCATCAACCAGGCGTTGTTGTCCGCGGCGAGGATTCCGGTGACGATCAGGACGAGGCCGACCGCCGAGAGGATCGCCCCGCCGGTGTCGAACGGACGTGTGCGGTCCGGCGGTAGCGGATCGGTGATGTTCCGCGCCAGCACCACGATGATCGCGATGACCAGGGCCTGGAACACGAATGCCGCCCGCCAGCTGATCGCCGAGGTGATGAGGCCGCCGATCAGCGGCCCGGCGGCCGCGCCGATGCCTCCCATCGCGCTGATCGCACCGAAGGCGCGGGCTCGCGAGGTGACCTCGGTGAACAACAGCGTGGTGAGGATGTAGACGGGTGGGATCAGCAGGGCCGTGCCCACTCCTTCGAGGATCGAATTGCCGAGGATGAGAATGCCCAGGCCGGGGGCTGCTGCGCTCATCACGGCACCGACTCCGTAGATGACCAGGCCGACGGTGAAACAACGCTTCCGCCCGTACTTGTCGGTCAGCTTGCCGCCGGGGATCATCAGTGCCGCCATCACCAACAGGAAGATGGTGATCGCAACCTGCACACCTTGCACGCTGGTGTCCAGGTCTTCGCTGATGTCGTTGATCATCACGTTCATGTTGGAGCCGGCGAAGCTGCAGATGAACTGGGCCAGCGCCAGCGGGATCAGAACCCGGCGGAGAGCGGCCGAGCGGTGACCTGCCTCGTTTCGTGGAGCCATCTCGCACCTGTTCCGGGTTGGCGGCCGTGACTTCGTCTCCCGGCGCACAGCCTCATGCAGTGTGCGCCTACGCGTGAATACGCGCCGTGCTCAGGGAATCAGACGTTGAGTGATGGAGTGATGTTACCGCCGGACGAGTTGGTCGGCCAGTGAAATCGACGCCGGCGGCCCAGCGACCGTTGTTCCCGGGTTCGGCCCCGCAACAATGTTGCGGGGTGGTGAATTCACCTCCATTGCCTACTCGTTCGGAGGACACTTGCCCCGAAGGCCATTTCTCGCTCGTCCTGGGAAGGGAACTCCATGTCCGAGGAGTTGTCGGTCAAACAAGTTGTGGCACAAGGGACCGCGATGGCTCTGGGCCGCGTCGAGGTCGAATCCGGCGGACCTTTCATGAGTGTCGCGACCGTGTCGATGAACACCAAGTAAACAGTACGGCAACTCTTTTCGACCATGCAGGAAACATCTGAGGATGGGGAGATCGGTTATGCGTATCGAGGATTACGGACTCATCGGAGATCTACAGACAGCCGCTCTGGTGGGCCGCGATGGCGCCATCGACTGGCTGTGTCTGCCTCGCTTCGATTCCGCGTCGTGCTTCGCCGCCCTGGTCGGGGACGAACGGCACGGCCGCTGGAGCCTGTCCCCGGTCGGCGAGGCGCGGGTCAGTGCTCGCCGCTACCGTCCGGGGACGCTGGTGCTCGAATCGGATTTCGAGACCGCCGACGGCATGGTGCGCATCATCGACTTCATGCCGCGGCGCGGCGACGGTCCACCCCGGGTGATGCGAATCGTCCAAGGTGTGCGCGGCCGGGTGCCGATGAAGATGGAACTGGTGATTCGCCCCGACTACGGGACCATTGCCCCGTGGGTGGAGCCGGAACCGGACGGAATCCGCGCCACCGCAGGACCGGACGCCTTCCGCCTCTGCACACCCGTGCCCCTGCAGATCAACAAGGGGACGGTCGGCGCCAGGTTCGTCGTCACCGAGGGTGGCCGTGCCCGGTTCGCTCTGTGCTGGCACTCCTCCTTCGAAGACGCGCCGACGATGGAGGACGCCGACTCGGCGCTGGCCCGCACCGAGGCGTGGTGGCGAGAGTGGAGTGGGCGCTGCGTGTACTCGGGCCCCTACCGCGATCAGGTGCTGACCTCCCTGATCGCGCTCAAGGCCATGACCTACGAAAAAACTGGCGGTATGGTCGCCGCGCCCACGACCTCCCTGCCCGAGGACGTCGGGGGAGTGCGCAACTGGGACTACCGCTACTGCTGGCTGCGTGACTCCGCGCTCGCCCTCGAGGCGTTGCTCGCCGCCGGGTATACCGACGAGGCGCTCGCCTTCCGGGATTTCCTCACGCGCGTCGGCACCGGCGATCCGACGAAGATTCAGATCATGTACGGAATCAGCGGGGAGCGGCGCCTCACCGAATTCGAACTCGTCGGCTTCCCCGGCTATGAAGACTCCCGGCCGGTCCGAGTCGGCAACGCGGCATCCGAGCAGTTCCAGCTCGACGTCTACGGCGAGGTCGTCGGCATGCTCTTCGCCGGTGCGGAGATCCTCGGCCGGATCGACCCCCGGCGGTGGCCGCGCTGGCAAAAGCTCATCGAGCACATCGAAACCATTTGGCGCGAACCCGACGACGGCATCTGGGAGACCCGCGGGCCTCGCCGGCATTTCACCCACTCCAAAGTGATGGCCTGGGTGGTCTTCGACCGAGCCGTGCGCCTGGCCGAACGGTTCGAACTCCCTGCCCCCATCGAGCGTTGGAGGCAGGTACGCGACGAAATTCACCGCGATGTCTGCGCCCATGGGTTCGACAGGCAGCGAAACACTTTCACGCAGTATTACGGGTCCGAGGAGCTCGACGCGAGCGTGCTCACCATTCCGCTCGTCGGCTTCCTGCCCGGTTCGGATGCCCGCGTGAGCGGAACGATCGACGCGATCACCCGTGGGCTCGGCCGCGACGGGTTCGTCTCGCGCTACTCGACGGCGCAGACCGACGACGGATTGGCCGGCGACGAAGGGCAGTTCCTGGCATGCTCGTTCTGGTTGGTCAGCGCGCTGGCCTTGAACGGGCGGACCGAACACGCCCGGGCCCTGTTCGAGCGGCTCATTGCCCTGTGCAACGACCTGGGCCTGCTTGCGGAGGAGTACGACGTCCGCCGGCGCCGGCAGGTCGGCAACTTTCCCCAGGCGTTCAGCCATCTCACGCTCATCGGCGCGGCGTATGCCATTGCCGGTGCCGAAGGCGGCGCACAAGTGGCCGATTCCGATCCACTAGGTGTTTCGACGCGCAGGATGACACCGGCATGATCGTGAATGTCACACACGAGGAAGGCGGGCCCGCGGCTTCGCGCTGGCGATCGGCGACTCATCCCTTCCTGTACGAGATCAACACCTGGCCGTGGTTGAACCGGTTGAGCACCGACACCGGTCGTCGCATCGACCTCGGGAGCGTGCCCGACGAGCACTGGGACGCCATCGCGGACCTCGGTTTCGACGCGGTGTGGCTGATGGGCGTATGGGAGCGCAGCCCGGCGGGTGTGACCATCGCGTTGGCCGACGGCGAACTCGTTTCCGCATTCGAGGCGACGCTCGACGACTACACACCGTCCGACGTCGTCGGATCGCCGTACTGCATCCGTGACTACGAGGTCGACTCGAATCTGGGCGGTCGGGCGGGTCTCGCGGCGGCGCGGGCAGCCCTCGCGAGGCGGGGACTCGGCCTGATCCTGGACTTCGTCCCGAACCATGTGGCACCCGACCACCCCTGGACGACAACTCATCCCGAGCGTTTCGTCCAGGGCACCGCGGCGGATCTCCGACACGACGCCACGTCGTTCGTCGATGTCGCCGGCCGGGTGCTGGCCAACGGGCGGGATCCCTACTTCCCGGCGTGGCCCGATGTCGTGCAGCTCAACGCCTTCTCCCCGGACCTGCGGTCGGCGGTGGTGGACACGCTCCGCCGGATCGCAGAGCAGTGCGACGGCGTCCGATGCGACATGGCGATGCTCATGATGAACGACACGTTCGGCCGAACGTGGGGCGCCCGGGCAGGCGACGCTCCCGCCGACGACTACTGGCCGACTGTGATTCCCGCGGTGCGCGAGAGCCATCCGACGTTCCATTTCATCGCCGAAGCGTACTGGGACCTGGAGTGGGCGCTGCAACAGCAGGGCTTCGACTTCTGCTACGACAAGCGCCTCTACGACCGCCTGGTCCAGGGGGATGCCGAGCAGGTGGGCGGCCATCTCCTCGCCGACCGCGACTACCAGGAGAAGCTGGTGCGGTTCATCGAAAATCATGACGAGCCAAGGGCAGCGACGGTATTCGACCCGGCACGGGAGAACGCTGCAGCGGTGGCGACACTCACCCAGACCGGGGCGCGTCTCGTGCACGACGGCCAGATGGAGGGCCGACGCGCACGGCTGCCGGTCTTCCTCGGGCGCTTCCCCACGGAGCCCGTCGACACCGACCGGTCCCTGTTCTACCGCTCGCTGCTGACGGCACTCGGCGACAACACGTTCCGCACCGGCGTGTGGCAGCTGTGCGACCGCTCGGGCAGCCCTGGCAACGACCGCACCGAGGATCTGGTCGCGTGGTGCTGGGACGGCGACCGTCGATGGCTGGTCGTGGTGAACCTGGGCCCCGACACCGCGATCGGCTACGTGCGCGTGCCGTGGCACGACCTGCGCGGCGTGCCTTGCCGGCTCGTCGACCCCACCCACGACGCGGTCTTCGACCGTGCCGGCACCGACCTCTGCGACGGTCTGTACGTCGAGCTCGGTCCGTGGCAGTGGCACCTTTTCCGTATCGACTCCGCAGAGGAGCACACATGAGCAAGCATGCATCCGACGGACGCACCACGGCGGAACACGCCCGCCTCGCCGAGGCCACCGGCCGTGCCGAGGACGACCTGTTCGCGGCGAACCCGTGGTATGAGTGGGGTCCCTACCTGTCGGAGAGGGCGTGGGGCACCGTGCGCGAGGACTACAGCGACAGCGGCGACGCCTGGGAGTATTTCCCCCACGACCACGCCCGTTCACGCGCCTACCGATGGAACGAGGACGGCATGGCCGGGCTGTCCGACATCCACCACGACCTGTGCCTGGCGCTCACGCTGTGGAACGGCGCCGATCCGATCCTCAAGGAACGGATGTTCGGTCTCACGGGCCCGCAGGGCAACCACGGTGAGGACGCCAAGGAGTACTGGTGGTACCTCGAGGGCCTTCCGAGTCACGCACTCCTGCAGTGGCGATACCACTATCCGCAGGCCGAGTTCCCCTATCAGCAGCTGGTCGACGAGAACGCACGCCGCGGCCGCGGCGAATTCGAGTTCGAACTGCTCGACACCGGGGTGTTCGACGACGGTCGCTTCTGGGTCGTCGACGTCACGTACGCGAAGGCCGGTCCCACCGAAGTGCTGGCCCGCATCACTGTCCGGAACCACGGACCCGAAGAGGCCGACATCGACGTCCTCCCCACGGCATGGTTCCGCAACACGTGGCGTTCGTCCGGGAGCGCCGAGATCCCCGGCCTGTCCCTCGACGGGGACGCCGTCGTCGTCGATCACCCGCGCCTGCGCGGCTATCGGCTCGAGGCGGCCCCCGCGAGCGACGGGACGCGGCCCGAACCCTTGTTCTGCGACAACGAAACCAACACCGCCCGGCTGTTCGGTGCGGCACCGATCAGCCCGTTCCCGAAGGACGGCATCAACGACCACATCGTCGCCGGCGCAGACACCGTCAACCCCGACCTACGGGGAACGAAGGCGGCGTGGCGCTATCACCTGACGGTTGCCGCCGGGGAAACCGTGGAGCTGCGACTGCGCCTGTGGCGGCCCGAGCCGACCGGCTCTGCACCACAATCGACGATATGGTCGACGACCGCGTTCGACAACGTCCTCGCCCGCCGGCACGCGGACGCCGACGAGTTCTACCGCACCCTCGCCCCGAGCGACATCGATCCCGAACGCATGCGGATCCTCCGGCAGTCGTGCGCCGGTCTGATCTGGAGCAAGCAGATGTACCCGTATCGGATGACGACCTGGCTCGACGGCGATCCCGCCGAACCGGCTCCACCGCCGGGACACCGCAGCGGTCGCAACACCGGGTGGCGGCACCTCGACTCGTTCGACCTCCTGGCGATGCCCGACCTGTGGGAATACCCCTGGTTCGCCGCGTGGGACCTCGCATTCCACACGGTCCCCTGGGCACATCTCGATCCCGCCTTCGCCAAGTACCAGCTCATCGTGCTGCTCAAAGAGTGGTTCCTCCACCCCAACGGCGCCCTCCCCGCCTACGAATGGAGCTTCGACGACGTGAACCCGCCGGTGCACGCCCTGGCCGCACTGCGGGTATTCCTCATCGACGGCGGTGAGGACGTCGAGTTCCTCGAACGTGTCTTCCAGAAACTCCTGCTCAACTTCACGTGGTGGCTCAACCGCCAGGACCCCGACGGGAACAACCTCATCGGCGGCGGCTTCCTCGGGCTCGACAACATCAGTCCCCTGGACCGCTCCCACCTCCCTCCGGGGGTACGGCTGGAACAGGCCGACGGGACGGGGTGGCTGGCCTATTACTCCGCCGCCATGCTCGTTCTCGCCCTGACCCTGGCCGACGACAACGATGTCTACGAGGACATGGTCGTCAAGTTCCTGGAGCAGTTCGCGTTGATCACGGCGGCGCTCGACGAGTCGGGGCTGTACGACCCGAACGATGGATTCTTCTACGATCGGCTCGTCGACGCCGGTGGTAACGCCACGCCGATCCGGGTGCAGACTCTGGTCGGCGTGATACCGGTCCTGGTGGCTGTGTCTGTTCCCGAGCGCAATTCGGAACGGGCGCAACGGCTGAGCAAGCGCTTCGCTCGTATGGTGCGCGCGAAGGGAACGGGCTCGGATCAGTCGTGGCGGGTGCGGACCGCCGACACCGAGCGCCGACTGCTGCTGTCGCTGCTGACGGAGCAGCAGCTTCGAACCGTGCTCGCGACACTCTTCGACGAGGACGCCTTCCTCTCACCGCACGGGCTGCGCTCGCTGTCCAAGCAGTTCGAGTCGCCATACACCCTGCCGGGCACACCGGACGCGGTGATCGACTACCAGCCGGCCGAGTCCCGCACTTCGATGTACGGCGGCAACTCGAACTGGCGGGGCCCCGTCTGGTTCCCCGTCAACTACCTCGTGATCCGGGCGTTGCTGCAGTACGCACAGTTCTTCGGTGACGACTTCACCATCGACTACCCCACCGGTTCGGGGCGACGCCTCACCCTCCGGCAGGTCGCCGACGACCTAGCCGACCGCCTCGTCGGCATCTGGCTGCCGGACGCCGAAGGGAACCGGCCGGTGAACGGCGGCGAGAAACTACTCCAGACCGACCCCGCATGGAAGTACAACCATCTGTTCTACGAGTACTTCCACGGCGACAACGGTGCCGGTCTCGGCGCGTCCCACCAAACCGGCTGGACTGCGCTTGTGGCCGATCTGATCCTCGACCCGCCCGGTCGTAGCGCATGGATCGTCGGATCCGACGCCAATCCTGCCGATCCGTGATAGAACAGGTGTCAGTTTCGGGGGTGGACGAAGGGTGAATGCCGTGGATCTCGAGGCCGTCGCCGCGATCAGCAGGCTCAAGTACACGTATCTGCGGGCCCTGGACACGAAGTGCTGGGACGAGTTCGCCGACACGCTCCTTCCCGACGCGACCGCGAACTACGGCGAGCATCTCGCGTTCGAGTCGCGGGACGCCCTGGTCGCGTTCATGAAGTCGAATCTGGGGCCGCAGACCATCACCGAGCATCACTGCGGTCACCCGGAGATCGACGTCGACGGCGACACGGCGACGGGGCGGTGGTTCCTCTCCGACACCGTGCTGATCCCGGAGCACGACATGGTGCTGCGGGGGGCGGCGTTCTACTCCGACCGCTACGTCCGCGGGCCGGACGGTCGATGGCGGATCGCCCACACCGGATACGAGCGGACGTACGAGGCGGTGATGTCGCTGTCCGACATTCCCAGCTTCCGGCTGACGGCCAACCGGTGGGCAGCCGACGCGCAATCGGACCGAGGGGACTCGTGATGGGGACATTGGACGGCAAGGTCGCACTGATCACCGGCGCCGGGCAGGGCGTGGGCGCCGGGATGGCGTTCGCGCTGGCCAAGGAGGGTGCGCGGATCGCGGTGGTCGGGCGCACGGAGGCGAAACTCGTCGACACGTGCGCCGCCATCGCCGACTTTGGCGGCGTGGCCGAGCCGATCGTCTGCGACGTCAGCAAACGCGATCAGCTGGCACCGATGGTCGACCGCGTCGTGGAGGTGTTCGGCGGGATCGACATCCTCGTCAACAACGCCAACGCGAGCGCGCTCGGACCGCTCCTGGAGATCACGCCGAAGCTTCTCGACCGCGCGATGGCCGTCGGCCCGGTGGCCACCCTGTTCCTGATGCAGCTGTGTTACCCGCACCTGAAGGCGCGCGGCGGCGGCTCGATCATCAATCTCGTCAGCTCGTCGGCGGTGCGCTGGGACACGAGCGGTTACGGGCTGTACGCGGCCACCAAGGAGGCGATGCGCTCGCTCACCCGGACCGCGGCCAGCGAATGGGGCCCGGACGGCATCCGCGTCAACGCCATTGCGCCGCACGCGCTGTCCCCGGGGCTGAAGTGGTGGACGGAGACCAATCCGGAGGAGGCCGCCGAGTTCGTGAAGTCGATTCCGCTCGGCCGGATCGGTGATTGCGAACGCGACATCGGGCGCGCCGTCGTCTTCCTCGTGGGTCCCGACGCCGGTTACCTGTCGGGGGCCACCATCCCGCTCGACGGCGGTCAGGCGCGCTGGAGCTGATCGCACGCGATTGCCGCGAGCTTGCTCATTTCCCTCCCATCCGGTAGGAATTGCTTCGTGCATACGACTCACCTGGTGCGACGCCTGACCGTCGACCTGTGCCGTACGTGCGCCAACATCTGTTGTTGCTGATGGCCCCGGCGCGCGTACCGCGTGCTGTCCATTCCTCGGTAGGCTCCGGCATCCGGTAATTCCTCACGCATCCTCCGCGTTCGCAGGTCCGGGCCGGTGCTCCCGTACCCAGGCACGATCCACCTTCGCGGAAAGACATCATGAGCACTGCATTCGAAACCAGGACAGCGTCGCTGACGCTCGACAAGTTCGGCCCCTCGTTCGGGGCCGAGATCATCGGACTGGACGTCGCGTCCGCCACCGACGCCGAGGTGGCCGCGATCCGTTCGGCGCTGACCGAGCACAAGGTGCTGGTCCTGCGGGGCCAGTCGCTCGACGACTCGGGCCACATCGAGTTCGGTCGCCGGCTCGGTCGGCTTACCGCGGGCCACCCCGTCCACGACAGCGGCAACGTGGCCCGGGAGGTGTACGCGCTCGACAGCCAGGACAACGGTTTCGCCGACGTGTGGCACACCGACGTCACGTTCATGAAGCGGCCGCCGCTCGGGTCGATCCTCCGTCCCGTCGTCCTCCCACCGCACGGCGGCGACACCAACTGGGCCGACAGCCAACTGGCGTACGAGTCGCTGTCGCTGCCGATCCGGCAGATGATCGACCAGCTGACCGCGGTCCACGACGGCAACCGCGAATTCGGGTACTACCTCGCGCAGAAGCGCGGCGGCAAGGGAAACGTCTGGGACGGTGAGGAAGTCACCGCACTCGTGCCCGTCGAGCATCCCGTCGTGCGGGTTCACCCGGAAACGGGCCGCAAGGGCATCTTCGTGAACCCGGGCTTCACGTCCCACATCGCCGGAGTCTCCGAGGCGGAGAGCCGGGGGATCCTCGACTTCCTGTACGCCCACCTCACCAAACCGGAGCACGTCGTGCGGCACCGCTGGCGCCTCGGCGACCTCGTGCTGTGGGACAACCGCAGTACCGCGCACTACGCGAACCGCGACTACGGAACCCAGCACCGCGTCATGCACCGCATCACGCTGGAAGGCGATGTGCCGGTGGGCCCGCAGTAGGGCAACGTGCGCATTCACCGGGCGGGCGGCGTCCGCAGCGACTAGCGTCACGATCCGTGACCCCGGCATCGGACATCTCACGACGCAAGTTCCTCGCCTCCGCCGCAGCGGCAGGCGGCGCCGCATTCCTCAGTTCGTGGGCGGGCCCGGTGATCGACCGGGCGTACGCGCAGGATCCGGGTGGCAGCGGGTCGCTGAACGACATCGAGCACTTCGTCTACCTCATGCAGGAGAACCGCTCGTTCGACCACTATTACGGCACGCTGTCGGGGGTGCGCGGCTTCGACGACCCGTCGCCGGCGTGGCAGCAGTACGGCTGGACGCCGGGCGTCGGGCCGACGCCGACCGGGTTTCTCAACCCGTTCCGGCTCGACACCACGCAGGGCACGCACCTCGACGGCGAATGCATCAACGACCCCACCCATTCGTGGGGTCCGCAGCACGACGCGTGGAACGGCGGCGCGATGGACCGGTGGATGCCGGTGCACATCGCGCACGAGGGGCCGCTCAACGGTCCCGCCACGATGGGCTACTACACGCGGGCCGACATCCCGGTGCACTACGACCTCGCCGACGCCTTCACGATCTGCGACCACTACTTCTGCTCCGTGCTCGGGCCGACGGACCCGAACCGGCTCTACTGGATGACGGGAACGATCGACCCGGACGGGCTGGCGGGCGGTCCGCTCGTCGAGACGCCGACCGTGATCCCGAGGTTCGCCTACTCCTGGCGCACCTATCCGGAGAACCTGCAGGAGGCCGGCGTCAGCTGGAAGGTGTACGCGAACAAGGACCTCGGGCCGGTGTCGAGTGTCGCGCTCGACGGGATGCTCGGCTGCTTCACGCAATATAGCGACCCGAATTCGGAACTCGCTCGCCGCGGCCTCGATCCGACGTACCCGAACGACTTCCGGGCCGACGTCGCGAACGGCACCCTGCCCGCGGTGTCCTGGATCGTCCCCAACATCTTCACGTGCGAGCACCCGGCGCTGCCCCCGGCCGCGGGTGCGGTCGGGATCGTCGAGGTGCTCGACATCCTCACGTCCAACCCGGCGATCTGGGAGAAGACGGCGCTGATCATCAGTTACGACGAGAACGGCGGCTTCTTCGACCACGTCACCCCGCCCACCCCGCCGCCGGGCACCCCGGGCGAATACCTGACGGTCCCGTTGAACACGGTGTCGGAGAGCGAGAACAATCCGGGTCCGATCGGCCTCGGTTTCCGGGTACCGTCGCTGATCATCTCGCCGTACAGCCGCGGCGGCCTCGTCGCGTCCGACACGTTCGACCACACGTCGCAGCTGCGGCTGCTGGAGAAGCGGTTCGGCGTGCCCGTCCCCAACCTCACCGACTGGCGCCGCGGCGCCGTCGGCGACATGACGTCCGCGTTCGACTTCTCGTCGGCACCGAACTCCGGTGTTCCCGCGATGACCGACCCCGGGCCACGCCTGCAGGCGGCGATCGCGCAGTGCGGGCCGAACGTGGCCGCGGGGACGCTCAACGCCGGTGCGCCCTACCCGGTTCCGCCGAACCAGATGCCCGTGCAGGAACCGTCGCCGCTGCGGCGTCGGCCCAGCGGGCTGATCATGTAGCAACCTGCGCTCAGAGTCGGACCGTCCGGCCCTCGTCGATCGACTGCAGGATCGCCAGCGCGGCGGTCACCGAACGCAGTCCGTCGTGTCCCGTCGCCACGGGTTCACCGTCCCCGCGGACGGCGTCGACGAACGCCCGGATCCCCGGTGCGTAGAGGTTGTCGACGGCCTCGAGCGGGACGGCCGTGTCCTGCCCGTTCGTGATCATGCGCAGCGTCCCGGTGGGATCGGGGCGCATGCAGTCGGTGGCGACGAGAGTGCCCGACTTCCCGTGGATCTCGAATCCGGTGACGCCACCGGGGACCGTGTACGCGTCGTGGAGGGAGAACAGGGTGTTCGTGCCGAGGACGCCGCTCGTCATCGCGGCATCCGCCGGACCGTCACTGAGCCCCTGGCACACCCCCACCGCCGTCACCGTGGTCGGTTCCATCCCGGTCACGAAGCGGAGCGTGTCGATGTCGTGCACCGCGAGGTCGAGGACGACGCCGCCGCCCACGCCGTCGAGGCGCCACCCACGCAGGGCCTGGCGCAGCAGGATCGTGTTGCTCACGCGCACGGAGAGGATGTCGCCGATCGCGCCCTCCGCCAGCATCTTCCGCGCCGCTCGATGAACGGGGTGGGTGCGGAGGTGATGGTTCGTCGCGAACACGACCCCCGCGGCCGCGGCCGCGTCGACCATCTTCTGTGCCTGAGTGACGTCGAACGAGAGCGGCTTCTCGCACAGCACGTGCAGACCCGCGTCGATCGCGGCCATGGCGTGGTCGAAGTGCTTGTCGTTCGTGGAGGAGATGTAGGCGGCCTGGACGTCCCCGCCCACCGCCTCGCGCAGGTCGTCGGTGGCGGACTCGATGTCGTGGGTCCGCCGGTAGTCCTCTGCGCGCGCCGCGTCACCGCTGAGCACGACTGCCGCGGTCTCCCCGCACTCGCGCAGCGCGGGGAGCACGCGGGTGGCAGCGATGTTGCTCGCGCCGAGAATCGCCCACCTCATGAGCTTCGGTCCTTCCTGGGGCCGGTGGGTCCGGCCTTCCCTCGGCGGACTGTACGCCGAGTTCAGTGAGCGCACTACTGTTCGTTATACGAACATGCGGGACCGGGCTCAGGGGCGGAGGGCGTCGACCGTTTCTTCGCCGGAGGTCGTGGGATCCGGAGCCGCGTCGCCGGCCTGACGGGTCCGCTGACGGTAGATCCCGATTCCGACCACCACGACGGCGAGGCCCATCGAGACGTACATCTGGCTCCTGGTCTCCGGCAGCACGAGCATGCCGATGCAGAGCGCGATGATGGCGGCGATGGTGCACCACGTCAGATACGGGAACAGCCACATCTTCAGCGTGAGGTCCTTGCCCTCGGCCTCGAGCCGGCGCCGCATGCGCAGCTGCGACACCGAGATCGCCAGCCACACGAACAGGGCGATCGCGCCCGAGGAGTTGACGAGGAACAGGAACACGGTGTCCGGGTACAGGAAGTTGAGGCCCACTGTCAGGAACCCCACGACCGTCGAGACGAGCACGGCCTGGCGCGGAACGCCGGACGAGCCGATCTCCGACAACGAGGCCGGGGCGTCGCCGCGGCGGGAGAGCGAGAAGATCATGCGGCTCGCCGTGTACAGGCCGGAGTTCAGGCAGGACAGCACGGACGTGAGCACGACGACGTCCATGATGTTGCCTGCCGCCGGGATGCCGAACGAATCCATGACCGCGACGTATGGGCTCAGCGCGACGGAGGCGTCGTCCCAGGGGAGCAGCGTCACGACGATGGCGATGGACCCGATGTAGAAGATGAGGATGCGCCACACGACGGACCGCACGGCGTTGCGCACCGCCGCGACGGGGTTCGCGGATTCACCGGCCGCGATGGTGGCGATCTCGGCGCCGAAGAAGGAGAACACGACCACGAGTACCGCCGCGAAGACGGCACCTGCCCCGTTGGGGAAGAACCCGCCGTGACCGGTGAGGTTGGTGAGTCCGGGTGCTTCGACACCGGGCAGGAATCCGCAGATCGCGAGGATGCCGAGTCCCAGGAAGATGACGATCGCCGCGACCTTGATCGACGCGAACCAGAATTCGAACTCGCCGAACGACTTCACGGACGCGATGTTCGTCAGCGTGAGCAGCACCATCAGGATCAGTGCCCAACTCCACTGCGGGACGTCGGGGATCCACCGGTTCATGATGACGGCGCCCGCTGTCGCCTCGATGCCGAGGACGATGATCCAGAACCACGCGTAGAGCCAGCCGATGCTGAATCCCGCCCATCGGCCGATCGCCTGGTCCGCGTACGCGGAGAACGAACCGGTCTCGGGGTTGGCG
The DNA here is from genome assembly GCF_002300155.1 of Rhodococcus sp. ACS1. NCBI lineage: Bacteria > Bacillati > Actinomycetota > Actinomycetes > Mycobacteriales > Nocardiaceae > Rhodococcus > Rhodococcus sp. ACS1. The sequence goes on from NZ_NSDZ01000004.1 coordinate 1,013,977, forward strand.
GTCGACATCTCGCCGAGCATGCGCATCACGAGGATGACGACGATGCCTGCGAGTGCGTAGGCGACCAGAACGCCGGGGCCCGTCTCGCGGATCGCGACCCCGGAGCCCACGAAGAGGCCTGCTCCGATCACCCCCGCGATAGCGATCATCGAGAGGTGCCGCTTCTTCAGTGTGTGCTGAAGTTGCGGATCGGTGGTTCCTGACATGGAGAAATCCCTTCGGCGCTACTCCGGATGTGATGTGGGTCGCTGATTCGAGAAAGTGTGGACGAGTCGCGACGGCCGCGGAACCGCCGATTCGGTGAATTTGGAGCGGCCGGGATAGACGAATCGGCAGTACCACGCATCTATGCGGCCTTGACAAGGCGGAAACGCTATGGCTACCGTCACATTATTCAACCAGCGGACACGCGTTCGGCATACGAACACACTGGGTCCGGCATCAACGTAGACGGGACATCGGAATGAGCGATCACGCCTTCACCCCGGCGGCCGAGAAGCAGGCGCGAAGAGCAGCGCTGAGCAGCTTCGTCGGCGCGGTCATCGACTGGTACGACTTCCTGCTCTACGGGCTGGTCGCGGCACTGGTGTTCAACTCGGAGTTCTTCCCGAACGTCAGCCCGGCGATCGGAACCCTCGCCGCGTTCGCGACGTTCGGCGTCGGATTCCTGTTCCGCCCGCTCGGCGGCGTGGTGTTCGGCCACTACGGCGACCGCATCGGACGCAAGCGGATGCTGATCCTCACCGTGCTGATCATGGGCACGAGTACCGCGCTGATCGGACTGCTGCCGTCCTTCGCGTCGATCGGCTGGTGGGCGCCGGTGCTGCTCGTCACGCTGCGCGCCATCCAGGGCTTCGCCGTCGGCGGCGAGTGGGGTGGGGCCGCGCTGATGGCCGTCGAGAGCGCGCCGCCGAAGAAGAAGGCGTTCTACAGCAGCGGAGTGCAGGTCGGGTACTCGGTCGGACTCATCCTCGCCACCGGATTCGTCATGCTCATGAGCAACCTGACCACCGAGGACGCGTTCAGCCAGTGGGGTTGGCGTGTTCCGTTCGTCGCCAGCGTCGTCCTGGTCGGAATCGGTCTGTGGATCCGCGCTGGAGTGCAGGAGAGCCCCGAATTCGTCGAGAAGGTCGAGAAGGTCGAAGAGGAGAGCCCGGAGGAGAAGAAGCGGATCCCGCTCGTGGAGGCACTGCGTAACCACCCGAAGGCGTTCCTCCAGATCATCGGCCTGCGTTTCGCCGAACTGTTCTCCATGTACATCGTCACCACGTTCGCGCTCAGCTACTCCACGCAGGAACTGGGGATGGAGCGCAACTTCATGCTCAACGTCGGTCTGCTCGTCGGCGCCGTGGGTATCGGCACCATCCCGCTGTTCGCCTGGCTGTCCGACAAGCACGGCCGGCGCCGCGTCTACATCCTCGGCGCACTGATCGGCGCGGTGTGCGCGTTCCCGTTCTTCATCTTCCTCGAGCACGGGTCGATGATCGGCACCGTCATCCTGGCCGTGCTGCTGGTCAACATCTCCCACGACATGGTCGTCAGCGTGCAGCAGCCGCTGTTCACCGAGATGTTCGGAGCGGAGTACCGGTACAGCGGTGCGGGCGTCGGGTACCAGGTGGCCAGCGCGATCGGCGGCGGCTTCACCCCGTTCATCGCGGCGGCCCTGGTCACCGCGAGCGGCGGGTCCTGGCACCTGGTGGCCGTGTACCTGGCAGGCGGCTGCGTCGCCAGCGCCCTGATCGCGTGGCGACTGCAACCCGATTCGGCTGCTGACGTGGCGGACGCCGCCACGGCCGCGAAGCTCGAGAACGCGCACTGAGCCGGTAGACGAGGAGACGACGGTCATGGCTGCACAGTCGGTGCTCTGCGGACTCATCGGAGACGGGATCGACGGTTCGTTCTCGCCCGCACTGCACGAGGCCGAGGGGCACGCGCAGGGGATGAACTACGTGTACCGGCTCCTCGACCTCGAGCGTCTGCACGGGGCGGCGGCCACCGTCGAGGGCATCATCGACCTGGCACGGCAGTGGGGGTTCGACGGGCTCAACGTCACCCACCCGTACAAGCAGCAGGTGATGGCGTACCTCGACGAATTGTCGCCGGACGCCGCGCGACTCGAGGCCGTCAACACGGTGGTGTTCACCGCGGGCAGGGCCGTCGGGCACAACACGGACTGGACCGGGTTCGGCAGCAGCCTGGGCCGCGAACTGCCGGGTGCGAGCCTCGACCGGGTTGTGCAGATCGGGGCAGGCGGCGCCGGGGTCGCCGTTGCCTACTCGGCGCTCACCCGGGGCGCCGGGCACCTCACCGTGACGGATGTCGATCCCGATCGTGCCGAGCACTGCCGGGACACGATGCGAAAGTTGTTTCCCGGCAGCGTCGTCGACGCGGTTCCGGCGTCGGAGATCGCCGGGCCGCTCGCGGAGGCGTCCGGTCTGATCAACGCCACACCCATCGGCATGGTCGGATTCCCCGGCACCCCCGTGCCCGTGGAACTGCTGCGCCCCGACCTCTGGGTCGCCGACGTGATCTACCGGCCGATCGAGACGCCGTTGATCCGGGCGGCCCGCGCGCTCGGTGCGCCCACCCTCGGCGGCGCCGGTATGAACGTCTTTCAGGCCGCCGACGCGTTCCAGCTGTTCACCGGTGTCACACCGGATTTCGAGCGCATGTACGCGCACGTGCTGATGCTCGTCGACCAGCAGTCCCGGCGCGCCGCGTAGGCGGTCAGCCCAGCGACAGGTCGGAACCGATCCGCTCCGCCGTCGCGACGAGTTTCGGCACCACCGTCGCCTCGACGTCGGAGCGCGTGTACTGGGTGCCCTGCAGCGAGGAGTTGAGGGCGGCGACCACGGCGCCCGTCCGATCGCGGATGGGAACGGCCGCGCCGCGGATGCCGACCTCGAGTTCGTTCTCCGACATCGACCAGCCGTCCCTGGCGACCTGCCCGACCGCGGTGCGCAGCTGGTCGACGTCCGAGATCGTCTGCGGGGTGAACGACTGGAACGTGGTGGTCTTCAGGTAGTCGCCGAGAGCGTCGGCCGACAGTCCCGCCAGCAGCACCCGCCCCGTGGACGTCGCGTACGCGGGGAACCGCATGCCCACCGTGATGGAGATGCGGATGATCCGGGGTGAGCGGACCCGCGCCACGTACACCACGTCGGGGCCGTCGAGGATGGTGACGGAGATGGTCTCGCCCAGTTCCTTCGCGAGAGCCTCGATGTGCGGATCGGCGACCTGCGGCAGTCGCAGCGCGGCAAGATACGAGAAACCGAACCGCAGCACCCGGGGCGTGAGCGAGAAGTTACGGCCGTCGAGACGCAGGAAACCCTTGTCCACCAAGGTGAGCAGAATGCGGCGCGCCGTGGAGCGGGTGATCCCGACGCTCTGCGCCACCTCGCTCAGCGTGCGCTCCCGGTGCTGCTCGTCGAAACATTCGAGGACGCTCAGTCCGCGGTCCAGTGACTCGAGGAAGTACCGTTCACCCGATGCCGGCTGCTCGGCCACCTCAGCAGCCACCTGTTTCGCACACGCCGTCATGGTACCGGTCTACAGACCGGTCTCCGCGGGAAGCCGCCCCGACTTCACCGCCGCCCGCAGCGCGTCGTAATCCTTCTCGGACTGGTCCGCATACAGTCGGGCCCAGGCGGTGATCGCCAGGTCGAACGATTCCCCGTTGCCGAGATACCCGGCGACGAAGGCTGATCCGGGGCTCTGGCTGTGCGCACGGGCGAGCATCGTGCCGCACAGTGCTGCATATTTCATGGACTGCGCCGGTTCCAGGGTCTGCAGGTCGACGGACCCCTTCATGTCGCGGAACTGCCGCAGGTAGAAGTCGCGCCGAAGTCCGTCGTCGCCCTCGACGCCGCGCACCCACCCCAGAAACGGGTCCGACTGCGCCTGGAGGATGCGCTGCGCGCCGACGACCCGGGAACCCTGACCGTTCTTCGCGACCGCACGAATGATCGAGTCCGGTGCGGTCGCGACCTTCCCGTGCGTCTCCAGAACCGACCGCGGTGCTTCCTTGGCCTGCAGGAAGAGCGGCTCGCCGGCCGGCCCCTGCAGCAGCAGCAACCAGCAGCGGGTCCCGACGCTGCCCACGCCCACGATGCGCATCGCATAATCGACCACTTCGTACTGCGTCAGCAACAGTCGAATGTCCGCGCGCAGGGTGTCGAGGTACAGAAGGTACAACTCGGTGATGCGGTCCAGGTCGTATTTCGTCGAATGTCGGATGACGGGGAACTGGTCGACGATGTGGGGCTTGCCGTCCTCCTCCATGGTGGTCAGCTTCCGGAGGACCTGTTCGGACGTCCGTTTGCGTGCCTTCTCGGCGATCGCGCGGATCCGCTGCTTCTGCGCGCGCGGGTCGTGCTCGAGGACGTCCGTCTCCTCCTGGAAGTAGTACCGCTCCGTGGCGGTCAGCTGAAACAGTGCACTCAAAGTGTTGCGGTACGCGCGGACGGCTGCGCCCGTGGCGTCGGCGCACTGCGCCTCGGTGTACGAGTTGGCGCGTCCGTGGATCCACACGCTCGCGGCGAGGCGGCGCACATCCCACTCCCACGGCGCCGGGTAGGACTCGTCGAAGTCGTTGAGGTCGAACAGCATCCGGCGTTCCGGTGAGGCGAACAGCCCGAAGTTGGCGAGGTGCGCGTCGCCCGAGGCGATGACCTGGCAGCCGGTGACCGGTAAGTCGGCGAGATCGTGTGCCATCATCGCGGCCGACCCGCGGTACATAGCGAACGGTGATTCGAGCATCCGTCCGACCCGGATCGGCACGAGGGTCTGCAGCCGGGTGGTGTTCTGCTCTTCGATCACCGCCACCGGGTCGCGCTCGGGAAGGGCGAATGCACCCTGCGCTTTGCGGGAGAGTGTTTCGCGTGCGGCCTTACCGGCCGAACGTCGGGCATCGATCACCGTGGTCCTACCGGCTCGGGAAGACGTGGCCATGGTTCGAGTCTAGGCACCGGACGCGCTCGGGAGGACGCTTTGCGCTGCGCGGTGGGGGAGTATGGACAGGGTGCGGTCGCGCGACGGGAGGACATCCATGGGACAGCGACTTTTCGCGGCCACCGCGGCGCTGCTGGTTGTCGCGTGCGCGGCCTGCCAGTCCGAGGGGAGTTCGGCGCAGGTGTCGCCGACCAGCGCGGCCGCCGCGCCGTCCGCAGCCGCGCCGGCCGTCGTGGCGTCCGACCTCGACGTGCCGTGGGGGATAGCGTTTCTGCCGGACGGGACGGCGCTGATCGCGGAACGGGACAGCGGCGCCATCCGGCACCTGCAGGCGGACGGGAGCGCCACCGTGATCGGCGAGGTGCCCGGTGTGTCGGCGCAGGGCGAATCGGGACTGCTGGGCCTGGCCGTCTCGCCGAACTACGCGAGGGATCGGACGATCTACGCGTACCTGACCACCGGTGACGACAACCGGGTGGTCTCCCTGCGCTTCGACGGCAACAGCCTCGGCGAGCCGGCCCCGATCCTCACCGGCATCCCCGCCGGATCGATCCACGACGGCGGCCGGATCGCGTTCGGCCCGGACGGCAAGCTGTACGTCGCCACCGGTGAAGCCGGCGACAGGCCGCGCGCCCAAGACCCGTCGTCGCTCGGCGGGAAGATCCTGCGCATCGACCCCGACGGATCGATCCCGGCCGACAATCCGACTCTCGGATCGCCCGTGTGGTCGCTCGGGCACCGCAACGTGCAGGGCCTGGCGTGGGACGACGCAGGCAGGCTGTGGGCCACCGAGTTCGGCGCGAACACCTGGGACGAGCTGAACCTGATCGAACCCGGCGCCAATTATGGATGGCCGGAGGTCGAGGGACGGGCAGGCGAGGCGGGCTTCGTCGACCCGGTGATCCAATGGTCCACCGGCGAGGCGTCCCCGTCTGGTCTCGCGTTCCACGACGGCGCGCTGTGGGTCGCGGCGCTGCGCGGCGAACGGCTGTGGCGGATCCCGGTGGGCGCAGACGGTGCGGTCGGTGAACCGCAGTCGTTGTTCGAGGGCGAATACGGGCGGCTGCGGACCGTCGTCGCGACACCGGACGGCACCGTCTGGTTCAGCACCAGCAACCGCGACGGCCGCGGCGATCCGGGAGCGTCCGACGATCAAATACTGGAGATCCCGTGAGTACTTGTCAACCGCAGGGGGGCTGTTGCAAAATTCCGGGTCGGGGTGTCCGCGTGTCACCATGGTCTGACCTGGGGTTTCCTGGATAATGTGTTGGTGGCCAAGGGATATCGACCGGTGAATCGTGATCAGCAGTTCCTGTTGCCGCCGGACATGCGGGAGTGGGTGCCGCCCACGCATCCGGTGTGGACGGTGATCGAGATCGTCGACGAGCACCTCGACACCTCGGCGTTCCACGCTTCTCGTCGCACCGGGGGCGCCGGCCGGGCCGGGTACGACCCGGACATGCTGGTGACCCTGCTGATCTGGGCGTGGTCACGGGGGATGCGGTCCTCCCGGCAGATCGAGCGGGCCTGCACCGAGGTGGTGTCCTACCGGGTGATCTGCGCCGGCGACACCCCCGACCACGTGACGATCTCCCGGTTCCGCAAGGACAATCACACCGCCTGTCAGGACCTGTTCACGCAGGTCCTGATCCTGGCGGCGTCGCTGGGGTTGGGGCGGCTCGAAACGATCGCGTTGGACGGGGTGAAGATCGCCTCGAACGCCTCGAAGGACGCCAACCGCACCGAGGCCGGGCTCCGCAAGGCCGCCGCCGCCGAGGCCGCGCGGATCGCCGCGGCCGCCGCGGCGGCGCACGCGGCCACCGATGATGCCGAGGACGACCTCTACGGCGAGGACGATCCGGGCCCGGGCCAGGTGCCGGCGGAGTTGGCCGATCCGGGCACCCGGTCGGCGCGGATCGCGGAGGCGTTGGCGCAGCTCGACGCGGACAAGCGGGCCGAGCAGGCCGAGCGGGACGGGAAGTCACGGCACTACCTGGCCCGGCTCGACGCCGGCCAGACGGTGATGGGCCGGGTCCCGGTCGGGGCCGAGGTCGCCGCCGCCGAGCGGCGACTGGCCCAGGCGGTCACCGCCCAGCAGGCGGTGCTCGACCGATTCGAGGAGCGCACCGCGTCCGGGGCCCGGGGCGGGTTCGTCCCGAAACCGGTCGACGAGCACCACCTGGTCCGGCGGCGGCGCACCGAACTCGACACCGCCCTGCGCAAGCAGGCCGCACGCGATGCCACCGCCGGGCAGCGTCGCCGCAACACCACCGACCCCGACTCGCGGCTGCAGCCGCTACGCGGCGGCGGCTGGCTGCAGGGCTACAACTGCCAGGCCTTCACCAGCGTGGACGGGGTGATCCTGGCCACCGGGGTCGGGACCGGCCCCGCCGACTACGACTACTTCCCCGAGATGGTCGACAAGGCCGGTAAGGCCGCGCAACTGATCGACACCACCCGCCGCCACACCAACCCGAACCCCGCCCCCGCTCCGGCTCCGGCTCCGGCTCCGGAGGAGTTGATCGGGGTGATGCTCTTCGACGCCGGCTACTGTTCCCGCGAGAATCTGACCGCCCCGGGCCCGGACCGGTTGATCGCCACCGGCAAAGCCCGTGATCTCGAAACCGCGGCGGCCGAGAACCCGGTCACCGGATCCCCACCACCACACGCCGATCCGATCGCAGCGATGACCCACCGACTGCGCACCGAGGCCGGCATCGCCACCTACCGCCAACGCTCACCCATCGCCGAAACCGTGTTCGGGCACGCCAAACACAACCTCGGATTCCGCCGGTTCACCAGCCGCGGCCTCGACCGGGCCCGCAGCGAATGGGCCTTCCACGCCGCGGTCCACAACATCGGCAAGATCCTCACCCACCTGACCGCAGGACACACCCTCCCGGCCACCACCTGACCAGGCGGGGCCACCCCCGCCCGCACCGGCACCCGCCACAAGCCACGAGAGGGCCACACCACCCTCACTCAATTCCGCAACATCCCCCAGGACGTTGACAAGTACTCACAGGCGGCGGAGCGCAAGACCGTCCAGCACGAGGGCGAGTTTGTCCTCCATCCAGCCGCGGTCCTGCCACGTCGATTCGTCGCCGAGGGCCTGCGCCAGCACCGGCGAGCCGCCCCAGCTGTCCTGATACGCCTCCCGGGCGGTCCGCGAATCGGTTGGGCTGACGGTGTCGTCCAGACCGCCCATCATCGAGAACTGCGTCATGGTCAGTTCGGCGACGAAATCGACGACCAGCAACGCGTCCCGTGTGGAGAATCCCTGCCGGTGCAGCGACAGCACGAGTGTTTCGATGCAGTCCACCACCCCGGACGGTGTGCCGGGGACGGTCAACTCCACCTGCGCCAGCCCCGGGTACCGTTCGAAGCTCGCCCACAACCGGTCCGCGAACGCGAGAAGCAGTTCCCGCCAGTCCAACTCGGGGTCGGGCCAGTCCATCGACCGGGCCACGTGATCGACGCACGCCCGCAGCAGCGCCTCGCGGTCGGGAAAGTAGCGGTAGATCGTGGAGTGGCTGACCCCCAGCCGGCGCGCCACCGCGGGCATCGTCAGGGTGCTGAGGTTGTCGGCGAGGGCCGCCTGCACGATGTCGTCCTCGGACAGCGATCGGGGACGCCCGGTGCGTTTTCCCACCCGGGCACCGCCGACCGAGTCCGAGGTGCTCACACCTCTAGCCTGCCATCAACCTCCACCCAGCCGCCTTGCCCGCCGCGACGAACGGGACGCTCGTTGCGTTCGATCGAACGAGCGTCCCGTTCGTCCGGGAGGGGAGGGGAGGGGAGGGGAGGGGGAGGGGTGAGGTGAGGCAGGGGAACGCCGGCGCGAGATCTAGCGGTTCAGGTCCAGGGTTGGACCGGCGGCGTGACCCACATGATCTTCTCGTCGCGGTGTGCCGGGGTGGCGGCGGGATGGTCGGGGTGGCGCTGCGCCCACGCCGTCTTCTGATCGAGCAGTTCGACGACGGTGAGCCAGGTTTCCATGGTGCTCGGCGGGTTCGTCTCGGCCGCCCGGGCGAGTTTGCGCAGCGTGCTGTCGGTCAGGTCGAGCAGTTCTTGACCGCTGATCCCGCGATCCCACACGTACCGCGCGAGTCCCATCGCCTTCTCTCGTCGCCGCTTCGCCGCGCCCTCGGTGTGCGCGAAGTCGACTTCCTGAGGTTCCATCGTCTTCCCTTCTCGTGCGCGTCTCCACGGTAGGGCACCCGCGTGTCGGACCGGTATCGTGGGAGGACGATTCTCGCAGCAGACGCGAGCGGGCGGCGCGAGCAGTAGGGAAGACGGACGATGGGCAGGCAGCGCGGCGGTCGGGCTGCCGGGACATCCGACGGGGGTCCGGTCCCCGGTGTGTACCCGATCGACACGGGGACGTGCGAACTCGCCGTGGACAACCTCAACCCGCACGGCTGGGTGCTGAAGGTGAACGGCGTCGAGAGTTCCCACATCGACCTGTCGGACCCCACGTATCTGGATTTCGAGTACATGCGGTGGATCGCCGAACTGGTCGCCTCGCACTGGGGAACGGATCGGCGGGTGCGTGCCCTGCACCTCGGGGGCGGCGCCTGCTCGCTCGCCCGACATCTCGCCGCCCGCTATCCGGACGCCCGGCAGGTGGTGGTCGAACTCGACGGCAAGCTCGCCGAACTGGTCCGTGAATGGTTCGACCTGCCGCGGGCCCCACTGCTGCGACTGCGGGTGGGGGAGGCGCGGGCGGTCACCGAGACGTTGACGGAGTCGAGCCGCGACCTGATCGTTCGCGACGTGTTCGCCGGCAACACGACTCCGGCACCGTTGACGACCACGGAGTTCACCGGGCACGTGCGGCGGGTGCTGGCACCCGGCGGCATCTACGTGGTGAACTGCGGCGACACCCGCGACCTCGTCCTCGCGCGCCGGGAGGCGGCGACCATCGGCAGCGTGTTCCCGCACACCACGATCATCGCCGATCCCGCGATGCTCAAGGGACGCCGCTACGGCAACATCGTGATCGCGGGCAGCGACGTGCCGATCGGCGACGACCCGGCCCTCGTCCGCACACTGCTGGGTGGTGGTGTGCCTGCCCATGTCTGGGACGACCGGCAGGTGCGGACGTTCGCCGGAGCCGCCCGGGTGCTGCGCGACGCGGATTCCGGCACCTAGACGAGCACCCAGATCAGCGAGGCCATCGCGAAGCCCACCACCGACAGGATGGTTTCGAGCACCGTCCACGTCTTCAGGGTGTCTTTCACCGACATGTTGAAATACCGTGACACGATCCAGAATCCGCCGTCGTTGACGTGGCTGGCGATGATGGATCCGGCCGACACGGCGATCACGATCAGGGCGATCTGCGCGGACGAGTAGTTCCCGGCCGCGACCGACGGTTCGATGACGCCTGCGGTGGTGACGATGGCGACGGTCGCCGAACCCTGGGCGATGCGGAGTGCGCAGCTGATCAGGTACGCGGACAGGATGACCGGGAGACCGAGCGCGTCCATCGAGTCGGCCAGGGCCTGTCCGACTCCGGTGGCCCGCAGGACCGCGCCGAAGAACGCACCGGCACCGACGACCAGCAGGATCATGCCGACCGGCTTCAGCGCCGCCGCAGACATCGCACCGATCTCCTGCGCCGTGATCCCGCGCCGGGTCCCCAGCAGGTACAGCGCCAGCAGGACGGCGATGGTCAGCGCGATCGTGGGGGTGCCGAGGAAGATGAGGACCGACAGCAGCGTCGAGCCTTCCTCGAGGACCACGTTGCCGACCGTCGCGCCGAGGATCAGCACCATCGGCACCAGGATGATGAACGAGATCAGCCAGAGTGGCGGCGGGTTCTTGTCGGCTTCCTTCTCCTCCGGGATGAACTCGTCGGGGACCTCGATGATCACGCGCTTGCCGATCCAGCTACCCCAGACCACGCCGCTGACGAACCAGGCGGGGATGCCACAGGCGAGGCCCATGATGATGATCCAGCCCATGTCGACGTGCAGCAGACCGGCCGCGGCGACGGGGCCCGGGTGCGGGGGCAGGAACGCGTGGGTCATGGACAGGCCGGCGAGCATCGGCATCGCGTACAGCACCAGCGACTTACCGCCGCGCTTGGCCGCCACGTACACCAGCGGGGCGAGGATGAAGATGCCGATGTCGAAGAAGACGGGGATGCCGAGTACGAGACCGGTGACACCCATCGCCAGCGGTGCGCCCTTGGGCCCGAACAACTTCAGAAGACGCTCCGTCAGCACGTCGGCGCCACCCGAGCGTTCCATCATCGCGCCGAGGACGGTGCCGAGGCCGATGATCGGGGTGATGTGCCCGAGGATCCCGCCGAAGCCCTTCTCCAGAATGGAGTCGGCCGCCGACGTCGGGGTGCCCACCAGTTCGACCACCGACACTCCCGCGATGAGAGCGACGCCGACGCCGACGACGATCAGCGCGATGAACGGCTCGAGCTTGAGTTTGATGATGAGGACCAGCAGCACGGCGATGGATATCGCTGCGAGAGTGAGGAGTCCGGCTGTGTCGTGCTGCAGCCAGTCGACGAACGACGTCATTGCGTCTCCAGGGAGAAGGGGAAGGGTGCTCAGGCCGAGAGCGCGGTGACGAACGCGCGGGCGCGGTCGGTGATGTCGGTCCAGTTGCCTGCCGCGACACTGGACGGTGGGACGACGCTGGTGCCCGCGCACACGGCGAGTGCGCCGGCGTCGAGGAACTCGCGGGCGTTGGAATCGTTGATCCCGCCCGACGGCAGGAGTTCCACGCCGGGATACGGGCCGTGCAGGTCGGAGAGGTAGCGGGGGCCGAGCCGCTTGGCGGGGAAGATCTTGACCGCGGCGGATCCGAGGTCGACGGCCATCGCCACCTCGGTGGGGGTGAACGCGCCGAGGAAGACGGGAATCGACCGTCCCGTAGCGACTTTCGCGACGTCCGGGCGGATACCGGGGGTGACGAGGAACCGGGCGCCGGCGTCGATCGCGGCCGCGGCCTGATCGCCCGTCATCACGGTCCCGACGCCGAGAATGCTGCCCGCCGCTGCGGCGGCGTCGGCGGCGCGGCCGAGGTGGTGGAGCACGTCGGGGGTGGTGAATGTCAACTCGACCGTCCGGATTCCGCCCTCGGCGAGCGCATGGCACAGGTCGGTGGCGTCGGGGATGGTCTCCGCACGCACCACCGTCAGTACCCGGTCGGCACGCAGGATGTCGATCTCGGTCATCGGACTGCTCCTCCTTGTTCGCGGCGCAACGATCTTCCGGCGGTCGCGCCGGTGAGGCGGCCGTCCTCGAGGGCGAGGCGGCCACGAACGAATACGTGAGAGAAACCGGCCGCAGCCTGACGCGGCCGGGCGTAGGTCGCGGTGTCGCCGACCGTGTCCGGATCGAAGAGCACGAGGTCGGCGGCGTAGCCGCGGCGGACGTATCCGCGGTCGACGAGCCGCAACCGGGTCGCGGCGCGGCCGCTGAGGTGACCGACGCATTCCTCGAGGGACATCAGGCCGAGGTCGCGGCTGTAGTGCCCGAGGTAGCGTGCGAACGTTCCCCACCCGCGGGGGTGCGGTTTCGCGCCGACCAGCAGTCCGTCGCTGCCGCCGGTGTGCCGGGGGTGCTGCATGATCGCGCGCACGTTCTCCTCGTGGCCGACGTGTTGCAGGATGCCGCTGCCGAGTTGGTCGCGGACCAGGATGTCGATGCACACGTCGAAGGGGTCGCGATTCTCGGCGACGGCGATGTCCGCGACGGTCTTCCCGACGTAGGCGTCGAGTTCGGGATTCTGCACGCCGCTGATCTCGAGGGTGTGCCACTCGGCGATCACGCCGTGGCAGCCGTCGGATCCGGTGACCTCGAGATGCTCCCGGATGCGTTCGAGCGCAACCGGATCCCGGAGCCGGTCGAGGGTCTGCTCCATGCTGCCCGCCGACGCCCAGCTCGGCAGGATCGCCGACAGTGTGGTGGCGCCGGGAAGATACGGGTAGGTGTCGAGGCTGATGTCCGCGCCGGCGGACTCGGCCGCGTCGAGCAGGGCGAGCAGTTCCGGGGCGCGGCCCTTGTTGGGTCCGAAGTTCAGCGTGGCGTGGGCGAGGTGCAGTGCGCACCCGGCCCGCGACGTCAGATCCACCATTTCGGCGTAGGCCTCCATGGCACCGGCGCCGTACGACCGGTGGTGCGGGGAGAAGTAGCCGCCGTATTCGGCGACGGTCCGGCACAGTGCCAGCAACTCCTCGTTGTCCGCGTACATCCCCGGCGTGTAGGTCAGCCCCGCGGACAACCCGACGGCGCCCTCCACCATGGACTGCGCCACGATCCGCTGCATCTCCTCGATCTCGGGCCGTGTCGCCGGACGATCGTCCCAGCCCACCACCAGCGCCCGGACCACCCCGTGCGGGACGAGATACGCGACGTTGGTGGCGATCCCGCGATCGAGCCTGTCGAGGTACTCGCCCACGCTCCGCCAGGAGAAGTCGAAGCCCTCGGGATCGGTGTTCCATCCGGCGATCTTGCGCCGGACCACGGCGAGCACGTCGTCGGTGACGGGTGCGTAGGACAGTCCGTCCTGGCCGAGTACCTCGGTGGTGACCCCCTGCGTGATCCGCGACGGGTGCTCGGGATTCAGCAGGATCTGCAGGTCAGAGTGGGCGTGCATGTCGATGAAGCCGGGCGCGAGCACCAGGCCGTCGGCGTCGATCACACGATCCGCGGCGGGGAGTGCGGTCGCGGAGTGGTCTGCCTCGGGCCGGATGTCGGCGATCCGGTCGCCGTCGACGAGCACGTCGGCGCGGTACCTCGGCGCCTCCGACCCGTCGACGACGGTGGCGGAACGGATCAGAGTGGTCATGGTGTGAGTCCTCGGCGGGGGATCAGAAGAAGGTGCGGATCAGGTCGACGACGACGGGATCGTCGGAGTCGTCACCGACGACGGGTATCCACCGCCACTTGTCGAACGCGGTGCACGGGTGGGAGAGACCGAGCCGGACGACGTCGCCGACGCGCAGATCGTGTTCGGGCCGTGCGGGATCGAGCCGGAGGAACGCGTGCTGGTCGTTGACGGCGGTCACTTCGGCGCCGACGAGGGGTTGCGGCGCCGCCCCGAGCGCGCCGGCGACGGCCTGCGCGGTGGGGAGTCCCTCGTCGAACGGGACGTCGCGCTTGCCTGCGTCGAGCAGGGCGAGGCCCGGCTCGGGGCGGGAGACGACCCGGGCCCACGTGTGCATCGCGGACGTGAGGCGGCGTTCCTGCTCGTCTCCGCCGCGGGCGAACGGGGTGATCCCGGTGTAGAAGCCGTCGTCGTGGATGATGTACGCGCCGGCGCGGACCACCACTTTGGTTCTGCCGCCCGCGAGTTCGGCGAGCACCTCGGCGACCACGTCGAAATAGGCACTGCCGCCTGCGGTCACGTAGACGTCCTGACCTTCCGGGTAGCGCCCCTCGTCCTCGAGCCGGCGGTGCAGTTCGGCCATCGACCGGAGGTACGCCCGGACCCGGGCGAGGGACTCCTCGGACGCGTCGTGGGCGAGCGCCCCCTCGTAACCGGAGACGCCGGCCAACCGCAGTGCGGGGCTTTCCCCGATACGTTCGGCGACCGCCACGGCCTCGGCCACCGACCGGGCGCCGGTGCGGCCTCCCGCTCCGCCGAGTTCGACGAGCACGGGCAGCGGCCGGACCACGGTGACGCCGGCCAGCGCCGCGGTCATCGCGTCGACCGTCTGCGGGGAGTCGGCCCACATCAGGACTTCGAGTTCCGGGTCGGCTTCCATCTGCTGGGCCAGCCACAGCAGGGCGGTCGGGTCGACGAGCGAGTTCGCGATCTGCACCCGGCGCGCGCCGAATCGCACCGCCACCCGCAGCTGACCGAAGTTCGCCAGCGTGATCCCCCACGCGCCGCTGCGGATCTGCCGGTCCCACAGCACCGGAGACATCGTCGTCTTTCCGTGCGGAGCGAGATCGACTCCGTGCGCCTCGCACCAGGCCGCCATCGTGTCGAGGTTGCCGGCGATGGCCGTCTCGTCGAGGACCATCACGGGCGTGCTGAAGGCGGACAGCCTCGGCCGGGTGGCGAGGAACTCGGCCTTGGTATGGCCGTTCGCCGCGGAGGGGAGGGCTTTGTCCACGTCGGACAGGCGCAGCTCGTCGAGCTCCGCCAAGGCACCGGAATCGAGTGCGTCCGTTCCGCTGATCGTCATCGTCGATCCTGTCGTTCGGGTTCTGTGGGGCTGGCCGTCATCAGAAGAAGGGCCGTGAAGTGCTACGTTGCGCTGTATGCAACGTTGATTGCGTTTTTGCGTCTCCTATGTCTAGCATTGGCCTGGGTCATCGTCAACGGTCCGATGCGGCATGCATCACCGCGGCGAGGGCTCTCGAAACCCAATCCCGTGCCGGTCCGAGCAGTCGCAGAGGTAAGAAGTGCAGGAATCGACCCCCACCCCCGAGTCCGGTGTCGCGTGCCTCGGTGAGGCGATGGTGCTGGTGGCCCCGGACTCGACACTCCACCTCGCAGGCGCGGAGGCGAACGTCGCTGCGGGTCTCGCCGCGCTCGGTGTCCCGGCCGCCTGGGTCGGACGACTCGGCGACGACGAGTTCGGCACCCTCATCCGCACCGAACTGCGGGCGCGGGGCGTCGACGTCCGCGCGATCGAGATCGACCCCGAGCGGCCCACCGGTCACTACTCGAAGACCACCGCCCTCGACGAGCACGGTGAGCCGCGGACCGACAGCCTGTACTCCCGAGCGGGTTCGGCGGCGTCGGCGATGGACCCCGGATTCCTCGACCGGCCGGCGGTCGCGGAACTGTTCGGCCGCGCCGCCGTGGTCCACTGCAGCGGAATCACACCGGCCCTGTCCGATTCGTGCCTCGCCCTGATGCGGAGACTGCTCCGCGACAGGCCGGGGATCTCCGGTGTCGTCAGCTTCGACGTCAACTGGCGTGAGCAACTGTGGCCGGACGGCGATCCGCGGATGGTCGTGGAACTGGCGAATCTCGCCGATCTGGTGCTCGTCGGCGCCGACGAGGCCCTGCGCGTGCTGGGCACCGCGGATCCGCACGAGTTGCGGCTGATCCTGCCCGCGCCCGCCACCGTCGTCGTCAAGGACGGCGCGCACCGGGCCCTGGCCGTCGACCGGAGTGGTCGCAGCATCGCCGTTCCCGCACTCCGCGTGGACGTCATCGAACCCGTCGGCGCGGGCGATGCCTTCGCCGCCGGATATCTCAGTGGTGTGGTGCGCGGCGAGGATCAGGCGCGCTGCCTGCGCCGCGGGCACATCGGTGCCGCCGCCACCCTGACCGTCGCCGCCGACTCGGCGCCCCCGCCGCCCGCCGCACTGCTCGACGCGATGCTGCGCTGTTCCGAATCGGACTGGGCGGCAACGAGCGTCACCGCCGACGGCTTCTCTCTCGTGAAAGTGGAGTGAACGATGAGTCAGAGTGTCTCCCGCGCCCTGCACCTGCTGGTGCAACTCGGCAACGGCCCCGCCAACCTCGACCAGCTGGCCGAATCGACCGGAGTCCACAAGACCACCGTGCTGCGGCTGCTGCGGACGCTGTCCGACGAGCGGTTCACGTTCCGCGACAACAGCAACCAGTACCACCTCGGTTCCCGCATCTTCGAACTCGCCGCACAGGCCACCGATCAGCGGGAGGTGCGGCGCATCGCGTCACCGCACCTCGTCGCGTTCAACCGCGAGTACGGGCGCACCACGCACCTCGCGGCGATGGAGGGCGGCGACGTGGTGTACATCGACAAACTCGAATCACACGATCAGATTCGGATGTACTCGCGAATCGGGCTGCGCGCCAATCTCAATTCGACCGCCGTCGCGAAGGTGATTCTCGCCGACCTGCCGGATTCGGAACTGCGGACCGTCGTCGACTCGATGGACTTCTCCTCCCGCACCGCCAACACGATCACGACGCCCGAACGCTACCTCGACGAGATCCGTATGGTCCGAGAGCAGGGCTGGGCGCACGATCAGGAGGAGAACGAGCCGTCCGTCAACTGCATCGGAGTGCCCATTCGTGGCGCGTCCGGTCGCGTCGTCGCCGCCGTCTCGGTCTCGGTGCCCGACGTCGTTCTCAGCTACGAACGCGTCCTCGACCTGCTCGAACCCCTCCAGGCCGTGGGGGCGCGGATCTCCCGAGACTGCGGATACCGCGCCCAGCCCTGACCGTCCCCCGTCCACCCGAAAAGTAACGACACACAGGAGTATCGATATGTCCGACACCACCGTCATCCGCACCGAAGGCGCCCCCGCCCCCGCGCACACGTTCAGCCAGGGCATCAAGAAGGGCAACATGCTCCAGGTGTCGGGGCAGGGCCCGATGGACCCCGTCACGAACAAGTACATCGCCGAAGGCGACGTGCGCGAGCAGACCCGTCGCACCCTCGAGAACGTCAAGGCGATCCTCGAGGCCGGCGGTGCGAGCGTGGAAGACGTGCTGATGTTCCGTGTCTACCTCACCACCCGGGACGACTTCGCGGCGATGAACGACGTGTACGGCGAGTTCATCGCGGAGAACGTCCCGAGCGGTCAGCTGCCGTGCCGCACCACGGTTTTCGTCGACCTCCCGCACGAGGTCATGCTCGTCGAGATCGACGCGCTGGCCGTGACCGGCTAGGTCGCTACGCGGTGACGAGGTGGCGGCAGCTCATCCGCGGCGACACGGGCAGCTCCGTGAAGACAGGCTCGGACGTGTCCGCCGTCGCCACCTCCAGGTAGAGGTGGCTGCCGTCCGCCACGACGCCCTGCGGATGCAGGCCGATCAGCTCGGCCACCACGTACGTGGCGCTGAGGCTGGTGACGTCGCGGATGATCCCGAGCCGCAGCAGCGACCTCGTCTCCGCGATGGCCTCCTGCTCACCGGCCCGCAGGACCAGTCGCAGTCCGGGGGACAGGGCCTGCGCTGCCACGGACACGGCGATGTTGTCGAGGTCGTCGGAGCCGACCGCGGCCAGCGCCAGCGCGCGGCGCACACCCAGCCGTTCGAGGAGTTCGCGGTCGCCACCGTGCCCCACGACCGTCGGGATGTTCATCGACCGCACGAGTCGGAGGTTCTTGGCGTGGGGGTCGCGCTCGACCCCCACCACCGCGACCCCGAGCGCCTGAAGTTCCCGGCACAACCGGAGGCCGACCTGGCCGAGACCCACGACGATGACGTGGCCCGACCGGGGCAGGACCCGGCTGCCCACCAGGCCGACGAGCCGGGGGCCGAGCAGGCGCTCGATGATTCCGGCGGTGAACATGGCGGTGAACACCACGGTGAAGAGCATCGCCACCGACGCGAACACGGCGTAGGCGGGGCTGCCGTGGGTGTCGGCTCCCGGGCCCACGGTGGTCACCACGCGGACCGCTTCGTTGAACGCGTCGAGCGGCGCCACGTGCTGACCGAGGATCAGCCACAGCCAGTCGGCGAACAGGACGGCGAGGAGTCCGGCGAGCCCACCGAGCAGGATGCGCGTACCGATATCGTGCGACCGCAGCAGACCCGTCGCGCCGGTCGCCACCGTGCGCCACCAGTTCCGCCGGGGCAGGTCGACGTGCGCAGCCTCGGGGTGGCCGTCGATCGTCCGGACCGTCAGCATGTGCTCGCCCGCGTGCCGGGCCGCGACGAGTTCGGGGTCCAGGCACGGACCGGCGAGCGTCGGCGCTGCGAGGTCTGCCGGTGACGTCACCGTGCACTGCGGGAGCAGGTGGGACAGCTGGTCCGCGACCGTGCGGTCGAAGATCGTCACCACCAACGGAATCGACGCCGAGATGTGCGCGGCGGCCAGCGCGTACCGCAGAGCGACGACGTCGTCGCGCACCAGGATCGCCATCCCGCGCGGTTCGTCCGCCATCGCCAGGCGCAGTTCGTCGTCGTCGGGGGCGACGAGATGGCGGACGTCGAAGTCCCTTTCGCGAAGGGATGCACAGACCCGTCGGGCCACGGTGGTTTCGCCGATGACGAGATATGAGTCGTTCACGTGTGGTCCTTCCGGCTCGGGATCACGAGAGCGTACCCGAGAAAAGCCACAGATCCCACACGAGAACGTCTACCAACGAGTAGCCGGAACACGTTATCGGCCAATGAGTTTGCGATACATCCACCCTACTCGTCGGTAGGAGCGCCCTGGATCGCCAGACGAGTCCGATCACACCGATCCGGACGAGGCCGCCGAGGGCCGCCGGGAACACCGCCTCGGCGACCGTGGTTGGGTGAGACATGACCCTCGATGCGAAAGACGACCGGCGTCCACTTCTCGACCTCGTCGCCACACACAACCGGGCCGTCCTCGCGACGGTCAAACGCGACGGACGCCCCCAATTGTCGAACGTGATCTATGCCTGGGATCCCGACACGCAGACGGCGCGGGTGTCGGTGACGGCGGATCGGGCCAAGACCCGCAACGCCGCGCGCGACCCCCGGGTGTCGCTGCACGTCAGCGCGACCGACTTCTGGAGTTACGCGGTGGTGGAGGGCGACGCGGAACTGAGCGCGGTGGTGACGGACCCGCACGACGCGGCGGCGGACGAACTCGTCGAGGTGTTCCGGCAGGCAGCGGGGAAAGAGCACGACGACTGGGAAGATTTCCGCCGCGCAATGGTGTCCGAGCGCAGGCAGGTGCTCCGGGTCCGCGCGACGAATGTGTACGGCATGGCCCAGCTGCCCTGAGTGCGCGGAACGTAGCTGTGGCAGCGGATCGGAGGCGGTGGGACGATTGAGTCGTGCGCAAGAGGCGGTGGCCGGCGGCACCACCGCCTGCCACGGAGGGAATCGTGGTCCACGGGCCGGTCGAGCTCGTGACGAGCCGCGATGTGAGCCTGCGTCTGTCGGAGGTCGTCGCCCACCCGAAGGGCATGCTGCTGCGCATCGAGCTGACGGCGAGAGGCAGATCCGCTGATCTTGCGCGTCACGAGACGCGTCCGCTCGACGATCCCGACGACCCCTCGGCGCGCTGGTCGTATCTCGCGGTGAACGTCCGGGTCGACGACCTCGAGGGCGTCGCCGACGCCCGGCACCCGCATTCGACGTCGACGACCGCGGCCGCGGACGCGTCCGAATATCACTCCGCGCCGCACTACTGGATCAGCGACTACCCGGAATCGGGAACCATCACGCTGACCGCGGGGTGGAAGGAGATCGGGCTGCTGCCGAGGACCCGGACGATCACACTCGGCCCCAATCCGAGTATGCGGCCCACCCGGTAGCACTACGGCCGGTAGAAATACGGCCGGTAGAAATACGGCCGGTAGAAATACGGCCGGTAGAAATACGGCCGGTAGAAATACGGCCGGTAGAAATACGAAGGTGCCCTTCGGCGCCGTGGGAGCGTCGAAGGGCACCTTCGCCCTGTGAGGAAACGCAGATCAGGGCAGCGGAACCCAGGTGCCGAAGAACCAGAATCCGTGCGGGCTCGGCGCCGGTGCCTGCTGCTGCGGAGCGTGCTGCTGCTGCGGCTGGGGCTGCGGTGCCTGCTGCTGCTGCTGGGCGGGGGCGGGGTTGTGGCCCACCGGGTCGGCGCTGGCAACGCCGGCTCCGATGCCGAGGGCTGCGAGGGCGATACCACCGGTTGCGACGGCCTTGGTCACGACGGACTTCATGCGGTTCCTCCTGGAACGTATCGGATGCGGTGTCAGAACTTCCTGACACAGATCAGATTGCTCCCCGTCCCTGCCACAACTCTTCGCTCAGCCTGGCAATCTCCTGCACGTCAGCGAGGCTGCTCCGCCAGCTTGGCGGCGATCACCCCGTTGAGTCGCTGCAGACCGCTCGGCGTGATCCCGTGGATCTGGCCCTCGATGCTGCGCACGACATGGGTGTCGCTGAGGACCTTCTCGCTGGACTGGATCAGAACCGTTCCGGCGCCGGTGAAGTCGAACTGCCGCTCCTCCCCGGAGTTGATGCCCATCATGTGGGCGCCCGCCGCGAGGAAGTTGCTGATCCATCCCTGGTCGTAATGGTGGCTCGGGGACGGGCAGTCGGCCCACCCGACGAGCGCCTCGGGGTCGATCCGCAGCGGCGGTTCCGCGAACATCACCGGACCGTTGGACGACGCCAGGAACTTCCCGGTCCCGATGAGGGTCAGGAATCCCGGCACGATGGACTGGTTCAGCGACAGACCCGGTTCGAACGCAAGGAGATTCGATGCCCGGATCGTGAGGTTTCCGTCGTCGAGGTCGTACGAGTTGATGTCGTATCCACGGTCGCCGATGATCAGTTTCCCGAATCCTTCGGCCACCGCGTAGTCGCCCATGTACAGCGGCGCCGAGAACTGGTTGGCGACCATGTGCAGTGCGGCGCCGTGCAATCCGTGGGTCAGCGCCTGGAACTGCATCTGGCCGTAGTACGCGATCATCGCACCCTTGCGGATGAACCAGGGCGCGGTGAGGTCGATGCAGAACGCGTAGCTGTTGTCGGGAATGTTGTCGCTGGCGCCCAGCGTCGACGGATTGTGGATGGCGGTCACAGTTTCTCCTCCGAGGCCTGAACGTAGACGATTCCCTGACCGGTGCACTGCAGTTGCATCGCTTCCCCGACGCCGCGGCCCATGGCCTCGCGCCAGCCGACGGCGGATTTCAGTTCTACCTGGACGCTCCCGTACGTGCCGACGAACGCGTCGGGGTCGACGAACACCGGATTCGGTCCGCCCACCGGGAGTTCGATGAAGCCGCCGTGCGCGAGCAGGACCGCCGACCCGTACCCGGACAGCTGCGTCGTGAACATTCCGGTGCCGGACAGGGCTCCTGCCGCCGCGCCGCGCAGCGCGCCGAGCATGCCGCGCCCGCCGCCACCGCCGCCCTGACTCACCACCGAGACCACTGAACTCTGCAGTCCCGCGTTGTGGGCGAGGAGCCGGGACGCCTCGACGCACAGGGTGCCGCCCTGCGACATGTCGACGACGTGCACCTCGAGCCCGGCGTGGCCGTAGTGCACCTCGCCCTGCCCCTGCGCCAGCATCGTGCGTTCGTGCTCGCCCTGCATCATGCGTCCGGCCATCCGGGTGAATCCACCCATGCCCGCCATCGACTGGGAACCGGGCACCTGGTGCGGAGAGAACTGGACCTGACCGGTGTAGAACAGCATCGCGCCGGTGCGGGCCACCACACCGCCTGCGGCGCCGACGTCGACCTTGACGACCTTCGAGTTCACTTTCGAGAAGACCATGGGGCTCACCGCTCTGCCGGTTGGATGGAGACGACGCCGTGACCGTCCCACTTGAGGGAAAAGGCCTCACCGTTGCCCTGGCCGACGGCGTTGCGCCACGACACGTCGGTCACGAACGACTGCGTCACCTGCCCGCGCGCCGAGACGAACGCGTCGGGATCGACTACGAGGGGGTACTGCGGCGACACCTCGAGGTGGATGAGCGGTCCGCCCGCCGACAGCAGGGCCACCTGACCCTGACCGGAGACGGTCGTGGTGAACAGGCCCTGACCGCCGACCCCGCCGCGCAGTCCGGTGAACGTGACGTTGGTGTTCAGGTTGCCGCTCAGCGCGAGAAGTTGCTGCGATTCGACCTGCAGGGTCTCGTTCGCCAGGTCGACGACCGAGACGTACTGTCCGCCCACGGCGAGATACACGACACCGTGGCCGGAGCACTCCATCAGCGACAGCGCCTCGCCTGTGGCACGCCGCTTCATCCCGGCGAGGACACCGTCGCCGCCACCGAAGCCTGCCGACTTGAAACTGACATTGCCCTCGTAGGCGATCATCGAACCCTGAATCGCCCGGATGGTGGTTCCGGCGAGCTGCGCCTCCACCACCTTCTTCGACTTGCCGAGCAGCCGCCCCATGGTGCCCTTTCCAGTGTCGAGCGGCAGTGCCCGTGACCGAGTCACGTGCACTGCCGCTGGATGTGAGTACAGGCAGAACCTAGCCGACGGACACCGGGTTCTGCTCGTCCACGTCGTCTGCCGCTTCGCCGACCGCCGCGGCGGCCTTGCGGTTGCGGACGATGCTGGAGATGAACGCGGCGCCGATGAGGGCGACACCGACGAGGCCGGTGACGTTCTCGTTGACGTGGTAGCCGATGGACACCAGCAGGATCACGGCCAGTGCGCCGATGGCCCAGTGGGCGCCGTGCTCGAGGTACACGTAGTCCGAGAGCGTGCCCTTGCGGACCAGGAACACGGTGATGGAACGGACGAACATCGCGCCGACGAAGCCGAGGCCGAGGGCGATGATGATCGGGTCGGACGTGATTGCGAAGGCGCCGATGACACCGTCGAAGGAGAACGACGCGTCGAGGACCTCGAGGTAGAGGAAGAGGAAGAACCCGGCCTTGCCGGTGGCCTTGGCCAGCGCGGTCGGGCCACCGGTGGATCCTTCGATCGGTTCGCCGTCCTCGTCTTCCTCGGGGGTGTTGAACAGTTCACCCAGACCGTTGACGGCGATGTAGGTGACCATGCCCAGGACGCCGGCGATCATCACCGTGGACACGGTGTCCTCGGGGGCGATGTAGGCGGCGGTGATCAGCAGCAGGACGCCGGCGAGGATGACGGCCAGCTGGTCGAGCTTGCCCGCGCGGGCGAGGGGCTTCTCCAGCCAGGACAGCCAGGTGATCTCGCGCTCTTCGAGGATGAAGCCGAGGAACAGCATCAGCAGGAACATACCGCCGAACGCCGCGATCTGCGGGTGCGCGTCGGTGAGCAGGGTTTCGTAGCTGGCGCTGCCGTCGGGGAAGTACGCGGCGCCGTCGGCGGGCGGGTTGAGGGCCAGGTCGAGGGCGGCGACGGGACCGAGGCCGGAGGCCAGCCAGACGATGACGAGGGGGAAGACCAGGCGCATGCCGAACACCGCGATGACGATGCCGACGGTGAGGAAGATCTTCTGCCAGAACTCGCTCATGCGGCGCAGGACGGTGGCGTTGATGACGGCGTTGTCGAAGGACAGCGAGATCTCGAGGATCGAGAGGATCACCACGAGGAGGACGGCCTGGGGGCCCCCGTAGATCGCGGCGATGATGAGGGAGATCACCGTCACGGCGAAGGAGAGACCGAATATTCGCAGAACCACGAAGCGTGGCCTTTCTCTAGTGGGCATGCAGGGTGGTTACTGCAGGGGACGAACACCGGGGGAGGGTTTCACGTCGGTGCCGTGAAACCCTCCCCCGGCTGAAGAACGAAACGACTGTCAGACGTTGACGCCGTAGTCGCGGGCGATACCGGCCAGCCCGGACGCGTAGCCCTGGCCGATGGCACGGAACTTCCACTCCGCGCCGTGGCGGTACAGCTCGCCGAAAACCATAGCGGTTTCGGTCGACGCGTCCTCGGACAGGTCGTAGCGGGCGAGCTCGTTGCCGTTGGCCTGGTCGACGACGCGGATGTACGCGTTGCGGACCTGGCCGAACGACTGCGAACGCGTTTCCGCGTCGTAGATCGAGACGGGGAACAGGATGCTCTCGATGTTCGCGGGGACCGCCGCCAGGTTGACGTTGATGACCTCGTCGTCGCCCTCGCCCTCACCGGTGGTGTTGTCGCCGACGTGCTCGATCGAGCCGTCGGGCGAGCGCAGGTTGTTGAAGAACACGAAGTGCTGGTCCGACACGACCTTCTTGTCGGCACCCGCACCGATGGCGCTGGCGTCGAGGTCGAAGTCGGTGCCGGTGGTCGAGCGGGCATCCCATCCGAGTCCGACAGCCACCGCCGTCAGGTTCGGCGCCTCCTTCGTGAGAGAAACATTGCCGCCCTTGGTCAAGCTGACGCCCATTCAGGGGTCCTTTCGAGAGGAGGTGGGTGGACCCTCGACAGCTGTCGAAGTTCCGAGTTCGTCGTGCGACACCACGATAATGAATTTGTCCGACTTGTCCCATCCGTCGATCTGTCCACAGGTTTGTGCACAGGCAATTCCGGTCCACTCGGAGTTGTCGCCCCGACCAGTACGATTCAGGGCGTGACGAGCGGATGGGCGGGACGCTTCCGAGGAAGAGCCCGGGGCGACGACTCGGCTCGTCGCGCCCACGACACGATGGTCGCAGCGTTTCTCGATATGGACAACCGGCAGAGCATTGCCGCCGCGGCCGTGGACGCCTCCGCAGAGCTGACTCCGGAACGCGGAATCCGCCGGGCGTGGGAACCGGTCCGCGACGGGTGCTACCAGGCCGCGACGGCGTACCTCGCGGCGGAAGACCGGTTCGAGAACGTGGAGACGCCGGCGGCCGCCGCCGCGTACGAGCAGGTGACGCGGCAGTTGGTGGCGGCGACGCAGACCCTCGACGAGTTCTATCGCACACATCGCGGCCATCTCGAGGAGTCGACCGCGATGCTGGCGGCCGTACCCCAGGTTGCCCAGCAGGCACTGCAGGTCGCCGCTGCGGCGCAGCGCCGGGTGCAGACCGAGGGCGCCGCCTACGCCGGCTACCCGTCGGTGCGCGACCGGGGAGCCGCACTCGATGCCGCGGTCGTGGCGCTGCAGGGTGCCCGCGGCGCCAACCCGGTCCGCGCCGCGGCGGCGCGGGTGCGGGAGGAGGCGGCGGCGCTCGAGAAGGCGCTGGCCGCGGCTCCGTCCAAGGAGCGGGATGCCGCGCACGCCGTGTCGTCGGTGTCGACGAGGATCGCCGCGGTGCAGACTCGGGCCGAACGGCTCGCGCCCGCCTACTCGGCCCTGCTCCGCGAATTCAACGCGGCCAGTTCGGCGGATCTCGTCCACAACGACCGCGAGAGCCGCACGCACATCGAGCAGGCGCAGACCGATCTGCAGCAGGCGCAGAAGGCTCTGACCGCGGGAAACCCCGAGGGAGCGCTGGATCTGACGGCCGCGGCGCGGACCCATCTCGTCGACGCGGAGGCGAACGTCGACGGCGTCACCGATCGTCTGCTGTTGCTCCGGGAGGTCCGGGAGAACCCGCGGGCGAAGGAGAACGAGATCAGATTTCGCCTCCGCGACGCCCAGATGTTGGCTGTCAATCGTGGGCTCGTGAGGGAATGGGGGTCGGTCCTCGACGCTCAGCTCGAGCGAATTGACCGAATTGCAGGGACACTGACCGGGCGGCATCCCGACTACTGGGCGTACGTCACCCAGCTCGATGCCGTGTCGGCGTTCATTGCCGAGGTGGTTCAGAAGATGAGAGGACACACAGCGCAGCGATGACACGGGGGGACGATGAGCATTAGCGAAGAGACCATGCCGGCGGTGCGGCACGTTCGGCATTTCCACCACCTCGATACCGAGACGCACGGCCGGCTGTTCCTGCACGCTCCGCAGGCGCTCGGGCCGGACGAGGATCGAACGGTGCTGGCCGTCGCGCTGGGCGCGACGCTGTACGTGCCTGCGACGAGGTCCGACCTCGCGGACACCATCCTGCGCCGGTCCGGTGACGGGGTCTGCTCGATGGTCCTGGACCTCGAGGACGCGGTGGCCGACGACCAGGTGGAAGCGGCGCTGCTCAATGCCGTCGACGCCCTCGATCGGCTCGCGGTCCACGGTGGTGCGCGGATGCAGTTGTTCGTCCGGGTGCGGGCCGCCGAGGACCTTCGGCGGATCGCCGACCTGCTGACCACAGGCGTCGAGGTGTTGTCCGGGTTCGTATTTCCCAAGTTCGGAAGTGCGACGGGCGGTGCGTTCCTCGACGAGCTGGCCGCGGCGTCGGAGCGGCTCGGCAAGCAGTTGTATGCGATGCCGGTGCTCGAATCGCCTGCTCTGGTGCACCGCGAGTCCCGCGACGACGAACTCGCGAAGATCGGCGCACTGCTCGTCGAACACCGCGAGCGGATTCTCGCCGTGCGCATCGGCGCCACCGACATGTGTGCCACGTTCGGCATCCGCCGCGACCGCGACCTGACGATCTACGACGTGCGGGTGGTCGCGGACGCGATCGCCGGCATCGTGAATTTCCTGGGCCGCGCCGACGAGACCGGGCACGTCATCACCGGTCCGGTGTGGGAGTACTTCGCCGATCACGAGCGGATGTTCCGGCCGACCCTGCGCGCCACGCCGTTCGAGGAACACGACGAGGTGCGGTTCCGCCAGCAGCTGGTCAGCCGGGACCTGGACGGTCTGCTCCGGGAGATCGCCCTCGACCGCGCCAACGGCATCCAGGGCAAGACGGTCATCCACCCGACGCACGTCGCGGCCGTGCACGCGCTGTCCGCGGTGACGCACGAGGAGTACCACGACGCGCTCGACATTCTCGGCGCCGAGGGCGTCGGCGGCGTCCAGGCGTCGGGGTACCGCAACAAGATGAACGAAATGCGCCCGCACCGCAGCTGGGCCGAGAAGACACTCGTCCGGGCGAAGGTGTTCGGCGTGACCAACGAAGGAATCACGTTCGTGGATCTGCTGACCGCACTGGCCGTCCGATGAGTTCACCCACCGCCGTCCGCGCGGTGCCCTGGGCCACGGAGCATCTGGGGTTGACGCTCGCCCACGTGGATTCGAGTTCGGGGCTGACGATCCCCGAACTCGTCGAGCCGGGTCTGCGGCGCAACCCTCGACGTGCCCACCTGCTCGTCTCGACGGTCCTCGGCAAGCACGTGCCCACCGACCCGACTGCGGTGATCGGCGCCGGCGACCGCCTCGGTGATCTGGTCGCCGATGTCCTCGGACCGGATGCGGACCCCGTCGTGCTCGGGTTCGCGGAGACCGCAACAGGTCTGGGCCATTGCGTCGCCGCGCGGCTGCGCGCCCGGTGCTACCTGCACTCCACGCGCCGGGACGTCCCCGAGATCGGGACGTCCGCCGGGTTCGAGGAGGGGCACTCGCACGCGACCAGCCATCAGCTGCAGCCGACGTCCGTCGAGTTGTTCGCGGGCGATCGTCCGCTCGTCCTCGTGGACGACGAGATCTCCACGGGCGCCACCGCGGTCGACGCGATCCGCGCGCTGCACCGGCAGAACCCGCGCAGCCGGTACGTCGTGGCGTCGCTCGTCGACATGCGCGACCAGGGCCACCGGGACGCCGTCGATGCCGCCGCCGCCGAACTCGGGGTGCAGATCGACAGCGTGAGTCTGGCGCTGGGGCGCACCGAGCTTCCCGACGGGCTGACCGACAGTGTTGGTGCGCTTCCGGATCCCGTGCTCAACCCTGTCGGCGCGCGGACCGGGACCGTGGAGCGGGCCGACATTCCCTGGCCCGCGGCAGTTCCGGAGGGCGGGCGTCACGGCTTCCTGCGGGAAGACACCGAGGGGTTCGATGCGGCCGTCGCGTCGGCGGCCGCCGCGCTCGGTGATCGGCTCGACCCGCAGCGTCCGGTGATCGTCGTCGGACACGAAGAGCTGATGTACCTTCCGCTGCGTCTCGCGGACACGCTCGCCGCATCCGGGTTCCGGGTTCGATTCCAGACGACGTCCCGGTCGCCCGCCTACGTGCTCGACCAGCCGGGATACCCGCTGCGCCGCGGATTCCGCTTCACCGCCCCCGAGGACGGGGAAGAACAGCCGCGGTTCGTCTACAACGCGCAGTGGCCGGACGAGGACGCCGTCGTGGTCGCGGTGATCGACGCCGCCGCCGACACCGACCGGCTCACCGCGCGCGGCGGACTCCTCGACGTCCTCACCGCGGCGGGAACCGATGTGCTGCTGGCCGTCGTGTCCGGCGCCGACCCGCGGTCGCTGCGGGCCGCACGTGCGGGAGCGTCGACGTGACGGCGCCGCTGACCGGTCCGGCATTCGGTTCGTACGCCGCCGACGAGGTGGGCTGGCTACTCACGGACCTGTCGCACGTCGATCTGGAAGCCGATGTCGCCGAGCGGGAGCGCCGCATCCAGTCGGGTGCAGCCCACTACGCGGAGACGCTGCCCATCGAATACCAGCCCGACGCGGAGTACCGCGAGCTGTTCGAGAAGGTGCTGCAGGACAGCTCCATCCGGCTGGCGCGGGCCGTGGGGACGGTCACCGACCTCGTGCTGGCCGAGCGCGGCCACGACGTCACCCTCGTGTCCCTGGCACGTGCGGGAACCCCGGTGGGTGTGCTCATGCGCCGCTGGGCGCGGGACGTCCACGGGTTGACGCTGCCGCACTACGCCGTCTCCATTGTTCGGGACCGGGGGATCGACGCCGTCGCGCTCGACTACCTTGCGCGTCGTCACGACTCGAAGAACGTGGTGTTCGTCGACGGCTGGACGGGCAAGGGCGCCATCGCCCGCGAGTTGTCGCAGGCACTTGCCGACTACCGCGATGCCGGTGGCGCCGAGTTCGACGACGACCTCGCCGTCCTCGCGGATCCCGGGCATTGCGTCCGCACGTTCGGCACCCGCGACGACTTCCTGATCGCGTCGGCGTGCCTGAACTCCACCGTGTCGGGTCTGGTGTCGCGCACCGTCCTCAACGACACGCTGATCGGCCCCGGCGACTTCCACGGCGCCAAGTTCTACGCGCACCTCGCGGGCGAGGACGTGTCCAATCACCTCCTCGACTCCGTCAGCGCGTCCTTCGCGGACGTGCGCGAGCACGTACCCGGCGACGTCGAGGAACTGCTGCGGTCGGACCGGACACCCACCTGGGACGGCTGGAAGTCCGTCGAGGCGGTCCGGGAGCAGTACGGAATCTCGACTGTGAACTTCGTGAAGCCCGGCGTCGGCGAAACCACGCGGGTGCTGCTGCGCCGGGTGCCGTGGCGGGTGCTCGTCCGCGACCTCGACGCCCCCGAGCACGCACACATCCGGCTACTCGCCGCCGCGCGTTCGGTTCCCGTCGAAGAGGTTCCCGGCCTGGCGTATTCGTGCATGGGCCTGATCAAGGATGTGACATGACCGCGCTGATCGCGACCGACCTCGACCGCACCATGATCTACTCGCGCGCGGCGATGGAACTCGCCGTCACCGAGAGCGACGTGGCCGAGCGGCCCGGCGACGAGAACCTTCTGTGCGTCGAGGTGTACGACGGCAAACCGCTGTCCTACGTCACGTCGGCCGCCGAGGCCATGCTGCGCACGCTCACCGCGTCCGCGGTGGTCGTGCCCACCACCACGCGCACCGTCGCGCAGTTCGAGCGCATCGACCTGCCGGGGGCGCCGTGGCGGTACGCGATCACCACCAACGGCGGGAACATCCTCGTCGACGGCGTCCCCGATGCGGGCTGGCGGTCGGGCGTCGACATCGCGATCGCCGACGGTGGAGCCTCTCTTGTGGAGGTCGGCGCCGAGCTGAGTCGTCGCATCGACGACAGCTGGGTGCGGTCGTCCCGGGTGGCCGACGAGTTGTTCTCCTACCTGGTCGTGGACCTCGACGCGATGCCGGCCGGCTTCGTGGAGGAGTGGAACGACTGGTGCGTCGACCGGGGCTGGGGAGCGTCCCGCCAGGGCCGCAAGATCTACACGATGCCCGACGCGGTGTGCAAGAGCCGTGCGGTGGCGGAGGTCCGGTCGAGGCTCGTCGACGACGGAGTTCTCGAGCCGGAAGCGCCCGTGCTCGCGGCGGGGGACGGGGCGCTCGACGCCAACATGCTCAGTGCCGCCGACGCCGCCATCCGCCCCCGGCACGGCGAACTCGAAACGCTCGGCTGGCAGCATCCGACCCTGTCCGTGACCGGAAGCAGCGGGATCGCCGCCGGTGAGGAGATCCTGCGCTGGTTCGCGGACCGCGTCGGGCGGGGTGCGGGGACGACGGCCACCGGCGCTCTTTTGTAGGTTGTAGGCAAACAGGCCAAACGGGACAAACCCGACGCTCCCACAGTGAAGGAACCACCGCAGTGTCCACTCCGCTAGCCAAGGGCCAGAACGGCCCACTGAGCGTCGACGACGTCATCGTCTCCCTGGAGCTGACGGCCGCCGCCGACCTGTCCGCGCTGCTCGTCACGGACTCGGGGAAGGTCCGCTCGGACGCCGACTTCGTCTTCTTCAACCAGCCGTCCGGTCCCGGTGTGCAACTCGTGCCCGGGGCCCCCGGACAGGCGGCGTCGCTGAAGGTGTCCCTCGGCGCGGTGCCCGCCGACATCGCCCAGGTGCGCGCGGTCATCACCCTCGACGACGCCACCAGCAACTTCGGCCGCTCCGCGCCGCCGACGGCCCGGGTCGCCGACGGCGCCGGAAACGCGCTGTACGAGTACCGGATCGACGGACTGAACTCCGAGTCGATCGTCATCGCGCTCGAGCTGTACCGACGCCAGGGCGCCTGGAAGGTGCGGGCCGTCGGGCAGGGTTACGCCGGCGGGTTCGCCGCACTCGTCACCGATCACGGCGTGTCCGTCGACGACGCACCCGCACCCGCGGCCGCCCCGGTCCAGCAGCCGCCGGCACCGCAGGCCGCCCCCGCTGCTGCCTACCCGCCGCCGGCCGCCGCACCGGTGGCACCGCCTGCACCCCCGGCTCCTGCTGCCCCCGCCGCTCCGGCCGAGGTCAGTCTCACCAAGTCGCGGCCGGTCAGCCTGAGCAAGGGCCAGAAGGTCACGCTCCGCAAGGACGGTGGCGTCGCGCTGACGTACATCCAGATGGGACTCGGCTGGGATCCGATCGAGAAGCGCGGCATGTTCGGAAACCGTTCCGCCAACGTCGACCTCGACGCGTCGGCGGTCCTGTTCGCGGACAACAACATGGTCGACGTCGCCTACTACGGTCAGCTGACGTCGAAGGACGGGTCGATCCGGCACCAGGGCGACAACCTCACCGGCGAGGGCGCGGGCGACGACGAGGTGATCCTCGTGGATCTCACCCGCATTCCGCCGCACGTCTCGACCATCGTGTTCATCGTGACGTCGTACCGGGGGCACACGTTCGAGCAGGTGAAGAACGCGTTCTGCCGCCTGGTGGACACCACGTCGAACGCCGAACTCGCCCGGTTCACGCTGCAGGGCGGGATGCCGTTCACGGGAATGGTGATGGCCAAGGTGTACCGGGTGGGCGGCGAATGGAAGCTGCAGGCCATCGGTGAGGGCATCCAGGCCAAGCACGCCGGTGAGGCCGCGCCTCAACTCGCCCGGTTCCTCGGCGTCTAGGGGCGGTTGGTGACGGTCTACCTCGTTCCGGGGCAGAACGCCCCGCTGCCGTCGCGCGTACTGCGTTTCCGCGCGGTCGGCGCGACACCGGTCGATGTCTCGGCGTTGATCGTCGACGGCGATCTCCGCGCGCTGTCCTCGGACTATTTCGTGTTCTACAACCAGCGGCGCGCCGCCGGCGTGGAACTCGACGCGGATGGAACGGTCCGGCTGCACATGGACGAGGTGGACGCCGCCGCGGCGGGCGTGCTCTGCGTGGTCAGTGTCGATCCGGCATCCCCGACCGGTCCGGCGACGCTGGCCCGCGAGGGCCTGTCGGCCACGCTCACCGATGAAAGCGGCCTTACCGTGGTCGTTTTCGACGTCCCTCTGGTCGGCTCCGAGGCTGCCGCGATCTGCCTGGAGATCTACCGCCGCGGCACCGACTGGAAGGTCCGTGCCGTCGGGCAGGGATACGACGGCGGCCTCGCCGAACTCGTCACCAGGCACGGCGTCGACGTGGACGAACCCGCGAATGCTGTCGCCGAGGAGGTTCCGGCGACGGCCGGCCCGGCGGGCATCCCGCTCGACCCGGCCCACTCGTTCGAGAGAGCGTGGATGATCTTCGAGGACGCCGCCCGGTCGGCGGCCTCGTTCCGGTCCTCCCGCGACTACGCGCAGGCGCGGCTGGACGACGAACTGTCCGCGTCGGTGGCCGACCCGTCCACCCGCAACAGTCCGGCGGTCGCGCAGTCGCAGGCCAGGGCGCAGGAGCGGTCCGACGCCCTCGTCGCCGAGGCACAACGCAAATTCGACGGCGAGACTTCGCAACTGGCCGAGGAACTCCGCGTCATCGACCCGCTGCTGCCGCGGTCGCTGGCGACGTTCGAATCCGCCGCGTGGACGAACCCAGTCACGAGCAGCGCCGTGCCGGACGGCCTGAGGCTCGGTGAGTTGTCCGCACCCGACCTCGGCGAACTGCGGGTTCCGTTCTGCGTCCACTACCCGCTGGGGCGTCCTCTGTGGATCGTCGGCGAACCGGCCGAGGCCGCACCGGTGGTCGCGGCGCTGGCCGCGCGCATGCTGGTGGCATCGCCCGCGGCGGCGGGGCGGCTGGAGGTCGTCGACCTCAGCGGCTCGCTGCGCACGTTCACCGACCCCCTCGGGGCGCTCCTGGCCTCGCCCGTCGTGTCCGCGGCCTCCGACATCACCGCCCGGCTCACCGCGCTGTCCGAGAGTGTCGACCTCGCAGAGATGGCGGCCCGCAGCGGAATCCGGGGCACCCTGCCGGAACCGCGGCTGGTGATCCTCGGCGACTTCCCGCACGGGTACGGCGCGGAGGACGCCGCCCGCATCGTGCACCTCGCCGACCACGGTCCCGCGGTCGGAACGTCGCTGATCATCGTCGGTGACAGCGCCGGCGCCGCTTCGGATCCGGGAGTCGCGGTGCTCGAACGCATCGCCCAGCAGGTTCCGACGTCGGGGGTCCTCACCGTCTCCGACCCGTGGACCGGCAACGACTGGATCCTGACCCCCGACCGGCTCCCGGACCACCCCCTCCACCGGGCGTCGGTGCTGGATTCGCTGACCGGCCACGAAAGGTGAGTGCACCGTGACACGTCTTGCGCGCGGCGAGAACGTCGAGATCGTCTGTTCGCCGACGAGTGTCGCGGTCGCCGGTGCCCGCCGAGGCGAGGTCGACCTGATGGTCTTCCAACTCGGCGCGAACGGACGGGTTCGGTCCGACGGGGATTTCGTCTTCTTCAACAACCCCAGTTCACCCGAGGGGGCCGTGCGGTTGGCAGCGGCAGACGGCGTCGACCTCGATCTCGCGGCGGTGCCCGCCGACATCGACAAGCTCAGTATCGCCGTCGCCCTCGACGACTCGGTGCCCGGCAGTCTCGCCGATCGCGTCGGGTTGGGCGTTGTGATCGAGAACTCCGGAGTGTCGCTGGGGGCGGACGCGTCCGGGCTGAGCACCGAGCGCGCCGCCGTACTCGTCGAGGTGTATCGGCGTGGTTCCGGATGGAAGGTGCGCAACGTCTCGGCCGGGTGGGACGGCGGGCTCGCTGTCCTCGTCACCGAGCACGGCGTCGACGTGAAGGATTCCGACTCCGCCGACGATGTTGCCGTGCGAACGGTGCCGGACGAGCTGGGTCTGACGTTCGAGAAGCGGCAGAAGCTCGACATGCGCAAGCGTGAAGTCGCGAAGGTGTTGCTGCACAAGGGTGCAGGTGAGACGCGCGCCCGGGTCGTTCTGGTGATCGACAAGACGGGCAGCATGCGGCGTCAGTATTCGACCCGGGCGATCAACCGGGTGGTCGAGCGGATGGTGCCGGTGGCCACGCAGATCGACGACGACGGTCGCCTCGAACCGTATCTCTACGCCAAGAACTTCGCGCGCCTGCCCGACATCGCCGTCCACGAGGTCGACAGTTGGTGCGACACGTTCCTGCATCTCGGCGGCGTCCACGGCGGAATCGACTACAAGGCGATCGGCGGCTACAACGACGAACTGCCGATCATGACCGACATCGTCTCCAGTCTGCCGCCGCGGGGCGGGACCCCCACCCTCGTGCTGTTCTTCACCGACGGCGGATTCCAGCAGCGCGCCAAGATCAGCGAACTCATGCGCCGGGCGTCGAGTCTGCCCGCGTTCTGGCAGTTCGTCGGAATCGGCCGCGCCGACTACGGACTGCTCGAGAAACTCGACACCCTCGACGGGCGGACCCTCGACAACGCCGGGTTTTTCGCCGTCGACGACCTCGACAGGATCGACGACGCCGAACTGTACCGCCGCCTGCTCAGCGAGTTCCCCGACTGGCTGCGCGCCGCGAAGTCGGCGGGTGTAGTCGGGTGACGCAACGACACGAGTCACTCGTCGGGTAGTTCCACTCCGAGTTCGCGGGCCTTCGCGGCGACGGCGTCCGGGAAGACGTTGCGGAACAGGAACAAGTCCTGTCCGATAACCCAGCCGGGCGCGAGTTCGGTGGCGTAGCGCTCGAAGTAGCCGAGTTGCTTCCCGAACAGGACGAGTTCCTCCGGGCTGGCGACGTCCCATTTCTTGCCGATGCCGATCAGCGCCATGATGAGTTCGCTGAGCCGCAGCTCGCCGAGGTCCCGGCCCAGCAGGGGGGCGAGGGCGGCGGCCACCTGGAGGCCGATCTCGTCGTCGGTGGCGTCGTTGTCCTGCGCGTAGCCGAGGCTGCGGATTCCGCGGGCCATCCGGGAGAAGTCGCCGTCGATCAGGGTCGCGTAGAACATGTCGCGCAGGATCTGCCGCCACGATTCGGGTAGCTCACCGACGATGCCGAAGTCGAGCATCGCGATGCGCCCGTCGTCGAGGACCCACAGGTTCCCGGCGTGCACGTCGCCGTGGAACGGGCCGTGCAGGATGACCGACTCGATCCACACCTTGACACCGCGGCGGATCAGCATGCGGGTGTCCATGTGGACGAGGTCGGGGAACCGGTCGAGCGGCAGCCCGTACATGCGTTCCATGCAGATGACGTGGGGACCGCAGTAGTCCCAGTACACCTCCGGGGTGGTGACGCCCTTGTTGTCGCCGAAGGCCCCGATGTTCGTCCTGAACCGGGCCTGCCGGTCGGCTTCCACCGCGCTGTTGAGTTCGGTCATCGTGGCCGCGTGGAGATCGCGGATGATGGCGGTGGCGTTGGCGATGCGGAAGAACTCGAAGAGTTTCTCGAGGATCCGCGCACCCCAGTACGCGGTGCGCAGGTCCACCACCATGCGACGGAAGATGTCGGGGCGCTGCACCTTGATGACGGCTTCCCGGCCGTCGGGGAGCACGCAGCCGTGCACCTGTGCGACGGAGGCGGCGGCGAGGGGGACGTCGTCGAACGACGCGAACAGCGCGTCGACGGGATGTCCCAGGTCTGCCTCGATCACCCGGCGGGCTTCCTGCGCGGACACCGGCGGCACGTCGTCGAGACATCGCAGGCAGGCGTTGGCCAGCGGGGCGGGGAACACGCCGGAGGACGACGCCATCAGCTGCCCGACCTTGACGAACGTCGGGCCGAGCACCTCGAATCCGTTGACCAGGCCTTCCGACGCCGCGTCCGCGAGGGTGCGGCCGCGACGCCGGACGGGCCAGGTGACGAGCGCGAGCAGTGTGTAGGCGACGACGACCACGCCGATGACCAGCGCCCGCCACAACTCCGCCGCGCGGAACCGGTCGAGAGTCGCCGAATGCACGGTCAGGGCTGCAGGTGGCGGCCCCGAAGCGTATGGGCCGACCGGACGTGGCGTTGGCTCGTGCACAGTTCCTACCTTGCGTTCAGTCCTGCCTGCCGTTCAGAAGGGGACCATACCCCGACCGTTTCGGCGAACGCTTTTCAGTATGCGGTACCCGCCATCACACTATTTCGTTAGCAGAACTCAGAGTCCCAGCGCGCCCGCGAGTTCCCGCAGCGCAGGGATGGGATCGTCACCGGCGGGCAGCACCTGGATCGCGACGTGATCGGCGCCCGCGTCCAGATGTTCGCGGAGGCGGCCGGCGATATAGGGGGCGTCGCCGTGGGCGGCGAGGGCGTCGATCAGCTCGTCGCTGCCGCCGTTCGCGATCTGCTCGTCGGTGTACCCGAGCCGCTTCAGGTTGTTGACGTAATTGCGCAGGTGCAGGTACGGATTCTCGACCGCCGCACGTCCGACGGGGCGCGCCCGTTCCGAATCGGTGTCCAGCACGACCTTCTGCTCCGGTGCGATCACCGCACCGGGGCCGAGCAGCTCACGCGCTTCCCGGGTGTGCTGCGGAGTGGTCAGGTACGGGTGGGCGCCTGCGGCGCGGGCCGCCGACAGCTCGAGCACCTTCGGGCCGAGCGCGGCGAGCACGCGTCGCCCCGCCGGGACCCCGGCGGCGTCCAGGACGTCGAGATACTCCACGAGCGCGGCGTACGGCTTGCTGTAGTTCAGGCCGGGTTGTTCGGGATGGCCGACGCCGATGCCGAGGAGGAAGCGCCCCGGATGACGGGCCTCGAGCCGGTGGAAGGAGGTCGCGA
The DNA here is from genome assembly GCF_002300155.1 of Rhodococcus sp. ACS1. Lineage (NCBI taxonomy): Bacteria > Bacillati > Actinomycetota > Actinomycetes > Mycobacteriales > Nocardiaceae > Rhodococcus > Rhodococcus sp. ACS1. Next base: position 1,050,743 of record NZ_NSDZ01000004.1, read on the forward strand.
TCTCGTCGGCGGGTGCGGTCCAGATGTTCACGATGCCGGTCGCGACGGTGATGGTGGACGTCGCGTCGAGCAGGCGTTCGGCGACGTCGAGGTCGGCCGGCGGCGAGCCGCCGATCCAGATCGCGCCGTAACCTGCCGATTCGATCGCGACACCCACTTCGGGTGCCAATCCGCCGGCGTGACGCCAGACGCCGAACTGTCCGAGCTGCGGGGTTTCTCCTGAGGTATCCGTCATGTGGCGTGCAACCTTCGCTCGCGGACATTCATTCCGGCATCTCGGATCTGGTGGAGCCACGACCGGAACAGCAGCGCGCTCGGCGCGCACAGGGCACGGCGAACGGAGTCGGTGGTGAACGGGTTCACCGTGGTCGAGTAGGTCTGGTCGGCAGACGTGGCTCGACGGTATCGGCCGACTCCGCGGCCGCACATCATCCTGCAGAACGATATTCGCCGCCGCAGGCGGTGAGGTCGATCAGCTGCCGGGCGCCCGGTATTGGGCGTCGCGGCGCACCGCGTCGTCCACCTGCTCCGGTGTCAACAGCACCACCGATTCCGACCGTGCCGCCCCGGAGGCGGTGGTGCGGATGCCGAGCGCGGCGGCGGCCACGTCGTCGGGCACGTCACCGATCACGAACAGATCCCGGCCACCCAGTGCGAAGTAGCAGGATTCGACTGTGCCCCCGACGCTTTCGACCATCTGGGTGATCGCGTCGCGTCGTGCGGTGCCGCCTTCGGTGAGCAGTCCTTTCGCGCCTTCGGGTGAGTACGTGACCTGCCAGAGGTATCTCGGCATCGGTGCCTCCTCGATTGTGGGGTCTTCTCATGGTTCTCCCGGGACGGGCCACATGCAATAGGTTCCGGCGCTAGGGTCGGGAGATGGCGCAGGCCCGCGTAGGTATTTCCGGCTGGACGTATCCCGGGTGGCGCGGCGACTTCTACCCGGAAGGCCTCGCGCATCGCAGGGAGTTGGCCTACGCCGCGGGGCGTTTGACGTCCATCGAGATCAACGGTTCCTTCTATGCGTTGCAACGGCCGACGAGTTATGCGAAATGGCGTGACGAGACGCCGGACGATTTCGTGTTCGCCGTCAAGGGCGGGCGCTACATCACGCACATGAAGCGGCTGGTCGGTGTCGAGGCGGCGCTGGCGAACTTCCTCGCCTCCGGGGTGCTCGCGCTGGGCCCCAAGCTCGGACCGCTGCTGTGGCAACTGCCCCCGACGCTCGCGTTCGACGCGGCGAGCCTCGCAGCGTTCCTGGACCAGTTGCCGCGGACGACCGCGGAGGCCGCGACAGTCGCCGCGCGGCACGACGACAAACTCGCCGAAGACCGGACGTGGACCGAAACCGACGCCGACCGCCCCGTCCGTCATGCGCTCGAGGTTCGCCACCACAGCTTCGAGGCGGAGGAGGCGAAGGAGTTGCTTCGCGCGCACGACGTCGCGTTCGTCGTCGCCGACACGGCGGGCCGGTACCCGTTCATGGAGGCGGTCACGAGCGATTTCGTCTACCTGCGGTTGCACGGTGACAAGGAACTGTATGCGAGCGGATACACCGACGAGGCCCTCGACGAGTGGGCGCGAAAGATCGAGCGGTGGCGCGGGCAGGGGCTCGACTGTTTCGCCTACTTCGACAACGACATGAAGGGGTACGCCCCGTTCGACGCGCTCCGGCTGATCGAGCGGCTGCGCTGACTGTCGGTGCCTCGTGGCACAGTGAGTGCCTGATCGACGGATACGAGAAGAGGATCTACCGGATGTGGCCCACTCACTGGCCCGCTGTCGCGCGTGACATCGCCGAAGCGCTGGATGCCGCCATCGTCGCGGCGCGTGCGTCGGATGCAGCGGCGCTGACCGAGGCGACGGAGGAATTGGCGGCCCTGCCTGCGGAGCAGGTCGGTGCGGTGCTGGCGGGGGTGATCCAGGAACTCCTCGAGACGTTGCACCCGGACGGTCTGACGGGGGAGGACGTGCAGGACGTGCTCACCCGCTGCGCGCGGGCGGCGGCACTCTGGTTTCCGGCCGTCGACGTCGACTCGCTGGTCACCGTGCTGACCGGTGCCCTCGGTGTAGCAGATGTCGAGGAGAACCCGCGCAGACCGGAGCGTGCGGTGGAGGCCGCGATCCTGGTGATCGCCGATCTGCTGAGTGCGGCTGAGGTTCCCGCCGACGGTTACGTCCGCCGGGCGCTCGACGAGATCGCGCGCGCCGAGACCGTGGAGATGCCCTGAGGCGTCAGAGTTCGGTGCGGATGTGGTCGGCGAGCCGGGCGATCCGGTCCTCGTTGCGGCGGTAGTGGGTCCACTGGCCGATCCGATGGCTGGTGACCAGTCCGGCGCTCTGTAGGGCGGCCATGTACTGCGAGGCCGTCGACTGGGAGACCTCGGCTCTCGCCTGAATGTGCTTCAGGCATACGCCCACCTCTTCCGCGGGTTCGAGTTGTGGGGGAAAGCTGTCGGGCTCCTTCAACCACTGCAGGATGCGCACGCGGGTCGGGTTCGACAGCGCTTTGAAGACCAGGGCCAGGTCGGTCGGGTCCGGAAGTTCGCTCACAGGCCCATCGTACCGTCATATCGCGATTTTTCGATATATGTGCTTGACTCGGTATATCGCAACTTCGCGATATACCGATAGGAGTCGAGTGATGTCGAAGCGCAGAGTGGCAGTGGTCGTCGGTGCGCGCGGGGTGATCGGCGGCAATCTGATCGAGCACCTCGAGGCGACCGGAGACTGGGAGATCGTCGGACTGTCGCGCCGAGGCGGACCCGACACCGACCGGGTGCGGCACATCGCGGTCGATCTGCTCGACGAGCGTGACGCCGCCGAGAAGCTGGCCGAACTCCGCGACGCGACCCACATCTTCTACGCCGCCTACCAGGACCGTTCGTCGTGGGCTGAGCTCGTCGCGCCCAACGTCGCGATGCTCGTCAACACGGTGAACGCGCTCGAACCCGTGGCCGCCGGGCTCGAGCACATCAGTCTGATGCAGGGCTACAAGGTCTACGGCGCCCATCTCGGGCCGTTCAAGACGCCGGCGCGCGAGAGCGATCCGCCGCACATGCCGCCCGAGTTCAACGTCGATCAGCAGCAGTTCCTCGAGGACCGTCAGCGCGGCAAGAGCTGGACGTGGTCCGCGATCCGACCCTCGGTCGTGTGCGGATTCGCGCTCGGGAACCCGATGAACCTCGCGCTCGTGATCGCCGTCTACGCCACGATGTCGAAGGAACTCGGAGTGCCGCTGCGCTTTCCGGGCAGGCCCGGCGCGTACACGAGTCTGATCGAGATGACCGATGCCGGACTGCTGGCAGAGGCGACCGTCTGGGCCGCGACCACGCCCGAGTGCGCGAATCAGGCTTTCAACATCAACAATGGCGATCTGTTCCGCTGGGACGAGATGCTGCCGAAGATCGCCGACTTCTTCGAACTGGACGTCGCGCCGCCGCTGCCGATGTCGATGGACGTCGTCATGGCCGACAAGGAACGGGTGTGGAACGACCTGGTCGCGAAGCACGGACTGGCGCCGACGCCGTACTCGGACGTGTCGTCGTGGGCGTTCGGCGACTTCGTCTTCGGCTGGGACTACGACGTCATCGCGGACGGGTCGAAGGCGCGCAGGTTCGGTTTCCACCGTCACGTCGAGACCGAGCAGATGTTCCTCGACATCTTCCGCGACCTGCGGGCGCGGAAGATCATTCCCTGACACGGACTACGGGCGCAGTCCGGATTCGACGTTGGCGGCGATCCGCCGGAGCAGACCCGCCAGCACCGCGCATTCGTCCTCGTCCAGTCCCTCGAGGAATTGCCGGTCGCGTTCGACGCGCTGCGGGAATTCGGTGTCGACGAGGGCGCGTCCGGCCTCGGTCAGATGGAGCAGCACGACCCGGCCGTCCCGTTCGAAGGGCAGCCGTTCCACCAACCCCAGCCTGCCCAGGCGGTCGACGTGCTTGGTGGTGGAGGCGCCGCTGAGCATGGTCACGGCGGTGACCTCGCTGGCCCGCAGGGGTCGATCGCTCCGGGCGAGCACGCACAGGACGTCGAACTCGGCCCTCGAGACCCCGCTCGCGTCGAGGGCACGGTCGAGTTGCTGCAGGGCCTGGGATCCGATCCGGGTGATGCGACCCATCACCTCGATCGGTGACGTGTCCACGTCGGGATGGGTCTCCGCCCATTCGCGTCGTACGCGATCGGTGAAATCCTCATCCGGACGTGGGGCAGGGCTCATGAAAACCATCGTAGCGATCAACTTCACACTATTTCACAACTATTTTACTAGTGAAGTATACGGTACGCTGAGGTCATGCAGGCTTCTCCTCGATACGCACCCGACCTCAGCCGGCTCCATCACTCCCGTGGGGCGCTGGCCCACTCGGTGGCGCCGTCGACGTGGCGCCGGGCGTTCGAGGTCCGGACCGCGGACGCCACCATCGCTCCCGCTCTGCGGGTGGGTGCGGCGACGGCTCTGGTGCTGGTGATCGGCGGCCTGCTCGGGCACGGCAACCTCGCCGGCTTCGCGGCGCTGGGTGCGCTGACCGCCGCATTCGGCCGATACGAGCCGTACCCGCGGCTCGCCCGCAAGACGGGTCTCGTCGGTGTCGCACTCGTCGTCTTCGTCGCCGGGGGAGCACTCCTCGGTGCGGCCGGACTGTCCCTCTGGCTGCAGATAGCGCTCATGGCCGTGGCGTCGGGGATCGCCGCATGGCTGCTGGCGGCGTTCCGGATCGCCGGCCCCGGTCCCGTCATCCTGATCTTCGCGGCCACCGCGGCGGCCGGGTACTCGACGCGGCTCGCCGATCTCGGGCCGGCAGTCGTGGCCGTGGCGACCGGTGTCGTCGTGGGCTGGATCGCCGCCATGACCCCCTGCCTGTTCGTTCCCCTCGGTCCCGCGCGACTGGCGGCGGCGCGGGCGCTCGCCGCCGTCGCAAAGCTGGAACGTGCGCACGACGTCTCCGCGATCGCGGCCGCCCGCAAGGCCATCGACAACGCGCGAGACGTGATCGCGCACAGCGGCCGGGGCCGGGACGGTCACTCCCACCAGTTGTTCGCGCTCCTCGCCGAAGCGGACACAGTGGTCGATCGGTGGGCGCACGAGCGTGACCACGACACCCTGCGTGCGCTCGTCGACCACGAGTCGGAGCTTCGTAAGGTGAAGCGCCGCAGCGACCTTCCGTCTTTCGCTGCGGAGGCCGCGGCGCTGCCGAAGCCGGTCGGCTTCCTCGCGGAAGGTGTCCGGGGGCTGCGGTCGCGTGAGGGGATCGTCAATGCCGCCCGCATCGCCGCCGCTGCCGCGCTGGCCGGATGGATCTGTGTGGCAGTGGGATTGGAACATCCGCTGTGGGCGTCGATGGGTGCGATGGCCGCGATGCAGGGGTTCAACTTCAGTCAGACGGTGCAGCGGGGAATTCAACGTCTCGTCGGCAACGTGGCGGGCGCCGTCCTCGCCGCCGGGCTGATCGCCGCGGCGATGGGGTACTGGCAGACCGTCGTGGTGATCGTGGTGCTGCAGACCGTGACCGAACTGGTGGTCATCAAGAACTACGCGTTCGCGTCCGTCGCCATCACTCCCATGGCGTTGCTGCTGACGGGTCTCGGCTCGGCGGTGGCGCCGGACATCGCGGTGAGCCGCGTCGTCGACACGCTCGTCGGTGTGGTGGTCGGTGTGATCGTCTCGGCCGTCGCGATCAGCCGGACGGACCACCATCACGTGGCCTGAGGGCGCTCAGATTCCCGTCGCGGAAACGTAACCGGCGAATCCGATCGCGCATGCGCCCGCGCAGAGGACGAGGGTCCCGCACGCCACCGGCCACGCGAGCGTGCGGCGCGCGATGCGGGCGATCGTGACCGCGCCGCCCATCACGGTCACCAGTGCCGCGACCGCGAGTGCGACGCACACCGCGATCCACGCGTTCTCGGCGCTGCAGGATTCGGGCGGGCAGTAGTCCAGGAACAGCAGCCAGAAGAACGCCGCGACCGCGGAGATGCTGGCGACCGCGACCGCAACGACGATCGCTGCCGCCGACACCGCCACGTCCCAGCCGTTCAGTGACGGGCGGTGTTCGTCACCGGTGCGTGGATGATTCCATGGTTGTGGCAGAGGCCCCCCTTGCTGCATGTTCGTCACAGTACATCCGCGTCCGGGGGGATCGGCGGCGGCAGCGGTGACCCGTCCGGGCGCAACCCCGCGAGGAACACCGTGATCAGCCGCGGAACGAGATTGGCCGTCGTGTCCTCGAACATCAGCACGTGCGGCCGGGTGAGCATCGCGATCCCCATGATGATCTCGAGCGGCACGACGTCCTCGCGGATGAGCCCGAACTCCTGGAGCCGGTGAATGAGCTCGGTGACCGACGCCTTCGTCTGCTCCCGCGTGTCGCGCACGTCGGGCGGTAGTTCGTCGAGGCTGTTGACCAGCGCGGGCACCAACGCTCCCATCCGCAGATCGACCACCGCGTCGACGAACCGTCGCCATGCCGCCTCGGGGTCGTCGGCGCACTCGTCCAGCGCACGGGCTGCGAGTTCGCGGACCTCGGTGAGCGTCGTGCGGGCGACGGCGTGGGCGAGGTCGTCCCGGCTCGGAAAATTCCGGTAGAGGGTGGCGATTCCGACGCCGGCGTGCGCGGCGATGGCGTCGAGCGGCGCGTCGTGCCCGCGGTCGGCGAACACCGCCCGGGCTGCCTTGATCAGGGTATTGCGGCGTTCCAGCGCGTCGGCTCGCATCGGGGGCACCTCTCTCGTTTGACAACCCAGCATAACCGGAGGAATATTCTCCACAAGTAATGGAGGAATTTCCTCCACTTAGTTGAAGGGGAGTCCGATGAGCGTTGCGGATACCGGGACACTCGACCCGCGCATCGAACCCGCCGGGCAGGCGAGCAACGGCCCGTCCGATCCGGTGAAAATGATCGCCGTCGTGCTGGGACTCACCGCCGTGATCGCCGTGATGCTGCTGGCGTTCGCGCTGCCCGCCGTCCACAGCGGCCCGCACGACCTGCGGCTGGGCGTCGCCGGGCCCGACGCGGCCGTCACCCGGATCGATGCCGCACTCGACGCGGGCCGCCCGGGGGTCTTCGCCACCGAGCGGTTCGCGGACGCCGAGGCGGTCCGGACGGCGATCGAGCACCGGGAGGTGGTCGGCGGAATCGTCGCGACACCGGAGGGCATGAAGGTCCTGTCCGCCGGCGCAGGCGGGGCGCCCATCGCGCAGACGATGAACGGTCTCGCGGCGGGTATGAGCGCGACTGCGGGACAGCCTGTTCCGGTCGAGGACGTCGTTCCGTTGACGGCTGACGACCCTGCCGGGGCCGGCCTCGGCGGCATGGCGCTTCCGCTGGTCTTCGGCGGCATGATCCCCGCGATCGTGCTGGTGCGACTGTTTCCGCACAGCGTCACGAGCAGGGTGGCGGGGGCGGTGCTCTTCGCCGTGAGCGCCGGACTGGCGCTGACCGCAATTCTGCAGTTCGGTCTCGGAAGCGTCGACGGCGACTACTGGACGACGTCCGGTGCCGTCATCCTCGGGATCGCCGCCATTTCCCTGACCGTCCTCGGACTCGAATCCGTTCTGGGCATCGCGGGGTTCGCGCTCGGAGCGGTGACGATGATGTTCCTCGCCAACCCGCTGTCGGGACTGGCGACCTCCCCGGCGTGGCTGCCCTCGGGGTGGGGCGCGTTCGGTCAGCTCCTGCCGCCCGGAGCGGCGGGAACCGTGGTGCGGTCGACGGCGTTCTTCGACGGACACGGAGCCGGCGCGGGCCTGCTCGTGCTGACCTGCTGGATCCTGTTCGGGCTCGGACTGTGCCTGGTATCCGGACTGCGTGAGCGGCGCGCCCCGCAAGAGCCGGCCGTCGCCTGACCCTGTGGTTTGATGGCGGCATGGGGGAACGACGGATCGTCCGCCGACTGGTCGGCATCGGAGCGGGCCTCGGCGCGCTCGCGGTCCTCGTCGTCGCGGCCTCGACGGTGTGGATCTCGCGCGAGGCCGAGGGGCACGTCTACGACGTCGAGGGCGCACCCGAAGCCCCGGTGGTCATCGTTCTCGGTGCGCAGGTACGCGACGGCAAACCCCGGGAGTATCTGGCCGGGCGCCTCGACGTCGCCGTCCGCCTCGTGCAGGACGGGCGGGCGCGGGCGGTGCTCGTCTCGGGCGACGGCGCGGGCAGGTCCGGCGACGAGATCGCGGCGATGACGGAATACCTGGTCGAGAAGGGCATCGACCGCAGCCGGATCGTCGGCGACCGGTACGGGCTCGACACCTACGACACGTGCGCTCGGGCCGTCCAGACATACGGAGTGACCAAGGCGCTGATCGTCACTCAGGGTTTCCACGTCCCCCGCGCGGTCGCGCTGTGCCGCGGCGCCGGGATCGATGTCGCCGGCGTCAACGCCGGGTGCGAATGCCGCCCGATCACGATGGCCAGGAACACCGTGCGCGAATCGCTGGCCCGGCCCAAGGCCGTCCTCGACCTGCTGTCCCGGCGCGATCCGGTGGTGGTCTCCGAACCCGAGGACTCGCTCGGCAAGGCCCTCGCCGCCGGGGACTGACCTCGAACCGCCGCGGTGCAGTAGTCGCGTCGGTAGGCTTCGACCCGTCGACGATCGGGAGGCTCACGATGGTTGCGGGTGCACGACCGGATCCCGGTCCGCGCGAGGTCCGGAAGTGGCGTCGCTACCTCGCCGACGAACGCGCCGAGGCCGCCGTCTACCGCGATCTCGCGAAACGCCGCACCGGTGAGGAACGCGAGATTCTGCTGGCGCTCGCCGACGCCGAGGGACGGCACGAGGCGCACTGGCGTGCACTGCTCGGCGAGCACGTCGGCAAACCCGTTCGCGGTGACGTCCGCACGCGCATCCTCGGAGTGCTGGCCCGGCGGTTCGGATCGGTGTTCGTGCTCGCCCTCGCGCAACGCGCGGAGACCCGGTCGCCATACCTGACCGACGTCGACGCCACCGTCGCCATGGGCGCGGACGAGCGCATCCACGAAGAAGTGGTGCGGGCGCTGGCGGCCCGTGGGCGAAATCGTCTGTCCGGCACGTTTCGTGCTGCCGTGTTCGGTGCCAACGACGGCCTGGTCAGCAATCTCGCCCTCGTGCTCGGCATCAGCGGCAGCGGCGTCGACAATCACATCGTGCTGCTGACCGGGCTCGCCGGTCTGCTCGCGGGCGCGTTGTCGATGGGTGCGGGTGAGTACGTGTCCGTGCGGTCGCAGCGCGAACTGCTCGAGGCGTCGGCGCCGGGGGAGGGGGCCCGCGCGGCGGTGCCGCTCCTCGATGTCGACGCGAACGAACTCGCACTCGTGTACCGGGCGCGGGGCATGCCCGCCGAAGACGCCGAGAAACGCGCCGCCGACGTGTTGAAGAGAGCTGTTCAGCCCGAGGCTGTTTCGGGTTCGGAGGCCGTCGACCAGCACGAGGCCATCGGCACCGGACTAGGTGCGGCGGCGGCGAGTTTCTGCTTCTTCGCGTCCGGTGCGGTGATCCCCGTGCTGCCGTATCTCTTCGGGATGGAAGGGACCGCCGCGCTCGTGGTCGCCGCCGCGCTCGTCGGCGTCGCGCTGCTCGGAACCGGCCTGGTGGTGGGGTTGCTGTCGGGTGGACCCCCGGTCAAACGGGCGCTACGCCAGCTGGCAATCGGGTACGGCGCAGCCGCCGCCACCTACGTGCTGGGCATGCTGTTCGGAACCGGCGCCTGAGAACGTCATCATCACCACGGGTGTGGAATCCGCTCAGGCGGGTGCGGTCACCACGGCGTCGAGGAGCCCCGGGAAGCGGGCGTCGATGTCGGATCTGCGCAGCTGTGCCATCCGGGAATTGCCGCGGTCGACCTGCTTGATCAGCCCCGCCTCGCGCAGGACCTTGAAGTGGTGGCTGCGGGTCGACTTGGACACGGGCAGCCCGAACGACGTGCAGTGACGTTCCGCGCCTTCGGCCTCGACCAGGAGCTTCTGCACGACCTCCAGTCGCAGGGGGTCGGCGAGTGCGGCGAGCACGGAGACCAGTTCGATCTCGTCGACTGCGGGATGTCCCTCGGCGTCGGGCACCGCGCACCTCCAGGTTCGGGTCTTCGACCACCAGACCGAAGGTTCGCCTTGCATCGAACCTCACGGATCTGCTCGCCGCGATGGTGGGCATCGTCCAGGGCGGGCCCTGGGGCTGGGGCAGCCCGGAAGTCGTGGCGTCGTTCGTACTCGCCGTCGCGCTGCTTACCGGGTTCGCCCGCGTAGAATCGCGAGGCCCGGCCCCGCTGCTGGATCTCGAATTGCTCACCCACCCGCGGTTCATGGCACTGTGCCTCGTTCCGGTGGCAGCGTCGTTCGGCTTCGTCACGCTGCTCACCTACTTCCCGACCTTCCTCCAGTACGTGGCCGGACAGTCTTCGGCGAAGGCGGGCCTCGTGACCGTGCTCCTCACGATTCCGGTCGTGGTGGGCCCGCTCGCGGCGGGCCGCGCCGTCGGCGCCGGGGTGAACCCGCTCGTCGTGATCTGGATCAGCCTGGGAGCGTTGATCGCCGGCGACCTGGGGCTGCTGCTGGCGGGCCCCGACACGGTGGTCGCGGTCATCGCGGTGCCGCTGCTGCTCGCGGGATCCGGCATGGGACTGTCCGCCGGTCTCGTCGACGGTCAGGCACTCGCACTCGTCCCCGAGGAAAAGGCGGGTATGGCTGCGGGGGTGGTGAACACGATGCGGCTGGGCAGCGAGGCCCTCGCGGTGGCCGTGTACGCGGCGCTGCTCACCGGCCTCGCCACCCGCCGCGTCGACGAAGGGCTGACCGCGGTCGACGCCTACGACAGCGCGTTCCACACGACGCTCGTCGTGCTGGCCGTCGTCGTCGCCGGGTTGTCGGGTCTCATCGTGGTGCTGCTGCGACCCGGGGCGAGCGCGATCAGATCGCGGAGCCGCCGTTCGGGCTGATGGCCTGCCCGACGAGGTAGTGCTCGTCGCTCGCGAGATGCAGCACCGTGGAGGCGTATTCGTCGACCGACCCGAAGCGCCCCGCCGGGCAACTCTGCCAGAGCCGGTTGCGGCCGGTCTCGCCGATCTGCTCGAGGTAGCCGTTGAAGGCGGGCGTCGCGACGCCGCCGGGCGCCATCGCGTTGACGAAGATGTTCGCGCCTGCCACCTCCAACGCCACGGAGCGGGTGAACGCGACCACCGCGCCCTTGGTGGCGCTGTAGTGCGGACTGTGCGCACTGCGCGCCGAGATGCCTGCGATCGACGCGATGTTGACGATGCGCCCGTACCGCTGCGGTTCCATCAGTCGCAGCGCCTCACGGGTGCAGTAGAACACGCCGTGCACGTTGACGTCCCAGTACCGCAACCATTCTTCGTCGGTGATCTCGCTGGTGAACCGGAGCGAGTCGCGTTCCACCGGGGTCTGCAGGTAGGCGTAGAGCGTGTTGCGACGCTCGGTGTCGATCGGCCGGTTGGGCGTCAGCGCGGCATTGTTGACGAGCGCGTGCACGGTGCCGAACTGCTCGACCGCGGCCGCGAACAGGTCGTGGACCTCCGCACTCGACGACACGTCGCAGCGCACGGCGAGGCAGGTGCCACCGGCTTCCTCGATCTCGCGACGGGCCTCGTCCAACGATGCGTCGCTGACATCGCAGATGACGACCTTCGCGCCCTCGTGGGCCAGGGTGACGGCGATCGCCTTGCCCAGGCCCGGTCCGGCGCCGGTCACCACGGCCACTTTGTCCTTCATCCGCATGTTCTTCTCCTCGTGGGTCAGGAGCGCGAGAACGTCTCGCGCAGCTCTCGTTTCAGTACCTTGTGACTCGGTCCCGTCGGCAGCACGTCCACGACGTGCACCTGTCGCGGGTACTTGTGCTTCGCGAGACGGGATCTGCTCCATTCGATCAACGTCGTCGGATCGATTCCGGCGGTCGGATCCGCCGGGACGACCACCGCGCAGACCTCTTCGCCGCGGGTGGCGTCGGGCAGGCCGATCACCGCGACCTGCGACACGGCGGGATGTGCCGAGAGAACATCCTCGACCTCGCGGGGGTAGACGTTGAATCCGCCGCGGATGATCACGTCCTTCTTGCGGTCGACGACGGTGACGAAGCCCTCGGCGTCCTTCGTCCCGAGATCGCCGGTGCGGAACCAGCCGTCGACGACGGCCTCGGCGGTCGCGTCCGGGCGGTTCAGGTATCCGGCGAAGATGTTGTGCCCGCGGATGACGATTTCCCCGACCTCGCCGTCGGGAAGCAGTTCGACGGTGAGTTCCCGTTCGGGGTCGGCGATCTCGACGTCCACACCCCACACCGGCCTGCCGACTGTTCCCGGCCGGGTGCCGAACGCGGCCTGGTTCGCGCACGCCACCGGCGCCGTCTCCGACAGACCGTACCCCTCGTACACGGTCGTCGCGAACGTGGCGGCGAACTCGTCGAGCACGTTCACGGGCAGCGACGCGCCACCCGAGATGCAGGTGCGCAGCGACGGGAGGGCGCAGTCCGCGGCCCGAGCGGCGTCGAGCAGTGCGATGTACATCGTCTGCACCCCGTGGAAGACGTCGACGCCTTTCCGGACCATCATCTCGATCGCGGTGTCGCCGGAGAAGCGGGGCAGCAGGACGATCGTCGCCCCCATCCGAAAGGCGGCGTTCATGGTGGCCGTCTGGCCGAACGCGTGGAACAGCGGAAGGCAGCCGAGCACGATGTCCGACTTGCGGACGTCGTTCGCGTCGAGTGCCGACACCGTGGCGTTCAGGACCATGTTGAGGTGGGTGAGGACCGCGCCCTTCGGCGCGCCCGTCGTGCCGCTGGTGTAGAAGACGACGGCGGCATCCTCGGGCGATCGAGACTCGTAACCGACTGTGGCCGTGCCTCCTTCGGAGAGCGCACCACCCGCCGCGACCGCCACGCCGGCCTCGTCGGCGGCGAGGATGGCCACCTCGGTGGTCGGGCCGTGGCAGACGATCAGCTTCGCTTCGCTGTCGCGCAGCACGTACGCCACCTCGGTGGCGGTGAGGAGGAGGTGGACGGGGACGACCACCGCTCCCGCAGCGAGGATTCCGAAGTACACGACCGGGAACTCGGCGACGTTGCCGATCATCAGCGCGACCCGGTCACCCGGCCGCACCCCCTGCTCGTGCAGGGCGGCGGCCACCCGGCGGGCACGGTCCCACAGGTCCCGGTACGTCAGCCGGGTATCGCCGTCGACGACGGCTACGTCGTGCGGGTACTTCCGGGCGGACTCGGCGACGATCGCCGCCAGCGAGAGAGTGGCATGGGGCGCCGAGACAGGCATGGAAATCGGACCTTTCACAGTTCGGAGGGGGCGGCGGAGCGGTGCTCCTTCAGGACGGTGACAGGGATTCCCTTCACCATGACGACGGCGGCGACCATCAGCAGGGCCGCGATGACGAGCAGGGCGTCGTAGAGGTTCCCCGTCGCCGTGGTGATCTGCCCGATGACGTTGGGGGTGACGAAAGCGGCCACACCGCCGATGCTGCTGATGAGCGCGATCCCGCCGGCCGCGGTGGCCGCGGACAGGTACGACGGCGGCACCGTCCAGAACACCGGCAGGGTGCCGAAGCACATCATGGCGGCCACCGTGAGGAGAGCCATCGACCACAGGACACTCGTCTGGGTCAGTGGCAGGGCCGCGAAGCAGAATCCGGCGACCACCAGGGGCACCGCGACGTGGAACCGGCGTTCCAGGCGGCGGTCGGAACTCCGGCCGTTGACGATCATTCCGATCACGGCACCCGCGGCGGGCAGCGTGCTCAGGGTGCCGATCGTCGTGAGGTCGGTGACACCGAGCCCCTCGAGGATGGTGGGAGTCCAGTACGAGAACACGCTGAACCCCGCGTACATGGCGAAGAACACGAAGCCCGCGATGTACACCCGCCGGTCCGTCAGGAGCCGGCGCAGAACGCTACCGGCTGGCTCGCCGGCGTGCCGGGCGGTGTTCTCGGTAACGAGTTCGCTTGCCGTGACGTCTCGTTCACGCGGGGTGAGCCATTTGGCGTCGGCGGGCCCGTCGGGCAGGAGGAACCAGGCGAGGACGCCGAGCAGCGCAGCCGGGATGCCCTCGTAGACGAACAGCACCTGCCAGCCGTGCAGGCCGTGCGCACCGTCGAACGTGTTCATGATCCAGGTGGCGAGGGGTCCGCTGAGGATCCCGGCGGCGGGGACGGCGAGGACGAACATCGACGTGATCCGGCCCCGTCGCGCTGCCGGGAACCAATACGTCAGGTACAGGATGATGCAGGGGAAGAAGCCGGCCTCGGCCGCACCGAGCAGGAATCGGAGAATGTACAGCTGGGTGGGGGCGGTGACGAAACCGGTGGCCACCGTGATCAGGCCCCACAGGATCATGATGCGCATGACGGTCGCCCGGGCGCCGATGCGCTGCATGTAGAGGTTGCTCGGCACCTCGAACAGGACGTATCCGACGAAGAACAGCGACGCGCCCAGTCCGTAGGTGGCGGTGCTGAGCCCGAGGTCGTCCATCATGCGGAGTTTGGCGAACGAGATATTCACCCTGTCGATCGAATTGACGATGTAGGCGACGAAGAGGAAGGGCAGGAGGCGGAATGCGATCTTGCGGTACAGCCGGTCGAGTTCGGCCTTCGTCGCCGGTGGGCCGTCACCCCTGCCCGGGGCGCACGACTCCGTGCTCGCGGCGGCACCGCCGCGGGTTCGTGTGATTCTCATGGTGTCTCTTTCACTGGCACGGAATCGTGCGCGTCGGGAGGGGACGGCGGTGGGCGTGTCAGACGCCGACGGCCTGGTTGCGCAGTTCCTGCTCCAGGATCGGCAGGGCGAATTCGTAGGACTCCTGGCCCTGCTCGGCGACGATCCGCAGGACCTCGTCGATTTGTGCGCGGTCGGCGCCGAGCGCGAGCGCGGTCGCGATGTGCCTGCGTGTGCCCGGGGAGTACATGTGGGTCAGCGCGGCATCGCCGGCGATGCAGAGCAATTCGATCCACAGTGGGGGAAGGATGTTGTCGCGCCAGATGCCGGCGCCCATCGCGAGGAACTTCTCGAGCCAGACCCGGTCCCAGTTGTAGAGGGTTTCCCACAGCGGATTGAACTGGTTCTGTGCCCGCAGCCCGTCGCAGACGGGTGTCGGGTGCGTCGATTCCGGGGGAGCCGACTGGCGACCGGCGTGGACGAGTTCCTGGGCCAGGATCGGCACACCGGTTGCGCAGGAGTGGATCCCGATCACCGCCGACAGCTTGATCACCTCGAGCAGTTCCTCGCGGGTGGCGCCGAGTTCGATCGCGGTCTTGATGTGCCTGCGGACGCCGGGCGCGTACAGGTGCGTGGCCGACACGTCGATCTTCAGTCGGACGAAGGCGGCAAGCTTCGGGTCGAGCGTGGAATGATCCATTGCTGCCTACTGATTCAGGCGACGCCGGGGACGGTGAAGCCCCGCTGGCCGACGCGCCGGTTCGGGGCCATGCCCAGCTTCGCGATCGTCTCGTCGGTGCTGCCGTAGGTCTCGCCGATCTTGTAGATCCTGCGGGCCTCCGTGCCGTCGGCGATGTCACGACCGAGTTCGCGGGCGAGGCGCACGGTCTGCTCGATCTGCTCCACCGACGTGATGCGTTCGCCCTTGCGGCCCCACAGGTTGTCCTCGATGCCGACCCGGACGTGCAGCCCCATCGCGATGGCCATCGCGTTCATCGGCAGCACCGCACGCATCGCGCTCTCCACCGTGAGCACGGCTCCGTCGGGGGTGCGGCGGACGAACTCCATGAGGTCGGCCGGGTTGAACCCGGCCGCGCCGCCGCCGATCGCCACGTAGTTGAGGATCAGCGGGCCCTGGTACAGACCCTTCCGGATGAGCCGTTCCACCGACTCGAGCTGGTGGACGTGGCCGAGCATGAAGTGGGGCTGGATCCCCGACTTGGCCAGCCGTTCGAGGTGTTCGATGTAGAAGGAGGGGCGCGCGTCCGACACCATCTCGGTGTACGCCTGGACGTACTGAGGGTTCTCCAGGATCGTGCCCTGGACGTCGTCCTCGGTGAGCAGTTCGACGATGTTCATCTGGCTGGTGTTGACGGCGACGGTCACCTGGTCGGGCGCCGGTCCAGCTCGGCCAGCATGTGGCGGGTGTCGTAGTCGAGCCACGTGGCGGCCTGGCCCTCGTTCTCGGGTGCGAAGGAGATCGATCCGCCCACCTGGAGGACCATCTCCGGGACCGCCTCGCGGAGCAGGCCCAGCATCTCGTTGAACTTGGACAGCTTCTTGGAGCCCTTGCCGTCTTCCTCACGGACGTGGACGTGCAGCACGGAGGCGCCGGCATTGAAACAGTCGACGGCCTTCTGGATCTGGGCGTCCATGGTGACCGCGATGTCGTCGGAGTCGCTCGGCAGCCACTGCGGACCGTACGGCGCGACCTGGATGACCAGCTTCTCCTGGTTTTCGGGGTACAGGCTGTCGTCGAGAAAGTGCATGTTCATCCCTCGGGTTCAGGGGCAGATCTCCTGCTCGTCTGCCCTGTCGAGAACTCAAGGTAATGCGCATCACACCTGACTATTTATCTCTACGTAACTACTATTTACCTATGCGTTGCAGCTGGCGAACGGGCAGTCATGGCCGGTGAGAACACGGGCCTGCGGGCCCGGTCGATTCCCGTGGGCGCGCTCGCCAACCTGCCGAAGGTGATGGGCAGTTTCGGCGCGGACGCGTGGCCCCTGCTCGAGTCGTACGGCGTCACCGCGGAACTCCTGACCGGGCAACCCCTGCGGTCGCTGCCGATCGAGACACACGGCCGGATCCTGCACGCCGCGGCGATCGAGACGGGCTGTGACCACCTCGGGCTGCTGCTGGGGCAGTTCGCGTCGCTCGAGAACACCGGGCCGCTGCGATTCCTCGTCACGAATGCCGACACTGTCGGGCAGGCCCTCGACGCGGTGGCCCGGTTCAGCCCCATCTGGTACCGGGGGATCACCGTGGCGCTGACCGTCGAGCGCGGCTACGCCGGCCTGTCGCTCACTCTCGACGGCCTGTTCCCGGGGCGCGAGCAATTGCTGACGGCGTATCTCGCGGCCTACGTGAAGATCCTCGAAATCCTTCTCGCACGGCCGTGGCGGCCGACGTTGGTCCGCATCTCGTACCGTGAGCCGGCGTCGTCCGACGTCTATCGCCGATTCTTCGGTGCACCAATCCATTTCGACGAACCGCGGCACGAGGTGCTGTTTCCGGAAGAAGTGCTGCAGCAGCCGGTCTCGGGAACCGATCCCACCCTGCAGCGCTTCTTCCACGGGCATCTGCAGCAGTTGCAGACCGGGACGGGGAAGGACGTTGTGGGCCAGGTTCGCCGGGCCGTCGAGGAATCACTGCACGCCGGAGACTGCAGCGTCGACCAGGTGGCGCAGCTGTTCTCCGTCCACCGCATCACCCTGTATCGGCACCTCGCCCGCGCGGGAACGACGTTCGAGGCGGTGGTCGATCAGACCCGCCGCGACCTCGCGGAACAGTTCCTGTCCCAGACGGACCTGCCGCTCGTCGAGGTGAGCCGGCTGCTCGGGTACCGGAACCAGAGTGCGTTCAGCCGCGCGTTCCGGCGTTGGCACGACATCCCGCCGCTGAAATGGCGCCGCGGTCGTCGGGACGACGGGTCACCCGCGGGCGGGCAGTGATGTCGGACACCGGAGGAGAACTCCCGAAGCCACTGAACCGCAGTGGCTTCGGGCGGATCGCGGCGCGGTGAACGTGCACCCGGGGATGGAGTCACAGCGGTTTCCGGATCGGGACGCAAATGTTACCGCCAGGTATGGCGTGTGGTAACCGGCGAGCGTAGAAGGGCGATGTTATGTTCCCCTCGCCGGGTGTGGCCGGAGTTGACGGAGGGGTCGGGGAATGTCGAAGAGGTGGGTCGCGTCGGTCGCGGCTGTGGCGATCGGTTCAGGCATGATCGCCTACTCCAACCAGAACGCCGCCGTCGCGGAACCCGAGCGGGTATCCAACGGCCTTCCGGGCAGCGGACCCTGCGCGAGCGAGGTGTCGAACGAGACGCACTCGCTCATCCCGGACAAGCTCGAGATCCCGATCCCGTACCCGAAGATCACGACGGTGCCCTATCCCGCCCCGGTCACGGACCCCGTCCGCGTCTCGCAGGCGTTGCCCGCCGACACGTGCACCGATCCGTGCCCCGATCTCACCGACGAGACCGACCATGCCCCGGGAAACCTGTCGAGCGAGCTGAACATCCCGGACGTCAGCGTGAAGTTCACGCCCTTCCACTTCGGCATTCCCGTGCCGGGCGCCGACATCCAATTGCCCCCGCCGCCGCCCCTCGTCCACCCCGCGACCGAGGAGGCACCGCGCCGCGCGGCCCCGGCCACCCCGAAGATCGGCGACGTGACCCGCGTGGCGAAGGTGACCGGCGCCGGCTCGGTCAGCCGCACCGACAAGCGCTACCAGGTCAACGGCACCGACCTCGGCATCATCTGGGAGAGCGCCCCCGACCAGGTCGCCGTCGCGTTCGGTGACACCGTCGGCAAGGGATTCCAGCCGCCCGGCGGCCAGGGCGACGACTGGCGCAGCAACGTCCTCGGTTTCAGCTCCGACCGCAACCTGTCCGATGGCATGAGCCTCGACAGCATGGTCCAGGACAGCCGGTGCCACGCGGCGGAACTGCTCGACAGCCGCAAACTCGACAACATCGAGATCACCACGATCCCGACGTCCGGTTTCGCCGTCGGGAATCGGCAATACATGAGCTACATGTCGATCCGCACCTGGAACAGCATCCCCGCCACGTGGTGGACGAACTACGGCGGCATCGCTTACTCCGACGACGGCGGATCGACGTGGACCAAGGACCCGTACGCGAAGTGGGACAACATCTTCGGGGTCACCAAGTTCCAGGTCGCGTCGATGGTCCCCGCCGGCGACTTCGTGTACATGTTCGGCACCCCCAACACGAGGCTCGGCGCCATCGGTCTGGCGCGTGTCCCGGCCGCCGACGTGCTCAACACGTCCGCGTACCAGTACTGGCAGAACGGTAATTGGACGCCGGTCGGTGGCTACACGGAGGCGACGCCGATCGTGGACGCCCCCGCCGCCGAACTGTCCGTGCGCTACGAGGAAGCCACCGGCAAGTGGCAGATGACCTACCTCGACACGTCCAAGGCGGCCATCGTGCTCCGTGAGTCCGACTCGCCGCAGGGCGCCTGGTCCGGCGGGGCGCCGATGGTCAGCGCCGCCGAATACCCGGAACTGTACGGCGGCTTCATCCACCCGTGGTCCAGCGGCGACGAACTGTACTTCACCATGTCGACCTGGTCGGACTACAACGTCTTCCTGATGAAGGCGGATCTAGGCGCGTAGCACCCGTGCGCCTTTTTGGTAGCTCCCGCAACCAGAAAGGCGCACGGGCGGCGGAGCCGCCTACAGCAGGCCGTGCCGGGGCGGGACGGTGCCCGACAGCGTCCACCGGCCGATGTGCTGGATCTTCCACCGTGTGGGGTCGTGCAGGGTGTGGGTGCGGGCGTCGCGCCAATACCGCGACAGGTTGGACGTGTCCGACGCACTGCGGGTGCCGCCCAGTTCGAACAGCACGCTCGACGCCTCGAGTGACGCGCGTGCGGCCGCGACCTTGGCCGCGGCGGCGTCGATCGAGGCGACGGCGGCGGTCTGCTCGGTCAGATTCCGCCGCGCCGCGTCGATGCTGCGGGCACCCTCCCGGAGCAGTGCCGCCGCGGACCGGACGCCGACCGCGGCCTCTCCGGCCAGTTGGATCAGCAGGGGATCGTCGACGGCGTCGGTGACGCCTGCCTCGAAGTAGGGCCTCGCCCGGCGGGCGGCGCGCACGCCCTCGTTCAACGCGGCCGCGGCGATCCCGGCGTCGATGGCGGCGTGCAGGATCTGCGCCTGCGAGCCGTACGTGGTCGGTGCGTCGAAGATGGGGGAGAACGGCACGACGTGGAACGCGGGCACCCGGACGGCGTCGAGGGTGACGGTTCCGCTCGCGGTGGTCTTCTGCCCCATGCCGTCCCAGTCGTCGACGATCGACAGTCCGGCGGCGGTCCGCGGCAGGTAGGCGACGGCCTTCGCGGGTTTCCCCGCCGGCGTCGTCTTCTCGGGGACCGTGGCCCGCACCGCGATCCAGTCGGCGAACAGCGCGCCCGTGCTGTAGTACTTGCGGCCGTCGACGACGAAATCCCCGTCCTGTTCGGTGAGGGTCGTGGCGTCGATGTCGATGGTCTTCGTTCCGCGCTCGCTCTGGGCGTTGGCGAACTGGCGCCCCGCGAGCACCTCGGAGTAGAAGAACTCCTGCTGCGCCGGTGTGCCCTGATGCCGCAGCACCTCGAGGAACGTGTAGTGGCTGTGCGGGATCTGGGCGATGCTCGGATCGCCCTCGGCGAGAAGCCGGAACACCTCGGCGAGGGTTTCGGTCCGCGCGTCGATGCCGCCGTGCTCGCGGGGAACGCCGAGCGCGAGCAGTCCGGACGCGGCGAGCGCCCGCACCTGTTCGTGCGGCAGCTGTCGCCCGGAATCGCGCGCTGCCGCCTCCTCGGCGAGGTGTGCGGCGAGATCGGCGGCGACGGTGAGGGCTTCGGCCTCGTCGCTGATGCGGTGGGCGTTCTGGACGGCGGTCATGGTTCTCCGTGGGTCGGTGGTGCGGACGCACCGAATCCGGCCACCGTCGACGGGTGGCCGGACTCGGGGTTCGGAATCGTTATGTGTACCAGGTGGGTTCGGGAAGTTCGCCGGCCAGCAGGTGGCCGCCCACCTCGCGCCGCTTGTACGCGACGGGATCGTGCAGGGTGTGCGTCCGCACGTTCCGCCAGAAGATGTCGAGACCCACCGTGTTGGACGTGGCACGTGCACCGGTCAGTTCGAACACCTTGGTGCCGATCTCGAGGGCGACGTCGGCGGCGCGGATCTTGGCGGCGGCGATACGGACGGCGAGGTCCCCGCGCGCCTGTTCGGTGAGGTTCTCCCGCGCGTCGTGCAGTACCGCGTTCGCCTCGCGGTTCACCTGATCGACGAACGCCTCCGCCGCCCACAGCTTCGACTGCAGGTCGCCGTAGCCCTCGCGCAGGTACCACTCGTCGGTCGCCAGTTCCTTGTCGTCACCGCCGTACGGCCACGGACGGGTCCGGGTCCGGGTGTATTCGGCCGCGGTGTCGAGTGCGCCGCGGGCGATGCCGACGTAGAAGTTGGCGAACACGATCTCGAGCGCGGGGAAGTTCAGCGTGTTGTAGACCAGCGGCTGGAACTCCTTGTCCACGAACCCGGCCGCCCCCGACCAGTCCACTTCGACGTCGTTGATCTCGACCGTGCCGGAGTCGGTGAGGCGTTGCCCGAGATTGTCCCAGTCACCCCGGAACACGATGCCGTCCTGCGCCGTCGGCACGATCGCGAACACGTGCGTGGCCGTGCCCTCGATGATGCCCTCGAGCACGGTGAGGTCGGTGGCACGGCCGCCCGTCGAGAACGACTTCACCCCGTTGTAGACGAGCGTGTCCCCGCGGTCGACGATCGTGAGGTCGGTGTCGCGCGGGTTGACCGCCCCGCCGAACAGGAAGCGGTTGCTCGTGTACAACTCCTCGACGGCCCCGATCTGCGGTGCGGTGCCCACGAGTCGCACGGCCCACGCCCACAGGTAGTGGTAGCCGAGCAACTGTCCGAGGGAGCCGTCGCCGCGCGCGATCTCGCGGACCACCTGGTAGGCGGTCTCCCACGGCTGTCCGGCGCCACCGAATTCGGTGGGCCCGAGCAGGGTGACGAGCCCGCTGTCCTTGAGGAGCCGGACTTCGTCGAACGGTGCACCGCCGGCGCGGTCGCGTTCGACGGCGTCGCGCGCGAGGATCGCGCTCACCTCACGCGCACGCGCGATCCAGCCGTCGGCGGTGGCCGGGGCGTCCGACCAGATCTTCTGTTCGGTGATGACGGTCATGCCTTGTCTCCCTCTGCGCTCGGTGCGGTGCCGATGGCCCACACGTAGACGGGTTCGGTTCCGTTGATCTCGTAGTCGCCGACCACCTTGGCCTTGAACACCACGGGGTTGTGGCTGGCGACGGTGCGTGCATTCCGCCAGAAGCGGTCGAGGTCCCAGTCGCGGCTGACCCCGGACGCGCCGAGTGCGTCGAAGATCGTGGCGGTGGCGGGGACGACGAGCGCGGTGGCGGAGATCTGGCCCTGGGCCGACGCGATCTCGGCGGCGATGTTGGCTGACTTCTCCTCGTCCGGGCTGCCGGTGAACGCGGCCTCGTACGCCCACTGGGCGGGTTCCGCCGCGTGCAGCGCAATCGCCTCGGCGGCATGCGCCGCGGCCGACACCTCGCCCACCACCTGCTGGATCTGCGCGTCCTGCGCATAGGTGGGGGCGTTGCCGTGGCTGAACGTGCGGGTGCGGGCCGCCACCCGGCGGGCGATCGCGTCCGTCGCCGCCCGCGCGATGCCCGCGAGCGTGGCGAGGTGGAACAACTGGTAGAACGCGGTCTGATACTTGAACCGGGTGGAGAAGTCGAAGATGTTCTCCGGCTGGACGATCGCGTTCTCGTACGTCGACGTGCCCGAACCGGTGGTCTGCTGGCCGAAACCGTTCCAGTCGTCGCTGTGCGTGACGGCAGGCTGACGCGCCTCGACCGCGGCGATCACGAACGCGCCGGTGTCGGTGCGCTGCGAGTACAGGTCGATCCAGTCGGCGAAGATCGAACCGGTGCTGTAGTACTTCGTCCCGTTCGCGAAGAAGTGGGCCTCACCGGGGACGGGGGACACCTTGGTGTTCGCCTCGCCGAGCGGAACGTCGCCGATCTCGGTCCACGCGTTGCCGACCAGTTGACCGTCCGCGAATCTCCGAAGCCACGTGTCGCGGTCGGGACCGTCGGCGGCGACGAGGCGGTCCTCGACGAACGCGAAATGTCCGCGCAGGGCCTGCGTGACGTTGGAATCCGCCGCGGACAGTTCGACGAGCAGCCGGAACAGCTGGGGGATGCTCGCGCCCGACCCGCCGTGGGATGTCGGCACGCGCACCGCCCCGAAACCGGCCTTCTTCAGGGCGTCGATCTGCTCGTAGGGGAGGACGTGGTCGCGTTCGCGTTCCACCACACCTTCGGCGATGTCGGCGAAGAGGGGGCGGAACCGGGCGGCGAGCGTGTCGTAGTCGGTCTCGCTCGCGATGGGCTGTGCAGCTCTTCGTTCCTGTACGGCTGTCATGCCGTCGAACCTCACACGGTCCCGCGAGCCCGGTGAAGGGTTGGACGCGCGCTGATTGGAAGGGTGGGCGTCTGCCGGGCCGGCGGGTTCCATGCTGGGTATGTCAACCGAACACATCGCTGAGCAGATCAAGTTCGCCTACTGGGTGCCCAACGTCAGTGGCGGGCTGGTCACGTCCGACATCGAACAGCGCACCAGCTGGGACTACGAGTACAACAAGAAACTCGCCCAGACCGCCGAGAACAACGGGTTCGAGTACGCGCTCAGCCAGGTCCGGTACGAGGCCAGCTACGGGGCCGAATTCCAGCACGAGTCGACGAGCTTCAGCCTCGCGCTCCTGCTCGCCACCGAGCGGCTGAAGGTGATCGCCGCAGTCCACCCCGGTCTGTGGCAGCCCGCCGTGCTGGCGAAATTGGGAGCCACCGCCGACCACCTGTCGAACGGCCGGTTCGCCGTCAACGTCGTGAGCGGCTGGTTCAAGGACGAGTTCACCCACCTCGGGGAGCCGTGGCTCGAGCACGACGAGCGGTACCGGCGCAGCGCCGAGTTCCTGCAGGTGCTCCGCAAGATCTGGACCGAGGACGACGTCGACTTCCGCGGCGACTTCTACCGCATCCACGACTTCACGCTCAAGCCGAAACCGCTGAATACGCCCGACCGCCCGAACCCCGAACTGTTCCAGGGCGGCAACTCCGCCGCCGCGAGACAGAACGCGGGCCGGTACTCCGACTGGTACTTCAGCAACGGCAAGGACTACGACGGCATCACCGAACAGATCGACGACGTACGACGGGTGGCGCGCGAACACGACCGGGAAGTGAAGTTCGGGCTCAACGGGTTCATCATCGCCCGCGACACCGAGAAGGAGGCCCGCGACACCCTCCGCGAAATCATCGAGAAGGCCAACAAGCCCGCGGTCGAGGGCTTCCGGTCCGCCGTCCAGCAGGCGGGCGCGTCCACCGCCGACAAGTCGGGAATGTGGGCGGACTCCACGTTCGAGGATCTCGTCCAGTACAACGACGGCTTCCGCACACAGCTGATCGGCACGCCGGAGCAGGTCGCCGAGCGCATCGTCGAATACCGCCGTCGCGGAGTCGACCTCATCCTGGGCGGTTTCCTGCACTTCCAGGAGGAGATCGAATACTTCGGGGCCAACGTCCTGCCGCTGGTCCGCGAACTGGAGGCGTCCGAGAGGCTTGCGCCCGTGAGTGGTTAAGGAGTTCAGGGACTCGTTACGCACGCACGGGCGGCGGAGCAGCCTACAGCCGGCGGGCCAGCGCGCGACCTGCGGCCCGGCCGGAGAAGATGCAGCCACCGAGGAAGGTGCCCTCGAGTGCGCTGTACCCGTGGACGCCGCCACCACCGAATCCGGCGACCTCACCGGCGGCGTAGAGGCCCTCGAACGGGGCGCCGTCGGGCCGGATCACCTGCGAGTCGAGGTTGGTCTCGAGGCCGCCGAGGGTCTTGCGGGTGAGCAGGTGCAGCCGGACCGCGATGAGGGGACCGTTCTTGGGGTCGAGCAACTCGTGCGGGCTCACGACGCGGGTGATCTTGTCGGCCAGCAGGTTCCGGGCGTTGCGGATCGCCATGACCTGGAAGTCCTTGGTGTAGGAGTTCTTCACCTCCCGGTCGCGGGCCACGATTTCGCGTTCGAGGTCCTCGTACTTCAGCGGTGCGTCGGGGGTGAGGGCGTTCATGCCGTCGACGAGGTCGCGGAGGTTGTCGCGGACGACGAAGTCGGCGCCGTGCTGCTTGAACGCCTCGACGGGGCCGGGGGCGCCCTTCTTGAGTCGTTCGGCGAGGAGTTTGAAATCGCGGCCGGTGATGTCGGGGTTCTGCTCGGACCCCGACAGCGCGAATTCCTTCTCGATGATCTTCTGGTCGAGGACGAACCAGGTGTGGTGGTGGCCGCTGTTCATGATGTGCTCGAGGGTGCCCATGGTGTCGAAACCGGGGAAGTTGGGGCTGGGCAGGCGGTTGCCGTTGCCGTCGAACCACATCGACGACGGGCCGGGGATGATGCGGATGCCGTGGTTGGGCCAGATCGGGTCCCAGTTCTGGATGCCCTCGGTGTAGTGCCACATGCGGTCGCGGTTGACGATGTTGCCGCCGGCGTTCTCGGTGATCTCGAGCATGCGGCCGTCGACGTGCGCGGGGACACCGGCGAGCATGTTCTCGGGGGCCTTGCCGAGTCGTGCGGGCCAATTCTTCTTGACCAGTTCGGGGTTCCCGCCGATGCCGCCGGACGTGACGACCACGGCCTGCGCGGAGAATTCGAACTCCCCGACCGCGGTTCGCGAACTCTTCACACCGCGTGCCTCGGTGGACGGTTCGAGGACGGTGCCGCGCACACCGGTGGCGGCGCCGTCGGTGACGACGATCTCGTCGACCTGGTGACGGTGCTTGAACGTGACGAGTCCCCGCTTCGACGCGGCGACGACGCGGGTGAGGAAGACCTCGACGACACCCGGGCCGGTACCCCAGGTGATGTGGAAACGCGGAACGGAATTGCCCTGCCCGAGAGCGGATCCGCGTCCGCGTTCGGCCCACCCGACGTTCGGCATCAGGCGCAGTCCGAGGTCGTGGAGGTACTGCCGCTTCTCGCCGGCCGCGAATTCGACGTACGCCTGCGCCCACAGCCGCGGCCACTGGTCTTCGCGCTCGCGGTCGAAGGCGGCGGTGCCCATCCAGTCCTGGATCGCCAGTTCGTACGAGTCCTTGATGCCGAGGCGCCGCTGTTCGGGGCTGTCGACGAGGAACAGGCCGCCGAGCGACCAGAAGGCCTGGCCGCCGAGGTTCGCCGAACTCTCCTGGTCGACGACGAGGACTTTCCGGCCGGCCTTGACCATCTCGTAGGTGGCGACGAGTCCGGCCAGTCCGGCGCCGACGACGATCACATCAGCCTGTTCGGTCACGAGGACCCCTCTTTCCGGTGTGTGTGGGTGTGGGTGGTGTCGGGTTCGGTGTAGGCGGTTACGACTCGGGTGAACAGTTCGAGGCGCAGTTCCCGGGCGGCGGCGTTCTCGTCCTCGATCAGGCACTGGACGCTGGTGCCGTCGTGCAGCGCCACGAGCGCGCGGCCGAGCACCCGGGGATCGCCGGCGATGCGGCGCCCGAGTCTGTGCAGAGCTTTCTCGAGGATGGGCACGATGGTGTCGAGAATCGTGTCTTCGCGGGCTGCGAGTGCCTTCTTCAGCGACGGGTTGCGCAGGGCGTGGGCGGTGAATTCCGCGTTGATCCGGTACCACTGGTCGTCGACGGGGACGACGCCGAGCACCAGTTCGGTGCCGGCGCGCAGTTTTTCGGCAGGCGTGAGCCCGGAGAGGTCGATGCTCGACGAGTCGGCGGCCAGCCGGATCTGCGCGAGCATCGCGCTGGAGCGCTGTTCCCACATGGCGAAGAACATCTCGTCCAGCGACGCGAAGTTGGAGTAGAAGGCGCCGCGGGTATAGCCGCCGCGTTCGCAGATCTGCTCGACCGTCGACCGTCCGAACCCGTTTTCGGCGAACACCTCGACGGCGGCGTCGAGCAGTCGCCGCCGAGTCTGGCCGCGCCGTTTCGTCACCTTCCGGGGTGTGCTGGTGGCAGGCTCGGAGGAGTGCGCCGGTGACGTCGGCATGGCCTCTCCTCCGATCGGGTCGACAGCAACCGTCGATACACTAGCGTATCGGATACACTGGTGTATCGAACATGGCCGTCAGAGCCCGTTCGGAAAGTTGGGCGGTCTCAGAGGTAGAGGTCCTGCTTTCGGATCAGGGCGGTCGCCACGACGCTGACGACCGAGGTGGCGGCGAGGTAGCCGCAGGCCAGCCAGGGGGTTCCGCCCCCGACCGCGATGAGGGCGGTGAGGATCATCGGCGTGACGCCCGACGCGTAGATCCCGGAGAACTGATACACGACGGACAGTCCGGTGTAGCGGATCTCGGTGGGGTACAGGCTCGCGTACAGCGTGCCCTGCGCGCCGTAGAAGAGGGCATGGATGACGCCGAACACCAGCACCATCGCGACGCCGAACAGGACCAGATTCTCCGTCCCGAACAGGGCGAACGCGGGGAAGACCGCGAGTCCGTAGGCCCCGATCCCGATGAGGTAGATCCGCTTGGCCCCGTACCGGTCGACCAGCAGGCCGGAGAAGGGCAGGAGCACCGCCATGACCGTCGCGGCGACGGTGACGACGAGGAGGACGGGAATCTTGGCGAATTCCAGGTTCTTGGTGGCGTAGGTGATCGCGAAGACGCCCCAGGTGTTGAACGCGGCGCCCTCGCCCCAACGCGAGAGCAGGCCGAGGACGGTGCCCCGGCGCACCCGGCCGCGGAACACATCCTTCAGCGGAGCGGAGGAGCGCTTCGAGAGGTCGTGAACCTCCTGGAACGCGGGAGTCTCCTCGACCTTCAGGCGGACCACGAATCCGACGAAGACGAGGATCAGGCTCAGCAGGAAGGCAATTCGCCATCCGTAGGTGAGGAACTGGCCGTCGTCGAAGATCACCTGCAGTGCGGCGAAGACGCCGGTGCCCAGGGCCAGGCCCAGCGCCAGGCCGATCTGGGGGATGCTGCCGAAGATGCCGCGCTTCTTCGCGGGGCTGTGTTCGACGGCGAGGAGCACGGCGCCCGCCCATTCGCCGCCCAGTGCGAATCCCTGCAGGATGCGCAGCAGGAGCAGCAGGATCGGCGCGATCACCCCGACCTGTGCGGCCGTCGGCAGCACACCCATCAGGGCAGTGGCGACGCCCATGATGAACATGGTGAGTGCGAGCGTCTTCTTCCGTCCGATGCGGTCGCCGATGTGGCCGAAGACGACTCCGCCGATCGGCCGGACCACGAAACCGACCGCGAACGTGGCGAACGCCAGCATGGTGCCGACGAACGAACTCTGATCGGGGAAGAACAGCTGGTTGAAGACCAGGCTGGCGGCCGTCGCGTAGAGGAAGAAGTCGTACCACTCGACAGTCGTCCCCAGCAGGCTGGCGGCGACGACGGTACGGAGCCGCTTGCGCCGTTCGAGGTCGGATTCGTTCGAGGATGTGTACGGGGCGTCGGACAGCGTAGTCATAGCGCGGCGACCGTAACCTTGCCGGCTGCGGTCGAGCACTACTCTGAATCACGGTGATCGAAACCCTCGCGGCCCGGCTCCGTCGTTGATGAACTGGCCTGCGCTGCCCATCTGTCGTCGACAAGAGGATCGCGCGTGTCTCTGCATTTCCACTGGTTCCTTCCCACCTACGGTGATTCCCGCAACCTGATGGCGGGTGGTCACGGGAGTTCCATGGCAGGAGACCGTCCCGCGACGCTGCGATACCTCAATCAGATCGGCGCAGCGGCGGAGTCGAACGGTTTCGAATCGGTCCTGACGCCCACCGGTGCGTGGTGCGAGGACGCCTGGCTCACCACGGCCATGATGCTGGAGACCACCGAGACGCTGAAGTTCCTGGTCGCGCTGCGCCCCGGACTGCTCAGCCCCACCCTGGCAGCGCAGATGGCGGCGACGTTCCAGTGGCAGTCGCAGGGGCGGCTGTTGCTCAACGTCGTCACCGGCGGTGAGGACCACGAGCAGCGCACCTACGGCGACTACCTCGACAAGAACCAGCGCTACGCCCGCTGCGGCGAGTTCCTCGACGTCATCCGAAAGCTGTGGGAGGGAACCGGACCGGTCGACTACGCGGGCGAGTACATCCGGGTGGAGAACGCCCAGTTGCAGCGCATCCCCGACCCGGTGCCGCCGATCTTCTTCGGCGGGTCGTCGCCGGCGGCGGGCACCGTCGCGTCCCAGTTCGCCGACACCTACCTCACCTGGGGCGAGCCGCCGAGTGCCGTCGCCGGGAAGATCGCCTGGATCCGCGACCTCGCCGACGTCCAGGGCCGCACCCTCGACTACGGCATCCGGCTGCACGTGATCAGCCGCGACACGTCCGAGGAGGCGTGGGCCGAGGCCGACCGCCTGCTGTCCGCTCTCGACCCGGCAACCGTCGAGCAGGCGCAGCAGAGCCTGGCCCGCTCGGGTTCCGAGGGCCAGCGGCGCATGCGCGAACTGCACGGCGGCGGTGCCGCCTATTTGCGCAGCGGTGGGAGCGCCTACTCGAAGGACGCCGGCGCACGCGCCCTCGAGGTGGCCCCGAACCTGTGGTCCGGGGTCGGCCTGGTCCGCGGCGGCGCGGGCACCGCGCTGGTCGGCTCCCACGAGGAGGTCGCCGACCGCATCGCCGAGTACGCGGCGCTCGGACTCGACCACTTCGTCCTCTCCGGCTACCCGCACCTCGAAGAGGCCTTCAACTTCGGCGAAGGGGTGCGGCCGATCCTCGAACGCCGCGGGCTGGTGCAGTCCCGCACCCACCGTCCCGGCGATCTGTCGGGGTCGACGGCGTTCCTGTCCTCGAGTCGGTAGTCGAGAAGCGGGAGTACACGGGGAGGATCTCGCACACGAGTCAGCGCGCCCGGTGACGTCGTACGGCGTCCCGGTTCGCGCACTTGGGTGAGCAGTACCGTTGACGGCCGTTGCGCGAGGTGTCGGCGTAGATGGCGGTGCACTCCTCGAGCGCGCAGCGGCCGAGACGATGCATGCCGCGGCCGACGAGGTGCAGCGCGGTGCCGACGGAGAACAGTGCCTCGAGGACGCCGGCGAGGGACTGCTGGTCGTCGCGGTAGTGGAGGTGCCAGCCGTCGCCGGCGTGGTTGGTCAGCCGCGGGTAGGCGGACGCCTTCGTGAGCAGGAGGTTGACCTGTTCGGCCCGGGTTTCGTCGCTCGTGGCGTCGGCGATCGCCGACCACCGATCGAGCATGGCGAGCACGTCGGCGAGGTCGGCGTCGGTGACGGGGAAGTCGACGACGATGCCGGCGTCGACGCATCGGCCGACGAGTTCGCCGGTCGAGGCGGGCGGGTGATTCGCGAGGTCGGCGGCGAGCGTGACCGCATACTCCCCGTAAGGGTTGAGATGCACAATGTCATTACATCACGCTGGGTGCATGAGCGAACATCACGAACACGACTGGCAGGAAGTATCCCGGCATCGAACGAGCACGGGCGTGGTCACCTACCTCGGCTGCGCGTGCGGCCGGTGGCAGTTGTCGCTGGTCGAGGCATCGCTAGGGGAATCTAGCCGTATCTACGTTCGATCGCAGATCTGAATAGATTTGCATACGGTCCGCGGGTTTCCGGGTCGAGGGTCTGGCATTTTCGGCACGAGGCGCACATAATCACCCCGTGAGCCAAGTTACTGTTACTCCGAGTTCACTCATTCTCGCCCAGTCGGG
The DNA here is from genome assembly GCF_002300155.1 of Rhodococcus sp. ACS1. Classification (NCBI taxonomy): domain Bacteria; kingdom Bacillati; phylum Actinomycetota; class Actinomycetes; order Mycobacteriales; family Nocardiaceae; genus Rhodococcus; species Rhodococcus sp. ACS1. Next base: position 1,081,105 of record NZ_NSDZ01000004.1, read on the forward strand.
CGGAGAGGGTGGCGGTGCGGCATTCGACCAGATCATCGGAATCACGGTGGCGACGGCGATCATCACCGTGGGTCTGCTGTGGATCGCGTACCTGCATCGCACACGCAAGATCACGTGGCTGCAGACGACTGCCGACGCGGCGTCGCGCGCACTCGACCGGCCCCCGTGGGTGGCCCTGCCCCTGGTGACGTTCGTCGGGACCATCCTGACGGCGTTCTTCGGTTTCATCTGGGACGTCAGCCTGCACATCGGGCGGGGCCGCGACGACGGGCCGCTCGCGAACCCCGCGCACTACTTCATCCTCGTCGGGCTGTTCCTGCTGTTCATCACCGGAATGCTGGCGATGATCCTGCCGCGCGACGAGAAACCCGGTCCGGCGGCGATCAAGATCACCCGCACCTGGTACGTCCCGGTCGGCGGCGTCCTCGTGGCCGGAGCGGGTCTGTATGCCCTCATAGGGTTCCCGCTCGACGACGTCTGGCACCGGATCTTCGGTCAGGACGTCACGCTGTGGGGACCGACGCACCTGATGCTGATCGGCGGTGCGGGACTGTCGCTGATCGGCGTCCTGCTCCTGGACTACGAGGGCCGGATGGCGACCCCCGGGGAGGTCAAGCCGGACAGCAGGCTCATCTGGTTCCTGCGGTGCGGCACGTTCGGCGGCCTGCTCATCGGCCTGTCCGTCTTTCAGATCGAATACGACTTCAGCGTCGAGCAGTTCCGGCTCGTCCTGCAACCGATGATGATCGCCGGAGCGGCCGCCTTCACCCTGGTGGCGGCGCGCATCGTTCTCGGACCGTTCGCGGCGATCGTGGCCGTGGCGGTGGCGGGCGTCGTGCGCGCCATCACGGCGCTGATCGTCGGACCGGTTCTCGGTGCCCCCACCAACGTGTTCGAACTGTGCCTCGGCGCCGCGGTGGTGATCGAATTGCTCGCTCTGACACCGCTGATCAAGAATCGGGTGGCGTTCGGTGCCGTCGGCGGACTCCTCGTCGCGACGGTCGGGCTGTGGCTCGAGTCGCTATGGATCGACGCCGTGTACATCTACCCCTGGCCCACCAGCATGTGGCCGGAGGCCCTGGCCATGGCCGTGCCCGTCGCCATCGCGGCCGGAGCCTGCGGCGCCCTGCTCGGGCGGGTGCTACGATCCGAGGGGCTTCCGCGCCCGGCGATCAGCCGCACCATCGTCGTCGCCACCGTCGTGGTGATCGCCGGCGCCACGGCCAACGGCCTCGTCGCCACGGTCCCGGACAACGCCACCGCGGCGATCGCTCTCACGGAGGCCACCCCGGACGGCGGCCGCATGGTCGACGCGGAGGTGCGCATCGACCCACCCGATCTCGCGAGCGACGATCCGGCGTGGGTGTCCATCCTGTCCTGGCAGGGCGGCCCCGGACTGGGCAACGGTTTCACGGTCGACCGGCTCGAACGCACCGGTCCCGGCACCTACCGGACGCACGAGCCGGTCCCGGTTCACGGAACATGGAAGACGTTGCTGCGCGTGCAGGACGGGCGCACGATGACGGCCGTCCCGATCTACCTGCCCAGCGACCCGGGCATCGGCGCGGAGGAACTGCCCGCAGTCGCGTCCTCGACCCGCGACTTCGTCCCGGAGATCACCATCCTGCAGCGGGAGCGGAACTTCGACCACCCGTCCTGGCTGTTCGGCGCAGCATCGCTGGTGGTGCTCGTGTGCACCCTGGCGCTGATCACCGCGCTGGCGTGGGGAGCGGGCCGGATCAGCAAGTACACGCAGGGGCAGGCGGCCACCGGCACCCGCGAGGACGTGACGGTGACATGAACCCGGTGCACGATCCGGACGTCGTCTACCTCGCCGATCATTCGGTGCTGCTGGCGATTCCGGCGTTCGTCCCGGCGTTCCTGGTGGCCGGACTGGTCATCTACCTGGCGGTCCGGGACCGCAAGGCGGAAGCCGCCGAGAATGCCGAGAACGCGAAGCACGGTCCGAGCGCGAACGAAGAGGAGAACTAGGTGATCAGGCGGTGGGCCGGAATTGTAGTGATACCCGCTGTCGTCGTCGCCCTGGTATCGGGCTGCGGAGGCGACGACGACACACCGGCCACGGAGGACGGCGTCGTGATCGACGTCGTGATCGAGAACGGCACGGTCACACCGGGCAACGAACGCATCGAGGCGACGGTGGGGGAGACCGTCACGGTGCGGATCGACAGCGACGCCGACGACGAGTTGCACGTGCACGCCGTTCCGGAGCACTCGTTCGAGATTCACCCCGGAACGCAGGAAACCCAGTTCTCCGTTGATGTTCCGGGTCAGGTGGCGGTGGAATTGCACGACACGGGTAAGACGGTGGCCACCCTGCTCGTGCGTCCATGACCGCTGTTCTCGCGCACGGGCTCGGCGGATCCACCGACCTTCCCATCCCGTTCACGTATGCGCTGGTCGGGGCGAGTTGGGCGCTCACCGTCTCCTTCGTTGTGCTGGCGTTCGCGTGGCGCACCCCGAAGCTGGATCCGGACAACCCGGGGCGCGAGCTGCCCCGCTGGGTGACCCGGTTCGCCGACGCGCCGGTCACGCGGAACGTGCTGGCCGCGGCCGGTGTGGTGTTCGCGGTGTGGGTGGCCCTCGCCGCCTTCTTCGGACCGTCGGCGTCGTCGGAGAACGCACTGCGGGGCGTGTTCTACGTGCTGCTCTGGGTGGGGCTGGTCGCGGCGTCGCTGGCGTTCGGGCCGGTCTGGCGGGTGCTGTCTCCGGTCCGCACCGTGCACCGGTCGGTGTGCGCGGCGATCGGCCGCTCACCGGCGGAAAATGATGCGCGGTACCGCAACTCGTGGGGTTACCGGCCCGCGGTCGCGGGACTGTTCGCCTTCGTCTGGCTCGAACTCGCCTCCGGCGACCCGGGTTCCGTGGCCGCGGTGCGCACGTGGCTGCTCGTGTACGTCGTGGTCGCGACGGCCGGGGCGTTTCTGTGCGGCGAGCGCTGGTGCGAGCGGGGCGATCCGTTCGAGGTGTACAGCACGCTGGCGTCGCGGCTGTCTCCGCTGAGCCGGGACCGGCCGAGCGGACGGATCGTGCTGCGCAACCCGCTGGACCACCTGGGGTCGATGCCCGTCCGGGCCGGCTCGGTCGCATTGACGGCAACCCTGCTGGGGTCCACTGCCTTCGACAGTTTCTCCGCGTTCCTCTGGTGGTCGCGTCTGGTGGACGGGATCGGTTCCCCGATCGGCGCCACCCTCGTGCGCACGGCCGGGCTCCTGGTCTTCGTCGGCTTCGTCGGGGTGTCGTTCTGGGTGGCCTCGCGGGCCACCGGGGGACTGCGGCCCGAGCAGCGCGCCGCTCTCCCGGGGCAGCTGTCGCATTCGCTGATCCCGATCGTCATCGGCTACGTCTTCGCGCACTATCTGACGTATCTGGTGGAGAAGGGGCAGGCGACGGTGATCCTGCTGGCCGACCCGATGGGGCGGGGCTGGAACCTGCTGGGACTCGGCGACGCCGAGGCCTGGTACGTGCTGTCCGAGCACCCCGCCGCCTCGGCGTCGATCAAGGTGCTGTTCGTCCTCGCCGGGCACGTGCTGGGAGTGATTGCGGCGCACGACAAATCCATGAGGCTCCTGCCGCGGGGCCATCAGCTGACCGGGCAGCTGGCACTGCTGCTCACCATGGTCACCTACACGTTCGGTGGGCTGTACCTGCTGTTCGGTGGCTGACGGCCCCCCAGTGTGCGTCAGCGTGCGAGGACGACTGCCGCCTCCGCGGTGAGCGAGGCGAACGTGAACGTCTCCTCGAGGTAGAGCGTGACTTCGTCGGCGGTGTGGCTGTCGTAGCCGATCGACAGGTCCGTGCCGAGGGTCAGCTGGTTGTCGCCACCACGCGTGGACAGCACGTATCCACCGCTGATCGCGGGTGCCCAGATGATGTCCCCGGTGACCAGGTCGCGCAGGTGGTGGAACACCGGATGTCCCTCGTCGCGGGTCTCGCTGACCGCGGTGTACGCGTCGGCGTCGAGCACCACCGAGTACGGTCCCTCGACTCCGGCGAGTCGCAGCGCCGACAGCGCGGAGGCGACGGCGTCGGGGATCAGCAGCGGATCCTCCGGCAGGCTGAGAACCGGGTTGTCGCTGGACGGTCCGAGTCCGCGGATGCCCGCCTCGTCGAATCCCTGGAAGATCGACTGGTCTTCCGCGAACGCGACCGCCTTCGCGGCGTCCTTGACGGGCTGCCAGTCGGAGTCGAGGGAACCGCGGGCTACGTCGTCGACCTCGGCGCGGCTCAGGGTGAACGGGAACCGGAGTTCGACGAGCGGGTCGACCTGCCGCTGCTGGGCGCGGATCCTGCTGTCGGAAGTCTTGATCGGGTTGACCCGGCCGAGGTTGTGGGCCGAATAGGAGTATCCGAACGGTCCCGCGACGTCGACCACGCGCCGGCCCGCGACGTGGCGCTTGAACGTGCGGGTGGCCTCTTCGCCGATCTGCTGCCAGGCCGCCTCGGTGACGGGTGCCAGGTTGCGGTGCAGATTGCTCGAATCACTCATTGCGATACTCCTTTGAGACCACCGATTTTCAGGGACAGGTCGTACGGGTCGGCCGCGGCGGGCTCGACCGGGTCTTCGGGCGCCGACTCCGCGACGGCCGGTGCGTCGCCGAGCGATTCGAGCACGTCCCGGCTCGGCACGAAGAACAACGTGCCGGTGGCCGCCGTCGAGAAGTCGAGGATGCGGTCGTAGTTTCCGGGCGGCTCACCGAGAAACATTCTTCGCAGCATCAACTCGGTGACGGCGGGGTCCTTCGCGTACCCGATGAAGTAGGTCCCGTACTCGGCCTCGCCGAGGCTGCCGAATGCCATGTTGTCCCGCAGGATCTCGTGCTCGACGCCGTCTTCGTCGACGATGCTGTTGAGGGTGACGTGCGAATTGCTCGGCTGGACGTCGTCGTCGAGTTCGATGTTGTCGAGCTTGGTGCGCCCGATGACCCGTTCCTGTTCCTCGGTGCTCAGCGTGCTCCACCCACCCATGTCGTGCAGGTACTTCTGCACGATCACGTAACTGCCGCCCCGGAAGTCGGGGTCCTCGTCGCCGATCAGCGCAGCGTCGGATGCGTCGTCTTCGGTGGGATTCTCGGTGCCGTCGACGAATCCGAGGAGATCGCGGGAATCGAAGTAGCGGAAGCCGTGCACCTCGTCGACGACGGTGGCGGCGGACCCCAGCGCGGAGACGATCTGGCGGCCCAGTTCGAAGCACAGGTCCTTGCGCGAGGCTTTGATGTGGAACAGCACGTCACCGGGTGTGGAGGGCGCGCTGTGGGCCGGTCCGGACAGTGTGACGAACGGGTGCAGGTGGGCCGGCTTCGACGACGCGCTCACGCGGTCCCAGAACTCCGCGCCGACACCGACCACGCAGGACAGGGAGCCGGCGAGTTCGCGGAATCCCACGGCCTTGAGCGGTCCGTCGATGCCGGAGATCACGTCGCACACCGTCGCGCGGTCTTCGTCGGAGGGGCCGGCGAGGAGCACCAGGAACAGGGCGGCAGGGCTGGGCGGAGTGAGGACTGCTTGGGGTGCCAATCTCGCGACTGGGCCTGGCATCTGTGTCTCCGTTCACTCCGACGTACGACGCTGCACTGTCCGGAACCTCAGGTCCCATCTAACCGTTTCGGACCGCCAGGTTCCATTCGATCGGCCCGCGCGCCGCCGCGGACCTCCGGAATCTGTCGGCGGTGACTCCGAGTGCTACCTCGCGCCGGAGAAGGTCGACGCCTCCCACCTGAACGCGAGGCCGGTTCCGGCCCGCGACCGGAAATGAAAGCGGTATCTACCCGCATGTAGCCGGGAAACATCGGTCATATTGCTGTGAACTGTGTGAACGGGAATTGCGCCGCCGGAGCTGAGAAAGCGTTTACAAACTCGGTGACGTGAGTCATAGTAGTCGGGTTCCGGCAGTTCCTTTCCACAGTCAGGAGTTCTCGATGGGCATGACCGAACTCGGCACCGAGCGGTCGACCGCGGTGCCGCACGGGTCGGCGGGACAGCAACGCCGCCGGGTGATCAAGGCGAGCGCGGCGGGAACCGTGATCGAGTGGTACGACTTCACGCTCTACGGTCTCGCGGCCGCCCTCGTCTTCGGGCCCCTCTACTTCCCCGGGGCGGGATCCCTCGCCGGCACGATGGCCGCCTTCGGGACGTTCGCCGTCGGCCTCGGCGCCCGCCCGATCGGTGGGCTGGTCTTCGCGCACTTCGGTGACCGGATCGGCCGCAAGCCGATGCTCCTCATGACCCTGCTCGTGATGGGCGCCTCGACGACGCTGATCGGGGCACTGCCCACCGCGGACGCGATCGGCATCTGGGCGCCGATTCTCCTGATCGTCCTCCGCCTGTTCCAGGGCGCAGGCGCGGGCGCCGAGTTCGCCGGGGCGATCACGATGGTCACCGAATCCACCGACAGTTCCCGGCGAGCCCTCTCCAGTGCGTATCCAGGCGCCGCGATCTACGTCGGAACCGGCGGCGCCACCGCGATCTTCGCGTTGCTCACGCTGATGCCCGACGACCTCTTCCTGTCCTGGGGCTGGCGTATTCCGTTCCTGGCCAGTGCCGTCATCGTTCTCGTCGCCGGCTACCTGCGACTGAAGGTGAACGAGACGGCGGTGTTCGAGGAGGCCGCCCAGCACGGTGAGGTCGACCGTGCACCGCTGGTCGAGGCGGTCCGCAACCACTGGCGGCAGATCCTGTGCGGACTCGCCCTGTTCAGCTTCGTGATTCCGTGGGCCTACGTCATGCAGGTCTTCGCGCTGTCGTTCGTGACCAAGACCCTGGGGGTCGATTCCACCCAGGCCCTGATCGGATTGATCGTCGCCGAGTTCTGTGCCATCCCCGTCATCCTCGGCTTCGGCCGCCTGGCCGACCGGATCGGCCGCAAGCCGGTCCTGTTGTCCGGCGCGGTCTTCGGCATCGTCTTCCCGTTCCCGATGTTCATGATGCTGGACACCCGGTCGCCGTGGATGGTCGGGCTGGCGCTGATCCTCGGTATCTGCCTCGTCCAGGGCACGACGTCGGGCCCGGGCGGCGCGCTGCTCTCCGAACTGTTCCCCACCAAGATCCGCTGGAGCGGTATCGCGATCTCCCGGGAGATCCCCGCCGCGGTGGTCGGCGGCACGATCCCGCTGGTCGCCACGGCCCTCGTCGCCGTCGCGGGCGGAACACCCTGGCTCGTCGCGAGCTACCTCATGGGCCTGAGCGTGGTGGGTCTGATCGGCATCGCCCTGCTCCCCGAGACTCTCGGCCGGAGCGTGGGTGCGCGCACCCACGTCGAGGCGGCATCGTGACCCGTCGTGTCGTGGTGGTCGGCGCCGGTCTCGCGAGCGCCGCGCACCTCACGGCCCTGCGGGCGGTCGGCGCCGACGTGGTCGGTGTGGTGACGCGCGACGAGACGAGGGCGGCCGCCGCCCACCGGCTGGCACCGGAGGCGCGGATCCTCCCGAGTCTCGACGCGGCAGCGGCCCTGGACGCCGACACGGCGGTGGTGGTCACGCCGCCCTCGAGTCACCTCGCGGTCGCGTCGGCGCTGGCCGAACGCGGTCTGGACCTGGTGATCGACAAACCGTTGGCGGCCTCGCTGCCTGATGCGCAGGCGATCGTGGACGTCGCGGAGCGGGCCGGTGTCCGGGCCGCGGTCACGCTGCAACACCGCTACAAGGAGGCGGCCGTCCGCGCACGGCAACTGCTCGCCGACGGCGCGATCGGCACGCTCCGCTCGGCGACCGTCACCGTCCCGCTGTGGCGGCCGGACTCCTACTACGCCGAGGCCGGGCGCGGCACCTGGGACCGCGACGGCGGCGGAGCGCTGATCACCCAGGCCATCCACACCCTCGACCTCTACCTGTCGCTGACCGGACCGGCGCGCAGTGTCGTGGCCGCGTCCTCGACCAGCCGTGGGCGGCTCGAGGCCGAGGACACGATCCACCTGCTGATCGACCAGGGCACACATGCGGCGTCGGTGACGGCGAGCACGGCGGCCTGGCCGGGCGGGGCCGAGACGATCCACCTCTTCGGCGACGCGGGACAGCTTCGGCTGGTGGGCGATTCGCTCGTCCGGATCGGCGACGGTGCCCGCACCCTCGTCGATGGGACCGTCGACGCGTCCGGACCCGACCCGTTGTCGATGTCGGCGTGGTTCCGGTCGTTGTACGAGGACGTCTTCACCAGTTGGGCGGCAGGGGCAGCGCCGCTGTCCGACGCCCGGTCCGGGTTGCGCGTGCAGTCGGTGATCGACGCCGCCTACCGGTCCGCCGCTGCCGGCACGACACCGGAAATCGTCTCCGAGGAAAGGGAAAGTGCATGTCAGTCTTGAGTATTCGGGTCGACGGTCCGAACTCCTATCGTCTCGACCGCGGTGACGTCGCGGAACCCGGTGAGGGGGAGGTGCTCGTCGCTCTCGACTCGGCGGGGATCTGCGGCGGCGACCTGTCGCATCTGCGTGGCCGGAACGCCGTCGCCGCGTACCCCACGGTGCTGGGCCACGAATGCGCCGGACGTGTGTCGCGGGTGGGCCCGGGAACGAGTCTCACGGTCGGGCAGCCGGTGATGGTCTACCCGACGACGGGATGCGGCCGATGCCGCGCCTGCCGCGACGGCAGGATCAACAACTGCCCGAGTATCCGGGTGTTCGGGCTGTCCGATCCGCGCGGGTGTTTCAGTGAGGAATTCGTCGTCCCCGAGACGCAGTGCGTGCCCGTCAGCGACGCGGTGCTGGACCGTTTCGGGGCCCTCGTCGAACCGCTCGCGGTCGGCGTTCACGTCGTCCGCCGCGGCGGCGTGTCGGCGGGGGACACCGCGCTGGTCGTCGGGACCGGGGCGATCGGTCTCGCGACCACGCTGGTGGCCCGGAGCCGGGGCGTCCGGGTGCTCGGCGTCGATCGCTACACCGAACGGGAGCGGCCCGCCCTGGCATGCGGGATGAGCGATTTCACGACGGAGTCGGGCGACGCGCTCGAGGGCTGGCTCCGGGACCGGACGGAATCGGTCGACCTCGTCTACGACACGGTGTGCTCCCAGGAATCCGCTCGGCTGGCGCTGCGGGTCCTCGCTCCGGGCGGCCGGTACGTGGCGATCGCGTCCGCGAAACCCGGGCACGAACTGACGCTCGACTACAGCGCGCTCTACGCCCGCGAACTGTCCGTCGTGGCCTGCCGGAACTATGTGCGGCAGGACTTCGTCGACGCGGCCGAACTGCTCGAGTCGGGGCAGGTGGACGCGTCGCCGCTGCACACCGCGACGTTCGCGCTGGACGAGTTCGGCCGCGCGGTCGAGGAGCTCGAATCGAACGGCAGCAGGCACGTCAAGGTGCTGCTGACGTCGCGGAAACTGCTCGGAACGCGCGCGTTGTTGCACGGGGAGTGAGCGTCCGCGTGATCCGGGGCCGCCTTCGCGCTACGCTGTAAGCGTTTCCACCCTTCACTGGGTGGACGGAGGCAATGGCGACGAGAGATGCAGAGGCAACGATGGCGGATCAGACCCGAGTGCCCGCGAGCCGTCGCGTCACGATCAACACCGTAGCGAAGGCCGCCGGCGTCTCGATCGCCACCGTCTCCCGCGTCATGAGCGGCAGCTCGTCGGTGACCCCGGACCTCGCGGCCCGGGTGCACAAGGTCGCCGACGAGCTGTCCTACCGGCCCAGCAGCGCCGCCCGCGGACTCGTCCTCGGGTCGCTGAGAAACATGGGCGTGATCCTGCCCGACCTGGCCAACGCGTACTTCTTCGACGTCGTCAAACAGATGCACCACGGCGCCACCGCCGACGGATACCGCATGCTCGTCGCCGACTACTCCGGTGACGCGGCCGACGAACTCGCCACCGCGCTCGACCTGCTCGGCCAGGTCGACGGTCTCGTGCTGCTCTCGTCGAGGATTCCGACGAGCGGGCTGAAGGAACTCGCCAGGCAGTCGACGCCCGTCCTGCTCGTCAACCGGGTGGAGCTGGGGGTCGATCTCCCCATGGTCGCGGTCGACAACTTCACCCCGATGATGGAGCTGTGCGGGCACCTCGCGAAGCTCGGCCACCGCCGGATCGTCTACGTCAAGGGTTCGGACCTGGCCTGGCAGAACCGCGAGCGGTGGCGGGCCATCGAAATGGCGAAGGTGCTCGGGATCGAGGCGACGGCGGTGCCGTCGGACGGGACCATCGAGGGTGGCTACGACGTGGTGGAGGAAGCGCTCACGCACGAGCCGACCGCCCTCGTGTGCTTCAACGACCTGACGGCGCTCGGCGTCATCTCGAAACTGCGGGAGCGGGGACTCCGTGTCCCCGAGGACATTTCGGTCACCGGTTTCGATGACATCGACATGGCACGCCACCTGGCGCCGCGCCTGACCACGGTCGTGAGCCCCAAGATCGATCTGGGCGACCAGGCGTGGTCGCTGATGCGCGCCGCCCTGAACAACGAGACCACCACGTCTCCGCCGCTGATCTCCGCGGACGTCGTCATTCGCGAGTCGACGGGCCCCGTCCCGAGCTGACCCCGGCGTTTTCGCTCGGACGATAGAGGCGGGGTCGGCGACAGAGCCGTCGATCATCCAGGTCACCCCGGCGCACAGTGCTGCGCCGGTGCGGTGAAGCAGGCCGACGCGGCAGTCGTCGGCGAATCGTGTTCTTCCGATAGCCGGATCAGTCTCGGAAAAATTCTGTAACCGCTTTCTTGATGTTGTTCAGCTCACAATATAGTGTGTCAATAACCGAGGTACATGGCGTTCATGGACCGATTGGCCGAATGTAAGCATTTACAGGAGCGGATATGACACATCCCGGACCGGGTGCCGCGGCGAGGCGCTGGACACCGACCACCGCGACACGAGCCGTGAGCGGCATCGCACCAGGATCGACGATCGCCCTCACCGGTTCGGGCGGCGGAATCCTCGAACCGGACACTGTGCTGAAGGCGCTGGAGGAGTGCTTTCTCGCGACCGGATCGCCCAGGGACCTCACGATCGTGCACGCTCTGGGCATCGGTGACCGGGTGCGCCGCGGAACCAACCACCTCGCGCACAAGGGCATGATCAAGCGGGTCATCGGCGGGCACTGGACGTGGTCGCCGACGATGATCGAACTCGTCCGCAACGACGAGATCGAGGCGTACGCATGGCCCGGCGGCGCGATCAGTCAGCTGCTGCGGGAGATCGGCGCGCGCCGTCCCGGCCTCGTCACCGCCACCGGTCTCGACACGTTCGTCGACCCGCGGCACGGTGGCGGCAAGTTCACGCCGTCCGCCACCGAGGACCTCGTCGAACTCCTCGCGCTGGACGGTCGTGAGTATCTGCGCTACAAGCCGTTTCCCGTCGACGTGGCCATCGTCCGCGGCGATTCCATCGACCCGTCCGGCAACGTCACGTGCTCGGGGGAGGCCGCGCAGCTCGACGCGCTGGCCGTCGCTCAGGCGGCGAAGGCCTGCGGTGGCCGGGTCATCGTCCAGGTGAAGAATCTGCTGGACCGGCCGATCGATCCACGGCTCGTGCACATCCCGGCGGTCCTGGTCGACGACGTGGTCCACGCGCCGGCCCAATGGCAGACGTACGCAGGCGAATTCGACCCGGAACTGTCCGGCGACGCGGCGAACGCCGGCTTCGACGCGACGGACCACGACCCGATCCGCATGCTGATCGCCCGGCGGGCCGCCGCCGAGGTTCGGGACGGCGACGTCCTGAACGTCGGCTTCGGGGTGTCCGCGCTGGTCGTGGACGCGCTCGCCGAACAGGACCGCCTGGACGACGTCACCCTCGCCATCGAGCAGGGGCTGATCGACGGCATCCCCGTCTCCGGCGACCTGTTCGGGGCCGCACGAGGACCGAAGGTCGTGCACTCGTCGACCACCCAGTTCGACCTGTTCTCGGGCGGATTGCTCGACGTCAGCTGCCTGGGCATGGCCGAGGTCGACGTCACCGGCGCCGTCAACGTCAGCAAGATCGGCGGCGGCATCGTCGGACCGGGCGGGTTCATCGACATCTCCCAGAACTCGCCGCGCGCCGTGTTCTGCGGAACCTTCACCGCGCGCGGACTGGACATCGAGATCGTCGGGGGAGAACTGGTGATCCGGCGGGAAGGGTCGGTGCCGAAGTTCGTCGACCGCGTCGACCAGGTCACCTACTCCGGCGCTCTCGCCGTCCGTGAGGGACGCGAGGCGGTGTACGTCACCGAACGCGCCGTCTTCGTGCTCACCCGGGACGGCCTCGAACTCACCGAGGTCGCTCCCGGAATCGACATCGATCGGGACATTCTTCCGCACATGGGATTCCGTCCGATCATCAAGAACCCACGCCTGATGGACGCGGGGCTGTTCGCCCCCGTCGCCGTACACATCTGAGGAGAGAACCACATGCCAACCGGAAACAGTGTCATTCCGTCGTCCGTGCTCGGAACCGACGAACGCAAGCTCGTCGCGGAGTTCGTCGACGAACGGATCCGGCCGGTCGCCGGCGAACTGGACGAGACCGAACGATTCCCCGAAGAGATCTACGCCGAGATGGGCAAGATCGGGCTCTTCGGCATCACCGTGCCCGAGAAGTTCGGCGGATTCGGCGGCACCGCCCTCGACTACCTGTTCGTCATGGAGTCGCTGTCCTACGGTTATGCGTCGGTGGCCGACCAGTGCGGGCTCGTCGAGATCCTCGGCAGCCTGCTCGGCAACTACGGCACCCCCGAGCAGCAGGAGCAGTACCTGCGCCCGATGCTCTCCGCCGAGAAGCGCTGCGCCTACGCGCTCACCGAGCCGGGTTCCGGTTCCGACCTCGGGTCGATCACCACGCGGGCGGTGCGCAGCGGCGACGGCTGGGTGCTCAGCGGCGAGAAGATCTACATCCACAACGCCCCGGTCGCGGACTTCGCGGTCGTGCTCGCCGTCACCGACCCCGAACTGGGGAAGCGCGGTGGCATCTCGGTGTTCCTGGTGGATGTCGACCAGCCCGGCGTCAGCCGCGCCTACCACGAACACAAGATGGGGCAGCGGGCGTCCCAGGTCGGCGGTCTGGTGTTCGACTCCGTCCGGCTGTCGTCCGACGCGCTCCTCGGTGAGGAGGGCAAGGCGTTCGGTTACATGATGAAGGTGCTGGCCAAGGGCCGTCTCGGGATCTCGGGACTGAGCCTCGGCATCAGCCGCGCGGCACTGGACGCCGCCACCCGGCAGTCCCTCGACCGCAGCCAGTTCGGCAAGCCGATCTCCGCCAACCAGGGCATCTCGTTCTCCCTCGCCACCGTGGCCACCGAACTGCGGGCCGGCACCGCGCTGTCGGTCGAGGCGGCGCGGGCCCTCGACACCGGCGCGGCGGACGCCGAGACACTCTGCTCGATGGCCAAGCTGTACGCGTCCGAGGGATGCGTGCGCCACGCCGACGCCGCCGTGCAGGTGTTCGGCGGCAACGGCTTCATCCGCGGGTACGAGGTGGAGCGCCTCTACCGCGACGCCCGCATCACGAAGATCTACGAAGGCACCAGCGAAATGCAGCGGCTCATCATCAGCCGGGCCGTGCTGAAGGGTGCCGCGGGCACCGGCTCGGACGAACGATGACACCGGCGAACCGATCGGTCAGGGCGGCGGCCCGGGCCGTCGGCGTTGCCGCGGCCATCTCCGTCATGGCGAGTTCCGCCGTCGCCTGCTCGACGGGATCGGAACGGACCGAGCGGGACGGCGCCACCGTCGACCGCGGCGACATGGTGATGGTCTCCGAGGTCCGGTCGCTGACCAACCCGTACGAGGCCGCGTGGGTCCAGGGCAGCCGCGCGTACGCCGAATCGCTGGGGATCGAACTGAAGGTGATCGTCTACGGCGGCGATTCGCAGAACGCGCTGTCGCAGTTGCAGTCTGTGCTCGCCGCGGGAAAGACCGTCCTGCTCAACATCAATCCGAACACGAGCGCCGACACCCCGGCGATCGTGCGTGCCGTGCAGAACAGCGGCGGGTGCGCGGTCACCCAGTGGAGCAAGCCCTCGGACCTGCACCCCTGGGACGTCGGCAACGGGTGGGCGTCCTACGTCGCCTACGACGGGGTCCAGCAGGGCGCCGACACCGGGAAGGCGCTCGTCGATTCGCTCGGCGGCACCGGCGGCGTGATCGCGCTGCAGGGGTTGCTCGCCAACGAGATCAGCCAGACCAGGTTCCAGGGCTTCCAGCAGGCCATGGACGGACAGTCCGGCGTCACCCTGCTCGACGACCAGCCCGCCGACTTCGACCGCAACAAGGCGTACACCACCACGCAGACCCTGCTCAACAAATACGGCGACCAGGTGAACGGCATTTGGGCCGCAACCGATTCCATGGCCCTGGGTGCGCTGCAGGCGGTGCGTGAAGCGGGCCGGGCGGGCGAGATCAAGATCGCCAGCGCCGCGGACGCCACCCCGGAAGGGCTGGGCGCCATCGCCGACGGCGAACTGCTCTCCACCTACACGACCGACCCCTATTTCAACGGAGCGATGGGCCTCGCCATCTGCTACCAGGCCATGACCGGGGAGATCGACGTCGCGTCGCTGCCCCGCGAGAACCGCGAATTCTACGTCGAGCAGTCGCTGATCACCGCGAGCAACGTCGACCGATTCCGCACCGTGCCGAGTGACGAGGAGATCGTGCGGTCCGTGCAGGATCCCTTCTCCCGCATCACCGGCCCGGTGGCCCGGTAACCCCTCACCATTCACGAACCACACAATCTTCCGAAGGAGTGACGATGTCGACGACCGAAATGACGGGGGAGGTGACGACTCCCGCCGAAACTCGCCCGCCCGCGCGCACCACCAGACCCCGCGTGCGACGGTTACTGTCCACCGCAGGCCCGCTCACCGCCCTGCTCGGACTGTGCGCCGTGTTCGCCGCACTGGCTCCCGGGTTCGCGACGGCGAGCAACGCGATGGCGATCGTGGAGCAGGCCGCCATTCCCGTGGTCCTCGCGATGGGCGCCACGCTGGTGGTCCTGGTGGGCGGCGTGGACCTGTCGATCGAGGGCGTGATGGCGGCCAGCGGGCTGACGTTCGTCCTGCTCGCCGCGAACAGCGTCAACGGCAACGACCTCGGACTCCTCGCGGTCCTGATCGCGCTGGGCGTCGGTCTGCTCTTCGGGGTGGCCAACGGGGTGCTGCACGTCGTCGCGCGGGTGCCGTCCTTCCTCGTCACCCTGGGAACCTGGTTCGTCGGGCTCGGTGTCGCCACCGTGCTCTTCGGCACCGCCACCCCCCAACTCGCCGACCCGTCGCTCGCCGCCTGGGCGGGTGGCCACTGGCTCGGACTTCCCGTCGTCGTGGTGTTCGCGCTCGCCGCCGTGGCCGTGACAGTGGTGCTGTGCAAGGGAACCCGGCTGGGCATGCACACCTACGCGATCGGCGGCGACGAGTCGACAAGCCGCCTGGCGGGCGTCCCGGTCGGGCGCACCAAGGTCATCCTGTTCGCGGTGGCCGGACTGCTGTCCGCGCTCGGGGGAGTGCTGGCCACCATCCGGCTGGGTGTCGGCGACGTGAGCGTCGGATCGGGAAGCCTGTTCCTCACCCTGTCCGCGGTGGTCGTCGGCGGCACCCTGCTGTCCGGTGGTCGCGGTGGGCCCCTGCACTCCCTGGTGGGTGTGCTGCTCCTCGTGGTCCTCGGCAACGGGCTTCTCCTCTCGGGCGCCAGCCCGTACATCCAGCAGGGCGCGCAGGGACTCATCATCGTGGTCGCGGTGATCGCGACCGGGTGGCCCGCCCGCAGTCGATTGAGGGTCGTGAAATGACATCTCTCCTGGAACTCCGCAACGTCACGAAGAAGTTCGGGCCCAACACCGTCCTCGACGACGTGAGCCTGTCCATCGCTCCGAACGAGGTGGTGGGACTGATCGGCGAGAACGGCGCCGGCAAGTCGACACTGCTCAAGATCCTCGCGGGAGTGCACCGCCAGGACGGCGGCCGGATGGTGCTCGGGGGGCGCGAGGTGAGCTTTTCGAGCCCGGCCGACGCCGCCGGCCACGGGATCGGGGTCGTGCATCAGGAGCAGTCGCTGCTGCCGAACCTCACCGTCGGCCAGAACCTGATCCTCGGGCACGAGGGCGACACCGCCCGTGCCGGATTCCTCCGCCGGCGCCGGATCCGCGCCCGCGCCCAGGACATGTTGTCCGTGGTGGAGTCGACGGTCGACCCCGGTGCGCTCACCGAAACGCTCGGTTTCGCGCAGCGACAGATGGTGGAGGTGGCGCGCGCCGTCGCGTCCAGGCAGTCCGAACACCCGCCGCTCCTCATCCTCGACGAGCCGACATCGGTGCTCGAACCCGAGGATGTCGAGGTGCTCCACCGCCGGGTCACCGCTCTCAAGGAGCGTGGTTCCGTCATCTTCGTCTCGCACCGTCTCGACGAGGTCCTCCGCTTCTCCGACCGCGTGTACGTGCTGCGCGACGGCAAGGTCGTCGGCGAGCGGATCGCCGCGGCGGCAACCGAATCCGAGCTGTACCAGCTGATGATCGGCAAGGGTGCGGCCGAGGAGATCTACTCGTCGGAGCGCAAGCGCGCCGTCTCCCGGACCGGCACGCCTACGCTCTCGGTCCGCGACCTCACGTGTGGCGGCAAGGCGACGGGCGTCTCGCTCGACGTCCACGCCGGCGAGATCGTGTCGGTGGTGGGGGTGGTCGACTCCGGCCGCGAGGAGGTGGCCCGCGCCGTGTTCGGCGCCGTCCCCATTGATTCCGGAACCGTCGAGATCGACGGGCAGCGTTCGGCGCCCCGATCACCGGCGGACGCCGTGCTGTCCGGTGTCGCGTACGTTCCCGCCGAGCGTCGCGTCGAGGGCATGATCGCCGGGGCGACCGTCGCGCAGAACATCGCGACGGTGCATCCGGTGAAGGCGGGCGGCGGCCGCATCTCCTCCGGCGCCCGAGTGCAGGAGACGGCGCGCACCTGGATCGACACACTCGGCATCCGGCCCGCCGACCCCGACGCCGACATCGCGCGACTGTCGGGCGGCAACCAGCAGAAGGCCGTGGTCGCCAAGTGGATCCTGGGCGACGGCCTGAAGGTGCTGGTGCTCGACCACCCCACCCGCGGGCTCGACATCGGCGCGAAGGAAGACCTGTACGCACTGTTCCGCGATCTGTCCGAGCGGGGAGTGGCGATTCTGGTGCTCGCCGACACCCTGGACGAGGCGATCGGCCTCGGCCACCGCGTGATCGTGATGCGCGACGGTGAGATCACCGCCGAGTTCGACTCGCCGCCCGGAAACCCACCCAGCAAACTCCAACTCCTCGAGAAGATGATGTGATCGCCGTGGCAACAGAAACTTTCACCGAGAGGACTTCCGCCGAGACGCGCGCACCCGGGGGTGCGGCGGCCGCGGTGTCCCGGACGACGCGGGACCGGCTGCGCCTGGCGGGACCGTCGGTCGTGCTGGTCGCGCTCGTCCTCCTCGTCGCGCTCGCCGAACCGAACTTCCTGTCCGTGAACGCCCTCGCCGTGGTCTCGGCGCAGGCGGTCCCGATCCTGCTGCTGGGGCTGGGCCAGATGTTCGTCATCCTCACCGGCGGCATCGACCTGTCGGTAGCGGCGCTCGCGTCGCTCGCCACGGTGATCCTGGCGACGGCGATCGGGTCGCTCGGCCCGCTCGCGGTCGTCGTCACCCTCGTGGCGCTCACCCTGATCGGTGCGCTGACCGGTCTGCTGATCGTGTTCGGGCAGGTCCCGTCGTTCGTCGTCTCGCTCGGTGCGCTGGGATTCTGGGGTGCGGTCGCGCTCGTCGCCTCGGGATCGACCACCATCTACATCAGCGAAGGCTACGACGCGATCTTCTGGCTCAGTTCGTGGACGGTGCTCGGACTGCCGATGGCGGTGTGGGCGGGCGTGGCCGCGGTCGCCGCGGTGTTCTGCGCGATGCGGTTCTCGCCGCGGGGCAACGTCTTCCACCTCGTCGGGCTGGGGGAGATCGCGGCGATGATGAGCGGCGTCCGGACCCGGGTCGTCCGGGTCGGAGCCTTCGCCCTGTCCGGCTTCTTCGCGGGAGCCGCGGGTATCGTGTTGTCGGCCCAGCAGCAGAGCGCCGCACCGCAACTCGCGGATTCGCTGCTGCTTCCCGCGATCGCGGCCGTGCTGGTCGGCGGTTGCGCCATCACCGGTGGAATCGGTGGCGCGTGGCGGGTGCTCGTCGGCGCCCTGGTGGTCACCGTCCTCCGGGTGGGCGGTTCGGTGGCCGGCATCGATCCCAGCTTTCAGCAGATCGTGTACGGCGTGGTCGTCATCGTCGCGGTCGCCGTGACGCTCGACCGCAGCCGGCTCTCGATCATCAAATAGGACTCTGTGTGAGTGTGAGATTCGAAGGAGAACGATGAGTACGACGGCACGCGGTGCGGTGATTCACGAAGTGGGCGGCAAGTGGGAGGTCGACGATCTCGTCCTCGCCGAGCCCGGTCCCGGAGAGGTGCGGATCAAGGTGATGGCGTCCGGGCTGTGCCACTCCGACGATCACCTCGTCACCGGCGACATCCCCAACACGCTGCCGCTGGTCGGCGGTCACGAGGGTGCCGGGGTGATCGACGCGGTCGGTCCCGGGGTGACCCGGCTCGCCGTCGGTGATCACGTCGCCACCGCCTACCTCCCCGCCTGCGGAACTTGCGCCTGGTGCGCGCAGGGGATGCAATATATCTGCGATACGGGGGCCGGTATGGAGGCTGGTTTCATGCTCGACGGAACGGCGCGGTTCGCCACACAGTCGGGGCGGCCGATCGGCGCCATGCAGCGCCTCGGCACGTTCGCGAATTACCTCGTCACCTCCCAGGCCCAGGCCGTGAAGATCGACGCGGACATCCCGTTCGACGTGGCCTGTCTCGTCTCGTGCGGGGTTGCGACCGGCTGGGGCTCCACCGTGAACGGCGCGGGCGTCCGTCCCCGGGACACGACGCTGGTCGTCGGGGTCGGCGGTGTGGGGATCAACGCGGTGCAGGGTGCCCACCACGCGGGGGCCGCGCACGTCGTCGCCGTCGACCCGGTGGCGTTCAAACGCGAACGTGCCCTCGAACTCGGCGCCACCCACGCGTACGCGTCGATCGACGAGGCCATGCCGTTCGTCCGCTCGGTCACCAACGGCCAGGGCGCCGACAACGCCGTCGTCACCGTCGGCGTGGTGGACGGTCAGCTGATCGCCGACGCGTTCGGCGCCGTCCGCAAGGAGGGCACCGTCGCGGTCGTCTCGATCGGCCAGAACGCACCGGGGATCCCGATCAGCCCGCTCGAACTGGTGGTCTACGCCAAGCACCTGCGCGGGGTCCTGTTCGGCAACTGCAACCCCACCCGGGACATCCCGGCGCTCCTCGACTACTACAAGTCGGGACGATTGAAGCTCGACGAACTGATCACCAGGCGATACGCCCTGGACCAGGTGAACGACGCCTACGCGGACCTGCACGCAGGGCTCAACCTGCGCGGCGTCCTCATCCACGAACACTGACAAGGAACGGCTCCAGATGTCGACAGTCGAAGCAACACACCTCCGCACCTACGGGCACTTCATCGGTGGCCGGGCGGTGCCCCAGTCGGACACCACGTTCGAGCGGATCAGCCCGGCCGACGGCCGCGTACTCGCGACGTACACCGCGGGCACGCGCGCCGACGCGCTCGACGCCGTCGCCGTCGCCCGCACGGCGTTCGACGAGGGTGAATGGCCGCACTGGACCGCGATGGACCGCGGCCGCGCGCTCCTGCGCTGCGCTGGGCTGATGCGCGAACACGAGGAACACCTCGCCCGCATCGACGCCGAGGAGACCGGCAAGCCGATCACCCTCGCCCGCGGTGACGTCGCGGCGAGCATCGAGTTGTTCGAATACGCGGCGGCCCTGGCCATGACGATGCACGGTGAGGCACACACGGCGCTGGGCGACGACTGCACCGCCATGGTGGTCCGCGAGCCGGCCGGTGTGGTCGGCATGATCATTCCCTGGAACTTCCCACTGCTCCTGCTCGCGCAGAAGCTGCCGTTCGCGCTCGGCGCCGGCTGCACCGCGGTGATCAAGCCCGCGGAGTTCACGTCCGGCACCGCACTCGAACTGGCCCGGTTGCTCACCGAGGCCGGCGTCCCCGACGGCGTGGTGAACGTGGTCACCGGTGCCGGTTCGGTGGTCGGCGCACCCCTCGCGGAGAGCCCGTTCGTCGACATCCTGTCGTTCACCGGGAGCACCGAGACGGGCAAGCGCATCGTGGAGGCGTCCGCGGGCAGCGTCAAGAGGCTGTCGATGGAACTGGGCGGCAAGGCCGCCAGCGTCGTGTTCGCCGACGCAGACCTCGACGACGCCCTCGACGGGGTGCTGTTCGGGGTGTTCTTCAACCAGGGCGAATGCTGCGTGTCGGGCGCCCGGCTCCTGATCCAGGATTCGATCGCGGACGCTTTCCTGAGCCGCCTCGTCGAGGCCGCCGGCCGCATCACGGTGGGCGGTCCGCTCGACGAGGCGAGCGAACTGGGTCCGATGATCGACGCGGGCCACCTCGCGAACGTGCTCGGCCACATCGACGCGGCGCGGCGCGACGGTGCAACCGTCCTGACCGGTGGTGGACGGCTCGACGGCGAGAACTGGGGACGAGGGCATTTCGTCGCTCCCACGATCCTCGACGGCGTCGGCGAAGAATCCGCCGCCTTCCAGGAGGAGATCTTCGGCCCCGTCCTCACCGTCACCCGGTTCAGCGACGTCGACCACGCCATCCGGCTCGCGAACGCCACGGAGTACGGACTGGCCGGGTCGATCTGGACCAAGAACATCGACAAGGCACTGCGGGTGGCCCGCGAGATGCGCAGCGGCCGGGTGTGGGTGAACACCACCATCGACGGCGCCCCGCAACTGCCTGCCGGCGGCATGAAGCAGAGCGGGTTCGGCCGCGAGATGGGCCAGGCCGGCTTCGACGAGTTCACCGACGTCAAGACCATTCAGATCCGCACCGGACCACGCACCCGCGTGTTCCCGAACTGGACCGGAGGCAATCGATGAGTGCAGGCACCTACGACTACGTCATCGCGGGCGGTGGCACGGCGGGCTGTGTGCTCGCCGGGCGGCTGACCGAGGATCCGACGGTTCGGGTTCTCCTGCTCGAGGCCGGCGGCAACGACCGGCATCCGTTCATCCACGTGCCCGCGGGATTCGCGAAACTGACCGCGAGCAAATACGACTGGGGATTCTCGAGTGTCCCCCAGGAGCATTGCAACGGGCGCGTCATCCCGCTCGCTCAGGGCAAGGTCATCGGCGGGGGCGGCTCGATCAACGCCCAGGTGTTCACCCGCGGCGCGCACGAGGACTACGACGAGTGGGCGCTGAAATACGGTTGCGCCGGATGGTCGTTCGACGAGATCCAGAAGTACTTCCTCCGGTCCGAGGACAACGAACGACTGTCGGCGCCGTACCACGGGACCGACGGGCCGCTCGGAGTGTCCGACCCGATCAACCCGCACCCGCTGTCGAAGTCGTTCGTCCAGGCGGGGCAGGAATTCGGCCTGCCGTTCAACGGCGACTTCAACGGCGATCACCAGCACGGTGTCGGCCTCTACCAGACGACCACGAAGAACGCCCGCCGGTGCAGCGCCGCGGTCGGGTACCTCGCACCCGCCAGGAAGCGTCCCAACCTGACGGTGCGGGAGAACGTCGCCGTGTCGCGGGTTCTGCTCGACGGCGGACGCGCCACCGGGATCGAGGTGCTCACCCCGCACGGTGTGGAGACGTTCCGCGCGTCGCGCGAGGTGCTCGTCGCCGCCGGCGCGTTCGGATCGCCGAAGATCCTGCAGCTGTCCGGGATCGGGCACCCGGACGATCTGCGGGACGCGAATGTCGAGGTGGCCCATGCCCTTCCGGGGGTCGGCCGGAACCTGCACGATCACTGCGATCTCGACGTCATCTACGAACTCCGCGAGTACCAGAGTCTCGACCGCCTGAACCTGATCCGTCCGGCCACGGCCAAGGCGGGACTCGAGTACGCCGCCTTCCGGCGGGGCCCGCTGGCGTCGACGGTCGTCGAGGCCGGTGGGTTCAGCTTCGGGCACGCGCAGGAGTCGATCCCGGACCTGCAGTTCCACTTCCTGCCCGCCGCCGGCGTCGAGGCCGGCGTCGCGGCGGTCCGGCCGGGATACGGCTGCACCCTGAACTCGTACGCGCTGCGGCCGGAGAGCCGCGGTTCGGTGAAGATCAGGTCCAACGATCCCACCGCCCAGCCGCTGATCGACCCGAACTTCCTCGCCACCGACTTCGACCTCGAGTCGAGCATCGAGGGGCTGCGGCAGAGCCGGGAGATCATGGCGCAGTCGTCGATGGCCCGGCACATCAAGGCGGAGCACCTGGCAGGCGGCCTGTCGGTGAACACGAAGGACGACTACGTGAAGTTCGTTCGCGCGTACGGCCGTACCTCGTACCACCCGGTCGGTACGTGCGCGATGGGTGTCGGCGACGACGCCGTGGTCTCACCGGAACTGAAGGTGAGGGGCATCGAGGGCCTGCGGGTGGTCGACTCGTCCGTCATGCCGCGGATCGTCAGCTCCAACACGCAGGCTCCCACGGTGATGATCGCCGAGAAGGCCGTCGATCTGATCCGTGGGGAAGGATGACCGGATGACCACTTTTTCCGGACTGACCGCGGACGTCGCCAGTGAGGCCGTCGAACTCGCCCTCCCGTCGATCGAGAACCTCTCCCACGGAAGCCCGGGGCACCTCGTCGTGCTCCGGCCGGGCGTCGCCCCGTCCGCCGATGCGGAGTTGCCCGTCATCTACCGCCGCAGCTGGGGTGAGAGGAAGGACTGGCGCGGGCCGTACGACGCGATCGCCGAGTCGAAGGCGCGGATCAGCTGGACCACCGGACTGCCCTCGCACGCCGTGCAGCAGCTGCACCCGTACCTCTACCAGCAGGGGTGGACCAAATGGGGTGGCAGCGCCGTGGGCGAGGGCGGGCTCGTCGTGGCGTACAGCGGCGACAAGTGGTTCCACGACCAGTTCTACTCGGAGCTCGTCGTTTCGGCGATCAAGGTGGTGTGCCTCCGCGAGATGGACGCCGTGCTGCGCGACCCGGGCACCCTGTTCCTCGGCAACGGAAGTGAGAATCCATGAAGGTGAACGACACTCGGAGATTCGGGCGCGCCGGCTTCGACGTCACCCTCCTCGGCTACGGCGGTGCGCCCATCGGCAACATCTTCCGGCCGATCCCCGAGGTGGACGCCCAGGCGCAGATCGCCGAGGCGTGGAACATGGGTGTGCGGTCGTTCGACACCGCACCCATGTACGGGCACGGACTGTCCGAGCACCGATTGGGCCACGCACTGCTGACGCAGGACCGCGAAGGCTACGTGTTGTCCACGAAGGTCGGGCGCACGCTGACACCCGCGGCGCGTGGGTCGTTCGACACCGGGATCTGGGTGGACACCCCGCCGTTCCGGGCCGACTTCGACTACTCGTACGACGCCGTGCTGCGGCAGGTGGAGGACAGTCTGCAGCGCATGTGCCAGGACCGGTTCGACATCCTCTACGTGCACGACGTCGACCGGTACACGCACGGCGACGCCCAGCCCGCGCGGTTCGCGGAGGCGCTCGCGGGTGCGTTTCCCGCGCTGATCCGGTTGCGGGACGAGGGCGTGGTCCGGGCGATCGGTATCGGGGTCAACGAGGCCGACGTCTGCGTCGACGCCCTCGAACGCGTCGACCTCGACTGCGTCCTCCTCGCGGGCAGATACACACTGCTCGAGCAGGATCCGGTGAAGGGCCTGCTGCCCCTCGCCGCGGAACGCGACGTCGCAATCGTGCTCGGCGGTGTGTTCAACTCGGGTGTCCTGGCCACCGGCGCGGTCGCCGGCGCCAAGTTCAACTACCAGCCGGCGCCGGAAGAGGTGCTCGGCCGGGTACGCGACTTCGAGAAGTTCTGCGCGCGCCACGGGGTTCCGTTGGCGGCCGCGTCGATTCAGTTCGCGGCCGCGCATCCCGCGGTGCGGGAACTCCTGCTGGGCGCCAGGAACTGCGACCAGTTGCGGCAGAACGCGGCCTGGCTCGAACACCCGATCCCGGCCGAATTCTGGCAAGACCTGCGCGCCGCGGGGCTGATCCGGGAGGAGGCGCCCACCCCGACCTGACCGCCGGTCACATCGTGTACGGAGACGTCGAGTTCTGCAGTTCCTCCAGGAAGTCGGAGGGGACCGTCGGCCGGTCCGGGGGCCAGTCGCCGGCCAGTTGATCGGCCCGCAGATCCGCGACCAGTGCGACGACGAAGGGCCCGCCGTCGGGAAGTACCCGGTGGAGTCCGCGCGCCGCGCAGATCGAGGCGATGGACGCGAGTGCCTGCTTCGCCTCGTCTTCGCGGCCCGCCGCGGCGAGGCACGCCACCCGGAGGCGTTCGGCCAGCAGGTGGCCGCGGTTGCGGCCGGTGCCTGCCAGCCGGTCGGTCCACTCCTGCGTCCACTCGCACGCCGTCTCGATGTTCTCGCGGGCCCCGGTGGCGAGCAGCATCCGGACCGCGGTGGCCTCCTCCACCTGCGCGACGATCTCGTCGATGCCCGCGACCGGGCGCCGCCGGTTCTCGTAGCGGACCGGGTCCGGTGCGCCGAGGGTCGGATGCGGGGCGATCCCGAGTCGCCGGCGTTCGTTCTCGACGCGGGCCCGCAGGCGGGCGAGGGAGAAGGTCCCGGCCACCTCGAGTCCGGCGTGGAGGCGTTTCGTCGCTTCCTCCCGGTCGCCGCGCAGCGCCTTGACGTGCGCTCCGGAGACGAAGCGGGCGACCTTGAAGTCCACCCCGCCGGTCTCGATAGCCAGGGTGTATCCGTCGTCGAGGAGACGCTCCGCCTCCTCGACGTCCCCGCGTTCGTAGAGCACCTCACCGAGCAGCGACCCCGCGAGCCGGGCGGACGGTGCGCGCGGCCCGCCCAGTTTCCGGCCTGCGCGGCGGGCGCGCCGGAAACGGTCGACGGCATCGTCGATGTCGAGTTGCTCGTACGATGCGACACCCAGATAGCTCTGGCCGTGAACGACGTTGTGCGGTCCCTTGTTCCGCTCGTAGAAGGGCCGCGCGACCTCCTGGATCCTGCGCACTTCCGCGAAGTCGAAGCGGTACACGGCGGCGAACGTGGTGACGTTGAACGCGGCGCACACCACCCACGGGTGCAGCGACTCCGGCCGGGCGAGGCAGTCGCCGACGAGTTCGTCGATCCGTTCGGTGCGGTCGTTGCGCAGTTCCGCCACGGCACGCACGACGCCCGCCTCCGCCCGCAGATCCGCCGTGTCGCCCGCGCTCGCGTCGCTGTCGGCGAGCGCCCGTTCGGCTCGTTCGAGGGCCCGTTCGGCGGCCGTGGTCCGGTTCGCCATCGCGTTCGCCCACGCCGTCGTGACCTGCAGCCGGGCGCTCGCGGCGACGAGACCCGGCGGCAGCATGTCGACCACCGCGGACAACGTCGCCGACTGCGACTGCTCGAGCAGCAACAACCCGTCGGCCTCGACGAGTTCCACGGCACGTTGCTCTTCGCCGCCGGCGAGGGCGTGCTCGACGGCTTCGCGGAGCAGACTGTGGTCGCAGAACCAGCGGGACGCGGCGCGGTGCAGTTCCCGGATGCGGTCGGGCTGGTCGCGTTCGAGCCTGCGGCGCAGGAACTCGGCGAACAGGGTGTGGTAGCGAAACCACGTTCGCTCGTCGTCGATGTGGCGCAGGAACAGGTCCCGGTCCTCGGCCGCCTCGAGCAACGCCTGCCCACGGGCGGTGCCTGCGAGCGTGCCCGCGAGACTGCCGCACGTGCGTTCGGTGATCGAGGTGGCCAGCAGGAAGTCGAGCATCTCGGGTTCGAGGGTATCGAGGACGTTCTCGGCGAGGAATTCGCCGATCGCGTGGTGGCGCCCGGACAGTCCGGCGATCAGCTCCGACGGATCGGCCCGCCCGCGCAGCGACAGCGACGCCAGTTGCAGCGCCGCCACCCAGCCGTCCGTGGAGTCGCGGAGTTCGGTGACGTCCTCGCTGTCGAGGGGCAGGCCGCCGAGGTCGACGAGGAACGACTGTGCCTCGGAATCGTCGAAACGCAGTTCCGAATAATCGATTTCGACGAGTTCGTCCTTGACCCGCATCCGGCTCATCGGCAACCCGGCCCGGGTCCGGCTCGTCACCACGACCTGAAGGTGGTGGCATCCGTTGTCGAGGAGGAACTCCAGGGCGGCGATCGTCGCGGGTTCCGACACCCGCTGCCAGTCGTCGATGATCAGGGCGATCCGTTCGCCGCTCTCGTGGATCTGGTTGACGAGCGAGGTGAGCACGTACCGTTCGGCCTCGTCGTCGTGCTCCTCGAGGACCTGGCCGAGTTCCTTCGCCAGGTTGGGGCGCACGCGGCGGATCGCCTCGATGAGGTGCGCGACGAACCACACCACGTTGTCGTCGTCGCTGTCGACGGTCAGCCACGCGACCGCGACCCCCTCGTCGGCGAGGACGTTCCGCCACTGGGCGGCGAGGGTGCTCTTGCCGAATCCGGTGGGACCGTGGATCACGGTCAGCAGGCGACGGCGGCCGGCCCGCAGCAGGTCGATCAGCCGGCCGCGCTCCACGAGTTGCCGGGTCGCGGCGGGCGGCCGGAACCGGGTGGCAGGCGCGGGCGGCGGCGTCGACGTATATTTCGCCCTTCCGGTCGTGGAGGTCCGGAACGGACCGGAGACGGTCGAGACCGTGCCGTGCGAGGAGTCCTCGCCGTGATGGACACCGGGGTCGACGGGCATCGCCATCTCGTCCACGGCCAGACCGTGGTGGCGCTCGACCTCCCGCAGTTCGTCTCCGAAGGCGGCGGCGGACGCGGGGCGATCTTCCGGTTTCCCGGCCATCGCCCGCTGGATCACGGCGCTGAGGTCCTCGGGGAATCCCTCGCTGCGCAGGTCCGGGACGGGCTGGGTGGTGATGCGCAGGAACTGCGCGATCACCTCCTCGCCGTTGTGCCGTTCGAACGCGGCGTGCCCGGTGATCGCGCTGAACAGGGTCGCGCCGAGGCTGTACACGTCGGACGCGGCGGTCGGGGTCCGCCCCGACAGCACCTCCGGCGCGGTGAACGCGGGGGACCCGGTGACGGTGCCCGCCGTCGTCTCGAACGCCCCCGACATCCGGGCGATCCCGAAATCGGTGAGTTGGGGTTCGCCGTACTCCGTGAGCAGGATGTTTCCCGGTTTGACGTCCCGGTGGAGAATGCCGACCCGGTGCGCCGTTTCGAGGGCGCCGGCGAGTTTCACCCCAATGCGCACGGCGTCGCTCCAGGGGATGGGACCGCGCCGCCGGATCTGCGCGTCCAGCGAATCGTGGGGGTGGTACTGCATCACGATGTACGGCCTGCCGGTGTCGGTGGTCCCGACCTGCATGATGTTGACGATGTGCGGGTGGCCGCTCAGCCTGCCCATGGCGCGCTGCTCCCGCAGGAAGCGCTCGAGGTTCTCGGCGTCGAGCGCGGAGGTGAGAACCTTCACCGCCACCGTGCGGTCGAGTTCCGGTTGCGCGCACCGATATACCACCCCGAACCCACCGTGCCCGATCTCCTTGGCGTCCTCCAGCCCGACCGCGGACAGCTCGGCCGTGAAGGTCGCAGACACCGACTCACGCTGGGTGGCGAGCGGGTCGAAATCGGTCATGCCACCACCTCTTCGCTCGCCATCGAGCATATCGCGGCAGGGGTGACGCCGAGGCCGGACAATCGAGCGATGCCACACGTGCGGAAAGTCGTGGATCTGTCCCACACCATCGGGCCCGGGATGCAGGTGTATCCCGGCGACCCGGTGCCGACCCTGATCCGGCACTGCACCCTCGAGCGCGACGGCTACAACGTCCTGGACGTCCGGATCGGTTCGCAGTCCGGGACGCACGTCGACGCCCCGGCGCACCTGAAGGCGGGGGCGGCGACCATCGACCTGCTGGCGCCGGAGTTGTTCGTCGGCCGCGGCGTCGTGTTCGACGTGCGCGGGGTCGGTGCGCGGCAGCGGATCACCCCGGACCTGATCGGGTCCCGGACGGACGACGTGCGGCCGGGCGACATCGCCGTGTTCCATACCGGGTGGTCTCGCCTTTACGGCACGGATGCCTATTACACGCATCCGTTCCTGGACCCCGCGCTGTGCGCACTGCTGCTCGACCGGGGAGTGCGGACGTTCTGCCTCGACGCCCCGAGCGTCGACGAGACACCGGACGACGAGCACACCGATGCCGGATATCCGGTTCACCATCTGATCGCCGACGCAGGCGGCGTGATCGGCGAGAACCTGTGCCGGCTCGACCGGATCGACTTCCCCGACCCGCTCGTCAGCCTCCTACCGATCTCCCTCGAGGCCGGCGACGGAGCCCCCACCCGGGCCGTGGCGATGCACCTGGCCGACTAACGTGCTCAACCACCGGCGACGGACTGCAGAATCTGCAGTTCCTGCCCGGGGGTCACCGCGGTGCCGACGCCGCCGAGGAGCCGGACGTCCTCGCCGTCCACGTAGACGTTGACGTACCGCCGCAGGGCGCCGGTCTCGTCCCGAATCCGGCGGCCGAGAATCGGGAACTCTCCCGCCAGGACGTCGAGCACCTGGGAGACCGTCGAAGCGGAGTCGAGGGGCACGTGCACGGAGCGCTCCCCGCCGACGATCGACGCCAGCGCCCGCGGAACCCGAACGGTGACACCCTCGCTCATGATTCGATCACCGCGGCCCGCACGCACAGCACGTCGGGCAGGTGCGCCGCCACCGTGCGGAAGGTTGCGCCCTCGTCGGCGCTCCCGTAGACCTCGCCGCCGCGCGTGCCGAAATACACGCCGACCGGGTCGGCGGTGTCCACGGCGGCGGCGTCGCGGAGCACCACGTTGTAGTCGCGGTCCGGCAGCCCGCTGTCGAGGCGCGTCCAGCTGTTCCCGGCGTCGTCGCTCCGGTAGACGGCCGGCCGGCCGTCGGGCGGGATGCGTTCACCGTCCGCCTTGATCGGAACCACCCACACCGTTCCCTCGCGGCGGGGATGGGTGAGCATCACGAACCCGAAGTCCGTCGGCAGTCCGTCCGCGATCGACTTCCACGTGTCGCCGCTGTCGTCGGAGCGGTAGACCCCGTGATGGTTCTGGGCGTACAACCGGTCGGGGACGACGCCGTCGCGGGCGATCTTGTGGACGCACTGGCCGAACTCCGGGTTCGGGTCCGGGAGGAAGTAGGCGGTGATCCCGGTGTTGCGCGGCTCCCAGGACACACCCCCGTCCGTGGTGCGGTACACGCCTCCGGTGCTCATCGCGACGTGCACGGTGTTCTCGTCCTGCGGATGCGGGACGACGGAATGCGCTGCGGCGCCGCCGTATCCGGCCCCCCACTCGGGCCGGTGCGGATGGTCCCACAGTCCGCGTTCGAGGTCGAAATGCTCGCCGCCGTCGACCGACCGCCACACCGAGATGGGCTCACACCCCGCCCACACGACACCGGGACGGTCGTCCGTGTCGGGCCGGATCTGCCACACCCGCTCGAGTGCGGCGCCGTCGCCGTCGCCGAAGTGGATGGCGCCGTGGTCCGGTTCGGTCCAGGTGGCGCCCAGATCGTCGGAATGTGCGACGGTCGGACCCCAGTGTTCGGACCGGACCCCGACCAGGATGCGGGTGCGTCCACTCCGTGTGTCGATCCCGATGCTCGGAATCTCGTTCATCAGGAAATGCGGGCCTGACAGCGACCAGGTGTCGCGGTCGCGGCTGGTGGCGAGCCACAGGCCCTTCTTCGTTCCGATCGCGAGCAGGACGGTGTCGGCTGCGCTCATGAATCCATCGGACCACTCGGTCCGCCGGATGGCAACGACCGGGCGGGAACCTCTCAGCGCGAGGGTCCGTGCCCGATCCGCGCCCGCAGGTGGCTCAGTGCCCGGTGCTGCGCGACGCGGACGGCGCCCGGTGTGGTGTCCAGGACTCGCGCGGTCTGTTCGGCCGACATTCCCACGATGACGCGCATGAAGAGGATCTGCTGGTGCCGGACCGGGAGGGTCTCGACGAGCAGTCCCATCTCGCCGCGCAGTTCGTCGCGCAGGACGTGATGCTCGGGGCCGTCCTCGACGTCCACCACGTGATGCGCCGCGGCGGCGCGCGCGGTCGGCGGTACGGACATCCGGGTGGCGCGTCGCCGCGCGTCGGACACCTTGTGTGCGGCGATGCCGAAGATGAACGACAGCAACGACTTTCCCTGGTTCTGATACGTCCGCAGGGCGCTCATCAACGCGAGGCACACGTCCTGGGTGACGTCGTCGGCGGTCGTGTGCGGGTGATCCACCGATTCGAGCCGGGTGGTGCAGTAGCGGTGCACGAGCGGGTGCGCAATGCGGAGAACCTCTTCGACGGCGTCTTCGTCGCCCGTCGCTGCGTACGGCGCGAGTCGTTCCAACTCGGCTCTGGCGTCCAATTCGATCATGGTGTTCTCCCTGTTCCTGCGGCTGCATCCAGCCTCGGCGGAACGCGCGATCGTCGATAGGCACCGCAGGGTGCGGAAGTCACCACCCCCGCTACGACTTCATAGCGGGATCTAGGACACGCGCTAGATGAGCGCAGATTCGGCAACAGAGGTTGTTACCTTCGTGGCCATGGACCCTGTCCGTAACCCCTATGCACCCGGCGCGGGGCAACGCCCGCCGGAGCTCGCGGGACGAACCCGGCAGCTCGACGCGTTCGACGTGGTGCTCGAGCGGATCGCGCGCGGCCGCCCGGAGCGCAGTGTGATGCTGACGGGTCTGCGCGGGGTCGGGAAGACGGTCCTGCTGAACCACCTGCGGTCGGCGGCCATCTCTCGGCGGTGGGGAACCGGGAAGATCGAGGCGCGCCCGGATCAGGATTTGCGGCGGCCGCTGTCTTCGGCGTTGCACATGGCGATTCGGGAGATCGCGGGCTCGCACCGCGACCCCGACCGGGTGGAGGAGTTCCTCGGAATCCTGAAGTCGTTCGCCCTGCGTGCGACAGCCGACAAGGGCATGCGGGAGCGGTGGCAACCGGGGATCGACGCGCCCGCGGTGAAGGGTCGCGCCGATTCCGGGGACATCGAGATCGACCTGGTGGAATTGCTGCTGGACGCGTCGTCCCTGGCCCGCGACGTCGGGGTCGGGATCGCACTGTTCATCGACGAGATGCAGGACCTCGGCGCCGCGGACGTCTCCGCGGTGTGCGGGGCCTGCCACGAACTCAGCCAGGACGCGGCCCCGCTGATCGTGGTCGGCGCCGGACTGCCGCACCTGCCCGCGGTGCTGTCGGCGTCCAAGAGCTATTCGGAGCGGTTGTTCAGCTACCACCGCATCGACCGGCTGGACCGGGTGTCCGCGGACCGGGCGCTGATCGCGCCCGCCGAGCGCGAGGACGTGAAGTTCACCGACGAGGCGCTCGACGCGTTGTACGCGGCGGCCGACGGCTACCCCTACTTCGTCCAGGCGTACGGCAAGGCGACGTGGGACGTGGCCGCGGCGACGCCGATCACGGAGGAGGACGTGCGGGTGGCCGAGCCGACCGCGGAGGAAGAACTGGCGGTCGGGTTCTTCGGTTCGCGGTACGAGCGCGCGACGCCGGCCGAGCGGGAGTACATGCGTGCGATGGCCGATCTCTCCGGGGACGACGGCCCGGTCGCGACGGCGGCGATCGCGTCCGAACTGGGCCGCAAACCCGCGTCGCTGTCACCGGCGCGGGACGGGCTGATCAAGAAGGGCCTGATCTATTCGGCCGAGCGCGGGTCGATCGGATTCACCGTGCCGCACTTCGGCAGATATCTGCGTGCGCAGAACGACTAGCAGAATCTAGCTCTCTCTACGGATTTCAGTAGAGAATCGAAGATTGTCCTGTCGAGTCCCGGACGTGTGGTTCGGGCGCTGGCCCTCGCCGTGGCTCCGGCGCATGCTGGAGGTACGACGAAGGGATCAGCGATGTCGGACACTGTCGCCCGCAAGGTCATTGGTGCACACCTCCTCGACGGCCGGATGGAACCGGGAGAGGAGATCTCGATTCGGATCGATCAGACCCTCACCCAGGACGCCACCGGAACCCTGGTGATGCAGGAACTCGAGGCGCTCCACCTCGATCGCATCAAGACCGAGTTGAGCGCGCAGTACGTCGACCACAATCTGCTGCAGGCCGACGAGAAGAACGCCGAGGACCACGAGTTCCTCCGCACCGCCGCCCTGCGGTACGGGCTGTGGTTCTCGAAGCCGGGCAACGGGGTCTCTCATCCCACCCACATGCAGCGCTTCGGTGTTCCCGGCAAGACGATGATCGGTTCCGACTCGCACACCCCGGCAGCCGGATCGCTGGGCATGCTCGCGATCGGCGTCGGTGGGCTCGAGGTCGCCATGGCGATCGCGGGTCAGCCCCTGCACCTGCGGATGCCTCAGATCTGGGGTGTGGAGTTGACCGGCAGGCTCCCCGACTGGAGTTCGGCGAAAGACATCATCCTCGAGATGCTCCGCCGCCATGGGGTGAAGGGTGGGCTGAACAGGATCATCGAATACCACGGGGAGGGGCTTGCGACGTTGACGGCGATGGATCGTCACGTCATCGCGAACATGGGCGCCGAACTGGGCGCCACGACGTCCATCTTTCCCGCAGACGACGCCGTCCGCGATTTCCTGCGCTCCGAGAGCAGGGAGGACGACTTCGTGGAACTGCTCGCCGATGCAGGCGCGGAGTACGAGGTACACGAACACCTCGACCTGTCGACGATCGTGCCGCTGATCGCGAAACCGTCTTCGCCGGGAAACGTGGTGCCCGTCCGGGAGGTCGCCGGTGAGGACGTCAGCCAGGTGGTGATCGGGTCGTCCGCCAATCCCGGACTGCGCGACTTCGCGATCGCTGCGGCCATGGTGTCGGGTAGGCAGACCGATCCGAGCGTGAGCTTCGACGTCAATCCGAGTTCGCGGGAGATCCTGGCCGATCTGACCAAGATGGGCGCCACGCTCGAACTCGTTGTAGCAGGCGCGCGAATTCACCAATCCGGGTGCATGGGCTGTATCGGCATGGGCCAGGCGCCGGCTACCGGGCGGAATTCTCTCCGGACGATGCCCCGCAATTTCCCGGGGCGTTCGGGCACCCGCGAGGATTCCGTGTGGCTGTGTTCACCGGAGACGGCGGCCGCGTCGGCTCTCACCGGGGTGATCACCGACCCGCGGGACTGGGCGGAGAAAGAGGGGATGCCGTACCCGGAGATCACACTTCCGGACCACGCGACGGTCAACACGGCCATGCTGGTGGCTCCGCTGCCGGAGGAAGAGGCTCGGCACGTCGAACTCGTGAAGGGACCCAACATCTCGTCCCTGCCCGAGTTTCCACCCCTGCCCGAGCGCATCGAGGCTCCGGTACTCCTGAAGGTCGGTGACAACATCTCCACCGACGAGATCTCTCCGGCCGGGGCACGGGCCCTGCCGTTCCGCTCCAACATTCCCAAGCTGTCCCGGTTCACGTTCACCCAGGTCGACGAGACCTATCCGGCGCGCGCGGAGGAGACGGCGAAGACCACCGGGCATTTCATCGTCGGCGGCGACAACTACGGGCAGGGGTCCTCGCGCGAGCACGCCGCGATCACCCCGCGCTACCTCGGATTGCATGCGGTGATCGCCACCTCGTTCGCCCGTATCCACTGGCAGAACCTCGCCAACTTCGGTGTGCTTGCGCTCGAATTCGAGAACCCGGACGATTACGACACGATCCGGCAGGACGACGTGCTGGTCCTCGACGGAGTGCGGGAGGCCATTCGTTCCGGCCCCCATCTGACCCTGTTCGACTCGACCCGTGACGTGGAGATCCCGGTGCGTCATCGGCTGTCCCCACGTCAGGTCGACGACGTGCTCGCGGGCGGATTAATTCCCCAGCTGGCACGCAGGGAGTGATCAGCCGGTCGCCGTAAACTCGGCGCCGATGAATGGACTTCACTCGCTGTGGGAGCGCATGAGCGCCGTCAGCCCCGCGCCGGCTCCCTGGATCGTTCAGCTCACGGCGGTGGTGGCCGTGATACTCGTCCTCGAACCACACGCCTGGCGAATCACCCGCAATGTGGTGACCATCGTGCACGAGGGTGCGCACCTGGTGGTCGCCCTGCTGTTCGGTCGCACGTTGAAGGGGGTGCGGCTGCACTCGGACACGTCGGGTGTGGCCATCTCGTCCGGTAAACCGACCGGGATCGGCGTGGTCCTCATGACGTTCGCCGGCTACGTGGGTCCCGCCGTTCTGGGTCTCGGCGCGGCCTGGGTGCTGGGCACCCAGCACGCGGTCGCTGTGCTGTGGATCGGTGTCGTGGCTCTCGCGGCCATGCTGATCCTCGTCCGGAACCTGTACGGATTGTTCTCCCTCACGGTGGTCGGGGCGCTGCTGTTCGGGCTCGTGTGGTTCGGCACGCAGGACCAGCAGGTGGCCGCGGCCTATCTGATCACGCTGT
The DNA here is from genome assembly GCF_002300155.1 of Rhodococcus sp. ACS1. NCBI lineage: Bacteria > Bacillati > Actinomycetota > Actinomycetes > Mycobacteriales > Nocardiaceae > Rhodococcus > Rhodococcus sp. ACS1. Next base: position 1,115,400 of record NZ_NSDZ01000004.1, read on the forward strand.
TCATGCTCGTCGCCGCCCCGAGACCGGTCCTGGAACTGCAGCGTCAACGGGCCCGCGGCGCGGCCCCGGAGTCGGACGCGGATCAACTGGCGCGGCTCACCCACGTTCCCGGCATCGTGTGGGTGGGATTGTCCCTACTCGTCACGCTGAGCTGTCTCGCGCTGGGTGGCTGGTGGATTCTCCGTCCCGTCGGCGGCTGAGATGCAGTCGAGGTAGCCGGCCAGGATCGGTCCGATGACGGCCAGCGCCTCCGGGTCGGTCATCTGCGCGTGCGGGCGGTCGACGGTGTGGGCGATCACGTCCCCGCCGATCCACGGGCGCCACGTCGCGCACGCGGCCGTGGGCCGGGAGCCGTCGCTGGCCGCGCCGAAGAACAGCAGGCTGCCGTCGAAGTGCCCGGGCACGAAGTCGGCGGCGGCGTCGATAACGTCGACGTAGTCCTCGTACAACCGGGCCAACTGTTCCGGACCCAGCTGTTCCGATGCGCCGCCCCCGAATTCCGCGAGCAGTTCCGGCAGTGTCGGTGCCGGGATGTCCCGCTCCGCCGACGCGTAGCTGTCGATCATCGCCAGCACACGCACGTCCTCGCCGCACGAGCGCAACTCGACCGCCATCGCGTGCGCGATCACGCCGCCCACGGAGTACCCGAGCAGGTGGTACGGCCCCCGCGGCTGCACGCGGCGGATCTCCCGCACGTAGCGAGCGGCGCGATCCGTGATCGTCGTCAACCGGTCGCCGCCTTCGGTCACGGCGGGGGATTGCACACCCCAGACCGCGCGGTCGGGGCGCAGATGCGCGGTCAATCCCGAATAGCACCAGGCCAACCCGACGGCCGGATGGATGCAGAACAGCGGCTCCCGTTCGCCGTCCGCTCGCAGCGGCAGCAGCACCTCGAGCGCCGCGGAGGCGTCGGAGGCGGCGGCGAAACTCGACGAGATCCGCGCGGCGATGCTCTCCGCGGTCGCGTCGGTGAAGAACCAGTCGAGGCGGACCTCGACGTGCGTCGATGTGTGCAGCCGCGACGCCGCCCTGGTCGCGGACAACGAGTTGCCGCCCAGCTCGAAGAAATTGTCGTCCAGCCCCACCAGACCGGTGCCCAGCACGTCCGCGAACACCGCGGTGACCAGTTTCTCGGTGCGGGTCGTCGGGGGACGGAACCGCTGCGCCCGTGGCACACCCGGATCGGGGAGCGCCCGCCGATCCAGTTTGCCGTGGGGGGTCGACGGCAGTGCCTCCAGCACCACGATCTGGTTGGGCACCATGTACCGGGGCAGTCGCTGCGCCAGTTCCGCCGACACGGCACGGGTGTCCACGTCCGCGCCCGGACGCGGCACGACGTAGCCGACCAGCCGGGACCCCGTGGCCGGGGATTCGTAGACGGCCGCCGCGGACTGCGCGACGGCGGTGTTGCGGCGCAGCGCCGTCTCGATCTCCTCGAGTTCGACGCGCTGACCCCGGATCTTCACCTGGAGATCCCGCCGGCCGAGGTAGTCGATCGTGCCGTCGCGCCGGCGACTGACCACGTCGCCGGTCCGGTACATCCGCTGACCGGGCGGTCCCCACGGATTGGCCGGGAATCGGGAGGCCGTCGTCCCCGGCTGCCCGAGATACCCACGGGCCAACTGGGCGCCCGACAGGTAGAGCTCACCCGGGACGCCGGCAGGCACCGGATGCAGCCGCGAATCCAGCACGAGTGCACCGACACCGTTCTGCGGCACACCGATCGGGACGGTCGTATCGACAGGACCGACGACCGTGCGGGTCACGGCGACGGCCGTCTCGGTCGGGCCGTACTCGTTGTAGAGCACCGTGACCGGGCACCGTGCGTGGAAACGGTGGGCGGTGTCCGGCGGCAGAACCTCGCCGCCGCAGGACACCTGCCGCAGTGACGTGAGATCCGCGTCGGGGACCGCGAGGATCTCGGCCAGCATCAGCGGAAGGAAGTATCCGGCGGTCACCCGGTGCCGACCGATCAGCTCGGCGAGATGCCGGGGGTCGCGGTGGCCGTCCGGGCGGGCGATCACCAGCCGCGCACCGGCGATCAGCGGCCACCAGAATTCGCGGACCGAGGCGTCGAACGTGTACTGCAGCTTGAGCATCACCGTGTCGCCGGCACCGAGCGGGTCGGTGTCCTGCCGCCAGGTCAGGAAGCTCACGACGGCCGCATGGGTCACGACGACCCCCTTGGGGGTGCCCGTCGATCCCGACGTGTGGATCACGTACGCGGGGTTCTGCGCCCTCAGGGGAGCGGTCCGGTCGCGGTCGGAAATCGGCGACGGATCGACCCCGGACAGGTCCACCCGGTCGACGACGACGAGCCGTGTGTCCGCGGGCAGGACGTCGGCGAGGTCGAACCGATCGCGTTCGGTGGTGAGGACGACCCGCGCGTCCGAGGCGCGGATGATCTGGGCGTTGCGCTGCGCGGGCTGGTCGGGGTCGATCGGCACGTACGCCGCGCCCGTTTTCGCGACGGCATACATTGCGACGAGGAGATCGGCGGAGCGGCGAATCGCCAATCCCACCAGAGACTCCGGGCCTGCACCTGCGTGGATCAGGTGGCGGGCGAGCCGATTGATCTGACGGTCGAGTTCACCGTAGGTGAGCACGCGGTCGCCGGCGACGACCGCTTCGGCGTCCGGCGACGTGGCGACGTGCCGCTCGAACAGATCGACGAGGGTCTCACCGGAAGACGGCGCCGCGACCGGGACATCCGGGTCCGGATCGACGAGGGCGAGGTCGCCGACAGCCCGATGCGGTTGCGCGACAGCCTCGCTCAACGTCCGGAGGAATCGTTCCCCCAGGTCCACGACCGTGTGATGGTCGAACAGGTCGGTGGCGTAGGTGAACACAGCCGTGCGCCGGGTGCGTTCCGTCGACGGGCCGGGATCGGCGGTCACGGTGAGCTGCAGGTCGAATCGGGCCGACCGGGTGGGGGGAGTCGTCGCCGACACCCGCAGTCCGGGCAGGGTGAGCGGGGTGTGGTCGAGGTTCTGGAACGCCAGGGCCACCTGGAACAGGGGATTGCGGGCGCGTGACCGGGTGGGGTCGAGCGCCTCGACCACGGTCTCGAACGGGACGGTGGAGTGCGCGAACGCGTCGAGGTCGTCCTCCCGCACCCGGCCGAGCAGGTCCGCGAAGCTTTCCGCGGGACTCACCTCGGTGCGCAGAACCAGGTTGTTGACGAACATGCCGACCAGTTCGTCGAGCGCCTGATCTCCGCGTCCGGCGACGGGGGTACCGATCACGATGTCCGTGGACCCGCTCAGCTTCGCGAGCAGCACGGCGAACACGGCGTGCACCACCATGAACGGGGTGACGGCGCACGTCGACGCGGTGTGCTCGACGGCGCGGTAGAGCGCGTCGTCGAGCGCGAATTCGACGGTGCCGCCGCGGTGCGACGCGATGGCCGGATGCGGCCGGTCGGTGGGTAGCGACAACTGTTCCGGCGCACCGGACAACGTGTCCTTCCAGTACGACAGTTCCCGCGCCGCGACGGACCGCGGATCGTCGCTCTCGCCCAGCAGTTCGTGCTGCCACAGGGTGTAGTCCGTGTACTGGACGGGCAGTGGGGCCCACCGCGGCGCCTCGCCCGCGACCCGGGCCTTGTAGGCGGTCATCAGATCGTGGACGAGCAGCGCCACCGAGAACCCGTCCGCGCTGATGTGATGGACCATGACGGCGAGCACCCACTCGTCGGTGGCGAGAGCGAACAGCCGGGCGCGGATCGGCGGTTCGGCGCCCAGGGTGAAACCCTGCGACGCGAACGTCGCGACCCGCGCGGCGACGTCGCCCCTGGCCACGGATATCGGCCGGAGGGACGGGGTGGCCCGAGCAACCGGGATCACCTGCTGGTACGCGACGCCGTCACTGTCGGGATACAGGGTGCGCAGCGGTTCGTGCCTGCCGACCACATCCGCCACGGCCGCGGTGAGGGCGGCGACGTCGAGTGTTCCGTCGAGCCGCAGCGCCATCGGGATGTTGTATTCGGGGGAGCCGGGTGCGAGGCGGGCGAGGAACCACAGTCGTTGCTGCGCAGGCGACAGCGGTACGCGGGGCGGGCGCGGACGCACGGTCAGGGGCACGTGCGCCGCGCCGTCGGTCTGCTCGGTGACGGCCGCCGCGAGTGCGGAGACGGTCGGGGTGTCGAAGACTGCGCGCACCGGCACCGACGTCTCCAGCGCGGCACCGATCCGGGACACGGCGCGTGTCGCGGACAGCGATGTGCCACCGAGGGCGAAGAAGTTCTCGTCGCGTCCCACGAGGTCGAGCCCGAGGACCTCGGCGAACGCTGTCGCCACCACCCGCTCGGCGGGTGTGTGCGGGGCCTCGAAGTCGGTTGCGGCCGGAACGGGGTCGGGCAGCGCCGAGCGGTCCAGTTTCCCGTTGACGGTGAGCGGCACGGCGTCCACGACGACCACGATCGCGGGTACCAGTAGTGCGGGCAGGCGCGTCGACGCAAAGCGGATCAGCTGCTCCGGATCGACCGTCTCGCCCCGCTCCGGGAGCACGTACGAGACGAGTGCGTCGACACCGTCGCGCAGTTCGCGCACATCCGTCGCCGCGAACCGCACGCCCGGGTGGGTGAGGAGGGTCGCGTCGATCTCGCCGAGTTCGATTCGCACACCCCGCAGTTCGATCTGGGCGTCGTTGCGGTACAGGTACTCGATCGACCCGTCGCGGCACCACCGGCCCACGTCGCCCGTCCGGTACATCCGGTCCCCGGCGCTGCCGAACGGGCAGGCGACGAACCGTGCGGCGGTGAGCGCAGGCCTGCGATGGTAGCCGCGCGCGACGCCCGGACCGCAGACATAGAGTTCGCCGGCCACCCCTGTCGGAACCGGGTGCAGGCGCGCATCCAGCAGGACTACCGCGGCGCCGCGGACCGGGTGGCCGATGGTGACCGGCTGATCGGCCACCAACGGGTCGCTGATCGTCGTCATCACCGTCGTCTCGGTCGGGCCGTATCCGTTGAACAACGACATGTGTCTCAGCGGCGCCCACACTTTCACGAGGTCCGGCGGGCAGGGTTCGCCGCCCACCACGACCACCTGCAGGTCGTGCAGGCCGCGGGGGTCGACCGTCGCCAGCACCGTCGGCGTGGTGAACACGTGGCTGACCCGCTCCCCGGCCAGCACGTCCGTGAGCGGATCGTCGCCCTGCACCGTCGGAGGTGTGAGCACCATGCAGGCGCCCGCACCGAGAGCGAGCAGAATCTCCAGCACCGCGCCGTCGAAGCCGGGGGACGACGCATGCAGTGTCCGCGAGGCCGCCGTCACCGCATAGCGCTCCCGCTGTTCCGCCGTGAAATCGGCGAGACCGGTGTGGGTCACCGCCACGCCCTTGGGTTTTCCCGTCGAACCGGACGTGTAGATCACGTATGCGGGGTGACGCACCTCCAGCGGCCGCGAACGTTCGGAGTCCGCGATCGCGGCCGAAGAGTAACCGCGACATTCGGTTCGGAAGTCCGGGGAGTCGAGCAGCAGCCAGTCCGTCCCGTCCGACAGGGCCGCGCGCTCCGCGACGGTGGTCAGCCCGAGTGCGGCGCCGGAGTCGTCCAGCAGGTACTCGATCCGCGCGGCGGGGTAGCGCGGGTCCACGGGCACGAACGCGGCCCCCGTCTTCGCGACGGCCCACACCGAGACGACGGACAGCGCCGAGCGCGGCAGCGCGAGAGCGACGATCGTCTCGGGTCCGGCCCCGCGCCGCATCAGCGCCCGGGCGAGACGATTCGACGCGGCATCCAGTTCGCGATACGTCATGGTCCGCCCGTCCGCCGTCAGCGCCGGACCCGCCGGATTCCGTTCGGCGGCCGCCGACATCAGGTCGGGCAGCGTCCGCGGCGGCAACGACGGCGCACCGGCGTGGCGTGTCGCCTTCTCCTCGCCGCCCCGGACGTCGATGTCACCGATCACCACGCGCGGATGGGCGAGTGCGGTGTGGAGCACCCGCCGGAACCGGTCCGCGAACCCGGAAACGGTGGCCTCGTCGAACAGGTCGGTGGCGTAGGTGAAGACGCAGGAGAGGGGTCCGGGGCCGCCGTCGCCGTCGAGCGATTCGGAGACGGTGAGCTGGAGGTCGAATTTCGCCGTGTGCGTGTCGATCTCGACGACAGCGGCGGTGACCTCCGGCAGATCGACCACGACCGGTGCCGTGTTGTGATAGGCGAGCGCCAGCTGGAACAGCGGATTGCGACCACGCGACCGCTCCGGCGCGACCGCCTCCACGATCTCCTCGAACGAGACGTCCGAGTGGGAGTAGGCGGCGAGGTCGACGTCCCGCACGCAGGCGAGGGTGCCGGCGAACGAGTCGTGGAGTGCGAGGTTCGTCCGCAACACCAGGGTGTTGACGAACATCCCGACGAGGTCGTCGAGTGCGCGCGGCCCGCGCCCCGCGATCGGAGTGCCGATCACGACATCCGCGGTGCCGCCGAGTCTGGCCGCGAGGACGGCCAGCGCCGTCTGCACGACCATGAACGGAGTGGCGTCGTGGGTGCGCGCGAGGGCACGAATCTGCCGGTGCGCCTCCGCGTCGAGGGTGAACGCGACGTCGGCGCCGCGATGCGTCGCGACCGGCGGGCGGGGACGGTCGAACGGCAGGGTGAGCAGTTCGGGCATCCCGGACAGGGTCTGTCTCCAGTACGCCAGACCCGGCTGCCGGTCCCGCAGTTCACGCTGCCAGAGGGCGTAGTCGGCGTAACGGACCGGCAGTGGCGTCCACACCGGTGTGCCACCCTGCACCCGCGCGCGGTACGCCGTCATCACGTCCCGGGCGAGCGGTCCCAGCGAGAACCCGTCGGCACTGATGTGATGGACGACCAGGGCGAGCACCCACTCGCCGGCACCGACCGTGAGAAGTTCGGCGCGTACCGGGGGTTCGGCGGTGAGGTCGAATCCCGCCGACAGCAGTTCCCGCACCCGGCCGGCCGGGTTCGGCGTCTTCCACACCGTGCACGGCGGAACGGCGGTCGCGGGGAGAACGTGCTGGCACGGTATCCCGTCGTGCTCGGGATAGACGGTGCGCAGGGGTTCGTGGCGGTCGATCACGTCACGCATGGCCGCACACAACGCCGTTTCGTCCACGGTGCCGGTGAGGCGGAGCACGACGGGAATGCTGTCGGTGGCCGAGAGTCCGTCGAGCCGGTTCAGGAACCACAGACGTTGCTGGGCGAGGGACAGCGGCACGTGGGCGGCCGGGGCGCGGGCGACCAGCGGAGCCTGCGCGGTCTCGTGTGCGCGGTCCGCGAGATACGCCGACAGTTCCGCGACCGTCGGGTGGTCGAACAGTGCACGGAGGTCGACGGTGGTTCCCAGCGCCGCTCCGACGCGGGCGGCGGCCTGCGCCGCGGTCAGCGAGTTTCCTCCGGCGGCGAAGAAGTTGTCGTACCGTCCCACGGACGCGGTGCCGGTCACCTCCGCGAACACGAACGCGATCACGTCCTCGGTGGGTGTGGCCGGCGGATCGGACGCAGGCCTCGCGGGCGAGGGTTCCGGCAGGGCGGCGCGATCCAGCTTTCCGCTGGACGTGACGGGCAGTTCGGGAAGCGGGACGAAGGCGGACGGAATCATGTAGGCCGGGAGCAGTCCGGCGAGACGGCCGGCGATCCGCCGCTCGTCCGGCGGTGCACCGTCCGCGGCCACGATGTACGCGATCAGCCGGTCTCCGGCGTCCCGGTCGCGGTGCACGGTGACCGCCGCTCGGGTCACCGCCGGGTCGGACGTCAACGCGGTTTCGATCTCGCCGGGTTCGATGCGCTGGCCGCGAAGTTTGACCTGGAAGTCGCTGCGCCCGAGGTACTCGAGCCTGCCCGCCCCGTTCCACCGCACCACGTCGCCGGTGCGATACATCCGCCCGCCCGTTCCGCCGAACGGTTCGGCGACGAAGCGTTCGGCCGTCAGGTCGGGGCGTCCGGCGTAACCGCGCGCCAGGTACGCACCGGCAAGATACAACTCGCCGCTCGTCCCGACCGGCACCGGTCGCAGCCGGCGGTCGAGCACATACGTACGTACGTTGTGGACGGGACCGCCGAGGGAGACCACCGCGCCGATCTCGTTGCCGTCGATCGACTCCGACGTCGCCACCGCGACCTCGCACGGGCCGTACCAGTTGTACAGCGCAGCCGCACTGCGTTCCGCGAATCGTGCTGCCGTCGCCGCGGACAGCGACTCGCCCGCCGAATACACGCGACGCACAGTCGAGGGCACCTGCGGCCCGCACTGCGCCAGGAAGGCGTCGAGCATCGACGGAACGACATGGAGCGTCGTGATCGACTGCTGCGCGACGGTCCGCGCCAGATAGGCGGGGTCCTGGTGTCCGCCGGGTTCGGCGACCACCACCCGTGCGCCGGTGTGTAAGGGCCAGAGCAGTTCCCACGAGGAGATGTCGAACGTGAGCGGGGTCTTGTGCAGCACCGCATCGGTACCGTCGAGCGGCGTCAGCGTCTGCGCCCACCGAAACTGGTTGACCATCATCTCGTGCGTTACCGTCACGCCCTTGGGCCGTCCCGTGGAACCGGATGTATAGATGACGTACGCGGCGTTCGCCGGGCGCAACGGTGCACGTCTCTCGGAATCGGTGATCGGTCGTGGGTCGTACCCGGCGACGTCCAGCCGGTCGAGGTCCACGACAGCGACTCCGTCCGGGACCGTGCCGTTCCCGGCACCGGACGTGAGGACCAGTGCTGTCGAGTCGAGTACGAGGGCGGTCCGTCCGGGCGGGTGCCCGGGATCCACGGGTAGATAGGCGCCGCCGGCCTTCAGCACCGCGTGCAGCGCGACGAGAAGCCGAATCGAACGGGGAACCGCCACCCCGACGACGCTTTCCGGTCCGACGCCCCTCGCCACGAGATACCGGGCCAGCCGGTTCACCCGTGCGTCGAACTCCGCGTACGTCAACCGATCCGCGCCGAACTCCACCGCCACGGCACCGGGCGAACGCTGGACCTGCGCGTCGACCAGGTCCACCAGGGTGGTCGAGGGCACCGGTGCGTCCGTCGCGTTCCAGGTGCGCAGCACCCGCTCCCGCTCCGCCGCACCGAGAAGGTCGAGGCTGCCGAGGGCGACGTGCGGATCCCTGCCCATGCAGTCGAGCACGCGGCCGACCCGTGCGAGCAGGGCCGCGCCGTCGTAGCGCGGTGACCGGCATTTCGCCGTCAGCCGCAGGGTCGGGGCCGCCGTCACCGCGAGCGTCACGGCGTAGTGCGAGGCGTCGTGTGCGTGAACGCCGTCCAAGGTCAGTCCGTCCGTGGGTTCCGGCAGCGCGGTGCGGTCCACAGGGTACGACTCGAACGCGACCAGTGTGTCGAACAGGGGCGCGACCCCGACCGCCCGCTGAATGTCTGCGAGGCCCAGCCAGTGGTGTTCGAGCAGGTGAACGTGCTCGGCCTGCAGGCGGGTGAGCAGCGCGGCGACGTCGATGCCGGGATCGAGGGGGATCCGCACGGGGACGGTGTTGACGAACAATCCCACCGCGCTCTCCACGCCGGCGAGTTCCGGGGGCCTGCCGGAGACGGCCTCGCCGATCACGACGTCGTCGCGTCCGGTCGCCCGCCCGAGGACGATTCCCCAGGCCGCCTGGACGATGGTGCTCAGCGTGACTCCGAGTTCGCTCGCGCGGGCCGTCAGCCTGCGGGTGTCCTGCTCACTCAGTTCCAGCACCGACTCGGACGTGGTGGGGGTGTCGTCCGCCGGCGCGGCCGGCTCGGTGATGCCGTCGAGCGCCGCGACCCACGCCCGCGCCGAGGCGTCGGTGTCCCGCGCCGCGAGCCACTCCAGGAAGTCGCGATAGGGGCTCGAATCCGGCCGCTCGGTGCGGGAGTCACCGCCTCGGTAGGCGGTGAGGAGTTCACGCACCAACAGCGGCATGGACCAGCCGTCCAGCACGATGTGGTGGGCGGTGATCGCCAGTTCGGCACTGTCAGGACCCCGCGACAGCAGTGTGAACCGAATCAGCGGTGGGGCCGACAGGTCGAAGCGCGTGGCGCGGTCGTCGAGCAGGATCTGCTCGGCACCGGTATCGGTGACGTCGACGTGCCGCCACCGCGGCGGCACGTCGCCGAGTACGAGTTGCACCGGGACGCCGCGACCGTCGCGCACGAAGGCGGTGCGCAGATTCGCGTGCCCCGCGAGGACGGCGCCGCACGCGCTTCGGAGCCGGTCCCGGTCGAGGTGCCCGGACAGGGTCAGGACCACCTGCATCGCGTAGGGATCGCCCTCCGCGCCTGCGAGCGCCGCGTGGAACAGCAGCCCCGACTGCAACGGTGTCAGCGGCCACACGTCGAGCAGACCCGGACGGTCGCGTTCCCATTCCTCGATGTCCTCGCGGTCCACGGCGACCAGCGACAGGTCGGACGGCGTGAGCACACTCGTGTGTGGGGAACGCGCCACCGCGGCGAGGGCTGTCAGCGCCTGCTCCCACAGATCGGCCAGAGCCCGTACGTCTTCTGCCGCAATCGCACCCGTCGGGAAGGCGAACGTGGCGTCGAGGGCGCCGTGGGTGGTGAACGCGGTGATGTCGATCAGCGCGGTGACCGGCATCGACGGTTCGGCGGAGGAGAACACGGCGGGGCCGTCCCGCACCGGCCGCCAATCATGCTCGGAATCAGTGTTGTCGAGCCGTCCGAGGTAATTGAACGCGATCTGGCCGGTCTCGTCCCCCGGACCCCGCAGCAGGCCGTAACCGATGCCCTTGTCGGGCACCGCCCGTAACTGTTCCTTGACCACCGTGATGGCGGCGCCGGCGTCGTCCAGGTCGAGGTCCCCCAGGTCGAGGCGGATCGGAAAAATACTGGTGAACCACCCGACGGTGCGGGACAGATCGGCGCCGGGCAGCACCGCCTCCTCGCGGCCGTGGCCCTCGAGCCGGATCATCGGCGCCGTGGCCGGTCGTCCGCGGCGGCGTTGCCACTGCCCGAGCGCGAGGGCGAGGGCGGTGAGGAGTGCGTCGTTGACCTCGCAGCGGAAGGCGGCCGGAACGTCGGTGAGGAGCGAGTGCGTTGCTGATGTACTCGTGTGAATCCGGTCCACCGTCGAATTCACGTCACGTCGCGGGTCGAGTGGTCGGGTGCCGAGCGGCGGATCCTCGACCGAGGTCATAGCGCGCCAGAATGACAGTTCGGACCTGCGGCCGGTGCGCTGCGCCTCCTCGGCCAGTCCGTGTGACCACCGGCGCAGGGACGTGCCGACAGGAGAAAGGCTGGGCGACGCTCCCGCCTCGAGTTGCGCCCACGCCGCGGCGAGGTCGCCGATCAGGATCCGCCACGAGACCCCGTCGACCACCAGGTGATGCGCGACGAAGAGCAGCCGTCCACGACGCTCGGTCTCTTCCGGTCCGGGATCGAGCCAGACGCACTGCATCATCACGCCCGCAACCGGATTCAACCGCCGGACCGCCGCCTCGTGCTGGTCCCGCGTCCGCTGCGCGGGGTCGGCGTCGGCGGGTAGCGTGACCCGCGTGATCGTGCCGTCCGGCAGCGGTGCGCCGGCCGGGCTCACCGTGAGGAATGCCGTCCCGTCGGAGTGGCGTCCGAGGCGCGCCCGCAGCGCGTCGTGCCGATCGACGACGGCGCCGATCACCGTGTGCAGTTTCTGCGCGTCCACACCCCGCGGCAATTCCACCACCACAGCCTGTGCGTACCGGTCGACGACCCCGACGCGGTCGAAGAGGAACCGGGCAGCCGGGGGGAGTGGCATCTCGCCGATCCCGCCGCCGGGGAGTTCCTCGAGGGTCGGTCCACTCGGGTCGTCGCCGGCGACGACGCCGAGTCGGGACACTGTCCGCTGCTCGAACACGTCACGCGGGGTGAACGACACTCCGGCGCTCCGCGCCCGGGCGGCGAGCTGAATCGCCATGATGCTGTCGCCGCCGAGCGCGAAGAACGACTCGTCCACACCGAAATCGGACGTCCCGAGGATGTCGGCGTAGAGGGCGTGGAGCGTCCGTTCCCGGGCGCCCTCGGGAGCGACCCTGATCGACGGCCGGGCGTGCGGCTCGGGAAGGGCAGCGCGATCCAGCTTGCCGGACGGGGTCAGCGGAAGGTGGGGGAGCACGACGACGTCGGCAGGCACGAGATGCGGGGGCAGTTCGGCGGTGAGGAACGACAGCAACTCCCGCTCCGCCACGGCGTCGGCGCCCACGTACGACACGAGCTGATCACCGGTGGCCTGCGAGCGAATCACGGTGACGGCGAACCGAACCGCCGGATGTCGGCGGAGCGTGGCGTCGATCTCTCCGGGTTCGACGCGCAGGCCCCGCAGGTTCACCTGCGCGTCACTGCGGCCGAGGTACTCGAGTTCGTGGTCGCGGGTCCAGCGGACCGTGTCGCCGGTGCGGTACATGCGGGTACCCGGTGGTCCGTACGGATCGGCGACGAACCGTTCCGACGTCTGCCGGGCCCTGCGGTGATACCCGCGGGCGAGGGCCGGTCCCGCGACGTACAGTTCGCCGGCCACGCCGACGGGAACCGGGCGCAGCCGGTGATCGAGGACCACTACCCTCGTGCCGTCGATCGGCCGGCCGACGGTGACCAGTGCGGAGCTGCGGAGGGGACCACTGACGGTCGCCATCACGGTGGTCTCCGCCGGGCCGTAGGCGTCGATCATCCGGCACCGGGACGCCCACCGCGACACCAGTTCCGGTGGGCACGCCTCCCCGGCGACGACCAGGGTGCGCAGACCTTCGACCTCGGCGGGCTCCATCGACGCCAGCACCGACGGGGTGAGGACCGCGTGGGTGACTGTTTCGGCGGTCATCAGCCGCGCCAGCGGGGATCCGCCGTATGCCGCGGGCGGGGCGACGACCAGTGCGGCACTGGAACCGAAGGCCATCAGCATCTCGAAGACCGAGGCGTCGAAACTCGGCGACGCGACGTGCAGAACTCTCGCCGACCGGTCGAGGTCCAGTCGGGTGCGCTGCGCGGAGACCAGATTCGCGATCCCACGGTGCGTGACCACCACCCCCTTGGGGGCGCCGGTCGACCCGGAGGTGTAGATGAGATACGCGGCGTCGTCGAGTCGTGTTGCCGGCGTGCCGAAACTGGGGCTTCCGGAGCGGGCGGCCTCGTCGAGCAGCAGCCATTCGGTGCCGTCCGGCAACGTGGAGACGAACTCCGCGGAGGTCAGCCCGATCGCCGCGCGGGAGTCGTCGAGCATGTGCCGAACACGCGGCGCCGGGTACGTCGGGTCCACCGGCAGGAATGCGGCACCCGTCTTCGCGACGGCCCAGACCGCGCAGAGATAGTCGAAGGACCGTGGGAACGCCAGCGCCACCACGTCGCCGGACCCGACGCCGAACCGTGCCAGCGTCGATCCGATCCGATCCGACCACTCGTCGAGTTCCCGGTAGGTGACCTCCCGGCCGGCGTCGACGACGGCCGTCGCGTCCGGGTCCCGGGCGGCAGCAGCGCGGAACACGTCGGCGAGAGTGACCGGCACACTGCCCGGCGGTCCGGGGCAGGGGACCAGCGCCGCGGTTTCGTTTTCCATGAGGACGGGGAGATCACCGATCGGGTGCGCGGTCTCGGCGTCTAGGAAGCGCTGGAAATACCGCAGGAATCTGGTGTGGTGACCGTCCAGCTCGTCCTGCGAATACAGTCGCGGATTCGCCTTGAAGTCGAGATGCACGCGTCCGTGGGGACCGGAGCGGTACAGGTTCACCAGCAGGTCCTCGATCGGACCCGAAGACAGCACGTGCAATTGACTCCGCAGGGAACCGAGTTCGAGTTCCTCCGGGAACAGCATGATGTTGACGGCGGGGCCGAACAGCCGCGGCCCGGACAGCGCGTCGCCCAGATCGGCGCGGATGTCCTCGTGCCGGTACCGCTGATGCCGCAGGGCACCCGACATCACGAGACGCGTGCGGGCCACCAGATCACCGACGGTCGCCGTCCCTGCACCCGGGATCCGAAGCGGCACAATATTGGACACCATCCCGCCGGACCGGCGCAGCGCCGCCGTCGTGCGAGCCGACACCGGCAGGCTGAGCGTGACGTCGTCCTGGCCGGTCGTGCGCGCCAGAAAGCCGGCGACCGCGCAGACCGTGAGTGTCGCAGGATTGACCCCGTGCGCCGCCGCGCATTTCTCGAGCCGATCGACCAGTTCGGTGGACAATATTCCGCTGACGTCCCGGGAACCGGCGGCCGCAGGCGCGGGGCCGCGCGCGAGGGTGCTCGGGTGGGTGACGCCACGCATGGTGTCGGTCCAGTACTCCCGGTCGGCGTCCCGGCGCGCCGAGTCGCGGTAGTCGATCTCGAGGTCGTGAATGCGTCGCAGGCCGAGGGTCCTGCTCGCGGGCGGCGGCAGTCCGTGCACCGCGGCCGTGTAGAGCGCGGCGATCCGGTAGACCAGCGTGATGGACCCGAAACCGTCCATCGCGACGTGGTGGGCGCGCGAATACCAGAAGTAGTGGTCGTGCCCGACGTGGAGAACGTACGAGACGGTCAGGCGGTCGCGCCGGACGTCGATCGGTTCGGCGGGCTCGGCGCGCATCCACGCGTGCGCCGACGTCTCGGGGTCCGGGACGTCGCGGAAGTCGACGTAGCCGACGGTCGCGTCGAGGTTCGGGTCCACCCATTGCCGCGGCTGACCGCCGACCTCGGTGATCTGCAGGAAGAACGACTCGAACTCGGCGGCAGCGCGAGCACACGCCGACGCGAGAGCGCTACGGTTCAGCGCGCCGCGGATGTCGACGTACTGGGCGACCGACACGGGAACGGCAGGGTCGACGCGCTGCGCGAGCCACATCCCCATCTGTGCGGGCGACAGCGGATAGGCGCGCGCCGGCGAGTCTCCGGGACCAATCGGGGTCGGTGAACTCATCGCTGACTTCTCTCACGCATCCGTCCCCGCACGACGCTGCTCGCTGGGGTGCCTCCCTTCAGGAGTCTGCCCCAGTTTTCTAGGAGATTGCTTAGAAACGTCTAGATAGTGCTACTTCCGGTTGCAGTTGTGCGATCACGCCACCTCGTCCTCACTGCCGGCAGCGACTTTCCGCAGGCCACGGTAGGCGCCTTCCGGCGTCTGACGTCCGGCGACGACCGCCTCGACCTCCGCGGCGATGGGCATGTCCACGTTGTAGTCGCGGGCCAACTCCATCACGGTGGGGGCGGTCTTGACGCCCTCGGCCACCTGCCCCAGCTTGGCGACAGCCTCCTCGACGGTCATGCCGCGGGCAATGAACTCGCCCACCCGCCGGTTGCGGGAACTCGGGCTCATACACGTGGCGATCAGGTCTCCGACCCCGGTGAGCCCGGCGAACGTCCGCGGGTTCGCGCCCATCGCCTCACCCAGCCGGGTCATCTCGGCCAGCCCGCGTGCGAGGACCATCGCGCGCGTGTTGTCGCCGACATCCAGCCCGTCGGCCATCCCCGACGCGATGGCCACGATGTTCTTCAGCACACCGCCGAGTTCGCAGCCCAGCACATCGGTATTCCGGTACACGCGGAACACCGCGGACGCGAACAACGGCTGCAACGCGGTGGCGACCCGCACGTCCTGGGTGGCGACGACCGACGCCGCCGCAAGTCCGTCGACGATCTCCCGCGCAATATTGGGACCGGCGAGAAGCCCGACCGGATGCCCCGGCAGGCACTCGGCGATCACCTCGGTGGGCCGCAACCGTGTTCCCGGCTCCAGCCCCTTCGCCAGAGACAGCACCGGCACCCACGCCCGCACCTCGTTGGCGATCTGAGTAAGGGTGCTGCGGACCGCGTGCGACGGCACCCCGACCACGAGAACGTCGGCCTCCTGCGCCGCTTCCACCAGGTCGGCTGTCGAGCGCATGGAGTCGGGGAGTGCCCGCTCGCCGAGGTAGCGGGAGTTGCGATGCTCCGTATTGATCTCGTCCGCGGTATCCGAATTCCGCGCCCACAGCAGGGTCGGTGTGTTGTGGGCGGCGAGACCGGCCACCGTCGTTCCCCACGAACCGGCGCCGAGCACGACGACGCGCACCGGCCGGGCCATTACCGATCACTCATCGACTTGATGCTGTCCATGGTCTCAAGCGTGGCACTTGTGAAGCGTTCACGAAGCTGATTCGGCAAGTCCCGGCGGTCGGTGTCGTCCAGGCGTGATCGCGCTGTCACGACGCACGCACGTGTGCGATGAGCACCGCCTCGACCTCGGATTGCCGCGCGGCGGCCGGGAGTGGTGGTGCCGCAGATCGGTAGTGGTGCCCGGTCGGGGTGCCCAGGTCGACGAGGTGGGTGCGGCCGGGTCTGTGCACGGGGCGGGCCGTCCAACCGTCGCCTTCCTTCGCGTAGTTGCACGCCTCGCAGAGGCCGGATCCGTTGTCCGCCGTCGTGGCACCCCGCCGCCGCCGTGAGCGGATGTGGTCGTGATGTCGGATCGGCGCATCACACCACGGGGTGCGGCACGTCTGATCCCGCAGATCGATCAGTTTTCGCAGACCTTTCGGGAACGTACGGGACTGCGATTCCATCGCCGTCAACGACCCCGACTGCGGGCACGAATACACGCGCTGCAACGACGTCTCGGTGTCATCATCGAGGGCGTCGGCCACCAGCTGTCGCGCGATCCCGGCCGGCACCGGCCCGAACCCCTGAAGCTGCGCCGCCTCGTGACCGCCTGCCAGCAGCGTCTCGTCCGAGAGCACCAGGTTCACCGTCACCGGCACACCCGACGCCACCGACGCTCCGGTGCCGCGTTCGAACAACAAGTCCACCATCAGCTGATTTCGGCTGAGACCCCGCCCCTTTCCGGTCGCGATGAGACTGTCCGCATCCCGACCCAGCGTGGCCTGCAGGCACACCGCTTGCTCCACCGGCATCAGCGCACTCAGATAGGCCATCGAATCCGGGGCCGGACGGGTCGTGACCCGACGCTCGGACACGGCCTTGCGATGCCGCCGGACGACCGAGGCGGCGTCGAGTTCGACCGCCAGGGCCTTGGCCCGCGCGATCAGACCGCGGTCGCCGACGCCGTCGAGTGTTGCTGGGTCCGAACATAACTGACGATCGACGATAGCCCGATCGGTCGCGGACAGGCAGGCTGTCTCCCGGACCAACAGAGTGGCTCGCCATTCGTTCAGCCGACCGGTCTGCAGCATGGCCAACGTATGGGGCATTTCGTGCACCAGCGCCTGCGCGAACCCCAGATGCCGGCCGCCCCGGTTCGGGGATTCTCTGCGCGCCAGCGCAATCTGCGACGCGATACCCCGACCCCACTCGGATCGTGGACGTTTCCGAGCCCCGCGGTCCGGACGGATGCTCGTCGCGACATCGTCGGTGATCACCGCCTGTACCGCGCACCCGACCGATTTCAACGTCTCGATCGCATCGAGCAGGTCGATGCCCAACCCCGGATCCCCACTCGCCGCCTCGGCGCATTGCAGTCGCGCCGTGAATGTGCGCAATTCCTCGAGAAGCATTGCCCCCACAACCAACCTCCCCCAAGGTCATTCGAATATACGTTCGATTGTAGCTGGAGACGCGAGGCAGGGCAATACCCGAATCGCAGGCGCTGCCCCCGCGGAGGGGCAGGCGCTGACCGTCGGCCCACGCGGATGCCCTTGTCGGCGAGGAATTGGCGGGCTCTACCCGGAACACCGAAGAGGGCGGTCATCCGGGTCAAGAGCCGGGTCATGGTCCGCAACGGTGCCGACGAGGGATGCGAGAACAAGGGCTTCGACATGTACTGCAACCAATTTCGGATTCCACTTCGACCACATCGACTCCGTCCACATCGACTGGATCTGACTACTAGTCGATTCGGCCACCGGTCGCCGGCGCAGGCCGCCGCCCGGCCCTGTGTGTCGCGGCGTTGACGTCTTCGGTCAGGGGGTGTTCGGCCTGGGCAGGGCGTAGCCGAGTTTGTGTAGGGCCCTGCGGAACTTCGGTTCGTGTTCGACGGGGACCGCGAGGTGGCGGTCGCCGATCGGACGGCACAGTGTGCGGAGTGCGCGGTCGCGGGTGATGAGCGCAGCGAGTGCGGCATCGGTGCATTCGATCACCCGGGCGTGGCCGTGGTCGGTGAGCTGGGCGGCTCGGCGGGTGACGTCGTCGATGACGGTCCGCAGCGTGCCGGGCAGCTCATGGTCGGTGCGCGCGGCGAGGAAGGTAGTGAGGTCCTCGAGGTGGTGGCCACCGTCGATCGCGGCCAGCAGGCTCGCGGCGGAGAGGGTCCAGACCCGGTCCGCGGTGTGCTCGGCGTAGCCGGACAGCAGTAGCTGATCGCCGGGGGACAGGGTTCCAGTGGCGACGATGTCGAGGTTGGGCAGGACCTTCAGAACCCGGGGCGGAGGGTTGTCGGCGGGCGGCTCGTAGGTGTCGGTCAGGCCCAGGGTGTAGCAGCCCAGGGCGGTGAGCCGGATCGCCTGCAGTCCGTCATACCTGCTCAGCGCGTCCAGGTCGTCACCGCCCCAGTTGGCGTGGAAGTCCGACCGTGCGCCGGTGGGGTGGAGGTAGTCGAGGTCGAGCAGGCCCAGCGTGCCGGCGTACTCGAACAGCACCGCCATCGTGTAGCGGCCCTCGAGGATCTCCCACCGGTGGTAACCGTCGTAGCCGAGACTGCCGTACTGCGGGTCGACGAGATAGAGCTTCCACAGCGCGCGCTCGCTGCGTGCGACGTTGGGGCTCACGCCTTTCCGTCGCATTGCCGTGAACAGTGAATCCATCCCGATCCACTCTCCGGGTGGGCAGCCGGCCAAAGCCGCAGCGACGGTCTGCCGGCGGGTCCGGGCCGAGGTGAGGACGTTGTGTGCGCGCTGACCCTTGATCTGTTCGATTCGGCTGAACTCGTCGATCACCGCGTGGGTGAGCCAGCGCCGCCACAGTTGGGAGATGGCCTCGGCCGCCGGCCGACGCAGGGCGGTACGGCCCTTCGGGGTCAGCCGCAGGCGCCCGCTCTCGATCGTGGCGAGCCCACCGGCCTGGATGATCAGCGGCCACGCGAACGACGCGATCGGGTCGTCGAGGTAGAAGTCGCCGTGCGCGAGCTGTGAGCCCACGGCAGCGACCGTCGCCGCGGAGGGGCGGTGGGTCTTCTCGCTGCACCGCAATTCACCGGCCGCGCAGAGGTGCAGCACCGTGTGCAGATTCGATATGGCCTCCTGTTCGGTCATTCGTATCCGGTGCTCCCCGGTCGCGCTCGGGGGTGCGGTGTCGCCGGTGTTCATGCTCGTGTCCTCACCTATCTCAGCCAGTGGCGGTATGCCTCGATCCACTCGGCACCGTCGGGTGGCGGTGCCGGCAACGGCAGGTCGAGAATTCGAAGGCGTTGTCGTGACCGGCCGCGGGTGCAGATCACAACGATGTGGTCGTCGATCAGGTCGATGCCGGACACGGTGACCTGGGCACCGAGCACACGGGTGTGGAACGGCAGGTCGAGGTTCTCGTGGAGCATGGTGTAAAAGCCGGTGACGCATTCGCTGTCGTTGTAGCAGTCGATCGTCGCCTCCGCGACCATGGCCTCCAGTGCGTCGCGGTTGGGTGATCTCACGGCGACGAGGATAGCCCGAAGCAACCCGGAGTCGGACTCGCGTTCCCGCTGCTGCCGGGTTCGCGGCGCGCGCTGGGGGTGTTCGCGTTGCCCGATGACCTGCGGATCCTCGACCTGGATGATCCGGTGGAGTTGGTGCCTCCAGCGCTTCGTGATGTAACCGGTCACGGGTGCGCGGTCCGGTGTTTCGCCAGCTGGTGGTCCAGGGCGCGGGACCGGCCAGTGCATCGTCGAGGTGTATGACATTCGGCAAGTCCCGGCGGCGGCTGCCACCGGGACTTGCCGAGTTGATGTGGTCCGGCGAGACCTAGACCTTCGCCGCGGCGGCGGCGCTCTGCGCCGCGAGCTTCGCGAGCCCGGCCGGGTACATCCGCTTGCCGAGGAACAGGGCCACGATCGCCAGCACGTACACCAGCGGTGCCAGCTGCAGTGCGCCGAGCAGGCCGAGGCGGTCGGCGAGGATGCCGATGACGAAGGGTCCGGTGGCCAGGCCGAGGACGTTGTTGGTCACGGTCAGGCTGCCGAGGGCCGAGGCCCGCACCGACTGGTGGGTCAAACCCGCGACCATGGCGGCGGTGGGGCCGGACGAGCCGGCAGCGAAGAAGGCGCCGATACCCAGCAGAATCAGCTGGGACGCACCGGTTTCCAGCTGGAGTGCGATTCCGAGCGAGACCAGCGAGATCGTGCAGTAGGTGATTGCGCTGGTCCACTTCGCGGCCGCGTTGTTGCGGCCGACCCGGTCTGTGATCATGCCGCAGACGATCATGCCGATGGCGATCAGCAACACGAACCCCGACGCGACGGCACCGGCCTTGTCCGGGGCCATGCCGTAGTAGCGGTTGAAGTAGCTCGGGGCCCAGGCGAGCAGCACGGCCGCGTTGAACATCTGCAGTCCGCCGCCGAGGTACGCGCACCACACGGTCGGGTTGGTGAACAGTGTCGACACCGGGACGCGGATCGCGGGTTCGTCGGGGCGGGCGGATTCGGCGGTGTCGTCGGTCGCGGCGTGCTCGGCCAGGCG
Organism: Rhodococcus sp. ACS1; assembly: GCF_002300155.1. Taxonomy (NCBI): domain Bacteria; kingdom Bacillati; phylum Actinomycetota; class Actinomycetes; order Mycobacteriales; family Nocardiaceae; genus Rhodococcus; species Rhodococcus sp. ACS1. Next base: position 1,135,869 of record NZ_NSDZ01000004.1, read on the forward strand.
GCGTTCGGTGACAATCGTGCGGAATGCCAGGACCAGGATGAGTCCGAGGACCGCCATCGCGGCGAACGACCAGCGCCAGCTCAGGTGCACGGCGATGACCGCGCCGAGCGAGACGCCGACGACCGAGCCGAAGGAACCGCCGGCCATGAACGCGCCGCTGAGTGTGGAGTGGACGCGTGGCGCGAAGACGCTGAGAACCACGGCGATTCCGACACTTCCGTACGCGGCCTCCCCGACACCGACGAGGAAGCGCGCGGCGAGCATCTGCTCGTAGCTCGAGGCGATCGCGCACAGCAGGGTCGCGACACTCCACAGCGTGGCCATCAGCACCAGGGACTTCACGCGCCCCCATCGGTCGGCTAGCAGGGACAGCGGGAGGGTGAGCAGCCCGACCATCAGCGCGACGATGCTGGTAAGGGATGCGAGCTGGGAATCCGTCAGTGCCCAGTCGGCCTTCAGGAACGGGAAGACCGCACTGAGAACCTGGCGGGACATGTAGTCGGAGAGCAGCAACGCGAACGCGAGGGCGAAAACGAGCCAGGGGTAGAACGAGGAGCGTCGGGTGCGGCGGTCGGCGGTCGGCACGGAACTCGACGGGGCGGCGACTGCGATCTCGAGTTCGGACGTGGTGGGATTCGGTCCCATGGATGCTCCTGAGGGTGCGGGTGGAGAGGGAGAGAGTGTGGGAGCGGCGTTCAGTGTGCCGGGCGCCGGGACTCGTACGCGTCGAGTTCCTCCGCGAGGATCGGTACACCGAGATTGCAGGCGTGGATCCCGAGGACGCTCACCATCTCGAGGACGGTGAGGATCTCCTCCTTGGACACACCGAGTTCGAGTGCGGCCCGGATGTGCCTGCGCACTCCCGGCGCGTACATGTGGGTGGCGGCGGCATCGATGGCAATGCTGAGCAGTTCGACGAACTCGGGCGTGAACACCCCACGCTGCACGGGAGTGGCGTTCATGGCCATGAACTGCTCGGTCCACTCCGGATCCCACTGGGACAAGGTGTCCCACAGAGGATTCCAGCTTCCCGCACTCTTCATTCGGTCGAGTGTCGGGGTGGGTATCGGCTCAGCGGTCATGGCGGCTCGTTTCACGGAGAACGAATCGGGTGTGATGCGGGCTACGGCCCGACCCGATAGTGGCCTGCATCACGCTACGTGGCCGGTGAGTTGATTAGTTGCCCCTACGGGACGGAATTCTTTGCATTTCGGGACATCGGTCGCACGGCCACCTATCCCGTGGTTTGTTTGCGCCACTCGCGAGGACTCATGCCGAACTGCTGATGGAACCACCGGGAGAAACTGCTCGGCGTCGAGAAGGCGAGCATCTCGGAGATTTCCGTCAACGAGTAGCGCCGCCCGGTAACCATGCGTTTCGCGAGTTCGGCGCGGGTGGAGTCGAGGACCGAGGTGAAGGTCTCTCCCGATTTCGCGAGGTGCCGATGCACCGTCCGGCGGTCGACGCCGAGGCTGCGGGCGACCTGCTCGATCGAGCAGCGCCCGCTCGGCAGCAGCAGTTCGACGAGTTCGCGCACGCGATTTGTGAGGGTGGGTTCCTCCGGCGTGGTGAGCGTGTCGAGGATCTGTTGCGCATAGGACCGCAGCAGCGGGTCGGACAATCTGTTCGGCTCGTCCAGATCGCCTGTGTAGACCAGGATTCCGGAGTACTCGCCGTCGAAGTGGAGTGGCGCGCCGAAAACTTGCCGGTGCGTGGAGTCGTCGGCCGGACGTCCGTGTTCGAAGCTGACGGACACCGGATGCCACCGCTCGCCCAGCAGCTGCCGCAACAGCTGGTGGGTCACCGCGACCGCCAGTTCGACGGACTGCCGGACCGGCACGGGTTCGCCGGGATCGAAGCGGATTCGTATCGTCGCGAGACCGTCGCGCTCGGACAGCCGGATGTGTAGCGCCTCGTTGTACGTGTGCTGGAAGCGGATCAGCATCCGGAGTGCGCTTCGCGCGTCGGGCTCGTCCCGGATGCCGACGCTCAGTGGGCCGAGGGTGGACAGGCGCCGCCGCTCGGCCAGCTTCAGCGCGAAGTCCTGGCGACCCGACGTCGCCGCGGACAACTCCAGCAGACGGGCGACCGACGACGCGGGCACCCAGCGGTCCTGCAGGTCCAGCCCGGCCGGGTCGAGTCCGACGCTCGTCAGCAGCTTCACCGGGTCGAGCGACAGTGTGCGGCCCAGTTCGACGAAGCCGGTCAGCGCGGCATACCGGGCGAGGGGCTTGGCCATTCGCGTCACCTTCCGTTGCAGGCGTCCCACTCGGCCGGGGTGTCCCGAACAGGAAACAAATATGTCCCGTAAGGGTAAGTCTGGATCGCATCCCGTGGCTACCGTTATGTCAGCTGAGTCACAGTCCCGCCGTCCGCAATCTTTCGAAACGGAGAACACCCATGCATTTCCACGACGACGCCCTCTTCCCCGAAAACCAGGAGAAGCTGGTCATCACGTGTGCCCCGTACGGTCCGGAGTGGGAGCCGGACGACTTCCGCGAGGACCTGCCGCTGACGATGGACGAGCACGTGCAGAAGGCGGTGGACTGCTACGAGGCCGGCGCCACCGTGCTGCACATCCACGTCCGCGAACTCGACGGCAAGGGCTCCAAGCGGCTGTCGAAGTTCAACGAACTGCTCGCCGGACTGCGGCAGGCGGTGCCGGAGATGATCCTGCAGGTCGGCGGTTCGATCTCGTTCGCCCCCGAGGGTGAGGGTGCGGACGCGAAGTGGCTCTCCGACGACACCCGGCACATGCTCGCCGACCTCGATCCGGCACCGGATCAGGTGACGATCGCGATCAACACCTCGCAGATGAACATCATGGAGTTGATGACCGCCGACGACATCGCGGGCACCTCGATGCAGCGGCCCGAGCTGGCCGAGGCGTACCGGGAGATGACGGTCCCGGCCGGTCCGGCGTGGGTGGAGGAGCATCTGCGTCGTCTGCAGGCGGCCGGGATCCAGCCGCATTTCCAGCTGTCGAGCATTCCGCAGCTCGAGACGGTGGAGCGGTTGATCCGGCGTGGGGTGTACACCGGTCCGCTGAATTTGACCTGGGTCGGTATCGGTGGCGGTTTCGACGGCCCGAATCCGTACAACATCATGAATTTCGTGCAGCGGGTGCCGGACGGTGCGTGCCTGACCCTCGAGACGTTGATGCGCAGTGTGCTGCCGGTCAACGCGATGGCGATCGCGATGGGTCTGCATCCGCGGTGCGGGAACGAGGACACGATCTGGGGTCGCAAGGGTGAGAAGATGACGTCGGTCGCGCAGGTCGAGCAGTTGGTCCGGGTGGCCGGGGAGCTGGGCCGGGAGGTGGCCACCGGTAAGGAGGCCCGCGACATCTACCGGATCGGTCAGACCTACGCCGATGCCGACGAGACCCTCGCCAAGCTCGGTTACGCCCCGAACCGCCGTCCCGGCCAGGTCGGATTCACCCAGCACGCCTGACCGGCGCGTGGTTGCTCGCTACCACTTCCGCGCGGTGAGCAGGAGGTACTCCCAGTTCATCACGGTGCTGCCGGTGCCGTGGTCGAAACGCCGTGCAAGGTCGGCGAGTTCGTGGTCCAGCTCGGCCACCCGGGCGGGGTCGTCGGCGATGTACCGATACACCGCGATGGTCGGACCGTAGCGGGTCTTGAAGTAGTCGCGGAAGTCTTCGGGTGTCCGGAACTGATCGATGCGGACGGTGTGCCGCGTTGCCACGACGTCGGTCACCCGATGGCCGAACAACGCCCGGACGTGGTCCTCGCGACCCCACAGCGGCGGCGGCTGCGCGCCGGGAGGGGGCGGGGGTGCGTACGGTTTCATCGTCGCGAACATCTGACCGATGAACCCCTCGGGGGTCCAGCTGAGCAGTCCGATCGTCCCGCCCGGCCGGCAGACACGGACGAGCTCGTCCGCGCTTTCCTGATGGTGCGGGGCGAACATGACGCCGACACAGGACATCACGGTGTCGAATTCGTTGTCGGCGAACGGCATCGCCTCGGCGTCGACTTCGCGCCACTCGACCTCGGCGCCGAGTTCGGCGGCCCGGCGGCGTCCGGCGTCGAACAGTTCCGGGGTGAGGTCACCGGCGACGACGCTCGCACCGGACAGCGCCGCGGGGATGGCGGCGTTGCCGGAACCGGCCGCGACGTCGAGGACACGGTCACCGGGCCTGACCCGGCTCGCCCGGACCAGGGCGGGGCCGAGGCCGGCGATGATGTCGGTGGCCAGGGCGGGGTAGTCGCCGAGGGCCCACATGGCGCGGTGTTTGGTCTTCAGGTCGCGGTCGGCTCGTACTGCGTCGATCGTGTCATCCATCTCGGTACTCCGGTGGGTCGGCTTCATCGGTCGAGATCCAGCCTGGCCGGTCGGCGGTGCCCGGAACAGGCACCCTCGGGGTGGGTTCCCGCCACCCGGGACGTCACTCCTGGTCGCGGAACTGCGCCGCGAGTTCGCTGCGCGAGCGGATGCCGAGCTTCGCGTAGACGCGGGTCAGGTGGTACTGCACGGTCTTGACGGACAGGAACAGCTCGCCCGCGGCCTCCTTGTTGCTGGCTCCGCCCGCGACGAGTTCGGTCACCGCCCGTTCCTGCGGGGTCAGTTCCTCGAGCGTGAACCTGCTGCGTTTGACGTTGAGGCCGCCAGCCTTCAGTTCGCGGTCGCACCGCTGCACGTAGGAGGTGGCGCCGAGCGCGGAATACCCTTCGCGGGCGGCCTGCATGACGGCGTCGGCTTCGCGTCGTTTGCCTGCCCGGCGCAGGGTCTGGCCGTACGCGAAGTTCACCCGGGCGCGGTCGTAGGGGAGGGGCAGGGTGTCGAGTTGGGTCAGCGCATTCTCGAACACGTCCCTGGCGGTGTCGATGTCGCCGCGCGCACCGGCGATGCGCCCGCGGGCGTAGCCGAGACGCGCCATCGCGGACCGGTGCCCGCGTTCCGCGGCCCGTTCCTCGTGCGGGGTGAGGAAGGCGTCCGCGTCGTCGACGTGCCCGGCCATCACGAGCGCGTTCGCGTAGACGTCGGGCCACTGCCAGAAACCGGGCTCGTCGACGCCCTCCCGGGGTTCCATGCGGGTGAGGGGCTCCAGCGCCCTGATGACGGCGGCGTAGTCGGCCTCCACTTCGGCGCACTGGGCGCGTGCCAGGGCGGACGGGATGAACATCATCGGGTAGTCGTGCGAACTCGCGGCGGCGAGCCGGAGATGCTCGTGCGCCGCGGGCCAGTTCCCGCGCAGCGCGTGCGTCTGCGCGCCGGTCCAATGGACGAGGGGCCGGAGGAGGTCGAGCGTGGCGTCCTCGAGTTGGTGCGCGGCACGGTCGACGGTGGCGATGGCGCCGTTCCAATCGCCGAGCGCGAATTGTGTTCGCGCCAGCCAGGCTTGCGCCCACAGCGAGATGCGGGTGGAGCCCATCCGGAAGGCCGTCGGCACGGCACTCTCGAGTTCCTGGCGTGCCGATTCGGGATCGTCCAGCGCCAGGTCGAGCCAGCCCCGGGCCATGTCGAAACGCTGGGACTGGGCGCCGAGGGCGATCTTCGCGGACAGTGTGTCGTAGTGTGCCCGCGCCTCCGCGATCCGGCCGGTGGCGGCGAGTCCGAGCCCCATGATCGCCGCTGATTCGACGGCCGACGGATCAGCCGAATCGACGAGAGCGACTGCCCGGGAACCCCATTCGACGAGGTCTGGTCCGTGCCAGCGGGCCAGCGAGTCGAGGACACGCCGCTGGCAGATCAAGGCGGCGGTGGCCGGATAGGTCTCCGAGTCGCAAGCGGTCCAGGACTGGGTGAGCAGTGCATCGGCCTCCGCGCGACGGCCGCGTTGGATCGCGAGGTAGCCGAGCACGGCGTCGCGCAACGGGCTCTCCGGGAAACTCTCGATCTCCGGAGCGAAAGCCACTGCCTGGGAGAGATTTCCGGTGCCGAGGAGGGCGTCGACGGCACGAATCAGCCGCTGCTCGCGTTCCCCCCGGTCCGCGGTGAGGCGGCTCGACTTGATCAGTGCGTCCGCGACCGCCGACCACGCCCCGACCGTCGCCCTGCTCGCGGAGTAGCGGTCGAGTTCGTCCGCGAGCGCCGGGTCGGCGAACGGGGCGGCCGCGGCGCGGTGGTCCAGGCGTCTGCCCTCGTCCTCGACGATCCGCGCGGCGTGATCGTGCAGGTCGCGCCGTCGGATCGGCCCGAGGCGGTGGTACACGGCGGCGCGGGTGAGTGGCGACGGGAAGGTCAGCACGGTCACGCCGCGGTGCTCACCGGCGGTGAGGAGGCCTGCCCGGTGAAGTTCGTCGAGCGCGTCCACCGGGTGTTCGATGCCGGCGAGTGCGGAGGCGTCGGCGAATCTCGGATCCCCGGCCAGGACTGCGGCCGCTTCGGCGAGCGCACGGGCCTGCGGTGAGGCCTCTGACAGCTGCAACCGTACCTTCGCCGCGAACGTGTGCGGCACCGGGAGGACCGCCTGCCAGCGTCCCCACAGAACAGGATCGACCTCCTGGAGGAGTTGCGTGAGGTGCCGCGGGTTCCCGGCCGTGTGCTGGACGAGCTGGTGCGCGACCGGGGTGGGAAGGTCGACGTGCGCGAGGCTGCTCGCGAGGGCGCGAGTGTCGGACGCATCGAGTGGGCGGACACGAACCCGATGGCGACTGTGCCGGTCGAGAACATCGAGGACGTCCGCGGGAACACCGTCGGGCGGATCCGGGTTCGTGACGAGAACGATCACGGCCGGGCGGTCGAGTAGATGCACGGCGGAGGTCAACGACTGCAGCGACGCCAGATCTGCCCAGTGCGCGTCGTCGACCACGACGACGAACGGCGCGTCACCGGCGCGCGGAGCCGCCGCCGTGACGAATTCACGGGCGACGTCGAGAGGTTCCTGCGCCGTGACGGCCGCACCCAGTAGCTGTTCGGCGACTCCGAAGGGGCGGCTCGACGCCCACGGGGCACACACCGCGGAGAACGCGGGCACGTCGGAATGCGCGGCGAGGAAGTGTTCCACCAGAGTGGTCTTGCCGATGCCCGGCACACCTTCGACGACCACGACGACGGGCACACCCTGGGCGGTCTCGTGCAGGACCGCCTCGAGTTCGGCGAGCTCGCGGGAACGTCCGACGAACTCGATATTCCCTGGGTCACTCACGTCACTCACCGTATCGCGACGCGCTATTTCGGCGTCTTCCTGGCGAAAATTGGGAACGCTTGTAACGTGAGGTGAGAAGCTGCTGGTCAGAGCGAACACGAGTCGAAGGATTCGGTGAATTCATGACGGAGGCGAACTCCACGAAGCTGGAGCGGGTGGCGATCCGCTTTGCCGGAGACTCGGGCGACGGTATGCAGTTGACCGGCGACCGGTTCACGTCGGAGGCGGCGGCGTTCGGCAACGACCTCGCCACCCAGCCCAACTTCCCCGCCGAGATCCGGGCGCCGCAGGGCACCCTGCCCGGGGTGTCGTCGTTTCAGATCCAGATCGCGGACTACGACATTCTCACGGCCGGAGACCGCCCGGACGTCCTGGTCGCCATGAATCCGGCGGCGTTGAAGGCGAACGTGGCCGATCTGCCGCGCGGCGGCATGATCATCGTGAACACCGACGAGTTCACCAAGCGGAATCTCGCGAAGGTCGGGTACGCCACGAGCCCGCTCGACGACGACTCCCTCGAGGACTACGTGGTGCATCCGGTGGCGATGTCGACGCTGACGGCGGGTGCGGTGGAACCGGCCGGGCTGAGCCGGAAGGACGGCGAGCGGGCGAAGAACATGTTCGCGCTCGGGCTGCTGTCCTGGATGTACAACCGCCCCACCCACGGCATCGAACGGTTCCTGCAGATCAAGTTCGCGGAGAAGCCGCAGATCGCGGAGGGCAACCTGCTCGCGTTCAAGGCCGGGTGGAACTACGGGGAGACCACGGAGAGTTTCGCGACGACGTACGAGGTGTCGGCGGCGACGCTCCCACCGGCCACGTACCGCCAGGTCACCGGGAACACGGCCCTGGCCTACGGGGTGGTGACCGCGGGGCAGCTGGCGTCGCGGGACGTCTTCCTCGGCACCTACCCGATCACCCCGGCGTCGGACATCCTGCACGAGCTGAGCAAACACCGGAATCTCGGCGTCACCACGTTCCAGGCGGAGGACGAGATCGCCGGGATCGGCGCGGCGCTGGGCGCGTCGATCGGCGGTGCGCTCGGGGTGACGAGCACGTCCGGACCCGGACTGGCGCTCAAGAGCGAAGCGATCGGGCTGGCGGTGATGACGGAGGTTCCGCTGCTCGTCATCGACGTCCAGCGTGGTGGTCCGTCCACCGGTCTTCCGACGAAGACCGAGCAGTCGGACCTGTTGCAGGCGATGTACGGGCGCAACGGCGAGTCGCCGGTGGCCGTGATCGCACCGTGCTCACCCGCGGACTGCTTCGATGCCGCGGTCGAGGCCGCCCGGATCGCGTTCACGTACCGCACCCCGGTGCTGTTGCTGTCGGACGGTGCGATCGCGAACGGAAGTGAACCGTGGGCCGTCCCGGACGTGTCCGCACTGGACCGGATCGATCCCGGTGTCGACACGGCACCGCCGGTGGACGGCGAGTTCGCACCGTACGTCCGCGACCGGGAGACGCTCGCGCGTGCCATGGCGCTGCCGGGAACTCCCGGGCTCGAACACCGCATCGGCGGTCTGGAGAAGGCCGACGGCAGCGGCGACATCTCCTACGATCCCGCCAACCACGACCTGATGGTCCGGTTGCGCCAGGCCAAGATCGACGGAATCACCGTTCCCGACGCCGTCGTCGACGACCCGTCGGGGGAGGCCGACCTGCTGCTCGTCGGGTGGGGAAGTTCGTACGGGCCCATCGGCGAGGCCTGCAGGCGTGCTCGCCGAGAGGGCAAGAAGGTGGCCCACGTGCACGTGCGCAACCTGAACCCACTGCCCGCGAACCTCGGTGCGGTGCTGCGCAGTTACGCGACCGTCGTCGCCCCGGAGATGAATCTGGGACAACTCGCGATGATCCTCCGCTCACGGTTCCTCGTCGACGTGCAGTCGGTGACCAAGGTGAAGGGCCTCGCGTTCCTCGGCGACGAACTGCACGAGGTGATCGACTCCGCGCTGGCCGGGACGTTGCGGGAGCACGAACTCGCGAAGACCTCCGACGCGCTCGCGTCGGCGACCTATCGATCGACCGGACCCCGGCAGGAGGAGTCGGCGTGACACGGATGATCAGTCGGGTTGGTACAGATCTGGGCCTGAGCGCCACCGCGCACGTGCCCCGGACCGACGAACCGCAGAAGGCCAAGGACTTCACGTCGGACCAGGAGGTCCGCTGGTGTCCGGGGTGCGGAGACTACGTCATTCTCGCGACGATCCGAAGCTTCCTTCCGGAGTTGGGACTTCGGCGCGAGAACCTGATGTTCGTCTCCGGCATCGGATGCTCGAGCCGGTTCCCGTACTACCTGGACACGTACGGTCTGCATTCGATCCACGGCCGCGCGCCCGCCATCGCAACGGGTCTCGCGGTGACGCGTCCGGACCTGTCGGTGTGGGTGGTGACCGGCGACGGCGACGCGCTGTCGATCGGCGGCAACCATCTCATCCACGCCCTGCGGAGGAACGTCAACCTGACGATCCTGCTGTTCAACAACAGGATCTACGGGCTGACGAAGGGCCAGTACTCGCCGACGTCGGAGGTCGGGAAGGTCACCAAGTCGACGCCGCTGGGGTCGGTGGACCACCCGTTCAACACGCTGTCCCTCGCGTTGGGCGCCGAGGCGACGTTCGCGGCCCGCGCGATGGACTCGGACCGCAAGGGGCTGACGGAGGTGCTGCGGCAGGCGGCGGCCCACCGCGGCACGTCCTTCGTGGAGATCTACCAGGACTGCCCGATCTTCAACGACGGCTCGTTCGACGTCCTGCGCAAGGACGGTTCGGAGCAGCGCCTGATCCCGCTGGTCCACGGCGAGCCGATCGTGTTCGGCGGTTCAGGCGAATACTGCGTCGTCCGATCGGGTTTCGGTCTGAAGGTGGTCGCGACCGACGACGTCGACCGGGACGAGATCGTGGTGCACGACGCCCACACCGACGACCCCGACTACGCCTACGCTCTGTCGAGGTTGTCCGATCAGGATCTGACGCACACCGTGACGGGTGTGTTCCGCAGCGTCGCGCGGGACACGTACGACGACATGGTGCGTCTGCAGAACGAGATCGCGCGGGAGACGGACCCGGTCGACGACGGTTCGCTGCAGCGGTTGCTGACCGGTCACGACACCTGGACGGTGGAGTAGGACTCCTCGCTCGTGGTCGCAACCGCATCCCGTTGGTGCGGGACGAAGAACGTCACGATCCCGCCCAGGACGGCGATGCCTGCGAAGACGTAGAACGCCACCTGGCTGCTGATGCCGGCGCTGATCAGGGCGCCGCCGATCAGCGGGCCGAAGATGCCGCCCAGCCGGCCGAATCCGGCGCACCAGGCCACCCCGGCGCCGCGCGCGGACGTCGAGTAGTAGTTGGAGACGAATCCGTAGATCAGGACCTGGGTGCCGATGGTGCCGACTCCGGCGACGGCGACGGACGCGAGGAGCACCGGAAGCGGGAAGCCGAGCGTCAGGAGGATCAGGGCCAGCGCGGCGAGACCGAACGTGGTGGCGACGACGCGTTGCGGTCCGATGCCGTCGGCGACCTTCGAGGCGATCAGGCCGCCGAGGATGGCGCCGCCGTTGAGGACGAGCAGGAATGACAGCGACCCCTTCGCGTTGAACCCGGCGTCCTCCATGATCTTCGGAAGCCACGTGTTGAGGCCGTAGGTGAGCAGCAGGCCGGAGAAGCTCATCAGGCCGAGAAGTGCGGTGCCCCAGGCGTAACGGCGCGTCGCGAGTGCCGCGAAGCCGACCTTCTCGATCGACGCCCGTTCCGCGGCGATCTCCTCGGCGCCGGGCATCGGGATACCCGTCCGTTCGGAGACGCGACGGGCCTTGTCCTCCTGCCCGCGGGCGACGAGCCACTTCGGCGACTCCGGCAGTTTCGCGAGCGCCAACGGAAGGAGGATCACGATGGGCAGTGCGCCGATCCAGAAGAGCCCGCGCCACCCGATCGTGTCGCGCAGGACGATCGCGAGGAGGGAGGCGAGCACTCCGCCTGCGGGGACGCCGCTGTAGACGATCGCGTTGTACAGGTTCCGCTTTCCGGGAGGGGCGAACTCCGCCACCATCGCGCCCGCGGTGGCGACGAGGCCCCCGACGCCGATGCCGGTGAAGAACCGCAGCAGGCCGAACATGGTGACGTTCGTGGCCAGCGCGGCGAGTCCCATGCCCACGGAGAACCATGCGATGTTGACGAGCATCATCCGGCGCCTGCCGAGGTAGTCGCCCACCGCGCCTGCGGTGAGTGCGCCCACCATGACGCCGATCAGCGCGTACGAGCCCAGTGCGCCGGCCTGCTGGGCGGAGATCTCGCCGAGTTGGCCGGGATCGTTCATCAACGTCGGGAGGATGGTGCCGTACACGACGAGGTCGTAGCCGTCGAAGATGATCGCGATCGTGGCGATCGCGACGATCCAGGTGACGGCGCTTCGGTGTCTCGGACTTGCCCAGGTGCCGGGGGTGGATTGAGTCATGGTGATCTCCGCTCGGTGGGTGTGACGGGGAACCGGGTCTTATATGAAAGTGCGTTGTGTCACAGTTGAATTCGGGTAGAGAAATGCCTCATCGGCGAGACGGTGCAATGCGCCCCGCCGATGAGGCGGTCGAGATCTGTGGGGGTTAGCCGAGGTCGCCACCGGCGACGGGCAGGACCGAGCCGGTGATGTACGAGGCCTCGCCCGAGGCGAGGAAGACGATCGCGGCGGCCTGCTCGTCGAGAGTGCCGTACCGCTTCATCAGGGACGAGTCGACCGTCTGGTCGACGATCTGCTGATACCAGGCCTTTTCCCGATCGGTGTCCGCGCCGGGACCGCGGGGGACACGACGCGCCGGCGCTTCGGTGCCGCCGGGAGCGGTGGCCACCACGCGGATACCGTACTGCGCCGCTTCGAGCGCGAGGGAGGCGGTGAGGGCGTTGACCCCGCCCTTCGACGCCGCGTAGGGCACGCGGTTGACACCCCGGGTGGCCACCGACGACACGTTGACGATGGTGCCCGACTGCTGCGCGATGAGGTGGGGGAGGACGGCACGGCACGTCCACAGGGTCGGGAACAGCGAGCGCTGCACCTCCGCCTGGATCTGCTCGGCGGTGTAGTGCTCGTACGGCTTGGCCCAGATGGTGCCGCCGACGTTGTTGATCAGCACGTCGAGCCGGCCGTGCTGCTGCCGCGCCTCGTCGATCGCCGCCTCGGCGTCGGCGAACTGCTCCAGGTTGGCGGTGATGCTGTGCGCCTCGGTGCCGTTCTCCCGCAAGCCCTTCGCGACGTCGTGTACGAGGTCGGCGCGGTCGATCAGGATCAGCGACGCACCCTCGGCCGCGAGTCGGGTGGCGACCGTCAGGCCGATGCCCTGCGCTGCGCCGGTAACCGCGACCACCTTGCCGTCGAATCGGTGCGGAGTGACGAATCCACTCATGCGACGGCACTCCTCTCGATGGCGCGGCACATGGTGGCCTTCGCGTGCGCGCTGTGGCTGACGATCAGGTCGTGGGCGGCGGCGCGGTCACCCCTCTCGAACGCGGCGACGATGTCAAGGTGGTCGTGCTGGATGTGCTCGTCCACCCAGTCCGCGGTGCGGAGCACCCTGGTCATCAGCTGGGTGACCTCGAGGCGGTTGTACGCCTCCAGGAGTACGTCGTTGGCGGTGCACCGGAACAGGAACTCGTGGAACGAGGCGTTGGTGTCGGTGAACGCGCCGGCGTCCGTGAAGTGGTCGTTCTCGATCGATTCGCAGGAGGTCTCGGCGAGGATCCGGTACTCGGACAGCTGTTCCCGCGTCATCCGGCCGATGGTCAGTTCCATCGCGCCGAGTTCGAGCGCCATGCGGGCGTCGAACTGCGCATCCGACTCGGACAGCGGCTGGTGCTCCTCGCCGATCTCGTACTCGGGTGCCGCCGGGGCCGCGTCCGCCGCCGGCGGTGCGGATGGCTCGGACCCGCTCGGTGTCGCCGCGTTATTGAACTTCTCGAAGTAGAAGTTCGCCGGCGTGACGCCCTCCGCCTTCAGGTGGTCGCGCACCGCTTCGACCATGGGCGGCGGGCCGCACAGGTACACGTCCACGTCGCCGTCGTTCAGGTGCGCGGGTTCGAACAGGCCGGTCACGTACCCCTTGTTCGGGGCACTGCTCGCCGGGTCGGACACGCAGTAGTCGAACGTGAACTGCGGCAGCGACTTCGTGTACTCCTCGAGCTTGTCCAGTTCCACCAGGTCCGCGTCGGACGACACACCGTAGATCAGGTGCACGGGGTGGTCGACGGCGTCGGCGCGCATCTTGTCGAGGATCGACAGCAGCGGGGCCAGCCCGGTGCCGCCGGCGAGCAGCAGTGCGCGGCGCTTCTGCTCACGCAGGAAGAAGCTTCCCATCGGGCCGGTGAACTCGAGTGCGTCGCCGACCCGTGCGCGGTCGCGGAGGTACTCCGACATCAGGCCGCCGTCGGTGATCTTGACCAGGAACGACAGTTCCTTCGACGTGGGTCCGGTGCTGAACGAATACGAGCGCGTCGCCTCGGTCCCGGGAACGGTGATGTTCACGTACTGCCCCGGGAGGAAGACGAGGTCGTCCCGGTTCGTGATGTCGATGGTGAACCCGATGGTGGTGTCGGAGAACTTCCGGATCTCCGTGATCGTCGACGTGAACGTGCCCGCCGCCGTCTTGGCGACATCCGAGGTGGTCGGGATCTGCAGCACCAGATCGCTTTCCGGCATCATCTGGCACGGAAGGCAGTAACCCTGCTCCGCCTCGTCGTCGGTGAGCGCTTCTTCGATGTAGTCGCCGCCGTCGTAGGTGCCGGACTCGCAGAGCGACTTGCAGGTGCCGCACGCCCCGTCTCGGCAGTCGAGGGGAATGTTGATGCGTGCGCGGTAGGACGCGTCGGCGACCGTCTCGTCGCCGTCACACTTGATGAAGCGGGTGATCCCGTCCTCGAAACTCAGTGCAACTTGGAAAGTCATGGAAAACAGCTCGATTCGCGAAGAATGGAAGGAGATCAGATGTGATAGATGTCGACCACGTGGTGGATGTAGTCGTTCTTGAGCACGACCTTCTTCTTCATGATCAGAGGCTGCTCACCGGAAAAGTCGATCGTGTAGAAGGAGTTCCCGAAGTACGTGTCGACCGTGTTGTACCGGAAGTAGAGCGTGAACCAGTTGAACCGGACATCCACGACTTTCCCGCGACGATCGGTGACCTCGACGTTCGAGATGTTGTGACCGGTGCGGGGTTCCGGAAGGCTCGTCGCACTCGACCTGTCGGTCTTGATGCGGAACACGCGGTCCTCGATGCCGCCGCGGTTGGCGTAGTAGATCAGCGAGATCTCGGTCATCGGGTCGATCGTCAGTTCGCCGTCGTCGGCCCACGCCGGCATCCAGAACTCGGAGTCGGGGTGATAGCACTCGATCCATTTCTCGAACTCGCGGTCGTCGAGGTAGCGGGCCTCACGGTAGAGGAACTGCTCGATGTCGTGCTGGGTGACGGTGCTTTCGGCTACTGCAGTCATGGTGATCGTCTCCCTCAGCGGTTGTTCGCGGCAACGTCGGCGTCGAGCGCCTTGGTAAGCGCCTGCACCCAGTAGCCGTGCTGGATCGGGTAGAGGCCCTCGTCCTCGGTCTTCACACCACTGGAGATGGGGTTGATGCCGATCTTCTTCGCGTCCTCGTCGGGGCCCCGGAGTTGATGCGTGACACCGCGGCTGAGGTCGTTGAACGGTGCGGCGCCGGCCTGGTACGTCTTCTGGCAGGAGCGGAACTCCTCGAGATCGTCCGGGGTGGCCATACCGGTGGCGTTGAAGAAGTCCTCGTACTGGCGGATGCGGGCGGCGCGTGCCGTCCGGCTCTCACCCTTGGGGGCGATGCAGTAGATGGTGACCTCCGTCTTGTCGACGGAGATCGGACGGAAATGCCGGATCTGCGAACCGAACTGGTCCATCAGGTACACGTTCGGGTACAGGCACAGGTTGCGGGACACCCCGATCATCCAGTCGGCGCGGTCCTCGCCGTACTCGGCGACCAGTTCGTCGCGGCGCTCGTTGAGGGGACGGTTGGCGGGGTCGGCCCACTTGGTCCACAGCAGCAGATGGCCGTTGTCGAACGAGTAGTAGCCGCCCTGCTGCTTCGACCACTTGCCGGCGTCCATCGCCTTCGTGGCGTTGGTGGACTCACCGGATTCGCGCCGCGACGTGGTCGCCGCGTAGTTCCAGTGGGTGGCGGACACGTGGTAGCCGTCGGCACCGTTCTCGGTCTGCAGCTTCCAGTTGCCGTCGTAGGTGTACGTGGACGCACCGCGCAGCACCTCGAGTCCGTCGGGCGACTGGTCGACGATCATGTCGATGATCTTCGTGGTGTCCCCGAGGTGTTCCTCGAGCGGCGGGACGTCGGCGTTGAGGCTGCCGAACAGGAATCCGCGGTAGTTCTCGAACCGCGCGACCTTGGTGAGGTCGTGGGAGCCATCCTTGTTGAACTGCTCCGGATAGCCGGCCTCGCGCGGGTCCTTGACCTTGAGCAGCTTGCCGGAGTTGTTGAACGTCCAGCCGTGGAACGGGCAGGTGAATGTGGTCCGGTTGTCCGTCTTGCGCCGGCAGAGCATCGCGCCGCGGTGGCTGCACGCATTCACCAGGGCGTTGAGTTCGCCCTCCTTGTTGCGGGAGATCACGATCGGCTGGCGGCCCATGTACGTGGTGAAGTAGTCGCCGACATTCGGGATCTGGCTCTCGTGGGCCAGGTAGATCCAGTTGCCCTCGAAGATGTGCTTCATCTCCAGTTCGAACAGGTCCTCGTCGGTGAAGACGCTTCGTCGCACCTGGTAGCGGCCGGTTTCCGAGTCTTCGATGAGTGCGTCGGCCAGCTTGGCGCGCACGTCCTCGGACGGCGCTGAGTACAGGGTTTCAGTCATGGGATCCTCCAAGATCTCCGGGGGCTTGCGCCCTGCGGGGGCGCCCGGGTCCGGCAATGGATTCCACTCTTGCAGCCTGTGCGCTGCATCACACTAGGCATTTACCGAGTACTGACTAGGACGTGTTCGGCATGCGCACGCCGGGGTCTCGGGGCCCCGGCGTGCATCGATCCCGTGATCAGCCGGCGGGGGTGAACTTCTCCCGGAAGATGCGCCGCGGAGCCATCCGCCTGCGTTTGAACGCTTTGATCCCGGCGTCGACCATCGCGGGCGGCCCGCACAGGTATCCGGAGTGGCCGCGACAGGTGTCGAAGTCCTCCACGAACGCATCGGTGACGTAACCGGACCGCCCGGACCACGCCTCGTCACTCAGGCACGGAACGTATCGGAACCCTGGGTGCGCCCGCTCCCATTCCCGCAGCAGGTCCACGTCGTACAGGTCGGCTTCCCCGCGCACGCCGTGATACAGGTGGACCGCCCGGTCCGGTTCTTTCGTGAGTGCCTGGCGAGTTATCGATTTCAGCGGGGCGAGACCGGTTCCGCCGCCGAGCAGGATCATGGGACCTTCGTCCTCCGGGTCGAGACGGAAGTCGCCGAGCGGGCCCACCATGTCCACGCGCTCACCGACGGACATCGAGCTGAACACCCAGCCGTCCGTCGCCGCTCCGCCTGGTTGCCTGCGGATGTGGAACTCGAGCTGTTTCGACTCGCCCGGCGTGTTCGCCATCGAGTACTGGCGACCGTGGCCGGTGCCGGGGACCCGCAGTTCGACGTACTGCCCTGCGGAGAATTCGAGCGGGCTGTCGAGCGTGACGAGAACACGCCTCGTGTCGCGGGCGACGTCCTCGATCGCGCTCACGGTGCCGACGAGGTCCCGCAGTGCGTGGACGTCGCCCGTGGGCGACGCGTCCAGGCGTTCGACCACCGTGTCGCTGCACGGGGTCGCCTGGCAGGCCAGCGCGAACCCCTGCTCGCGCTCGGCCGGGGACAGGGTGTTCTCGGGCGAGCGCCCGTGGTCGACGGACCCCGACACCACCCGCAGCTTGCACGTCCCGCACGTGCCCTGATTACACGAGTTCGGCATCCACACGCTGCCCCGGAGGAAGGCGTCCAGGATCGGCTGGTCGGGGCGGCATTCCACGCTGTCGGTGCCGACCGAGACGGTGAAGGTCACGGCTACACCTCCCACGTGGTCCGCAGAGCGGTCGGACCGCGGAAACCCCAGCCCCAGAACTCGACGTCTGCGCCGGCGTCGCGTTCGAGGTTCGGGATCGCCTCGAACAGCTCCTCCAGGCCGATCCGGCACACGTGGTTGGCGAAGTAGATGCCCGCACACGCATGGTTGCCGGAACCGAACGCCAGGTGGGGGAGCGGGGGACGCGTCATGTCGTAGTCGGTGGGGGCGTCGTAGACGGCGGTGTCGTGGTTGGCCGAACCGTAGGACAGCAGCACCACGGATCCCTCGGGAAGGAACACGTCCCCCAGCGTGACGTCCCGGGTGCTGATGCGGGCGGTGGCCGACCAGATCGGGGAGGTCCAGCGCATTCCCTCGGAGATCGCCCGCGGAATCAGCGCCGGCTCGTCGACGACGGCCTCCAGCTGCTCGGGGCGGGTGAACAGACCCACGAGCGTCGACGCCATGCCGTGGCCGGGCTCCTGCATCGCGCCCAGCAGGTAGACGAACAGGGTGGGGTAGATGTACTCGCGGTCGCGGACCTGCCCCTCGGGCATGCCGTCGTGCAACCAGTGCGAGATGGCGCTGTCGTCGGGGTCGACGGTCCACTTGTCGATGAGCGGATCGACGACGGCCCGGATCTCGGCCTTCGCCTCGTCGCCCTGCACGAAGCCCTCCGGGTTCGTGAATTCTCCGTTCGCGTCCACGCCCGCGTTGGTGAAGGAGTTCGACAACCGGTGGAACCAGTCGCGCAACGTGTCCGAGCTGACGTCGTTCAGACCCAGCAGATCACCGAGTGCGCGCACACTGACCGGCTCGCAGTACTGCGACACCAGATCGGCGGTGCCGTCGTTCTCGAACTGCTCCACGTAGCGCCGCGCGATGGGCCGGACGAGCCCGTCGACCCACCGATCCACCTCCGACGGTTGCAGCGCCGGGTCGACCATCGACCGCAGGTCACGGTGGATTTCACCGTTGACTCCGATCACCGCCGGGTGGCCGAACGTGCGTCCGCCGGCCTTCGTGATGATCCCCTCGAAGTCGGGGCTGTTGGCGATGGTGCGGCACAGGTCGGCGGTGGTCGCGACGAACGACCCGAGAACCGGAACGTACGCCAGGGGCGCCTCGGCGCGCAGCCGTTCGTAGACCGGGTACGGGTTGCGCTCGAGCTCCGTCATCGTGATCTCGTCGATCCAGGACAGCGTGGCGGTCATGTCAATTCTCCTCTTCGGAAACAACTTTCGCGGCCGTGGCGGCGTGGGGAGAACGTAATGCGCAGGTCGGCGGGTCGTCTAGCCACTCTGCGCGGGGTCTGGACGATGTGCGCGACAAGTTGTGATCGGCATCTCAGTTACCCTCGACCCGGAGTCCCGGCGCAGCTTCAATTGGTCGGAATCGATTCTTCAGCGAGGCAGGTGCATGACGATGGCATCGACGATCACCGAGACCCGGGACTGGGATGCGGCGTCGAGAGCGGTGGCCGGTGCGTACTTTCCCCATACGCTGACCGACCTGTCGTCGGGCGGTGCGATGACCTTGTCGATGCGGACCGTCGACTTCGGTCCCGTCACGCTCGGCAGGTTGGGCTGGGGCGCGGACGTGTCGATTGAATGTGACTACCCGGGTGCGTACGAGGTCAACATCCCGCTGTCCGGTTCGCTGGAGTCCCGTTCGCCGGGAGGCACGGTGGTGTCGCGGCCGGGGCAGGCTACCGTCTTCCGGGCGGACGAGCCGACCCTGATCACCCGGTGGAGCGGCGACTGCTCGGTGCTCGGCGTCAAATTCGACGGCGACTTCCTCGAACAGGAGGCCGACCGGATCCTCGGTTCCGAGCTGCGGACCGGGCTGCGCCTGCCCGCGCAGCTGGATCTCACCGGTGCGGCCGAAAACAGCTGGTTCCGTCTGGTGCGCTCACTGACCGCGCAACTGCGGGAGCCGGCCGACCTTCTCGCGAACCCGGTGGTCGGCCCGCAACTCGCCGGCGCGATCACGTCGGCGTTCATCCTCGCCGTCACCCCCGACGAGGAGGCCCGCCCCAGCGCCCCGCGACCGCGGATCGTCAAACGGGTCCTCGACGGACTTCACGACGATCCGGCAAGGGCGTGGACCGCGGCCGACATGGCCGAGTTGGCGGGCACCAGTGTCCGCCGCCTGCAGGAAGGGTTCCGCCAGTACGTCGGGCGCAGCCCCTCCGAATGCCTCCTCGACATCCGGCTGAGCCGCGCTCACGAAGACTTGAAGGCGCTGGGTTCGAGTGTCACCGTCTCCGAAGTCGCTGCCCGATGGCGTTTCACGCACGCGGGCCGGTTCTCCGCCGCGTACCGCCGTAGGTACGGCAAATCCCCGTCAGAGCTCGTTCGCTTCTGACGGGGAGTGCGCGTGTGTGGGGCTACTTGTTGCCGAAGTACGAGACGTCGTCGTTGCCGATGAGGTCGGGCACCGTCCAGCCGTCGAGGTCGTACTCGGCCAGGCACTGCTCGGCGAGGCCCTTCATGGAGGCGACGTCGCCGCGGTTCTCGGCGGCGAACAGCAGCTCGGCCTTGACGTTTTCGTGGTTGCCGGAGTAGTTGCGCTCGTACAGTTCGTGGCGGCCACCGAATTCGCTGCCGATCGAATCCCACAGGGCCTTCATGATCTTGACGCGTTCGACGGCGGTCATGCCGTCGGAGCCGCGAACGTACTTGTCGAGGTACGGGCGGACGTCGGGGCTCTTGAAGTCGCGTGCGCTCGAGGGGAGGTAGATCAGGCCGGACGCGACGTCCTGCTCGATGATCTCCTTGATCCGCGGGTAGCCCTGGATCATGAACATGCGGTACGTGAGGCCGTACTCGAGCTTGGGGATGACGGTGTCGCCGATCCACGGCTCGGGGTTGCGTGCCATCGATTCGGTGAGTGACCAGAACAGGTTTCGCCAGCCGATGACTTCACCGACGCGGGTCTGCACACCGCGGAATCCGCCGGCTCCGGTGGCGTCGAGGGCCTTCATCAGCATGCCGGCGATGAAGTCGAGCTTCACCGCGAGACGCGTGCAGCCCTGGAACGTGAAGCGGGGCAGGAACCCGGACTGCGGGAAGAAGCCGTTGATCTTGTCGACGTCGCCGTACATGAAGACGTTCTCCCACGGCACGAGCACCTTGTCGAAGATGAAGATGGTGTCGTTCTCGTCCATCCGGCTCGACAGCGGGTAGTCGAACGGGGAGCCCATCACGGCCGCGTTCTGGGTGAACGAGGACCGGCAGATCAGCTTCACGCCCGGTGCGTCCATCGGGACGGTGCAGATGAGCGCGAATTCCTTCTTCTTGATCGGCAGTCCGTAGTGGGCGATGAAGTTGTAGTTGGTGATGGCGGACCCGGTGGCCACGACCTTCGCGCCGGAGACGATGAGGCCGGCGTCGGTCTCCTTCTCCACCTTCATGAACACGTCACCGACCTCGTCCGGCGGGAGCTGCCGGTCGACGGGCGGGTTGATGATGGCGTGGTTCCAGTACAGGACCTTTTCCTGCGATTCCTTGTACCAGCGCTCGGCGTTGTCCTGGAACGGCGAATACAGCTCCTTGTTCGCGTGCAGGGTACCGAGGAAGGAGGCCTTGTAGTCGGGGGAGCGACCCATCCAGCCGTACGTCATCCGCGCCCAGGTGGCGATGGCGTCGCGTTCCTTCAGCAGGTCGTCCGAGGAGGTGGGGGCCTTGAAGAACGGCATCGTGACGCCGCCGTTGCCGGTGTCGGTGGACGTGGTGACCTTGTCGACGTGCTCACCGGTGTGCATCGAGTCGTAGAGACGCGCGGTCATCCGGATCGGGTTCCGGAACGCCGGGTGCGTCGTGACGTCCTCGACGCGCTCGCCGTGCAACCAGATCTCGCGGTCGTCCTTGAGGGACTCGATGTACTCGTCACCGGTCATCGGGCGGGTCGCGAAGTTCGCGGTGCGGTTGGCTTCACAGTCCGCGGCAGGGTTGACCTTCGTCGGGTCGAGCGTGGTCTCGGGAGCGCTTTCGGTGGTGGTCATGGTGGGTCCTTTCGGATTCGGCGGTCAGTGGACGGGCTGAAGGTGGAAGGGGGCGAAGGAGGTGGTGGAGTCGAACCATCCGCTGTTCGGATCGTCCATCGATCCGTTCCACGCGGCCGACGCCGACGGGGAACCGAGGTCGTGGAACGTGCTCCGGTAGAACAGCAGTGGATCCTTGCCGCTCGATTCGGCGGCCACGATTTCACCGATGAAGATGATGTGGTCGCCGCCGTCGTACTCCGCCCACGGTTCGCAGGACAGCGTGGCGGCGGCGCCGCAGAGGACGGGGGCGGTCGGTCCGTCGGCCCACACGGGTTCGGGGTTCTGCGGGCGTCCGGCGAAATGCATCGCGGTGTCCACCTGGTCCGCGGCGAGGATGTTGACGGCGAACGGCGACTTGCTCAAGTAGTTGCAGGCCTTCGACTTTCGGGTCAGGGTGATCTGGCACAGCCTCGGCTCGATCGAGACGGCGGTGAAGGCGGTGACCGTCGCTCCGTGCGGCAGACCGTCGGAGTTGGCGCACGTGATGACCGTGACTCCGCTGGCAAGCTGCCCGAAAATGTTCCGGAGTTCGCGCTGCTCCATGTTCGGAGCCTCCCTTCCTGTCCGGGGCGCTGTTGAGGTACGGAGAAACGTACGACTGCGGGAACGGGGCGTCGATCCGCTGAGCGCGGAGGTGATCCGCTTTGCGCGGCGAGTTGAGGCGGGGGCCTCGATTGCATTGCGAAGTGTGCGCGGTCACACTGGTGCCATGTCGGCCACGTCGAAGATTTCCCGCCCCGAGGACTGGGACGAGGCGTCGCACGTCGTGTCGGACGTGTACTTCCCGCACACCCTCACGCCGCTGAGCAGGTCGAAGGCCACCAATACGGTCGCGGAGGCAGTGGAGTTGGGCCCGGTGAAGATCACGCACATCGGCTGGGGTGCGGACGTGTCGATCCGGTCCGACCACCCCGGCGCGTACGCCGTCAACGTCCCGCTGTCGGGGCACCTCGAGTCGGTGACCGGCAGGAACGAGGTGATGTTGGCGCCGGGTTCCGGGACGATCTGCCCGCCCGACACGTCGACGCTCATCACCAACTGGAGCGAGGAGTGCTCGATCATCGGGGTCCGCGTCGACCGGGACCACCTGCACCGGGAAATGTCGCGGATCCTGGCCCGGCCCGACATCCAGCTACCCCCGCAGATCGATGTGACCACCGAGAACGGCGCGAGTTGGCTCGCTCTGGTGCGGTCGTTGCTGAAGCAGATGCTGGAGTCGGACGGGGTGCTGAACAACGCGCTCGTCGCGGAGCAGTTGTCGGGGGCGGTCACCACCGCGCTGGTGCTCGCCGCGGTCCCGGACGACGGGGCCGGGGTGGGATGCGCGCGTCCGCGGATCGTGAAGCGGGTGGTCGACGAGATCCACGCCGACCCGTCCCGCGCCTGGACGGCGGCCGACATGGCCGAGGTCGCCGGGGTCAGCGTGCGCCGGTTGCAGGAAGGGTTCCGCGACTATGTCGGGGTGAGCCCCCGCGACTACCTGCTGGACGTACGACTCGAACGCGTCCACGACGACCTGCTGCGCGCGAACGGTGCACAGACGGTCGCCGAAGTCGCGATGCGGTGGGGTTTCACCCACACCGGCCGGTTCGCGGCGGCGTACCGCCGCAAGTACGGTGTGGCGCCCTCGGAGGCGCTCCGGGGCTGACGGCCCGGGCTCAGTCGACGTAGGAGAAGATGGTCGCCATGCCCGCGGCGAGGTGATAGTCGTTGTGGCAGTGTGTGATCCACTGACCTGGATTGGTCGTGTCGATGTCGGCGGCGACGGTCTGGCCGGGGAGCACGATCACGGTGTCCTTCCGCGGTCCGGAGCCGTCCATCCGGGCCACCGCGAACGTGTGCCCGTGCAGGTGCATGGGATGCCACATCATCGTCTTGTTCGTGTAGACCAGCCGTACCCGCTGATCCGAGTGCACCGTCAGGGGTGTGTGGTCGGGATACGCATGGCCGTTCACCGTCCACGAGTAGGCCTTCATGTCGCCGCCGAGCGACGCCTCCAGGGTGACGGCCGGGTCGAGAACCGGTAGCCGCGCGGCCTCGGTGGCCTGCAGGTCGGCCACGGTGAGCGGCGGTGCCGTGAGTTCGGCGGGCATCACAGTGGGGGCGGGTGCCGCGCCGCCCCCGGTGCGGACCACTGCGAATCCCTGCGCCCCCTTCCCCTCGGCGACCGCGACCAGCGGGAATACCCCGTCCTGCAGGGTGACGACGGCGTCGTACCGCTCGCCCATGCCGATCAGCACCGAATCGGTGTCGACCGGATCGACGGGGAAACCGTCCGTGTCCGTGACGGTCAGCCGGTGGCCACCCAGCGCGACCCGGAACGCCGTGTCGTCGCCGGCGTTGATCAGCCGGATGCGGGCGCGTTGCCCCGCTCGGGCGGTGAAGACCGCCGGGTCGGCGGGAGTTCTGCCGTTCACGAGATACACCGGATACCGGACGTCGCCGGCGTCGCCGCCGAGCGCGGCCGACGTCATATCGGGCATGGACGCCATCCTCCCGCCCCGCAGCTCGTCGAAGACCTGCGTCGGCGTGCGATCGGTCAGCCAGTCGGACAGCACGACGACGAACTCGGCGTCGTAGTTCGCGGGTGCTGCGGGGTCGTCGACGATCAGCGCCCCGTACAGCCCGCGGCCGCGCTGGAGATCGCCGTGCGTGTGATACCAGTACGTTCCCGGGTCGGGCGGGATGAAGTCGTAGACGAATTCGTCCTCCGCCGGGATCGGGGCCTGCGTGACGTCCGGGACCCCGTCCATGTCGTTTCGGATGGCCAGCCCGTGCCAGTGCACGGTCGTGGGGTCCGGGAGCTGGTTGCGGAACCGCACCTGGACCCGGTCGCCGACGTTCGCGCGCACGACCGGGCCCGGCAGTTGCGTGTTGTACAGCCACGCCGCGGTGCGCGTACCTGCGAGGTCGACGTCGGACTGCGCCGCGGTCAGTTCGTAGGCGACAGGCCGGCCGCCGGGGAACCGCCGCGACTCGGCCTCGGCGAACGCCCGCACCTGCGGTGAATCCGGTCCGATCGCCGCCTCGGTGTTCTCGCCGCGGGCGCAGGCCGCGGCGAGTCCGAGCAGCGCGGCTCCCGCGCCCCATTGCAGCACCCGCCGCCGGGACAACTGCGCGTCGAGTGGACGGTCGCCGGGCATCCCCCGCTCCTTCCGCGGGTAGACCATTTCCCGTGACGCTACCCGGGTGGGTTACGCGAGGGCGCCGATTCGCGCCCGGTCGCGGAGGGCGATGAGTTCGCGGGCGTGCGCCTCCAGCTTGCGATCCTCGTCGGACTGCGGAACCCACTGCCGCGCAGCCGTGGTCGCGCCGTCGTCGTCGACAGCGGCGACGACGGTGAGGCAGTGGGTGGTGAGGTTCATTTCCCGGGTGCGCGGGTCGCCCGATCGCACGTGCACCGAGATGTGCATGGTCTGCGCGCCCGTGTGCAGCAGGCGGGCGTCGACCTCGACGACGTGCCCGATCTGGATCGGGCGGTAGAACCGGACACCGCCGGCGTACACGGACACGCACGGGGTGCCGTTCCACGACGTGCCGCACAGGTAGGCGGCCTCGTCGATCCAGCGCATCACGGTCCCGCCGTGCGTCTTGCCGCCCCAGTTGACGTCGGTGGGCGCGGCCAGGAAGCGGGTCAGCGATTCCGGTGCGGTGCCCGCGTCGGTGTAGCTCTGCTTGCTCATCGCCTCTTCGATGTCGGCCCGCAGGCCGATGCGCATGACGGCCTCCTCGGACTCGGCGTGGTCGGCGGCGGTGACGGGCTTCCACGGCGGCACGGTCGTCGGCTTTCCGGAGTCGTCGACGGCCACGAAGATGATCAGGCAGTTGCTGGCCTCGGTGAACTGGCCGGTCCGAGGGTCGGCGGACGAGACCGTGCACTGGATGTGCATGCTGGAGCGCCCGGTGTGGACGAGGCGCGCTTCGACCTCCACGAGATGTCCGGACTCGATGGACCGGGTGAATTTGATGTTTCCGACGTACGCGGTGACGCAGTAACTCCCGCTCCAGCCGACCGCGCAGGCGTACGCGGCCTTGTCGATCCATTCGAGGATGCGGCCGCCCTGGACTGCACCTCCGAGTGTCGCGACCTCGGTGGGTGCGGCGAGGAAGCGGAGGGTGATGCTGCGGGGAGGGGTGGTCATCGATGTGTTCCTCGGGTGTTCGACGTGGCCGGCGCGAGGGCGCGCACCGGGCGACGGCGAAACGTCGTTGTCCGCCGGTGGCCGGGAAATTATCCCACAGTTGCCCCGTACCGACCCGTTCGCGATGTGAACGGAGCGCAGTTGACGAACGCCTGTGACTGCGCGCACACTCGACCACGACCGCACAGCGTTCCCTGTGTACGCACAGCGTGCACGAGTGATCGGATCAGGTGATGACCTCAACGTCGACGACGACCGCACCCCGGGCCGACCGGGCCTGCCTCGACTACGTGGACCGGGAGTTCTACCTCCCCGCGCAGCGGGTGCTGCCGTGGACCGCGAACCTCGCGGCACTTCCCGGCGAACCCGGAACGCCGCTGCGGATGACGGGCGTCGTCCGGTCCCGCACCGGCGAACCGCTGTCGGGTGCGGAGATCGAGATCTGGCACGCGGACGCCGACGGATGCTATTCCGGGTATTCCGTGGAGATCCTCCGCAACAACCTGCGCGGCATCGTCGTCACCTGCGCGGGCGGTCGCTTCGACATCGCGACGGTGCAGCCCGCGCCGTGCGAATTCTCCAGCGCCCGAGGCGATGCCGACGTGGGGCACCTCAACGTGATCGTGCACGCGCGCGGGTTCCGCCCGCTCGCGACGAGGCTGGTCCCTACGCCCGGCGCGTCGAGAGAAGTGGGCAGTTCCGCCGTCGAGACGCTTGTCGACGTCGGTGCCGATGGAGTGGTCTCCTGCGACTTCGTGCTCGATCCGATCTGACCGGCGTGCCGCCGTCAGCCGGCGTAACCCATGTCCGCGCTCAGGGCGGCCGCGGCGGCGAGGACGCACGGAACGGCCTGTTCGCGGAACTGCGCCGGAGTGTTGCGCGCGGACGACGTGGAGCACGCGACCACGCCGACTACCGTGCCGCCGGCGTCGCGGACCGGTGCGGCGAGCGAGATGAGCCCCTTCTCCAGTTCCTCGGCCGTCAGGGCGAACCCCTGCTCGCGGACCTTGGTCAGTTCCCGCTCGAGTTCGGCCGCGGAGCCGATGGTTTCGGGCCCGAGTTTCTGGAACGTGGACTCGGCGACCACCTGCTCGACGACGTCGGCGGGGGCCCAGGCCAGGAGCGCACGGCCCATGGACGTGGCGTACGCGGGGACGCGGGTGCCCACGGAGACGTTGATGCTCATGATCCGCCGGACGGGGACGCGCGCCGCGTAGACCACGTCGGCGCCGTCGAGCACACCGAGCGACGCGGACTCCTGGGTCTTCTCGGCCACCTCGAGCAGCCGGGGCATCGCGGCCTCGATGAGCGCGTGCGACTCCGAGTAGTGCTGTCCGATGCTGAGCACGCGGGGGGTGAGCGACCACCGGCCTCCCGCCCCCGCGACGTACCCCAGCTTCTGCAGGGTGAGCAGGATCCGGCGGACGGCGGGGCGCGACAGCCCCGCTTCCGTCGCGAGTTCGGCGAGCGTCGGGTTCGGGCGCTGGGCGTCGAAGGCCAGCAGCACGGCGAAACCGCGCTCGATGCTCTGGATGTAATCGCGATCGCTCTCGGTCATTGCGGCCTCCACCAGCGATTCGTGTGCGTCTTCGGACTCGGGGTTGACATTTCAATGTGACTGCGCGCACAGTAGTGGTGTACGCACAGCGTGATGTTAGTACGCACAGCGTACATATGCAAGACCCTCCGGCGTGTGAACACCCACCGCGTCGCCCAAAACTCGATACCAGCCCTGTCCGAATTCCTTCAGCCCGAGGAGAAACGATGACCACCACCGAGAGTCCCACCGCAGCCGGATCCGGCTCCGCCGCCACCGACAAGTTCAAGGCCGAGCGCGTCAGCGCCGACACCTCGCCCGAGCGGCTCGCGGCGATCGCCAAGGACGCCCTCGGCGCGCTCAACGACGTGATCCTGAAGCACGGCGTCACCTACCCCGAGTACCGCGTGTTCAAGCAGTGGCTGATCGACGTCGGCGAGGGCGGCGAATGGCCGCTGTTCCTCGACGTGTTCATCGAGCACTCCGTCGAAGAGGTCCTCGCCCGCTCCCGCAAGGGCACCAAGGGCAGCATCGAAGGCCCGTACTACATCGAGAACTCGCCGGAACTGCCGTCCATGTGCACCCTGCCGATGCGTGCCGAGGACGAGAAGATCACCCCGCTCGTCTTCGCCGGCCAGGTCACCGACCTCGACGGCAACGGGCTCGCCGGGGCGAAGGTCGAACTGTGGCACGCCGACAACGACGGCTACTACTCGCAGTTCGCACCGCACCTGCCCGAGTGGAACCTGCGCGGCACGATCATCGCCGACGACGAGGGTCGCTACGAGATCACCACGATCCAGCCGGCGCCCTACCAGATCCCGACCGACGGCCCGACCGGCCAGTTCATCGAGGCGCAGAACGGCCACCCGTGGCGTCCCGCGCACCTGCACCTCATCGTGTCGGCGCCCGGCAAGGAGTCGGTCACCACGCAGCTGTACTTCAAGGGCGGCGAGTGGATCGACAGCGACGTCGCGTCGGCCACCAAGCCGGAACTGATCCTCGACCCGAAGACCGGCGACGACGGCAAGAACTACGTCACCTACAACTTCGTGCTCGACCCCGCGTGACCCGTTCCACCCGTACAGAAAGTGATCCGATGACCGACCTGTCGATCGTCTCCGTCGAAACGACGATCCTCGATGTGCCGCTGGTGCGTCCCCACAAGTTCGCAACCACGTCGATGACCGCGCAGCCGCTCCTGCTGGTCGCGGTCGAGACCGCCGGCGGCGTGACCGGCCACGGCGAGGGCGTCGTCCCCGGCGGCCCCTGGTGGGGCGGCGAGTCGGTGGAGACGATGCAGGCGATCATCGAGAAGTACATCGCCCCGGTCCTGCTGGGGCGGCGTGTCGACGAGATCACCGGCATCATGTCGGACATCGAAAGGGTGGTCGCCAATGCACGTTTCGCGAAGGCGGCCGTCGACGTCGCGTTGCACGACGCCTGGGCCCGCAGCCTGGGCGTACCCGTGCACACGCTGCTCGGCGGCGCCTTCCGGAAGAGCGTCGACGTCACCTGGGCCCTCGGCGCCGCACCCGCCGAGGAGATCATCGAGGAGGCCCTCGGCCTGGTCGAGTCGAAGCGGCACTTCAGTTTCAAGCTGAAGATGGGTGCGCTCGACCCTGCCGTCGACACGGCTCGGGTGGTCCGGATCGCCCAGGCGCTCGAGGGCAAGGCCGGCGTCCGGATCGACGTCAACGCCCGTTGGGATCGGCTGACCGCGCTGAAGTACGTGCCCCGCCTCGTCGACGGCGGCGTCGAACTGATCGAGCAGCCCACACCCGGTGAGCAACTCGAGGTCCTCGCCGAGCTGAACCGGCTCGTCCCCGTCCCGGTGATGGCCGACGAGAGTGTCCAGACTCCGCACGACGCCCTCGAGGTCGCCCGCCGCGGCGCCGCCGACGTCATCGCGCTCAAGACCACCAAGTGCGGTGGCCTCGCGAAGAGCCGCGAAGTGGTCGCGATCGCCAAGGCCGCCGGAATCGCCTGCCACGGAGCCACGTCCATCGAAGGCCCGATCGGGACCGCGGCGTCCATTCAGTTCGCCTGCGCCGAGCCCGGCATCAACTTCGGCACCGAACTGTTCGGGCCCCTGCTGTTCAGTGAGGAATTGCTGCAGGAACCGCTTCGCTACGCCGACGGCCAGGTGTCCCTGCCCGAAGGCCCCGGACTCGGAGTCGAGCTCAACATGGACGCAGTCAAGACCTGGACCAGGAACTGAGGAGGACACCACCCGATGGCACTCTTTCACGTGCGCATGGACGTCGCCATTCCCCGCGACCTCGACCCGAAGGTCCGGGACGAGACCATCGCCAAGGAGAAGGCCTACTCGCAGGAGCTTCAGCGCTCCGGCAAGTGGCCCGAGATCTGGCGGATCGTCGGTCAGTACAGCAATATCAGCATCTTCGACGTCGAGTCGGCCGACGAACTGCACGAGATCCTGTGGAACCTTCCACTGTTCCCGTACATGAAGATCGAGATCATGCCGCTCACCCGGCACGGTTCCGACGTCAAGTAGGCCTCCGGCCCGTGCGTGGTTGACGAGTCTCTGGACTCGTCAACCACGCACAGGCGGCGGAGCCGCCTATTTCTGCTGCGCGAGCAGTTGGTCCACGGCGCGCACGCTGAGGACGTGGTCGAGTGCCATGGTGGCGCTGCCGACGACGCCGGACAGTTCCCCGTGCGTCCAGGGGAGGATCTGAAGCTGTTGGGTGGCGACGGCGATCGCGTTGCCGTACAGGGTTTCGCGTAGCCCGGCGACGAACGTGTCGTACGCCTGCGCCATGTCGCCGCCGACGATCACGACCTCCGGGTTGAGGAGGTTGATCGCCCCCGACAGGACCTCGCCGATCTGACGCCCGCTCTCGCGGATCATCCGCCGGGCCTCGGCGTCGCCGGCGAGGGCGAGGGTGATCACGTCGCGGATGTGCGTCACTTCGCGTCCCTGCTCCTGCAGATTGCGGACCAGCGCCCACCCGCCGGCGACGGCCTCGATACATCCCACATCACCGCAGCGGCACACCACCCCTTGTGCCGCTGCGGTTTTCGTGTGCCCGATCTCGCCTGCCGCGCCCAGGGCGCCCCGCTGCAGCACGCCGCCGGACACGAGTCCGGCGCCGAGCCCGGTCGACGCCTTGATGAGCAGCATATCGGCGAAGTCGCGGCGTTCCCCGCGCCGCTCGGCCAGGACCATGACGTTGGCGTCGTTGTCGACGAAGACGGGCGCGTCGGTGACATCGGCGAGGAAGGGCTGCAGCGGAACGCCGTCCCAGCCCGACATCATGGGGGAGTTCAGGCTGCACCCGCGCTCGGTGTCGACGGTGCCGGGGAGACTGATTCCGATTCCGACCGTCCGCCCCGCGGTCTCGCCCAGGCCCTCGCGCAGCGCGATGAGACGTCTCGCGATGACGGGCATCAGCTCGGCCGGGCTCGTGCCGATTTCCTGCTCCACATCCTCGGCGACGATGACGTCGCCTGCGAGGTCGCAGATGGCCAGCTGGGTGCGGCTCCGGCCGATGGCGGCCGACAGCACCACACCGGCCTGCACGTGAAACGAGAGTTTCACCGGCGGGCGTCCGCCGGTCGACACGCCCTCTTCGCGTTCGACGACGAGTCCCGACGCCTGCAGTGACGACACCCGGGCCGCGACGGCCGTGCGGGACAGCCCCGTGAGGTTGCCGATCTCGGTGCGCGTGGTGGCTAGCCCTGCGCGAATGAGGGCGAAAACGTCGCCACCCGTCGCCGGGGAGGTCGTCGAGCGAGGCGTCCGCATGCAGGCCATTCAACCAACCGGACACGCGTCTGACAACGTAAGGTTCAGATCTTTGTTCGTCGAAATACTTAAGTCTGTATTGATCAAAAGCCAAAGGTCGCCTACTCTCGTCTGTGATGGCCCACACATCCGGCTTTCAGAGGGAGATGACATGTCACCAGCGACCACCGTGGAACCGTGCGATTTCGTCGTGTTCGGCGGCACCGGCGACCTGGCGGTTCGTAAGCTGCTTCCCGCGCTCTACCTGCGCGACAGGGACGGTCAGCTGCCCGCCGAAACCCGCGTGATCGGTGCCTCGCGAGCCGGTCTCGACACCGACGGCTACCGCGACAAGGTGCGAGGAGAACTCGCGCGTTTCGTCTCCGGCGATCAGCTGGATTCGGACACCTGTGAGCGATTTCTCAATCGCCTCGAATACGTCACCGTCGATGTCGCGGACCCGGCGAACTGGACGGGCCTGCAGGACTGTCTCGCCGACCGGGAAGGCGCCATCCGGGTGTTCTACCTGGCGTGCGCTCCCGGCCTGTTCGGGCCGATCTGCGAGAACCTCGCCCTGAACGGTCTCGCCGACGCACAGTCCCGCGTTGTGCTGGAGAAGCCCATCGGTCACGACCTCGCCTCGGCTCGCGCCGTCAACGACGCGGTCGGCGCAGTGTTCGAGGAATCGCAGATCTTCCGCATCGACCACTATCTCGGCAAGGAGAGCGTCCAGAACCTGCTGGTCACTCGATTCGCCAACACGTTCCTCGAGCCGCTGTGGAACTCCTCGTCGATCGACCACGTGCAGATCAACGTCGCCGAGTCGCTCGGAGTGGGCAGCCGCGGCGGCTACTACGAGTCGGCGGGCGCGCTGCGCGACATGCTGCAGAACCACCTCCTGCAGATGCTCTGCCTCGTCGCGATGGAGCCGCCCACCTACGTCGACCGCGAGACCGTGCGCGACGAGAAGCTGAAGGTGCTCCAGGCCCTCAAGCCGATGAGCCCGCAGGACGTCGAACGCTGCACGGTCGCAGGCCAGTACGGCCCCGGGCTCGCCGACGGGAAAGCCGTCCCCGGATACCAGGACGACGTCGAGAACCCGGACAGCACCACCGAGACGTTCATCGCCGTCAAGGCCGAGATCCAGAACTGGCGGTGGGCCGGCGTGCCGTTCTACCTGCGCACCGGCAAGCGCATGGACCGGCGCTGCTCGGAGATCGTCGTGCAGTTCAAGCCCGTCCCGCACCCCATGTTCCCGGGCAGCGAGGGCCACAGCGAACCCAACCGCCTGGTCATCCAGCTGCAGCCCCACGAGGGCATGCGCCTGCACATGACGGCGAAGGAACCCGGCCCCGGCGGTATCCGCCTCAAGCCGGTGTCGCTGGACCTCAACTACATCGAAACGTTCAAGCGTCCGTCGCCCGACGCCTACGAGCGGCTGCTGATGGACGTGGTCCGGGGCAACCCGACCCTGTTCATGCGCCGCGACGAGGTGGAGGCCGCCTGGGAGTGGGTCGAGCAGATCCTCGTCGGGTGGGAGAAGTCCGAGCGCGGACCGCGGCGGTACCCGGCGGGCACCAACGGACCCACCGACGCGACCATCCTGATCGAGCGCGACGGCCGCGCCTGGCACGAAGGAGTTACCGCATGACCGACGCGCCCACACCCACCGCCGACGTACACCCCGTCCTCGCCGCCGTCACCGAACGCATCATCGAGCGCAGCAGGCCCGAGCGCACGATCTACCTCGACCGCATCCGGCAGGCCGCCGACCGCGGTCCGGCGCGCGGCAAGCTGGCCTGCGCGAACCTGGCGCACGGCTTCGCCGCGTCCGGCCCGGCCGACAAGAAGGCGCTGCGCGCGTTCGTCAAGCCCAACATCGCGATCGTCTCCTCGTACAACGACATGCTGTCGGCGCACCAGCCGTTCGAACACTTCCCCCGGCAGCTCAAGGCCGCCGTCATGGAGGCCGGCGGCATCGCCCAGTTCGCGGGCGGCGTTCCCGCCATGTGCGACGGCATCACCCAGGGCCGCGACGGCATGCAGCTGTCGCTGTTCAGCCGCGACGTCATCGCGATGGCGACGGCGATCGGCCTGTCCCACGACATGTTCGACGGCGCCCTCATGCTCGGCGTGTGCGACAAGATCGTGCCCGGAATGCTCATCGGCGCACTCGGATTCGGCCACCTGCCGACGATCTTCGTGCCCGCCGGGCCGATGACGTCCGGTCTGCCCAACAACGAGAAGTCGCGCGTCCGCCAGCTGTACGCCGAGGGCAAGGCCGACCGCGAGCAACTGCTCGATGCCGAGGCTGCGTCCTACCACGGTGTCGGCACCTGCACGTTCTTCGGCACGGCCAACTCCAACCAGCTGCTCATGGAGGTCATGGGCCTGCACCTGCCCGGATCCAGCTTCGTGAACCCGGGCACCCCGCTGCGGGAGGCCCTCACGTGGGAGGCGGGAAAGCGCGTCACCGGTCTCACCTCGCTCGGCGACGACTACACACCGGTCGGTGAGGTCGTGGACGAGAAGGCCGTGGTCAACGGTTGCGTCGCACTGCTCGCGACCGGCGGTTCGACCAACCACACGATGCACCTCGTGGCGATCGCCCGCGCCGCAGGCATCACCCTCACGTGGGACGACCTGTCGGAACTGTCCGCGGTGGTGCCGCTGCTCGCCCGGATCTACCCCAACGGCTCGGCGGACGTGAACCACTTCCACGCGGCGGGCGGCCTCGGCTACGTCGTGTCGTCGATGCTGGACGCGGGACTGCTGCACGAGGACGTGAAGACCGTCGTCGGCGCCGGACTCCGCCGGTACACCGAGGAGCCGAAGCTGTCCGGCGAGGGCGTCGAATGGCAGCCGGGCACCCGAATCAGCCTCGACACCAGCGTGTTGCGCGGACCGGAAGATCCGTTCGACGTCAACGGCGGCCTCAAGATGCTGACCGGAAACCTGGGTTCGTGCGTGATGAAGACGTCGGCCGTCCACCCGGACCACCGCGTGGTGACCGCCCCGGCCCGGGTGTTCGACGATCAGCTCGACTTCCTCGCCGCGTTCGAGGCGGGCACGCTGACCGGCGATTTCGTGGCCGTGCTCCGGTACCAGGGGCCGCGCGCCAACGGCATGCCCGAATTGCACAAGCTCACACCGGTGCTCGGCGTTCTGCAGGATCAGGGCCGCAAGGTCGCGCTGGTCACCGACGGCCGGATGTCCGGCGCGTCCGGGAAGGTGCCCGCGGCCATCCACCTCACCCCCGAGGCGGCGGCGGACGGACCGCTCGCGCGGGTGCGTGACGGCGACGTCCTCACCGTCGACGCCGTGACCGGATCCGTGAACGTGCACGTAGGCGACGAGGAACTGGCCGCCCGCCCGGCGACCGGTCGTGCGCTCAGTGCCGATGAATGGGTCGGCACGGGCCGCGAACTCTTCGCCGGCCTGCGTGCCGCCGTCGGACCGGCGACCCAGGGCGCCAGCGTTTTCCACCCCCAACCCGTCTAAGGAGTATTCAGTGACGAACAGCCCCTCCCTCCTCGACCGCGTCCCGGTCATCCCCGTCGTCGTCGTGGACGACCTCGGCGACGCGGTGCCGGTGGCCCGCGCGCTGGTGGCCGGCGGCATCCCGATGATCGAACTGACCCTGCGGACGCCGTGCGCCCTCGACGCCATCAAGGCGATCGCGACCGAGGTGCCGGAGATCTGCGTCGGCGCGGGCACGATCGTGGAACCGGTGCAGGCCGCGCGGGCGGCCGACGCGGGAGCGCAGTTCCTCGTCTCGCCGGGCAGCACCGAAACCCTGCTGAAGGCGATGACGGACACCGGACTGCCGCACCTCCCGGGCGCGGCGACCGTCTCCGAGGTGCTCTTCCTGCTCGAGCACGGCTACCGCGAACTCAAGTTCTTCCCCGCCGAGGCGTCGGGCGGCGCGAAGTTCCTCGGCTCGATCCACTCACCCGTTCCGGCCGCGCGGTTCTGTCCCACCGGCGGCATCTCGACGTCGAACGTCGGCGATTACCTGTCGCTGCCCAACGTCGGCTGCGTCGGCGGATCCTGGCTCACGCCCGCCGACGCCGTGAAGCAGCAGGACTGGGACCGGATCAGCGGACTCGCACGTGAGGCGGCGGCACTCGCCCGATAGCGCGTGACGCGGCGCGGTACGGTGAATCGTGCGCGACAGTGACAACGGTGATTCCCAGCGGCCGGGTTCTCAGTCCTCGCTGAAATCCGCCAACCAGCACCGTGTGGTCCGCGCGCTCCAGACGTCGGGTGAGCTCACCCAGGCGGAGATCGCGCGTCGCACCGGATTGGCCCCCGCAACCGTCTCCAACATGGTCAAGGAATTGACCGCGGCCGGGATGGTCGCCGTGCCGGGCGGCGACCACCCCGGCCAGCGCGGCCGGGCGGTGCGGCTGACCCGCCGGATGGGCCTCGCGGTCGGGATCGACTTCGGGCACCGCCATCTCACCGTGGCCGTCGCCGACATGGCACACCAGGTGCTCGCCGAGGAACGCGTCGAACTCGGTGCGGGTCACCGCGCGGAGGACGGCGTGGTGCAGGCGGGCGCCCTTCTCGACGCGGCCCTCGACCGACTCGGCTGCGACCGCACGTCCGTCCTCGCGGTCGGCATGGGTCTGCCCGCACCGCTCGAGACCGACACCGGCGAGGTCGGCGGCCCGTCCATCCTCCCCGGCTGGGTCGGTGTCGACGCGGCCGCCATCGCGTCGGAGTATCTCGGCACCGCCGTGCACGTCGACAACGACGCGAACCTCGGTGTGCTCGCCGAACACATGTGGGGAGCCGGCCGCGGCACCACCGACCTCGCCTACATCAAACTGTCCGACGGCGTGGGTGCCGGCCTCGTCCTCGACGGCCGGCTGTACCGCGGAAGAGGCGGCACCGCAGGCGAAATCGGCCACCTGACCCTCGACGAGTTCGGGCAGGTGTGCCGCTGCGGCAACCGCGGCTGCCTCGAGACTCTCGTCGCCTCGCACGTCGTGATCGGGCTGCTCGCCCCGAGTCGCGGTCCCGATCTGAGCATCGCCGACATCGTCGCGATGGCCGAGCGCGGCGATGCCGCCTGCATCCGGGTGCTCGCCGACACCGGGCGCCACGTCGGCGTCGCGGCAGCGAGCCTGTGCAATCTCGTCAATCCCGAACGACTCGTCATCGGCGGCGAACTCGCACTGGCCGGCGAACTGCTCCTGGGGCCGATGCGTGAGGTCGTCGGCCGCTACGCGGTGCCCAGCGCGGTCCGCTCCCTGGACATCCGCGTCGCCGAACTCGGCCCCCGCGCTCAGGTGCTCGGCGCCGTCGCCCTGGGTCTGCGATCCGCGCTTCCCGCCTGACTGTTCGCCGCTGAATTCCCGCTCCGGTCAGGGCGTGAGCCCTGCGTTCTTCGCGTCCCTCGTGTTCATTGGTGAATATAAATCGGACAAACACGCCTTCCTATGTTCATGTCTTGACGATTCGTGGTTTCGTTGCCTACTGTGTTCCACACCACAACGACTGCGCACTCTGCGCAGGCCTCGGCCCGATCCGAGTCTCGATCACCCCTTGCTCACGAGGAGTCCCATGACTGAAAACGTCCTGTTGCCCGGCGCGGAATCGCCCGGCGACATCGCAGAGGGCACTTCGGTTCCCGTCCGGTTCGCGGTCGTCGCCGCACTCGGCGGCCTGCTGTTCGGCTACGACAGCGCAGTGATCAACGGCGCCGTGTCGGCGATCGAGGGCAAGTTCCAGGTCGAGTCCGCTCTCCTCGGATTCGCGATCGCCTCGGCGCTGCTCGGTGCCGCGGCGGGAGCGATGCTGGCCGGGCGGATCGCCGACCGGTACGGACGCCTCGTCACGATGCGGGCCGCCGCGGTGATGTTCCTGCTGAGCGCCATCGGCACCGGCTTCGCGGCCAACGTCGAGATGCTGGTGACGTTCCGGATCGTCGGCGGCATCGGTGTGGGTCTGGCCTCGGTCATCGCACCCGCCTACATCGCTGAGATCTCGCCCGCCCGCGTGCGTGGACGTCTCGGGTCGCTGCAGCAACTCGCGATCGTCACCGGCATCTTCGTCTCGCTCCTGGTCGACTACGCCCTCGCCGCGCTCGCCGGCGGATCGCAGGAAGAACTGTGGTTCGGGCTCGAGGCGTGGCGGTGGATGTTCCTCGCGATGTGTGTGCCCGCGCTGGCCTACGGTCTGCTGTCACTGACGATTCCCGAATCCCCCCGCTACCTGATCGCTCAGGGGCGCATCGCCGAGGCCCGCGGCATCCTCGCGGTCCTGCTCGGCGAGAAGGGCCTCGACCTCAAGATCGAGAGCATCCGTTCGACGCTGGCCCGCGAGACGCAGCCGTCGATCCGCGACCTGAAGGGCTCCGCGTTCGGCCTGATGCCGATCGTGTGGATCGGTATCGGACTCTCCGTCTTCCAGCAGTTCGTCGGTATCAACGTGATCTTCTACTACTCGAGCGTCCTGTGGCAGGCCGTCGGCTTCGACGAGGGCAGTTCCCTGAAGATCACGGTCATCACGTCGGTGGTCAACATCGCCACCACCCTCATCGCCATCGCCTACATCGACCGGGTGGGCCGCCGGCCGCTGCTCATCATCGGCTCCGCCGGCATGGCCGTCACGCTCGCGACCATGGCGTTCATCTTCGGAACCGCCTCCACCACGGTCGTGAACGGTGTCACGACGCCGCAGTTGACCGGGCTGCAGGGGCCGATCGCGCTCGTCGCCGCCAACCTGTTCGTGGTCGCGTTCGGAATGTCCTGGGGCCCGGTCGTGTGGGTCCTGCTCGGTGAGGCGTTCCCCAACCGCATCCGGGCCGCCGCGCTGTCGCTCGCCGCGGGTGCCCAGTGGGCGGCGAACTGGCTGATCACCGTGACGTTCCCGTCCATGAAGGACTTCTCGCTCGGAATCTCGTACGGCTTCTACGCCGTCTGCGCGGTGCTGTCGCTCGTTTTCGTGCTGCGCTGGGTCAAGGAGACGAAGGGCGTGGAACTCGAAGCCATGCACTCCGATTCGATCGTGTAGGCCTTTCCCGCCACGACGAAGACGCCCGCGAGGATCTCACTCGCGGGTGTCTTCGTCGTCCTTCATCTGCTCGACGGCCGTCGCGGATTCGCTCACGATCGCGCGCATGGCCGCCTCCGCCGCATCCGCGTCGCCCATCTGGATGGACGACGCCACCACGCCGTGCAGGCGGATCGCCTCGGTCTCCGCGACGTGCGGCATCAGCGAGTGCCGGGTGCGGCCCTCGAGCACCTCCACGACGATCTGCGACATCGCACGCAGCAGGGGATTGCCCGACGCGGTCAGCAGTGTGCGGTGAAAGTCGGAATCGTGGGCCAGGTACGCATCCGTGTCCGCCGCGCGGGACGTCGACGACATTCCGATGACGGCCGCCGTCAGCGCCCCGCACTGCTCCGGCGTCGCCCGGGTCGCCGCGAGACGCGCGGCGAGCGGTTCGATACCCGACCGCAGTTCGCTCAGGCTCGACAGCTGGTCGAACCGCTGCGGTCCGGCGAGTTTCCAGCGGATCACGCTCGGGTCCAGTGAATTCCAGTGCTCCTCGCTCAGCACGGTGATCCCGACGCGACGGCGGACCGCCAGAAGTCCGAGGGATTCGAGAACCCGAACCACCTCGCGGACGACGGTGCGGGAGACGGAGTACTGGGTGACCACGTCGTCGGCGGAAATGCGGGTGCCGGGTGCCAGGGCTCCGGCCACGATGTCGCCGCCGAGCCGATCGAGCACCGTTTCGTGCAATTGCCGGTACTCGGCGCCCTCTGCGTTGGTCATCCGCCGATGGTCCCACGGTTGCCCCCATTGAACACACGTTGGCGCGCTCTTCAGGCTCTAAGTAGTACTTATTCGGATTTCACCTTGAAATCATATGGTTTATAAGGCAGAGTGACCTGAGTCACGAACAACGGCCATTCCAATACCGATCTCCCTGGAGCAACAGAATGAGTACCGCGTCACTACTCGCAGCGGCCGACAGCGCCGGCACCGACGCGCAGCTGATCACGGCCGCCGTCGTCGGCGTCGCCGCCATCATCGCGCTGATCACCTGGCTCAAACTCCACCCGTTCCTCGCACTGTCGATCGGCGCCGTCGGTGTCGGCATCGGCGCAGGTCTCGGCGCCACGGACTCGGTGAAATCGTTCGTCGAGGGCTTCGGCGCCACGATGGGGAGTGTCGGAATCCTGATCGGCTTCGGTGCCATGTTCGGCAAGCTGCTCGCCGATTCGGGTGGCGCCGACCGCGTCGTCGACACCCTCGTCGGGCGCGCCGGACCGCGGACGCTGCCCTGGATGATGGCACTGGTCGGCGCGGTGATCGGCCTGCCGATGTTCTTCGAGATCGGCCTCGTGCTGCTGATGCCGGTCATCATTCTCGTCGCGCGCCGTTCGGGGCTGTCGCTGATGCGCATCGCGATTCCCACCCTGGCAGGCCTGTCGGCGATGCACGGTCTCGTTCCGCCCCACCCCGGGCCGCTGGTCGCGGTGGCGGCGCTCAACGCGAACCTCGGACTCACCCTCGCGCTCGGCGTTGTCGTCGCGATTCCCACCGTCATCGTCGCCGGACCGCTGTTCAGCAAGCTGGCGGCCCGCTGGGTGGACGTCCCCGTCCCCGAGCTCTACGTGACCGTCGAAGACCGGGAAGGTGCCGAGGCCGCCGCCGAGCGTCGCCGCCCCAGCTTCGCGGCCACCCTCTCCGCCATCCTGCTCCCGGTCGTCCTGATGCTGGGCAAGGCCATTGCCGACGTCGTCGCCGCCGGCTCGGAGTCGCCCGCGAAGGCACTGCTCGACTTCCTCGGAACGCCGGTCGTGGCCCTCGGGCTCGCGGTGCTCGCCGGAATGCTGCTCCTCGGCCGGGGCGGTGGCATGGATCGCAACGCCATCGCGGCGTCGCTGGAGAGCTCGCTGCCGCCGATCGCCGGAATCCTCCTCATCGTCGGTGCGGGTGGCGGATTCAAGCAGGTCCTGATCGACACCGGCATCGCCGACGTGATCGCCGAAGCGATCAAGGGCAGCGCCCTCCCCGTCCTGTTCCTCGCCTGGCTCGTGGCCGTGCTGATCCGTGTCGCCACCGGATCGGCCACCGTCGCGACCGTCACCGCGTCCGGCATCCTCGCGCCCGTCGCTGCCGAGCTGACGTCCACACACGTCTCGCTGATGGTGCTGGCGATCGGCTCCGGCTCGCTGTTCCTGTCGCACGTCAACGACGCGGGATTCTGGCTGGTGAAGGAATACCTCGGCGTCACGGTGGTACAGAACCTGAAGACGTGGACGGTGATGGAGTGCATCATCTCCGTCACCGGTCTGGCCGGTGTCCTCGCGCTGAGCGTGTTCATCTAAAGGGGGTCGAGAATGTCGAGTGAGGTTGGTGAGATGCACGTGAGTACGCGCGAACCGGTAGGACGCACGCCGCAGACCGCGGATCCCGTCCTGGTGCTGATGGGCGTGTCCGGGTCCGGGAAGTCGACGGTCGCGGGAATCATCGCCGGCGCGATGGGCTGGGACCTGCAGGAGGGCGACGCGCTGCATCCTCCGGCGAATGTCGCGAAGATGGCGTCGGGGCAGCCGCTGACCGACGAGGACCGCTGGCCGTGGCTCGATCTCGTCGCCGGGTGGATCCGGGACCACACCGACAACGGTCTTCCCGGGGTCATCACCTGCTCCGCGCTCAAGCGCAGCTACCGCGACGTCCTGCGCGGAGACAACGTCGTGTTCGTGCATCTCGCCGGGTCGCGGGCGCAGATCGGCGAACGGCTGACCGCCCGGCTCGACCACTTCATGCCCCCGTCGTTGCTGGACACGCAGATTTCGACGCTCGAGCCGATCGAGCCCGACGAGGACGCCATCGTGGTGGACGTGGGCGGATCGCCGACGCAGGTGGCGACCGAGATCATCGCTCGACTGGAGCAGCGGCTCGGCCGGTGAACTTCCGGTAATCGGACGGAAATTCAGTCGAAGTCGCTCGGTAACGGGCGGCTTCGACTTACCGTGGCGTGTGGTCTCGGGGGATATGGGTGTGTTTCTCCCCGGATCGCCCTAGGGTGTCCAGTTAGCTGGACAAGCGTCCGATACAACGGAGGGCAGTATGCGAACGCGTGAATCGATCGTGTGGCACTGGGATGTCAGTCGGCGGGCGCGCATGACGTTCTGGTTCGCCAGGGCTTTCGTCAAACCGCTGTTCACGATATGGCCGACGACGGACCGCGGCATCGAACTACTCGCGGCTCTCGACGAACTCATCGACCGGCTACCCAAGCCGAAGGGGCTCGACATCGAGGCGATCTCGCTCGGCGGGGTGCCGTGCGAGAAGATCACCCACCCGCGACCCACCGTCACCTCGATGGACGGCGCCACCATCCTCTACTTCCACGGCGGCGGATTCGTGTTCTGCGGGCTCGCCACCCACCGGGCGCTGTGCGGTCCGCTCGCCGCGCGTTCGGGTGCGCCCGTCGTCTCGGTCGAGTACCGGCAGCTTCCCAAGGGGGCGATCGGGGCGTCGCTGGTGGACGCCATGACCGCATACACCGAGATGCTGAAGGTCTGCGACGACCCCAGCAGGGTGATCGTCGCGGGGGACTCGGCGGGCGGGTACCTCGCGATGAAGGTCGCCGAAGTCGCCGCGTTGCGGGGCATCACCCGGCCGGCGGCCGTCATCGGATACTCGCCGCTGCTCAACCTCGACCTCGAGGATCACGACCCCGATTTCATGAAGCGCGACGCGTACCTGCCGATGTCGCAGGTGGCCAAGCTGAAGGACCGCTGGCTGGCCGGGCCCGACCAGATTCCCGGTGCCCAGTCGCCCGTGAACGCGGATCCCGCACTGTTCCCACCGGTCTTCCTCACCGCCGCCGAGTACGAGATCATGCGGCCCGACGTCGAAATCATCACCGACCGGTTCGATCGAGAGGGACGGCAGATCGAGACCCACATCTGGAGTGGACAGATCCACGCGTTCCCGGTGATCGGCAAGGTGCTGCGGGAAAGCCGCACGATCATCGGGCTCACCGTCGACTTCGCGTCCCGCGCACTCACGGAGCCGAAGCGGCACTCGGCCTGAACGGCAGAACGGGTGGGCCTGTGCCCACCCGTTCCGCCGTCCGCGGACTATGCGGGGTTGAGCACCCTGCGCAGCAGCGGTGACACCGTGATCAGCAGTCCCAGCAGGGCGACACCCGTGACGAGCACGAGGCCGGAGTGGAACTGGTGGAACCCGGCGCCGCTGATGCCGGTGGCGGTGTGCGAGCCTGCGGTGACGAGCGCGGTGGTCAGCGCCAGCACGAGCGCGGCACCGACCTGTGCGGACGTCTGCACGAGCCCCGACGCCAACCCCTGCTCGGAGTCGTCGACACCCGACGTGGCCTGGGCCATGATCGACGTGAAGCCCAGCGCGAAACCGACACCCAGCAGCACCACGCTCGGCAGGATCGCGATCGTGTAGTCGGGCTGATCGCTCCCGGCGAAGAGGAACCACAGGTAGCCGAGGCTCAGCGACGTGAGTGCCGCGATGATCATGCGGGCGGTGCCGAACGCGTCGATCAGACGGCCCACGAACGGCGACCCGAAGGCCACGATGATGCCCGCGGGGAGAAGACCCAGCGCCATCTCCAGCGGCGACCATCCGAGCACCGACTGCAGGAAGATCGTCATCATGAACTGGAAGCTCAGGTAGGAGCCGAACAGCGCGACGATGCTGAGGTTCGCCCGCACGATCGAACCGACCCGCAGAATGCTCAGCCGCACGAGCGGGTGCGCGACCCGGTTCTCCACGACGAAGAACGACGCCAACAGGGCAGCGGCCAGTGCGAACGAGCCCAGCGTGAGCGGATCGGCCCAGCCGCGAGCCGGCGCCGACACGACGGTGTAGACGGCGAGCAGCATGCCCGACACCAGCGTGGCGGCTCCGACGATGTCGTGTCCGCCGGTGTCGGCGGCTCGGTCGCGGGGGATCAGGGCGGCGCCTGCGACCAGGGCGAGCACCGCGAACGGCACCGGCATCAGGAACGTCCAACGCCACCCGGCGCTGGTCAGCAGCCCGCCCAGGATCAGTCCGGACGAATAGCCGCTGGCTCCGAAGACGGAGAAGATCGACAGCGCCCGGTTACGGGCGGGCCCCTCCTTGAACGTGGTGGTGAGGATCGACATCGCGGTCGGCGCGGTGAACGCGGCGGCGAGTCCCTTCACGAAGCGGCTCGCGATGAGCAGTGTGCCGTTGTCGACGAGTCCGCCGACCAGGGACGCGATCGCGAACACGGTCAGCGCGATCAGGAAGACCCGGCGGCGTCCGAGGAGATCGGCGGTGCGTCCGCCCAGCAGCAGCAGACCACCGAATCCGAGGACGTATCCGTTGATGATCCATTGCAGCGAGGTGGTCGACAGCCCCAGTTCGGTTCCGATGGAGGGCAGTGCAACACCCACCATCGAGACGTCGAGACCGTCGAGAAACATCACGAGGCACAGCACGGCCAGGACGCCCCAGAGGCGGGGAGTCCAGGCCTGGTCGGTCGACGGGGCGGTGGTGGCGCCCGACGAGGTGGCGAGGTCCGGGGTGGCGTCGCTGATAGTCACAGGGAGAATGTAGATGCACGTGCAATCAATGCGCAAGCACTAATTTCGTTTGCATTTAATTCGCTTGCACGTTTTTCGTGCGCGCGCTAGGGTGCGGACCATGAGCTCAGAAGCGGACCTGCGCGGCACGTGGCGGCTGCTCGCGAGCCGATACAACTCGATCGCCTGCGAGTTG
This sequence comes from Rhodococcus sp. ACS1, assembly GCF_002300155.1. NCBI lineage: Bacteria > Bacillati > Actinomycetota > Actinomycetes > Mycobacteriales > Nocardiaceae > Rhodococcus > Rhodococcus sp. ACS1. Next base: position 1,179,254 of record NZ_NSDZ01000004.1, read on the forward strand.
GATCGTGAGATGCAACACGCGCACGGCCTGAGCATGAGCGATTTCGAGACACTCGACCGACTGATGGACACCACCTGCGACCGGCCACGGATGCAGGACCTGGCGGCCGAGATGTACCTCAGCCCCAGTGCGCTGTCCCGGAGCGTGGCCCGACTGGAGAAGGCGGGCCTGGTCGCCAGAGCGCTGTGCGAGGCGGACCGGCGCGGCGTCTTCGTCGACGTCACCGACGCCGGCCGCGAGGTACACGCCGACGCCAAGAAGATTCAGCTGGGCGTACTCACCGAAAGGCTTTCGGAAGCAACCTGATTCGTCACGTCAACGAGGTGGGTGTCGCGTAGTCGTCGGACGGGAACTCGCCGTCGACGACGGCGGTCACCACCGTGTTCTCGAGCGTGATCGCCCCGCCGTGATTGTCCAGGAACGCGGTGTCCGCGGCGTCGCGCCCCGTCGCGATCCGCAGCAGTGCCGAACGCGGGGCCAGCCGGGTGGCGTCGACCACCCGCCACTCGGAATCGACGAACGCCTCGACGACGGCGTGGAAGTCCATCGGATCGCAGCCCGGCGCATACACCGCCGCCAGCCGCGCCGGGATGGTGACGGCCCGCAAGAGCGCGACCGTGAGGTGGGCGAAGTCACGGCACACCCCGGCCCCGGACAGCATCGTGTCGACGGCACTGTCGGTGGATCTGCTCGACCCCGCCTGGTACAGCAGCCGTGACCCCACCCACGTGGTGATGTCCTGCAGCAGTTCCGGGTGCGGCTTCGACAGGTTGAACTCCCCGCCGGTGAACCCGAAGAACTTGTCCGCCTCGGCATATCGGCTCGGGCGCAGGTACTTCGACAGGTCGTAGTCGGTGACGGGAGGCGAATCGGCCTTGCCCAGAACCGAAGCCGAGTACTCGACGTGCAGCGAGCCGCGTGGACTGTCCAGCAGGTGGACGCGAGTTCCGTGCTCCGCCACCATCTCTCGTGCCTCGACCGGGTTACCGTCGAGGGTGAACGTCAGCGACTCCGACAAATCCGAACCGGGGGTCCGGGCCACCGCGATCTTGAATTCGAGACTGGTGGGGTCGGTGACCTCGATGTCGAGAGTGGCGGTGACGTGACGTTTCATCAGCCCATCCTGGCATCCCACGTCCGGGGATGCAGAACCCCCCGGCGGAGTCAGGCCCGAACGCGTGGCCGCAACCACTCGACGAGATCGTCGAGTACCTCCTCGTTCTCCGGTTCGTTGAACACCTCGTGGAACAGGTTTTCGTAGATCTCCACCGTGAGATCCTCCGAACCGGCGTACTCCGCGATGAGTTCCGTGCCGTGCACGCTCGCGAGCCCGTCGTCCCGCCCGTGCTGGAGCAGCAGGGGAACCTTCAACGACGGCAGGCGCTCCGGCAAATGCTCGGCAGCCAGAATCATTCCGCGCGCAATCCCCGCAGGCACCTTCCCGTGGTGGACGAGGGGATCCTCCTCGTAGGCCGCCACGACCGCCGGATCGCGGGACACCAGCTTCGCGTCGAGTGATTCGACGGGCACGCCGGGGAGGAAGCGGCCCACCAGCTTGCCGATCTCGACCACCACGCGCGGTGTCCCGCTCGTCACGTCGACCGCGGGTCCGGACAGCATGAGTGCCTTCAGGTCCTGCTGGTGGTCGAGGGCGTACGTCAGTGCGATGGAACCGCCCATACTGTGCCCGAGGAGGAACCGGTCGGTGCCCGGCCAGTCCGTCGACGCGATGCCGAACAGCTGGTGCAGGTCGTCGGTGAATTCGCGCCAGTCCTTCAGATGGACCCGTTTGCCGCCCGACCGCCCGTGTCCGCGGTGGTCGGGCGCGTAGATCGCCAGATCGAGTTCGCCGAGTCGCTCGATCACGTGGTCGTAGCGCCGGGCGTGTTCGCCGAAGCCGTGGCACAGCACCAGCACGCCGCGCGGGCGCCGCTCGGGAAGCCACACGTCGTAGACGATGGGAATTCCGCCGACGCCGGCGAAGGACGATTCTCGATGCTGCATGATGCCCCTTCGTGGTCCGAATTCGACGACTCAGATCATTGCACGGTGAGGTACCCCGACAAGCGGAAAATTAGGGGATCGGTCCCTTCGACAACAGGTCGATCACGGCTCGGGAGGTGCGTCGCCGCAGCCATCCACGCGGCCCGTCCTCGCCGAGCGCGGCGCGCGCGGCGTTCAGGCCCGACACCCCGTGCACACCGCCGCCCGGGTGCGCCGAGGCGCTGCCCAGGTACAGGCGCTGAACCGGGGTTTCCGAGCGGGAGATGCCCGGCCCGGGCCGGAAGACCAATTGCTGATGGAGTTGCGCCGTCCCCCCGTTGACGGCGCCGCCCACGAGATTCGCGTCGGCCGCCTCGAGATCCGACGGGCGCTGGACGACGCGTCCGACGACCCGATCCGCGAAACCGGGTGCGTGGGCCTCGAGGACGTCGTCGACCCGCGCGGCAAGCAGGTCGGCAGACGCGTTGTCGATGATGTCGCGCGGTAGATGCGTGTACGCCCAGGCGCTTTCGGTGCCCTCCGGTGACCTGCTGGGATCGGCGGTCGTCATCTGCCCGAACAGCAGGAACGGGCGGGCCGGGACGGTGCCGGTGGTCAGGTCGGCCATCCAGCGGACGAGGCCGTTGTCGTCGGCACCGAGGTGGACGGTCCCCGCACCGCTCAGGCTGGGCGAACGCCACGGAATCTTCTGTGACAAGGCGTAATTGACCTTCAGCACCGGCGTGTCCCACTCGAAATGGTCGAGATCGGCACGCACCCGGGCGGGGACGGCATGGTCCGGCAGCAGCGACCCGTACAGCGCGGGCGCCGAGACGTCGGCGATCACCGCCCGGCGTGCCGTGTAGCGGGCACCCGACGCCGTCCGCACGCCGACGGCGCGACCGGACCGAACCTCGATCCCAGTCACCGCGTCGCCGTAGTGGAAATGCGCGCCCGCGTGCTCGGCCCGGCGTACCATCGCGGCCGACAACTCGCCCGCGCCGCCCACCGGGACGGGGTACCCACCGTCCTGGGCGAGCATCGTCAGGATGTACCCCATGACGCCGCTGCCCGGTGCGTCCGGAGGGGTGTCGGCGTGCATCGCGTTGCCCAGCAACAGCAGTCGTGCCGCCTCGTCGCGGAACAGTTCGTGCGCCATCCGCCGTGCAGGAAGGAGGAGGAATCGCGCCACCCTCAGCGACTCGGCGGTGCCCAGCCGGCGCAGCAGGGCGCTCGGGCCCCGCACGGGAGGGAACGGGCTGAACAGGATGCTCAGCAGCGGTTCCTTGATGTGGTGCCACTGCTCGACCAGCGCCGTCCACGCGACGCCGTCGCCGGGTTGCCTGCGTTCGAGGTCGGCGGCCGTGTCGGCCGGGTCGGGATGAATCACCGGCGCGTCCTCGTCAGCAGCGGAGCGGGCGTGCCCGACCGCGCGGGGCGCGTGACTCCAGCGCAACCCGTGCGACTCGAGGTCCAGCCCGCGCAGCGCGGGGGACACGGTCGACAGGGGATAGAACGCGCTGAACAGGTCCGACGTGAAGCCTGGGACGAGTTCGGCCGACCTCACCGCGCCGCCGGGCGTCGGCTGCGCCTCCACGACCGCGACGTCCCAGCCTGCATCGGCGAGAGTCGCGGCCGCGACGAGCCCGTTGGGACCGGATCCGATGACCACTGCGTCGACGTTGCTCACCCGACCAGGCTGTCAGAAAAGTCAGCGCTCCGCTCGATGCTCAGAGGGACGACGGCGTGAACGTCACCGGCAGATGCTTCAGTCCGTTGATGAAGTTGGAGCGCAGCCGCTGGGCAGGTGCCGTCTGCTCCATGTCGGGCATCCGACGCAGAATCTCACTCAGCATCACCTTCATCTCGGCGCGAGCGAGGTTGGCGCCGAGACAGAAATGGTGACCGCCGCCGCCGAACGCGATGTGCTGCGAGTAGTGGCCGGTGGGACGGTCGATGTCGAACGTGTACGGATCGTCGAACACCGCCTCGTCACGGTTCCCCGACATGTGCCAGATGACCACCCGCTCGCCCTCGGAGATCTCGACGTCGTGCAGCACAGTGTCCCTGGTCGCGGTCCGGCGGAACTGCATGACCGGTGTGGCCCACCGCAACCCCTCCTCGATCAGGGCGTCGAGCTTCGACGGATCCTCGAGCACCTTCCGGCGCTCCTCGGGATGCTCCATCAGCGCCAGCTGGGTGTGCGAGATGGCGTTGCGGGTGGTCTCGTTTCCCGCGACCGCGAGCAGCATGAAGAACATGTTGAAATCGAGTTCGCCGAGCTTCTCGCCGTGGACGTCGGCCTGGATGAGAGCTGTCGCAATGTCGTCGCGCGGGTGCCGCTTGCGGTCCTCGAACATCTCGAGGCTGTAGGCGAACATCTGTCCGGCCGCCGCGCGTTCCTGACCTTCCTCGAGGTGGAATTCGGGATCGGACGAGCCGATCATCTGATTCGTCAGGTCGAAGATGAGCTTGCGGTCCTCCTGGGGCACGCCGAGGAAGTCGGCGATCGCCTGCAGCGGCAGTTCGGACGCGACGTCGACGACGAAGTCGCACTCGCCACGCTCGATCACCGCGTCGACGATGCTTGTTGCGCGCTGCGCGAGAATGTCGTGCAGCTGGCCGATGCGGCGGGGCGTGAAGCCCTTGCTGACAATCTTCCGCAGCGCCGTGTGGTCCGGTGGGTCCATGTTCAGCATCATCAACTGCTGGCCCGCCAGGTCGTCGGGGGCAAGGTCGTCGATGTAGGTGGCGCCCCGCCACGACGAATACGTCTCGGCGTCCCGGTTCACGGTCACGATGTCCGCATGCCGGGTGACGCACCAGAAGGGGTCGCCGCGCTCGTCGAGGTGCCGGTAGACCGGAGCCTCGCGCCGCAACGTGGCGAACATCTCGTGGGGCACGCCCTGCACGAAGGTGTCCGGGTTGTAGAGATCGACGTCGGCGAGCTTCACGGTCCCTCCTGAGGCCTCACGTACGAGAATACGTTCTAGTCCTGGAGGATGTGGGGACAACGAAAACGGCCCCGGAGAATTGAATCTCCGGAGCCGTTTCCACTTGGTAGCGGGGACAGGATTTGAACCTGCGACCTCTGGGTTATGAGCCCAGCGAGCTACCGAGCTGCTCCACCCCGCGTTGCATTGACAACACTACACCCTTCCCGGAGTGCTCTTGACCAACCCCGGGGAGGGCTAGGTCACATCAACCGGAACTGGACCATTTCGATGGCGTTCTCGATCGCCTCGGAAACCTCCCGCAAGCGCTCGTCCGCGCCGGCCGCAGCGAGAATCTGCAGGCGGTCGGCGTCGCCCATCGGAATGTACGTGGCGATCTCGTACAGCCTCGTGCCGAGGGACCCGCGGAACCCGCCGATGACCGGAACGTCGGGCGGGACGTTCCCGGTCTCCGTCGCGAGACGTCGGAGGAGGCCGTACAGGAATTCGAGTCTCTCGATCAGCGACGGGAATTCGTAATCCGCCGTCTGGGTGCCGGAGTTCTCGTCCGGCCACACATCCACCTCGGCGATCGGATACGGGTTGTCCGGCAACCACTTCGACACCTTGATGCGTTCCTCGGTGCGGCAGAACAACTCGTACCGGCCGTCGCCGATCGACGCGTGGGATTCGATCCGCGCGATCGTGCCCACGTCGTGGCGCACGTCGCCGCCACCCACCTCGTTGCCGCGAGCAATGAGCACGACCCCGAATCGCGGACCGTCCGGTGCGTCCAGGCAGTCGCGGACCAGTTCCTGATAGCGGGGTTCGAAGACGTGGAGGGGGAGCTGCTGACCGGGCAGCATCGTCGAGCCCAGCGGGAACATGGGGAGCAGAGTCATCAGGGGATTCTCAATCGGGGTACGGGCGTCGCCGGCAACGGGTCGACGCGATCGATCTCGTCCGTCAGGTGTTCCGACCACGTCAGGAGGCCGGCGATGTCGAGGCCGTGTGGCGCCTCCACCTCGTAATGCCGGATCCGGTCGTGGCCCTGGCGCAGCAGCGACCGCGCACCGGTCTTGTTGCCCCGCATCAGGTGGGTGAGACCCACAGCGAGCTGCGCGAGCCCCTGCCACAGTTCCCGCTCGTCCTCGGGGGCGATCTTCCACGTGCCTTCGAGGATTTCGTGGGCGTGGAACGGCATGCCGTGGTCGAGTAGCCGCTGAGCCTCGGTGATCGCCTCGTCGGGCGGTAACCGCAGGTCGTCGGGGATGCGCGGCACACCCTCGGCGTCGTGAGGCAGGGGCCGGCCGAGCTCGTCGCGGGGGCGTGCGTTGAGCGGCTTCCCCGTCCCGTCCCTGTCCCGATCGGTCATGGGACAAGGGTAACGCTCAGCCGCGGGTCGGCGAAGGGTTGGCAAGGGCCGCAGACACGCGTTTCGACAACTCGTCGCGAACCACCCGGACCGTCGCCGACCGCAGGTGAACACGGTCGTCCTGGTGATAGAGGTACCGGCCGTCCTGTTCCACGTCGATCCAGGTCAGTTCACCCATAACGGGCTCGTCGAGTCCGCTGCGCGCACCACGGATGCAGATGTAACCGATCCCGGTCCGCGGTCGGCCGACGATCCGTCGCAGCAGAGTGCCGTCGGAGGCCCGGGCGTTCTGCAGGACGGACGTCGTGGCGCTTCGGCTCTGGATGTCGTCGGGGTGCGCGGTCAGCGACGGGGTTCGTCCGGGAGCGCAGTCGGGCAAGTCGTCCAGGAGTCGGGCGACGAACCCGTCGACGCTCTCCACGCCCGCGTCGATCCGGATGTCGCCGCGTCCCGGTTCGTCGCGGAGCTGTTCGGCGACGACGGCGACCCGGCCACGGATGCTGCCCCTCCGCCGGATCCCGGAGTCGAGTTCGGGGGAGGGGGCGAGCACCGTGACGGACACTTGCGGGTTCCGGAGCACCTGGATCGCCGCGACCAGTTTCGGTTCGTCGAGCGCGGACCGCCACTGCTCCAGTTCGCGTTGCTGGCTCGCGTACTGGTCTTCCGTTGCCGCGGCGGACCGGTACTTCAGCGGGTACGGCATCCGGTCGAGATCGGTTGCCTCCCAAAGGCACATGAATTGAGCTGACGTCAGCCGCCAGTTCATGCGCCGATCACCGACGGTGCGACGGGGTCGAGTTTACCGATCAGGTCGTTGCCGTTGTCGACGGTGATGAGGTAGCTCGGCGTCTGATGCTCCGTGTCGCCCTCGCCGTTTCCGCCTGCCCGGCCGGGCGCACCCATCATGCCGGGTGCCATACCCATCCCGGGGCGACTCATGCTCGGTTTCACCGGCGTCGCCGCCGCGGCAGCGGCCGCCGCCCCTGCACCCGCCGCCGCACCACCCGACGGGATCGGGCCACCCGGAACCACACCACCCGAGTTGGACTCGGACTCGCGTTTGTCGTTCTTCCGGCGCGTGCTCGACGCCGAACCCCCGACACCCGATCCGCCGGCGCCGGATGCACCGGACCCCGAACCACCGGCGATCCCGCCATAGCCCGTGCCGCCCGTGCCGTTGCCCGACTGCGAACCTGCACCAGCAGCGTTCTGCGCATTCGCAGCCGCAGTCTGTGCGGCCGGACCGGATCCGGCACCGGCACCGGCGCCCTGATTGGCGGCAGCCTCGGCATTCGCTGCAGACGTGGTCGCGGCATCATCCTCCGCGGAACCCTCGGCCCCAGGGGTCTCACCATTCACAGACGCATCGCCATCGCTCGGCGCGGAGAAGGTACTGCTGTCGGATGTGTTCCACGGATTTGAACCCTGTGGCACCGTTCCGTACGAACTCGGCATGCCGCCGGAGCCGGAACCGTCGCCAGATGGCGTGTAGGGCTCCGGTAACTGCGGGACATTCGTGCCGACGTCCCGGTAGTTCGGCACGTAGATCGCCTCCAACCTCCGAACCGCCTCGAGACGTGCGGCTTCCCTCTCAGTCTCGGACCTTTCGGCCGCAAGCGGGCTCAGCGGGAGTTGAGACAGGACACCTTCGGCACTGGCCGGCTGAGGAACCGAGGCCTTGACGTCCTCGGCAGTGCTTCGGAGAATATCTAGTTTGACGGCAATCGTGGCTAGCCCGGCGACAAGCTGACCGCTCGTTTGTGCGAGTTTTTGTGTCGCGGCCGTGGCAGCGTCGGCCGCAGCCCCTTGCCAGCTTTCGGTGATCGTGTTGCTCAGAACGGCGAACCCAAATGCAAGAGGCAGAGCGTTAGAGATGTCATGGCACGCTTGCGCAATTCCGTCGATATCGGCCGGTTCGATGAGTTGAACCTGTGCGTAAATCTCGTCGTGGCTGAATCCGTGGAAGCTTTCCATGGTCTCGATATATGGATTGTCCGTTTGTGCGCCGCTGGAGAGCTTGTTCGCCGAGTCCTGAAGGCTTGCACGCCGATTCTGCCCCGCACCTACGGAAATCAACGACCCGAGGATTGTCGAGGTAGCGTCCTGTGGTGGCACGGCTCAGCTCTCCTTCGGGATGTAGCGCTCGAAAATCCGGGCTGTGTCCTCAAGGCCTGCGCACCACTCAGGTTCGGGTGCGGGGCCGGCGTAATCAACGACGAGTCTGCGAGTGAAACCAAGAAACCCGTCTGACGTTTCGATACTCAGATCGCAGGCGTTTCGTACGGCGGGATTGAACTTCAGGAGAGCTCGGCGACCGTTGATTTCAATCGGTGTAGCAAACGCACTCGATTTTTCTTGCTCTTCCGCGAAGGAGACATTCCCTGAGAGTACGTTCATGCCGTATCGCCGCTCCGGCGTATCGTAGCTACAGCCGAGGAAGGTGTAACTCCCGCCTTTGAAGTCGGCGTTTTCTTCACTCGCGGGGTCGTACCCAGCCTCGATCAACGCGGAATCGGGGATGTCGAGACAGGGGTCGAACGTGACCCGAGGTCGGTCTGAATTGTCGACGTAGCGGGGCATGCGCATCGTCGTGGTGAGCGAAGCGTCTGTATCTGACTGGGGACTTACTGCAGGGGTACCGCATCCTGAAACTGCGACCGCAACTCCGGCGACGCCGACGGCGGTAATCCAGCCTCTCATACCTCGAAACCCCCCTGGATCGTTCCAAGTGCCATCCGGATCGCGCTATCCGCGTCTCCAAATGCCTCGCCGCCGGCAGCGAAGGTGTCGCGCATCAGTATGATCGCGTCACGAAACTGGTCCAGGCGCGCGAGCACAGATGCCTCATCCCCGGTGAATTTTCGCTGATATCCAGCCTGCAATTCTTGGGCAGAGGTGAATCCTCCGAAGCCGCTGACAAGTCGAAGTCGGTCCGCCTTTGTTGCGGCGTCGTCTAGTTGCTCCAGCATCGTGTTGCACACACCGACACACTTCTCGATGGCGTCATCTTCCAGACGCAGTGTTTTGCTCATTCCCATCCCCCCAGTGCTCGACAGGACCCCCTCGGCCGCGTGCGGAGATGCTACCGCACGGGTGTGTCACTCGGTCTAGTGCGCAGCGCTGCAATGTTCAGGCTGCGTTGAGGAATTCGATGAGGATGCGTTCGACGGGTGAGTCGGTCTGAAGCTCGTGGAATGGCAATGGTTTCGGTAGTGGTGGTGCTGTCGATCGGTACCGGTGTCCGGTGGGGGTGTAGACCTCGATGTGGTGCAGTCCTCCGGGCCGCTGATGAGGGGTGGCGTTCCATCCTGCGCCTTGTTTGGCGTAGTTGCAGGCTGCGCACAGACCGGCGCCGTTGTGCGCGGTCGTCGGGCCCTCGCTTTCGCGGGGTCGGATGTGGTCGTGGTGCCGGATCGGGGCATCGCACCAGGGTGTCCGGCAGGTTCGATCGCGTAGATCGATGAGCCTCGCCAACCCGGCGGGGAAGCAGCGGGCCTGGGATTCGGTCGCGGTCAGCGCTCCCGACTGTGGGTTGGCGTACAGACGGCGCAGGTTCACCCGCGTCGCATCTCCGGTGTCTGGATTGATCGCTGCCTGGACTGCCTCGGAAATCCAGTGCCCCGCCAGTTCGGCGGGGACAGGCCCGTATCCCTGCACGTGGGCGGGTTCGGATCCGTTGTCGAGGAGGGCGCGATCGGAGATCACCAAGTTCACGGTGATCGGCGGTGTCGTCGCCGTGTGGTGTGTGCCGGTGACTCTGGACACGAGGAGGTCGGCCATGATCTGCGACCGCGTGCGTTCGTCGCCCGCGGCGAGGATCGAGTCGGCGTCACGTGCGAGGGTGGCGTGCACCGCGACCCCCTGCGCGACGGGTAGCAGGGCGCTGACATAGGCCATGGTGTCCGGTGCGGGACGGGAGGTGACCCGCCGATCCGACACGGCCTTGCGGGCCCGCCGCACCACGGCCTCGGCGTCGAATTCTGCGGCGGCCGCGCGAATTTTCGCGCACACCGCCTGGTCGCCGAGCCCGTCCAACGTTGCCGGGTCGCCGCACAGCAGGTAGTCGATCGCTGTGCGATCTTCTCGGGTCAGGCATGCCGTTTCGCGGACGAGGATTGTCGCTCGCCACTCGCTGAGCAGCCCTCGTTCGAGCAGCGCCAACGTGCAGGGCATCTCGTGGACGAGAGCGGTCGCCATGCCGAGATGGCGACCACCGCGAAATGGTGAGTCCCGTCGTGCCAGCGCAACCTGGTTTGCGATACCGCGCCCGAGCTGCGGCAGCGGCACATTGCGGTCCGCTCGTTCGGCTCGGATGGAGGCGTCGAGGTCTGCGGTCACCCGGGCTTGCGCGCCGGCGCATGCGGCCTTCACCTCTTCCAGTGCCCGGAGTACATCGATGCGCGTCGCATCGTCGATATCCCGATCGAGTTTCGGCACCTCGGCCAGAAACGCGATTACCGCCCCTGTATCCACCCCGACCCCCCACGACTGCCGAATCCCCCGAATCGAACGTATGTTCTATCTTAACCCGACCACGGGACCCCGGCAATACCCAACGCAATACCTACGCTGCCCCGACCAGTCGCATGGCGAGGCCGGCGTAGAGGTCCGCGACGGCCTCCGGCTCGGTGTAGGCGCCTGCGGGAAACCAGCGGCAGATGTCGACGCACAGTGACATGAGGGCGAGGGTGACGCCTTCGCCGTCGGGGACGGTGAATTCGCCGGATGCTGCTCCGGCGTCGACGACGGAGCGGACGATGTGGGTGATGTCGCGGCGCAGTTTGACCACGTCGCGGTAGTGCTCCGGCGTGAGGGCGTTGAGTTCGTACTGGACGACGCGGGCCTGTGCGTGGTGGGTGGCCTGCCAGCTCGCGAACGCGCCGATCAGCGCTTGCAGTCTCGTCGAGGGTGCCTCGTCTGGGAGGTCTGCACTCACGACGACGTCGAGCGCGGCGGTGTGGCCTTCATAACTGATCGCGAAGAGCAGTTCTTCCTTGGAGCGGTAGTGCGGGTACATCGCGGCCGGGCTCATGTCGAGGCGGGCGGCGATCTCGCGAGTGGTGGTGCCTCCGTATCCGCTGGTAGCGAACGCGTCGACGGCTGCAGCTCGGATGCGGGCGGCAGCCTTGGACGGGCTGATCACCTGGCTGGGTGATTCGCTCATATCTTTCTCCATCCTCGGCTGCGCGGCTGTTGACAATACCGCGTCACCCCATCAGTATAAGCAAGCGCTTAGAAAATAAGCAGACGCTTACATGCTCGAAGCGTGAACCAGTCAAAGCTCGGCATCCAGAAGGAGCGGTCATGCGACGCACCCTGTACGGCCCCGATCACGAGGCATTCCGCGAATCGGTCCGGGAGTTCGTGAACCGCAACCTGCTGCCAGTGGCAGACAAGCTCATCGCGCAGCGCTTCATCGACCGCGAGATCTGGCTCGAGGCGGGCCGCAACGGCTTCCTCGGCCTCGAGGTCCCGGAGGCGTACGGCGGAAGCGAGGCCGGCGACTACCGGTTCAACGCAGTCCTCGGGGAGGAACTCGCACGCGCAAGCGCCGCAGTGTCGTCGAGCTTCGGCATTCACGCCGATGTCGTCGCGCCGTACCTCGTGCAGCTCACGACCGAGGAGCAGAAGCAGCGCTGGCTGCCCAAGTTCTGCACCGGAGAACTGCTCACCGCGATCGGCATGACCGAGCCCTCCGGCGGCTCCGACCTCGCCTCGCTCAAGACCACCGCGGTCAAGGACGGCGACGACTGGATCATCAACGGTTCCAAGACGTTCATCACCAACGGCTACAACGCCGACCTGGTGATCGTCGCCGCGCGCACCAGCCCCGAGAAGAAGTCCAAGGGCATCACGCTGTTCGCCGTCGAGACGGGCATGGAGGGCTTCGAGCGCGGACGCAAGCTCGACAAGGTCGGCCAGCACGAGTCCGACACCGCCGAACTGTTCTTCGAGAACGTGCGCGTGCCGTCGACGAACATCATCGGTGAGATCGACCGCGGTTTCATCCACATGATGGAGATGCTGCCGCAGGAGCGTGTCGGCGCCGCCGTCTCGAACATCGCGCACGCCGCGCCGATTCTCGAGGAGACGATCCAGTACGCCAAGGACCGCAAGGCATTCGGGCAGCCCATCGGGTCGCTGCAGTGGAACAAGTTCCTTCTCGCCGACCTCGTCACCCGTGTCGAGGTCACCCAGGCGTACGTCGACAACTGCGTCGCCGCACATGCCGACGGCGAGCTGACGGCAGTGGACGCCGCGAAGGCCAAGTGGTGGACTGCTCAGGTGCAGAACGAGGTCCTCGATCACTGCGTGCAACTGCACGGTGGCTACGGGTTCATGACCGAATACCGTGCCGCGCGTGCGTGGATGGATGCCCGTGTCACCAAGATCTGGGCCGGCTCCAACGAGATCATGAAGGAACTGATCGGCCGCGACCTCGGCCTCTGAGTCCACACCCCCACAGCCCGACGACTAAGGAGTCGCTTCGTATGTCCGTTCTCGACAAGTTCAGCTTGACCGATCGGGTGGTCGTCGTGACCGGTGCGTCGTCGGGCCTCGGGGTGGCGTTCGCGCAGGCGGCGGCGGAGGCGGGCGCTGATGTGGTGCTGGCTGCGCGCCGTACCGACCGTCTGGAGAAGACCGCGGAACTGGTGCGGGCCGCGGGACGTCAGGCGTTGTGCGTCGCGACGGACATCGTCGACCCGGCGCAGGCGCAGAACATGATCGACGAGGCGATGGAGAAGTTCGGCCGCGTGGACGTTCTCGTCAACAACGCGGGCGTCGGTACTGCCGTTCCCGCGACGAGGGAGACGCCGGAGCAGTTCCGGCAGGTCGTCGACATCAACCTGAACGGCTCTTACTGGGCGGCGCAGGCGGCGGGCAGGGTCATGAAGCCGGGCAGCGCGATCGTGAACATCGCGAGCGTGCTGGGCCTCACGACCGCGGGACTTCCGCAGGCCGCGTATGCCGCGAGCAAGGCCGGGGTCATCGGTCTGACCCGCGATCTGGCGCAGCAGTGGGGTGCCCGCAAGGGCATCCGGGTGAATGCGATCGCTCCCGGATTCTTCGAGACGGAGATGACGGACCAGTACCAGGACGGGTACCTCGAATCGATGAAATCGCGTCTGGTTCTCGGTCGCCTCGGTGACCCGGAGGAGCTGGCTGCGACCGTGGTCTGGCTCGCGTCGGACGCCGCGGCGTACGTCACCGGTCAGACGATCGCGGTGGACGGCGGCATCACCATCACCTGAGCGCCGGGTTGGGCGGGGCTGCGGTGCTGGCGTATAAGTAGGAAATGACCACGCGCACCGTCCATGAAGAGTGGGACGACCAGCCCGCCCCGTCGATGGCGGCCACCGATCTGCTGCGGGAGCCTCCGGCGACCCCTCGGGGTGCACGTACGCGCGCGGCGCTGGTGGCGGCTGCGCGGACGGTGTTCGAGCGGTCCGGGTACCTCGACGCCAGGCTCACCGACATCACGAAGGAAGCGAACTGCTCGACGGGGTCGTTCTACACCTACTTCGACAACAAGGAGCAGATCTTCGCCGCCGTGCTGGAGGTGGCGCAGGAAGACATGATGCACCCGGGCATGAAGCGGGTGCAGGACACCGACGACCCCTACGCGGTGCTGGAGGCGAGCAACCGCGCCTACCTGGAGGCCTACCGGCGCAACGCCAAGCTGATGGGGCTGCTCGAGCAGGTGGCGCACATCGACCCGGCGTTCGCGGACCTGCGGCGTCAGCGGGCCGACGCGTTCATCGCGCGCAACGCGCGGGGGATCGCCGAGCTGCAGGCGCGGGGCATCGCCGACAAGGAACTGGACCCGATGCTGGCGTCGCGGGCGTTGTCGGGGATGGTCAGCAGGCTGGCGTACAACGTGTTCGTGGCCAGCGTGAACGGGACCGACGGCACTCCTGTCGACTTCGACGACGTCGTGTTCACGACGACGCGGATCTGGGCGAACGGGCTGAGGTTCCCCGAGCGGAGCTGAGCTCTCGCCGGCGGCGTGAGCGTGTGGGACACTTCGGTCCACAAAACTGAATCCGACACCGGGTTCAGGTGATTTCTGTGGAAGACTGGGGCCACGTCCGTGTCCCCTCGAGGGAGGAATCTCGTGCAGGTTGCGCAGAAGGTCGCCGTCGTCACCGGTGGCGGAGGTGGAATCGGCAGTGCACTCGCGGAGCGGCTCGCCGCCGAGGGTGCCAAGGTCGTCGTCACCGACCTCGACGGCACCGGGCTGGAAACGATCGTCCGGAGAATCGACGCCGAGCATCCCGGCGCTGCGCTGGCAGTGCAGGCCGACGCGTCCGACGACGCTCAGATCGCGTCGGTCATCGACGCCGCGGAGCAGGCCTTCGGGCCCGTCGACCTCTACTTCGCCAACGCGGGTGTCGCGGCAGGCGACCAACTCGAACCCGACGACGCCGTGTGGGACCTCGCCCTCGATGTGAACGTCCGAGCGCACATCCGGGCGGCCCGCCGCCTCGTTCCCGGCTGGATCGAGCGCGGGGAGGGGTACTTCGTCAGCACGGCGTCGGCCGCCGGGCTGCTCACTCAGATCGGTTCCGCCCCGTATTCGGTGACCAAGCACGCCGCCGTCGGATTCGCCGAATGGCTGTCGGTCACGTACGGCGACAAAGGCGTCCGCGTCAGCTGCCTGTGCCCGATGGGCGTCAACACCAAACTGCTCACCGACGACGCCGCCCTGTCGGCCACCGCCGCACGCGCCGTCACCACCGCGGGTTCGGTGCTCGAACCGGCCGAGGTGGCCGAATGCGTGCTCGCCGCAATGGAAGCCGAACAATTCCTGATCCTTCCGCACCCCGAGGTGCTGGAGATGTACCGGCACAAGGGCGCCGACTACGACCGATGGATCCGGGGCATGCGCCGCTACCAGGCGACGCTCCTGGCCCAGCCGTCCTGACCTGACCGAGAAGCGAACTGCGCAAATACCGTACGAAGACCGAGAACAACCAGCATGGAGGAAACAAGTGAGCCAGGAACGTAGAACCGCCATCGTCACCGGGTCCGCCAGGGGCATCGGCGCCGCCGTCGCGAAGCGGCTGGCGAGCGACGGGTACGCCGTCGCCGTGCTCGACCTCGACGAGGCAGCATGTGCCGGCACCGTCGACGCGATCAAGGCCGCGGGCGGCGAAGCCCTGGCCGTGGGCGCGAACGTCGCCGACGAGGCGTCCGTCGCCGCCGCAGTCGAACGGGTGGCGACCGAACTCGGCGCCCCGACGATCCTGATCAACAACGCCGGAATCACCCGCGACAACCTGCTGTTCAAGATGACCGTCGACGACTGGGATGCCGTGATGAACGTGCACCTGCGTGGCGCGTTCCTGATGTCGCGGGCCGTGCAGAAGCACATGGTGGACGCCAAGTTCGGCCGGATCGTGAACCTGTCGAGCACGTCCGCGCTCGGCAACCGCGGGCAGGTCAACTACTCCGCCGCGAAGGCGGGTATGCAGGGCTTCACCAAGACCCTGGCGTTCGAACTCGGCAAGTTCGGTGTCACCGCAAACGCGATCGCCCCCGGGTTCATCGAGACGGAGATGACGGCCGCGACCGCCGAGCGGGTGGGTGTCGGCTTCGAGGACTTCAAGAAGGCGGCGGCGTCGCAGATCCCCGTCAACCGTGTCGGGCAACCGGAGGACATCGCGCACACCGCGTCGTTCTTCGTCAGCGAGGGCGCCGGATTCGTGTCGGGTCAGGTCGTCTACGTCGCCGGTGGACCGAAGGACTGATCGATGAAGGCGTGGCGTGTACACGAACTGGGTCAGCCGCGGGACGTCCTGACGTTCGAGGACATCCCCGACCTCGAGCCGAAGCCCGGAGAGTTGCTGGTCAAGGTGCTCTCCGCGGCCGCCAACTTCCCGGATGTGCTGTTGTGCCGCGGTGAGTACCAGATCAAGCCGCCGCTTCCGTTCACGCCCGGTGTGGAGCTGTGCGGCGAGGTGGTGGAGCTGGGGGAGGGCGTCACCGGGTTCGCCGTCGGCGAGCGGGTGATCGGCATGCCGAGCCTGCCGAACGGCGGATTTGCGGAGCTGGCCGTCATGTCGGCGGCCACCGCGTTCCCCGCCCCGGAGGCCCTCGACGACGCCGAAGCGTCGGCCCTGTCGATCGGGTACCAGACGGGATGGTTTGCGCTGCACCGCAGAACGCAGATCCAGCCCGGCGAAACCCTGCTCGTGCAGGCCGCGGCAGGTGGAGTGGGCAGCGCGGCCGTGCAACTGGGCAAGGCGGCAGGCGCCAAGGTGATCGGCGTCGTCGGCGGGCCCGAGAAGGCGGCCTACACGCGGGAACTCGGTGCCGACCTCGTCATCGACCGGCACAGCGAGGACTTCGTCCAGGCCGTGAAGGACTTCACGGACGGCCGCGGTGCGGACGTCGTGTTCGATCCGGTGGGCGGCGACTCCTACACGAAGTCGACCAAATGCATCGCGTTCGAGGGGCGCATCATCGTGATCGGGTTCGCGAGTGGCACCATCCCGTCACCCGGGCTGAACCACGCGCTGATCAAGAACTACTCGATCATCGGGCTGCACTGGGGTCTGTACAACGCCTACGACCCCGCCGCCATCCGGGAGTGTCACGACGAGCTGACGAGGATGACGGCGGCCGGCGAGATCAAACCGATGATCAGCGAGCGACTCGGGCTCACCGACGTCGCGGACGGCATCGGACGCCTCGGCGAGGGGACGACGGTCGGACGGCTGGCGTTCCTGCCCGGACGCTAGCGGGCGCGCTTCGCGTACAGCTCCTCGAGGTTGTGCCGCAGGGTGGCCTCGGTGTTCTTCACGGCCGTTTCGACGAACGGTTCGACGATGAGACCGAGGGCCCTGCCGGTGAGACCGCCGGGGAGTTTGTACGCGAAGTCCACGCTGATCTCGGTCTTGTCCTCACCGTGCGCGGTGAACTCCCAGGTGGAGGAGTTGGCGGCGCCGTCGAGCGACGCCAGGGTGATGACCCGGTCCTGCACCCACTCGGTGACCTCGAGGCGGGAGCGCAGGGTGCTCGGGCCGATGTGTATCGCGGCGTCGAATGTCGACTCCAGCCCCTGGTCGAATTCGCCGATCGGACGGAATTCCGAGACTCCGAACATCCAGTCGGGGACCGTCCGGTAGTCGTCGATGTACGCGAATGCCACGTGGAGGGGCACGGCTGCGATCGCGGAGTGACGGACGTGGATCATCGGGTGGTCCCTGGCTCTCTGTCGGAGAAGGCTGTCGATCTGGGCGACCTCGTTCGACTCTAGTCAACTCCCGCGACCACGGCAGGGGAGCGGCGGGTTCCTGTTCTACCGTAGGACCCATGACGGTAGAGGGCACCCAGCGCGGCAGTTCGTGGCGTGAGTACACCGACCAGGGGTTGTCGAAGGTTCTGGCCGCGGCGCTGGCGGCGTTCGTCGAGAAGGGCTACGACGGCGCGTCGATCCGTGAGATCGCATCGCGGGCCGGCCTCTCGGTCCCCGGTCTCTATCACCATTACCCCTCCAAGCAGGCGTTGCTGGTGGGGCTGACGAATGTCGTGATGCGGGATCTCCTCGATCGCAGTCGCGCGGCGGTGTCCGAGGCGGGCCCGACGCCGGGGGAGCGGTTCGACGCGGTCATCGAGTCGTTGCTGCGGTTCCACATGTTCCGCCGGGAACAGGCCTTCGTCGCGTCCCGTGAGACGCGGAGCATGGAACCGGAGAGCAGGCGGGCGTACATCGCGCTGCGCGACGAGCAGCAGGAGATGCTCGACGACATCGTCCGCGACGGGGTGGCGACCGGGCATTTCCGGACACCGTTCCCGCAGGACGCGAGCCGCGCCGTGGTCACCATGTGCGTCGCGGTGTCCACCTGGTACCGCGAGGACGGGCCGTTGTCGCCCGACGAACTGGTCGAGCGGTACCTGGCGATCGCGAGGAGTGCCGTCGGCGCATCCGACTGAGGCTTGACCCCGTTCCGAACCTGTGGAATTCTCGGGAACGACTTCGACCGAGCGAGTGATCGGTCGGTACCGGAGTCACCGTACTGACTGGAGGTAGTTGTGGCGATCGATCTGTCCTATGCACCCGAGGTGACTGCACTCGTCGAGAAGACCGAGGCGTTCATCCGCGAAGTCGTGCTGCCCATCGAGGACGAGCACGGCGGCGACATCACCGCCGCCGGTGGCGACACGCTGCGCGTGCAGATGCAGAAGGCGGCCAAGGACGCCGGAGTCTTCGCCCCGCATGCACCCGTCGAGTACGGCGGACACGGCCTGAACATGACCGACCGCGCGCCCGTCTTCGAGGCCGCCGGCTACTCGCTGTTCGGCCCGACGGCACTGAACATCGGCGCACCCGACGAGGGCAACGTCCACATGCTCGCGCACATCGCGAGCCCCGAGCAGAAGGAGCGGTTCCTCGCCCCGCTCGCGCACGGCGACGTGCGGTCGGCGTTCGCCATGACCGAGCCGTCGCCCGGAGCCGGCTCCGACCCGTCCGCGCTGACCACGCGCGCCGAGAAGGTGCCGGGCGGGTGGAAGGTCAACGGCCACAAGTACTTCATCACCGGAGCCGACGGCGCTGGATTCTTCATCATCTTCGCCCGCACGTCCGGCGTGCCCGGCGACCGCGGCGGCGCCACGATGTTCCTCACGCCGGCCGACGCCGAGGGGCTGACGGTGGGGCGTCACATCGACACCCTCGACCGGGCGATGATCGGCGGGCACTGCGAGGTGTTCTTCGAGGATTTGTTCGTCCCCGACAGCGGGGTTCTCGGCGAGGTGGACCAGGGATTCGCGTACGCGCAGGTCCGGCTCGGGCCCGCCCGGATGACGCACGTCATGCGCTGGCTGGGCGCCGCGCGCCGCGGCCACGACGTCGCCGTGGCGCACGTCGCGCAGCGTGACGGTTTCGGCGGCAAGCTGGGCGATCTCGGCATGGTCCAGAAGATGATCGCGGACAACGAGATCGACATCGCCGCCACCCGGGCGCTGCTGACGCGGGCCTGCTGGGAACTCGATCAGGGCGGCCACGCGAGCAACTCGACCTCGATCGCGAAGACCTACGCCGCGGAGGCGATCTTCCGGATCGTCGACAACTCCGTGCAGATGTGCGGCGGCCTCGGGGTGTCCGGCGACCTGCCACTCGCACGGCTGTCCCGTGAGGTGCGGCCGTTCCGCGTGTACGACGGCCCGTCCGAGGTGCATCGCTGGGCCATTGCCAAGCGCGTGGTGGGTGCCGCGAAGAAGGCCGCGCGGGAGGCAGGCGCATGAGTGAACATCGCGGCCTCGATCTCGTTGCTCTGCAGAAGTTCCTGTCCGACTCGAATGTCCCTCTGAATGGCGAGTTGCGGGCCGACCTGATCTCGGGCGGCAAGTCCAACCTCACGTACGCCATTCTCGACGACTCCTCGCGGTGGGTGCTGCGAAGGCCGCCCACCGCGGGGCTCACACCCTCCGCGCACGACGTGGCCCGCGAGTTCCGCATCACCTCGGCGCTGCAGGGCACCGACGTGCCGGTCGCCGCGACCGTCGCGCTGTGTGAGGACGACAGCGTGATGGGCGCGCCGTTCACCGTGGTGGAACACGTGACGGGCCAGGTGATCCGGACCAAATCGGACCTCGATGCTCTGTCCGACGCGGACATCGATTCGTGCACCGACGAACTTGTCCGCGTGCTCGGCGCGTTGCACAACGTCGACTACGACGCCGTCGGCCTGGGTCAGCTCGGCCGCGCGGACGGCTACGTGGCGCGGCAGGTGAAGCTGTGGGCGAGTCAGTGGGGGCGGGTGAAGACGACGGATTCCGCCGACGTCGACCGCCTGCATGCCGCACTGGCCGAGTCGATTCCGCAGCAGTCGGAGTCGTCGATCGTGCACGGCGACTACCGCATCGACAACACGATCCTGGCGCCCGGTGACGTGAGCACCGTGGCGGCGGTCGTGGACTGGGAACTCTCGACCCTCGGTGACCCGCTCACCGACGTCGCTCTGATGTGCGTCTACCGGCATCCGGCTCTCGACCTGGTGCTCGGCGAACCGGCGGCGTGGACGAGCCCGCGACTGCCGTCGGCCGACGATCTGGCGCAGCGCTACACCGTGGCCTCGGGGCGTGAACTGGTGCACTGGAACTTTTACCTGGCGCTCGCGAACTTCAAGCTCGCCGTCATCGCCGAGGGCATCAACCACCGCTACCGGGCCGGCGCCACCGTCGGTGACGGTTTCGACAAGGCAGGCGACGCGGTGCCCGAATTCATCGCGGCGGGCCTGCGCGCCCTGAAAGGACAGACGGTATGAGCCGCAGCGCACTGATCACCGGTGCCTCGCGTGGCATCGGACTCGGCATCGCCACCCGCCTCGCGGAGCAGGGGTACGGGCTGACGATCACGGCTCGCGATCGTGAGCGGCTCGAAGCGGTGGCCGCCGACCTGCGGACCGCCGGCGCGAAGGACGTCGTCGTGGTCGCCGGGGATCTCGCCGACGAGGAATCGGCGGGACGGGTCGTTGAGGCGCACGCAGACGCCTTCGGCTCGCTGAACGCACTGGTACTCAATGCGGGGGTGGGTACCGCCGGCGCCATCGGCGAATTCCCGATGGGGCGATTCGACAAGAGCCTGGGCGTCAACCTGCGGGCGCCGTTCAGCCTGCTGCAGCAGTCGCTGCCGCTGCTCCGGACCGGTGCGGCGGAGAACCCGGGACGCGGATCCAAGGTCGTCGCCCTGGCATCGATCACCGGCGTGTACGCCGAGGCGGGGCTCGCCGTCTACGGGGCCACCAAGGCCGCGCTGATCTCGCTCACCGAGACACTGAACGTGGAGGAGTCGGGCAACGGCGTCTCGGCGACCGCCCTCGCCCCGGCGTACGTCGACACCGACATGTCCGCGTGGATCCACGACACGATTCCGCCGGAGACGATGATCGAGGTGAACGACATCGTCGAACTCGTCGACGCCCTGCTGCGGCTGTCCTCGCGCGCGGTGGTCCCGAAGATCGTCGTCGGACGGGCCGGAACGGACGGCTACCGCGCCTAGTCCTCGTCCTCCTGCGCCTCGCCGCGCTTGCGGAAGAACTTGAACCCGGGGACGCCCTGGATCGCCTGACGCACCCCCTGGACCTCCTCGAGGAGCTGGTGGATCTCCGGCGACACGGTGTCGAGGGTCGCCAGGATCGGAAGTAGCCCCTCCATGCGCATCGTCAGTTCGGGCAGGTGGTTCACCAACCCGATCGCGGCGTGAATCTCCTCCTCGGTGAGGTCGTCGACGAACCGCTGCGCGAGTGGGGCGGCCTTCGTCGCGAGCGGCTCGTACAGGCCGATCAGCGTCTGCGCCGACGCGGACGTGTTCCCCGCCGTGGCGACGACGGTGGCCGCCGCTTCCGCAACCCCGTTCGCCCGCGCCACCGCGATCTCGGCGCCGTCGCTGATCGCCTCGATGCGGGCGATCAGTGCCTCGACCTGGTCCAGGAGGACACCGATCCGGCCGGGAAGGGAGACGACGAGTTCAGCGGTGTCCACCGACCACCGGGCGACACCGGTGACGGTACGCACCAGGTCGCGGGTGCCGAGTTGTACGAGAGCCATCGGCCCATCCTGCCTGATGCATTCCGCACCTCACGTTTCGGTCGTGGCAGACGTCTACCTTCCAGAGGCCCGTACACCTGGAAGGATTGGCACCGTGAATGCCGACCGAGCAGCACACACTGTCATCGATTCGCCGATTGGCCCCCTGACGCTGGTGAGCGTCGACGGGGTGCTGAGCGGCATCTACATGGTCGAACACCGGCATCAGCCGAATCCCGCGACGTTCGGCGACCGCGACACCGCAGGGTTCGACGAGGCAACCACCCAGCTCGCCGAATACTTCGACGGCCGGCGGACCGACTTCACCGTCCCGCTCGCTGCGCGGGGCACCCCGTTCCAGAAACGAGTGTGGGACGCTCTGCGCACCATCCCGTACGGCGACACCTGGACGTACGGTCAGCTGGCCGATTCCCTCGGCACTCCGACCGCGGTTCGCGCGGTGGCGGCGGCGAACGGCAGGAATCCGATCAGCATCATCATCCCGTGTCACCGGGTGATCGGGAGCAACGGCAGCCTGACGGGGTATGCGGGCGGTCTCGACCGCAAACGGTTCCTGCTCGAACGCGAAGCGGAACGGGCGGGGCTCCGGCTGAGCCGATGACGCTGAAGCCGTTCGAAGACGTCGTGGCCGAGCACGGCCGGACTGTCCTGCGGGTCTGCCGGGCCGTGGTCGGTCCGGTGGACGCCGAGGACGCCTGGTCGGAGACGTTCATCGCCGCGATGCGCGCGTACCCCGACCTGGGTCCGGAGAGCAACGTCGAGGCGTGGCTGGTGACGATCGCGCACCGGAAGGCGCTCGACCACATCCGTGCGCGCGACCGGAGGCCCGTCCCCACCGACGAACTGCCGGAGCAGACGACCGACCGCGGACTTCCCGGCGGCCACGACCCGGAGTTGTGGAAGGCGGTCGGTGCCCTGCCGATGAAGCAGCGGGCGGCGGTGGCGTATCACTACCTGGCCGGGCTGCCGTACACCGAGATCGCGGTGATCCTGGGCAACTCCCCGGCCGCGTCGCGGCGGGCGGCCTCGGACGGCGTTGCGGCGCTACGCAAGACCCTCTCGATTTCTGTGAGTGGAGACATCACATGAACATGCCCGACATCGTCTACTCCCTGTACCCGTTGGACTCCCCGGTCGAGCAGAAACTGCGTGAGCGTCTCGCCGCCGCCGCCGCCGAAGCCGGGCTCCTCGACGTCGCGTACCGGACACTCGACACCCCGGTCGGTTCGCTGCTGCTCGCCGCCACCGATCGCGGGCTGGTGCGGGTCGCCTTCCCCAGCCAGGATCACGACGCCGTGCTGCAGACCCTCGCCGAGCAGATCAGTCCCCGGATCCTGCGCGCACCGGCCCGGCTCGACCGGGTCGCCCACGAGATCGACGAATACTTCCTCGGCAGGCGCACGAGCTTCGACGTCCCGCTGGACTTCCGGCTGTCCAAGGGATTCCGGCTCGAGGTGCTGCGCCATCTCCCCGACATCGACTACGGGCACACCGCCAGTTACGCGGCGGTCGCAGTCGCCGCGGGCAGTCCGAAAGCGGTGCGCGCGGTCGGCACCGCGTGTGCGCTGAATCCGCTGCCCGTCGTGGTGCCCTGCCACCGGGTGGTCCGCAGCGACGGCAGCATGGGCCAGTACGCCGGTGGGCCGGAGGCCAAGTCGATTCTGCTGACCTTGGAGGCGGCGGCATGACCACCGTGACGCAGCGCGTGAACGCTCTGAATTGGCCGACGCTGCACGCCGAGACCGACGCCGCGGGGTGCGCGCAATCGGAGCAGATCCTGACCGCCGAGGAATGCGGGCAGATCGCGGACATGTACGAGGAGGTCGACCGTTTCCGGTCCACCGTGGACATGGCCCGGCACCGCTTCGGCTCGGGACAGTACCGGTACTTCGACTATCCGTTACCGGAGGTCGTGGCCGAACTCCGCGCCGCCTTCTACCCGAAACTGCTTCCCGTGGCACGGGACTGGGCGGTCAAGCTGAGGCAGCCGTCGCCGTGGCCGGACACCCTGGACGAATGGCTGGACATGTGCCACGACGCCGGTCAGAAACGGGCGACGCCGATCCTGCTCAGCTACCGGGCGAACGACTGGAACGCGCTGCACCGCGACCTCTACGGCGACCTGGTGTTCCCGTTGCAGGTGGTGATCGGGCTCGACCGACCGGGGGTGGATCACGAGGGCGGCGAGTTCATGCTCGTCGAGCAGCGACCCCGCGCCCAGTCGCGAGGAACGGTGACGACGCTGCGGCAGGGTCACGCGCTGATCTTCACCACCCGGGACCGTCCCGTGCGCTCGACCCGCGGTTGGTCGACGGGGCCGGTACGGCACGGCGTCAGCACCATCAGACGCGGCACCCGCCGGACCCTCGGCCTGGTCCTGCACGACGCGGAGTGACCGTGATGTCCGCCTTGATACCCCGACCCCGGACCGTGGTGGCGCCCGGCGCCGTCCGCGTCCCCGACTGGCTCACGCCGGAGGAGCAACGCCACCTGGTGGCCGAATGCCGGCGCTGGGCCACCGCGCCGGTCCCGATGCGGGCCGCGCAACTGCCGACGGGACACCGCATGTCGGTGCAGACAGTGTGCCTCGGCTGGCACTGGAAGCCGTATTCTTACTCGCGCACCGCCGACGACGCGGGCGGTGGGCGCGTCGCGCCGCTACCCGACTGGCTGGTCGAACTCGGCCGGCGGGCGGTCGGCGACGCCTACGGGGAGCCCGCCGCCGGGTACACGCCCGATGCCGCGCTGATCAACTTCTACGACGACGCCGCGAAGATGGGCATGCACCAGGACAAGGAGGAACGATCCGATGCGCCCGTGGTGTCGTTGAGCATCGGCGACACGTGCACGTTCCGGTTCGGGAACACCGCCACCCGCACCAAGCCGTACACCGACGTCGAATTGCTGTCCGGCGACCTGTTCGTGTTCGGCGGCGAGTCGCGCTTCGCGTATCACGGAGTGCCGAAAGTGCTTCCCGGCACGAGTGATCCGGGCTGCGGGTTGACCACGGGGCGACTGAACATCACGCTGCGGGTGACGGGACTCGTGGACACATGAGAGTGCGACTGCCGTATCGGGGTCCGTTCACCCATGCGCCGCTGTGGGGTGCGCTCCGCGCGCACACCGTGTCCGGGCTCGAGCGGCACGACCCCGACGGAACTCACACCCGGGTGGTCGAGGGACCGCACGGGCCTGCGCTGGTGTCCGTTCTCGTGCGACCCGCCGACGGGTATGTCGAGGCGCGCGTGACGCCGGCGCACCACGACGACGTCGAGGCACTGACCGCCACGGTCCGGCGCTGGCTCGACCTCGACGTGGATCCGCTGCCGATCGACGCCGCGTTGAGCCGCCACCCGCAGCTTGCTCCGCTCGTGGCGCAACGGCCGGGACTGCGGCGCCTGGGGAGCGTGGACGGGTTCGAGACGGCGGTCCTGACCGTTCTCGGACAACAGGTTTCGCTGGCCGCTGCCCGGACGTTCGGCAGCCGGCTCGTGGCCGCGTACGGCCTTCCGGTCCACGACGGGTTCTTCGCGTTCCCCGAACCGGAGACGCTGGCGGCGCTCGCACCCGAACAGTTCCGCTCGACCCTCGGTCTCACCGGGGCCCGGGCCCGGACGGTGCTCGCGCTCGCCGAGGCCGCGTCGAACGGACTGCGCCTCGGCGCGGACACCGACCCGGCCGAGTTCCGGGCCGGTCTGCTCGCGCTGCCCGGCATCGGTCCGTGGACGGCGGACTATCTGACGGTGCGGGTACTGGGCGACCCGGACGCGTTCACACCCGACGACCTCGTCCTCAAACGGGCGCTGGGGGTGAAGACCGGCAGGCAGGCAGCAGAACTCGCCGAGGCGTGGCGGCCCTGGCGGGCGTACGCCCTGTTCCACCTGTGGACGGCTGAGGCGTATTAGTCCTTGGCCTTCGCCAGCGCCGACGGCCACCAGATCTTCTTGCCGATGTCGTGGGAGAGCGCTGGGACGAGAATGCTGCGCACGACGATCGTGTCGAGCAGCACGCCGAACGCGACCGCGAACCCGACCTCGGCGAGGAACACCAGCGGTAGCACACCGAGGACCGCGAACGTCGCGGCGAGCACGACACCGGCCGACGTGATGACCCCACCGGTCACCGCCAGACCGCGCAGCACACCGGATTTGGTGCCGTGTTCCTCGGTTTCCTCGCGGACCCGCGTCATCAGGAAGATGTTGTAGTCGATGCCGAGGGCCACCAGGAACACGAACGCGAACAGCGGGAACGCGGGATCCGCGTTCGCGAAATGGAAGACGTGGGTGAAGAAGAGCCCGCACACCCCGAGCGTGGCCGCGAACGACAGGACCACGGTGGCGATGAGGATGATCGGCGTGAGCAGCGCGCGGAGTAGGAGGGACAGCACGACGAAGATGACGACAAGAACGATCGGGATGATCAGGTTCCGGTCGTGCACCGACGCCGTCTGCACGTCGAGAGTGGTTGCCGTGCTGCCACCGACGAGCGCGTCGGCGCCGGGCACTGCGTGCGCCGCGTCCCGCAGTCGTTTCACCGTCTCGAGAGCTTCCGGCGAATCGTACGAGTCGGCGAGGGTCACGTTGACGACCATTCGCCCGTCGATCGGTGCGGCGGTGAGGAAGTCGGGTGCGCACCCCTGTCCGGCCGCCGAAGCCACCGCCGCCGGGTTCGACTTGACGAGGGCGGACAGCTTCTCGACATCGACCTGCGGGCACACCGCGCCGGGATCCGTCGACACACCCTCCACGCCGCTCACGGCTGCGATGACCGCGTCCGTCTGATCGGCGTTGGTGACGATGACGGCGGGTGCGCCGGCGCCCGGATCGAATTTGGAGTCGTACAACTCCTGGCCGACGACGGCGTCCGGCCGGTTGGTGAAGTTCTCCGAAGAGGACAGCCCGTCCGTCTTCAGGCTGCCGATACCGACCAGGAACAGCACGGCCAGCAGCACCGTCGTCCCGATCCAGAGGGAGCGGTCCTTGCTTCCGACCTGGGCGGCGATCTTGCCCCACAGACCGTGCGTGGTGAGGTCGGCGGCCTCGTCCACCTTCGGTTTCCGCGGCCAGAACACCCACCGTCCCGCCGCGGACAGCGCCACCGGCAGGAACGTCATCATCACGAGGTACGTGCACGCGATGCCGATCGCGGCGACCGGACCGAGGCTCTTGTTGGAGTTCAGTTCGGAAAACGTCAGGCACAGCAGACCGAGGATGACGGTGACCGCCGACGCCGTGATGGCAGGGGCGGATTCCTTCCAGGCCTTGATCATGGCGTCGAACCGGCTGGGATAGAAGTGCAGTTCTTCCCGATAGCGGGAGATCAGGAGTAGCGCATAGTCGGTGCCCGCCCCGATCACGAGGACGAACAGGATGCCCTGACTCTGCCCGGTGAGCGTGAGCACCTCGGCCTTGGCGAGGAAGTAGATGACCATCGACGCCAGGCCGAGCGCGAGCAGCGCCGAGAAGAGCGGGAAGAACCACAGCACCGGGGAGCGGTACACCACCAGCAGGATGAGGACCACCACGAGCAGGGCCGCGCCCAGCAGGGCGCCGTCGAGACCGGCGAACGCGTCGATGAACGCCACCAGCAGACCGCCGGGACCGGCGGGGAGCACCTCGAGCCCGGTGGCAGCGTCCTTCGCGGCGGTGAGGACGTTCTCCTCGGTGGCGGCGAGCACGTCACCGGCGACCGCCGTGCCGTCCTCCTTCGCGACGAGGGGAACGAAGATCGACGCCGTGGTGCCGTCCTCCGAGAACTGCGGCTGCGACATGCCTTCGGCGTCCACTCCGTCGACGGCCGCGATGGCGTCGTGCGCCTGAGCGACGGCCGCTTTGTCCTGATCGGTGAGCGGTGCGTCGCTGTGGAACAGCACGAAACCGGGGATCGTCTCGACGGTGAGGAACTGGGACGATTCGTTGGTGACGATCGTCGATTCGGCGGAACTCGACAGGTAGGCGGCGTTGTCGTTCTTCTGGACCTCGGTGAGCTTCCCCTGGAAGGTCCCCCCGAATCCGCCCGCGAAGAACGCGACGATCGCGATGGCCACGATGGTGAACGCGGGCCAGCGAAATCTGCGCGACTTCTCGCCGCTCGTGCTCGAGTCCGTCGAATCCAACTTCGTCATGGGTTCTCCTTCGCCGCCCCCGCCAGCAGTGCGTCCCAGTACACCATGCCGAGCGCACCCACGACACCGGAAACTTGCGCGGGTCAGGCCCCGTCGGAGGTTTCGGCGTAGCAGTCCCGCACCGCCACATCCATCGGAAACCGCACCCGCGTCTCGCCGAACAGCAACCGGGTGGCTACGTCGACGGCGCCCAGAACATGCCGCGTCGCGGACTCCGGATTCCGGGTGTGCACCATCACCTCGTCGTGCTGGAAGAAGACCAGTTCGCTGTCCGGTTCGTCGGCCAGGCGGCGTCGCAGATCGGCGAGCACGCACAGCGCCCACTCGGATGCCGTGGCCTGCACCACGAAGTTTCGGGTGAACCGGCCGCGGGACCGTGCATCGCCGTGGGACCAGAAGTCGGGTGACGGCGGCGGGCAGGCGCGGCCGAGCCACGAGTGCACGACCTCGCCGCGTTCACCGGCGCGGGCCGCCCTCTCCACGTATTCGACGGCGACGGGAAAGCGGGTGCGCAGCAGGGTGAGCAGGGAACGGGCCTCGCCGGCGGTGGCGCCGTACAGCACACCGAGGATCGCGACCTTGGCCTTGCCGCGGTCGCCGTCGAACGTCTCCGCCGCGACCGGTGCGTACAGGTCGTCGGCGCCCGCAGCGGCGACCATGCGGGTGTCACCCGACATGGCGGCCAGTATGCGGGGTTCGAGTTGGCCGGCGTCGGCGATGACGAACGTGTGACCCGGGTCGGCGATCACGCTCGACCGCAGCGGTTTCGGAATCTGCAGTGCGCCGCCGCCGCGGCTCGCCCAGCGGCCGGACACCACGCCGCCGGGGACATAGACCGGGCGGAACCGGTCGTCGCGGACCCAGCTCTCCAGCCACTGCCAACCGTTCGTGCTGAACAGCTTGGACAGATCCCGATGGTGCAGGAGGAGCGGGACGGCGGGGTGATCGACGTCGCGCAGCAGGTGTTTGCGGGTCGACGCGAGTTCGATGCCCTCGCGGCGAAAGGCGTCGACGACCTCGACGTGGGACGCCGGGTTGATGCGACGACCGAACGCCGCCCCGATCTCGACGGTGACGTCCTGGATGCGCTGCGGCAGGTCGTACCCGGCGGGACGGGGCCCGAGCGTCGTTTCGAGGAAGGCGCGGTGGGCGGCGGTGGAGAACGGCAGCCCGTCGAAACTCATCTCCGCGGCGGCCAGCGCTCCCGCGGACTCGGCGGCCACCAGCAGGTCGAGTTTCGCATCGTCACCGATCGTCTTCCGCTGTTCCGCGAAATCGGTGACCACCTGCGCCGGATCCGTGGCGGGTGCGGTGTCGAACAGACCGGGGCGTTCGTCGACGGGTTCGTCGGCCGGCGGCGCCGGAACGCCGTCGCGCATGCTGAGGACGGCATGGGTGAGTGCGAGGTCGTGGCAGCGCCGCACCCGCACCCCGGCCCGCAGCAGCGCCGGATAGACGGCGGCGGTACTCGTCCAGACCCAGCGGGGGTGCTCGGCTGCCTCGATGTCGCGGACCGCGGCCGCGCCGTCGGAGTGCCGCCGCGGCGACTCGACCGGAACCCCCTCTGCATCGGTGCGCACGGTCGTCGCGCCACCCTCGGCGCCGGGAACCATGACCACTCTCACGGGCCCAGTCTGCTCTGCGCCACCGACAGGCGATAATCCGCCGCCGGACGGCGGTGAATCCGCAGGTCGGCACTACACTGAACGCAGACGCTTCTCGCCGGAAGGAGGGGCATCCGATGGCAACCATCGAAGAGTTCGAGCAGACGGTGACCGACAAGGTGATCGCCGGACTGCACGACAGATTCGCCGACTACGAGCGCCGCGGAGTCGGACTCACCGAACTCGGCGACCCCGATCGGTTCGTCGAGCGGATCCTGGCGGCGGTGCCCGCCCCGCATCCCTGGTACGAACAGTTCGGTACGGCCTGGTCGTCCGCGCCCGCGTGACTCATGCCCCGGCCGCGTCCACGTCGGGTTCGGTCTGTGCCTTGTGGCGGCGGTGCAGACCCTTGCGGTCGTAGAACCGGGTGATGACGGCGCCGAAGACGAGGCCGATGAGCAGGCCGGCGAAAGTCATCCACACGGCGTGGATGAGGCCGGCGTCGCCCGATGCGCCGAAGAACATGATGGCGCGCACCCCGATGTAGATCTGGTGCATCGGCTCGAACTCACCGAGCCAGCTGTACAGCCGCGGCGCCGCCTCGAGCGGGATCGTGCCCCCGGACGAGGGGAGTGCGAGGACGACGAAGACCATCAGGTTGATGAGCAGGCCCAGGTTCCCGAACGCGGCCATCACGGACATCGCCGTGATCCCGACGGCGGCGATCGCGAACGCGCCGTACTCCCACAGCGCGAGCGGATCGGTGATCGGCAGCCCGAGGGCGGAAGTGATCCACAGGTACAGCCCGGACACGATCATCGCCAGCAGTACCATCACCGCCCACTTGATCAGCAGGGTGTTGAAACGGGAGATCGGGACCGCCTCGTTGTGCAGGTACAGCGGCCCGACCTCGGTCGGGGTGAATCCCAGCATGCCGTCGATCAGGGTGCTCGCGATGGTCGCACCGGTGAATCCCGCCAGGACGATCAGCAGCGCGTAGTAGAACGCCGCCAGGCCGAAACCGGTGCCGTCCGGCAGCGGGTTGTGGGCCACGACCCGCACGTCGATGGGGTCGTCGAGCACCAGCCGGCTGGCCCCCGACAGCTGGAGGCCGGGGGCCGTCGCCTGGAGTTGCTGCGTCACCTGGGTGGTGAGTTGCTCGCCCATCGTCTGGTTGGCCTTGTCCATCGCCATCTCGCCGATGTTCTGGACGAGGTTCGCACTGATCGTGCCGGCGCGGGGGTTCGTGTAGATGGTGATCACGGGTCGTTCGACGTCCCCGGGGATCACGCTCGCCTGGGCGAGGATGAGTGTGCGTTTCGTGAAGTCGCTCGGGATGACGATGGCGCCGTAGATCTCCCCGTTGTCCAGTGCGGACTGGGCCTGCGCGATCCCGATCTGCCGCAGTTCGATCTTGTTCGGATCGACGCCCTCGAGGAGGCCTGCGGCGATCTGGTTGCCGAAGTTCTGCTGCTGCGGCGGATCGGAGTTGGGCACCGTGTCGCCCTCGTCCTGATTGACGAGGGCGATGGGGAAGTGGTGGAGGTGCTCGGGGGGATTGAGCATGCCGCCCATGTACAACGCGGCGAGCAGGGACATGACGACGGAGACCAGGAGCACGGGAGCTATCCAGAACCGCGGTGTCCGCAGCACGCTCATCTTGCCGGTATCGCTGGTTTCGTGTGCCATGGCCCCTCGCGTCCTCCCGTGTCCGTGTCGCTCCCCGGATCGACCAGCCGGATCAAGAGTAGGCGGTGGGATCGCTCACTGCGCCGAAGTGACCTCGAACCAGGCGTCGAGCGTCGGCTCACCGACGAGGTCGACGAGATCGACCTGGACTCCGTCCGCGCGCCACCGTTCGACCAGCGCCATCACGCGCACGGAGTCCATTCCCTCGTCGAGGAGGTTCGCGTCGTCGTCGATGTCGGTGACCGGGACGTCGAGGACGTCGGCCACATCGGCGCGGATTCGGTCGCGGGTCGGAACTGTGCTGGGAGCGGAACTCACTGTCATCCTCCGGTGCGTCGGCCGGACCCCGGCGCGTTGAGCCGGTCCGACCACATGGGGTAGGTTGCTGGGTTAGTGAAGCCTAAGCATAGTTGCTCTCCGCGCGAACGGCGAAACGGAGAGCTGTTGCAACCGAATGTGAATGGAAGACAATGGCTGGATTATCGCGATACGCAATCGACTTGACGCCTCTCCGGACGAGTCGCGAGTTCCGATACATCTTCATCGCCCGCACGATCTCCATCTTCGGTCTGGGCCTGCTGCTGGTGGCGGTGCCGCTGCAGGTGTACGACATGACGAATTCCACACTGGCAGTGGGCGCGGCGAGCATCGTCGTGGGCTCCTCGGTGTTCATCGGCACCCTGTTCGGCGGCGTGATCGCCGACCGGTACGACCGCAGGCCGGTCATCTCGCTTGCACGGGCCACAGCAGGGGTTGCCTTCGCTATTCTCGCGGTCAACGCGTTCCTGCCCACGCCCCAGTTGTGGATCATCTACCTGTGCGGCGTGATCGAGGGCCTCGCAGGCGGCATCTCCGCGACCGCACTGATGGCGGTGATCCCGTCGCTGCTGCCCAAGGACAAGATGGCCGCCGCAGGTGCTCTGATGACCGTGATGGCCGATCTCGGGACGGTCGCGTCACCCGCCATCGGCGGTGTGATCATCGCGGCGACGTCCGTGGGCACCAACTACGTTCTCGCCGCAGTGTCCTCGGGGATCACCGCGTACTGCATCGCCAGGCTGCCGTCGCTGCCGCCGCCGGTCAAGAACACCGAGAGTCCGCTGCGGTCGATCGCCAGCGGTTTCACCTACGCCGCCAAGGACTCCGTGGTCGGCGGGACGCTGTTGGTCGGCTTCTGCGCGATGATGCTGACCGGCTGGAACGTGCTGCTGCCCGCCTACGCGAGCCAGGTGCTGCACGCCGGGCCGGCCGCCACCGGGCTGCTCTACAGTGCTCCCGCCGTCGGCGCCCTCACCGGATCACTCACGAGCGGCTGGACGGGAACCGCGCGGCGCGGGGGCCTGATCGTGTTTCTCGCGGCCATGATCGCGTCGGCCGGGCTGATCGGCGTCGGCGCCGTCCCGATGATCGCAGTCACGTTCCTCGGTCTCGCCGCGCACGGTTTCGGGCGCGTGCTCGGCGACATCCTCCGGTACGCGGTCATCCAGACCGAGACGCCCGAGGAGTACCGCGGACGCGTCGCCGGTGTGTGGGGCGCCCAGATCTCCACCGGCTCGGCTGCCGGAGCGCTCGTCGCGGGCGCCGTCGGCGCCGCGGTGGGCCCGCGGGAGGCGTTCCTCCTCTACGGAACCGGCGGCATCGTGGTGCTGGCGGTTCTCGCGGTGGCGTTGAAGGGACTGCGCACCTACAGCAGTGCCGCTGCCGAAGAGGACGACCTCTCGGCAGCGGCACAGTGACGCGCTCAGGTGGGAACTAGCTGGCCTGAGCGTTGTTCGCGGCCTGCGACAGCTGCGGGAGCAGCTTGTCGAGCAGCCACGGCACGCTGAGCACGTTCGGCGAGCTCGACGCGAACACCAGCGGCGGATCGGTCAGACCCACGTAGGCGTTGTCGCGCACGGCCTTCACCCTGGCGAACAGCGGGTTCGACTGGACCTCGTTCTGCAGTTCGGGCGAGAGGTACCAGGCGAGCAGCACATCCGGGTTGTACGTCGGCAGCAATTCCATGCTGACCGGAGCGGCGAACTTGGTCTGGTCACTGCTCTCACGCAACTTCTGGGCGAGCGGGTCGACCGTGAATCCGAGGCTTGCCAGCATCTTCAGGCGAGGATCGGTGTCGAAGTAGAAGTTGTACGACCCCGGCTCGGTGCCGCTGCCGAAGGCCACCGTCTTCCCGGCGAACTCGGGGTGCTGCGACTTCGCCTGCGCCAGGGTGTCCTGCGTCTGCGTCACCAGCGCCTCGGCCTGTGCCGACCGGCCGAGGGCCTTGCCGACCGTGGTGATCTGGTCTTCCCAGCTGGTCGCCCAGCGACGCTCCGGGTACGCCACGGTGGGGGCGATCGCCGACAGCTTGTCGAACTGCTCCTGGTTCACACCGGAGTGCACGGCCAGGATCACGTCGGGGTCGAGTGCCGCGATCTGCTCGTACGGCATCTCCTTGCTCGACGCCGTCAGCAACGCGGGTTCCGCGTTCGGGTCGAGCTCTTCGAGCTTCGCACGCGACCACGGCAGCAGGCCGTCGTCGGTTCCGGTGTCCGACTTCATGTTCTGGACGGCGACGGGCACGACGCCGAGCGACAGTGCCGCGTCCTCGCTGCCCCAGCCGAGCGTGACGACGCGTTCCGGTGCCTCCGGGATCTCGGCGGTGCCGAGCGCCGACGGAATCGACACGGGAAAGGCCGACGCGTCGGCCTGTCCGGTGGCGGATCGCGCCGCGTCGGTCGAGTCGGACGTCGACTCGCTGCAGGCACCCGCGAACAACGCGGTTGCCGCCATCATCACGATTCCGGCTCTACGCCAGTATCTTCCGGACGTTTTCATCGATCTCCCTGTTCTTTGTTGATGGGGTTCATGGGCGAGCCGAACGAGGCGAGCGCCTCGTTCACGACGGAACCGACTTCGCCGATCCACCGCGGCTGAGTCATGTCCTTGTGCTCGCAGTCGAGGTCGTGGTTGACGATGGTCCCGGTCAGGTAGGGCCGCCACAAGTCGTACGTCGCCGCGGTCGCAGGATTCCTGGCCGCGGTGAAGAAGAGCATGTCGGAGTCCACGACGATCTGTGAGGGTTCGGATTCGAGGCGCACGGCGTTCGCGAAGTTGTCGATCATCGCGGCCGGTGTGTGCTCGTTGATCCCGGCGAGGGCACTGCCCTCGCCGCGCAAGATGTCGATCACGTGCTGCCGGTCGAGGCCACCGCCGCGGTGCGGCTCGGTGTCGGAGGCGAGCAGCGGTTCGGGGTCGTAGCCGACCATGTAGAGCAGCGCGGCGAGCGCGTCCTGCTCCGTCGGCATCGAGGCCCACGCGTCCGACGGGAAGGAGTCGAGCATGACGAGCATGCCGAGTTCCTCGCCCTGGTTCTGCAGCGCGCCCGCGATGGCGTGCGCGACGACGCCGCCCAGCGACCATCCGAGGAGGTGGTACGGGCCCGTCGGCTGCACGGTCCGCATGTGCTCGATGTATTCGGCGGCCATGTCCTCGAGCGTTTCCGGCGGCCGCTTGGACGTCGACAGGTTGGAGGCCTGCACGCCGTACAGCGGGTAGTCGTCGTCGATGTGCCGCAGCAGGCCTGAATAGCCCCAGCTGATTCCGCCGGCGGGGTGGAAGCAGAACACCGGCGCCTTGGATCCCTCGGTGCGGAACGGAAGCAGGACGGCGAGTGCGTCGGCGTCGTGATCGTCGTCGAGACGGCCCGCCAGCTGGGCCACGGTCGGCGCCGCGAACAGCGAGGCCACCGTCGCGGTGACGGACAGCCGCTTCGAGATCGCGCTCATCAACCCGGCCGCCATCAGCGAGTGGCCACCGAGGTCGAAGAAGCTGTCGTCGATGCCGACCCGCTCGATGCCGAGGGCCTCCGCGAACAATTGGCACAGCACCTCTTCGCGGGCCGTGCGCGGCCCCCGCTCGGACACCTGCAGGGACAGGTGCGGAACGGGGAGCGAAGACTGGTCCAGCTTGCCGTTCGGCAGGGTGGGGAACTCGTCGACGGCGATGAACGCCGCCGGGATCATGTAGTCCGGCAACCGGCTGGCGGCGCGGCGGTGCAACTGGTCGGGGTCGATCCGGCCACCCGGCACCGACGTGGCGTACGCGACCAGCCGCTGATCACCGGGCCGGTCCTCGCGGACCACGACGACGATGTGCTCGACGTCCGGGTCACCGGACAGCACGGCCTCGATCTCGTTGAGTTCGATACGGAATCCGCGCACCTTGACCTGCGAGTCGGCCCGGCCGGTGAAGTAGATCTGACCGTCCCGGCCCCACCACACCACATCCGACGTCCGGTACATGCGGCTGCCCGGCTCCGCGAACGGGTCGGCGATGAACCGTTCCGCCGTCTTGGGGCTCTGGTTGCGGTATCCGCGGGTGACGCTGTCGCCCGCGAGATACAGCTCGCCGGACACGCCCGGGGGTACCGGCCGCAGCGCGTGGTCCAGGACGTAGGCGTGCTTGCCCGGATCGACGACGCCGATGGGGACGGGACCTTCGTGTCCCGGTTCGACGAGGGCGAGGGTGGCGTTGACCGTGCACTCGGTGGGTCCGTACGCGTTGAACAGCCGGCGGCCGGGTGCGTACCGCTCGATCAGCTGCGGGGTGAGCTTCTCGGCGCCGAGCATCAGGTCGACGCCCTCCGGGATGGGATGCTCCGGCGGGAACGCGGCGGCGAAAGACGGTGGCACACCGACGAAGTTCACGTCGTATTCGTTGATGACCCGGGCGAGGGGCTCGCCGGGGATGCGGTCGGCGTCCGTCGCGACCACCAGCGTCCCGCCCGAGAGCACCCCCCACATGATCTGCCAGAACGCGAGGTCGAAGCTGATGGACGAGAAGTGCAGCGCACGCGTGGTGTGGTCCATGCCGATCACGTCCGACTGCAGCGACAGCAGGTCCGCGATGCCGAGGTGGGGGACGACCACGCCCTTGGGAACTCCCGTGGACCCGGACGTGTAGATGAGATACGCGGCGTCGTCGAGTTGCAGCGGCCTGGTGCGGTCGGCGTCCGTGGGGGTGCCGACCGGCTGGGTGTCGAGCAGCGCCTGCAGGTCCGGATCGTCCAGGTCGAGAACGGGCACGGCGGTGCCCAGCGGCGTGCGGTCGGGCACACCGACGGACGAGGTGAGAATCGCGATCGGGGCGCCGTCGGCGAGCATGTGCGCGATCCGGTCGGCCGGGTACGTGGGGTCGACGGGAAGATATGCGGCACCGCTCTTCAGCACGGCGAGGACACTGATGATCAGCTCGGCGGATCGGTCGAGGGCGAGCGCGACCACGTCGCCGGGGCCTGCGCCCCGCGAGATCAGCAGGTGGGCAATCCGGTTCGCGCGTTCGTCCAGCTGCCGGTAGGTGAGCGAGACGGCGGGCCGCACGCTCGATCCGACGACGAGGGCCTCGGCGTCGGGGGTGCGGGCCACCTGCTCCGAGAAGTACTCGTCGAACGTGCGGGCGGGAATGGAGTGCTCCGAGTGCGACCATTCGCCGAGCACCCGCTCCCGCTCCTGCGGGGTCAGGACGTCGAGCAAACCGATCCGCTGCTCGTGATTCGCGACGAGGCGCTCGATCACCACGGCGAGTCGGTCGGCGAGGGATTCGACCGTTGCGACGTCGAAGAGTTCGGTGGAGTACTCGAACGTGACGTCGACGCCGCCGCTCTCCGGACGTTCCTGGAAGCGGAGCGCCAGATCGAATTTCGCGGACGTCGCGTCGAGCATCCGCACGGCCGCGGTCGTTCCGTCGAATTGCTCCGCCGCGGCGTCCTGCTTCCAGTGCGAGAGCATCACCTGGAACAGGGGGTGGCGGGCCGACGACCGTGGGGGATTGACCAGTTCCACGATGCGGTTGAACGGTACGTCGGCGTGGTCGACGGCGTCGAGGTCGACAGCCCGGACCCGGTCCAGCAACTGGTCGAACGTCGGGTCGCCCGAGACGTCGGTCCGCAGCACCACTGTGTTGATGAAGCAGCCCACCATCGCGTCGAGGTCGGGGTGACTACGACCCGCGACGGGCACCCCGAGGGCGATGTCCTCCCCGGCGCCGAGCCTTTCGAGGAGTACGGCCACCGCGGCATGGACGATCATGAAGAAGCTCGCGCGCCGCTCGGCGGCCAGCGCATCGACGGCCGCGTGCAGCGACGGCGACAGCGTGCGGTGCACGCTCGCGCCGCGATTGGTGGGCAGGGCAGGTCTCGGGCGGTCGGTGCGCCAGCCCAGTTCGAGCGGCAGCCCGGCGAGTTGCTCACGCCAGTAGTCGAGCTGGCCGGTCAGCAGCGGGGTCGCGTCGTCGCCGGCGCCGATGCGTTCGCGCTGCCACACGGCGACGTCCGGGTACTGCAGCGGCAGCGGCGTGAACTCCGGTGCCCGTCCGGCGCGGCGGGCGTTGTACGCGAACGCGAGATCGTCCAGCAGCTTCGACTGCGACCATTCGTCGCCGATGATGTGGTGCATCAACAGGACCAGCGTGTGCTGCGGTTCGTACAGCACCGCGCGCAGCGGCGGCTGGTCGGTGAGTCCGAGCCCCACCGTCGTCATCGCCGCGATGTGCCCCTCGATGTTGCCGACGTTGTCGACGCGTTCGAGCCGGACCTTCGCGTGTGCCGCGGGAAGCACGACCTGGTGGGGCATGGAGTCGACGAGGGGGAACACCGTCCGCAACGACTGATGCCGGGTCACGACGTCCGCGAGCGCCGCGGACAGCGCATCCGGTTCGAGGCCGTCCCCGAAATCGACCGCCAGTGCCAGCAGGTACGTTCCGCCACCGGCCGCGCTGTCGAGGAACCACAGGCGTTCCTGCGCGGGGGACAACGGCACCGG
Organism: Rhodococcus sp. ACS1; assembly: GCF_002300155.1. Lineage (NCBI taxonomy): Bacteria > Bacillati > Actinomycetota > Actinomycetes > Mycobacteriales > Nocardiaceae > Rhodococcus > Rhodococcus sp. ACS1. The sequence continues at coordinate 1,217,317 of NZ_NSDZ01000004.1, forward strand.
CGTGCCCTCGGGGAGGTCCCGCGGGGACGGCCTGCCGGCCTGCACCCGCTCGCCGGCGTCCTCCAGTTGCGCGGCGACGGCGGCCACGGTCGGGTTCTCGAAAACCGTCGCGACCCGCAGCGGCACACCGAGTTCCGCGGTGATCGCGGACACGAGGGCGGCGGCGAGGAGGGAGTTTCCGCCGAGCGCGAAGAAGTCGTCGTGGACGCCGACCTGCTCGGCGCCGAGGATCGACGTGAACAGCGGGAGGATCCGGGCTTCGGTGTCGGTCCGCGGTGTGTCGACGGACTGTCCGAGCCAACGAGGGGCGGGCAGCGCGTCCTTGTCGACCTTGCCGTTGTGGGTCAACGGCAACCGGTCGAGCAGCACCAGCGCGGACGGCGTCATGTACCCGGGCAGCGTGCGGACGAGGTGTGCCCGCACGTCCTCCTCGACCGTGTCGGGCGTGCTGCCCGGCCGGGGAACGACATATCCGACGATCCGCTGGTCGCCGCCGGCCTGCTCGTGCACCGTCGCGACCGCCGCCTGCACGTCGGGAACCGCGGTCATCGTGGCGGTGATCTCGCCGAGTTCGACACGGTAGCCGCGCAATTGGATCTGGTCGTCGATCCGGCCGTGGTAGTGGAGGGCACCGGTCGCGTCGTACCGGGCGAGATCGCCGGTCCGGTACATGCGCGTCCCACTGGAGGCGAACGGGTCGGCGACGAACCGCGCCGACGTCAGGTCGGGACGCCCGAGGTAGCCGGGGGACAGTCCGGGCCCGGAGACGTAGATTTCGCCGGTGACGCCGGGCGGCACCGGGCGCAGTCCCGGCCCGAGAACGTAGGTGCACAGGTCGCCGAGCGGCGCCCCGATGTCCACGACGTCGGCGCCGGTGACCTTCGTGGCGGTGACGTGGACGGTGGTCTCGGTGATGCCGTACATGTTGATCAGGGTCGTTTCCGCACCCGGACCCGAGGCGGTGAACCAGGCGCGCAGGACGGCCGGATCGAGGGCCTCACCGCCGAACACGACGTACCGCAGCCGCAGTCGGTCGAACGAGTCCGCGCGGACGAGAGCGTCGACGAGATGCCCGAACGCGGACGGCGTCTGGTTCAGGACGGTGACACCCTCGTCGAGGAGAAGGGCGGCGAGGTCGGCCGGTGACGTGAGGGTGGTCTCGTCGACCGTGACGAGGCGGCCGCCGTGCAGCAGTGCGCCCCAGATCTCCCACACGGAGAAATCGAACGCATACGAATGCAGCAGCGGCCAGCAGTCGTCCTCGGTGAACGTGAACCATTCCCGGGACACCTCGAACAGGCGCATCACGTTGCGGTGCGGAATCGGAACGCCCTTGGGCACACCGGTGGATCCGGATGTATAGATGATGTACGCGATGTCGTCGGCGCGCACCGGGTTTTCGAGTTCTCCGACGCCGGATTGCGGCGCGCCCTCCTCGACGCGGGGGAGGTCGCCGAGCAGATCGGCGGATCCGATTCCCAGCGTCGGCTGCGCGTCCCGCAGGATGAACCGGGCCCGCTCGGCCGGGGAGGACGGATCGATCGGCAGGTAGGTCGCGCCGCTGCGGAGAATCGCGAGGACGGCGACGATCAGATCGGTGCCGCGGGGGAGGCTGACGGCCACGACCGTGCCGCGTCCGGCACCGGCCGACATCAGCCGGCGCGCCAGGGCGGCGCTGCGCTCCGAGAGTTCCCGGTACGTCAGATCGTTCACCGCGACCCGGTGCGGGTGGGTGCGCACCTGCGCGAGGACGGCGGAGACGATGCTGTCGGGAAGTGCCGTTGCCGTGCCGGTCCGGTCGAGTCCGGCCGCCGACCGCCACAAGTGCAGTTCGTCCGGGGCGCAGACGTCCACGACCGCGACGGGTTCCGTTGCCACGGAGATGCTTCGGAGGTAGTGCGCGAAGCGGTGTGCGTGGTTCCGGATCTCGACGTCCGTGTAGACCTCGGGGTTTCCGGCCCATTCGAGCGTGAGTTCGTCGCCGGCGCCGGAGGCGGAGATCACCACGTCCTCCACCGGACCGGTGGCCAGTTGGTGCACCGACCCGGAGGTGGGGCCGAAAGCGATTCTGGCGGCGAACGGTTTGACGTTCACCACCGCTCCGCCGGTGACGCGGCTCCCGGCGTCCCGGACGCGCTGGAACGGCCGGGTGTCGGACAGTGCCGCGGCCACCCGGCCGGTCACGTCGGCGAACGTCGGTCGTGCGTGGAGGGGAATGCGGAGCGGCACGATGTTCGTGGCCGTCACGGGCGACGCCAGCTCGATTCCGTTGCGGGCCAGCACCGGAATGCGGAGCGTCACCTCCTCGGCGCCGGTGTGGGAGCCCAGGTACGCGGCGGCGGCTGCGTACACCGCCTCCGCCCACGTGGTCGCCTGCGTGGCGGCCGCGGCGCGCAGGCTCTGAGCGACGTCGGGGTCGATCGCGATCGTGTGCCGATGCGGATCGGGCACGGGTCTGCGTACCGTGTCACTGAATCCGACCGGACGCGAGGCGGCAGGCGGCGCGCCCTCGGGGGTCGCGGCGTCGAACTCGTGTGCCGCCCGGACATGCTCCCGCAGCGGCGGGAACTTCGCCGGTCGGGGCTCGGTGCCCGCGAGCCGGGCCGCGTACAGCGCCGCGGCACGGCGGGTGAGCAGTGAATACCCGTACGCGTCCAGCAATGCGTGCGGGGCGCGAAGGTACCAGATTGCACCGGATTCGGCCGTGATCAGTGCCGTGCGCACGAGGGGAGCGGTGTCGAAGTCGAGTGGTCGGCGCACGTCCTCGCACATCCACTCCACCGCCGCGGCCCGGTCGAGATCGAGGCGCTCGAGTTCGGGCGCGTGATGTCGATCGTGCACCTGGATCACGTCGGCCGAATCGGCGTCGGGCTCGGCCACGAAGCGGGTCGAGAGCACCTCGGCCTCCGCGATCACCGTGTGTATCGCCGCGGCGAGAGCGTCGAGGTCGACAGGGGCCGCGACCTCCACGTATTCGGCCGTCGTGAACGCCGACCGGGTCGGGTCCAGTTGGTGCCCGGCCCACAGTTCGCGCTGGGCGGCGGTCAAGCTGACGTCGGTGTCCGCCCCGGTCTGCAGGGTGGACGGCGACGATATCGAAAGGGACATCTAACAGGCGCTCCTGATGCTTTCGGCTTTCGGGCTTGGGGCTTTCGGGCTTTCAGCTGCTCGGCGTATCAGGTTAGCCTAACCACATAAACTGTGGTGATCCGACCGCCGCGGCTCAGCCGACTTCGAGCGGGGAGAGTGCGGTTACCAGTGCATCCGTGGTGGTCACCGAACCGCAGCGCTTCGCGGCATACGTGAGCGCCATGAGGTGCTCGTCACGGCTGAAATCCGCAGTCGCGTCGCACACCAGGAACGGCTGGACGTCCGCCATGAACGCCTCGGCGGCACTCAGCATGCAGCCCATGTGCGCGTAGACGCCCGTCACGATCAACTGGTCGCGGCCGTGATGGCCGAGCAACTGCCGGAGGTCGGTGCGCTGGAAGGCCGAATACCGCCATTTGGTCACCTGGATGTCGCCGTCGCGGGGGGCGAGCGGCTCGACCACCTCGGTGTCGCGACCCGACGTCAGTCCCGGGCCCCAGAAGTCGGCGAGGATTCCGCGACGCGACGGATGCTGGTCGCCGGGCTGCATCGTGTAGATCACGGGAATCCCGGCTTCCGAGCAGAGTTCGCGGATCCGGACCATGTTGGCCATCGCGGTCGACATCGGCTCCGCACGCACGTCGTACGCGTCGATGAAGTAGTTCTGCATGTCGTGGACCAGCAGTGCGGAGCGCCGGGGGTCGAGGCGCCAGGTCACCTTCGATTCGGGGACCTCGTGGATCTCCGGGATCGTGTAGGTCGAAATGGGTGGGATGGCCATATGGTTCCTCACTGTCGGTTCTGTTGATTTCTGGGCGTATTCCGCGCGAATCTCGGTGAACGACAGCGCTCCGCCCCACCACTCGCGCATTCGGTTAGGTTAGCCTTTGCAACCTGGCTTCTGCAATCGCCAGGTGTGCGGGTGTCCGGCGCACAGTAAGGTGACTGACCGGTGGGGGCCGGGCACTGGCCTCCCGCGCCGGATCCGCCGACCAGGAGAGATCGTTGACCAAGCTGCTGTTACTGCTGCTGATCGTTGTCGTGATCGTGGGCATCGTGCTGATCCTGCGGAATCGGTCCGGAAAGAACACGGCGCCTGCTGCCAGGGTCGATCCGCTCGCCGACTACCCGGAGGTCTACGACCCGTACAAGATCGGAGTCGGCGACATCATCACGTACGCCGGAATCGATCACGTCGTGCGCGGGACCATCACCCTCGACGAAGAGGGATACATCTGGCACGAACACCTCCTCGACGGGTCGACCGGCCAGCGATGGCTCACCGTCGAGAACGACGAGGGCAACCTCGACATGACGCTGTGGATGCGCCGCGAGGGCACGGGCCTCGAACCGGGCGGTGACGTGATCCTCGACGACGTCGTGCACCGGCAGATCGAGCGCGGCACCGCCTCGTTCACGGCGGAAGGCACCACCGGGACCGCACCCCAGGGCATCGTCGACTACGCCGACTACGCGACCGCTGACAAGACCGGCCTGCTGTCCTTCGAGCGCTGGGCGCGGACGCAGTCGTGGGAGGTCTCCACGGGCCGCGCCGTCACCCGGGGCGAGCTCACCGTGATCCATTCCGGTCCGCCGCAGTGACACTGCACGTCCTCGACATCGAATCCCGGGATGTGACGGCCGAGGCGCTCGGTCTCGTCGTGAACGCCGAAACGCCGCTTCCGCTGGCCGAACTCACCATCACCTACGGCGACGAGCGGGTGACCCTCGGCGTGCTCGGGGCGTCGCACGCGGTGACGGCGTCCGCGGCGGGCAGCCGGATCACCGAGCAGGTGTCGTGCGACGCGATCCGGGCAGGCGGCAGACCGCTCCCGGTGTCCGACAGCGCGGGCGGGTACCGATTCGACTCGACCACCGACATCGTCGACCGCGCCCGCCTCGAGCAGACCGCCGACTGGCTGCGGCGGCAGGCCACCGAGGTGGAGGGGTGGATCTGCGGGGCGTTTCCCGGAGATCACACCGCGCTGACCGCGCTCACGGCGACGCGTGAGCATTCCGGCGGATGGGCCTGGCAGACCTGGCATCTGTATCCGGTAGACAAGGGTGGGGTGATCGTGAAAACGCGAAGCAGGTGGCTGCCGTGAGCAGGTTCGGGACACGCGTGCGGCTCGCCCCGATGCTGCTCCTGGTGCTGGCCGCGACCGCGTGCGGCGGCGGGGTGCGCGACTACATCGCCGACACGTACGCCCTGCAGAACACCGCGGGCGACGCGAAGACGTACACGTCGAAAGACCCGGTGGGTACCACCGTCTCGTCGATCGTCGCGGAGGAGCCCCCGGCGGCTCGGAAGGCGGACGGCGGCAGCGAATACCTGCGCTACGACGACGACATCGTCACGGTCAGCGCCGCGCCGGGCGGCGGCAGCCTCGTGCGCGTCGAAGACATCGACGGACGCTACCGAAGCGGCGGGTTCGCCTATCTGGGGCCCGGTTTCCACCCCGGCTCACCGGCGGGCGGCGCCGGCGGCAGCGGCGGATCCGGCAGCGCGAAATGACAGAGACCACTCGACTCGGGAGAAGCGCGTGAATACCACCTACACGGCGGCAGCAACGGAAATCGGCAGCGTCGACGTCGGACTGCTCGCCGTCGGCATGCTCGGCACCCTGGCGTACTTCGTCATCGGCATCGCCGTCCTCGGCGTCGGCTTCGCCGTGCTCGACCTCGCCACCCCCGGCAATCTCCGGCACCAGGTGTACGTCGACAAGAACCCCAACGCGGCAATCCTCCTGGCGTCGAACCACCTTGCCCTCGCCGTCGTCGTGGTCACCGCGATCCTCACCAGTTCCGACGGATTCGCACAGGGACTCGCCGACTCCGCGGTCTACGGCCTCTTCGGGGTACTGCTGCAGGTCATCGCGCTGCGACTGATGAATGTGCTGCTGCCCGGCCAGTTGGTCGGACTGGTCGGGAACCCGCAGATGTGCGGTGCCGCCTGGGCGGTCGGTGCGAGCCTCTTCGCCATCGGCCTCGTGAACGCCGCCGCACTCACCTGATCTCGTGACGACCACAGCGGCAGAGCCGAATTCCTCCACCACCCGCGCTCTCAGTGGACGGTCCAGGGCGTTCCTGCTCGCCGCTGTGGCCGCGTGCGCCGCGTGCGGGTTGATCTACGAACTGGCCCTGCTGACGCTGTCGGTCAGCCTGACCGGCGGCGGGATCACCCAGACGTCGCTGATCGTCGCGGGTTTCGTGGCCGCACTCGGGGTCGGTGCCCTCGCCGCCAAACCGCTGCTGTCCACCGCGGCCGCGTCGTTCGTGGTCGTCGAGATCGTTCTCGGACTCGTCGGCGGGTTCAGCGCGGTGACCCTGTACGTGACGTTCACGTTCTTCGGTTCCAGCGCAATTATTCTGGTGCTCGCCACCGCGCTGATCGGTGTGCTCGTGGGCGCCGAGGTGCCGTTGCTGATGACGCTGCTGCAGTCGGGCCGCAGCGACACCGGCGCTGAGAGCACCGGAAAGGTGCTGGCAAACCTCAACGCCGCCGACTACGCGGGCGCCCTGGTCGGCGGCCTGCTGTGGCCGTTCGTCCTGCTGCCCGTCGCCGGGATGATCCGCGGCGCCGCGATCACCGGCATCATCAATCTCGTCGCCGCCGCGGTCGTGGCGCTGATCCTGCTGCGCTGGCAGCTGAGCCTGCGCACCCGGCTCCTCGCCGTCGTGGCGCTGCTCGTCGCCGCCGCGTGCATCGCCGTGCTGCTGGTCCGCGCCGACGGCATCGAGACCACGTCCCGGCAACGCCTCTACACCGATCCCGTCGTCGCCGCGGAAAGGTCGCAGTACCAGGAGATCGTCGTCACCGAACGCGGCGGAGACGTGCGGCTCTTCCTCGACGGCGACCTCCAGTTCTCCAGCGTCGACGAACACCGGTACACCGAATCGCTCGTGTACCCCGCGATCGCGGACGACCCCAAACGGGTACTGATCCTCGGCGGGGGCGACGGCCTCGCAGCCCGAGAGGTCCTGCGACTGCCGGGGGTCGAGGAGATCGTGCAGGTGGAACTCGACCCGGCGGTCATCGAACTCGCGAACACGCGACTGTCCGGGCTGAACCAGGGTGCTCTGCGGGATCCGCGCGTGCACGTGGTCCTGGACGACGCGTTCCGGTGGCTGCGGGACGCACCCGACTCGGGATTCGACGCCGTCATCGTGGACCTCCCCGACCCCGACACCCCGGCGCTCGGCCGCCTGTACTCCACCGAGTTCTACGGTCTCGCCGCCGCGGCCCTGAACCCCGGCGGACTGATGGTCGTGCAGTCGGGCAGTCCCTACTCGACGCCCGACGCGTTCTGGCGCACCACGTCGACCGTCGCGTCGGCGGGCCTGGCCGTCACGCCGTACCACGTGCTGGTGCCGAGCTTCGGGGACTGGGGGTACGTCCTCGCCCGGCGCGGCCCCGAACCGCCGGCGCTGCGCCTGCCCCGCGACGTCCCCGAACTCCACTTCCTCGACGAACCGACCCTCGCCGCGTCCGCGATCTTCCCGCGCGACCGTCCCCGCCGCGAACTCGAGCCCTCGACCCTCGACCGCCCGCGCATCGTCGAGGACATGCGGAAGGGCTATGAGCGCTGACGCGCCCGTGAGTACTTATTAACGTCGGGCGGTTAATAAGTACTCACGGGTGCGTCAGCGCAACTAGTTCATAGATATACTAAAAGCGGAGGTGGCGGGCGCTGGGCCTGCCACCGGCTCGCGATAGGGTTCCCCCATGACCGATGACGTAGCGCCGGTGCCTGTCGAGGTGCCCGAGAGCCTCGACTTCTGGTCGTTCATCGAACTGGCGAACAGGCGTCTGAGCACCGAATACGGTTCGACGCACGAACTCGCCACCCAGGTGCTCCTGACGTTGAACCGCGCGTCGAACGTGGTGACATACGACCTGGAGTCGTCGATCCACCGACCGCGCGGGCTGTCGTGGTCGGCGTTCCGGTTGATGTTCGTGACGTGGCTGGCGGGTCCGGTCGAGTCGAAGACCGCCGCCAAGCTCACCGGCATGAGTCGAGCCGCCGTGTCGAATCTGACGAAAACGCTGGTCAGTGGGGGTCTGATGGAGCGGTCCCCGGACGAGCGGGACGGCCGGTCGGTCCAGTTGTCGCTCACGGAGAAGGGGCGCAGCGAGATCGGCGAGATCTACCGTGAGCAGAACGAGCGCGAGCATGCGTGGGCGAGCGTCCTCACCGAGCCGGAGCAGCGCATTCTCGTCATGCTGCTCGACAAGCTGATCACCAACCGCAGTCAGTTCGACGTCCGCGGCCGCAACTGACCCTGCTGCGCCTCCCGGAAAATCTGTGCTTGCCATCACGCCCCCAATTTAGTTAATGTGTTTACTACTACGGACACGCACTTCTAGGGAGGCCGGTCATGGCGTTCTATCGGCACGTGGGCAACATTCCGCCCAAGCGGCACACGCAGCACCGTGACGACAACGGTCAGCTCTACTTCGAGGAGTTGATGGGAGAAGAGGGCTTCTCCTCCGACTCCTCGCTGCTTTACCACCGCCACATCCCGTCGGCGATCGTCGACGCCACGGTGTGGGAGCTGCCCGACCAGAGCACCACCCCCAATCACCCGCTCAAGCCGCGCCACCTGAAGTTGCACGACCTCTTCCCGGAGACGGTCTGGGCCGACACGGACGTGGTCACCGGACGCCGGCTGATCCTCGGCAACGCCGACGTCCGCATCTCCTACGTGGTCGCCGCCAAGGAGTCGCCGCTGTACCGCAACGCGATCGGCGACGAGATGGTGTACGTCGAATCCGGTGCCGCCATCGTCGAAACCGTGTTCGGTGCGCTCGAGGCGAAGCAGGGCGACTACGTCCTGATTCCGATGTCGACCACGCACCGCTGGATCCCGCAGGGCCCGGAACCGTTGCGCGCCTACGCAATGGAGGCCAACAGCCACATCGTCCCGCCGAAGCGGTACCTGTCGCGGTTCGGTCAGCTGCTCGAGAACGCACCCTACTGCGAGCGCGATCTGCACGGACCGTCCGACACACTGCAGGCCGAGGGCACGGACGTCGAGGTGCTCGTCAAGCACCGGACGTCGCACGGGATCGTCGGCACGCGAATGGTGTACCCGCAGCATCCCTTCGACGTCGTGGGCTGGGACGGGTGCCTGTACCCGTACACGTTCAACATTTCCGACTACGAACCGATCACCGGGCGCGTGCACCAGCCGCCGCCGGCGCATCAGGCATTCGAGGGCAACAACTTCGTCATCTGCAACTTCGTGCCCCGCAAGGTCGACTACCACCCGCTGTCGATTCCGGTGCCGTACTACCACTCGAACGTCGACTCCGACGAGATCATGTTCTACGTCGGCGGCGACTACGAGGCGCGCAAGGGTTCCGGCATCGGGCAGGGCTCCATCTCGATCCACCCCGGCGGCCACGCGCACGGACCGCAGCCGGGCGCGTACGAACGCAGCATCGGGGCCGAGTTCTTCGACGAACTCGCCGTCATGGTCGACACGTTCCGTCCGCTCGAACTCGGCGAGGGCGCACTGGCCTGCGAGGACTCGGGCTACGCGTGGACCTGGGCAGGACGGGGGCCGAAGCAGTGATCCCCGCTCTCTTCTCCGGTCTCTGCGACGACGCCGCCCTGTTTCCACCCGGAAACGCGCCGCTACCCGACGCTCTGCCCGCGCACACCAGGTATCTGTCGGCGCCGTACGGGGATCTCGTCGGCCCCTTCGTGTTCCCCGTCGCACGACTGGACGAACTGTCAGCCGGCGCGATCGAGTTGAGTCTGACGCTGCCCGGTGGCCCGGCCACTCTCGAACCCGCACTCGACCGCCTCGCGCAGATCGACGGTGCCACCGCCGTCGCGCTCGAGATCGCGCCGCCCGCCGAACAGACGGCCGCGGAGTTCTTCGCCGCATTGGACGCCGCGGCGGAGCTGACCTCCGGCTGTGAGGTGTTCGTCGAGGTTCCGCGCGGCGAGCGCCGGGCCGACTTCCTCGCCGCACTCGTCGGAGGCCCGTTCGCGGCGAAGTTCCGCACGGGAGGCGTTGTCGCCGAGGCCTACCCGGACGAGAGGGAACTCGCGTCCGCTGTGCGCGCCGCCGTCACGACAGGTGTCCCGTTCAAGGCCACGGCCGGACTGCACCACGCCGTCCGCAACACCGATCCGCGCACCGGTTTCGAGCAGCACGGTTTCCTCAACGTGCTTCTCGCCACCCGGCACGCACTCGACGGCGCCGACACCGACCGGGTGGCCGCGACCCTCGCCGAACGTGACAGCACCCGGATCGCCCGCGAACTGAGCGACCTCCCCGCCGACGTCGTCGGCGCCGTCCGCACCGCCTTCCGATCCTTCGGCACGTGCAGCATCCTCGAGCCCCTCGAGGATCTCGTCGCACTGCACCTCGTGCCGTTGTCCGCCCTCGCCGATGAACACGCTTCCGCCGATGAAGGAGCCCACGCATGACCGTCCTCGACATTCCCGCCGATTCGCTGTTCGGGTTGGAGAACCTGCCGTACGGTGTGTTCTCGACCGCGGACTCGGCCCCCCGGGTCGGTGTGCGGGTGGGAGATTCCGTGGTGGATCTCGCCGTCACCCTGGGTGACGACGTCTTCGCGCAGCCCACCCTCAACGCGTTCATGGCGCAGGGCCCGGCCCGCTGGAGCGAGGTTCGCCGGCAGGTCACCGAACTCGTCCAGGGCGACGTCGCCGACACCGCGGTGTTCGCGGTTGAGGACGTGACGATGCACCTGCCGGTGGCCATCGCGGACTACGTCGACTTCTACGCGTCCGAGAATCACGCCACCAACCTCGGACGACTGTTCCGCCCCGACTCCGAGCCGCTGATGCCCAACTGGAAGCACCTGCCGGTCGGATACCACGGGCGGTCGAGCACCGTCATCGTGTCGGGCACCGATGTGGTCCGGCCGTGCGGGCAGCGCAAGGCCCCGAATCAGGACGCGCCCGACTTCGGGCCGTCCCGCCGCCTCGACATCGAGGCCGAGATGGGCTTCCTCGTCGGCGTCCCGACGAAGCTGGGGGAGACCATCACGCCGGATCGATTCGCGGACCACGTGTTCGGCGCGGTCGTCGTGAACGACTGGTCCGCCCGCGACATCCAGGCCTGGGAGTACGTTCCGCTCGGCCCGTTCCTCGGGAAGAGTTTCGCGACGTCCATCTCCCCGTGGGTGGTGCCGCTGGCGGCCCTCGAGGCGGCCCGCATCGACACCCCGACGCAGGATCCGCAGCCGCTGCTGTACCTGCGCGGCGAGGAGAAGTGGGGTCTGGACATCGACCTGGCCGTCGAGTGGAACGGGCACGTCGTGTCGCGGCCGCCGTACGCACAGATGTACTGGTCGCCGGCGCAGATGCTCGCGCACACCACGGTCAACGGCGCCGCCGCCAGCACGGGCGACCTGTTCGCATCGGGCACCATCTCCGGACCCGAGAAGGACCAGCGCGGAGCGTTCATCGAACTGACGTGGGGTGGTCAGGATCCGGTCGTCGTGGGGGACCAGAAGCGCACGTTCCTCGAGGACGGCGACGAGATCGCCATCTCCGCCACCGCACCGGGCCCCAACGGCACCCGCATCGGCTTCGGTGAGGTGCGGGCCCGCATTGCTCCACCCGTGAGTACTTCTTAACCGCGGGCGGTTAAGAAGTACTCACGGGTGGTAGGCAGTAGTCATGACCGAGAACTTCGTCGAGACCACTGCCTTGCCGGACACCGGCGTCGCGTTCCTCACCCTGAACCGCCCCGAACAGCGCAATCCGCTGTCGTCCGAGGCCATGCGGGACGTCACCGCAGCGCTTCGGAAGCTGGGCGACGACGACACCACCCGCGTCGTCGTCATCAGGGCTGCAGGACCGGTGTTCTCCGCGGGTCACGACCTGAAGGAGATGATCGGCCGCACACTCGAGGACGAGCAGGCCATCTTCGACACCTGCGTCGAGATGATGCAGGCCGTGCAGGAGATTCCGCAGCCGGTCATCGCGTCCGTGCAGGGTGCGGCGGTCGCGGCGGGCTGTCAGCTCGCCGCGTCGTGCGACCTCGTGGTGGCGTCGTCGAACGCCGTGTTCGGGACACCCGGAGTGAAGATCGGCCTGTTCTGCTCCACCCCGATGGTGGCGCTCAGCCGCGCGATCGGACGCAAGCGCGCCCTGCAGATGCTGCTCACCGGCGAAACGATCGATGCCGAGACCGCGGCGGACTGGGGCCTGGTGAACCTGGTGGTCGCACCGGAGGACCTCGACGCGCAGACCCGGGCGCTCGCCGCGAAGATCACGAAGGCCAGCCCGCTCACCGTGAAGATCGGCAAGCAGGCGTTCTACCGCCAGATCGACCTTCCCCAGGGCGAGGCGTACCAGGCGATGGCCGAGACGATGGCGACCAACGCCGTCACCTGCGACGCCCAGGAGGGCATGCAGGCGTTCGTCGAGAAGCGCACCCCGCAGTGGCAGGGCAAATAGCCCTCCGCGACAGGCCCTGCCTGCATTGCGCGGTGTAGCGAACCGGCGAAAGATCAGGGGTGCAGTGGCTGCGGCCGCGGGCCGTCGGCGCCCGCCGACGGTGGACCGCGACAGGCCGGCCACCGAGAATGTTCTCACTGCGGGCGACGGTCCCGCGGGAGGTGACATCGATGTTCATCCAAATCATTCAAGGAAAGGTGTCGGACGAGGCCGGCCTCGTCCGGTGCATGGACCGCTGGACCGAGGACGTGCGTCCGGGGGCGACGGGCTTCCTCGGATGCACCCAGGGATTGTGCGACGACGGAACGTTCATCGCGCTGGCGCGATTCGAATCGGCAGAGGCTGCCCGGCTCAACAGTGAGCGCCCCGAGCAGGGCGCCTGGTGGGCGGAGACCGAGCGGTGCTTCGACGGCCCGGTGTCCTTCATGGACTGCCCCGAGGTGGCCGAGTGGATGGGTGGCGGTTCGGACGACGCGACGTTCGTGCAGGTCATGGAGGGCCACACGACGGACGCGCACCGGATGCGGGAGTTGCTGGACGAGTCCGCCGACCGGGTGCACGAGCTGCGACCGGAGATCCTCGGTGGAACGCTGTGCACCTACGGCGACGGCGGGTACGTCGAGGCGGTGTACTTCACGTCCGAAGCGGAGGCCCGTTCCCACGAGAAGTTGGAGATACCGGACGACCTGAGGTCGTTGTTCGAGGAGGAGGGCCGGCTGACCGACGACGTGACGTACTACGACATGCATTCGCCGATGCTGGTGTCGGCTGGGAGGTAGCCCGAAACCTCTGGCAAGGTAGTTGGACGTCCTATAACCTTCGTGCATGAGTCTGGATGCGCGCACCGATACCGTCGACGGAGTGCTGCGGCGCTCGGCCGCCAAGTTCCCCGACCGCAGGGCGCTGACGTTCGAGGACCGCACGTGGACGTACCGGGAACTCGACGACGCGGTCAGCCGCGCCGCCGCCTACCTGCAGTCGCTGGGACTGTCGGCCGGTGAGCGCGTCGCCGCGTACGGCACCAACTCGGACGCGTACACGATCGGGTTCCTGGCCTGCGCGCGTGCGGGTCTCGTGCACGTCCCCGTCAACTATGCGCTCAAGGGCGAAGAGCTGACCTACCTGGTGTCGCAGTCCGGGAGCACCGCGGTGCTGGTCGATCCGGCGCTGCGGGGCACCCTCGACTCGATCCGGGACGGGCTGGACCTGCGTCACGTGGTGCCGTTGCGTGACGCCGAGGATTCCCTGCTCGCCCACAGCGGCTCCGGCGACGTGCCCGCCGTGGAAGTGCCGGTCGCGTCCACCGACCTGGCGCAACTGCTGTACACGTCGGGGACGACGTCGAAGCCGAAGGGCGCCATGATGACTCACGGCGGACTCGTGCACGAGTATGTGTCCTCCGTGATCGCTCTCGCGCTGGACGAGCGTGACAATCCGCTGATCTGCATGCCGCTGTACCACTCGGCGGGCATGCACGTGTTCATGATGCCGTACCTGTCGGTGGGTGCCTCGGTGAATCTGATGCAGACCCCCGATATTCCGGAGATCCTGCGGCGCATCGAGGCCGATCACATCGGCTCGCTGTTCCTCGCGCCGACCGTGTGGGTGCCGCTCGCCGGACATCCGGATCTGGCGACCCGCGACCTGTCGTCGCTGAAGAAGGCGCAGTACGGCGCGTCGATCATGCCGGTGACGGTGCTGAACCGGCTGCGCGAACGCTACCCCGACCTCGGCTTCTACAACTGCTTCGGACAATCCGAGATCGGGCCGCTCGCCACCGTGCTGCAGCCCGCCGAGCACGAGGAGAGGCCGTCGTCGTGCGGCAAGGCCGTGTTCTTCGTCGAGACCCGGGTGGTGGATCCGGACGGCAACGACGTTCCGGACGGCACGCCGGGCGAGGTGCTCTACCGTTCGCCCCAGCTGTGCCTGGGGTACTGGGACAACCCCGACGCCACCGCGGAGGCGTTCCGCGACGGCTGGTTCCATTCGGGTGATCTGGTGACGCGAGACGCCGAGGGGTACATCACCGTCGTCGACCGCATCAAGGACGTCATCAACACCGGCGGCATCCTGGTGGCGTCGCGCGAGGTCGAGGACGCCGTCTACACGCACCCGGACGTGGCCGAGGTCGCGGTCATCGGGACGCCGGACGACAAGTGGATCGAGGCGATCACTGCGGTGGTGGTGCTGCGGGAGGACGCGTCCGGCGTGACCCCGGACGGGTTGATCGCCCACGTCAAGGAGCGCATCGCGCCGTTCAAGGTGCCCAAGCAGGTGGTGTTCGTGGATGAGTTGCCCCGCAACCAGAGCGGAAAGCTGCTCAAGCGGGAACTGCGGGCGACACTCTGACTACATTCCGGTCGACGCCCTCTCGATCAGCTCGACCGGAAGCTTCACCGATTCCACGTCGTTGCCGGCGATGAGCGACAGGAGATGACGCACCCCCGTCGCGCCGATCAGGCGGGCGGGTGACCGGACGGTCGTCAGCGGCACCGGCAGCTGGGCGACCACCGGAATGTCGTTGTACCCGACGAGCGCGAGGTCGTCGGGGATCCGCAGCCCGAGGTCGCGGGCGACGCCGAGGACGCCGATCGCGATTGTGTCGCTGACGGTGAAGATCGCCTCGGGGCGCGAATCCGACTCGAGGAGAACGGTGGCGGCGGCGACACCGCCGGACACGTCGAAGTCGGAGCGGACGACGCGCTCCGGTCCCAGTTCGATGCCGTTCTCGGCCAGCGCGTCCCGGAATCCGGCGAGCCGATCGCGGGAGGTGCTCGCGTGGTCGGGGCCGGCGATGGCGGCGATCTCGGTGAAACCGCGGTCGAGGAGATGGCGTCCGGCGAGGTAGCCGCCCCGGTGGTCGTCGCCGGACACGAACGGCAGACCTACGTCGGCGTGCCGATTGAGCTGCAGCATCGGCAGTGCCCCCACCGACAGCGAGTCGACGAACTCGCGGCCGGGACTGTGCAGGCTGCTGAGCAGCAGGCCGTCGACCTGCCTGCTGACGAGGAACTCGATGGCGCGGCGCTGGGCGTCGAGGTCGTCGGGTGGGCTCGACAGCAGCACGGAGTAGCCGGCCTGCGTGGCTGTCTCCTCGATGCCCTGGAACATCGTCGCGACCACCCCGTCGGTGAGTCGTGGCATGACGACGCCGAGGGTGGTGGTCTTTCGGGTGCGCAGGCTCGCAGCCCACAGGTTGGGCTGGTAGCCGAGTTCCACCGCCACCTCGCGGACCCGCAGTGCGGCGTCGGACCAGCCGTCGGCGGGCTCGGGTTGCCGGAGCACCCGCGACGCCGTCGACACGTGGACGCCGGCACGTTCGGCGATCTCGCGGAGGGTCGGCGGACGCCCGGACGTGCGGGTCGGGCGATCCGGCAGGTTCACGGGCAATCCTCGCGCTCGGGGTCGGGGACCCGGCGGCCTCGTGGTTGACGTCCGCCGGAACGCGACTTAGTCTACGTGACGAAATTATTCGTGCAATCGTTCTCGCGAACGTTTGCACACCAGCCCCACCGGCCCCGTGGAGGAACACATGTCCGACTCGCAGACCCTGTCCCAGCTGTTCGCCCTCGACTCGCTGCTCGACACCGAGGAGATCGCGATCCGCGACACCGTGCGCCGATTCGCGGACGAGAAGATCCGGCCCCACATCGGCGAATGGTTCGAAGCGGCGGCGCTGCCCGTGCGTGAACTGGCGGAAGGGCTGGGCGAACTCGGCGTGCTCGGTATGCACCTCGAGGGATACGGCTGCGCCGGAATGAGCGCCACCGCCTACGGCCTGGCCTGCCTGGAACTCGAGGCCGTCGACTCCGGAATCCGCAGCCTCGTGTCCGTGCAGGGCTCGCTGGCCATGTACGCGATCCACCACTACGGCAGCGAGGACCAGAAGCAGGAATGGCTGCCGCGCATGGCCGCGGGCAAGGCGATCGGCTGCTTCGGGCTGACCGAACCCGACTTCGGCTCCAACCCCGCAGGCATGCGCACCAACGCCAAGCGGGACGGTGACGACTGGATCCTCAACGGCACCAAGATGTGGATCACCAACGGGTCCGTCGCCGACGTCGCCGTCGTGTGGGCGCGCACCGACGACGGCATCCGCGGATTCGTCGTGCCCACCGACACCCCCGGCTTCTCCGCGCCCGAGATCAAGCACAAGATGTCGCTGCGCGCGTCCGTCACCTCGGAACTCGTGCTCGAGGACGTCCGGCTGCCCGAATCCGCGATGCTGCCCGAGGCCAAGGGGCTGTCCGGCCCACTGGGCTGCCTCAACGAGGCCCGCTTCGGCATCATCTTCGGTGCGATGGGCGCCGCCCGCGACTGCCTCGAGTCCGCGATCTCCTACGCTCAGGACCGTCAGGTGTTCGACAAGTCGCTCGCCGCCTACCAGATCACTCAGGTGAAGATCGCCGACATGGCCCTCGAGGTCGGCAAGGGACACCTGCTGGCCTACCACCTCGGACGTCTGAAGGATCGCGGCGAGGCCCGCCCCGAGCAGGTCAGCACGGGCAAGCTGAACAACGTCCGCGAGGCCATCGCCATCGCCCGCGAGTGCCGGACCATTCTCGGAGCCAACGGAATCACGTTGGAGTACCCCGTGATCCGTCACGCCAACAACCTCGAGTCGGTGCTGACCTACGAGGGAACGTCCGAGGTGCACCAGCTGGTGATCGGCCGTGCGCTGACGGGCGAGGCAGCGTTCCGGTGAGAAGTGCATCCCTGGACGGCCTGCTGATCGCCGACTTCGGTCGGGTGCTCGCCGGGCCGTACGCCACGATGCTGCTCGCCGATCTCGGCGCCGAGGTCGTGAAGATCGAGCGCGCCGGCGTCGGCGACGACACCCGGCAATGGGGTCCGCCGTGGGTGGGCGACGAGTCCACCTACTTCCAGTCCGTCAACCGCAACAAGCGGTCCTTCGCGTGGGACCTGCGCGACCCCGTCGACCTGGAACAGGCGAGGGAACTGGCCGCGCGGGCCGACGTGGTGGTGGAGAACTTCCTGCCCGGCACGATGGACCGGCTCGGGCTCGGCTACGACGCCGTGCGGGAGATCAATCCCGACGTCGTCTACTGCTCCGTGACCGGGTTCGGCGGCCAGAACAACCTCCCCGGATACGACCTGCTCATCCAGGCCGTCGGCGGGTTGATGAGCATCACCGGACCCGAACCCGGCGTTCCGACGAAGGTCGGGGTGGCCGTCGTCGACATCATCACCGGACTGCACGCCGCGGTCGGGATCCTGGCGGCGCTGCGGCACCGCGACCGGAGCGGGGAGGGGCAGCGGGTCGAGGTGAATCTGCTGTCGTCGCTGCTGTCCGCCCTCGCGAACCAGACGTCGGGGTATGTGGGCGCCGGTGTCGTCCCGCAGGCGATGGGAAACCGGCACCCCAGCATCGCGCCGTACGAGGTGTTCGAGACCGGCGACCGTCCGCTGGTACTCGCGGTGGGGAACAACCGTCAGTTCGCCTCTCTCGTCGAGGTTCTCGGTGTTCCTGAACTCGCCGACGACGAGCGGTACGCGACCAACACGCAACGGGTGGCGCACCGCGAGCAACTGGTCCGGGACATCACCGCGGCGCTGTCCGCGGGCTCGGCGGACGAGTGGTTCGAGAAGCTGACCGACGAGGGCGTCCCGTGCGGGCCGCTCAACGACATCGCCGACGCGGTGGCGCTCGCCGAGCGGCTCGGGCTGAACCCGGTGGTCGAGATCGACGACCCGCGCAGGGACCGGCCGGTGCGGCAGGTGGCGAACCCGATCCGGCTCAGCGCCACCCCGGCGAGCTATCGCAGCGCGCCGCCGCGGCTGGGCGAGGACACCCCAGCCGTGAGTACTTGTTAACCGCCCGCGGTTAACAAGTACTCACGGGGGCTCTTTCCTAAGGGAGTGTTAGGAAGGCTCCGCGGCCCTTCCGTATCGATGTGACGTGACCCACTGTGGTGTGAACGCAGAGATCCAGGGCATCGAGAGGAGTCCCGCGTGAGCATCACATCGACGGGTGAGCGCCGAGTCATCGGCAATGTTTTGAAGGGTTCGGTCGGCAACCTGATCGAATGGTACGACTGGTACGTCTACGCGGCGTTCAGCGTGTACTTCGCGAAGGAGTTCTTCCCCGAGGGCGACACCACCGCGCAGTTGCTGTCCACGGCAGCCGTTTTCGCGGTCGGGTTCCTCATGCGGCCGATCGGCGGCTGGATCATGGGACGGTACGCGGACCGCCGCGGTCGCCGATCGGCGCTCACTTTGTCGGTGACGGTGATGGCGGCGGGTTCGCTCGTCATCGCCGTCACGCCGTCCTATGCGAGCATCGGGATCGTGGCGCCGGTGCTGCTGGTGATCGCCCGGATGCTGCAGGGACTGTCGGTCGGCGGCGAGTACGCCACCAGCGCCACGTACCTGGCCGAGGTCGCTTCGCCGGGCAGGCGCGGGTTCTACTCGAGCTTCCAGTACGTCACGCTCGTCGCCGGGCAGCTGATCGCACTGGGTGTGCAGATCATTCTGCAGCTGACACTGCCGGCGGAGGCCATGCAGTCGTGGGGCTGGCGGATCCCGTTCCTGATCGGCGCCGCCGGTGCCGTCGCGGTGATGTGGCTCCGTCGCACGATGGACGAGTCGGAGGCGTTCACCGAAGAGGTGGAGGCCAAGCGCGAAGACGACGCGACGGCGAGTGGGCCGAAGGAGGGTTCGCTGCGGATGCTGCTGCAGTACCCCCGCGAGTGCCTGCTGGTCTGCGCCCTGACGCTCGGTGGTTGCGTGGCGTTCTACACGTACACCACGTACATGCAGAAGTACATGATCAACACGTCCGGCATCTCCAAGGACACGGTGGCGTGGATCAACTTCGCGGCCCTGCTGGTGTTCATCGTGTTGCAGCCGATCGGCGGCGCACTGTCCGACCGCATCGGCCGCCGGAAGCTGCTCATCTTCTTCGGGGTGGGCGGAACCATCCTCACCGTGCCGCTGATGACGGTGCTCGGGAAGACGACGAATCCGCTGGTCGCGTTCGCGCTGATGATGCTGGGACTGATCGTCGTCACCGGATACACGTCGGTGAACGCGATCGTGAAGACGGAGCTGTTCCCGACCAAGGTCCGTGCGCTCGGTGTCGGGTTGCCGTACGCCCTCACGTTGGCGATCTTCGGTGGAACCGTCGAGACCGTCGCCCTCGCCCTGAAGCGGGCAGGCCACGAATCGCTATTCTTCTACTACGTGACGGGGTGCATCGCCATCTCGCTCGTCGTCTACGTCTTCATGCGTGAGACTTCGAACGGTTCGCCCCTCGACCGGACGTCCAGCCGGGCGGACACCCCGGACGACGACGTCGAGCTGGTCGACTCGCGGAGCTGATCGAAGGGAAGTGACGTGCAGATCGCGGTGGTCGAGGACGACGACGGAGTCGGCGACGCACTCGTGGAGGCGCTGGGAACCCACGGCCACGAGGCGGTGCGCATGCGCCGCGGTTCCGATCTCCTTCTCGGCCATCGCGGTATGGACGCGGTGATCCTCGACCTCGGTCTCCCCGACGCGGACGGCCTGCAGGTGCTCCGGCAGCTGCGGGCCGTCAGCGACGTTCCGGTGGTGATCCTCACGGCCCGCGACGACGAACGGTCGGTGGTGCGGGGGCTACGCGGCGGGGCGGACGACTACCTCGTCAAGCCGGCGCGGCTCGCGGAATTGCTTGCGCGGCTCGACGTCGTGACCCAGCGCAGGCGCGCGACCGGACGTTCGGCAGAGCAGACGGTCACCGAGGGCGACGTGGTGGTCGATCTGGCGGCACGCGAGGTGGAGGTCGGCGGCGCTCCGGTTGCGTTGACAGCCAAGGAGTTCGAGCTTCTCGAGGTACTGGTCACCCGTCCCGGCGCCGCGGTGAGCCGTCAGCAGTTGATGGACGCGGTGTGGGGCGACGCGTACGTGGCCATCTCCCGCACCCTCGACGTGCACATGACGGGGCTGCGCGCGAAACTGGGCCGCCCCGGCCTCATCTCGACCATCCGCGGGTACGGCTACCGCTGGGGCACGTGACGTGCGCCGCCGTGTGCTCGCCGTCCTGCTGGTGTTCGCGGCCGTCGCGGTGGTGGCCTTCGCGGTCCCGCTGGCGCTGGCCACCAGTGCCGGACGGACCCAGGCCCTGCGGCTGAGCCGGGAGGCGGACGCGACGCATTTCGCGAGCCTCGCCGGGCAGACCCAGGCCCCCGGAAGTACCACGCTGCTGCGCGAGGAGGTGGCCCGCTACCACGAGTTGTACGGCGAGGGCGTCCTCATCGTCGACGCCAGGGGAAACGTCCGCGCCGGGGCGGGACTGTCGCCGGACGACTCCGACGTCGCCGCGGCGATCACGGCGGGACTGCGCAACCAGAAGCAGGGGATCAGCGGTTCGCTGACCCCGTGGTCGGCGAACCGGGTGCTGTCGGCCGTGCCCGTCGGCACCGGGGCGCAGGTGGACGGCGCCGTCGTCCTGCACGTGTCCACCCGCGCCGCACGGGAATCCATCCGGACGTCGTGGCTGGTGATCGTCGCGGGGGCGCTCGGCGCGCTGGCGGCGGTCACGGCCGTCGCGATCGCGCTGTCCCGGTGGACCGTTCGCCCGCTCGGGGCGCTCACCGCCAGGGTCGGCGCCCTCACCGAGGCGGTCCCGTCCCCGCGCCCGCGGACGGGTCGCAACTCCGGGCGGCCGCCCGGTCGATACAGCGGACCGCCGGAGGTGCAGGAACTCGCAAAGGCGTTCGACACCATGTCGGGCGCCGTCCAGGCGTCCGGGCAGGCGCAGCGCCAGCTGATCGCCGACACCGCCCATCAACTCCGAAACCCCCTCGCGGCCCTGCACATCCGGCTCGACTCTCTCGGCCCGCACGTCGCCGAGGCCGGCGCCGAAACCTACCGCCGGACGGGGATGGAGGTCGATCGGCTCGGCGGAATCCTGGACGGACTGCTCGCGCTCGCCGTCGCCGAATCACCCGCCGACGCCGGCGAGGACGAGTCCGCGCGCGGCGGGTGCGACGTCGGTGCCGTCGTCGCGGACCGTGCCGACGCCTGGACGGAGGCTCTCGGGGAATCGGGGATGGCCCTCGTGTTCCGGCCGCCGGCCGAACCGCTGGTCGCGGACTTTCGGGACAGTCACCTGTCCCAGGTCCTGGACGTCCTGCTCAGCAACGCGCACGCGTACGCCGGCCGCGGGGCGACGGTCCGGATCGACACGGGACGGTCCGCCGCCGGAATCGAGATCCGGGTCAGCGACGACGGGGTCGGGGTGAGCGAGGACGAGATCGGCAAACTGTCTGCGCGGTTCTTCCGCGGGTCCGGGGCGGCGCAGCAGGGCACCGGGCTCGGACTGTCCATCGCGACCGCACTGGTCGAGGGCGCCGGTGGGGCTCTGACGGTCGTCGCGGAACGGCCACACGGGCTCCGGGTGACGCTGGCACTCCCGGCGGTGGCACCGTGATCACGCGACGAACACTGCTGCGCGGCGTCCTCGCGGCGGGTGCGACCGCGGCCACGGGTGCGGTTCTCGCCGCGTGCTCGGACAGCGGTACCGATCCGCTGCGACTTGCCGCGGGTGAGGAGGGCGGATTCTTCTGGGAGTTCGCCCAGTTGACGGCCGCGGCCGCGGAACGTGCCGCACTGCCGGTGCGGATCGTCCCGGTCCGGACCGCGGGGTCGATGGAGAATCTGGCGGCGCTGGCGTCCGGGGACGCGGAACTGGCGTTGAGCCTCGCCGATGCCGCCGTGTCGGCGATGGAGGCCGGCGCCGCATTCACCGCCCTCGGCAAGGTGTACGAGAACTACATGCAGCTCGCGGTGCGCGCCGATTCCGGGATCACGGGCACCGCGCAGCTGCGGGGAACCCGAATCAGTCTGGGCGCCACAGGCTCCGGCGCGGAACTGACGGGCGAACGCATCCTCGATGTCCTGGGCCTGGCGGGCCGGGGAGACGTGACGCGACTGCACCTGTCGATGACCGATGCGGGGCAGGCGCTGCGCGACGGCACCGTCGACGCGGTGCTGTGGGCGGGCGGGGTGCCGACACCGTCGTTCGCGGATCTCGGGATCCCGCTGCGACTGCTCGACCTGTCCGCCGAACTGGAACTACTGCGGGTGCGGTTCGGCCCACGCTACGAGCCGGTGCTGATTCCGCCCGGCACGTACGGACAGCAGACGTCGGTCGCGACGATCGGTCTCGCGAACCTGCTGCTCGCCGACCCCGCCGTGTCCGACGGCGCCGCGGGCGCGATCGTCGAGGTGCTCATCGACCACGCCGCGGAACTGGTGCCGGATCAGGCGACCGGCAGCCAGTTCCTGGACCGTCAGTCGTTGATCGTCACCGCAGGTGTGCCGCTGCACCCCGGAGCGGCCGCCGCGTACCGGAGACACCACGGCTGAGCCGGTCTCTACTGCACCTGGGCGACGACGAAGATGCGCCGGAACGGGAAGAACGTGCTCCCGTCCGGTCGCCGGGGATACGCATCGTCGAGGAGCGGGACGAGTTCCTCGCGGAAGCGGTCCCAGTCCGGCGCCGAGAGGGCATCCTTGACCGGTCGGAGCGCCGTTCCGGTGATCCACTCCAGCACCGGGTTCTCCCCGGTCAACTGCTGGACGTACGTGGTCTCCCAGGCGTCGACGGCGCACCCGGCGTCCGCGAGCAGGCCCGCGTACCCGACGGGATCGTCGACGACGTTGTCCGCCCGGAACGGCACGTCCGTCAACCACCGGGACCACCGCTCGGTCCCGGCGAGGTCCCGGACGATCGCGTGCGAGGGCGCGTCGAAGTTGCCGGGGACCTGCACCGCGATCCACGCCCCCGACGGCAGTTGTGCCGGCCAGTGGCGCAGCAACTCCCGGTGTTCGGGCACCCATTGCAGGGCGGCGTTGGAGACGACGACGTCGGTGTCGGGCTGTGGCGTCCAGTCGCGGACGTCCAGCCGGGCGGCGTCGAGGCCGCGGTCACGCGCGGCCCGGACCATCTCGGGTGAGCTGTCGGACGCCTCCAGGACGGCGTCCGGCCACCGCTGGGCGAGGCTGACGGTCAGGTTCCCCGGGCCGCAGCCGAGGTCGACCACGCGGCGGGGTGACCGCGCGTCGACACGCGACAGCAACTCGTAGAACGGGCGCCCCCGATGGTCCGCGAAGGCGAGGTACTTGTCCGGATCCCATATGTCGTCCACGCCTTCAAACAGTACGCCCATACTGTTGGTGTGTGGGGTCAGAGGCCGAGATCCTTCGCGATGATCGTCTTCATGACCTCGCTCGTCCCGCCGTAGATGCGGGACACGCGGGTGTCCGCGTACAGGCGCGCGATGGGGTATTCGAGGACGTAGCCGTAACCGCCGTGCAGTTGCAGGCACTTGTCGATGACCCGGCCCGCGGCCTCGGTGCAGAACAGTTTCGCCTTCGCGGCGTCGGCGACCGTCAGTTCGCCCGCGTCGTGCAGTTCGAGTGCGCGGTCGGCCATCAGCTGGATCGCCTCGACCTCGGTGGCGCACTCGGCGAGCACGAACTTGGTGTTCTGAAACGCCGCGACGGGCTTGCCGAACACCTTGCGTTCCTTGACGTACGCGATCGCGTGCTGCAACGCCGCGGCCGCGGTCGCCGACCCGCCGAGCGCGATGGACAGACGTTCCTGCGCGAGGTTGTGGGTGAGGTAGCTGAAACCGGCCCCCTCGTCGCCGAGGCGGTCCGCCACCGGCACCTGCACGTCGGTGAAGGACAGTTCGGCGGTGTCCGACGCCTTCAGGCCGATCTTCTCGATCTTGCGGCCCACCGCGAAACCCTCGGACGTGGTGTCGACGACGAGAATGGTGAGACCGGCCCGGCGGTCCTCCGGAGTGCTGGGCGCAGTGCGGCACACCACGAGGATCCGGTCGGCGAGCGCGCCACCGGTGATGAACGTCTTCGCGCCGTTGAGAACGTAGTGCGACCCGTCCGCCGACAGTTTCGCCGACGTCGCGATGTTCGCGAGGTCGGAACCGGTGCCCGGCTCGGTCATCGCGATCGCGAACATGATGTCGCCGGACGCGAATCCGGGGAGCCACCGCTGCTTCTGCTCGTCGCTGGCGTACTCGAGCAGGTACGGCAGGATCAGATTGGTGTGCACGGAGTAACTGCCGAACGTGACGCCGGCGGCCGCCGTCTCCTCGCCGACCACCGCGGCGAACTTGAAACTCTTCTCACCGCCTCCGCCGAACTCCTCCGGCACCTGGATGCCCAGCACGCCGAGTTCACCGAGGCGGCGGTAGAAGTCGCGCGGCGGATGCCCTTCGCCCTCCCAGTCGTGGTGGACGGGCGCGACTTCCTTGGCGATGAAGTCGCGGATCGTCTTCCGGAACGCGTCGTGATCTTCGTTGAACACCGTACGCTGCACGGGTTTTCTCCTTCGGATTACAGTGCGTAACTGCGCAGTACGCCCTTGCTGATGATCATTTTCTGAATCTCGCTGGTGCCCTCGCCGATGAGGAGGAACGGTGCCTCGCGCATCAGGCGCTCGATCTCGTATTCCTTCGAGTAGCCGTAGCCGCCGTGGATGCGGAAGCTGGCCTGGGTCACCTCGGAGCAGTACTCGCTGGTGAGGTACTTGGCCATGCCCGCGGCGACGTCGTTGCGTTCCCCGGAGTCCTTCAGGCGGGCCGCGTTCACCATCATCAGATGCGCGGCTTCCACTTTCGTCGCCATCTCGGCGAGGCTGAAGGCGACCGCCTGATGCTCCGCGATCGGTGTGCCGAACGTGCTGCGTTGCTGTGCGTATCGGGCGGCGAGCTCGAACGCCCGGATCGCGACCCCGCACGCGCGGGCGGAGACGTTGACCCGGCCGACCTCGACGCCGTCCATCATCTGCGAGAACCCGCGGCCCGGGGTTCCGCCGAGGACGTCGCCGGCGGCCGCGCGATAGTTGTCGAACAGCAACTCGGTGGTGTCGATGCCCTTGTAGCCCATCTTGTCGATCTTCCCCGGGACGGTGAGCCCGGGGAGGACCTCACCGAAACCGGCGGGCTTCTCGATCAGGAAGGTGGTCAGGTTGGCGTGCGGCTTCGCGGCGCCCTCCTCGGTGCGCACCAGCGCGGCGACGAGCGTCGAGCTGCCGCCGTTGGTGAGCCACATCTTCTGGCCGTTGATCACGTAGTCGCCGTCGGCGTTGCGCTTGGCCTTGGTGCGGATCGCGGCGACGTCGGAACCCAGCTCGGGCTCGGACATCGAGAACGCGCCGCGCACCTCACCGGTCGCCATCCGCGGCAGGTAATGGTTCTTCTGGGCGTCGGTGCCGTGCTGACGGATCATGTACGCGACGATGAAGTGGGTGTTGATCACACCGGACACGCTCATCCAGCCGCGGGCGAGCTCCTCGACGCACAATGCGTACGTGAGCAGGGATTCGCCCAGCCCGCCGTACTCCTCGGGGATCATCAGCCCGAACAGGCCCATGTCGCGCATCTTGTCGACGATGGCCTGGGGGTAGGTGTCGGAGTGCTCGAGTTCCTGTGCGGCCGGGATGATGTCGCGATCGACGAAAGTGCGTACGGTGTCGACGATCTCGGTCTGGAACTCGGTCAGATCGAGAGTGTGGGCGAGGCGGCTCATGGAATTCAGAATGCCCGATCCGCGGGGGCCCGGCTAGGGGCGTTCGGGCTATCTGTCGGATAGCGCAGTCCAATGCACCCGCACCTCGGCGACTCATAGGCAGACGTAGCCGGTGCCTTCGCCGAGTACGTATTGATCGACGGCTTCCCGGTCCGTTCAATGAATCGAGATACTGTGACCCACGCCACCACATTCTTCGAAGGGATCACCACGTGACCCGCTCCACTGCCACCCTCGACCGGACCGTCGCCATCGGTTCCGAGTCCCGCAGCCGCGCTTGGGGCCTGACCGCGCTCCTCGTGCTGCTCTACGTCGTCAACTACGCCGACAAGGCCGTCCTCGGCATCATCGCCCAGCCCCTCGCCCACGAACTGGGGCTGAGCGCCTCGCAGATCGGGCTGGTGGGCAGCCTCTTCTTCCTGACCTTCACCGTCGGCGGCTTCTTCGCCGGCGCGCTGAACCGCTGGATGTCGCTGCGATGGGCGCTGCTGCTGCTCGCGATCGCCTGGTCCGTCGCAATTCTTCCGCTCGTGGTCGTCGCGAGTTTCGGGGTGCTGCTGGTCAGTCGCCTGCTGCTCGGGCTCGCGGAAGGTCCGAGCTCCGCGCTGCTCCACACGGGTGCGTACTCGTGGCACGCACCCGCCAAGCGCGGACTGCCGAGCGCGCTGCTCGCCGGTGCCGCATCGATCGCGAAGATCGCCGTCGCGCCTGCTCTCGCGTTCGTGACCGTCACGTTCGGGTGGCGCTACGCGCTGGTCGCACTGGCCGCCATCGGAGTTCTGTGGTGCGTCGTCTGGCTGACCGTCTGGAGCGAAGGCCCGTACATCCGCAGCGGCAAGGGCGCCGATTCGGCGGCCGCCGGTGACGCGGGCGAACCGGCGGTGCCGTGGGGCCGCATCTTCCGGACCCGCACGTTCATCTTCGGCGCGCTTCTCGTCATGAGCGTGTACGCACTGGTCGCCGTGGTTCTGACGTGGCTGCCGTCGTACTTCGAGGTGGGCCTCGGGTACAGCCGCCTCCAGGCCGGCTCCATGTTCGCGTTCCCGAGCATCGCCGGGCTGATCCTGATGCTGTTGTCGTCCGTGATCGGCGACCGCCTGCTCGCGCGCGGCTCGACGTCCCGCGTGGTCCGTGTCGTCGTCCCCGCCGTCGGGGTGCTGATCTGCGGTGCGATCCTGCTGGCCCTCCCGTCGATCACCGCACCCGCGGTAGCCGTCCTCGTCGTTTCCGTCGGCTACGGCTTCGCGGCGTCGGTGTTCCCGCTGCTCAACGCGGCGATCTCGGAGATCTGCCCGCCCCGCCAGACCGCCGGCACGCTGGGCGTCTTCCTCGCCGTCATGGCGATCGGCGGTCTCGTCGCCCCCTACGCGACGGGTCTGATCGTCGACGCGGCCGCCTCGCCCGCCGAAGGGTACGCCACCGCGTTCCAGGCCCTCGGACTCGTCGCCGCCGTGTGCGCCGTCGGGGCGCTGCTCTTCGCGAACCCCGAGCGCGACAAGAAACTGGTCCGGGGCGACGCTGCGGGCATAGGCACGAACTAACGCTGCGATCGGCCGAAAGTCGTTGTGCTGACGACTTCGCCCGTGATTGATTCGAGTCACCCCCTCAGATCGAAGGAACACACCATGCGCGATGCAGTGATCGTCGACGCCGTCCGCACGCCCATCGGGCGGCGTGGCGGTTCCCTGTCCGGAATCCACCCCGCAAATCTGTCGGCGCACGTCCTCGAGGCCCTCGCGGCGCGCACCGGACTCTCCCCGGATCAGGTCGGCGACGTCGTCTGGGGCTGCGTCAGCCAGGTGGGGGAGCAGGCGGGCAACGTCGCCCGCACCGCCGTGCTCGCCGCCGGCTGGCCCGAATCGGTGCCGGGCACCACCCTCACCCGGGCGTGCGGATCGAGCCAGCAGGCCGTGAGCTTCGCCGCCGCCACGGTCATCGCAGGCCACGAGGACATCGTCGTCGCCGGTGGTGTGGAGTCGATGAGCCGGGTTCCCATGGGCAGCGCCAGCACGAACGGCGAACACTTCCCGGCGGCCGTCCTCGACCGGTACGGCGTCGGCGGGTTCAGCCAGGGCACCGGCGCCGAGATGATGGCCGAGAAGTGGGGGCTGTCCCGTCAGGCGCTCGACGAGTACGCGCTGCGATCGCACGCACTCGCGGCCGACGCCGCGGACCGGGGCGCATTCGACGGGCAACTCGCACCGCTCTCCGACGTCCTCGCAGGCGACGAGGGGATCCGCCGCGGCGGATCCCTCGAATCGCTCGGCAAGCTGAAGACCGTCTTCAAGGAGGACGGCGTGATCCACGCCGGCAACTCCTCGCAGATCTCCGACGGCGCCGGTGCGCTGCTCGTCACGACGAGCGAGAAGGCCGCCCAACTGGGCCTGACCCCGATGGCCCGCATCCACACGTGCGCCGTCGCGGGCGACGACCCGGTGATCATGCTGACCGGACCCATCGCCGCGACGGAGAAGGCACTGTCCCGCTCGGGACTGAAGATCGACGACATCGGCGCATTCGAGGTGAACGAGGCGTTCGCTCCCGTCCCGATGGCGTGGCAGGCGGAGACCGGCGCCGCAACCGACCGGCTGAACCCGCTCGGCGGCGCCA
Source organism: Rhodococcus sp. ACS1 (assembly GCF_002300155.1). Lineage (NCBI taxonomy): Bacteria > Bacillati > Actinomycetota > Actinomycetes > Mycobacteriales > Nocardiaceae > Rhodococcus > Rhodococcus sp. ACS1. The sequence continues at coordinate 1,246,026 of NZ_NSDZ01000004.1, forward strand.
TCGCGGTCGGGCACCCGCTCGGCGGTTCCGGGGCGATCCTCATGACCCGGCTCGTCCACCACATGCGGGACAACGGCATTCGGTACGGACTGCAGACGATGTGTGAGGCGGGTGGCCTCGCCAACGCCACCATTCTCGAACTTCTCTGATCCGGCAACATCTTTCGAAGGGAACACACGCACGATGGAACTCGAGGGAATTTCGACCGCGGTCACCGGCGGCGCGTCCGGTCTCGGTCTGGCGACGGCCCGCCGGCTCGTCGACGCGGGCGCTCAGGTCACGCTCATCGACCTGCCGAACTCCGATGGCGAGGCGGCCGCGAAGGAATTGGGCAGCGCCGCCCAGTTCGCCCCCGCCGACGTGACCGATTCCGAGCAGTTCGCGGCCGCACTCGACGTCGCCGACGACCGCGGCGGACTGCGCGGCCTCGTGCACTGCGCAGGCGCCGGACGCCGGATGCGCATCCTCGACTCCGACGGCAAGGCAGGCTCCGTCGAGGACTTCGAGTTCGTGATCCGGCTCAACCTCGTCGGCTCGTTCAACGCCCTGCGGCTCGGGGCGGAGCGGATGGCGCGCCAGGAGGAGATCGACGGCGAGCGCGGTGCGGTCGTGCTGACGGCGTCCGTCGCCGCATTCGAAGGCCAGATCGGCCAGATCAACTACACCGCATCGAAGGCAGGCATCGTGGGCATGACGGTCACCGCGGCCCGGGACCTCGCCAGCCGTAACATCCGGGTGTGCACCATCGCCCCGGGGATCATGGACACCCCACTCCTCGCCCGGCTGCGCGACGACGTGCGGGCGTCGCTGGAGAAGTCGGTGCCGAACCCGTCGCGTCTGGGCAAGCCGAGCGAGTTCGGACAGCTCGCCTGCCAGATCCTCGAGAACGGCTACCTCAACGGCGAGACCATCCGCCTGGACGGCGCCATCCGCATGGCACCTCGCTGACTAACTAAGGACCCAACGTGAATTCTGCTGCACCGGTATTGCATTACCCCGAACTGACGTTGGCGGCGTTCCCGTCCGGCATGGCGAACCTGTACGGCGACAAGGCCGCAGTGGTCGACGGCGACACGGTGTGCACCTACCGCGAGCTGGACCAGCGGTCGGGAGCGTTCGCCGCCGCGCTGCGGGACGCGGGAGTGACCGAACGCGACGTGGTGCTCCTGCACCTCGGCAACTGCATCGAATTCGTGGTGGCCTACTACGGCGCGCTTCGGGCCGGCGCGACCGTCACCCTGGTCAACCCGTTGCAGCCGGGCCCCGGCCTGCGCTCGCAGATCATCGACACGGGGGCGGTCGCCGCCGTCACCCAGCCCGGGCAACTGGACACCCTCACCGCGGCGGCGAGCGGCACCACCGTGCGCACCATCGTGGTGGCCGGCCTCCCCGCGGGCGTCGGTCGCGGCCAGTTCGGGTTCGACGAGTTCGTCCGCGGGTACGCCGCCGCACCGTTCACCCCGGCAGTGTCCGGGGACGACGTGGCCCACCTCGCGTACACCGGCGGCACCACCGGCTTGTCGAAGGGGGTGCGGGTGCTGCACCGCAACGTTCTCGCCAACGTCACCCAGATGATCGCCTGGCGGGCGGGTCACGAGGTCTGCGCCACCGACGTCGGCGGCATCGAACTGCGTCCCATCGAGAGTCTCGGCGACCGCGGGGTGGTGCCCGGCGCCGGCGCGACCGTCGTCGTGTCGCCGCTGTTCCACGCGCACGCGCTGATCAACATGTCGTTCCTGTTGCTGTGCGGGGCGACGCAGGTGTTCGCCGGACGCTTCGAGCCCGGGCGGATGCTGGAGTTGATCGAGACGCACCGCGCCACGTACATCACCGGGAGCCCGGCGATGTGGCACGCCGTCGCCACGCATCCCGACGCCGCGACCCGGGACACCGATTCGGTGCGGGTGGTCTCCTCGGGGGCCGCACCGATCGACCACGTGACCCTCGAGGCGCTGAGCCGGGCGTTCCCGTCGGCGAGCGTGGTCGAGGGGTACGGGCTGACGGAGGGAACCTGCCTGGTCGCCTCCGCACCGCTGACCGGCTCCGTCGCCTACAAACTCGGCAGCGTGGGGTTGCCGGTCTTCGACACCGAGGTGCAGATCCGCGCCCAGGACGATTCCGGTGCCGTACTGGAGGCCGGCGACCGCGGCAAGCTGTGGGTCCGCGGACCGCAGGTCACGGACGGCTACCTGAACCACCCGGAGATCACGGCGCAGCAGTTCGTCGACGGCTGGCTCGACACCGGCGACATCGCTTACCTCGACGAGGACGGGTACCTGTTCATCTGCGACCGCACCAAGGACATGCTGATCTACAAGGGCTACAACGTGTATCCGCGTGAGCTCGAGGAGATCCTCGTCTCGCACCCGGACGTGTCCTCCGCCGCCGTCGTCGGCAGGGAGGCAGGCAGCGTCGGCCAGGAGCCGGTGGCGTTCGTGGTGCCGATGCCCGGTGTGAGGATCGACGGGGACGCGGTGTCCGCGTTCGTCGCCGAGCGGGTGCTGCCGTACAAGAAGGTACGCGACGTCGTGGTGGTCGAGCAGTTGCCGACCTCCGCGGCCGGGAAGATCCTCAAGACGAAGCTGCGCGAGCAACTCGCGACCGCGGCGACGTAGCTCCCGCTGGGTGGACGCAACCCTGTGACGCGCTCCCTTCGTCCCCTACCGTCCTGGTAGCGGGAAGGAGGGAGCGCTGATGGTTTCGGCCGAGCCGATCGTGTACGTCGTCGACGAGATGGTGGTGTCGCCCGGTCGGGCGCGCGCTTTTCTCGACGCTTACCTGGAACGCTATGCGCCCGGCGCGATTGCGCGTGGCCTGACATTGGACCGCGTGCTCGTCTCCCCGCCGGTGTGGCTCGAGGACCAGTCCAACACCGTCAGTGTCAGCTGGACCGTGCGCGGCGCTCGCGCCTGGTGGCATCAGAGCCTTCTCGCGCGCCACGACGCGGAGGTGCTCGGCTGGTGGGAGGACGCCGACCAGCTTCTCACCACCCGGCGACGCACGGTGTCCTGCTCGCCCGCGGACGTGGAGGTCGCGACCGATGTTTAAGGTGACCAAGCTGATTCACCTCGGCGCGGACTCGGACGGCAGCGCCGCTGCGTCGGTGGCAGGCAGGCTGCAGGACGTCGCGGCCTCCCGGGCCCGGCGTGTCCTCGTGGCACCGACCCTGCCCGGCGGCATCGACGGCGGCGACGTGATCGCGCACCTTCACTTCGACGACGAATCCGACTGGCGCGCCGTCGAACCCGACATCGCCGCACAGCTGTCCGTCCCCGAGATCGGGCACGTCGACAGCGTCGGCTACACGGGCGTTCCCACTCCCGCCCCACGCGCTTTCGAGCCGGCCGTGTACCGGACGCTCCTCGTCTCGGTCGAAAATTCCGCCGACCCGGCGGTGGTGCAGCAGTTCGAATCCGAGACGCGGGCGATGTCGGACTACATCCGCACCATCGGGACCTCGCAGCTGAGCCGGGTGCACGAGTCGGCCGGCGCCGCGCGGTGGACCCACGTCTGGGAGCAGGAGTACGCCGACCTCGACGGACTGTCCGGGCCGTACATGACGCACCCACACCACTGGGCGCACATCGATCGGTGGTTCGATCCCGAACGCGGGCCGCGGATCGTCACCCGGCTGTGCCACAGCTTCTGCACGATCGACGGTGCGATCATCTAGCGGTTCCTACGACGGTTGCGGCACCTGCCATTCCCCGCTGAAGGAGGGGGGACGCTTTTCCACGAAGGCGCGCAATGCGGCCGGTGCGTCGGTCGCGAAGTTGACCGCCTGCGAACGGGACTCGTTCTCGAGTGCGTCCCGCAGCGACGACGTCGTGCCGTCCTCGATCAGTCGCGCCGACTGCATGACGGCCACGGTCGGCGACGCCGCGAGGCCGGCGGCGAACCGGGCGACCGTGGCATCCAGTTTTTCCGGTTCGACGAGTTCGCTGACCAGTCCCAGCGCGTCCGCCTGCTCGGCGTCGAGCATCTCGGCGAGCATGACCAAGCGCTTCGCGCGGTGCAGTCCCACCATGCGCGGCAGGAGCCAGGAGCCTCCGAAATCCACCGACAGGCCGCGTTTGGCGAAGATCTGGCTGAACTGTGCGTCGCGCGAGGCGATGAGCAGATCGCACAGCAGCGCCAGGTTCCAGCCGGCTCCGACGGCGTAGCCGCGCACCTTCGCGATCAGCGGTTTGGGGAACTCCGCGACCGCGAGCGCCGTCGCGTTGATCTGCCGCATCCGGGTCAGCGGGTGCATCGGGGCGCGCTTGTCGAGGTCTGCGCCGGTGCAGAAGTCGCTGCCCGCACCGGTGAGGATCACGACGCGGGTGGCGTCGTCGAGGGCGAGTTCGGCGAGCGTCTCGCGCAAGGCGATCCACGAGTCGAGGGTCATCGCATTACGCCGCGTGGGCCGGTTCAGCGTGATCGTCGCGACCGCGCCGTCCCGGCCGACCAGGACGTCGGATTCTGCGGATGCGGCCCCTGCGGTGGAGGGGAGGGATTCGATGCTCATGCGCGGCTCCAGACGTGGGCGCGGTTCTCGGCGACGCCCGGGTTGGCCGGCGCCGTGCCGCTCCCGGTCAGTCGATCACCGGAAACGTTCCATCGCAATGTCGTTCTGGGACACACAGGATGAGGCGAAACCTATGAGCTGTGTTCAGGTCTTCGAGGTGTGCGCCCGCACCAGTTCGACGAACGCGTGCCCGACGGGGGAGAGCATGTCGGGGTCGAACGCGATCCCGAAGGTGCGGGCAAACGTCGGCTCCGCCCGGCGGACCACGGCGCGGTCCCGGGCCGCCTCCGCGATCGACCGTTCCAGCAGGGTCCCGCCGATCCCGGCGAGTACCAGGGGAAGCCGCGCCTCGCGGTGATCGGACAGCGCCGCGAGGTGCGGTCGTGCCCCGGCGTGGCGGATCGATTCCTCGATCTCGTCCGCGACGGAGTGGCCGCGGGGAACGAACACCATCGGGACGTCGGGGAGGTCGGCGAGCGGAACCGGGCCCTCCGGCAGGTCGGTGCCCGGCGGGTATACGAGCCAGTACTCCTGTTCGCCGAGTTCGAGGACGTCCAGCCGGGCGTCGTCGAGCGGGAGGTGGGCCACCACGAATTCGCAGTGCCCGTCCTCGATCAGCGAGGCTGCCTGGGCCTCGTCTTTCAATTCACCCAAGCGCACCAGCACATTTGGGTGGGTTCGCCGGAATTCGGTGACGAGGTCGACGAGGGGACCGATCGCCAGCGCCGGAAACGCCATGACATCGAGCCGGCCGGCCAGTGCCCCGTCGGAGGTGGCGAGGAGGTCTTCGACGGCGGTGACGTCGCGCAGGATCTGCCTGCTCGGCCCGACCAAACTGCGGCCTGCGGCGCTGAGCACCATGCCGCGGCCGATGCGGTGGAACAATTGCACGCCCAGTTCCCGCTCGAGCCCGCGCAGTGCCTGCGAGATGGTGGGTTGTGCGACGCCGAGCGACGCGGCGGCCCCGTTGATGCCTTCGTGTTCCACGACGGCGAGGAAGTACTCGACCTGACGCAACTCCATGCGGTCAGTTCCCCTCTCGGGTGCCCGTGGCCTGGGTGGCCTGCGCGATCGAGACGAACGCCGAGGCTGCCGGTGATCCCGGGCCGGACCGCTGGACGAGTCCGACGGGCCGGGTCAGTTTCGGCGTCATCGACCGGATCGCGACCCCGCGCAATTGTTCCTCGGCGACCAGGCGGGGCAGGACCGTGGCCCCCGCGCCGCGCATCACCAGTTCCCACGTGGCGCCCGGGTGGGTGCAGTCGACGACCACGTTCGCGGGATCACCCACCAGATCCGTGATCAGGGCCGCGTCGCTCTTGTCCCCGAGATCCTGGATCAGGGGAATGTCCCGGACCGCCGAGCGGGGCACCGGATCGGGGAGAGTGTCGGCGAGGGCGTTCGGCAGGGCCAGTACCAGTTCCTGATCGCCGATGGGGACCGAGTGCAGTGCACTGTGGTCGACGGACAAATCGATCACCCCGAGTTCGGCCTCGCCGCGGCGCAGGGCACCGAGGACGCCGGTGGGGCCGTCGGCGTCGATGACGCGGACCGTCACCCGGGGGTACTGCTCACGGAACCGGCGCACCAGGTCGACGATCGGATCGATCGAGAACGCCGCGTACGTGACGACGTCGACGCGGCCGGATACGAGTTCGCGCACCGCAGCGACCTTGGCCTTGGCCCGCTCGACGTCGGCGAGGATGCGCCGGGCGGCGACGTCGAGCGTGCGGCCGTCCTCGGTCAGCTCGAGACGTCGCCCGGTGCGGTCGAACAGGGTGACACCGAGGCGGCGTTCGAGTGTGCGGATCGCCTGCGAAAGGGACGGTTGCGAGATGTAGAGGGACTGCGCGGCCCTGGTGATCCCGCCGTGATCGACTACCGCGACGAAGTAGGTGACGAGATGCAGGTCCACGCCGTCATCGTACGGAAGCTGTGACGCGGGCCGTGCCGGTCATGCGGCTATCGGCCACGCCACACCGGCGGGCGCTTCTCCGCGAACGCACGCGCACCCTCCTGGGCGTCCTCGGAGGCGAACACCGGATCGAGGAAGCGGCGTTGCCCGGCGAACGCGTCGGGGTCGGTGTAGGCGGCCGACATCGCGAGTACCTGCTTGGTGGCCCGGACGGCGAGGGGACCGTTGGCGGCGACCCGGGCCGCCAGGTCGCGGGCGGTGTCGAGCGCCTGCCCGGGCTCGGTGAGCCGGTTGACGAGTCCGTGCGCGTGCGCGACCTCGGCGGTGAGGGGATCGCCGGTGATCGCCATCTCCATCGCGATCGGATAGGGCAGCACCTTCGGCAGTCGCAGCAGACCGCCGGCGGCCGCGGCGAGCCCCCGCTTGACCTCGGGGATGCCGAACTTGGCGTCGCGGGCCGCGACGATCAGGTCGGCCGACAGCGCCAACTCGCAACCGCCGGCGAGCGCCCATCCTTCGACGGCGGCGATCAGCGGTTTCGTCGGCGGGGCCTCGGTGAGTCCGCCGAATCCGCGGCCGGGCAGCGACGGCCGTTCGCCGCGGCTGAACGCCTTCAGATCCATGCCCGCGCAGAACGTTCCCCCGGCGCCGGTGAGGATCGCGATGGTCAGGTCGGGCCGCGCCTCGAATTCGTCGATCGCGGCGGCGAGCGCCTTCGCGACCTCGAGGTCGACGGCGTTCTTCGCCTCCGGGCGGTTGAGGGTGATGACGGCGACGCCGTCGGCGAATTCGGTGAGAACCACGCTCATGGGGTGTCTTCCTTACGGGAGGTAGGGGTCCAGCGTTCGGGGCGGCCGCCGAGCGAGCGGATGCTTCCGCGGTCGGCGAGAACGAGCAGGTGGGCGTGGGTTTCGCGGACCGCGAGGCGGAGCAGGCGGTCGGACATGGAGTCGAACGGCCGCGACCACGAAATGTGTTGCGAGATCTCCCACGCCGTCGATTCGGGCCACACGGCCAGAGCGGCGACGATCTCGGTGAAGCGTTCCTCGTGATGACCCATCAGCTGCCGGGCACGGTCGGCGATCCCCCGGAACCGGTACTCGTGCGCGGGCAGCACCTCACCGTCGGGCATCGTGGTGGTGGCGTGCAGCGACAGCAGGTACCGGTGCAGCGGATTCTCCAGTTCGCCGGGGACGGTGGAGATGTTGGGACTGATGCGGGGCAGCATGTGGTCGCCGCTGAACATGAGCCCGTGGGTGTCGTCGACGAACGTCAGATGACCGGGCGTGTGCCCGGGTGTCCAGACTGCGCGCAGATCCCAGCCGGGCAGGCCCAGGGGAGTGTTGTCGCCGAGTACGACGTCCATGGACTCGCCCGGCCCCAGCCGGACGAGGTCGACGCGGGCGGCGGCGAGGATGCCGGTGGGTGCCCCGAGCTGGTTGAGCTGGGTGTTCCACGTGTGTTCGTCGGCGGTGGTGTCCGCCGCCGAACGGTGGCCGAGCAGTGCGGCATCCGCGCCGTGCATCGCGAGTGCCGCCCCGCTGACCTCCCGCAGCCGGGGTGCGAGGCCGAAATGGTCGGGATGCAGGTGGGTGACGGCGGCGTACCGGACGTCGGTGACGTGGTGCCCGGTCTGCGCGATCCCGTCGACGAGCGCCCGCCACGACTCCTCGGAATCCCAGCCGACGTCGATCAGCGCGAGACCGTCGGGGATCGTGAGCGCGTAGATCAGGACGTACCGCAACGGGTTTCGTGGCATCGGCACCGGGATCGACCACAATCCGGGGCGCACCTGCTCGACGGGTGGGAGCACGCCGCGGGCCCAGGCCTCACGCTGGACGGTACCGACGTCCTCGGTGACGATCACGACGGCACCTCCGTGTCGCGGAGTCCTTCGCGTAGGGCGCGTTTGAGGACCTTGCCGCTCGCGCCCCGCGGAAGTTCGGCGACGTAGACGATCTCGCGCGGCTTCTTGTACGACGCGAGCCGGGTGGCGGTGAACGCGATCAGGTCCTGCTCGTCCGGTGCGTCCGACGGGTCGGCGAGCCGGACGACCGCCGTCACGGACTCACCCCAGGTCCGGTGCGGCACACCGACCACCGCGACTTCGGCCACCGCCGGGTGCTCGGCGAGCACCGTTTCGACCTCGATCGGGTACACGTTCTCGCCTCCGGTGATGATCATGTCCTTCACCCGGTCGGTGACGAACAGATAGCCCTCCGCGTCGATGTGCCCGGCGTCGCCGGTGCGCAGGAAACCGTCGTGGGTGAGAAGGTTCGCTGTCTCGTCCGGCCGTTTCCAGTAGCCCTCGACGTTGTTGCGTGAGCGGCACACGATTTCCCCGGATTCGCCCGCCGGGAGCCGGGCGCCGGTCACCACGTCCCGGATCTCGACCTCGACACCGGGCATGGGCCTGCCTGCCGACCGCAGCAGGTGCGCGCGGTCCCCGGACGGGTTGTGGTCCCGGGCGGCGAGTGCGGTGACCGAGCCCGTCGTCTCCGTCATGCCGTAACGCTGCACGAATCCGCAGCCGAGGCGATCGATCGCCCGCCGGAGCAGCGTGGTGGTGATCGGCGCCGAACCGTACGCGACCAGCTCGAGGCTCGACACGTCGTAGCGTTCGAGGTCGGGCACGTCGAGGAGCATCTGAATGGTCGAGGGAACCAGGAAGGCGTGGGTGATCCGGTGCCGTTCGATCAGTTCGGCGACCTGCCGGGCGTCGAATGTGCCGAGCAGCACCACGTGGACGCCTGCGGACAGGCAGGTGCTCAGCCATCCGGCGCCCGCGATGTGGAACAGCGGCAAGGCGTCGAGTGCCACCGAACCGGGTTTCCAGTGGTAGATGAGCAGGCCGTCGGGCTCGTTGTGCAGGTTGCGATGCGTCGCGACCACACCCTTCGGAAGCCCGGTCGTGCCCGACGTGTAGAGCTGCAGCACCTCGGCGGCGGGGTCGTCCGCGAGCCCCGGGTCGGTGGCGGTGCCCGACGTGACCAGCCGATCCCACGACCAGGCGCCGGGCGGAAGGGTGTCGCCGTCGGCCGCGTCGACGACCACCACGACCACCCGCGGGAGCGCGTCGCGGACTGCGTCGGCGGTGGCGGCGAATTCCGATTCGACGATCAGCACCTCGAGCCCGGCATCGGCCGCGACCGCGGCGGCCTCGGCTGCCGGGAGCCGCCAGTTCAGCGGGACGAACACGAGCCCCGACTTGGCGGCGGCCACGAACGTCTCGACGCCTTCGGTGCGCATCCGGAGCAGTGCCCCGACCCGGCCGCCCCGGGATGTCAACGCCGACAGCGCTGTTGCGATCCGGTTGGTCCGCCAGTCGAGCTCCGCGTACGTCAGCGTGGTGTCACCGCACGTCACCGCGGGTGCTCCCGGCCGTTCCGCGGCATGGTGCCGCACGCGCTGGGGAAGATGCAGACCGCTCACATCAGGCTCCTCGATGAGTCGTCGACGCCGCCGGGGGACCGGGTGACGTGTCGTGCCAGTCGACCACCGGTGTGCGTGCCGAAACAAAGTCACAGAGCCGAACGGACAGTGAGGAATCGCCTATGGATGCCGGGCCGGGCGGGCTCGCGGCGTTTGTAGACTGGCGTGATGGCCGCCACCCCCGCCCTGAACCCCGAGGACGTTCGGCGTGCGGCGGCGGCACTGCACACCCCCGACATCGACGGCTGGGCGAACCGGTTCGAACTGCTCTCGGACGGCAACCGCCTCCGGCTGCTGCTGTGCCTGCACCACGCCCCCGACATCTGCGTCGGCGACCTGGCGGCGGCCCTCGACATGACCGGGACCGCCGTCTCGCACGCGCTGCGACTGCTCCGTAACCAGGGATGGGTGTCGGCGACTCGGGACGGCCGTTCGATGCGGTACCGGCTCACCGACGACACCGTGCACGAACTGCTGCACACCATCGGTGCCACGCACTATCACAATCACACGGGAGCCGAAGAGGAAAGGTGAATCCCGACATGGAGAACGACCCCGGACTGCTGCCGCTCGACGGCATCACCGTCGTGGCACTCGAGCAGGCCGTGGCCGCTCCGCTCGCCACCCGCCATCTCGCGGACATGGGCGCGCGGGTCATCAAGATCGAACGCGTGGGGGAGGGCGATTTCGCCCGCAACTACGACGACGCGGTGTTCGGGCAGGCCTCGCACTTCGTGTGGCTGAACCGGTCGAAGGAGTCGATCGGCGTCGACCTGAAGTCCGAGGTCGGGCGGGACACCGTCGCGAAGCTGATCGAGAAGGCCGACGTCTTCATCCAGAATCTCGCCCCCGACGCCGCCGACCGTCTCGGGTTCGGCGCCGACGCACTGCGCGCCGAGCATCCGGAACTGATCGTCGTGAACATGTCGGGCTACGGGTCGGCAGGACCCCGGCGCGAACGCAAGGCGTACGACATGCTGGTCCAGGCGGAAACGGGGATGATCTCGGTGACAGGCACTCCGGACACCGCCACCAAGACGGGTGTCCCGGTCTCCGACATCGCCGCGGGAATGTATGCGGTGACGTCGGTGCTCGGTGCCCTGTTCCGGCGGCAGCGCACCGGTGTGGGAGCGCGGATCGACGTGTCGATGTTCGACGCGACCGCGGAGTGGCTGGGCCATCCGATGTACATGAAGATGTACGCCGACAAGCAGATCCCGCGCGTCGGGCTCGGTCATGCGGCGATCGTCCCGTACGACTCGTATCCCACCCTGGACGGACAGATCCTCATCGGTGTCCAGAACGACCGCGGCTGGCGGCAACTGGTGACGGACGTGTTCAAACGCCCTGACCTCGCCGACCATCCCCGGTTCGCGACCAACATGCTGCGGGTGCAGCACCGGGCGGAGGTGGACGCCCTGGTGGCCGAGGAGACGCAACGTTTCACGAGCGCCGCTCTCGACCAGGCGCTCGCGGACTCCGGGATCCCGGCGGCGGAACTCAACGACCTGGGCGGGCTGATCGAGCATCCGCAACTCGACCAGCGCGACCGCTGGCGTGACGTCGGCACCGAGGCCGGGCCGATCCGGGCGATGCTGCCGCCGATGACGTTCTCCGACGTGGAGATGCGGATGGGGGACGTGCCCGCGCTCGGCGCGCACACCGATCTGATCCTCGGCGAGTTGGGCTGGTCGGCGGAGGACATCGCGAACCGGCGTGCAGAGGGTGTCGTCGGCTGACCGAGCAGATCAGTTAGCGCACTAATTGGTCATGTATCAACTAGTCGTGGGCGGACACGCCGCAGCCCCGGCCCGAGTGAGGCCGGGGCTGCAGCCCGCTCTTCGCTCAGGGTGTAGCGAAGAACTGCTCTACGGCAGGCTGGGCATTGGGGTTACCCACGCCGATGCCGATGACGGCGCCGGCGATGGTGCCGACCACTGCGCCGACGATGCAGCCTGCGATGAAGTTGGGGAAGATCGACACGCACCCGATGGCCATGCCCACGTTGGAACCGATCGCCATGCCCTGCAGGCCCGCGTTGTTCCAGCCGGTATTGATCTCGTTGGTCATCTTGTCGAAGGCGTCCTGCTTGGTCTCGTTCTCCGGGAAGAACTGCTCGGCCACCTGGCTGCTACCGCCATCGGCGGCCGGGGTCATGAGCGGCTGCGACCAGTCGATTCCCTGCGGTGCCGGATCGGCGTACGCCGTTCCCGCCCCGACGGCCATCGCGGACACGACGAATATGGACAATGCCAGAGTTCTCAAGAGTTTCATGGAAATTCCCACCATGTCGTAGGACGAACACGGTCCCCACCTGAGAGCACCGAACATCGTTGTGCGTGGACCATATTCGCTGGAAAACCGGAACGGCTACATGCATATGTGGGTGCGCGGTGATGCTCCCCGTGTGCGAACTTACCCATAGTCCTCCCGGAATCGTCGCTCGAGGTCGGAACGGAAGCCCCGCTACAGGGTTCCGAGGAATTCGTAAACCGCCGGTGTCGCAGCGGGGTTCGCGTTGCTGATACCGGTGACGGCGCCGATCGCTGCGCCTACCGCGGCACCGGGGAGACATCCGCCGAGGATGAGGAAGATGCACCCGGCGACGAATCCGATGCCCGCGCCGATCGCGGTCGCGGTCCCGCCGCCGTTCACCCAGCCGATCTCGAGCTGCGTCATCATGTTGGCGTACGCGGAATCCCTGTCGACCGGGGTGAGGGCGAGTGTTCCCGCGACCGGGGTCGTCGTGGGCGTCAGGCTCAGGAACCGGCCGCCGTCGGTGACGAGCGGATCGATCGCGAACTGCACGCCGGCGATCGAGTAACGCAGTGGGATCGTGGCCACCGTGGTTCCGGAATCGTTGGAGATGTCGACCGCGGCGGCCGTCCTCGACAGGGTGAAATATCCCGCGTCGAGTGCGGTGCCGACCGATCGGCCGTCGGCACTGAGGCTGGTGTGCGAGATGACGGCCTGGTCGGCGGGAGTGGGGGCGGCGTACGCGGTACCCATTCCGACACACAGGGTGGCGATCAGCAGCGCTGCCGGCGCTGTCACTCTATGCAGTTTCATGGTGTTTCCCATGCGTAGTAGCGGATGACAAACGACAAATCTGGTTCGACCTGGCGCTTCACAGTTGCCCCGACCGGCGAAAGCGTCCGTAACCTGCCTACTGCAGACATCTTCCCCCTTCGGACGCCCCAGTTTTCGGCCTTTCCGCAAAATACGTACGTATCGGGTGTCGGTGCGACGATTACACCGTCAGCCGGTAGAACCGGAAGAACCCGAAATCCTCGATCGGCAGGACGTCCATGGTGCCGAAACCGGCGGACTCGGCATAGCCGCGCAATGTGCTCGGGCGCATGACCGTTCCGGTGCCCGCGCTCGGAGTGTGGTTCATGCCGTCGGGCAGGCACACGGTGAGACTGAAGCCGTACATCAGTCGCTCGACGTCGCTTCCCGGCGCGGAGAATTCGTCGTCGACCGCCTCGTCCATCACGATCATCGCACCGCCGGGGGCCAGCGCCCTGCGGACCGCGGACAGCACCTCGACCGGAGCGGGCATGTCGTGGATGCACTCGAACGCGAAGGCCGCGGTGCAACTGCCCTCGGGGATTCCCGCGGCGTCCGATTCGGTGATCGTGATCCGGTCGGCGACATCCGGCCGCTCGCGCACGTTGGACCTCGCGAGTTCGACGGTCGCGGTGTCGATGTCGTAGCCGTGGAGCGTGGCGTCCGGGTAGGCGCGCGCGAGTGCGATCGTGGACCAGGCGCCGCCGCATCCGACGTCGGCGATGGTGGCACCGGGCGCCCCCAGCAACGCGTCCACCTCGGGAACCGACGCCAGCGCGCCGGGAAGAACCTGCTCGTACCACGGCCGATTCATATCGGCCTGCGACTCGCGAGCATCCGCACCGTACTGGGACCACCCCACGCCGCCGCCGGTGCGATACGCCTCCAGCAGTGCGGGCATCTGCGTGGTCGCGGCGACGAAGATCCGCGCGAGCGGTGCCAGATAGTTGAGACTCTGCTCGTCCGTGAGCACTTCGGCGGCACCGGCCGGAAGCGTGAACTTCGGTGGATCCGCGGCGTCCACCGTGAGAAGTCCCGACACGGCCTGCTGCTCGAGCCACTCGCGCGCGTACCGCGGATGAGTGGAGGTGCGTTCCGCCAGTTCGTCCGCCGTCGCCGGGCCTTCCGACGCGAGACTGCGGTACCAGCCGAGGCGGTCTCCCAGGTGGACGGCGAGAAGGTCGATGGCCCCGAGCGACGCGTCGAAAATGCGCTGGGACACCGTCGCGGCATCGGCTTCGGGTGTGGACATCGCTGACCTCCGGTCGGAGTGCGGGCGAAGCTTCGTCACCCCATCGTGGGCTACCCGGTCGGCGGTGTCACGGATCGTTCGCCGGGCGAATGAGGCTCGGCGGTGGGAAGCCGGAAACCCCACGGCAACTCGAGGCGATGCCGCGCGAGCAACGCGGGGTCGCCGAGCAAGTCCAGGATCGGACCGTCGGCCACCAGGCAACCCTCGTCGAGGATCACGGCGCGTGTGCACAACTGGGCGGCGTACGGGAGGTCGTGCGTGACGAGCAGGTGCGTGGTGTCGATACCCAGCAGAACCTCGGCCAGTTCGCGCCGGGCGACGGGGTCGAGATTGCTCGAGGGCTCGTCCAGCACGAGGACGTTCGGGGCGCACGCGAGGACGGTCGCCAGCGCGACCCGGCGTCGCTGGCCCACCGACAGGTGCGCGGGGTTGCGATCGGAATGCGCCGTCATGTCCACGGCCGCCAGCGCGTCGCGCACCCGCTCGTCGAGCGCCGACCCGGTGACGCCGAAATTGACCGGACCGAACGCGACGTCCTGCGCGACGGTGGGCATGAACAACTGGTCGTCGGGATCCTGGAAGACGATGCCGACCCGCCGCCGGACCTCGCGCACCGTGTCCCGCGGCGCACCCCGCGACAGCGCCAGCCCGCCCACCGTGACGCTGCCTTCGGTGGCCGTCAGAATGCCGTTGAGGTGCAACATCAGTGTGGTCTTGCCCGCCCCGTTCGGGCCGAGGACGGCCACCCGCTCGCCGGGTTCCACCGTGAGGTCGATCCGGTGCAGCGCGGCCCGGCCGTCCGGATACGCGAACGAGATGCCCTCGAGGTGCACGGCCGCGGTCATCGGAGCACCCACGCCGTGAGACAGATCCCCACCGCGCACACCGCGGGCACGAGCCCCGCCCGCCATGCCGCAGCGGTCGCCGGGGGCGCCCCGATCGTGGGAACCGAACCCGCGAACCCCCGCGACAGCATCGCCAGGTGGACGCGCTCGCCGCGCTCGTAGGAACGCACGAACACACCGCCGACGCCCCGGGCGGTGGCGCCGATCTGCCGGAACGTCCGGGGGTCGTCGCCGCGGGACAGCCGGGCGGTGCGCATCCGCTCGATCTCGGCCGTGAGCAGGTCGAGGTAGCGCAGCATCAGAACCACGATCGTCGTGAGCATCGCGGGCACGCGCAGTCGCGCCAGACCCAAGGGCAGGTCCCGGGCCGGTGTCGTCGCAGCGAGCGTCAGCGAGACGAGGACGCCGAGAGTGCCCTTCACGAGAATGCCCCAGGCCGCATAGAGGCCCGCGACGGACAGCGACAGTCCCGCGACCGTGACGCGGGCGCCGCCCTCGGCGAACGGCAGCAGCACCGCGAGTGTCACGAACGGCAACTCGATCAGCATCCTCGGCCCGATCCACCTGAGCGCGATACCGGCGATCCGCCAGATCACGATCAGGACGGCGAGGTAGCCGGCGAACGCCCAGAACGCCTCGCGTGGTGTCGCGACCACCGCGAAGACGAAGACGACGGCGCAGACGATCTCGACCTCGGCGGGCAGTCGGTGCAGGGGGGAGGCGCCGTCGAGGTAGAGCGGATGGGCGTGACCGGCTCCCACGGTCAGGGGCTCGTTCGGTTGCGCCGCGCGCGGGCGAGCAGCCAGAACAGGCCACCCGCGACGGCGAACGTCGCGGTCGCGCCGATGACGCCCGCGACCCCGGTGAGATGCGCCCGGCCGCCCACCGTGTAGTCGGCGAGCGGCGAGTCCGACAGGTGATGCGCGGACGCGTTCCGGGCGATGCAGTCACCCACGAGCGCCTCCCCGTTGTCGGTCTCCACCGTCTCGCATCCGCGCGTTGTCGCGGCATCGAGACCATCCGGACTGGAGCTGGCGAGGTAGGAGACCGCGCCGGCGACGAGCAGCGCCACCAGCGCGAAGCCGATCAGGAAGCGGCGGAGGGAGATCACGCCCGCACCTCCACCCGCCGGGGTGCCGTCCGCAGCAGATACACAAGGTCGGGGCGCGCCTTCGCGACGGCCGTGACCGTGACGGCCGTGATGAGGCCCTCGCCGATGCCGATCAGCACGTGCGCCCCGAGCATGTAGGCGGCCACCGCGCCCAGCGAGGTCGACTCCCCGGACGTGGCGTGTCCGCCGATCGCGTACTCGAGCACGAAGCCCATCGCCGCCGCCACCGTTCCACACAGGGCCGCGGCGAACGACATCCCGCCGAGGACGCGGAAGCGCAGTCGCTCCTGCCGCACGACGAGCGGACGCAACGCCACCGCGACGCCGTAGCCGACCACCACCCCGATGATCGCCATGTTGGTGATGTTCGCCCCCAGCGCTGTCAGCCCGCCGTCGGCGAACAGCAGGGCCTGCACGATCAGCACGATCGAGATACAGAGCATGCCGGTGTACGGGCCGACCAGGACAGCGGCGAGTGCGCCGCCGAGAAGGTGGCCGCTCACACCGGGAAGGATCGGGAAGTTGACCATCTGGACCGCGAAGATGAAGGCCGCCACGAGACCGGCCATCGGTGCGGTGCGTTCGTCGAGTTCCGAGCGCGCGCGCCAGGCGGCGATCGACAGTCCCGCCACGGCGACGACGACGAACAGCAGGGAGGTCGGTGCGTTGATCAGGCCGTCGCTCATGTGCATTGCCACGGATTCCACGGCGTCTCCTCCGGCCGGCAGCTGATCCTTCGAAGTCTAGTTGTTCGTATGAACACTTGAACAGGTGTTCACAGGTGGCGGAATGCGGCCACGTGGAGTGCGTGAATGACGTTCAGTGCCAGCTGTGGTCGACGACCGTCGTGCGGGGGCCGAACTTGGGTTTGACGGCATGCCCGCTCACCTCCAGCAGTCGCACGGCGCGTTGGCGGTGCGGCTGCAGCGGCGCCAGATACTCCACCATCCCGGCGTCGTCCAGGGGCTTCCCGAGCAGCGACCACCCGACCATCGCGGCCAGGTGATAGTCGCCGACCGACAGGGCATCGGGATCGCCCAGCGCGCGCTGCGACACCTCGGCCGCCGTCCAGACCCCGACGCCGGGAATGGACATCAGCCGGCGGTTCGCCTCCTCGCGGGGGAGGTCGACGATCTTCTCGAGCCGGTCGGCGACCTGCGCGCAGCGCACGATCGCGCGGGATCGGCCGGGGTCGACGTTGGCCCGGTGGAACTCCCACGACGGAACCCGCCGCCACACGTCCGCGGTCGGGGGAAGTCGCATCCCGTCCGGAGCCGGTCCGGGAGCAGGCGCGCCGAACTTCCACACGAGATGCCGCCACGCCGCGAACGCCGCGATGCCGTGCACCCGCTGCTCGAGGATCGCGGGCACGAGGGCCTCCAGCACCCGGTCCGTACGGCCGAGCCGCAGGTGCGGGAAACGCCGGTGCGCCTCGACGAGGATCGGATGGTCGGGGGCGAAGTCCGCGCACTCGTCGTGCTCGCCGACGAGTCGGCCCAGCCCCGCAGCCAGCTCGGGAGCACCCGCACCCCACGCCTGGCAGCGCACCGAATGACGGTCGATCTGGGTGAGGCGATAGGTGACCGGGCCCGACTTCTGCACCGACGTCCGCCAGATCGCGCCGTCGGCCGTCCGGCGGTGGCAGGGGTCGCCCTTCCCGCGCTGCAGCGGCTGCAACGACATGGCGACGTCCAGGGGACGCCGCGCGGTCACGGTGGTCTCGACCACCTCGAGCGAAGCCGTCATCGAATGCAGCGTATCCACTGTGAAGGCGACCGCTACCGGCGGCTGTCGGAGCGCGCACGTAAAGTCCCAGCCATGATCATCGTGAGTACCGACGGATCCTGCCTCCGCAACCCCGGTGGGGCGATCGGCTGGGCATGGGTCAATCACGAGGGTCCCAGCCAATCGGGTGGCGAACCCTCCGGGACCAACCAGATCGCCGAGCTGCGGGCGCTGCTCGAAGCGATCACCGCGCATCCCGGCGACGATCCGCTGCTGATCGAATCCGACTCCCAATACGCCATCAAGTGCGCGTCGGAGTGGCTGCCCGGGTGGAAACGCAAGGGCTGGAAGACGGCGGGTGGCGCTCCCGTCAAGAACCTCGCGCTGGTGCAGTCCATCGACCGGGCCATCAACGAACGCCCCGGGCCCGTGCGTTTCCGATGGGTGCGTGGCCACGTCGGCAACCACTACAACGAGATGGCCGACGTCCTCGCCGGCGAGGCGGCCCGTGCCGTCGCATCCGGTGCGGTCGCGCCGGCGCCGGTCGCAGCCCCTGCCGCTGCCCCCGCCCCTGCCGCTGCACCGGCGCCTGTCGCGCCGGCACCCGAGCCCGAGGACGCGTTCACGCTGTTCTGAGTCGGCCCCCGTTCCGATCCGCCGGGGTTCCGTAGTCCGGCACTGCGTCGAGGAGAAGAGTGTTGTCCGAGGATCTGCGGGTGCGGGAGTTCTGGCGTGCGCTGGGGCTGCCCGGCATCATCGACGTCCACACCCATTTCATGCCCGCGAACGTGATGGAGAAGGTGTGGGGCTACTTCGACGCCGTCGGTCCCCTCACCGGACGTGAGTGGCCCATCCACTACCGGCACGAAGAGGACGTCCGCGTCGAGCACCTCCGCGGGTTCGGTGTCCGCCGGTTCACGTCGATGATCTACCCGCACAAGCCGGAGATGGCCGCGTGGCTCAACCAGTGGTCGGCCGAATTCGCCGCGCAGACCCCCGACTGCCTGCGGACGTCCACGTTCTACCCGGAGGAGTCCGCGGCCGCGTACGTCGCGGAGGCGATCGAGTCGGGGACGCGTGTGTTCAAGTCCCACATCCAGGTGGGCGACTACTCGCCGAACGATGCCCTCCTCGACCTCGTGTGGGGTGTGCTGCAGGAGGCGCGTGTCCCCGTGGTCATCCACTGCGGATCGGGGCCCGCGCCCGGCACCCACACGGGCCCGGGCCCGATCGCTGAACTGCTGTCGCGGTACCCGCGGCTGTACCTGATCATCGCCCACATGGGGCTGCCGGAGTACCGGGAATTCCTGGACTTGGCCGACCAGTACTCCAATGTGTATCTCGACACCACGATGACGTTCACGGACTACACCGAAGCGGCCACACCGTTTCCGCGCGACCAGGTGCACCGCCTGTCGGAACTGCAGGAACGAATCGTGTTCGGCAGCGACTTCCCCAACATCCCGTACCCGTACCTCGACGCGCTCGAGGGTCTCACCCGATTCGACCTCGGCGAGCCGTGGCTGCGGGCGGTGTGCCACGACAACGCGGCGCGGCTCTTCGCGATCGACTGACACCGTCATTCGCCGCCCTCGTCGACCTCGCCGTCGCTGCCGACGCTGAGAGAGGTGCCGTGACCGACGGTCTCGTCCCGGAGCGTCGGCCGGTCGTAGTCGCCGTCGTCGCTGAAAGACCATGATGGCGGCGTCGCCCTTACGCAAAGATTATGGCTGTCCACGACATGTCGGTGGGCACGCCTACGCTGCGATTCCCACGCGACGAAGGCGGCCCGATGGATGACTATCTCAATGACGGCGAGACGTTCGACGACTACATCATTCGGACCCAGCGGGAGATCGAGATCCACAGGCTGAACATGGACTATCACCTGTCGGGGATGGAACATGCCAGGCGGCAGGGCGGGAAGTTCCTGTATCTCCAGTTCGCCTTGGGTGCTGTCGCCCTGATCTGTGTGACGCTCGGCCACGCGTACGGCGGGAACTGGTTGCTGGTGTCGATTCCCTTCTCTCTCGGCTCGCTCGGCCCTGGATTCGTGTGCTGCACGTACCTGAAGGAGTTCAGAACCGAATCCCGGGCGTTCAGCGCGCTCGAGGCCCCGGCAGTCCTGAAGCAGATGCGGCACGAGATGGAGGAGGCAGAGAAGGCGGAGCGGAAGGCCAGGTGGTGGCGGCGCGTACGCGGGCCCCGCTGACCGGGCTACCGTGCGCTAGAAAGGATTCCACCAGTTGATGAACGCGATGTACAGATTGGTCGGGAAGAAGAACTCCCAGTCCAACCCCATGTACGGCAGGTCGGGCAGCATGCCGATCATGATCCCGCCCCGTTGCTCGTCGGCGCGGCCAACAGGCGCAGCAGGTTGGCGATCGGCGGTGGGAACATGGCGATGTCCACCCGGTTCATGAGACTCTCCTCGGTCGTCCCGACCTACCCGTCGTATCGCCCGCGGCGTGACCTGCGTTACCGCAGCAGAGGCGCGTGGACGACCGTATGCAGGAGAGTGCCCTCGGCAGGATTCGAACCTGCGACCTACCCTTTAGGAGAGGGTTGCTCTATCCCCTGAGCTACGAAGGCGCGGTGCACGCGCGGGGCGCACACCGAGGTGAGTGTAGCGGGAATGGTGGTGCGCTCGCGATGGGGAGGGCATGGTTGTCGCAGAAGTTCTGGAAGTGACGACGGAACGGGAGACGCACATGTCCGAGATCGACTTGACCGACCTCGCTGCGCGGCACGACGGTTCGCCGAACTTGCACGGCTATCTGGCGAGGCCGTCGGGTGAGGGTCCGTGGCCGGGTGTGGTGATGGTGCACGAGGCGTTCGGTTTGGACGACGTGATGCGGCGTCAGGCGGACAGGCTGGCGTCGGCGGGGTTTCTGACTCTGGCGCCGGATCTGTTCAGTGCGGGCGGTGCGCGACGTTGCCTGGTGTCGACGATGCGGGCGATGCTCTCGGGGAAGGGCCGGGCGTACGGGGACATCGAGGCTGCGCGTCAGTGGCTGTCCGGGTCTTCGGACTGCACGGGGAAGATCGGGGTCATCGGGTTCTGCATGGGCGGCGGGTTCGCCCTGATGACCCTGCGCACCGGGTTCGACGCGGCAGCCCCGAACTACGGGGTCTTGCCGCGTCACCTGGACGCGGCGGTGGCGGGGGCGTGTCCGGTGGTGGCCAGTTACGGCGGGAAGGACTTCGCCCTGCGGAACGCGGCGGCCAAGTTGGAGTCGGCGCTGACCCGGGCCGGTGTGGTCCACGACGTGAAGGAGTATCCGACGGCCGGCCATACGTTCCTGAACGACGCACTGGCCGGACCGAAGGTGATGCGTCCCCTGATGAAGGTCACGGGGATGGTGCCCGACCCGGAAGCCGCCGCCGATGCGTGGACCAGAATCGACGGTTTCTTCGGGGAGCACCTGGGTTGATCCGTGAGTCTTTCGGCGCAGACCCGGTCCTTGAGGTCCGGGATAGCTGATCTGGTTGTGTCGGACCCTGGGGTTAGTGTCTGGGTTATGGCGGGGAGGGTGGTGAAGCGGGCGTTCAAGTTTCGTTTCTATCCGACTGTGGTGCAGGCGGAACAGCTTGCTCGGACGTTCGGGTGCACCCGGTATGTCTACAACCGGGCGTTGGCCGAGCGCTCGCGTGCCTGGTCGCAGGAGCAGCGACGGGTCACCTACGCGGACACCTCGAAGATGCTCACCGGATGGAAACGCGATGTCGAGACGGAGTGGTTGGCGGAGCCGTCGAAGGGGCCGCTGCAGGAGTCGCTGCGGCAGTTGCAGGGTGCGTTCGAGAGGTTCTGGCGCAAGCAGACCGGCTACCCGCAGTTCAAGAAGAAGGGCCAGTCGAAGGAGTCGGCGACCTACTTCTCGAACTGCTTCACCTACCGCGGCGGGCAGATCCGGTTGGCCAAGCAGTCCGAACCCCTGGACGTTCGGTGGTCGAGGCCGCTGCCGGAGGGGGCGGTGCCGTCGCAGGTGACGGTGTCGCGTAATGCTCGTGGTCAGTACCACATCTCGATCCTCGTCGAGGACACGATCAGCGAACTCGAGCCGGCCGATCGGGTGGTCGGGCTCGACGCCGGGATCACGAGCCTGTACACGCTGTCGACGGGGGAGAAGATCACCAACCCGCGACACGAGCGCACGGATCGTGAGCGGCTGGCGAAGGCATGTGCTGGCCAGGAAGGAGAAAGGGTCCCGGAACCGGGCGAAGGCCCGACTGAAGGTCGCGAAGATTCATGGTCGGATCGCTGATCGGCGCCGCGATTATCTGCACAAACTTTCCACTCGTTTGGTGCGCGAAAATCAAGTGATCGCCATCGAGGATCTGAGTGTGCGGAATATGGTGAAGAATCGGTTGTTGTCTCGGGTGATCTCGGATGCGGGGTGGTCCGAGTTCCGGTCGATGCTCGAGTACAAGGCCGACTGGTATGGGCGGCGGGTGGTGGTGATCGACCGGTTTCATCCGTCGTCGAAGACCTGCTCGGTGTGCGGGGCGGTCGCCTTGGCGATGCCGCTGGACGTGCGGGAGTGGACGTGCCGGTGCGGCGCGGTCCATGATCGGGATGTGAACGCGGCAAGGAATATTTTGGCCGTCGGACTGGCGGTGGCAGCCTGCGGAGACGGTGTGAGACCGCCCCGCACATGAGGTGCGGGGAGGCAACCGTCGGTGAAACAGGAACCTCGGGACGCGAGTCCCGGGGGGAATCTCGGTCGTTCACGGCCGAGAGGAC
Organism: Rhodococcus sp. ACS1; assembly: GCF_002300155.1. Lineage (NCBI taxonomy): Bacteria > Bacillati > Actinomycetota > Actinomycetes > Mycobacteriales > Nocardiaceae > Rhodococcus > Rhodococcus sp. ACS1. The sequence goes on from NZ_NSDZ01000004.1 coordinate 1,268,626, forward strand.
GTCAACAGTGGATGTACTGGCGGGTGGCGTGCCCGTAGTCGAGTCCGCACGCCCGGACGACCTGGCCGAGGCTGAGGTATCCCTCGATGCTCGTGGCCTTCGCGAATTTGCCGTCGGCCCGTACCGACACCGTGACGCTGGACGCGACCGAATCGACCCGAGCGAGTTCGTACTCGTCGACGCCGCCTGCGGCCTGAGCCACACAGGTGACAGCGCCCTGGGCGTACGCGATCTCGATCAGGTCCTCGATCATGTGCAGGCTCCTCGCCTCGAAGTAACGAAATGAGGTTAGCCTTAGCTACTCGGCTTCTGTCAAGTCCCCGGCGTAACGTGACGCACGCTTTCGGACGGTGACAGCAAGGACTGAGAAGGGTTGCAGGTGTTCCATGGCTGACCGCACTTCCTCGACGGACTCGATCGGATCGGGCGGCGACCCAGGGACGGGAGCGGGCGGCGAACCGCATCTCTCCAGGCAGCTCGCCAACCGGCACATCCAGCTGATCGCGATCGGCGGAGCAATCGGCACGGGCCTGTTCATGGGGTCCGGGAAGACGATCTCGCTGGCCGGACCGTCGGTGATCTTCGTCTACATGATCATCGGCTTCATGCTGTTCTTCGTGATGCGGGCAATGGGGGAGTTGCTGCTCTCCAACCTGCACTACAAGTCGTTCTCCGACTTCACGGCAGACCTGCTCGGCCCCTGGGCCGGGTTCTTCACGGGGTGGACGTACTGGTTCTGCTGGATCGTCACGGGGATCGCCGACATCATCGCGATCTCCGGTTACGTGCGGTACTGGTGGCCCGACCTCCAGCTGTGGATCCCGGCGCTGATCGCCATCGCGGCGCTGCTGCTGCTGAATCTGCCGACAGTCCGGGCGTTCGGCGAGACCGAGTTCTGGTTCGCGCTGATCAAGATCATCGCCATCCTCAGCCTCATCGTCGTCGGACTCGTGATGGTGTTCACGCACTTCACGTCGCCGGGCGGCTCGGAGGCGGGATTCGACAACCTGTGGAACGACGGCGGCATGTTCCCGACCGGCGCGATGGGCTTCGTGGCCGGATTCCAGATCGCGGTCTTCGCGTTCGTCGGTATCGAACTCGTCGGCACCACGGCGGCCGAGGCGAAGGATCCGGAGAAGAACCTGCCGAAGGCGATCAACTCCATCCCGATCCGCATCCTGCTGTTCTATGTGGTGTCGCTGATCGTGATCATCTCGGTCACGCCGTGGCGTGAGGTCGTCCCCGGGGAGAGCCCCTTCACGGCGATGTTCACGCTCGCAGGTCTGGGAATCGCGGCGGGAGTCATCCAGTTCGTGGTGCTGACGTCCGCGGCGTCCTCGGCCAACTCGGGAATCTATTCGACGTCCCGGATGGTCTACGGCCTCGCGCAGGAGGGGGACGCACCGGCCCGACTCGGTAGGCTCAGCTCCCGCAAGGTCCCGGCCAACGCGCTGATGTTCTCGTGCGCCTTCCTGCTGTCGGCGATCGCGCTGCTGTTCTCCGGCGACTCGGTCATCGAGGCGTTCACGACTGTGACGACAATCTCATCGGTGCTGTTCATCTTCGTGTGGACGATGATCCTGGCCAGCTATCTCGTGTACCGGAAGCGCCGCCCCGAACTGCACGAGGCCTCGAAGTTCAAGATGCCCGGCGGGGTGGTGATGTGCTGGGTCGTGCTGGCGTTCTTCGTCTTTCTCATCTGGGCCCTGACCCAGGAGGACGACACCCTCGAGGCGCTCCTCGTCACCCCGGTATGGTTCATCGTGCTCGGGATCGCGTGGGCGGTAATTCGCCGGCGCGCCCCGCACCGCGCTCGGTACGCCGCCTTCAAGGCGGAACTCGAGGAGCGCCGAACATAAACGTTCGGTAACGGTGGCGCGGACCTATATCGTTTTGTTACATTCGTCGCCAGACAGAGGAGCCCACCCCGGACGGGGAGGGCTGCAATCCGACGACTGACGAGGTATTTACTGTGGGTTCCCACCACCGGGCGAGCGGGTCTTCCATTCGCTTCGAGATCGATCCGGACGCGGCGCGCGGGCGCCATCGCAACCAGCAGGCCGGAGCGGGTGTGGGCATCAAGGCCGCGACTGTCGCGGCCGCCACCGGAGCCATCGTCGTCGGTGCAGCCCAGCTGGGTGCCGGAAACGCCGCCGCCGCCCCCGTCGACTCCCACGAGACGAACGGTGCGCAGACCCTGCCGGGCCTGCCGTTCGAGATCCCGGCCGGTGTCCTTCCCGCCGGCTTCGAATTGCCCGCAGACCTGGGCACCGCCGCCCAGAACCTCGGGGGCCCGGACCTCGGCGCCCAGGCTCAGCAGTGGCTGTCCTCCGTCAACCCGGTCAAGCCCCACACGGTTCAGCCGGTGTCGGGCAAGCTGACCTCCGACTTCGGTTCCCGCTGGGGAGCCCACCACGGCGGCATCGACATCGCGGCGCCCATCGGCACGTCGGTGCTCGCAGCGGCCGACGGCCAGGTCATCGACGCCGGCGCGGCGTCCGGCTTCGGACTGTGGGTGCGTCTGCTGCACGACGACGGCACCGTCACCGTCTACGGACACGTCAACGACTACACCGTGAGCGTGGGGCAGCGCGTCACCGCAGGGCAGGAAATCGCCCACGTCGGCAACCGCGGCCAGTCCACCGGACCGCACCTGCACTTCGAGGTGCACGACGCGAACGGAAACAAGATCGATCCTGGCCGCTGGCTGCAGGAGCGCGGCGTGTCCGTCACCTGGGGCAACGCGGGCGCCAACGCGTAAGGGCCTACTCCGGCTCGAGATCGTCGTCGTTGCGGAACACGAGTGGTCCGCTGTCGAGGGCGATCGCCCAGCGGCGTGACACGGCCCAGTCCCGGCCGTACGAATCGTTGCTGATGTCCTGGACGCCGGCGAAATCGTCGACGATGACGCCGGCCTCCAGGGGCCACTTCTTCTCGGCCAGTTCGTGATCGGCCGAGTGCCGCGTTTTCACGCGCGTGCCCACGGAGAACTCTGGTTTCTTCTTGGAGTCGGTATCAGGCGTCATCTCCGGTCCTTCCGCTCACCAGCGTCTGGTTCGAGGTTAGCCCGCCATCCCGCATTCGCGCGGGCTGAACGGATATGCTCCCCCGTGAGCGCAGTTCGACGCGCAGTTGGGGAGTGGTATGGGTCGCGAAGTGACGTCTCGGACATTCACCCGAGAAGACCGGCGCCTGTTCCGGCAGAAGGTGCTCATGTGCGTCGACGCGCTCGAGAGGATGCTGCGGGAGGGGGCGTTCGCCGACGACGTCGACCCGCCGAGGCCCATGCTGGGCATGGAGATCGAGTTCAATCTCGTCCACTCCGACATGACGCCCGCGATGTCCAATCTCGCGGTCCTCGAGTCGATCGACGACGATGCCGTGTTCCAGACCGAGCTCGGCCAGTTCAACGTCGAGATGAACGTCCGCCCCGGTCCGCTGAACGGTGAGGGGACGTTCGAGCTCGAACGCACCCTGCGGGCGTCGCTGCACGTCGCCGACGCCCGGATCCACGGCCACGACGCCCAGTTGGTGATGGTCGGCATGCTGCCGACGCTGGAACTCGAGCATCTCGGCCGCGAGTGGATCACCGCGAACCCCCGCTACGAGCAGCTCAACGACCAGATCTTCGCCGCGCGCGGAGAGGACATCGAACTCGACCTCGAGGGCGTGCCGCTCGAGGGGCGGTCTGCCGAACAGCTGAAGGTGGACGCCAATTCGGTGCTCCCGGAGGCCGCGTGCACGTCGCTGCAGTTGCACCTGCGCGTCGCGCCGGACGAATTCGCCGCCCACTGGAATGCCGCGCAGTGCCTGGCAGGCGCCCAGGTGGCGCTCGCGGCGAACGCACCGTTCATGGCAGGCAAGGCGTTGTGGCACGAATCCCGCATCCCGATCTTCGCGCAGGCCACCGATACGCGTCCGCTGGAGTTGAAGAACCAGGGTGTGCGGCCGCGCGTGTGGTTCGGCGAGCGGTGGATCACGTCGGTCTTCGACCTGTTCGAGGAGAACTCCCGGTACTTCCCGGCGCTGCTGCCGGAGGTGTCCGACGTCGACCCGTCGGCCGAACTCGACGCGGGCCGGGTGCCGGACCTCAACGAACTGCAGATGCACAACGGCACCATCTACCGGTGGAACCGCCCGGTGTACGACAGCGACGACGGCAAACCGCACCTGCGCATCGAGAACCGGGTGCTGCCCGCGGGCCCGACCGTGCTCGACACGATGGCGAACGCCGCGTTCTACTACGGCGCGCTGCGCGGGCTCGCCGAATCGGATCGGCCGGTGTGGTCGCGGATGTCGTTCAACGCCGCCGAGGAGAACCTGCACGCCGGCGCGAAATACGGCATGGACGCCGAACTGTACTGGCCCGGTGTCGGGTTCGCGGGCGCCGACGAACTCGTCCTGCGGCGGCTGCTGCCCATCGCAGACGAAGGACTCGCGGCGTTCGGGTTGTCGGCGAAGGCCCGCGACCGGTACCTCAGCGTCATCGAGGGCCGGTGCCTCACCCGGCAGACGGGGGCGTCGTGGCAGCGCGCGCAGGTGGTCCGGCACGAAAACGCCGGCCTGAGCCGCCGGGAAGCCCTGGCCGCTATGTTGCGTCAGTACGTGGAGAACATGCGTGAGGGCAGCCCCGTCCACACCTGGCCGGTGTGAACGGCGCCGCGCCTGCAGTCACACGGTGGCCGACCAGCTGTCGGGGCCGAACACCTCGTAGTGGATGTTCTCGGCGGGCACATCCTTGGCGAGGAGCGCTTCGCGTATTCCCAGCATGAAGGGCAGCGGGCCGCACAGGTAGGCGCGGGTGCCGGGCGCGATCGTGACCTCGCCGAGGTCGGCCCGTCCCTCCCGCAGGCCGCCCACGGGACGTCGGGTGCCCAGGTCTTCGTACCAGCGGTGCATCACCGCGAACGGCAGACGTTCCACCAGTTCGGTGAGCTCCGCGCGGTGCGCGTGACTGCTGGCGGACCGGTCGGCGTGGAGCACCGAGATCGGGCGGCTGTCGTCGGTGTCGGCGAGGTGGCTGAGCATCCCGATCATCGGGGTGCACCCGATGCCCGCGGACACCAGAAGCAGTGGTGCGTCGTCGTCCTGCAGGACGAGATCGCCGAACGGCGTCGACACCGTCAAGACGTCGTCTTCGAAGACATTGTGGTACAGGAAGTTCGACACCTCGCCGGCGCGTTTCACCGAGATCCTCCAGTCGCCGCGCGACGGGGCCGACGACAGGCTGTACTGGCGAATCTGGCGTGCGCCGTCCGGCAGGCGAACGGCGACGGAGAGGTACTGCCCCGGAGCGAACGACGGAAGCGGCGAGCCGTCGACGGAGGTGAGCACGAACGACACCGTGTCCGCGGACTCGTGCCTGCGCTCGCGGACCCGCACGTCGCGCCACACGTCACCGGCGGCCACTCCCGCCGAGGCGTACAGTCCGGCCTCCATCGCGATCAGGGTCTCCGCCATCAGCCAGTACACCTCGTCCCAGGCGGCAGCGACCTCGGGAGTGACGGCGTCGCCGAGGACCTCGACGATGGCCGCGAACAGGTGGGTGTGCACGATCGCGTACTGGGAGGGTTCGATCCCCAGCGAGGCGTGCTTGTTGGCGATCCGCGACAGGATGAGGTCGACACGCGCCTGATCGGGCTCGAGTTGGAGGGCGGCGAACGCGGCGATGGCGCCGGCCAGCGCCTTCTGCTGTTCGCCCTGCTTCTGGTTCCCGCGGTTGAACAGGTCTCGTTCGAGTTCGGGATGAGCGTCGAACATCTTGCGGTAGAACAGCGTCGTGATGTCCGAGATCGCGGCGCCGACCACGGGCAGGGTGGCGCGGATGACGTCCGTCGAGGTGGGCGAGAGCATGTCATTCTCCGATCGTTCGAGAAAACTGGGAAGTTGAGGTGGCCACCCGGGGGAGGGCGAGCAGCACGGTTCCGGTGGGGGTTCGGGTGAGGTCTTCGACGGTGAGGCCGTTCAGCGACTCGAAGAACGCGTTCTGCGCGCGCCGGAGCGCCGACCGCAGCAGGCACCCCGATCGCAGCGGGCACGGCTGGGCGCCGTCGCAGTCGACGACCTCCGCGTCGCCTTCGAGTCGGCGGGCGAGCCAGCCGACGGACGCGGTGCGCCCGAGTTCGGTGATGGCCAGGCCGCCGGCGCGTCCGCGGCGTGCGTCGACGATGCCGAGTTCGCCGAGCCTGGTGATCACCTTGGCGGCGTGGGTGTACGACACCGACAGTTCCTCGGCGATCGCCCGGCTACCCGGCCGTTCGCCGTCCCCGGCCACGGCCAGTCGCATGACCACCCGCAGTCCGAGGTCGGTGAACTGTGTGAGTTGCATGACCCGAACGTACTTTAATTCGCATCTCGGGTACCAAATTTGTGACCGAGATCGCTCGAGATTTTCTGGGCCGAAAAAGTCAGTGGCCCAGTAATATTCGACGAGACACACGCCTCCATTTCTCATCATCGCCTAATCGGGCCGCTGCGGCTACGGCCGGAGAGCCCGAATCGATGGGGACTTAAGTCCCCACGTCGAAAGGTGAAGGGCGGCAGACGCGAAAAGGAGGCCGGGGATAGTGTGAAGCCATGAGCACACGGGACCGCAACAGCGTCGTCGTCGGCGTCGACGGATCGGACAGCTCGAAGTCCGCTGTCCGGATGGCTGCCGAACTCGCCACCGAACGTGGACTGAACCTGAAGATCATCCACGCACTCGACTTCGCTCCGTATGGGTTCGGTGGCCCGTACATGGATTCGGGCGGCGTGTACGAGTGGGTCGAGGCGAGTGGCAAGGCGATTCTCGCCGAGGCGCAGGAGCGGGCGTTCGCGGTCAATCCCATCATCGAGGTCTGCACCGAACTGTCGATCGGGAGCAGCGCTCAGTGGCTCGTCGACCTGTCCGAGAACGCCCGGATCGTGGTGGTCGGCGCGTCCGGGTCCGGGGCGGCGGCCACCGCGCTGCTCGGGAACACGGCGATCAACGTCACCAGCCACGCGCACTGCCCGGTCGTCGTGGTCCGCGGCGACGCCCACGCGAACGGGCCCGTCGTGGTCGGCGTCGACGGCAGCGCCACCAGTGAGCGGGCGATCTCGGTGGCCTTCCAGGAAGCGTCGATGCGGAATGCTCCGCTCGTGGCCGTCCACGTGTGGAGCGACCTCGGATCGAAGGCGTTCGAGGATCCGCGGGCCGCGGCCCTCGTGCCGCAGGGACTCGAGGAGGACGAACGTGCCGTCCTCGCCGAGAGCCTCGCCGGCTGGCAGGAGAAATACCCCGACGTGCGGGTCACCCGCGAGGTGTACATCGACAATCCGCGGGCACGGTTGCTCGACTGGTCGAAGAAGGCGCAACTGCTGGTCGTCGGCAGCCGGGGGCGCGGAGGATTCAAGGGGATGCTGCTCGGTTCGACCAGCAACAGCCTGGTCGGTGGTGCGCATTGCCCGGTAGTCGTCGTGAGGCCTGCACGCCCCTGAGGCGACTACGCGCAGTAGTGTTCTGGAACGAAGCAGGAACAGGTTGCAGGTAACGCCAGGATTGGGGAACGACGTGCGCATAGGTATGGGCTTGAACTACAGCGGCGGTTTCGCCGAGACGGTCGACGAGGTCGCCGACCTGGAGAAAGCCGGACTCGACATCGCGTTCGTGCCCGAGGCCTACTCGTTCGACGCGGTGAGCCAGATCGGCTACCTCGCCGCCAAGACCACCACCCTGGAACTCGCTTCGGGCATCTTCCAGATCTACACCCGCACGCCGAGCCTGACCGCGATGACGGCCGCCGGCCTCGACTTCGTGTCGGACGGACGCTTCGTGATGGGACTCGGCGCCTCCGGTCCGCAGGTGATCGAGGGTTTCCACGGCGTCAAATACGACGCCCCGCTCGGACGCACCCGCGAGGTCGTCGAGATCTGCCGCAAGGTGTGGCGCCGCGAGAAGGTCGAGTTCCAGGGCAAGTACTACCAGATTCCGCTGCCCGCCGAGAAGGGCACCGGGCTGGGCAAGCCGCTGAAGATCATCAACCACCCTGTGCGTGACCGCATCCCGATCGTCATCGCCTCCCTCGGACCGAAGAACGTGGAGTTGACCGCCGAGATCGCCGAAGGCTGGGAACCCATCTTCTACCACCCGGAGAAGGCCGCGAGCGTATGGGGCGAGCCGCTGGCCAAGGGTAAGGCGAAGCGCGACCCGAGCCTCGGCGACCTGCAGGTCTTCGCGTCGCCCGCCCTCGCTATCGGCGACGACGTCGACCACATGCTCGACTGGGTCCGCCCCGGTCTGGCCCTGTACATCGGCGGCATGGGCGCGAAGGGCAAGAACTTCTACAACGACCTCGCGGTCCGGTACGGCTACGAGAAGGAAGCCGAGACCATCCAGGACCTCTACCTGTCGGGCAAGAAGGACGAGGCCGCCGCCGCGGTGCCGGACGACCTGGTGCGGGCCGTGTCGCTGATCGGTCCGGAGAGCTACGTCGCGGAGCGGGTGGCCGCGTTCGCCGAGTCCGGGGTCACCACGCTCACCGTCACACCGCTCGCCGCGGATCGTGCGGGTCGTGTCGCGTTGGTCGAGAAGCTCCGCAAGATCTGCGGGTAGCACCCGCACACCTCAGCAGTGCACAGCCGGAAGAATCAGGAAAGGTGACCATGACCGGAATCAAGCCGATCGTCGTGGGTGTGGACGGATCCGAGTCGGCGTCGGCCGCCGTGGCGTGGGCCGCGCGGGCCGCCGCCGCACTGTCGCTCCCGCTGCACATCGTGACAGTGGTCCACATTCCCGCCTTCTATTACACCGAGCCGTATCTGGCCGAGAGCTTCAAGGAAGAACTCGAGGACACGGCGAAGGCCCGGCTGGGCAGTGCGCGGGTGCACGCCAAGCAGACGGTGGACGAGCCGCTCGACATCACCACCGAACAGTTCGAGGCCAAGGTGAGTCAGACACTCATCGAACTGTCCGCCAACGCCCACATGGTGGTGCTCGGCTCGCGCGGGCACGGCGAGTTCACCGGCCTGCTGATCGGTTCCACGACGTCCGCGGTCGCCGCGCACGGCCACTGCCCGCTGGTGGTCGTGCGGGGGCGCACCATGGACGGGCAGCCGCCGACCGAGGGACCGATCGTGGTCGGTGTCGACGGTTCGGAAAGCAGCAGGGCCGCGTTGGAAGTGGCGTTCGAGCAGGCCGCCGCCCGGGGTGCGAGCCTGGTCGCGGTCAACGTGTGGAGCGATGTGAGTGTGCAGCCGTCGCTCGGCGCCAGCCCGGACGACCCGCTGTGGAGCAGCATTCAGACGGGCGAGGAAGTGGTGCTGTCGGAGCGCCTCGCCGGGTACCAGGAGCGGTATCCGGACGTGACGGTCGAACGCGTCGTCGCGCGCGACCGCCCCGTGCGGGTGCTCAGCGAATTCGCCGAGAAGGCGCAGTTGATCGTCGTGGGCAGCCGCGGCCGGGGTGGTTTCAAGGGAATGCTGCTGGGCTCCACCAGCAACGCATTGCTCCACACCGCGGACTGCCCGGTGATGATCGTCCGGCCGGACAGCTAGGTCTTCGAGGTGCGTCAGCGGGCCGCGATGCGTTCGCCGAGACGGGCCTCGCGGGCGAGTGCGCGATCCCGGGACTCCTCGAACCGGGATGCCTTGGCCTCCATGCCGTGCAGGAACGTCGCCAGCTCCTCGCGGCAGCGTTCCCCGTCCGGACCGAAATCGTTGCGCTCGAACATGTTCCACTTTCGAAGCACGGGCAGTACGACGTCGTCGAGGTGCTGGCGCAGGTCGTAGATGCCGCCCTTCGCGATCAGGACCGCGTTGCGGCGGAAGTTGTGCATGCCCGCGCCGGGCATCTGGAAGTTGGTCACCACCTTGTGGATCGCGGCGATCGCCTGATCGGGAGCGAAGTCCAGGGCTGCGCCGACGATGTTGCGATAGAACATCATGTGCAGGTTCTCGTCGGCTGCCACCCGGGCGAGCATGCGGTCCGCGACCGGATCACCGCATGCCTTACCCGTGTTGCGGTGCGACACCCGGGTGGCCAGTTCCTGGAACGTCACATACGACACCGAATCGAGCATCGACCCGCCGCCGGGATCGAAGCCCTGTGTCATGTGGGCCATTCGAGCATGCTCGAGCGCTACCGGGTCGACCCCTCGTGTCACGACCAGATAGTCCCGCATCACGATCGAATGCTTGTTCTCCTCCGCGGTCCACCGGCCCACCCACGTGCCCCACGCGCCGTCGAGTGAGAAGTGCTGGGCGATCTCGCGGTGATAGGACGGCAGATTGTCCTCGGTCAGCAGATTGGTGATCATCGCCGCCCGCGCGGTGTCGCTGAGCTGGGATTGTTCCGGATCCCAGTCCTCGCCGCCCAGCGCCGCGAAGTTGCGGCCGTCGTCCCACGGAACGTAGTCGTGGGGGTGCCAGTCCCTGGCCATGGCGAGGTGCCGGTTGACGTTGTCTTCCGCAACGTCCTCGAGTTCGTGCAGCAGTTCGCGGTCCGTGAGTACGCGGCTCACAATGGCGCTCCGTTTCTGTTCTGTCAGTATCCGATTCGCAGGATCAGCTGGGGATGGCCCGGCAGGTTCAGCCGATTCGCGAGCCGAGGAGCCGAGTCGTCGACGCGCAGCGGGTGGGAGAGAACGGAGGCGCCGAGCCGGGCGTCGACGGCGGTGAGCCATGCACGTTCGACCGCGATTCCGGTGCGGACCAGGTCGATCGACTCCTGCGTGTCCGATGCGAACACGAGGACGGTCTCGCTCTCGATGGCGGCGGCGAGGCGTGCCGAATCGGGGACGCCGCGGGTGACGACGGTGCGGATCGTGTCGAAAGACTCGTGACCGCCCCGCGGCAGCCAATGCGACGTCCACGGGAAGAGATCGCGCTGGTGGCCCGGATCCTGCCGAACCCGGTCGGCGGAATAGAGGAGCACGTCGGCGAGCGCGGGCGCCTCGTCCGCGGCGAGCAGGCGAGCGCAGACACCCTCCATCTCGGCCGCGCCGACGATGTCGGCGACGGTGGCCGCGGGAACCGGTATGTCGGCGAACGCCTCTCGATGACTTCGGCGGCGGGCCATGGCGGAAAAGAGCCTCAAATCGGTGCTCGACGGCGAAGCCGTCCCCACTGCGCGAAGGGTTGCGACGAGTTCGGGCCGGCGCGGATCGGGCAGCAGATCGGTCTCGATCTGTCTGCCGAGTGCCCGCAACGCGAGTTCCACGTTCGCGACACCAGCGCCACACGAGATCACGCGGTCGGCGCGCGGTGTGTCCGTGAAGCCGCGGCGCTCGCTGATCTGCGCGCACCTGCCCTCCAGCCGCAGATCCCACGGCTGCGTGTCGTGGACCGACGGAGCCGAGACGATGGCGCGGGAGACCACCTCGATGTCACTGAGCGACCAGCTGTTCATCGCGACCTCCAGTAGTGGTGTCCGGGTGTTCCCCCGCATCCTCAGCCTTCCGGTCGCCGGCGTGTCCGCGCTGGGGTCGAAGGTCCCGTTGTGTGCGGGAGAGGTCCCGGATCGGTGGATACCCGGGGTGTGCGCGGTACGGTTCGAAGAGAAGACGGTGGAGGTGCACACATGACCACGCGGGTGTTCCTGGTCGACGACCACGAGATCGTGCGACGAGGCCTGGTCGATCTACTCGGCAGCGTGCCCGACCTCGAGGTGGTCGGGGAGGCCGCGTCGGTCGGTGAGGCGATGGCGCGGATCCCGGGCAGCGGCGCCGACGTCGCCGTGCTCGACGTCCGGTTGCCGGACGGCAACGGTGTCGAGCTGTGCCGGGACCTGCGCGCTGCGCTGCCCGAACTGCGGTGCCTGATGCTGACGTCGTATTCCGACGACGAGGCGCTGTTCGACGCCATCATGGCCGGGGCGTCCGGATTCGTCCTGAAGCAGATCCTCGGCACCGACCTGGTGGCGGCCGTGCGGACGGTCGGGGAGGGCGGTTCGCTGCTCGACAGCAGGGCGACGTCGGCGCTGATGAACCGGATCAGGTCCGCCCGCCGGGACGACCCGCTGGCGCAACTGTCCGAGCAGGAACGCGCCGTGTTCGACCTGATCGGCGAGGGGCTCACCAACCGGGAGATCGCCGAGCGGCTCTTCCTCGCCGAGAAGACGATCAAGAACTACGTGTCGCGGCTGTTGTCCAAATTGGGGATGCAGCGGCGCACGCAGGCGGCGGTGCTGGCCACCGAGTTACGCAAAGAGCACTGACAGTTTCGTCACGTCAACGGTACCCGCCACGTGACGACGGTTCCCCCGTCGGCGGAATCGACGGTGCAGGTGCCGCCGCAGTGCTCGGCGCGCCGATCGAGATTGTCCAGTCCGCTGCGCCGGGCGCCGTCGGCGATCCCGATGCCGTCGTCCGCGACGGTGACAACGAGGTCGTCCGCGGCGGCCACCGAGATGTCGATGGTGGTGGCCCGCGCGTGCCGCAGCGCGTTGCTCAGGGCTTCGCGCAACACCGCCTCCGCATGCGGGTGGATGCGGCTGGGCACGAGAGTGTCGATGGCGCCGGTGAACTGGACGTTCGGCGCGACCGGCGAATGGGAGGTGAGGTCGCCGATCACGTCGAGCAGGCGGCGGCGCAGACTGGTCGCCGACGCGATGCCGGTGGCCTGCAGATCGAAGATGGTGGTGCGGATCTCGCGCACCGTCCGATCGAGTTGCTCGACCGCAGTGGAGACGATGGAGCGCACGCCGTCCGGAACGTCCCCGACCGCGTGCGTGCTCTGCAGGCTCATGCCGGTGGCGAACAACCGCTGAATCACGTTGTCGTGCAGGTCGCGCGCGATCCGGTCGCGGTCGGCGAGCACCGACAGCAGACGTTGCTTGCTCTGCTGATCGGCGAACTCCACCGCGACGGCGGCGAGGTCGGCCACCGATTCGAGCCGGGCCACCTCGTCCGGATCCCACGGAGCGGTGCCGCGCGCCGTGACCACCAGGACCCCGCCGACCCCCGACGCCGTCGACAGCGGCAGCACCGCGGCCCGGCCCGCCTCGGCGGAGAACGGTGCGAGACCGTCGATCCCCGTCAGCAGTGCGGGGGTGCGGGAGCGCAGCACTTCGGCGAACGGTTCGGCCTGGGTGGCGCTTCGGAAGTTGGTGCGCAGCGGCCGCACCGTGCTGTCCGCCCCGACCACCGCGCCCTCGCCGAGCGTGACGACGATGAAGACCTCGTCACCGCTGGACAGTTCGCGTACCTCGGCGGCGAGCGTGTGCAGCGTTTCGTCGAGTGATCCGCCGACCATCAGCCGGGAGGTGATCGCCGCGACGGCCGTCAACCACCGCTCCCGCGTCCGCGATTCCTCGAACAGCCGGGAATTCTCCACCGCCACGCCTGCCGACGTCGCGAGCGCGCGCAGAATGACCTCGTCCTCGTCGGTGAACTCGGGTCCGCTGAGTTTCTCGGTGAGATAGATGCTTCCGAAAACTTTGCCCCGCATCATGATCGGCATGCCCAGAAAGCTCTTCATCGGTGGATGATTGGGCGGGAAGCCGATCGACCCCGGGTGATCGGCCAGGTTGGCGAGGCGCACCGGGCGGGGGTCGTGGACCAGCAGTCCCAGCAGCCCGCGGCCCTCGGGCAGGTGGCCCATGCGCGCACGCTCCTCCGGCGTGATGCCCTCGTAGACGAACTCCGAGAGCCCGCCGTCGGGGGCGTGGACACCGAGCGCGCCGTAGCGGGCCCCGAGGAGGGACGTGGCCGAAGTGACGATGCGCTGCAGGGTGGAATCCAGCTCCAGCCCCGACCCGACCACGAGGACCGCCTCGAACAGGCGCTGCAGACTTCGGCGGGTGGGGACCACGTCGGCGAGCCCCTCCCGGAACTCACTGATCCTCGCCTCGTGCCCACCATCCGATCCCATGCCAGCAGCATAGGTCTGAGGGAGGCGTAACACCGCGAACCACGGCGTCGATAAGAGCTCGAGTGTTTACTCATCCGAACTAATGCTTACCCATTGACGTGACGAGGGAGAAGAAGAATGAATCGACGGCACTTCGCACGACGTATCGCGGCAGGTCTGACCGCTGCAGTGGCAGCGACGATGATGTTCACCGGTGTCGTGTCGGCGCAGCCCGCAGATTCCGCTCCCGTCGTCGACCCGGCGACCGCGATCACGAAGCTGCGCACCGTGGCCGCCGGAAACCCCGAGGCGGAGGCCGCCATCGAGCGACTTGCCGCATCCCCGACCGACACGGCGGCGACGAACATCGCCCTGCCGGGTCAGATCTTCCAGGTCCCGGCGTACTCCGACACCGGGCAGGGCGGTCCCGTTCTCGGACAGCTGTACGGAGCGGGTGTGGCGACCAACATGAGCAACCAGTTCCGCTTCGGCTTCTTCGGCGGACCGGGCGTCATCGCGAACGACCAGACCGGCGCCGAACTCGACGTCGTGTACTACAGCTTCGCCACCGGTGCCAGCGGCATCGTGAAGCTGGACCAGAACAACGTCGCGGTGCCCACTGTCGTGTCCACGGCCCCGGTCGCCGGACTCGGCAGCGGCCTGGTCGTCGCGGCCGTGTACGGCTCGCTGAACCACCAGGTGGGGCCGAACGTCGTCAAGAGCACGATCTGGTGGCCCACCCTGGGCACCGTGCTCGCCTGACCGGTCGACAACTCAGGTGGCAGGTTCGGCCCCCGGCCGGGCCTGCCACCACTCCGTCCAGCGCTGCGCGAGTTCGGCCCACTCCTCGTCGTCCAGGCCGTAGGCGGCCAGGAGGATCTGCGCACCGCCGTTCGGACGCGCCGCGTTGACGGGCTGCTCGCCGAACTGCAACAGTCCGGGGCCGAGATCGTCGACGCTCACCGCGGTCTGGTGCTCGCCGACGAAACACACCACCCCGTGCAGCAGGTCGCCCGTGTCGGCGACCGCGGTGAAGTGATCGCCCACCGTCAGGCCCGCGAGCTTGTCGAGGCCGAGCAGGTGCCGCGCCGAATCTCCGTCCGCGACCGGGCCTTGCAGAAACAGTGTGCGACGCTCGTCGAGTCCGTGCCGTTCGATGCCGAACTTGAGGAACTGCAGAAACGTGGTCCAGCCCTCGGTGACGTCGTCGTACCAGTCGTCGGCGGCGGGATCGGCGCCCCGGGGCGGCCGGGTGATCCGCACCAGCGTGGTGCCGTCGAGCTCGTGGAGGCTGAACCGGTCGGCGCCGCCGAGGGCGAGGATGAAGGCCTCGGCGTCCTCCGTCACGTCGTCGCCGAAGTAGATTTCCCTGATCTCGTCGTCCAGGCCCTCGCAGTCCCAGCCGTGCCAGCGGCGAAGCAACTCCGGGTCGCGCAGGGCAGGCCATACGACCGACGGCGCCGCAGCCACCGATACCTCGATCACGGGTGGGGTTTCCGTCATGCGCTCTCCTGCGTCTCCACTGTTGCCGGTCCGACCTGCACCACCGACCGCCAGAGATGCACCACCATGACGACGAACGCCACGCACCACACGGTGAATGCACACCACAGTTCGGCACTACCGACCATACCGACGAGCGGGATGTGATCCGCCCGGCCCAGGTAGATGCCGGCGACCGCGTACATGCCGAGGGGGAAGACGATGCTCCACACGGTGGCGTCGTAGCGCAGCGGCACCTTGTTCGCGATGTGACGCCACCATCCGGCGGCCACCAGGACCGGGATGAGCCAGGTCGCGAACGCCCAGAACACCACCGCGAATCCGCCGATGAGCCCACGTGTGGCGTTCACCATCGGCGCGTCCTCCATCTCGACGATGCGGGCGCCGGCGAGGACGGTGATCGCACACGCACCCATCGCCACCCAGTACGGCGCCGTGAGGTCGCGCGGCCGCAGCGGATACAGCAACATCCGCGCGGCGACGAAGATCCCCGCCGCGCCGTACAGGCACACCCCGACCGACCAGGTGAAGACGGCGACCACGGCCAGGAACCGGCGGGCGCCGTCGTACACCGGTTCGAGGGTCGCGGCGGCCACGGCCACCGACTGCGCGGCGACCACCCAGATGAACCAGGTTCCGTTGGCACGTGCCACCACCGGACGTTCGGACGTGCCCAGGACGGCGGTCCACGGGACGACGTAGCCGAGCACGATCCAGGTCAGCCCGGCGACGGTGAGCAGCACCGCGGTGGCAGCGTGGTGGCCGTCCATCGCCAGGCGCACGCCGAACACATCGGTCCCGGCGATGAACGTGAAGAAACCGAATCCGCGGCTCGCGTCCGTCAGGTCGTCGACGACCTGACGGCGATACGCCGCGATCCGCCAGATCGTGAGGATCACCAGCGTCACGTAGGCCGCGGCGCAGACGATGAACAGCAGAACCGAGAGCACGTCGAATCCGCCCAGTTTCATGCCCACCGAGATGATCCCGCTGGCCATGACGATCGCGAAGTAGCCCGGGTTCAGGCTCCGAACGGAATCCTCGAGACGATCGCGCACGACCGTCACATGGCGACGGTGAGCAGGAACGCGACATCCTCGATGGCCTCGACGCTGTGCCGGTCCGTCGGGAGGACCAGCAGATCGCCGGTGGAACCCTTCCACGAGTCCTCGCCGGCCACGAGGTTCAGTTTGCCGCTGAGAATGAACAGGGTGGCCTCGCCCGGGCTCTCGTGTTCGGCCATCTTCTGACCCGCGGCCAGGGCGACGACGGTCTGCCGGAGGCTACGCCGATGCCCGCCGTACACGGTCTGCGAACTGCGGCCGCTGGACGTCCCGCCTGCCAACTTCAGTTGCTGACGGGCAAGGGCGGTCAGTGACTTCTTGTCCATGCTGTGAGTATGAACCACTGCGCCCATCGTCACCCGTCGAATGGGGTAACGGTGCGGTGGCAAACAGATGGCCGGTCAGCGCCGGGTGTAGGTGATCCAGCGGTACCGGGTGCCGTCCTTCGCCGACGTGAGCCACTCACCGGTGTCCTGTGCGTGCCAGGACTCGTCGATGGGGGGTGCCCAGGCGTCGCCGTCGATCGTCACGTCGATCTCGGAGACCAGCAGCTGCGTGGCGAACGGCATTGCCGCCGTGTAGATCTGGCCGCCGCCGATGACGCAGACGTCCTCGTCGGTGAGCGCGAGCGCCGAGGCGATGCCGTCGGCGGACTCCGCCCCCTCCGCAGCCCAGTCGGGCTGACGGCTGATCACGATGTTGCGCCGACCCGGCAGGGGCCGGAATCGCGGGGGCAGCGAGTCCCACGTCCTGCGGCCCATGATCACGGGGTGGCCCTGCGTCACCTTCTTGAAGTACGCCATGTCCTCGGGGACGTGCCACGGGATCGTGTTGTCGCGACCGATGACGCCGCCGACACCCTGCGCCCAGACCAGCTTGACCTCGCGGGCCACTAGACGGCCACCGGCGCCTTGATGGCCGGATGGTGCCGGTAGTCGACGATCTCCACGTCCTCGAACGTGTAGTCGAAGATCGAATCCCGCCGGTTCAGTTTCAGCGTCGGATACGGCAACGGCTCCCGGCTCAACTGCTCGGTGACCTGGTCGACGTGGTTGTCGTAGATGTGGCAGTCGCCGCCTGTCCAGATGAAGTCGCCCGGTTCGAGCCCGGCCTGCTGCGCCACCATGTGGGTGAGGAGCGCGTAACTTGCGATGTTGAACGGCACGCCCAGGAACATGTCGGCGCTGCGCTGGTACAACTGGCACGACAGCTTGCCGTCCGCGACGTAGAACTGGAAGAACGCGTGGCACGGCGCCAGCGCCATCTGCGGGATGTCGCCGACGTTCCACGCCGACACGATGATGCGACGCGAATCCGGGTTCGACTTCAGTGTCTCGATGGTCTGGCTGATCTGATCGATGTGCTCGCCGGACGGGGTCGGCCAGTTGCGCCACTGCACGCCGTAGACCGGGCCAAGTTCGCCGTCCGCGTCTGCCCACTCGTCCCAGATCGTGACGCCGTTGTCCTGGAGCCACTTCACGTTGGAATCGCCGCGCAGGAACCACAGCAGTTCGTACACGATCGACTTGAGGTGCACCTTCTTCGTGGTGATCAACGGAAACCCGTCCGCGAGGTTCCAGCGCATCTGATGCCCGAAGACGCTCTTCGTGCCGGTCCCGGTGCGGTCGGCCTTCGGGGTGCCCGTGTCCATGACGAGTCGGAGCAGGTCTTCGTACGGGGTCGGCACAGATGTCACGGTACGAGCATAGGCGGCTCCGCCACCCGTGCGCCTTTCCGGTAGCTGGAGCAACCGGAAAGGCGCACGAGCGTTAGCCTCGCCACATGCGTGAACTCTTCGTGATCGGAATCGGCGCCGGCGACCCCGACCAGGTGACGGTCCAGGCGATCAAGGCGATGAACAAGGCGGACGTGTTCTTCGTCATCGGCAAGGGCGACGAGAAGCAGGACCTCGTCGATCTCCGCACCGGCATCCTCGAGGAGCACGTCGCCGGCCCGTACCGCGTCGTGGACATCGTCGACCCGCCCCGCGACCGCACGCCGTCCGACTACGAGGGTGTCGTCGACGACTGGCACGAGCGCCGGGCGGCGCTGTTCGAGGCCGAGTTCGCGTCGGAGCCGGGGGTCGGGGCGATCCTGGTCTGGGGCGACCCGTCGCTGTACGACAGCACGCTGCGGATCGTCGAGCGGGTGCTCGCCCGCGGCAACGTGTCGTTCGACTACTCGGTGATCCCGGGCGTGACCAGCGTGCAGTCGCTGGCCGCCCAGCATCGGATCGTGCTCAACCGGATCGGCGAACCCGTCCACGTCACCACCGGACGCCGCCTCGCCGAGGGGCTGCCCGACGGCGTCGACAACGCGGTGGTCATGCTCGATGCCCACTGCACGTTCACGCAGGTCCCCGGCGACGACGTCCAGATCTGGTGGGGCGCCTACCTGGGCACCCCCGACGAGGTGCTGATCTCCGGTCGCCTGCGCGACGTCGAGGACGAGATCCAGCGGGTGCGCGCCGAACTGCGCGAACGCAAGGGCTGGATCATGGACACCTACCTCCTCCGCAGGTGAGTGCGAAAGTGTGGAGGAGCACACTTTCCCGCTCACATGCCGTTAGCCTGGGAACATGCCCGAGCTGCCCGAGGTGGAGGCGTTAGCCGAGTTCCTGCGTGAACACGCCGTGGGAGCGGTCGTGGGCCGGGTGGACGTGGCGGCCCTGAGCGTGCTGAAGACGTTCGACCCCCCGATCACCGCCCTGCAGGGCCGCGACGTCACGGGTGCCGCCCGGTTCGGCAAGCACCTCGCGCTCGACTGCTCCGGGTTGTGGCTCGTCACCCACCTGTCGCGTGGGGGCTGGCTGCGCTGGACCGACAACCCGTCTGTTGCGCCGCCGAAACCGGGCAAGGGCCCACTGGCGCTGCGGGTGCACTTCTTCACCCCGGAGGGCGCGACGCCGGCGTTCGACCTGACCGAGGCTGGCACGAAGAAGCGGCTCGCGGTGTGGCTGGTGCACGACCCGCAGGAGGTGGAGGGGATAGCCCGGCTCGGGCCCGATGCCCTCGCCGTCACCGAACCCGAGTTCGCGGCGCTGCTGTCCACCACGTCGGCGCGGATCAAGAACGCGCTCGTCGACCAGTCGCTGCTCGCCGGCGTCGGCAACGCCTACTCCGACGAAATCCTGCACACCGCAAAGATTTCCCCGTTCGCGACGTCACGCACCCTGCCGGAAGACCAGGTGCACGTGCTGTACGACGCGATGCGTTCCGTGCTCACCGACGCCGTCGACAGGTCGCTCGGCCAGGACGCGGCACGGCTGAAGGGGGAGAAGCGGTCCGGGATGCGCGTCCATGCCCGAACCGGTCTGCCCTGCCCCGTCTGCGGTGACACCGTGCGGGAAGTGTCGTTCGCGGAGAAGTCTTTTCAGTACTGCGCGACGTGCCAGACCGGAGGCAAGGTGCTCGCCGACCGCCGGATGTCGCGGCTGCTGAAGTAGGCGCTGGTGCGAAACCGCGCCCGCATAGAGAAACTGTGCCCGCATATAGTTGTGACCATGCGTGAACAGGCACCCGGACGGTTCGGTACCCCTCTGACGGCAGGCGCGACCCGGGTCATGCTGCTCGGGTCGGGTGAGCTGGGCAAGGAGGTGATCATCGCCCTCCAACGGCTGGGGGTCGAGGTGATCGCCGTCGACCGCTACGACAACGCACCGGGCCATCAGGTGGCGCACCGCGCGCACACGATCGACATGAGCGACCCCGAGGCGCTGCTTCGGCTCGTCGACGCCGAGAAGCCGCATTTCGTGGTGCCCGAGATCGAGGCCATCGCCACCGATGCGCTGGCCACTGTCGAGGAGCGCGGCGTCGCGGTCGTGGTGCCCACCGCGCGGGCGACGCAGCTGACCATGAACCGCGAGGGGATCAGGCGCCTCGCGGCGGAGGAACTGGGACTGCCCACGTCGCCGTACGAGTTCGCGGAATCGCTCGACGAGGTCCGGGCGGCCACCGGACGCATCGGTTTTCCCTGCGTGATCAAGCCGGTGATGTCTTCGTCCGGCAAGGGGCAGTCCACGGTGCGTGCCGCCGACGACGTCGAGAAGGCCTGGGACTACGCGCTCGCGGGCGGCCGCGTCAATTACGGCCGCGTCATCGTGGAGGGGTTCGTCGACTTCGACTACGAGATCACCCAGCTCACCGTCCGGGCGATCGGCTCCGACGGCGAGGTGGGCACCTTCTTCTGCGAGCCGATCGGGCATCTGCAGGATTCGGGTGACTACGTGGAGTCGTGGCAGCCGCAGCCGATGAGCGACACGGCGCTCGCCCGGTCGCGCGAGGTGGCGGAGAAGGTGACGTCGGCGCTGGGCGGGCGCGGGATCTTCGGCGTGGAACTGTTCGTGAAGGGCGACGACGTGTATTTCTCGGAGGTCAGTCCCCGCCCGCACGACACGGGACTGGTCACCCTTCGGACGCAACGACTCTCGGAGTTCGAACTGCATGCCCGCGCGATCCTCGGACTGCCCGTCGACACCACCCTCACGACACCCGGTGCGTCCGCGGTGATCTACGGAAAACTCGATGCCGCCGGGATCGGCTTCGAGGGTGTCGCCGACGCGATGGCCGTCCCCCAGACGGACCTGCGGCTGTTCGGCAAGCCGGAGAGCTTCGCTCGGAGGCGGATGGGCGTCGCCGTGTCCACGGGGCCGGACGTCGAGACCGCCCGCAGCCGTGCGCGGGAGGCGGCGTCCCGCGTCGAGCCCGTCGCGTGAGTCCGGGCGCAGAAGTCCTCGTCGGCCTGGCCATCGTGGTCGGGCTCGTCGGGATCGTCATCCCGATCCTGCCCGGCACGATCCTCATCTTCGCCGCAATCCTGGTGTGGGCCATCCTGACCGGCGGTGCGACGGCGTGGACGGTGTTCGCGGTCGCCACGCTGTTCCTCGTGATCAGCGGTGTCGTCAAATACACCTGGCCCGGCAAGCGGATGCGCAGCGCCGGCGTGCCCAACGTGTCGCTGATCGTCGGTGGGCTGCTCGGGATCGTGGGGTTCTTCGTCGTTCCCGTGGTGGGACTGTTTCTCGGGTTCATCGCGGGAACGTATGTGGCCGAGCTGTACCGGTTGCGCGCCCACAACCGGGCGTGGGCGTCGACGTGGCATGCGTGCAAGGCCGTCGGATTGTCGATGCTGATCGAACTGCTCGGCGCCCTGATCGCGTCGGGGGTGTGGCTGACCGCGGTGGTCGCGACGTAGGTCGCCGAAATCGTCGCCGGGGGTATCCAGGAGCGACCTCCACCTGCGATGATGAAATGCGGATGTTGATCTTCCCGGCTAGCGGAGGAATGCGCCGTGAACAAGAAGACGACCTGGATCCTGGCTCCGCTCGCTGCCGCGACCCTCGCACTGAGTGGCTGCGGCAACGACTCGTCCGACTCGTCCGCGCCGAGCGCCACCAGCGCCGCGGAGGCCACGAGCAGCGGCGAAGCGGCGCCCGCGTCGAACATGATGGAGAAGATTCCGTCACCCTTCGTGATGACCCCGCAGATGGACCCGACGTACGTCGGGTCGGTCGACGGGACCGACGCGTACATCGCGCTGGCCAGGTCGGGCGACGACATGGTCGCCTTCCTGTGCGACGGGGACCAGATGTGGACGTGGATGACCGGCACCATGGAGGGTGACAAAGCGTCGATGTCTTCGCCGGACGGAGCGACGCTCACGGCGTCGATGAGCGACGGCACCGTGACGGGGCAGGTCAGCGCGCCGGGCATGGCCGACAAGGCGTTCACCGCCAAACCTGTCGCCGCGGAGGACGGGCTGTTCCGGGCCACCACCAACCACGACGGCACCGACTACACCCTCGGCTGGATCATGACCCCCGACGGCGTCCGCGGGCTCGAACGGCAGGCCAACGGCTCGACCACCGGTGGCATCGCCGTCGACCGGAACGAAGACCAGATGGACGATCGGCAGCGGGAGCGGCGCGCTGAACGACGCGAACAGCTGGACTGCGACGAGATGCAGAACTACAACACGTGGTTGGTGGCGCAACCGCAGACGCCGCCGGTGGCCGAGATGGTGTCGATGAACAGCGTGCAGATGGAAGGCTGTTGACAAGGGGCGTGCGTGCTAGCAGCGTCCGTCCGGAGTGTCGCAGCGGTACCACGCGCGCGCGTTGCCGCCCATGACCTTGTCGAAGTCGTCGCCGACGGCGTCCGCGACGATGTCGATGTCGCTGTCCTGGAACACTCTTCGGGATCGGCTGCCAGGTAGGTCGGTGCCGAACATCAGCGCCTCGGGGTTGACGGCGTGAATCTTGCGCAGCACGTCGCCGACGTTCTCGATGGTGGTCCGCCCGAACCCGGTGGCCTTCACCCGGACTCCCCGGTCGACGAGATCGAGGAGGTACGGCAGGCCCCGCGTCGACATTCCCAGGTGGTCGATGCACACGGCGGGCAGCTTCGCGAACACCGGCTCGAGCGACAGCAGCAGCGTGGCGTCCACGTAGAATTCGGCGTGCCAGCCGGCCAGCTCGTACGCCCGCAGGGCCTGTTTGGTGAGGAGCTTCACGTCGGTCGCGCTGCGCCGAAGGTTGAACCGGACGGCCCGGACCCCGGCGCGGTCGAGTTCGAGGATGCTCTCGTCGGTGGTGTCGAGTTCCATCTGGGTGACGCCCACCCAGCTGGGGCCGAGCTCCTCGAGCGCGGCTTTCAGGTAATTCTGATCGGTGCCCTGGTACGAGGCCGTGACGACGGCGCCGCCGTCCACGCCGAAGCCTGCCGTGCGGGCCCGGTAGTCGGCGACGGTGAACGGCTCCGGAAGGTAGCCGTGGTTCTCGACCACCGGGAACCGGGGATCGATGATGTGAACGTGGGCGTCAAACACGACTCATATCCTGCCTTCTGCGGGCGACGGCGCGGGGCATCGCGTCGGCAACCGGGGTGAGCCTCGCGGCCATCCGGAGACACCTGGTCCGAGACGACGGAAGGGAACCTCCCGCGGGAGGTTCCCTTCGCACCGAGTCGGAAGATCAGGCCTTGTCGGGCTCGCTGGCCTTGAGCATGTCCTCACGCTCGACGACCTTGATCCGCTCGCGGCCCTCGGGCTCGCCCAGGCTGCGCTCGTGCGCGTCGAGGCGGTACCAGCCCTGCCAGGTGGTGTAGGGGACCTGCTTGCCCTCGAGGAACTCGATGATCGCGTCCTCGCCCGGGTTCGCGGGCTCGGGGAAGCCGGTCCGGTCCTCGAGCAGGTTCGCGACGGTCTCGTTCGCGTCGCCCTTGGTGTGGCCGATCAGGCCGACCGGGCCGCGCTTGATCCAGCCGGTGACGTAGGTGGCCGGCATGAACCGGGCGGTGCCCTCGGCGGTGTCGTCGGCGATGACGCGTCCGGCCTCGTTCGGGACGGTGCCCGCCTGCTCGTCGAACGGCAGCTTCGCGATGTTCTGCGACAGGTAACCCACGGCGCGGTACACGGCCTGGACGTCCCAGTCGTTGAACTTGCCGGTGCCCTTGACGTTGCCGGTGCCGTCCAGCTGGGTGCGCTCGGTGCGCAGACCGACGACCTTGCCGTCCTCGCCGAGCACCTCGGTGGGCGACTCGAAGAAGTGCAGGAACAGCTTGTGCGGGCGGTTGCCCACGTCGCGGATGGCCCAGTCCTGCAGGGTGTTGGCGACCATGTCGACCTGCTTGGAGTTGCGGCGCGCCTGCTCGGAGCCCTCGTCGTAGTCGATGTCCTCGGGATCGACGATGACCTCGATCGTCGGCGAGTGGTCGAGTTCACGCAGCTCGAGGGGGGTGAACTTGGCCTGCGCCGGTCCGCGGCGACCGAACACGTGGACCTCGACGGCCTTGTTGGCCTTGAGTCCCTCGTAGACGTTGGCGGGGATCTCCGTCGGCAGCAGTTCGTCGCCGGTCTTGGCGAGGACGCGCGCGATGTCGAGGGCGACGTTGCCGACACCGAGGACGGCGACCTTCTCGGCCTCGAGGGGCCAGGTGCGCGGGACGTCGGGGTGGCCGTCGTACCAGGAGACGAAGTCGGCGGCGCCGTAGCTGCCGTCGAGTTCGATGCCGGGGATGTTGAGGGCGCGGTCGGCGTTGGCGCCGGTGGAGAAGATCACCGCGTCGTAGAAGCTGTGCAGGTCTTCGAGGGTGATGTCGCTGCCGTAGTCGATGTTGCCCAGCAGGCGGACCGACGGCTTGTCGAGCACCTTGTGCAGGGCGGTGATGATGCCCTTGATGCGCGGGTGGTCGGGGGCGACGCCGTACCGGATCAGACCGAAGGGGGCAGGCATCCGCTCGAAGAGGTCGATGCTGATCCCGCCGTCAGACGCGGCATCGGATTTCATGAGTGCGTCGGCTGCGTAGATACCGGCGGGGCCGGCACCCACGATCGCAACGCGCAACGGACGTGTCTGATCAGTCATCTGGAGCGAACTACCTTCTGAAGGGCGGACAACGAAACCTCAGCTTAAATTAAGCCCAGCCTAATCGGGTGGCCGAGGTGCAGCAGACAGGGCAAAGCCCATTCTCGGGACTCACGCCTGTAGAGGGTAGTCGCCTCCGCGTTGGGGGGTCACAAACACGATTTGTAGGGGCAGCTCTATACACTCGTGGCCAGCCGAGATCGAAGGGAAGTCATGTCCGGTTCGAGCGAATCGCCTCAGCACGACGTGGGAGGCGCGGAAGATCCGGTGGATCCCCGGCGCATCACGGCGGTGCCGTTCATCGCCGCCGTCACCGTCATCGTCGTCATCCTCGTCGCCATCGTGGTGTCCAGCATGCTCTCGCCCGCCGACGAGAACGTCACGGAAGCGGACCGCATCAACCGTTCGGTGGCCGACTTCATCCAGGCCCACAACCACGACGACGCCGATCTGCAGAAGACGCTGGTCTGCCCGACGTGGTCCGACGACCGGTCCGTGCTCCGGGGCAGGGAAGGCGACGTCACGCTGCAGGGCGTCGAGTCGTCCGAGGTCAACGGCGACCGTGCCCGGGCAGAGGTCCGGGTCAGCGCCGACGACGGCAAGGGCGAGACGACGGATACCTGGCAATTGACGCGGGACGGCGAGACATGGGTCGTCTGCAACTGACCGTTGCCCGGAAGGGCGCACAGAACAGGGTTGTGAAAAGCTGACATGGTGAGTTACGCAGGCGACATAACGCCGGAGCATGCCTGGGAGCTGCTCCGCGACAATCCCGACGCGGTGCTGGTAGACGTGCGGACGGACGCCGAGTGGAAATACGTCGGAGTCCCCGACACGACCTCCCTCGGGCGGAAGACCGTGCTGATCGAATGGGTCAGCTACCCGACGGGCAGTCGTAACGACAACTTCGTGGACCAGCTGAAGGAGGCCGGGATCGCGGGCGGCGACAACGCCCCGGTGATCTTCCTGTGTCGCTCCGGCCAGCGGTCCATCGGTGCGGCGGAAGCCGCGACAGCGGCGGGCATCGGCCCGTCGTACAACGTGCTCGACGGTTTCGAAGGCGGCCTGGACGCCGACGGTCATCGTGGGGCGGTCGGCTGGCGGGCTCTGGGCCTGCCGTGGAGGCAGTGGTGAGTGCAATTCCTCAAGGCGGCGCGTTTCAGAAGGCGCTGCCGGACGACATCGGCCAGGGCACGATCAGCGTGCGCGGAGGAACCCTCCGTTCCGGCTTCGAAGAGACGTCCGAAGCGATTTTCCTGAACTCCGGTTTCGTGTTCGAGAGCGCGGGAGCGGCCGAGGCGTCGTTCACCGGCGACATCGACCACTTCGTCTACTCCCGGTACGGCAACCCCACCGTCAAGATGTTCGAGGAGCGGCTGCGCCTCATCGAGGGTGCGGAGGCCTGCTTCGGCACCGCCAGCGGAATGTCCGCGGTGTTCACCGCACTCGGTGCGCTGCTCAAGGCAGGCGACCGACTCGTCGCGGCGCGCAGCCTGTTCGGCTCCTGCTTCGTGGTGTGCAACGAGATCCTGCCCCGCTGGGGTGTGGAGACGGTGTTCGTCGACGGTGAAGACCTCGACCAATGGGAGAAGGCTCTGTCCGAGCCGACCACCGCGGTGTTCTTCGAGACACCATCGAACCCGATGCAGACACTCGTGGACGTGCCCCGGGTGGCGGAACTCGCACACGCCGCCGGCGCCAAGGTCGTGCTCGACAACGTGTTCGCGACCCCGCTGCTGCAGCACAGCCTGGAACTGGGCGCCGACATCGTCGTCTACTCCGGCACCAAGCACATCGACGGCCAGGGCCGCGTGCTCGGCGGGGCGATCCTCGGTCCGAAGGACTACATCGAGGGACCCGTCCAGAACCTCATGCGCCACACCGGGCCGGCACTGAGCCCGTTCAACGCGTGGACGCTCCTCAAGGGGCTCGAGACGATGCCGATCCGGGTGCGGCACTCCGTCGGCTCGGCACTGGAGATCGCCCAGTTCCTCGAGGGCCACTCCGCCGTCGACTGGGTCAAGTACCCGTATCTCGAGTCGCACCCCCAGTACGACCTCGCCAAGCGGCAGATGAGCGGCGGTGGCACCGTCGTCACCTTCGCGCTGAACGCGCCCGAGAGCGAAGCGAAGAAGCGGGCGTTCGAACTCCTCGACGCCCTGCGGCTGGTCAACATCTCCAACAACCTCGGCGACTCCAAGTCGCTCATCACCCACCCGGCCACCACCACCCACCGGGCGATGGGCCCGGAAGGTCGTGCGGCAGTGGGCATCACCGACGGCGTCGTCCGGCTGTCCGTCGGACTGGAAGACACCGCCGACCTCCTGACCGACCTGGAGCAGGCACTGGGATAGGCGCTTCGCGCCCGTGCGCCTTTCTGGTTGTTCCAGCAACCAGAAAGGCGCACGAGCCCGGAGGGCCTAGAGCGGTGCGTGGGGCGACGTGCTTCTGCCGGGCTCGATGCCTCGGGCGCGCAACGCGCCGTTCAGCGCGGTCGTATCACTCGATCGACTTACGCTGTCGAAGACGAACCAGACACCGCGTGCAGCAACGTCGCCGGCGTTGTAGAAGAGGTGTGGGCGGCACGAATCGAAGCAGAACGAATCCCCGGCCCGCAGTTCGTGTTCGTCGAAATCCAGTTTGAGCCTCAGCGTGCCCTCGAGGACGTAGGCGAACTCCACCCCCGCATGCCGCATCAATTTGCCGTCGACGGAACTCGAGGCGCCCGGTTCGTAGGTTACGAAGAGGGGTTCGATGTCGGTGCGCCCGCCGGTCGCCAAGCGCTCCCAACGGACCCCCTTTTCCATCTCGAGCACGGGGTTGTCGACAGCGCGCTGGATACCGGCGGCAGCGTCCTGGTTCTGCGCGAGTCTGACTTCCGCGCCGTCCAATCCGGTACCGCCAGTGGCGATCTCGTCCAGCGACACACCAAGCACTGCGGCGAGCCCGAACAGGGTCTTGACCGAGGGCTGAGTCTTCTGGTTCTCGACCTGTGACAGCAGACTCGTCGAGATTCCGAGCGGTTCCGCTACCTGGCGCAGCGACATCTTCTTCTGCAGACGCGCTCGCTTGAAGGCAACACCAATTGCTTCGTCCACTGCCGGCTCCGTTCTCACTGACGCCCTGTCCACTATCACTTCATGTTCTCGCGAGGCGAGGCCTCCGAAGACCGAATCTCGACAATGAGACTACATTAATCGTGCAATGGTGGATTGATGCTTCAGTGTCGATGAATCTCAGCCTTGTGGGGTCGCTGTCAGGGCCGGGTGGGTTCGGCGGCGGGTTCGACCCGTGGCAATTCGCACGGGACGAATCGCTCACCGGGCGCCTGGAATGACGTCGAGAAGCAGAGCGCGCGGATCTCTTCGTCGCCGGTCGGCCAGATGGTGTGCCGGGCGTTCCGCGGGATCTTGACGAGGTCTCCCCGCTGGACATGGCTGGCCTCGTCCTCGATCTGCATGACCGCCCGGCCCGAGAGGATGTAGTAGAACTCGAAAGTGTCGTGGTAGTGCGGCTGTAGTTGGGCGCCGGGCTGCACGGTGAATTCGGAGACGAAGTCGAAGAACGACGACCCTTCGGTCTCGTCGCGCATGGATCCCTCGGGGACGATCCAATAGACAGCGCCGGTGTCGTGGACAATTTCCGGCTCGAGTTGGTCGGCACGCTTGATGAACATGATTCTCCTGTTGTGCGGGTGATTGTGAAGCGACTGTCGAAATCCTGTGACGCCCGCGGTGGCGGGGTCCGACATAGATTTCACTCTGGCTCAATATTCTGAACTCGATCATGCACTCAGGCTGGCGAGGCTGTCAATCATCGGCCTGCTGCGCCGTCCCCGCGTCTCACTAGAGTCGACACAGTTCAACCACGATTTCTTCGGCATTGTTCCCGGGTGTCCACTGGCGTCACTGTCGATCGGGATTCGTGTGGCGCGCGACTCCAGGAATTTCAGTGCAGTTGACAATCCCTTTCCGGATGGGCATGCTCCATGTCACAATATTCAGTGTGAGTGAAATTTGATGCTCCCCCCGTTCCCATCGAAGGCAACGGACTGGGTGCGGTACCCCACGAGGGGTCGCCCGCACTGAACGGCATAGGAGCCGGTTGAAGTGTCGAGAACGTTGACGGAAGGACGGCCGAACATGAGCCGTAGAGGATTGTTCAGTGAGGAACGCTCCGCCGAGGTAGTGGTGGACAGCTTCGGCGACGGCACCGGTCCGCGGTTGCGCGAGATCCTGAGTTCGCTGGTGACGCACCTCCACGCATTCGTGAAGGAGGTCCAGCTCACGGACGAGGAGTGGAGAGTAGGAGTCGACTTCCTGACCGCAACCGGGCAGAGCTGCAACGACGTGCGGCAGGAGTTCATTCTGCTGTCGGATGTGCTGGGTGTGTCGACGCTGGTGGAGACCATCAACCACCGGGCGCTCGACGATACGACCGAGCAGACGGTGCTGGGGCCGTTTCACATGGTGGAATCCCCGGATCGCGAACTCGGCGCGAACATCGCGCTCGACGGCGGCGGGGAGCAATGCCTCGTGACGGGACGGGTCACGGGGCCGGAGGGCACACCCCTGGCCGGTGCGACCGTCGACGTGTGGCAGGCCAATGCGGACGGCTTCTACGACGTCCAGCAGCCGGCCATTCAACCGCATCGCAATCTCAGGGGATTGTTCCGTACCGACGAGGACGGAAGATTCTGGTTCCGGACGATCGTCCCGCGGTTCTATCCGATTCCAGACGACGGGCCCGTGGGTGTGCTTCTCGAACGGACCGGCCGTCATCCGAACAGGCCCGCGCACATGCACTTCATCGTCGCCGCCGAGGGGTATCAGCCTGTCACCACTCATCTCTTCGTCGACGACAGCGCCTACCTGGACTCCGACGTCGTGTTCGGTGTGAAGGAAAGCCTCATCCGCCAGTTCGTCGTCATCGACGATCCGGACCGGGCCGCGAAATTGGAGTTCGACAGTCCCTATCGCGCAGTGCATTTCGATGTGACTCTCAGTCAAGAGGGCGAACGGATGGTGGCCTCGTCATGAGTTTCCAGTCCGAATTCGGATACACCGCCCTCCCGATGAGGGTTCGCTTCGGTATCGATGTACTCGGCCAACTTCGATCGCACATCGCAGAGCTTGGAATCGAGCGGGCGATCGTCGTCTGCACCCCGGAGCAACGAACCGTGGCGGAATCGGTGCTCGCCCGTCTCGACGACCGCGGCGCCGGCATCTTCGACAGAGCCGAGATGCACGTACCGGTAGAAGTGGCCGACGATGCCGTCCGGTTCGCAGTCGACCGTGGTGCGGACGCGTGCGTCGTGGTCGGCGGTGGCTCGTCAGTCGGACTGGGCAAAGCAATTGCGCTCCAACACCGAATGCCCATCATTGCGATTCCGACCACGTACGCGGGATCGGAGATGACGCCGGTCTGGGGCTCGACTCGCGACGGTCACAAGCAGACCGGCTCGAGCCCGTCCGTGCTCCCCGCACTCGTCCTGTACGACCCGGGACTCACCACCACACTTCCTGCCGAATTGTCGGCGGCAAGTGGGATGAATGCAATGGCCCACGCGGTCGAAGCCCTGTATGCGCCGGATGCGTCGCCGATCATCTCACTGATGGCAGAGGAGGGAATTCGCGCCTTCGCCGAGGCGCTCCCACGAGTGGTCACAGATCCACAGAACATCGACCACCGTACTCGAGCCCTGTACGGCGCGTGGTTGTGCGGCGCCAGTCTCGGCGCCACCACCATGTCACTCCACCACAAGCTCTGCCACGCGATCGGCGGGTCGCTGAACTTGCCCCACTCGCAAACACACGCGATCGTGCTGCCCTATTCGATGGCGTACAACGAGTCGAGCGCTCCGGCGGCGCAGGCCGCAGTTCGGCGAGCCCTCCACACCGATACTTCGGCGGCGGTCGCTCTGTGGGAACTCACACAGAGCCTCCCCATTCCGCACGCTCTCACGCAGATCGGCATGACCGCGAGCGACATCGACACCGTCGTCGAGCAGGCACTGAGAAACCCGTACTCGAATCCGCGTGAGGTGACCGAGGAAGGCCTCCGGGGCCTCCTGCAGGATGCGCTCGCCGGCCGGCGGCCCACCGTTTCCGACCTTCGAACCGAATCGGCACGATAGTTCTGCCGTCGAGCCAGGAGCTTCACATGGCAAACACCACAGACACACTCACGATCCGCGAACTCGAGGATGCACGATACGACGCGGTAGTCGGTCAGGATTTCGACACCTTCGCGAGACTGTGTCATCCCGATCTCGCCTATTCGCACTCGTCAGGCGACACCGACACCCTCGAGACGTATCTCGACAAGGTGCGCAGTGGATTCTACGTCTACCACAAGATCGAGCATCCCATCGATTTCGTCCGAATCGTCGGCGATGTCGCACTCGTCGTAGGAGAGATGAACGCCCACATCACAGCAGGCGGCAGACCGAAGAGGCTGCGAAACCGCTGCCTTGCCGTGTGGAAGTACTCGGGCTCGGGATGGAGGTTGCTGGCCTACCAGCCGACTCCGCTCCGCGGAAGTACTGCAGACGCCGAAGATCTTCACACCTCCGACGACCTGAACACAGCACTGCCCCCATCACACAAGACTCGAGAGAGGCGATAGACAATGGATACTGGCCTCAGCGGCAAGATCGTTCTGATCACCGGCGCCGCATCAGGTATCGGAGCCGCGACCGCACGGGCTTTCGCCGCCGAGGGGGCGCACCTGGCGCTGGTCGACCGCGATGAAGCCGGGTTGAAGGCACTGTCGGATGAACTCGACCGGACCGTCACGCATTACGCCGTCGCCGACCTCGCGAGCGAGAGCGGCGTGGAGAGTGGCTTCGCCCAGGTACTGCACCCGTTCGCCGACCGGGTCGACGTGCTGTTCAACAACGTGGGAGCCGGCAGCCTCGGCGTCTTCGACACCCTCTCCGACACCGACTGGATGAACAGCATGGAACTGAATTTCATGAGCCAGGTACGTGCGATCTCCTACGTGCTTCCCCTCATGCGTGCCGCCGGGCGCGGAGCAATCGTCAACAACGCGTCAGATCTCGGCCGGCAGCCCATCATCGGCGGTCCCGACTACGCGGCATCGAAAGCAGCGATCCTGTCCCTCACGACGTCGTTGGCGAAGGCCGAAGGACCCGTCATCAGGGTCAACGCCGTTGCACCGGGCGCGATCATGTCACCGATGTGGGAGCGCGCAGGCGGACTCGCAGACACCTTCGCCGCAGTGCACGGTGTCGACCGAACGGAATCGATCGAGGCGGAGATGAAGTCACGGCATCTCCCGTTGGCGAGGATCGGGACGCCCGCCGAGGTCGCCAACGTCGTCGTGTTCCTCGCCTCGGACCTGGCTTCCTACGTGACCTCGAGTGTGTACGGCGTCGACGGTGGCTCGATCGGCAGCATCCTCTGATCCGCCGAACGCGACACCGCGCCGATCCGCCCACTCACCTCCACACTCTCATCGAGAGATGCGCGAGAACAACACCTTCGAATCCGCACAATCACAGCAGAGGAGTTCAACAATGTCGCTCGAAGCGGCCGCACACGAGTTGAAGCCGTCAGTCACGGCGCGCTTCAACGGTCACACTTCCATCGTCGTCGGCGGTTCGAAAGGGATCGGAAAGTCCACCGCGGAGCGCCTCGCGCAGGAGGGGTCGAACGTCGTCATAGCCGACATCGATCCGGCCGTCACCGAAACGGCGGCGAGTCTGGCGGCCGAGTACCCGGCCGTCACCGTAGTCGGCACAGTTGCCGACATCACCTCGCTAGCAGACTGCGAACGTGTCGTATCCGAGACAACCGCACAGTTCGGAGCATTCGACAACGTCGTCATCGCCGCAGGCGTCGTGAACAACCCCGCTGACGTCGTCACCTTGCCGGAAGCCGAATGGAATCGTGTCTTCGCCATCAACGTGACAGGGCCGTTCCTGTTCGCCAAGGCCGCGGTGCCGGTACTGAAGGGGCAGGGGCGCGGGCGGATCGTGCTGATCGCCTCGTTCTGGGGACGCGTCGGCCAGCCACTGTTCTCTGCCTACTGTGCGTCGAAGGCGGCAATCATCGTCCTGGCGCAATCCCTTGCCGCGGAGGTGGCGGGCGACGGTATCACCGTGAACACCGTCGCGCCGGGGATGACCAACACCGACCTGCACCGCCAGGCCCTGGTCGAAGAGGCCGCCAAGAGATCGATCACCTTCGAAGAGTTCCGCGATCAGGAGTATGCCCACATCCCGCTGGGGCGGTCGGCGGATCCCGTCGACATCGCCAACGCTGTTCTCTTCCTCACCTCGGACGAAGCACGTTATGTCACCGGGGCGTCCATCGACGTCAACGGTGGCGTCTTGTTCCGTTGAAACACCCTCTCCCAAAGGAATCACCATGGCATACGAACTGGACCCACGGTTCTCACATCACATGATCGACCTCGACGAGGTCCGGTTGCACTACGTTCGCGGAGGCGACGGGCCGCCGTTGGTGCTTCTGCACGGCTGGGGCTCGACCTGGTACATGTGGCGGAAGGTCATTTCCCAGCTGGCCGATCACTTCACGGTCATCGTGCCCGATCTTCGTGGCCTGGGCGACTCCGGCGTCCCGGAAAAGCCGCTGACGGGATATGACAAGAAGACGGTGGCTCAGGACATCCACCAGCTGGTGGAGAAGCTCGAGTTGGGGCCCGTTCACGTCGCGGGCCATGACCACGGTGCCGCCGTCGCGTATGCATACGCGGCGACTCACCGCGACGAGGTCCGCAGTCTCGTCTTCTGCGAAATGGCACTCAAGGGTGTCGCGGGGGACAAGGGCATCGAGTACTTCATGGATCAGCGCGACGAGCTTCGACTGTGGCACTTGTCGTTCCACGCAGCGAGCCACGTCGCCGAAATGCTGATCAGTGGTAAGGAGCGCGAGTATCTGCGGTGGTTCTACCGCATGCAGATGTACAACCTCGACGGCATCACGGACGAGGACATCGACGTCTACGCGCGGAGCTACTCGGGCCCGGGTGGTCTGCGGCTCGAGCTGTACCGGGCCTTCTACCAGGACGGTATCGACAATGCCGAACTGTCGAAGACCAAGCTGACCATTCCGGTCCTCGCGCTCGGGGGCGCGAACAGCATTCGGGATCTGTGTGTCAGCTCGATGGAGGCGGTAGCGGACAACGTCCGCGGCGTCGTGGTGCCGAACTGCGGTCACTGGCTTCCGGAAGAGCGCCCCGCCGAGTTCCTCGAGTCTGTCCAATCGTTCCTGAAAGAAGTTCCGGCGTAACCAGTACGGCCAGTGGTGCGCATGGTCGCGCACCACGGGGCGCAAGTGAAATGGAGTAAACATGTCCGTATCGGACAACGGGGTTCGGGACACCGCACCCGAGTCGATTCCGCACGGCGAATTCGACGGAAAGCGCGTCCTGGTGACCGGAGGCTCACGCGGCATCGGGGCCGCAATCTCCCACCATCTGCGCGAACGCGGCGCCCGAGTGGCGACCGTGGCCCGTTCGCTGCCCGCACAGAACCCATTGCTTCCGGACCTGATCACCGGTGACCTCACGCGGCCCGACGAGGCCGAGCGCGTGGCACACGCAGTGCTGGATCGGCTGGGCGGCATCGACATCGTCGTCCACTCGGCCGGCGCCGCGACATTGTCGGACGGCGGAGTTCTCGCGATGGGGGAGCACGACTGGGACGTCGCTCTGGAGACGAACCTCATGGCGGCGGTCCGAATCGACCGAGAGCTCGTTCCCGCGATGAAGGGCCAGGGATCCGGTGCGGTCGTCCACATCAGCTCCATCCAACGGAGATTCGCCCTCGGCGCCTCAGTTCCCTACGCGACGAGCAAAGCGGCGCTGACCGCGTACAGCAAGGCGCTCGCCGTCGAGGTGGCACCGTTCGGAGTTCGGGTCAACAGCATCGCCCCGGGAATCGTGGAGACGGAGATGTCGCAGGATTTCGCGAACTCTCTGGATGAGGGGAAGGCGGAGTTGATGGGCCTCTTCGGCGGTGTTCCCCTGGGTGACGTGGCCACGACCGCTGAAGTGGCCGAGCTGGTCGGCTTTCTGGTGTCCGACCGGTGCCCCTCCGTGATCGGCGCCGAGTACGCAATCGACGGTGGATCGATGCGTAGCGTATGACGGAGTCGAGTGAAGTGCGGGTTGTTCCGGGGGCGTAGTCCGCGTCGGCGGCGGATCAACGGACTGACTGTTGATCCGCCGCCGAACTCGGTTCTCCGGATCGAAAATCGGCGTGACCTTGACCGAGCCTGGTCCGAGAATCTAATCTTCCCTACTAGAACGTACTAGTCGTGAGTGGCGTACTTCGTTGGAGATACCGATGTTCCTGCTGGGCAGTGAAACTGCATGTGTGGCAACGACCGGGTGTGTGCTCTGATGGGCGCTCCGCGAGGATACGACGAAGACCGTGCACTCGAGGGGGCTCTTCGTCTGTTCTGGCTCCGTGGATACGAAGGGTCGTCCCTGGCCGGACTCCTCTGTGCGACCGGATTGAACCGGGCCAGCTTCTATCGCGTCTTCGACAGCAAGGAAGATCTGTTCGCGCGCGCGGTCGCACGCTACCAGCAGAAGTATCTGTCCTTTCGTGACGATGCGTTGGCCGAGCCCACTCCGCGGAGAATCGTCGAGAAGCTGCTCTACGGTTTGGCCGAGCTGCACACGGATTTGAACACGCCTCCAGGGTGCCTCGAAACCAATTCCGCACTTTCGTGCGTGGAGTCGAACGATGTTCGGCTCGAACTGATTCGAAGCCGCGACCAGACCCGGGCTTCGCTCGAAGCGCGATTCGCCGCGACAATGCGCCGTGAGCCGCTGCCTCGCGGCATGACGCCGGCTAAGGCTGCTTTGTTCGTCTCGACCGTCGTTCAGGGAATGGCAGTGCAGGCGAAGCATGGCACGAGCAGGGGCGAGCTGCGCGACCTCGTCGATTCGATCGTCGCCTCGTGGTGACGTGCGGATCATCCGTCCGTAGGTGAAATTTCCGGCTGTCGAGCAGATTTCGGCCCAGTAAAGCTGCAACTATTCGTGCCGAGTGAAATGCGGAATTCACGTGTGTTCAGACGTAGAACGGCGATTCTGATCACCGATTCTGAACAGGCCTTCTGAATACGAATTCTGAATATCGCGTCTGATCGGCGAATTATTCTATTTATGCAGGTAGGGTCCCATATTGGATGGTTTCGATCCTGCCTTCCGGGGAATTCTTCGCGCATCCCCCTTCGGCCGTTGACAATTCATCTGTGACGTAGCACTCTTGCACGCATCGCAATGTGTTGGGGATCACCCAACTTTCCCAGTGCGGACCTCACCGAGAGTAATTGTCTCGGGTAATTCTGCGCCTCGTCGAGGCCGGACATCGGATCACCAGAAAAGGAACAATATGAGTGCACGTGCGCCCAGGCGTCTCGACCCGTGGGGCGGGACCCCCGAGGTTACTTCGAGGGCTACAGGCTTCTTCAGGGTAGAGAGGATCGACGGCCGATGGTGGTTCATCGACCCGGCGGGAAACGGATTCCTCTCGGCAGGTGTCAATCACGCGGAGGACACAGACCTCAAGCACCATTACAACGCGCATATCTGGCGGGAGAAGTACGGCGACCGCGAGACCTGGATCCGAGAAGGCGTCGTCCGCGATCTGAGGGACTGGGGCTTCAACACTCTCGGCTGGACACAGCAGTGGGTCAGTGGTGGTGGGGAGCTGATCACGGACTGGAACA
The DNA here is from genome assembly GCF_002300155.1 of Rhodococcus sp. ACS1. NCBI lineage: Bacteria > Bacillati > Actinomycetota > Actinomycetes > Mycobacteriales > Nocardiaceae > Rhodococcus > Rhodococcus sp. ACS1. The sequence continues at coordinate 1,305,096 of NZ_NSDZ01000004.1, forward strand.
AGACCTTCGACTTGCAGCACTCACAGGGTTTCAGCAGTGCTGACTACGAGATCGCGGGCATGCCCTTCGTTCAGAACCTGCGGGTCGCGCAGATCGAGGATTGGAACGGCAACCCGATCCATCCGGACGTTTTCTCGTCTGATTGGGAAGACTTCGTCGAGTATCAAGCGCGCCAGGTCTGCTTCGACCAGGCCGGCAACGAGAAGTTGCTCGGATACTTCCTCGTAGACATCCCGGCGTGGCTGCCCCACGCGTCCGGAAGCGACTTTCCCTCGGTGCAGGGGCTGAGTCCCCGGGAGCGCGACGAACGGCTGTACGAGATTGCGCACAAGTACTACGAGACGGTGACCCGTCACATCAAAGCGCAGGATCCGAATCACCTGATCCTGGGGGACAGATACAACGGAAACAAGGGTATTCCGCAGCCGGTTCTCGACGCCGCGCGGCCGTTCATCGATGTTCTGTCGATCCAGTACTTCACGGATGAGCGCCAAGACCACGAAGTGATGCGCAACGATCTCGCGAAGTGGTCCGCCGGGATCGACAAGCCCGTCCTCATCGCCGACATCGGCAACTGTGCCCCCACCGTGCTGAACCCGGACCGCACTGCACTGCAGGATCACGCTGCGCGTGGTGACGACTACGTCCAGAGCATTGGCCGCGTCCTCGGTGAGCCGTGGTTGGTTGGTTGGCACTGGTGCGGCTACATCGAGAATGACGCCCGCGGTTGGGGACTGAAAGATCACGAGGACGAGCCGTACGGGGACCTCGTCGACCCGGTCCGCGCGTTCAACGGCGCAATCTACGATGTCGCGGCAAGGATGTCCGATGCCTAGGGTTTCCGACGAGCAGAAGCTCATCAACGCAGCGAATGGGCTCAGGGATCCTCTTGCCCGCCGATCGTTTCTGAAGCTCGCGACGTTGGCAGGCGCCGGCATAGCGGCTGCTCCGCTTCTCGCGGCCTGCAATCGAGAGTCAGCCGCCGCGAGTGGCACAATCCAGTCGGCGACTGGTATCGACCTTCAGACCGGGCGCATCTCGCAACAAATCTACGGTCTCACGAACGACTACTGGAACAGCTGGAACGCCGGATACGAGGCGGCCACGAAGGCGTTGCAGTGCAACGCCCGCCAGTTCTACCACGACAACGATCCGGCGAAGCAGGTCGGGCAATTGCAGACCGTGAAGGCGACCGGTAGCCGGATGCTGATCGGGGCACCCGCGACTGCCGGGATCGTTCCCGCGATGGCCCGGACCATCCAAGAGAATCAGACCTATTGGGTGCCGTCGTGGGAACTCCAGCCGTGGTTGACGCCGATCGACGTGGGGGACTACTTGGTCACTCACGTCACGCCGCCGTCGGAGAAGATCGCGTACGAGGTGGCGACCGAGCTGTTTCGGCAGATCGGGAACACGGGAAAAGTGGTTCACATCGCCGGTCTGAGAGGCTCGACGCCCGATCTCTACCGGAGTGCGGGGCTGGCTCGCGCTCTCGCGGAGAACCCTGGAATCGAACTCGTCGGCGGCCTGTTCGGAGAGTGGGATCGCGAGAAGTCGCGATCCGTGATGCTGAACATGGTCACTGCGTATCCGGACATGGTCGCGGTGTTCGCGCAGAGTGACGCGCAGGCCAACGGCGTCCTCAGTGTCCTCGAGGAGCGAAACATGCGGCACGTCAAAGTCTCCGGCATCGACGGAAACAAGGAGAACCTGCAGAAGATCATGACCGGGCCCAACATGGCGGTCACGCACATGTCGGTGCCGCCACATCTGGCCGCCTACTCGGCGGTGGCGGCCTTCGATGCGCTCAACGGATGGAAGCCCACCCTGCCAGAGCGGATGATGTATCAGGAATCGACCCTGATCACCCGCGAGAACGCGGAAGACGCGTACGACAAGGTCTACCGAGGCGGACTGCCCTATGACGTCGCGAAGATGAGTCGCACCCTGAATCCGAGCGACTGGGATCCCCAGAACTTGATGATTCCCATCGATCCCGAACTGCACTGGCGCGGTCTCGACAAGGCCGGCCGTTCCCTCAACGGAGCGTACTCGGAGCCGGGCTTCAACACCGAGTTCCGTCGAGTGGCAGCGGACTACGCGGATCGCTACCGGTCCGGCCCGTTCAAGTCCTGAGGAGGAACCGTGGAAATCAATCTCAGTCAGACCCTTTCCGATTCGCTCGATCCGGCTGTTGAGGCTCTCGCTCTCGAGATGACCGGAATCACCAAGAGGTACGGCTCGTTCACGGCAGTCGATGGAGTCGACCTCAGTGTCCGTCCCAACACAGTTCTGGGCCTCGTCGGCGAGAACGGCGCCGGTAAGTCGACGATTCTGTCGATCATCAACGGAACGAATCGGCCCGACAGCGGCACGATGGAGATCGCAGGCTCGGTTGTGGGCTACGGGCATCCCCTCGAAGCCGCCGAGCACGGCGTGGCGACAGTGTTCCAAGAGCAAGGTCTCATCCCGTCGCTACCGGTGTACGAAAACATGTTCCTCGGCCGGGAGAAGCGATTCATCCACCACGGAATTCTGCGTCGCCGTTCGATGATCGCCGAGGCCGCGAAGGTGCTTCGGGATCTCGGCGTGGACATCGATCCCACTCAGGCTACCCAGAACCTGTCGTTCGGCCAGAGGCAGCTGGTGGAGATCGGCAAGGCCTTCGCGACGACGGCTGCGCACGATGCGCACCCGATCATCCTCCTGGACGAGCCGACCAGCGCTCTGTCGGCTGTAGAAACAGAACTCCTCTTCGACAACGTGCGGAGATGGCGAGATCGCGCGACCTTCGTGCTGGTGTCGCATCGGCTCTCAGACCTTCAGGCGCTCTGCGATGACGTCGCGGTGCTTCGGGACGGTTCGCTGATCGCTCAACTGCCGATCGCCGACACCACGGACGACCAGTTGCACGAGTTGATGGTCGGGCGCAAACGAGATGTCGAGTACTACAAGGAGGCCGACCAACGCGACACCCTCGGTCCTGTGGTTCTCGACGTTGCTGGTCTGTCCAGTGCGGGACGATTCCGGGAGGTAAACTTCCAGCTTCGCCAGGGGGAGATCGTGGGATTGGCCGGTGTGCTCGGCTCCGGGAAATCCGATCTCGCACGTGCCGTGGCGGGTATCCAGAAAAGAGACCAGGGGTCCATCGAGATCGCAGGTGCGCCCCTACGAAACGGCTCGATCTCCCACGCGATCAGGCAGGGAATCCAGTACGTTCCGGCGGAGCGGACAGCCGAAGGCGTCATTCTCTCGCACAGCGTCGAAAAGAATCTGACACTCACGTTGCTCGACAAGCTCACCTACCGCAGCACCTCGATCCTGAACCTGCGGGGAGGTCGCGCGATGACACAGCGCTGGATCGCGAGGCTGCGAATCAAGGCACCGGGCCCGGATGTGCCGATCGGGCGGCTGTCCGGGGGTAACCAGCAAAAGGTGGTGTTCGCTCGATGTCTCGAACGCGAGCCCTCCATCCTCGTGCTCGACGACCCCTGTCGCGGGCTGGATGTCGGCGCCAAAGAAGAGCTGTACGAACTGGTCCGCTCGTTTGCGGAATCAGGTGGAAGCGTAATCCTCGTGTCGGACAACCTGCCCGAGATCATCGGGCTGTCGAACACGATTCTGGTAATGCGATCGGGTGCAATCACTGCGTCGCTGAAGAGCCCGGCGAGCGCAAAGCCCGACGAGCGAGATATCGTCAAGGAGATGGTCTGATCATGACAAACGCGACTCTCGAACGAACCACCCTCGACATATCGGAAACACTGCGAAAAAACAGTACGCTCGTATACCCGTTCGTCTCGGTGTTTGCGATCATCGCGTACTTCACGATCACCAGCCCTCAGTTCCTGACATTCGACAACGCGACGAACATCGGACGGCAGGCCGCGGTCCTCCTTCTCGTCGCATTGGCTGGAACGGTTGTCATCCTGATCGGATCGATCGATCTGTCGGTCGGGGCGAACGTGACGCTGTCAGGGCTCGTGACCGCGGCAGCGGTCGATCGGGTCGGGCTCCTGGGCGCCATCGTCGTGGGTGTCCTGGCAGGTGCCGCAATCGGATTCACCAACGGCGTCATCTACACGGGACTGAAGGTGCCCTCGTTCCTCGTCACACTCGGAACCATGTCGGTATGTGCCGGAGTTGCCGGCCACCTGTCCGGGGGCAGTGCGATCGTCTACTCCAGCACGGCCCTTCCCGGCTTCGTCAATTCGAAATCGGTCCTCGGGATACCCAACGTGATTTTCATCGTGCTTGCTGTGGCGGCCCTCCTGACCGCCGTGTCGTTCCGAACCAAGTTCGGGCGGTATCTCTATGCGATCGGGGGCGGCGAACCGGTCGCCGTACTGTCCGGAATCAACCTGCGCAGGTACAAAGTTCTCGCGTTCGTGCTCGGCGGTGCGTTGTGTGGATTGGGTGGGGTCATCCTCACCGGCCAAGTCCAAGCCGGCTCGCCCAGCGCCGGTGACGCGCTCCTGCTGGATTCGATCGCCGCGGTCGTCATGGGCGGGACAGCCCTCTCCGGGGGACTGGGAGGAGCGCACCGGACGGTACTGGGCGTCGTCGTCATCGCCCTGTTGTCGAACGGCATGGACCTCACCGGGGTGAACAACTTCACCCAGGAGATCGTGAAGGGGCTCGTAGTGGTCGCGTCGGTCGCATTGACGATCGACAGAAGCCGATACAGCTTCATCAAATAGCGGGATCTCCCGACTGCCGCATGCTCATGCCCTACATCCTCGACACATGGAGGTAATACGCTGTCATGTCCGACAATGCCACCCCATCGACACGGTTCGGAACCGCGACCCCGCCCTATGCGGTGCCGAGGCGCAGCAAAACGAGTATCCAGAAGCATGATCTGAAGCACGGCCTCGTCCCCGTCGCGGAGGGAGTGCGACTGCACTACGTCGTCGCGGGCGAGGGCGAACCCGTCCTGCTCATACCGGGCTGGCCGCAAAGCTGGTACGCGTGGCGCTTCATCATTCCCCTCCTCGTGGAGGCCGGGCGCCGCGTCTACGCCATCGACCCGCGCGGATTTGGCGACAGCGATATGCCCAGTGAGGGATATGGTTTGGACAACGTTGCCGAGGACGTACACGTCTTCATCGAGCAACTCGGGCTCGCCGGTCCCGATGGCCTCGACATCGTCAGCCACGACACGGGGAGTTGGATCGCGCACGCGCACGCCGCAGCCTATCCGGAGGACGTCCGAACTCTGGTTCTCTCGGACGCTCATATTCCCTGGGTGTCACCGCTGCCCGAGCGCGGCTATCCGGACGACAGTCTGAATGCCCGCCAGTGGCACTTCTACTTCAACCGAGTCGAAGGATTGTCGGAGGCACTCATTCACGGCCGGGAAAGAGAGTTCCTCAGCTGGTTCTTCGGCCCGTCCAAGCTCGCGCGCACCTGGGTCATCGATGCGGAAGCATTCGAAGAGTACCTACGGGTCTTCTCCAAACCGGGGGCGGTCCGGGCAGGTCTGAACTATTACCGCGAGGTGTTCAGCCCACGCGGTCGCGCGGCGAGCGAGGCGCGCAAACAGAAGCGGCTCGACATGCCCATCCTGACTCTCGGCGGGTCCTACGCCGACGCGGACAACCTCTTCCACACGATGCGTCAGTTCAGTACCGACGTCCGCGACCGCGTCTTCGAGGGAATCGGACATCACCTGCCGGAGGAGTGTCCTGAAGAGATGGCCGCGGAGATCATCGACTTCTGGGCGGCTCCGCCGCCCGTGCGCCTTTCTGGTTGTTCCAGCAACCAGAACGGCGCACGAGCCCGGAGGGCCTAGAGGTCGAGGCTCGTGGCCGGCGCGACCGCGTGGAGGCGCTCGGCGGTCGCGGCGTCCTGGGTGTCGTATCGGCGGGCGCACTCGACGAGTGTCGCCGACATCTCGGCGAGGGTGCGCTGCAACGACTCCTGCCTGCCGTCGAGGTAGGACGTGAACAGGGCGAACCCGGCACCGGCCGCGTCCGGCCACGCAGCCCCCGAGTCGGCGACGGCAGCGTCGATGGGGTTCAGCCGTGAGAGTGCATCGTCGAACAGGGCGTCGAGCTGACCGGCCGCTGCGCGCAGGGTACCGGTGTCGACGTGGGTGGAACCGCTCATTTTCGATCCTTCGTGTCGGTCGAGACGAGATCGGACTCCCGCGGGCGCGATCGATCCGCTAGGGTACGGGCATTATGCATCCTGGGGGGGGATCGTGAATCTGAGGGACATAACCCAGTGGGACGTCCGCGCGCTGCAGGCCGTGCAACGGTCGCTGTCCGAGCGGGCGGCGACCATCGCGTTCGTGCAGGACGGTCTCGCCGACATCGGCCGGTTGCCGGCGTGGCAGGACGAGGCCGCGGACGCCGCACGTCGGCGGTTCCGGATCGCCGCGGATGAACTGAGCGGCGAGGCGGCGTCGGTCGCTGTCGTCGAATCGCTGGTCCGCGAGTTGGTCGACGCGGTCACGCACTTGCAGACCGAACTCGACGGCGTCCGGGACACTGCTCTCGCCCACGGTATGGCAGTGTCGGACAACGGGGACGTCGAGGACGCACCGGGACCACCGGTCGACGTGCTGGACGCGTCGGGGCGCGAGGAAATCCGCGCCGAACTGGGTGCCGCGGCCCGGGCGTTGATCCTGCAGGCGGAGGACCTCGTCGCCGACGCGGCTGCCGTCCTGACGCGGGTCGCGGAGGGCGGTGTCGAACCCGGTGAGGTGGGTCGCGGCCTGTCCGCCCCCGCGCCGCCACCAGACGGTTCCCCGCTCGCCAACCGCGAGTACTGGGATGCCCTGCCCACAGCTCAGCGGCGCGAGGTGATCGAGCGGCATCCCGAGTGGGTAGGCGCCCGTGACGGCATTCCGTCCGCGGTGCGGCACGAGGCGAACGTGAGCCGATTCGCCGACGAGCGGTCGCGGTGGGAGTGGGAACGGGACCGCCTCCGGGAGAGGCTGGACCACAACGTGTTCGGTGGCGCGTTCACCGACGACGATGCACGCCTGTGGTATGTCGAGCAGAAGCTGCAGGACCTCGACCACCTCGAGGCACTCGTCCGCGACCACCCGGACGGCAGGCTGATGCTGCTCGACCTGCAGTCGGGTGAACGGACGATGGCCGCGTTCGCGCTCGGCGACCCCGACACCGCCGACCACATCTCCGTCACCACCCCGGGCATCGACACCACCGTCGGCTCCCTCGCCGGAATGACCGACGAGGCGAGGGCGCTGAAGGCGGAAATCGAACGGCAGCTGGACCTGTCCGGACACACCGGCGACACGGTGTCGACGATCGCATGGCTCGGGTATCAGCCGCCGACCACCACGGGCCCGGGCAATTACGACGTCCCGTTCATCGACCAGAACCTCGGGCGCGGATGGCTCCTCGACGCATGGCAGTCCGACCGCGCGACCGCGGGAGCCCCGAAGCTCGCCTCGTTCTACGAGGGTCTCGACGTCGCCTCGCGGACGCCCGACCCGCACATCACCGCCCTCGGACATTCGTATGGTTCGTACACCCAGGGCCTGGCCCTGCAGGTAGCGGGACCGCGGCAACCGGTGGACGACGCCGTGTTCTACGGTTCGCCCGGCTTCGATGCGAACGACGAATCGGACCTCGGGCTGGCACCCGGCCACGGGTTCGTGATGCGCGCGCACGACGACCCGATCACCGTGGCTGACGGGTTCGGCCGGCTCGGACCGGATCCGGTGCAGACCGATCTCGAGCAACTGTCGGTGCGTGCGGCGACGACCCCCGACGGCGTCCGGCGGGAAGATGCCAACGGGCACAGCGAGTATCCACGGCCGAGTGACAACGGCGAACTCCGGGCGTCGGGCTACAACATGGCCGTGATCGCGGCGGGTCTGCCGGAACTGGCGCTCCGGTGACGATCCGGTGGGTGACGAAGACGGTCGCCGTGATCGGCGCGGCGATCCTGACGAGCGGATGTGGTGGCATGACGGACAACCCGTACAACTTCGGCGACGAGGAGATCGCGGCGGCGGCCGAGAGCCTGAGCGGCAGGCCGACGCTCGCCGTCACCGAGAGACACGTCACCGATGCGCTGGTGCGGATCAGCGAAGCCGTCGGCGCGATCGCTCCGGATGTCCAGTGGCGGTGGCATCGTGAACGCAGCCAGGGTGGCGGATGCCCCGGACCGTATGCCTACACGGAGGGGAAGTCCGTCACCACGCGAGCGCTACTGTCCGACAACCCGATCCGCGACGATGATTGGCCGGTGGTGCTGGCGGCGGTCCGCGAGGTCGCCGCCGACGCCGGGATGGATCGGGTCGACGTCCACGTCGACGAGCCCGGACGTCACGATGTGACGTTCGCCGGTGGAGACGGGAACCGGATCACGTTCGGGACGTACAAGGCAGCCTCCCTCCGCGGCGTCACCGGCTGCCGCCACCCGTGAGTACTTGTTAACGTCCGGCGGTTACTAAGTACTCACGGGTGGCGCAGCCGCATCGCCGAACGGATCCGACGTGCGGCCGACCAGATCGGCGACCGATTTGAGCACGGCGGTGGGGCGGTAGGGGAACAACTCCACCGAATCCCGCGTCGAGATTCCGGTGAGGACGAGGATGGTCTGCAGCCCGGCCTCGAGACCGCAGACGATGTCGGTGTCCATGCGGTCACCGATCATCAGTGTGTTCGCGGAGTGCGCGCCGATGGCCCGCAGGGCCGAGCGCATCATCAGCGCGTTCGGCTTGCCCACGTAGTACGGGTCGCGGCCGGTGGCCCGGCTGATCAGTGCCGCAACGGATCCCGTGGCCGGAAGGGAACCCTCGCGCGACGGTCCGGTGGGGTCGGGGTTGGTGGCGATGAAGCGAGCGCCTCTCTCCACCAGTCGAATTGCGGTGGTGATGGCCTCGAAGGAATAGGTGCGGGTCTCGCCGAGGACCACGTAGTCGGGATCGTTCTCGGTGAGGACGTATCCGATGTCGTGCAGTGCGGTGGTGAGCCCGGACTCGCCGACGACGTAGGCGCTGCCGCCGGGGCGCTGGTTCGCCAGGAACGTCGCGGTGGCCAGGGCGGACGTCCAGATCGATTCCTCGGGAATGTCCAGGCCGGTGCGGAGCAGCCGGGCGCGGAGATCGCGCGGAGTCCTGATGGAATTGTTGGTCAGGACGATGAACGGGGTGCCGGACTCCCGGAGTTCGGCCAGGAACAGGTCGGCGCCGGGGACCAGATGCTCTTCGTGGACGAGAACGCCGTCCATGTCCATGAGATAGGTCCAGCCCGGGTGCTCTACTTCGTTGCTCACCGACTCAGTATGGGGGAGCGGGAGGGTGCATGCGTGACTATGCGAGCAGCCGGAACAGGCCGATGAGACCGACGACGACGATGGTTCCCCGTAGTGCGGTGGGGGACAGGCGGCGGCCGTAGCGGGCGCCGAGGACGCCTCCGAGCAGCGAGCCCACCGCGATGAGGCCGGCGGCCGCCCAGCTGATCCGGTCGAAGGCCACGAGCGTGTACGCGGTCGCCGCGACGACGTTGACGATGAGCGACAGCAGATTCTTCGCGCCGTTCATCCGTTGCAGGCTCTCCGGCAGGATCGCGCCCATCACGCCCATCAGCAGAATGCCCTGCGCAGCGGTGAAGTATCCGCCGTACACGCCGACGGCGAACGTGCCGACGGTCAGCAGGGTGAGTCGCGCCGTGCTCAGGCCCGCCTCGTGGCTGCCACGCTGCTTCGCCCAGGCCTGGATCTTCGGCTGCAGCACCACCAGGATCAGGGCGAGGATCAGCAGCACCGGGACGACGAGTTCGAACACCGTTTCGGGGAGGTGCAGCAGCAGCCACGAGCCGAGAACCGCACCGCACAGGGACGCCGGGATCTGCCACCGCAACCGCGGCCCCTGCCCGGCCAGCTCCCGCCGGTACCCCCACGTGCCGGACACGCCACCGGCGACCAGGCCGATCGCGTTCGACATCGTCGCGGTCACCGGAGGGAACCCGAAAGCCACCAGGGTGGGGAAGGTGATGAGCGTGCCGCTGCCGACGATGGCGTTGATCGCGCCCGCGCCGACGCCGGCTACCAGGATCGCGATGACTTCGAGTGGTGTCACCGAGGCGACGTTACAAGGGCCTCGGACGGCCCGGCAGCCGGGTCACGCGGCGGTGGCGATACGCGACTGCTCGTCTCATCCAACCGCATCTCCGACCACTTGTCAGCACTTCTGCGCACGGTGATTCTTGCGTCCGCTCGACGCCATTTCCCCTGTGTTGCAGGGAAATGCCCCGTGTTGACGACGTCCGGGAATGCAGCTAGTGTTCGCTTCAACCATCCAGAGCGACCGAGAGACCTGGCTCGTTGACGTCGCAGCAACCCTTCCGAATTTTTCGGGTGCGGGTGCTACCGCCGGGATCGATGGAAGGCAGCACATGAACTACCCCGCGCGCCCTGCGTGGCGCAGACGGCACATCGACCTGTGCCGTACCACCTCCTGCCACTGTTGACGAGGTCTCACCGCACGCTCACCGGGTAAAACGCCAGGTGAGCGCCTGACGCGCGCCCGCATCCCGCGGAAGACGCGCCCTCTTCCCCGTCCCGTCTCCAGGTGAAAGGCCGCCTCAGTGATGTCTGTTCCCAGTGGTGAGCGAGCGTGAGCGCCCCCGTCCGGGCGCGTTCGGCCGCGCCCCTTGATTCCGAACCGTCCGGCAATGGTGACCGGCCCGCGGACGCCGCGCTGGAGGTCGCACGGCGGTGGCACCCGTGGCGGTGGGTGGTCAGCGCCGCCGTGCTGGTGCTGCTCGCCCAGTTCGTCCACGGCCTCGCCACCAACCCGGGGTGGGACTGGGCGACGTTCGGCAAGTACTTCACCGCCGGCTCCGTGCTGCAGGCCCTGTGGATGACGGTGAAGCTGACCCTCTGGGGGACGGTCCTCGGATTCGCGCTCGGTGTGGTGCTGGCGGTCAGCCGCCTGTCGCACAACCCGGTGCTGCAGGTGATCGCCTGGGTCTACATCTGGGCGTTCCGGTCGATCCCGCTGATCGTGCAACTCCTGTTCTGGTTCAACATCACGTACCTGTATCAGACTCTGTCGCTGGGAATTCCGTTCGGACCGGGCTTCTTCACGTTCGAGGTCAACGGCGTCATCAGCGGCTTCACCGCCGCCGTCATCGGTCTGGCCCTGCACCAGGCCGCGTACTCCGCCGAGATCATCCGTTCCGGCATCATCTCGGTGGACCACGGGCAAATCGAGGCGGCGCAGTCGCTGGGCATTCCGCGTCGTCGCCAGTTCTTCAAGATCGTTCTGCCGCAGGCGATGCGCGGCATCCTGCCGAACGCCGCGAACGAGGTGATCAGCCTGTTCAAGGGCACGTCGATCGTGTCGACGATGGCGATCGCGGAACTGTTCTACCAGGTTCAGGTGATCTTCGGCCGCAACGGTCGCGTCGTGCCCCTGCTGATGGTCGCGACGATCTGGTACATCATCCTGACCACGCTGTTGTCGGTCGGCCAGTACTACGTCGAGCGGCACTACGCCCGCGGATCGGCTCGGGCACTGCCCCCGACTCCGTGGCAGAAGGTCACCCGGAAATTCGCCGAGATCCGCGACGCCGGCGTCTCCGTACCGAGAGGGGCCACGAAATGACGACCGACACCCAGCAGGCAGAGTTCGCGGTGGAGGTTCGCGGAGTCCACAAGTCCTTCGGCGCACTCGAAGTCCTCCAGGGTGTGGACCTGCTGGTCCGCAAGGGCGAGGTGACGGTGATCCTGGGCCCGTCGGGTTCCGGCAAGTCCACGCTGCTCCGCACGCTCAACCACCTGGAGAAGGTCGACCGGGGCACCATCCGGATCGACGGCGACCTCATCGGCTACCGGCGCAAGGGCAACAAACTCCACGAACTGCGGGAACGCGACATCCTGAAGCAGCGGTCCCGGATCGGATTCGTGTTCCAGAACTTCAACCTGTTCCCCCACCTCACGGTGCTGGAGAACGTGGTCGAGGCACCGGTGTCGGCGCAGGGCCGTGACCGGGCCGAGGTCGAGGCCGAGGCGATCGCCCTCCTCGAACGGGTCGGCGTGGGTGACAAGGCCCACGAGTACCCGCGGCAACTGTCCGGCGGCCAGCAGCAGCGGGTCGCGATCGCCCGGGCCCTCGCACTGCGCCCTGCGGTGATCCTGTTCGACGAGCCCACGTCGGCGCTCGACCCGGAACTGGTCGGCGAGGTTCTCGCCGTCATCAAGCAACTGGCACGCGACGGCGCCACCCTCGTCATCGTCACCCACGAGGTGGGTTTCGCGCGGGAGGTCGCCGACACGGCCGTCTTCATGGACGCCGGCGTCGTCGTGGAGCAGGGCCCGCCCGAGCAGGTCATCGACGACCCACAGCACGACCGCACCAAAGCTTTTCTCTCCCGAGTTCTCTGACCTCCACACCCCGGTGTGGATCCCCGAAAGGCACACATGTCCACCGCACGGTTCCGTAAGAAGATTCTGGCCTCGGCTCTCACCACCGTCGCGCTCCTCGCCGCCGCGTGCGGGGGCGGCGACGTCGAGGACGAGGGATCGGGGCCCACCTCGGCCGCCGGCTACAACCTCACCGCCGATCAGAATCGCATCACCACCGACGAGGTCGAGTCGATCGCCGCGAAGGTTCCCCAGCAGATCCGCGACCGCGGCACGCTCGTCGTCACGGGCAGTGCCGGTTCCGCCCCGCCGCTGCGCTTCTACGCCGACGACGACAAGACGCTCATCGGCTCGGAAACCGACTTCGCATACCTGATCGGCGACGTCCTCGGCCTGAAGGTCGATCTCCAGGCCGCGGACTGGGCGCAGAACTTCGTCCGGATCGACTCGGGGGAAGCCGACGCCTTCATCTCCAACGTCACCGTCACCGAGGAGCGGAAGGAGAAGTACGACTTCTCGACATACCGCCTCGACACGGTCGCGTTCGAGACGAAGAAGGGCAGCGGCATCCAGATCAAGGAACCCAAGGACGTCGCGGGCCTGAAGATCGCGGTCTCCTCCGGCACCAATCAGGAAGCGCTGCTGGTGAAGTGGAGCGAGCAGAACGTGGCGGCCGGTCTCGAACCCACCGACATCACCTACTACCAGAACGCCACCGACTACTACCTGCCGCTCGCGTCGGGGCGGATCGACGCCTACTTCGGCCCCAACCCCTCCTCGTCGTTCCACGTGGCGCAGGCCGGGGAGACCGAGATCGCCGGAACGTTCTCGGGCGCCGGCGACGCACTCCAGGGTGAGATCGCCGTGCTCACCAAGAAGGACAACGGGCTGATTACCGCCGTCAACGAGGCCATCAACCATGTCATCGAGAACGGCACGTACGCACAGGTTCTCGACCGCTGGAACATCGCGAACGAGGCCGTGAACACGTCGGTCGTCAACCCGCCCGGGCTCCCGAAGACCAGCTGACAGGAGGAACAGTGAGCGAGAGGACCGACCCCGTGCAGACCGTGTTCGTCGATCAGGCCGATCCACTGGCCGCGCCGCTGCTCGAAGAACTGGCGACCGAATACAGCACTCGGTACGGGCGGTCCCGCGACCAGATGTACGAGGACCTCAGCACGTATCCGGCGGAGGAGTTCGCCGCACCGGGGGGCGCGCTGCTCGTCGTGGTCGAGGACGGGACGTCGGTGGCGGGCGGCGCCTTCCGCCGCTACGACGGCACGACCGCGGAACTCAAGCGGATCTGGACCTCGTCCTCGCACCGCAGGCGCGGACTCGGGCGCATCGTGCTGCGGGAACTCGAGGCCGAGATCGTCCGGGCCGGCTACTCGCGCATCTTCCTCACCACCGGGCCGCGGCAACCCGAGGCGGTGGCCCTGTACCTGGCCGCGGGGTACACGGCGCTGTTCGACCGCTCCCTCCCACCGCAGGAAATCGGGGTCCACGGATTCGAGAAGCTCCTGCACACCGCCCTGCCTTCCGACTGCGCCGCAAAGGAGTACGAGTCCGTATGAAGTTTCTGCTGATGAGCCTGATCACTCACCACCCGGATCCGGTGACCGGGGAGAAGATCGGCACCGCGGCCAGGCTGCGGGAGGTCGTGGAATCGGCCGTCCTCGCCGAGCAACTGGGGTACGACGGTTTCGCGGTGGGCGAGCGCCACGAACACCCCTTCCTGTCCTCGTCGCCGCCCGTGGTGCTCAGCGCCATCGCGGCGCGGACCACCACCCTGCAGTTGTGGACCGCGGTGACCACGCTGAGCCTGCTCGACCCGGTCCGTGCGTTCGAGGACTACTCGACGCTCGACAACCTGTCGGGTGGCCGGCTGCAGCTCATCATCGGCAAGGGAAACGGCACCGCGCAGGCACAGCTGTTCCACGTCACGCCGGACGACCAGTGGGACCGCAACCGAGAAGGGTACGAGCTGTTCCGGAAGTTGTGGGAGAGCGAGGACGTCACCTGGGAGGGCACGTTCCGGCCGTCGCTCGAGCACGCCGTCGCGCTGCCCCGCCCGTTGCAGCGGCGGATCCGGATCTGGCACGGCAGCGCGACGAGCAAGGAATCGGTGGATCTCGCCGCCCGCCACGGAGATCCGATCTTCTCCGCGAACGTGACGTATCCCATCGACTCCTACGCCGAACTCGTCCGGCACTACCGCGAACGGTGGACCCATTACGGTCACGATCCCGCCGACGCCCTCGTCGGCGCCGGGACCGCCGGGTTCTACGTCACACCGAACTCGCAGGACGCGCTCGACGTGTGGCGGCCGATTCACGCCGCCCGGCTCGACTTCGCCCGCAAGGCAGGACTTCCCGTGGTATTCGAGACCCTCGAGGACTTCGTCGAACGCAGCTCCGCGCTGATCGGCAGCCCGCAGCAGGTGATCGACAAGGTGCAGCGCTACCACGAGCAGTTCGGCCACGAGGTGATCCACCTGAGCGCCGACCGCGTCGGCAGCGACAAACAGCACCGCGAGAGCCTCGAGCTGTTCCAGGCCGAGGTGGCGCCCGTGTTGCGCGAGACCATTCCGAGCCGCCCCCTCGCGGCCGACACAGAGGAGGAACGGCCATGAGCCTGCATCTGGGCATCGAACTCGACGGCGAGGGAACGCATCCCGAGGCCTGGCGGCGCGCCGCGCACACACCCGACCGGTTGCTGACCGGGCGAACGGTGGCGGACCGGGTCGCTGCGGCGGAGAACGCCGGTTTCACATTCGCCTCCTTCGACGATTCGCTGCTGCCGCCCGGCGCCGTCGGGGGACCCGTCGGCCGGATCGACGCCGTGAACCGCGCCGCGTTCGTGGCCGCGACCACCAGCACGATCGGTCTCGTACCGGTGGTCGGCACCACCTACGCCGAACCGTTTCACACGTCCTCCCAGCTCGCGACACTCGACTACGCGTCGCGGGGCCGCGGCGGCTGGATCGCCGCACGCGACACCGACCCGCGGGTCGCGGGCGCACTGGGCCGGACCGAGATCACCGCACCCGCCGACCTCGCGCGGGAGGAGCGGGACGCGATCGCCGTGGTCCGGAACCTGTGGGATTCCTGGGAGGACGACGCGGTGATCCGCGACTACGCCACCGGCCGTTTCGTCGACCGCGACCGGCTGCACTACATCGACTTCCGGGGCGAGACGTACTCGGTGAAGGGTCCGGCGATCGTGCCGCGGCCGCCGCAGGGGCAACTGGTGGTGTTCGGACTCGACGGGCAGACCGATCCGACCCAGGTCGACGTGGTGCTGGTGTCCGGGACGACGCCCGGTGACATCGCCGACGCCGCCGCGCGGGCGAAGGACCGCGGGGCGGCGCTGGTGTTCGCCGAACTCGACGTGGCGCTGGGCGCAGCCACTCCCGCCCCGTCGAGTGAGCGGCTGTCGTTCGCCGGCGAGGCCACCGGACTGGTGGAACTGCTGCGCGCACTGGATTCGCAGGTCGACGGTGTGCGCCTGCATCCCGCCGTGGTCGACGAGGACCTCCCGGTGCTGGCGCGGTACGTGATCCCGGCACTCCTGCGCGCCGGTGCCGCCCACCGTCCCGTTCCCGGTTCGACTCTGCGCAGCACGCTCGGACTCGACCGCCCCGCCAACCGATTCCGGGCCGAGCGCCTCGCAGAATCCTCTCGCTGAAAGGTTGTGGAGATCATGACCGACGACTCATACGCCCGGCCCGAAGCCCAGGTGCATTTCGGGGTCTTCTTCCAGGGCGTCAACCACACGACGATCTGGTCGGATCCGACGAGCGGATCGCAGATCGACTTCGAAACGTTCCGTCGGGTGGCACAGACCGCCGAGCGGGGCCTGTTCGACGCCTTCTTCCTGGGTGAGGGTCTACGCCTGCGGGAACAGGAAGGCAAGATCCTCGATCTCGACATCGTGGGCAGGCCGGATGCGATCACCCAGCTCTCGGCGCTGGCCGGCATCACCCGGCACATCGGGCTGGTGGCCACCCAGAACACCACCTACAACGAACCGGCCGACCTCGCCCGGCGACTGTCCGGGCTGGACCTGCTGTCCGGCGGACGCGCCGGCTGGAACGCCGTCACCACGGACAACGCGTGGACCGGTGAGAACTTCCGGCGCGGCGGCTTCCTCGATCACGCCGACCGGTACGAGCGGGCCGGGCAGTTCCTGGGCACCGCGCGGGCGATCTGGGACGCGTGGGCCGACGGCGCCGTCGCGACGAGCACCGAAGCGCCGTCCTGGGCCACCGCGGGCAGTGTGCAGGACGTGTCGCGGCGCACGTCGCAGTTCGACGTCACGATCACCCCCACCCTGCCGCGCAGCGCCCAGGGCCATCCCGTCATCTTCCAGGCCGGCGACTCACCGGCAGGCAGGGACTTCGCGGCCACGCACGCCGACGTGATCTTCTCCCGCCACGGAACCCATTTCGACGAGGCGCTCGGCTTCGCCGAGGACATCCGGGCGAGACTGCGCCGCGCGGGGCGCCCCGAGGACGACGTCAAGATTTTGCCGGGCACCCAGATCGTGCTCGCGGAGAACGCGTCCGAGGTGGAGGACAAGGTCCGCTGGGTCCGCGAAGGCCAGTACACCGGGCAGACGGCGCTGTCGCTGGTCGGTCAGGTGTGGGGCCGCGATCTGTCCGATCGCGACCCGGACGGTCCACTGCCCGAATTCGATCCGGTGCCCGCACCGATCTCCGTCACCCGCGGGGCCGCCCGCGACGGCAAGGACCCGCTCGCCATCGCCCGCGAGTGGCGCGCCCTGGCGGAGGCGCAGAACCTGTCGCTGCGGCAGGTCGCGATCGCGACCACTCAGCGGTCCGGTTTCGCGGGCACCCCGGGGCAGGTCGCCGACGAACTCACCCGGTGGGTTCGCAGCGGGGCGACCGACGGATTCAACATCTCGCCGTACCTGGTGCCCACCGGACTCGACGAGATCGTCGACCTGCTCGTACCCGAACTGCAGGAGCGCGGCTCGTACCGAACGGAATACGAAGGCGCGACCCTGCGTGAGCATCTCGGTCTCCGCCCGCCGCTGTCGCGACGGGAACTCCCGCCCCGGCAGGCAGTCGGGTAGCGGGGGCCGTGTGGCGCGGCGACCGGCGATCTCTTACACTCGGTAACGACCATCCAGAGCGACCGAGAGACCTGGCTCGTTGACGTCGCAGCAACCCCCCGCCCCGCGGGTGCGGGTGCTACCGCCGGGATCGATGGAGGAACCATGTTGACCGAAGGCTTCGTGAGCGCCTGGGGGCGTCTGCACGTCGATCTCTGTCGGCTGTCCACCTCGATCTGTCACAGCTGATCTGACACCCCGGCAGACATCCGGGGTTCTTGCTCTACACACCGCATCCGCGTCGGATCCGGTGTCCCTCACCTTTCTGTGCGCGTGAGCGCTGCCCACTCGACGGGTAGCGCGCACGGCACTTCTTCGAGATCACGGAGTTCTCGGTGCCATCAGTGCCTTTGTCCTCGTCCCACCGCGGCCGCATCGCGGCAGGTATCGGCGCCGCCGCCGTGCTGGCCACGGCGCTCACCGCCTGCGGTGGCGGCTCCAGCAGTTCCTCCGCGGACGCGGGCCCGCCCCAGCCCGGCGGCACCCTCCGCTACGGCCTGTCCCAGGCACCCACGTGCGCCGACCCCGCGCAGTCGGGCACCAACCAGACGATCTACGTGGCCCGGCAGGTGGTGGACTCGCTCACCGACCAGGACCCGGAGACGGGCGAACTGAAGCCGTGGCTGGCCGAGAGCTGGGACACCGACGCCGACGCGTCCTCCTTCACGTTCCATCTGAAGGAGGGGGTGACGTTCAGTGACGGAACGCCTTTCACCGCGGAGTCGGTGAAGAAGAACCTCGACGCCATCGTGAACACCCTCACCGGGGCCAAGGCCGCACTGGGTGCCAGCTACCTCACCGGGTACACGGGCACCACCGTGATCGACCCGCAGACCGCGCAGGTCGACTTCGCCGCACCCAACGCGCAGTTCCTCCAGGCGTCGTCCACCCCGCAGCTCGGCATCCTGTCCGACGCGTCCGTCGCGAAGTCCGCCGAAGAGCGGTGCACCGGCAACATCTCGGGCAGCGGGCCGTTCACGTACGCCGACTACCAGCAGGACAAGTCGGTCACCCTCGCCAAGCGCGCCGGATACAACTGGGGTTCCGACGTGTTCGCCCACGACGGCGAGGCCTACCTCGACACCATCGAGTTCACCGTCGTCCCCGAATCCGGTGTCCGCACGGGCAGCCTGTCCTCGGGACAGCTGGACGCGATCAGCGACGCGCTGCCGCAGGACGCCCCGCAGATCGAAGGTGCGGGCGGGCAGGTGCTCACCACCTCGAATCCCGGAACCCCGTTCGGCTTCCAGCCCAACGTGACCCGCGGACCGCTCGTCGACCCCGTCGTGCGCAGCGCGCTGGTGCCGGCGATCAACCGGCAGGAACTGGTCGACACCGTGCTCGGCCCCAACTTCAAGCCGGCCACCAGCACCCTGGCCAGCCGCACCCCGGGCTACGTGGCACTGCCCGACGTGACGTACGACCCGGAGAAGGCGAAGTCGATCCTGGATCAGGCGGGCTGGGTGCCCGGCGCCGACGGCATCCGCGAGAAGGGTGGTCAGAAGCTCGCCTTCCCCGTGCTGTTCAGCTCCGTGTTCGCCGGCAACCAGGCCATCCTCGAACTGGTGCAGCAGCAGCTCAGAGCGGTGGGAGTGGACCTGCAGCTCGACCTCGTGTCGACCCCGGAGGCCACCGCCCGCCAGAATTCCAAGGACTTCGACGCCACCTACTACAACAGCACCCGTGCCGACGGCGACATCCTGCGCACCCAGTTCGGGCTCGAAGGTCGCAACCTGAACAGCCGCGGCCCGATTCCCGCGCTCGACGACGTGCTGGCGAAGCAGCTCGCCACCACCGATCCCGCCGCGCGGAGCGCGCTCGTCGCCGACGCCCAGCAGCAGGTCCTCGACAACGGCCTGTGGATCCCCACGGTGGAGTTGTCGCAAGCGATCGGCGCGGGCCCGAACGTGCAGGACCTGAAGTTCGAGGCCTCGGCCCGGCTCCAGTTCTTCGACACCTGGATCAGCGGACGCTGAGCCATGATTCGCTACCTCGGACTCCGCGTGCTGCAGGCGATCGCCGTCCTGTGGGCGACGTTCACCGTGTCGTTCGCCGTGCTGTTCCTCCTGCCGTCCGACCCGGTGAGCATCGCCGTCGACTCGGCGTCCACCGGGACGACGGTCGACGCGGCGGCCGTCGCGGAACTGCAGGCGCGGTACGGACTCGACCAGCCGGTGTGGGTGCAGTACTGGAACTCGCTGAGCCACGCCGTCCGCGGTGACTTCGGGTACTCGATCGCCACCGGGCAGTCGGTGACCGAGGCCATCGGCAACGCGGTGCCCAGCACTCTCGCGCTGGCGTCCGCGGCGCTGGTCCTCGCCGTCGTGTTCGGGGCGGGGGTCGCGTTCCTCGCCACCTACACGCGGGTCCACTGGGTGCGGAACCTGCTGTTCTCCCTGCCCCCGCTCGGTGTCGCGGTGCCGACGTTCTGGGTGGGCCTGATTCTGCTGCAACTGTTCTCGTTCAGGCTGAAGGCCTTCCCCGCGTTCGGCGATCAGGGGGTCGCGACGCTGGTGCTGCCGGCGGTGACGCTCGCGCTCCCGACCGGGGCCGTCATCGCCCAGGTGCTCGCGGCGAGTCTGCAGACCACGTGGCGGCAGCCGTTCATCGAGGCCGCGCGGGCGAAGGGGGCGTCGCGCTGGCAGATCCAGACCCGGCACGCGCTGCGCCTGTCGAGCATTCCCGCGTTCACCATCGCCGGTGTGCTCGTCGGCAATCTGCTGGCGGGATCGGTCGTCGTCGAGACGGTGTTCTCCCGCGCCGGGGTGGGGCGGCTCACCCAGACTTCCGTGATGGCGCAGGACATTCCGGTGGTCCAGGGCATCGTGGTGTTGAGCTCGCTCGTCTACGTCCTCGTCAATCTCGCCGTGGATCTGCTCTACCCGCTGATCGACCCCAGGATCGTCGAGGGCAGGCGGAGTTCCGAGCGCAGCGACACCGTCGCGAATGTGGAGGAGAAGGTTCATGTCTGACATCCTCACCAGAGAACTGATCGAGGAGGCCGAGGGTTTCGGCCCTCCGCCGGTCGACGCGCCTCCCACAGTCGCGCCCCGTCCGCACGGCCGCGGACGCCGCGTGGTGGCGTGGTGGCGTCGCAACCTCGTGCTCGTCGCCTCGGCGGCGGTGCTCCTCGTCGCGGTCGGATTCGCGGTGGCGCCGTCGGTGTTCGCGAGCGGCGACCCGCTGGTCGGGGTGCCCGCGCAGAAGCTGCAGGCGCCGAGTGCCGCGCACTGGTTCGGCACCGACAACATCGGACGCGACGTGTACACCCGGGTGGTGCACGGAGCCGGATTGTCGCTGACCGCGACACTGCTGGCAGTGGGCATCGCACTGGTCGTCGGTTCGCTGATCGGACTGCTGTCCGGGGCCCTCGGAGGTGCTCTGGACGCCGTCCTGATGCGGGTCGTCGACGTCCTCCTCTCGATCCCGGCGCTGCTGCTCTCGCTGGCACTGGTGACCGCACTGGGATTCGGCACGGTCAACGTCGCGATCGCGGTGGGCGTGTCGCTGATCGCGAACTTCGCCCGCGTGATGCGGTCGGAGGTGCTGCGGGTGCGGCGGTCGCTGTACGTCGAGGCCGCGTTCGCGTCGGGTGTCCGCTGGCACACGGTGCTGCGCCGCCACGTGCTGCGGAACTCGTACGCGCCCGTCGTCGCGCTGGCGGCGGTCGAATTCGGCATGGCGGTCCTCGCGGTGTCGTCGCTGAGCTTCCTCGGGTTCGGCGCGGTGCCGCCCACCCCGGAATGGGGCTCGCTGATCTCCGAGGGACGGAACTACCTCGCCACCGCGTGGTGGATGACAACCCTGCCCGGACTGGTGATCGTGGCCGTCGTGCTGTCGGCGCACCGGCTCGGGCATGCACTCGAACAGAGAGAAGTGCGATGAGCGCGAACGACACTCCGCTGCTGCAGGTCTCCGGACTGCGGGTGGCGTACGGGAGCGCGAGCGAACCCGTCGTGGCCGTGCAGGGCGTCGACCTCACGGTCGCGCGCGGTGAGGTGGTGGCCGTGGTCGGCGAGTCCGGCTCCGGGAAATCCACCACGGCGCACGCCATTCTCGGACTGCTCAGCGGATCCGGGCGGGCCGTCGCCGGCACCGTCACGTTCGACGGTGAGCGTCTCGACACCAAGTCGGAACGCGCACTCGAACGCGTCCGCGGCGCCCGGATCGGCCTCGTTCCGCAGGACCCGACGACGTCGCTCAACCCGGTCCTGCGGGTCGGCGCCCAGGTGGCGGAGGTGCTCCGGATCCACGGTCTCGCCGACCGGCGGACGGCAGGCATCGAGGCGGTGCGCATTCTGGCCGAGGCCGGGATCGACGAGCCCGAGGTGCGGGCGCGGCAGTACCCGCAGGACCTGTCCGGCGGGCAACGGCAGCGTGTCCTGATCGGGATCGCCCTGGCGTGCAGCCCCGAACTCGTGATCGCGGACGAACCGACCAGCGCCCTCGACGTCACCGTGCAGCGCCGGATCCTCGATCATCTCGACGCGCGGATCGCCGAATCCGGCACCGCGGTCCTGCTGATCACGCACGATCTGGGTGTCGCGGCCGACCGGGCCGACCGGATCGTGGTGATGAGCCAGGGCGAGGTGGTGGAAGCCGGCCCCACCCGTCAGATCCTCGAGAACCCACAGCACGAGTACACCCGCACCCTGCTGGCCGCGGCGCCGAGCCTGTCGGTGGGACAGGACCGCACCCGCGGCGAGGAGGCGGGCGGAGCCGGCCCCGACGTCCTGCTGCGCGTCTCCGAGGTGTCCAGGACGTTCAGGATCGACCGGCGCACGTCGATCGACGCCGTCCGGGACGTGTCGTTCGAGGTTCCCCGCGGGCGCACCCTGTCGTTGGTGGGGGAGTCCGGGTCGGGCAAGTCCACGGTGGCCCGGATCGCGATCCGGCTGGAGTCGCCCACCGCGGGCCGCGTCGAGTTCGACGGCCGGGACATCACCGGTCTGCGCGGCGGCGCGCTGCGGGCACTGCGCCGGCGGGTGCAGATCGTGTACCAGAACCCGTACGCCTCCCTCGATCCGAAGCTGGCGATCGCGGACATCGTCGCGGAACCGCTCGGTGCGTTCGGTGTCGGAACCAGGGCGGAGCGGGCCGCGCGGGTGGCCGAACTGCTCGAACAGGTCGCGTTGCCGCGCACCTACCTCGAACGCCGGCCGGCCGAGCTGTCCGGCGGGCAACGTCAACGGGTCGCCATCGCCCGCGCGCTCGCTCTGCGCCCCGAACTCGTGGTGCTGGACGAACCGGTGTCGGCCCTGGACGTCTCGGTGCAGGCGCAGATCCTCGGACTGCTCGAGAGCCTGCAACGCGACCTCGGGCTGAGCTACCTCTTCATCTCGCACGACCTCGCCGTGGTCCGGCAGATCAGCGACACGGTCGCGGTGATGCGGTCCGGCCGCATCGTCGAATCGGGCACCGCGGCCGACATATTCGACAACCCGCGCCACGACTACACCCGGCAGCTGCTCGACGCCATCCCGGGACGGTCCGTCGGGCGCCCACGTTCCGCACAGCTGGAGGAATCGATTCATGCCTGAGCCACACCGTCTCGTCGCCGTCGATCTGTACGGCACGGGGATTCATCCGCAGTCCTGGCGTCGCCAGGACTCGCGCGCCGAGGACCTCTTCACCGCCGCCTACTGGACCGGCCTGATCGGGCAGGCCGACTCGGCCGGCGTGGACCTCGCGTTCGTCGGCGATTCCTTCGCGATCGCCACGACCGGACATGCCGATCAGCGTGGGCAACTGGACGCCGTGGCGATCACCGCCCGAGCCGTCGCGTCCACCGAGCGCATCGGCCTCGTCCCCACGGTGACCGTCACGCACACCGAACCGTTCCACGTGTCCAAGGCGATCGCCAGCCTCGACCACGCGTCGGGCGGCCGGGCCGGGTGGCAGGTCGACGTGTCCTCCGGTCAGGTCCAGGCGGATCTGTTCGGGCGCAAGGACGCGCAGGACGCCGAGAATCTGTGGGCGGAGGCGGCCGACGCGATCGAGATCGTCGGCCTGCTGTGGGACAGCTGGGAGGACGACGCCGAGATCCGCGACGTGGCCACCGGCCGTTTCATCGACCGGGACAAGCTGCACTACATCGATTTCGAGGGAGACCACTTCTCCGTCAAGGGTCCCTCGATCACGCCGCGGTCGCCGCAGGGGCAGTCGCTGATCGTGATCGGTGCGCGGGACGAGCACGCCACCCGGGTCGCCGCCGCCCGCGCCGACGTGATCCGCATCGCCGCGCCCACCGTCGACGCCGCGCGCGACGTCGCGGTCCGGGTGCGACGTGCTGCGGCCGAGGCCGGTCGCGACCCCGCGACGCTGCGGATCCTGCTCGACGTCGAGGTGGTGATCGCCGAGACCGCCGATGCCGCCGAGCGTGACCTCGCGCAACTCGAGAACTGGTCCGGCGCCCGGTACGAGCCGGCGTCGGTTCTCTACCGCGGCGACGCGCCGGGACTGGCCCGGCTGATCACGGACGTGGCGGCCACCGGGGACGTCGACGGCGTCACCCTGCGGCCGCTGGCGCTGCCGTCCGGCCTGGATGCCATCACCTGCAGCGTCCTGCCCCTGCTGCGCTCGAACGACCCGGCCCCGGGCGGCGGACTGCTCCGGGAACGACTCGGCTTCACCCGTCCCGCCAACCGCTTCGCCGGACAGGACTGACAGCATGAGCAACCAGCGCAAGCAAATTCACCTCGCCGCACACTTTCCCGGCGTCAACAACACCACCGTGTGGAGCGACCCCGAATCGAAGAGCCAGATCGACTTCGACTCGTTCGTGCACCTCGCGGAGACCGCCGAACGCGGCCTGTTCGACTTCTTCTTCCTCGCCGAGGGCCTGCGCCTGCGCGAGCACCGGGGCCGGATCCACGACCTCGACGTGGTGGGCCGCCCCGACACGTTGACGGTGCTCGGCGCACTCGCCGGCGCGACGACCCATCTGGGCCTGGCCGGGACGATCAACACGACGTTCAACGAACCGTACGAGCTGGCACGGCAATTCGCTTCACTCGACCACCTGTCCGGTGGCCGGGCCGCCTGGAACATGGTGACGTCCTCGGACGCGTTCACGGGGGAGAACTTCCGGCGCGGAGGATATCTCGACAAGGCCGACCGCTACGTCCGCGCCGGCGAAGTGATCCAGGGCGCCCGAAAGTTCTGGGACAGCTGGGATCGGGACGCACTGCAGATCGACCGTGCCCGGGGAGTGTTCGCCCCGGACCAGTCGATCCGCGAGGTCACGCACTCCGGCGCACAGTTCGACATCCGGGGACGCTTCACCGTTCCCCGGAGCCCACAGGGGCACCCGGTGTTGCTGCAGGCCGGCGATTCCGACGAGGGCCGTGAATTCGGCGCCGCCCAGGCCGACGCGATCTTCACCATCCACGGATCACTCGAGGACGGCCGGAAGTTCTACTCGGACGTCAAGGGCAGGCTCGCGAAGTACGGGCGCGGCCACGACGACCTCAAGGTGCTGCCCGCAGCGACGTTCGTACTGGGCGACTCCGCGGCGGACGCGGCCGAACGCGCCGACCACATCCGGCATCAGCAGGTGGGACCGCAGACCGCGATCGCGTTCCTCGAACAGGTCTGGGGGCGTGATCTTTCCGGGTACGACCCGGACGGACCGCTGCCGGACGTCGAGCCGGCGGAAGACTCGACCATCACCCGCGGCCGGGTCCGCCACGCGAAGGACCCGCGCGAGATCGCGGGCCAGTGGCGGGCGAAGGCGGAAGCCGAGAAACTCAGCATCCGGGAACTGATCATCGCCGTCACCACCCGCCAGCAGTTCGTCGGAACCCCCACCGAGGTGGCCGAGGAGATCGACCGCTACGTGCAGGCCGACGCGTGCGACGGCTTCATCCTGGTACCGCACCTCACTCCGGCCGGGCTGGACGAGTTCGTCGAGAAGGTGGTCCCGGAGTTGCAGAACCGCGGCAGTTTCCGCTCCGAGTACTCGGGGACGACCCTGCGCAGCCATCTCGGACTGCGCCATCCGCATCATCAGACAGAAGGAGTTCGGGCATCATGACCGCAGTCACCGAAGACGCGACATTCGAGCAGGGCTGGCAGGACTGGCATTCGGCGCGCGAGGACTACTTCCGCGAACCGCTGGGCTGGCTGAGCCTCACGGCGCTGCACTGGCTCGTCGAGACCGACACCACGTTCCCCGACCTGCCCGGCAAGTGGCGGGCCGACGCGGACGGCCTGATCGTCACGGCCCCGGCCGACGCCGGTCTCGAGATCGACGGCGAGACGGTCGACGGCACGGCGACGCTCGCACCGCAGGAGGGCGCCCCCGGTCTGCTCGTACGCCACGGCAATCGCACCGTCGAGGTGATCCGCCGGACCGGCGACGTCGCCCTGCGGATCCACGACCCCGAGGCCGCCACCCTCGCCGCGTTCACCGGCATCCCGGCGTTCCTGCCGGCACGGCAGTGGGCGGTGCCGGCAACGTTCACCCCGTTCCCGCAGTCCCGCGTCGTGACGACGGGTGCCGTCGTCGAAGGGCTCGAGCACCACCACACGGCGCTGGGGTCGCTCGCCTTCGAGTACGACGGCGCCGCACACGAACTCGTTGCGTTCGCGGGCAAGGACGGTGGGCTGCAGGTGCTGTTCACCGATGCCACCAGCGGGGTCAGCACGTACCCCGCGGCACGGTCGCTGGCCGTCGACGCCCCCGCCGCGGACGGCCGGGTGATCCTCGACTTCAACCGGGCGTCCAACCTGCCGTGCGCGTTCACCGACTACGCCACCTGCCCGGTCGCGCCCGCCGAGAACCGGCTGACGCTCGCGGTCGAGGCCGGCGAGAAGAACCCGCGGTAGGCATGACCGACAAGCAGGTCGTGCTCGGGGCGGCGGCGCCCGCGGGCCGGACGGATTTCGCCGTCCTCGCGGACGCCGCCCGCACCGCGGAACGGGGACGGTTCGACTTCTTCCTCGCCGACGGCGTCATCGCGGCGAACGCGCTGGCCGGATTCACGGACGCGGTGGGGCTCGCGGCGACGCTGGACACGACCTCCGCCGAACCGTTCGACGTGGCCCGCCGGTTCGCCTCGCTCGATCACCTGTCCGGCGGCCGGGCGGCGTGGAACACCGTGGCCCCTGCCGGCGGGCGGGCCGCCGAGTTCGTCGGCACCGCCCGCACCCTGTGGGATTCCTGGGCCGAGGGCGTCGTGACCCTCGACCGCGGCGCGGGGCGGTTCGTGTCGGATCCCACCGCAGGCGCGTTCTATCACCGGGGCAGGCACTTCGACATCGGCGGACGCTTCACCGTCCCCCGCAGCCCGCAGGCGCAACCGGTGGTGATCGTGTCCGGCGACGGCCCGGAAGCCCGGGATCTCGCCGCCCGCCACGGCGACGTGATCATCGCTCCGCTGGGCACGTTCGAGTCCGCTCACGCCGCCTACACCGACGTCGCGCGCCGGACGGTCGACGCAGGCAGGCCCGCCGGTGCGGTGAAGGTCCTGTTCACCGCGACGTTCGCGGGCACCGCCGTATCCGTCGCGGACCGGATCGTCCGGTGGGT
This sequence comes from Rhodococcus sp. ACS1, assembly GCF_002300155.1. Taxonomy (NCBI): domain Bacteria; kingdom Bacillati; phylum Actinomycetota; class Actinomycetes; order Mycobacteriales; family Nocardiaceae; genus Rhodococcus; species Rhodococcus sp. ACS1. The sequence continues at coordinate 1,332,118 of NZ_NSDZ01000004.1, forward strand.
CCGCGAGGACGCCGCGGACGGGTTCGTCCTGCCCTCCCTTCTCAGCCCGGACGGACTCGACCCGTTCGTCGACACGGTGGTGCCGTTGCTGCAGGACCGTGGTGTTCTGCGCACCGACTACACCACCGCCACGCTGCGGCAGCACCTCGGACTCGGTGCCCCGCCCAGCCATCGTGCCGTCAATCCCCGCTCTCTCCAGAAAGTGCCCTCATGACCACTCCGTTGTCCGTTCTCGATCTGTCGCCCGTCAGCGAGGGCGCCACCGCCCGCACGGCGCTGCGGAACACCGTCGACCTCGCCCAGCACGCCGAGGCGTGGGGATACAAGCGGTACTGGGTGGCCGAGCACCACTTCGTCGGTGTCGACAGTTCCTCGCCGGCCGTGCTCGTCGGGATCCTGGCCGCGGCGACCAGCACGCTCCGGATCGGTGCCGCCGCCGTGCAGCTGGGGCACACCACCGCGGCCGCCGTCGTCGAGGCGTTCGGCACAGTCGACGCGCTGTACCCGGGTCGCCTGGACCTCGGGCTCGGACGGTCGGGCCAGCGGCGGGCCGAGGCGTTGAAAGCGGTTGCCGAACGCAACAACCAGCCGGCCCCGCCCCGCAGGGAGACCGAGATCCGCGACGGCGTGGTGATCCCGGCGCCGTTCGACCCGTCCGGGCTCCTGCTGTCCCCGCGGCTCGCGGCGGCGCAGTCGGTGCTGCAGCAGCCCGGCGCGCTGTCGCCCGCATTCGACCAGCAGGTCGACGACATCCTGGCACTGCTCGGCGGCACGTACCGCACCCCGGACGGGATCGAACTGCACGCGAGTCCCGGTGAGGGCGCGGACGTCGAGGTGTGGGTGTTCGGGAGCAGCGCGGGGCCGAGCGCCGAACTGGCAGGCCGGCTGGGGCTGCCGTTCGGCGCGAACTATCACGTGAGCCCGTCGACGACCCTCGAAGCGGTCGAGGCCTACCGCGCCGCGTTCCGCCCGTCGCCGAGTCTGCCGAAGCCGTACGTCGTCGTCTCCGCCGACACGGTCGTGGCGGAGGACGACGCGACCGCGCAGGAACTGGCGTCGACGTTCGGGCACTGGACGCACAGCATCCGTAGTGGGCACGGCGCGATCCCGTACCCCGACCCCGCGCACACCGCACCGCTGGGCGACACGGAACGCGCGCTCGTCGAGGACCGGCTGATCACCCAGTTCGTGGGGGCACCGGCCACCGTCGCGGACAAACTCGACAGTCTGCGAAGGCTCACCGACGCCGACGAACTGGTGATCACCAGCGTCACCCACGATCACACCGACCGGTTGCGCTCCTACGAACTGCTCGCGGCCGAGTGGGGACTGCCGAGGTTGCTCGCCGCCTGAGAGCGCGATGATTGAACGCTGGTCCAATTGGGAATCCCAGGCCCATGGACACAGCAAATGCACCTGTGCCCGAGTCCCATGACGAGCTGGTCGAGCAGCTACGGCAGTACCTGAGCTCGATCACGTCGACGGAACTCGGTCCCGACGACGACTACTTCACCCTGGGACTGGTGAGTTCGTTGCGGGCACTGGAGATCGTCACGTACATCGAAGGCTCCCACGACGTCGTGGTCGAGGTGGAGGATCTCGACCTCGACAACTTCCGCACTGCGGCCCGGGTTGCGGGGTTCATACGGAGGAAGCGGGGCGAGCAGCTTCGTGCGACGGACGGGGCGTCGCCGTGATCGGAATCGACACATTGGTCGCCTCCGCCGAGATCGACGCCGGCAACTGGGACGAGACCGGGCTGCCGGTCGAGGTCATCGAGGCCGCCGCGAAGGCGGGTGTCCTCGGGCTGGACCGGACGACGGAGTGCCGGGGGCTGGGCCTGAACGCCGCCGAACTCGGCTCGGTCGCAGAAAGACTGGGGGCGGTCTGCACGTCGTTGCGGTCGCTGCTGACCGTGCAGGGGATGGTGAACGCCGCGGTCGATCGGTGGGGCACCGCCGAACAGCGGGCGAGGTGGTTGCCCGCCCTGACGACGGGTGAGCTCCTCGCCGGATTCGCCGCCACCGAAACCGGGGCGGGCAGCGACCTCTCCTCTGTGGCTACCAGTTTCGAGGAGCACGGCACGGACCACCGCATCACGGGGCGGAAACTGTGGGTCACGTTCGGCGAGGTGGCGGACGTCCTGCTCGTCCTCGGCCGGTCGCAGGCCGGGCTGACCACCGCACTGGTCGAGACGGACGCGCCGGGGGTGACCGTCGAACCGCTCCACGGTCAGCTGGGCATGCGCGGCGCCCGGATCGCGCACATCGCGCTGGACGGCGTCGTCGTCCCCGCCGACCACCTGATCGCACCGCCGGGATTCGGACTGTCCCACGTGGTCGGAACGGCCCTCGACCACGGCCGGTACACCGTGGCGTGGGGGTGCGCCGGCATGGCGCGCGGGTGCCTCGCCGACGCCGTCGCGCACGCCTCCACCCGGGTGCAGGGCAGTGCCGTGTTGTCCGAGCACGACTCGGTCCGTGCGATCCTCGGGCGCAGCTGGGTCGACGCGGCCGGCGCCCGCGCGCTGTGCGAACGGGCCGCCGAACAACGCGATGCGCGTGAGCCGAGCGCGCTGTTCACGACGATCGCCGCGAAGTACGCCGCCGCCCGCGTCGCCGCATCGGTGAGCCAGCAGGCGGTCCAGGTGCTCGGTGCCGCCGGGTGTGCCCCCGGCAGCAGGGTGGGCCGCTTCTTCCGTGACGCGAAGGTCATGCAGATCATCGAGGGCTCGACCGAGGTCGCCGAACTCCAGATCGGTGACTACGTGCTCGGGGGAGGTGTGCGATGACGGCAGACCCGCCGGTCACGATCGAGTCCGTCGCGCTGTGGTTCCCCGACGACGAGGTGACCGTGGCGGGACTGCCGGAACTCGACGAACTCCCGATCGCGCAGCGCGAGCACGCGCTGGCACTGGGCATCGACACGGTGCGGATCGGAATCGGTCTCGCCGAGGTGGATCTGGCGCAGGCCGCGGCGGAGGAGGCGCTCCGCACGTCCGGCCTCGACGCCACCCAGCTCGACGCGCTGCTGCTCGTGCAGGGCCGGGTTCCGCAGTATCTGCTCGCGTCCGAGGCGACGCGGCTGCAGCACCGACTCGGCGCGACCCAGGCGTTCACGACCGGGGTGGGGGACCTCGGGTGCGTGTCCGTCTCGGCGGCGTTCACGCTCGCGTCGGCGATGCTCCGCGGCGACCCCCGCTGCCAGAACGTGCTCGTCGTCGCGGCGGCGAAGACACCCACCCGGTCGCGGTACCGGCCGCCGATGACGCTCCTCGGCGACGGCGCCGCCGCGGTCCTGCTGACGACGTCGGGGACGGGACGGTACGAACTCGTCGACCAGATGATCCGCAGTGACGGAAAATACGCCGACCTGTTCCACATCGACTACCGCGACGTCCGCGAAGCCGACTGGGTCGAGGAATGCGCCGACGAACCCACGTACTCGTTTCGCCTGGCGGTCGAGAGCAGGAAGCGGTTCACGGAGATCAACGCGGAGCTGCTGGCCCGGAACGGGGTGCAGCAGGACGGGATCGGCGTGTTCCTCATGCAGAACCTGTCGCTCGGTGCGTTCGCGTTCTGGCAGGAGGCACTCGACGTCGCGATCGATCCCGTCTGCCGCGACAACCTGGCCCGGTACGGCCATCTCGGCTCCGTCGACGTGGTGGCGAATCTCGAGCGCGTGGCGTCCGCGCAGGCGCCCGGCGACTACTGCGTGATCATGAACAGCAGTCCGGTCGCGGCGTGGAGCAGTGCGCTGCTCCGGCGCCTGCCGGACCGGCCCGGGCGCGGGGCGTGATCGCGATGGCGCCGACGGTCAAGTGCATGGTCTGGGATCTCGATGACACCATCTGGGACGGCGTCGTCCTCGAACAGGACGCCCCGGTGCCGACCGCGGACGCCCTCCGCGCCCTGGACGTGCTCGATCGGCGCGGAATCCTGCACGCCGTGGCGAGCCGCGGCGAATTCGAACCCGCCGCCGCGCACCTGCGGATGCACGGCATCGAGGAACTGTTCTGCGCCATCGACGTCGGGTGGGGCCCGAAGTCGGAGGCCGTGCGCCGCATCGCGGAGACCCTGAACCTGGGTCTCGACACCATTGCCTTCGTCGACAACGATCCCGTCGAGCGCGCCGAGGTGTCCGAGGCGCTGCCCCCGGTGCGGTGTTATCCCGCCGAGCAGATCGCGTCGTTCCCCGACCTTCCCGAGTTGACCCCGCCCGCCGTCACCGCGGAGGCGAGGCAGCGGAGGGCGCTGTACCGCGCCGAACGGATCCGGCAGGTGAGCGAACAGGAGTTCCACGGGTCGAACACCGAGTTCCTGGGCGCGCTGGACCTGGTCATGACGGTCCGCAGGGCGAACGAGGACGACCTCGAACGCGCGCACGAACTGACCGTGCGGTCTCATCAACTCAACACGACGGGACGCACTTTCGGGATCGACGAACTGCGCGGGCTCTGCGCCTCCGACGATCACGAGGTGCTCGTCGCGTCGCTCGCCGACCGGTTCGGCGGGTACGGCACGATCGGTCTCGCGGTCTCGGAGATCCGCGGCGACGATTCCGTCCTGCAACTGCTGCTGATGTCGTGCCGGGTGATGTCGCGTGGCGTCGGGACGGCGCTGATCCGGCACGTCGTGGAGCGGGCCCGCGCCCACGGCAGGCGGGCGCTCGCCGAGTTCGTGCCGACCGACGTCAACCGGGTCATGCTGGTGACGCTGCGATTCGCGGGCTTCGACGTCGTCGACCCGAATCCCGGCCGGATGCTGCTGCTGTGCAACGACATCCGGAGTGCGGCGGCACCGAACGCCGATCACGTCACGGTCGTCTCGGGAGACGTGACGCCATGACGGACGTGGTCTCGAGCGGCGGAGTGACGTCCGGGATCCTCCGCCAGTGCAGGCGGGTTCCCGGCCGGATCGCGGTCGTGGTGGGCGACCGTGCGCTGACGTACCGCGAACTCGACTCGGCGAGCGAGGCATTGGCGCGCAGGCTCGCGGCCCTCGGCGTGCGACCGGGCCAGGTGGTGCTGATCCATCAGCGGCAGAGCGTCGAGACGGTCGTCGGGATGATCGCGGCTCTGCGGCTGGGCGCGGCGTGGTGCGTGATCGAGCCCGGACATCCGGTGGGGCAACTCCGCGCACTCCTCGGCGACATCGACTGCGGTGCCATCGTCTTCGGGTCCGCGGATCCCAAGACGTCGCCGGAGACGATTCGGGCACTGGCCCGTAGTGCGGGCGGACGTGTTCCGGCACTGCACGACCGGGATGCGAGCCCCGCGCCCGGAGACGAACCGGCGGCCGAACTTCCCGCGGACGTGCCCGCGGCCACCCCGGCGTACGTGATCACGACGTCCGGTTCCACCGGCATCCCCAAGGCCGTCGTCGCGAGCCGCGCCAATCTCGCGAGCATGGTCGACGGCCGCAACTACGACTACGACGAGGACGACCTGGTCACGTTCTCCGCGTTCCGCCTCACGTGGGACGGCTCCCTGCTGAAGACCCTCTGGGCGCTGTGCGCCGGCGGCACCAGCGTGCTCCCTGCCGCGCACGAACTGATGGACGCCGAGGCGGTCGCCGCGCTCGCCCGGACGTGGCGGGCCACCCACCTGGTGGCGACTCCGTCGTTCTACCGGCTGCTGCTGCCGCACCTCGCCCCGCTGTGCGAGCGCCTGCGGTTGGTGACGCTTGCGGGAGAAGCCCTTCCGGGGGTGCTCGTCGCCCAGCACCGGGCGGTGCTGCCGGGTGTTCCGCTGAGCAACGAGTACGGTCCGACCGAGACCACGGTCAGCTGTCTCGCCCATCCGGTGCGCGACGTCCCCGCCTCGATCGCGCCGATCGGCAGACCGCTGGGCGCGAGCACGGCGTACGTCCTCGACGCGAAACTGGTCGAGGTGCCGTACGGGGCGGTCGGGGACCTGTACATCGGCGGTCCCCAGATTTCCGAGGGCTACGCGTCCCGCCCGGGCGCCACCGCGGCCCGGTTCGTCGCCGACCCCTTCGCGGAGCGGCCGGGCGCCCGGATGTATCACACGGGCGACCTCGCGCGCGTCGACCCGCACGGCGACATCGAATTCTGCGGCCGGTTCGACGGGCAGGTGAAGGTGCGGGGCGCCCGCGTCGAGAGGCACGCGGTGGAGGCCGCGCTGGAAAGTCATCCCGCGATCCACCAGGCCGTGGTCCTCGCGACCGCCGACGAACACGGGGAGACCACACTGACCGCGTTCTGGGTGCCCGCGGCCACGGCGACCGTGCTGCCCACACCCCGCGACCTGATCGCGCACTGCGCCGAACGCCTCGTCGCGCAGGCCGTGCCCGACCGTTTCCTCGCGCTCGGCGCGCTTCCGCTCGCCCCGAGCAGCAAGGTGGACGAGGCGGCGTTGCGCCGGCTGCTCCCCGGCGGAGGTGGTGGCGTTGCCTGAGCACCGTCCCGGGACGGCCGGCAACGCCGAGACACCGTTCCCGCTGTCCTCCGCGCAGTACGAGGCGTGGCTGGCGCAGCAACTGGCCCCCGACGTGCCGCTGTGCATCGCCCAGTACGTCGAGGTGCACGGCGACCTGGACGTCGACGTCCTGCGCGCGGCCACCGTCGCGACCGCGGACGAATTCGGATCACCGTTTCTCCGGTTGATGGACAGGGACGGTCAGCCGTTCCAGATGGTCGACCCCGCCGCGGACCGCTCGATCGGGTTCGTCGACTTCCGCGACGACCCCGAACCGGTGGACGCCGCCCGCCGGTGGATGCGCGCCGACTGCGAGACCCCGCTCGATCCGACCCGCGACCGGCTCGTCGAATCGTCGATCCTCCGGGTCGGTGACGAACACTACTTGTGGTACAGCAAGATTCACCACGTCGCCCTGGACGGCTACGGTGCGATGACGATGCTCAACCGCATCGCGGCCCGGTACTCCGCGCAGGTGCTCGGCCGGGAACCGGCACCGGGCGAGGCCGCGGACCCCCGGCATCTGTACGACGCCGACCAGCAGTACCGGTCGTCGAGTCGCTTCGCGGCGGACCGGCAGTACTGGGCCGATCGGATCAGCGGTCTCGGACCCGGATCGACCCTGGCGCGGCGGACCGGGCCCGCGGTCGCCACGAGCACCGACGCCGCGGGGCCTCTCCCGGACGCCGCGGAGCGAGCGCTGGGCGGCGCAGGCACCCACGGAACCGCCGCGATCATCGCCGCGTTCGCCTGCTACCTGTCGAGGATGACGGGCCGCCGGGACGTGCTCGTGAAGATCCCGGTGTCGGCGCGCACCACCGCAATCCTGCGACGGTCCGGCGGGATGGTCGCGGGTGTCGTGCCGCTTCCCGTGCGGATCCGCTCCGAGGACACCGTGGGACAACTGGTCGAGCGGGTGCAACTGGACCTGATGGGTGCGCTGCGGCACCAGCGTTTCGGGCTCGGCGACATCCGGCGCGACGCGGGCGCCGCTGCCGCGGAGTCGCTGTCGGGACCGATGGTCAACGTGATGCTCTTCCATCAGGAACTCGCCCTCGGGCCGCTCGTCGGCGAATACCACATCGTCACGTCCGGACCGGTCGAGGACCTGCTCGTCAACGTGTACCAGAGCGGCTCCCCGGTCCGGACCGTCGTCCACTTCCTGGCCAACCCCCACCGCTACGACGCCGGCGAGGTCGGTGCCCATCACCGGCGGTTCGTGGACCTGCTCGGCGACTTCCTCGCGGCAGACCCGGACGCCCCCGTCGGCACCGTCCACGAGGAGACGGCCCGGCTCGACTTCTGGACGCGCACCCTGGCGGGCGCGCCCCCACTGCTGGATCTGCCCACCGATCGTCCGCGCCCCGCACGGCCGTCCCGGCGCAGCGCCGCCGTCGACGTCGAATTGGACCCGGAACTGCGGCGCGGGCTGACAGCGCTCGCCGAGGCGCACCGCACGGACGCCGCCACCGTCGCGCACGCGGCCCTGGCACTGGTGCTGGCACGATCGGCCCGTACCGGCGACGTCGTCCTCGGCACGCGGACGGATGCCGACGTGGTGGTATCGCGGACCCGGGTGCGCGGCGCCGACCGGTTCGGCGACGTCGTCGACACGGTCCGGGACGCCGCCGCGCAGGCGTTCGCCCACCGTGGCGTGCCAGTGGAGGCCGTCGCCCTGGCACTCGACCCGCCGCGGTCCGCGTCCCACGCACCGCTCTTCCAGGTGCTGCTCGAATTCTCGGACTCCGGTGGGGAACTCGGCGACCTCGATCTGCGGGTGACGGTGTCGGACACGACGGCCCGCTTCGCCTACGCGACGGACCTGTTCGACGCCGCCACCGTGGACGGGCTCGCTCGGCGGTTCGTGTGCACCGCCGCGACGGGTGTCGCGGATCCGTCCGTCGCGGTCGGCGACATCGACCTCGCCAATCCGGCCGAACAGGCCCTCGTACGGGAATGGTCGATCCGGCAGACGGACGCCGCCGGCGAAACCACGCTCGGCGCGCTGTTCGCCGACCGGGCCGCACGGAACCCCGGCGCCACCGCCGTCGTGTCGGGTGGTGAGCGCATCACGTACGGCGACCTCGACGCCCGGTCGAACCGCCTTGCCCGGCAACTCCTCTCGCTGCGGGTGGGCCCGGAGTCGATGGTCGCCGTCGCACTGCCGCGGACGGCAGCGCTCGTCGTCGCACTCGTGGCGGTCGTCAAGGCCGGGGCCGCGTACGTGCCCGTCGACGCGGATCACCCCGGTGAGCGTTCGGCCCTCGTCGTCGCCGACGCCCGTCCGGTGTGCGTGCTCGCGACCCGGGACTCCGCGGCCACGCTGCCCGTCTCGGATGTTCCGGTCCTGCTTCTCGATTCGGCGGACCCCGAAATCGACGGCCGCTCCGCGGACCCGCTGACCGATACGGAACGGGCACCGGCCGATCCGGACTCGCTGGCCTACGTCGTCTACACGTCGGGATCGACGGGGCGGCCGAAAGGCGTTGCGGTGTCGCACCGCAACGTGGTCTCCCTCTTCACCGGCACCCGGGACCTGTTCCGGTTCGACGACGCCGACGTGTGGACGATGTTCCACTCCCCGGCATTCGACTTCTCGGTGTGGGAGTTGTGGGGCGCGCTGCTGCACGGCGGCACCCTCGTCGTCGTCGACCTCGACACCGCCCGGACACCCCCCGCGTTCCTCGCGCTGCTGCGCCGCGAGCGGGTGACGGTGCTGAGCCAGACCCCGACCGCGTTCTCCCAGCTGATCGAGGCCACCGAGGCCGACGCCGCCGCAGGCCCGACGTCGCTGCGCTACGTCGTGCTCGGCGGCGAGGCGCTCGACTTCGGGCAGCTGGAACGCTGGTACTCCCGCCGCGGCGAGGACGCGCCCGTGCTCGTGAACATGTACGGCATCACCGAGACGACGGTGCACGTCACCCACCTCCCGCTCGGCCGCGCGCTCGCCGCCGCCGCGTGGACGAGCGGGATCGGACGGGCGATTCCCGGGCTTCGGGTGTCGGTGCTGGACGCGCGGCTGCATCCGGTGCCGGTCGGTGTGGCCGGCGAACTGTACGTGGCGGGACCACAGGTGGCACGCGGCTACCTCGGCCGCGCCGGGCTCACCGCGTCCCGCTTCGTCGCGGACGCGTCGGGGGACCGGATGTACCGGACCGGGGACGTGGTGCGGTGGCGGCGGGACGGAAGCCTCGACTACCTCGGACGCGACGACCTGCAGGTCGAGATCCGCGGCTTCCGGGTGGAACTCGGCGAAGTGGAGTGGGTGCTGGGCCGGTGCGACGGTGTCGCGCAGGCCGTGGTGACGCTGCACGAGGATCCGGTGACCGGACCGGCGCCCGCCGCGTACGTGGTGCCCGAGGCGGGTGCGGTCGTCGACCCGGGGGCCGTGCTGGAGTTCGCGGCAACCGCGCTGCCCTCGTACATGGTCCCGGCGTCGGTGACGGTCCTCGAGCGCGTGCCGCTCACCGTGAACGGGAAACTGGACCGGGCGGCACTTCCGGCGCCCGCCAACGACTCCGGCGCCGACTTCGTGGCAGCGGGCACCCCCGCCGAGGAGGCGATCGCGGTCGTGTTCGCCGCGCTGCTCGGCGTGCCCGCGGTCGGCGTCGACGACGACTTCTTCGCGCTCGGCGGCAACTCGCTTGTCGCGGCGAAGGTCGTGGCGCGGATTCAGGCTGTGCTCGGTGCGGCCGTGGGAGTGCGCGACGTCTTCGAGGCGCGGACGGTGCGGACGCTCGCCGCCCGTGTGGCGCGGGCGGACTCGGCGAGCAGGCCGCCGCTGGTGGCCACCGACCGGTCCGCGGCGGCGCCGGTGTCGCTGGCGCAGACGCGGATGTGGTTCCTCGACCAGTTCGACACGACGTCGCCCGCCTACAACATCGCGGCGGCCTTCCGGTTGCGCGGCCCCCTCGACGTCGATGCACTGCACGCGGCGCTGACGGACGTAGTGGACCGGCACGAGGCGCTGCGGACGATCTTCCCGATGCGCGGCGACACGCCCGTGCAGTCGGTGATTCCGGCGGCGGACGCGGTGCGCCGCCTCCGCGCGGTCCCGGTGTCGAGGGAGAGCGAACTCCGGGACCGGCTCGCCGCGGCACTGTCCGCGGGCTTCGAGGTCACCGCGCAGGTTCCGTTGCGGGCGCACCTGTTCGAGATCGGTCCGCGTGATCACGCCCTGGCCCTGGTGGTCCACCACATCGCGGCGGACGCGTTGTCGCTGGGACCGCTCGCCCGGGACGTGACGTCCGCGTACACCGCGCGGGCGCGGGGGGACGCGCCGGACTGGGTGCCGCTCCCGGTGCAGTACTCCGACTACAGCGTCTGGCAGCGGACCCTGCTCGGAGCGGAGGACGATCCGGACTCGCTGATGTCCCGCCAACTCGGGTACTGGCGTGCCGCGCTCGCCGACGCGCCGATCGTGACGGACCTGCCGATGGATCGCCCACGCCCCGAGCACCGGACGCTCGCCGGCGCGCGGGAGGCGTTCGACATCGGGGACCGCCTGCACCGGAAGGTGGTCGCCCTGGCGCGGGAACACGATGCGACGGTGTTCATGGTGACCCACGCGGCGTTCGCGGTCCTGGTGTCCCGCCTGGGGAGCACCGCCGACGTGATGATCGGATCGGCGGTGGCGGGGCGCGGAGAGGCCGTCCTCGACGACGTGGTCGGGATGTTCGTCAACACCATGGCGCTGCGCACCCCGGTCCGCGGCGCCGACTCATTCGCCGCGGTGCTCGCCGCCGTGCGGGACCGCGATCTGGAGGCGTTCGCGCACGCGGAGGTGCCGTTCGAGCGGGTCGTCGAGGCGCTCGCGCTCCCACGCACCACCGCCCACGCCCCGCTGTTCCAGGTGCTGTTCGAATTCCAGGACGTCGAGCGGCCCACCCCGAGCCTGCCGGAACTGGACGTGGACGAGATCGACCTCGGTGTCTCCGTCTCCACGTTCGACCTGCAGCTGACGCTGGCCGAACGGTTCGGGGAGAACGGGGCGCCCGCCGGGATCAGCGCCGGATTCACCTATGCCACCGACATCTTCGACGCCGCGACCGTCCGGAAGTTCGCCGAACGGTACGTGCGGCTCCTCGACACGGTGGTCGCGGACCCGGACGTTCCGCTGGCCCGGTTCGATCTGCTGTCCGCAGGCGAACGCGAGGCGCTGGTGCCCGTGCGCGGGCGGCCCACCGGCACCACCCGGCTGCTGCCGGAGATCCTCGCCGCCGCGGCCGCCCGGGACCCGCACGCCGTCGCGCTGTCGTACGGCAACGCGGTGATGTCGTACCGCGAACTCGACGACTGGTCGAACCGTCTCGCGTGGGTGCTGATCCGCCGCGGAATCGGGCCGGAGGACCACGTGGCGATCGGGCTCGTCCGATCCGTGGAACTGGTGGTGGCGGTGTGGGCGGTGGCGAAATCGGGTGCGTCGTTCGTGCCGGTGGATCCGAGCCTGCCGTCCGCGAGGATCACCGACATCCTCGCCGACTGCGGGGCCGTGGTGGGACTCACCGTCGCCGAACAGCGCGACCGGATGCCGGACGGCGTGGAATGGCTGCTCCTCGACTACCCGGGTCCGACGCGGAGATGGGAGTCCCGGTCGATCACCGACGAGGACCGGGTCGTGCCGCTGCGACCGGACCACCCGGCGTATCTGATGTACACGTCCGGGTCGACGGGCGCGCCGAAGGGCGTCGTGATCCCCCATGCGGGGTTGCAGAACTTCACGATCGATCAGCGCACGCGGTATGCGACGACGAACGCGTCGCGTGTGCTGAATCTCGCGTCGCCCGGGTTCGACGCGACGATGCTCGAATACCTGATGGCGTTCGGCGCGGGCGCGCGACTGGTGATCGCGGCGCCGCACGTGTACGGCGGCGCCGCGCTGACGGAACTGCTGGCGGCAGAACGGATCACCCACGCGTTCGCGACCCCGGCGGTCCTGGCCACGATCGACCCGCGCGGTCTGCGTTTGCTGCGCGCCCTGGTCGTCGGCGGGGAGCGCTGCCCGCCGGAGTTGCTGGCCCGCTGGGCGGCCGGGCGCACCCTGCTCGTCGGCTACGGCCCGACGGAGACGACGGTGATGTCGAACATCGGCGACCCGATGACCCCGGGCGACCCCGTGCGGATCGGCCACCCGATGCGTGGCGTCCGCGAACTCGTCCTCGACGAGTGGTTGCGGCCGGTGCCCGTCGGTGTGGTGGGTGAGCTGTACGTGCTGGGGGACGGTCTGGCACGCGGCTACCACCGGCGGGCCGGAGCGACCGCCGCCGCGTTCGTCGCGAACCCGTTCGACCATCCGGGCTCGCGCATGTACCGCACCGGGGATCTGATGCGGTGGACGAAGGACGGGCGGCTGGAATATCTGGGCCGCAACGACTTCCAGGTCAAGCTGCGCGGCCAGCGGGTCGAGCCGGGGGAGGTGGAAGCGGCGCTCACCCGCTGCCCCGGTGTCGCGCAGGCGGTGGTCGTGGTGCGCCGCACACCCGCCGCCGAGGCGGTCCTCGCCGGGTACGTCACGGCCGAGGACGGCGCGGATCTCGACACCACGGAGGTGCTGCAGTTCGCCGGATCGGTGCTCGCCCCGTTCATGGTGCCCGCCTCGGTGACCGTCCTCGACCGGCTTCCGCTCGGCGCCAACGGCAAGGTCGACCGGCACGCGCTGCCGGAACCCGAATTCGCCCCTCGCATCTTCCGTGCGCCCGGCACCCCGTTCGAGTCCGCGGTGGCCGACGTGTTCGCCGAGGTCCTCGGGACCGGCGTCGTCGGAGCCGACGACGACTTCTTCGCGTCCGGGGGCAACTCGCTGACCGCAACACAGGTGGTTGCGCGCATCAACTCCGCGCTCGGTGCGGACGTCGGTGTGCGGGACGTGTTCGAGGCCCCGACCGTGCGGGCGCTCGCGGCGCGGATCGCCCGGGAGACCGCGGGCGGCGAGGTCCGGCCCGCGGTGGCGGTGCCCCGGCGCCCCGACCCGGTGCCGCTGTCGTGGGCGCAGCACCGGATGTGGCTTCTCAATCAGTTCGACCCGTCCTCGCCCGCGTACAACGTCGCGATGATCGTCCGGCTGTCGGGCGACCTCGACGTCGACGCGCTGACCGCCGCCCTCGCCGACGTCGTGGAGCGGCACGAATCGCTCCGCACCCGGTACCCGTACGGCGACACCGGACCCACCCAGGTGATCGTCGGCGCGGGGCACATCGCGCAACTCACCGTGTCGACGTCCGAAGATCCGGTACCCGGACAGATCTCGGAACTCGTGTCCGCAGGATTCGACGTCGCCGCCGAAGTGCCGATGCGGGCACGGCTGTTCACACTCGGCGACCGGGAGCACGTCCTCGTCGTCGTGGTGCACCACATCGCGGCCGACGGGTTCTCGATGGTCCCGCTCGCCCGCGACGTGCTGACGGCCTACACCGCGCGGTCCGAGGGCTGCGCGCCGGGATGGGAGCCGCTGCCGGTGCAGTACCCCGACTACACCGTGTGGCAGCGGGAACTCCTCGGCTCGCAGGACGACCCACACTCCCTGCTCTCCCGGCAACTCGACTACTGGCGGTCGGCGCTCGCCGATGCGCCCGCCGTGACCGACTTGCCCACCGACCGTGACCGCCCGCCCCGCCGATCGGCCGCCGGCGACCGGGTGACATTCACGATCGGCGCCGACCTGCACCGCGAGGCGGTGGCCTTGGCGCGGACCCGGCGGTGCACCGTGTTCATGATCGTGCACACGGCCCTCGCCGTGTTGCTGTCCCGCTCGGGTGGTTCCGGCGACGTGGTGATCGGGTCACCGGTCGCCGGCCGTGGCGAGGCCGTCCTCGACGACGTGGTGGGCATGTTCGTCAACACGCTCGTGCTGCGGACCCACGTGTCGGGGACGTTCGACACTCTGCTCGCACGGGTCCGCGAGACCGATCTCGCGGCCTACGCCCACGCCGACGTGCCGTTCGAGCGGGTGGTGGAGGCGCTGAACCCGCCTCGCTCCCAGTCTCATTCACCCCTGTTCCAGGTGTTGCTCGAGTTCCGGAACACCGAGCACCCCGATCTCACGCTCCCGCACCTCGAAGCCCAGGTCCTCGAACCCGACGTCGAGGTCTCCCTCTTCGACCTGCACCTGACGGTGCGGGAGCGGTACGACGACTGCGGAACACCGGAAGGGTTGACGGCCGGATTCACCTATACGACCGACCTCTTCGACGAGGCGACCGTGCAGGCCCTCGCCGGAAGGTTCACCCGGATCCTCGCCGCGTTCGTCGCGGATCCGAGTTTCCCCGTCGGCGACGTCGACCTGCTGACCCCGGACGAGCACACCCGCATCCGTGAATGGAGTACCGCGGCCGGGACGTTCGTGCTCGATCCCCGGCTGCAGCTCACCCCCGAGGAGGTGAGCGGCGAGGTGTATGTCGCCGACACGCGGGAGTCCCACACGTCGGCGCGCGCGGCGGCCACCACGTTCGTGGCGAACCCGTTCGGATCCCCGGGCTCCCGGATGGTCCGCACGGGCGCGCTCGCCCGGTGGAACCGGTCCGGACGACTGCTGACGGTCGACGCCGCCGGATCCCCGGCACGGTCGGTCGCGGACGTCGTCGAGAGTCACCCGGCGGTCCGTGAGGCCGTGGTCCTCACGACCGCAACCGGTGTCACCGCCTTCTGGGTGCCTGCGGCCGCGGCGGCCGTGCTGCCGATGGCGGAGGACCTGCGGGAGTTCAGCGCCGGACGGCTCGACGCCCGCTCCGTGCCCACCCGTTTCGTCGCACTCGGGGCCGTCCCGCGAACGGCGGGCGGCGAGGTGGACGAGAACGCGCTGCGCGCACTCGTGTCCGAGGCGGAGCCGGCGGTGCGGCCACGCTGGACGACACTGCAACGGTCGGTGGCCGAACACTGGGCGGCCGTGCTGGGGCACGACGACTTCGGTCCCGAAGACGGATTCTTCGACGTCGGCGGCAACTCCCACCGCGTCGTGGAACTGCAGCGGCGTCTCGACGGACAGTGGCCCGGCGCCCTGCGGGTGGGCCAGTTGTTCGACCTCGTCACCGTGGCGGCGCAGGCCGAGGCGCTCTCGCATTCCACCGACAGCGAGGCGCCCGCGCCCGCCACCTACGAGTTCTGACCAGCAGGGAGGAGGCAACCGTGATCATGCGACGTTCCACATCGGTGACCATGCGACATTCCACACCGGGTGACGACGACATCGCCGTGGTCGGCATCGCCGCGCGCTACCCCGAGGCCGCCAACCTGGCGGAATTCCGCGCCAACCTCGCGGCGGGCCGGGATTCGGTGCGTCCCCTGTCGCGGTCCCGGGCCGAGGCGACCGGGCTGGGCCCTCCGTCCCACTACCACCCGATGGGATTCGTCGAGGACATCTCCACGTTCGATTACTCCTACTTCACCCTGTCGAAACGGGAAGCGTCGCTGATCGATCCGCAGCAGCGGCTCGCGCTGGTCCTCGCGTATCAGGCGGTCGAGGACGCCGGCTACTCGGTGACCGATTTCCGGGACAGCGCGACCGCGGTGGTGTTCAGTGCCGCCGCGTCGACGTATCCGGCGATGTGGGCGGAACCGGGTGTGCTGAGCACCCTGGGCAACGTTCCGTTCGCCGTCCCTGCCCGGATCGCGTACCACCTCGGCCTCACCGGCCCCTGCTACGCCGTCGATTCGGGATGCAACGGATCGCTCATCGCGGTGCACCACGGCTGCCGGGAGCTGCGGTCGGGCGACGCCGACTTCGCCATCGCCGGCGGAGTGAGCCTGCGCGTGAACGGTATCCGCGCCGACATGGCGGAGGGATCCGCGGAACTGATGTCACCCGGTGGCCGCTGCCGCGCATTCGACGCCACCGCGGACGGCACCGCGGTCGGGGAGGGCGGGGCGGCGCTTCTGCTCACCACGATCGCCCGCGCCCGCGCCGACCGCCTCCCGGTCCACGCCGTGATCCGCGGCACCGCCACGATGTCCAGCGGCCATTCGTCCGCGACCATCAGCTCCCCGAGCGCCCGGGCGCAGGTGGCCGTCATCTCCCGGGCCTGGCAGAACGCGGGCCTCACCCCGGACGACGCCGGGTACCTGGAGGCGCACGGTTCGGGAACCCCGCTCGGCGACGCCGTCGAACTCGAAGGGATCGCGGCCGCTTTCCGGGACCGCCCGGGCGTCCTGCCGATCGGTTCGGTGAAGACCAACATCGGGCACCTCGACCACGCGGCCGGGGTGTCCGGGCTCGTGAAGGCGATCATGGCCGTCGAGCACGGCGAGCTGTACCCGTCGCTGCACTTCGAACACCCCACCGGCGGAGTCGATCTGGCCGGCAGCGGCATCGAGGTGGTCACCGGGGCCCGGACGTGGAGCGACGACACCGGGCCGCGGCGGGCGGGGGTGAGTTCGTTCAGCCTCGGCGGCATCAACGCGCACTGCGTGGTGGAACAGCCACCGGAGCGTGCCGTCACCGTCCGACCCGACACCGGCACCACGCGGCTGGTGGGGGTGTCGGCGAAGAGCGTGGGCGCGCTGGCGACGCTGTGCGCCGAACTGGCAACGGCCGTGCGCGCGTACGACCTCGACGACGTCGCCTTCACCCTCAACCGGGGCCGGCCGCACCACGACCACCGGGTGGCCGTGCAGGCACGCAGCATTGCCGAACTCTCGCGGTCGCTCGCCGTACGTGCCGCGGAACTCGGCGGCCGCGGCGAGAACCCCGCACCGGCCACTCGTCCACGCCCGGCCGTGGCGTTGCTGCTGTCACCCGACCGGATGCCTGCCGCGCTGCGCGGCCGCGACCTGCCGCCGGAGCTTCCCGCCACCGGCGACGAGGCGGACCTCCTCGCCGGGCAGATCGCCGTCCACCGGGAACTCCGCGCCGCCGGCGTCACCGTCGACGCAGTCCTCAGCGGCGGAGTGGCCCGCTACGCCGCCCGGTACCTGCGGGACCCACTGGCGGCGGTGGACGCCGCCGACCTCGCCGCCGCGGCCGCGAACCCCGCGTTCGACACGGACAGACTCGTCGCCGTAGCACAGGGAATGCTCGCCGACAGACCCGTCGTCTTCGTCGAGCCGAGCCCGGCGGGGCGCCTCGGCGCACTACTCGCCGACGCGCTCCGGGACGCCGACATACTTCGTGCGCCGGACACGTCCGACGCGGTCACGGACCTCCTCGCCGGTCTGTACGAGCGTGGAGTCGACCTCGACTGGACGGCCGTCGACGCGAGCGACGAGTCCGCCTGGCGCGTGCGCCTGCCCGGTCACCCGTTGCGCGGTTCACGGTGCTGGTTCGACCTTCCGGGCAGGCCCTACTGGACGGGCACACCCGACGTTCCTTCGGCGGAGCCGAACCCGGAACCGGTGACGGCGGCACCGGAGGACAGCCTCGACTGGCTGCAGACCACACTGCGCGAGCTGCTCCACACCGAGAGGGACGTCGACGCCGAGGACGACTACTTCGACCTCGGCGGAAACTCGCTCATCGGCATGCAACTCGTCGACCGGGTGTCGGACCGGTACGGGGTCCGGCCCAAACTCATCGACCTCTACGAGCGGCCGAAGGTGTCGGACTTCGCCGCCCTCCTGGCCGGCGGCACATCCGCGGCCGGCGGGCTGCCCCCGATCACACCGCGCGGGCGGCACGTGATGTCGTTCGGCCAGGTACGCATGTGGTTCCATCATCAGCTCGACGCCGCCACCACCATCTACAACCTCCCGATGGTCAGCGACCTGCACGGTCCGATCGACGAATCCGCCGTCCGTGGAATGTGGGACGACCTCGCCGCACGGCACCGGGTGCTGCTGTCCAATTACGTCGAGGTCGACGGGGAGCCGGAACTGCGGATTCGCGACTCCCTCGGCGATTTCTTCCGCACCGCCGACGTGTCGGGGGAACCGGATCCGGTGGCCGCGGCCCGGGCACTGGTGCACGAGGCCGCGGCGGCGCCGTTCGACCTGGCCACCGATCCGCTCGTGCGGGCACTGCTCATCAGGCTCGGCCCGGACGAGCACGTCCTGCAGGTCACCACCCACCACTCCGTCAACGACGGGGGTTCGCCGAGGATCTTCGAGCAGGAACTGCCCGCCCTGTACGCGGCCCGCCGCGCCGGTCGCCCCGCCGACCTCGCGCCGCTCCCCGTCCAGTACTGGGACTACGCCCTGTGGCAGCGGGAGCTGATCGCGAGCGCCGCGCTCGACGGCGAACTCGACTACTGGAAAACAGTGCTCGACGACGTTCCGCTGCTGCGGCTGCCCACCGACTTCCCGCGCCCGGAGCGGAAGAACTTCACCGGGGCGTTCCACACGTTCACCGTCTCCGAAGAACTGACCCGGAGCCTGCGGGACGTGGCGCGGCGGGAGTCCGTGTCGCTGTTCGTGGTGCTGCTGTCCGCGTTCTACCTCCTCATGGCGAGCCGCAGCCGCCAGCGCGACCTCGTGGTCGGGACGCCGACGACCGGACGCAACCGGCCGGAACTGTCCGGCATGATCGGGTACTTCAACAGCACGGTGGCCCTGCGCGCCGACCTGTCCGGGGAACCGAGCATCTCGGAACTGTGCGTACGGGTGCGGGACGTCGTGCTCGGTGCCCTCGAACACCAGGAGATCCCGTTCGACCGCGTCGTCACCGCACTCACCGGCGACCGCGACCTCAGCCGGACACCACTGTTCGACGTCTGCCACGTCCACCAGGAACTGCCGGCGCTGCAGTCGCAGCACGGACTCACCGAGACGCTGTTCGACCAGGACGACCCCGCCGCCATCGCGTTCGGCGGGGTGCCGTCCGGCACGGCCAAATTCGACCTCACCCTCGTCACCACGGAACGGGGCGGCGAGGACAACATGGCCGCGGGACTCGAGTTCAGCACGGAACTGTTCACCGAACAGACCGCCGCCGGGCTGTGCGACGAATACGTCCGCATCCTGGAGGGAATCGTGGGATCATCTCGCACGCAGACGATTTCGGTGTTCCTCGCAGACTCGTCACCGGCACCTGCGACTGCATCGCCTGTTCCGCTTTCGGTTGCGCCACCACTGGTCCCGGCCGACCGGCCCCGGCAGCCCGCCGACGGCGCCGTACCGCCGATCTATTCCGTGGCACGGGTGACGGCGACGCTCGACGGATACCCGGACCTCCCGGAACTGCTCGCCGCCTGGCTCACCCTGCTCGCCTGGTACACCGCGCAGGACGAGGTGGCGGTGGCCGCGCTCGCGCAGCCGGGGGCGACGCCGCGGATCGTGGCCGTGGACCTGTCCGCGGAACCCACCTACCCGGAACTGGTGGAGACCGTGCACCGCGAGTTGTCTTCGGACCGCGGCGCGGTAGACCCGGCGGCGCAGCACTTCCCGGTGCGCTGCGACGGCGAACGCGCAGGCGGCGACGTCCTGGCGGACCGGTCACCCGTCGAACTCGGGCTGTCGTGGACCCGCGGTCCATCGGCGCTCACCCTCCAACTCGACTACGCCACCGACCTGTTCGACGCGAGCACCGTCGGAGCGATGCTCACCGACCTCCGCCGGCTGCACGCCGGACTGGTGGCTCACCCCGACCTGCCCACCCAGGAGGTGGCGATGGAATACGTGCATCAGGACGACACCGGCTTCACCACCGGCTTCACCTCGGGGGCAGTGCGATGAGCGGAAATGCACTGAGCATCGGTGTGGTGGGGGCGGGAACCATGGGCGCCGGGGTGGCCGAAAGTCTGGCTCGGGCCGGCCACGACGTCACCGTCGTCGACTCCGACCAGCAGGCCGTCGAACAGGCCCGGTCCCGGATGCGCGACTCACTGCGGCTGGCGATACTCCTCGGCCGGGCCGGCGGTCCGAAACCCGCCGAGGTCACCGCGCGGGTGCACTGGACGGGGCAGCTCACCGATCTGTGCGACGTCGCCGTCGTCATCGAGTGCGTCCCCGAGCGAATCGACCTCAAGGAGAAGATATTCGCCGAACTCGACCGGGTCTGCGCACCCGACGCCCTCCTCGCGTCGTGCACGTCGGGCATCCCCGTCGACCGGCTCGCGGCGAGCACCACCAGGCCGGAACAGGTGGTCGGGCTGCATTTCATGAACCCGGCACCGCTCAAGGACACCGTCGAGGTGGTGCGGGGCCCGCGGACGTCGCCGCAGTCGCTGGACCGTGCGCTGGCTCTCCTCACCTCATTGGGAAAGACCGGCATCGTCGTCGGCGACGGCCCCGGATTCCTGCTGAACCGGGTCCTCATGCTCTGCATCGCCGAGGCGGCGGCCGCCGTCGGCGACGGCATCGCCGACGCGGAGACCACCGACGCATTGTTCGAAGGCTGCCTCGGCCACCCGATGGGACCGCTGCGGACCGCCGACCTGATCGGCCTGGACAACGTCCAGGACACGATGACCGCGCTACGCGAGCTGACCGGCGACGACCACTACCGCCCGCCCGCGACGCTCGTCGCCCTGGTCGAGGCCGGACACCTGGGGCGCAAGACCGGACGGGGATTCCATGAGTACCGGTGAGGTGCTGCCCCTCACCTACGACCAGATCGCGGTACTCCGCGCCCACCTCGCCGACAACACGTTCGGCCAGTACCTCGAACTCGAGGGCCCACTCGACGAAGACCGGTTCTGCCGCGCACTGCACCGGACACTGTCCGAATGCCATGGCCTGCATGCCACATTCGTCCTCGACGGCCCCGAGCCCGGACAGATCGCCGGAACCGCGGTCACCGGTCCCGACGTCCTCGACGTCACCGGCCCCGGACTGCTCGCCACGACGTGGATCGACCGGGAACTGGCCCGTCCGATGGACCCCGCCGCCGGGCCGCTGTACGTGCACGTCCTGTTCCGGCTACCGCACGGCCGATACGGCTGGTTCCAGCGCTACCACCGCCTGGTCAACGACGAGCCGGGCATGGCGGCGATCGTCCGCCGCACCGCCGAGGCCTATGAGTTGGGGGAGGCGGCCCCGACCGCGCCGCCGGAGACCCTGTCGTTCGCGGCGCCCATCATCCAGCTGACATCCGATGCCCGGTACCGCGAGAGCGACGCCTGGGCGGACGACCGGCACTACTGGGAGCAGTTGTCGGCCGGAGCGGCGCGACAGGAGATCCCACCCGGTCCGGAGGGCCAGCGCCGCGTCACCATTCCCGCCGACGGCACCCTCGTGCGGCTCGCGCGCCGCAGCGGCGGCGGCCCGGCAGCCGTCCTGCTCGCCGCGCTGGCGGTCTACGCCCACAGCCGCACCGGCATCGACGACGTGGTGATCGGACACCGGGAGCACGGCTCCACCACACCCGTGCGACTCACCCTCACACCGGATCTCACGTTCGACACACTGACCCGGCACGTGGGCCTGCAACTCCGCAGATCCCGCAGGCACCGGTTCCTCGCCTCCGAAGACGGTGTGGGAGAACCGTGGTCGGTGACGGGCGGAATGCGCGAACCCCTCGGTGTCGAGCGCATCGGGGAGAGTGCCGTCGCCGTCGTGCAGCGGTGGCACTGCGCCGGCAACGGAGCGTTCGTGGAACTCGAGGACCGGGACGGCACCTGGGTCGTCGACGTGCACGGCCCGGCCGACGCCCAGCAGTTCGCCCGAATCCTCACCGCCGCAGCCGCGGATCCGGGTGTGGGTTTGGGTGGGGTGGGTGTGTGGGGGTCGGGTGTGGGGTTGGTGTGTGGTGTGTCAGGTGTGGGGGTGCGGTTGTTGCCGGAGATTTTGGCGGGGGGTGTGGTGGCGGGTGGGGGTGGGGTGGCGGTGTCG